>JBBRLQ010000018.1:0-194503 GCA_038231275.1 Polyangiales bacterium
CACTTTTTCCCAGCGCCACCTTCAGCGAATCGTTTTCGAGCGCGAACTGCGCCGCGAGCTTCTTCAGCTTCGCGTTCTTTTCCTCGAGCCGCCGCTTCTCGCGCGCCTCCGACAGCGTCACGCCGGCGTACCTCGCCTTCCAGCGTGCGAGCGTTTGACTCGTCACGCCGACCTTGCGCCCGACCTCGCTGACCGAGGCGCCCGCCTCGAGCTCGCGCACCGCCGTGACCATCTGCTGCTCCGTGAACTCGCTGGTTCGTCCATCCTGCGCTCCTTCTATGAGCGACAGAATCGGTGGGCCAAATTGCGGGCGTCAGGTCAAGCGGCAGCAAGGGATCGCGGCGAGCACGATTCCGTACTTCGTTCAGAACGAGTTCATCGACGACGACGTTAACAAGTGGACGACGCTCGCTCGGGAGCGCGCCAGCGTGCGTACGCTCGTCGAAGCGACCGACGGCCATCCAGACACGAGCGCGCGCTTTCGGGACATCTTCCGGCCGCTCGGCCTCGGCGACGAGCTGCGGGCAATAGTTCGAGTCGGCGGCGGGTGCTGGGGCTACATGTGCGTTCATCGCGAGGCCGGTGCTCGGTTCTCCAAGGAGGAGGTCCGATTCATCGAGCGGATCGCCCCCCATGTCGGTGAGGGATTCGCGCCGGCCATCTCGTCGAGAGCGTCGGCGCGTCTCCATCTGCGAACGAGCACCCACCGACGCGACGGTGCTGGTGCTTGGTGAGAGCGGGACGGGGAAAGAGCTCGTCGTCCGCGCGTTCCACGACAGGAGCCGAAACCGCGACCGACCGCTCCGGGCGATCAACTGCGGTGCGCTGGCGGCGTCGCTGCTCGAGAGCGAGCTCTTCGGGCACGCGAAGGGAGCCTTCACCGGCTCCGTGTCCGCGCGCCGAGGCCTGATCGAGGACGCCGATGGCGGAACGCTCTTCCTCGATGAGGTGGGCGAGCTCCCGACCGAAGTTCAGGTCCGACTGCTACGCGTCCTGCAGGAGCGCGAAGTCAGGCAGGTCGGTTCGAACGAATCTCGGCGCGTCGACGTGCGCATCGTCGCGGCGACGAATCGCACCCTCACGACCGAAGTGGCGGAGGGCCGATTTCGCCAAGATTTCGCTCGATACACCTGGACGCGCGCCGATTTGGCCACCCGACATTCACTCGGCCCGAGCTCCCGCCTTTTCGCGTGGAACGCGTTTTAGGCAAACCGCGCCGTTACTGCTTTCGCGCAGGGCTGGAGCCCCTGTTCACGGGGCTGGAACCGGTGACTACTTGTAAACGGTGACGAGCGGCGCGCAGACGGCCTGGATCTGATCCATGTAGTTGCCGAGGCGGAGGTTGTAGCCGACGAGGACCTGGTTCGCCGCGCAGTCGTTGCGGAAGAACGTGCCGCCTGGGAACGTGTTGTAGTTCGTCAGCCCGGTCTGGGTGAAGGCAAAAGTCAGCGTGTTGTCGGCGGCGAAGGTCACCGCGCCGTTGCTGCACTGCATGCCGAGCCCCTCGACGGCGCTGTCGGAGTGCCCGAGCAGGTAGCTCCCGGCGACGAGGCCGGTGATGCCGCAGTCGAATTCATGGAGCTCGCTGTAGCCGTTGCTTCCGCCGATGAGCACCGACGGTGCGGGCTGTAGCTGGGTGAGGGTGATGGTGTACGTCGACGCGCCCTGCACGAGCGTCGGCGCCGCGCAGAAGATGCCGATGCCCGCCGCGTGGCTCGTCGAGCCGTCGAAATACATCGTCGAGTGCGTTACGAACGAGCCGGGCGGGCACATCGCCGCCGCCGGTCCGCCGCCTGCTCCTCCCTGCGCCGCGAGGGGTGTCTTCGCGCCGAGCGTCACGTGGTCGGGGCAGCCGTTGTTCAGTTTGCCGTCGCAGTCGTCGTCGGTCGTGTTGAAGCAGTTCTCGTTGGGCGTCGGATCCACTTCGCCGGTGCACGCGCCGAGCGTCCCCGTGCACGTTTGCACGCCCGGCTTGCAGTTGCCCTGGCCGCTCGTTCCCACTGGGCCGCTGTAGCAGGGCTGCGTGACCGCGAGCGGGCGGCAGTACGGCGCGCCCGCTTCGGTGCAATCCATCGCGCCCGCCCCGCACGCGCCCGGGCTGCCGGTCGCGCACCCCGCGTCGGTCGCCACGCACGGAGCGCTATCCTTTCCGCCACCGGCGTCGGACGCGCCGCCGTCGGTTCCGGGACCGGGGCCGCCACTGCTGCCGTCGCCGGTGGGCCCGCCGCTGCTCCCGCTGCTGCCATCGTGCCCCGTTCCGCCGCCGTCGTCGTCGCCGGTGCCGCCCGGATCGACCGCGCCGTCCACCGCGGGCGCGGTCGCGCAGGCGAAGAGCGCACCGCTCGCGAGCGCACCGATCGCGAGCGCCGCGACGGCTTTTTGGTTTGGGGTGCGCCCCGGAAGAAGAGAGGTGAAACGCGCCCACGCGAGGAAAGCCGGCATGATCGTGGCTGTAGCCTAACGCGCGAAACGGCGAACGTCCTGTCTCAGCGCACCAAATCTACTCGACACGCACGTTTCGCCACCCGCGCTTCGCGCCCGCCACCCCGCCGCCGACCCACACGTCGTCCGATGCCCGTGACCACCGGCGTGGCTCTCGCGCGTCTTCGGCGATGGAGGCAGTGGCAAGATCGCCTACCATCGCGCCATGATTCGCGTCCTCATGGTATGCGGCAGCCTCCAGAAGGCCTCGGCAAACCGCGCGGCTCTGGACACCGCGCGCGCGGCGCTCTCGGCGGCCGGCGCGGAGGTGAGCGCGTTCGACCATCTGGAGTCCATTCCCCCGATGAACTCCGATCGCGCGGACGATCCCGGCGCCGCGGTAACGGCGTTTCGCGCGCAGATCGCAGCCGCCGACGCCGTGCTGATCGCCGCGCCGGAGTACGCGGGCGGCGTCGCCGGTGTCATGAAGAACGCGCTCGACTGGATCGTCGGGTCCGGCAACCTGTACGCGAAGCCGGTGGCGCTGCTCAGCGGCGGGACGAGCGGCGGCGTATTTGCCCGGCGCGATCTGGTGCGCACGCTTTGCTGGCAGGGTGCGCACGTCGTCGCGAGCCTTGGGATCGCGGCGCCGAACACGAAGACGCAGGAGGGCGCAGACGGCTCGCGCCGGTTCGCCGATCCGAGCACCGTCGCCCAGATCGAGGCCGTTGCCGCCACGCTCCTCGCGGCGATCGCGCAGATGCCCTCCGCGAGGCTCACGGCGATCACGGCGATCGCGCTCGAGGCGGGCGCCCCGCAAGGTCCACTCGCGGACAACATCGCGGCGCAGGACGAAGCGTGGCTGCGTCGTTGATGCGCGGGGGGCGGCGATCTTCGGTACGCGCGCCCGCGAACCACGTCGAGCAGCCGCCGAGCACGCGCTCGCCGTCCGCGCGGAGCCCGTCGTGCTCCAGTTCGTTCGTGATCCAGGGCGAAAGCCCGCCGATCGCCGCGGCCGTCTCCTCGGCGAACGCGCGCTCGGCTCGACCCTGGACGCGATATATCCGATCGGGACCATCTCGATTGCGCGAGCGGCTTGGTACCGCGGCGAGCTCCACGTCTCCTACGTCGATGCCGCCCCCAGCGCTACGTTCAGCGTCGGCGGAGTCGGCTCCAGCGGGCCTAAGCCTTCGTCGGCCGTTCCGAAAATCACGGACGTCCAGGTCTTGCTCGGCGTCGGCGCGCCCAACTCGGCCGACGTGATCGCGCACTACGACAACGTCATCGTGCGCTGCTGAGCCGGCGCTCGACGATGGCGAACCAGCTGCGCAGCGAGGTCGGCGACTATTTGCAGGCGCAAGAAGAGCAGCGCGATGTAGAGCACGTTGACGACGAAGGCGACCAGCACCAGCGCTTCGTGGAACCACTCTCGCTGAGTGAAGGCGGCGACGGCCGAGATCACTATCCAAAAAATGTGAAAACCGAAGTTGAGGCGGACCGGCAGGTGGCTCGCCTTCATGTCGGCGGCCCCGCTGGGCGGGAAGTCGGGCAGCACCAGCGCGGCCATCAGATAGGAGAAGATGGTCTGCGCGATCACTACGAAGAAGCCTGGGAACCCCCGGGCGTCGGCGCGGTCGGACCGAAATAGAGACTGTCCGACGAAGGGCGTAGCGTCGCCGGTGCACTTCGAGGTGTCGCAAACCCCCAGCCTCCGTTGGCCGCGGTTGCGGCCGCCCTGACATGCTGCCAGCCGAAAGGACGACGAAGATGGTGCGATTCCCTACGGAAGCATTGAAGGCCAAAGGTGGCACCCTCGGCGCGGTCCTCTTCGAGAACGCCAAGGCCAATGTCGGTCGGGACGTCTACTGGAAGGTGCACGTCGAGTTCGAGCCCCTCTGCTACGGGCCGCCGGGGCGCGAGGAGGAGTTCGTCTGCGAAGCGACGTGCGAGTGGCTGCGCCTCGGTCTGCGCGATTGGCGCGCGCTCGAAGGCGTTAGCGTCGACGGCGGGAGCGAGGTCGCCTCCTCTTTCTACGTCGCGAAGCACGAGGCCGCGATCAAGACGAGCCTTCGCATCACCGCTCGTCAAGACGCGACCTTCCAGGTCGACATGACGCTCGTCGTCGATTTCCTCGGCTTCTTCGGCGAGGACGCCGACCCGGTGCTGCCGGTCGCGGCAAGCCTCCGTCTGCCGTTCGAAGGGGTGACGATTCACCGCCCGCTCCTGAAGGCAGCGCCCGGTCGTGAGGACGACGCGCGCGCGCTCCTGACCCTGTTCGTCGACCTGGCCGCATTCTCGGCGGTGGTCACGCGGACGAACGGCTTCAAGGTGACGACGTTCGTGCTGCCACCTTAGCGCGCCGGCCTTGACCGGCGCACGCGTTCTGAACGTACCGGGGGAGCGGCGCTTCGTAGGTTTCGCACGCCTCCGCGGGGAAGGTGGCGAGCTCTCGCGGACGACGCCGAGAGAAGCTCTCGGTGGGCTTTCGCGGACGGTTGGCGGGCGCGAGAGCGGCCGCGACGCGCGTGCGAGAGTGCGAACCGTGCCCTGGTTCGACTGCGCGATTCATGGCGTTCCGAAGAGACGAGGAGTGTGCGGGCGGAGAGGGGTGTCCCGGGGTACGGGGCCTCTCTTTCGACCTCCCGATCCCGTCTCCTCCAGGAGCGGCGCGTGCGAGCCCAGCGAACGCGCGGAGCTACGCGGCGTTGCCCGAGACGGGGGTAACGTCGAGCGCCAGGATCGCGCGATCGCGGCCCGCGCGCTTGGCCTCGTAAAGCGCGCCGTCGGCCGCCCTCACGAGCGTCTCGACGGACTCGCTGCCCTCCTCCGACAGGACCGCGCCCACGCTGCACGTGATCGGAATCGTCGCGCCTCCCGAGACCACGGGCTCCTTCGCGATCGCGCACCGGATGCGCTCGCAGACATGAAGGAGGGGCTCACGGCCGATCTGCGGGAGCACGACCAGGAACTCTTCGCCGCCGTAACGCCCGACCGCGTCGGTCGGGCGAATGGCTGCGCGGAGGCGCTGCGAGACGACACGGAGCACCTCGTCGCCGGCGGCGTGACCGTGTGCGTCGTTGATCTGCTTGAAGTGATCGAGGTCGAGGATAGCGATTGCGGTGGACGTGGCGATCGTTCGACCGTGCTCGAGCTCACGCGCGGCGATTTCCTGGATGGCGCCGCGATTCCATATGCGAGTCAGGACGTCGATTTGCGCCTTCATCTCGAGCTCGCGGTTCGACGCGGCCAGCGTCACTTGCGACTCGGAGAGCGCCGACACCTCGAGCTCCTGCTCGGCGAGGGAAGCAAGGTCACGGAGCGCGTCGAGCTCGTCGTCGGTAATGGTCCGCGGCTTGCCGTCGGCGATGCACATGACACCCACATTTTCGCCCTGAAACTTGAGGGGGACGCCGACGTAGAAGACGAAGGACTCCGCGAACGGGTTGTCCGCTAGGCGCGGGTCGAGGCGCGCATCGGGGATGATGCAGACCTCGTCTTTCAGCACCGTATAGTGACAGTAAGAAACAGGGCGGAGGACCTCGAAGCGGTCGAAGCCTTGCACGCTCTTGAGCCAGGCAAGCTTCTCGCCGACGATGTCGATGATCGCCATCGAAACACCGAACATCCGACACGCGAGGCGCGAGATCTTGTCGAAGCGCTCTTCGGCAGGCGTTCCGAGGAGGCGCGTCCTCTGGACGGCTGCGAGCCGACGGATCTCGTGGGGGTGGATTGGTGCCGCAGGCATTCACCTCTCCAACGGCTCACGCGGGCGCGCGCGTAAGGGCGGTTTGCTGACGGCGCGCGGACCGCGCTCGTGGTATCGCCGCACCGAGTCCGACACCGACTCCGGGCCGTACCCTGGAGTTCTCGGCCGGCCCCGGGACGTACGGCGGCCTCTACCCGAAGGACGCCGAGCTCCTCGCGGTCGTCAACGGCCGCTCGGCGGCGCTGCGGTCGTGCTTCCCGCCGACCGTCACCGACGCGTGGAGCGTCCGCGTGCGCGTGACGTTCCAGAAGGACGGCACGCGCGTGCTCTCGCTCTCGACGAACCACGAGGGCTCGCCCGACAGGAGCGCGCTCGCGAAGTCGCTCGAGGCGTGCCACGAGAACGCGATCAAGGGGTGGCCGTGGCCTTCCAGCGCGGGCATCGAGGGGGTGAACGGCGGGGCGGGGTACATGATCATCCTCTCGTCGATGGTGTGGCGGACGTTCATGCACAACCATCTCGCCGGCACGATCGCAATCGATTTTCTGACCGTGCCGACCGTGACCGCGCGTCCGCAGAGCTATTTGAGGTTCTGCGTGATCGACTGCGCGGTGTCGGAGTTCTTCTTGAGGATGTTCGACAAGGTCGTCATCATCTTCGAGAGGCGATCCATCGCCATCTGAAGACGTATCGACTCCGTCTCTCCGAGCTCGGAGAGGGAATCTAGACCGGCCTTCGAGTGGGCGGTGATCTCGTCGAGATCCGACTTGCGGAGCTTCTCGCCGGCGAGCGCCTTCTCGGCCGCGATGCCTTGGCGCAACGCCTCCTTCGCCTTGTTCACCGCGCGCATGGCCGCCTCGACCGCTCGCAAGTCGGCGTCGGCGTCCTTCGCGGCCTGAAACATCACGATCCGGACGAGGGCGTCGATGTCGCCGGTGCTCGGTGCCTCCAGGCCGTAGTAGCCGGCCTCGATTACACGCGCGCGCGCGGCGGCGCCGAGATCGAAGGGCTTGGTGGCCGCGGTCGTCTTGGCCGTGCGCGCCTGATGCTGGGCCGCCGCGACGTCGAAGATGAGCACGCGCGCGGTGGCTTCGATCTTCGAGCGCGCCGACGGCTTGATCGCGCCGAAGAGCTTCGCGTGCTGGCCCTCCACCGCCGCAAACGAGGGGGCCTGAGCGGTCGCACCGCCGGCGCGCGTCGCGGGTGCGGGGGTGTCGGCGAAGAGCGGCGCCGCGATGGTCAACGTCGCGACAACGAGAACGCTCGAAAAAGTGCGCATTGATGTGGGCCTCCCGGCGCGACGGCCGTCCCTCGTTGGACGGCTCCGCGCCACGGGCATTCTACACCCGTTCGATCAGAGCCAGGCCGTGCCGCCGCAGGGGATCTCGATGGTGCGCGACGGTGCGATGCCCGTCTTGATGGTGTGCCGGCCGCAGGTGACGACCGTGGACCCGTCTACACGCCGCGGCTTGCCGTCGACGAGCATGCCGTGAATCGACGGAGGCACGCGCAACACACCGGTCTTCCCGGTCGCCTTCGTCGCAGACGTGCTCACGGTCGACGCTGTGCTCGGAGTCGGAGTCGGAGTCGGAGTCGGAGTCGGAGTCGGAATCGCGATCGGAGTCGGCGCGAGCTCCGACGTCGAGACGAGGAGCTCCTTCGCGTTCGGCGCCGCCGTGCGCAGCGGGGTCGTGATGTTCGATACTGCAGCGGCCTTCGCCGCGCTCCGCGAGGAGACCGTGACCGCCGCGGTGAGCGACGCCACGCCGATGAGCGCCAGCATCGCCGCGGCCGCGACGAGCGCGCCGAGGTGCTTCCGCGTGTCGCTCACGCGAGGAACGAGCACAGTCGAGTCCGCCCGGCGGCGCGACGTCGGCGGCGCGAGGTCGAGAGCGATCGGCCCGATCGAGCTCGTCGACCGACGGAACGGAGGCATCGATGGCGGCGGCAGCGGACGCGGCGGCGGCAGCGAGCGCGGCGGCGCGAGCTCGACGACGACGCTCGGCTCCTCGTCATCGTCGACGAGGTCGGCCTCGGACAGCTCTTGCTCCGTGTCGCCAGGACGCGGAACGGTCGCGTGCTCCTGCGCGTGCGGCTGGACATGCACCTGCAGGGTGCTGTCCGCGTCGCCGAGCTCGATCGGAAACTGCGGCAGGGACGTCGACGACGACAACGGCGACGAAGAGGGGTCGGACACGGGTACGCCTTTCGGTGACTGCGTCACGTACAACGGGGCGGCGGCAGTCTTGCTCAGATTCGCTCCGGCACAAGGCTAACGCTGGAAAACGCTCGCACCTTGTGCGAGGCGGCTCCATCCCTAAATGTGCAAAATCACGGACACTGCGAGCACTTGCAGCAGGGCTCGTCGCAGTCCTCCGGGAAGTCGTCGCAGTCGGAGTTCACCTGGCCGTTGCACGACGGCGGCAGCGGCTTGCACGTGAGCCCGCTGCAGGTCGCCGAGCCGGCGCAGACGGAGTTGCCGCAGCAGTTCACGTCGTTGCAGTCGTTGCACGGGCAGCACTCGTCGGCGCCGGGGAAGCCGCCGGTGTGGACGACGTGATCGCCGTCCGGGCACGTCTGCGTGTCGCCCGAGCCCTTGGGACAGACGCATCCGGTGTCGAGCGGGCTCTTGCACTGCGACTGGCAGCACGCCGCGTTCGCGCACGCGAGCGTGAACACATCGAGGCAGCCTGCCCAGCCGTTGCAGTTGTGATCGAGCGCGTCGCAGCAGTTCTCGGTCGCCGGATCGACCTCCCCGACGCACGGGCCCCACTCGTTCGACTTGCACGTCTGCACGCCGTCTTTGCAGGTGCCGACGTTCTCGGTCCCCGCCGGGCCGGTGTAGCAAGGCCGCGTCTGGCCGTCGGTCTGGCAGGCCTTGCAGCTCGGGCTCGTCGCGCACTGCGGATCGACGCAGCCGACCTTGCCGTTGCAGTTCGTGTCGACGTTGCCGATGCAGCTCTCGTACGACGGGAGCGACATGCCGGTGCACGGCGACCACGACGAGAACTCGCCCTGCTTCATGCAGGTCTGCGTGCCGTCCTTGCAATTGCCGACGCTGCGCGTCTTCGGATCGCCGGTGTAGCAGCCACGCGTGGCGCCGGGCGTCGGGCACGAGCAGCCGTCGGTGTCCTGGCTGGTGCCGTTGCAGTCGTGGACGTTGTTGCCGCCGCCGTCGGCGGTGGGCACGAACACAGGACCGCCTTCGCCGTTTTGCGTCGTCGCGTCACCGCCGCCGCCGCCAAGACCGGCGTCGTCCGGCGTGAAACCGTTCTTGCCCGACGAGCCGCAGCCGACGGCGACGAAGAGTAGCATCCAGGCGAACCGCTTCATGAAGCTCCTCCGTTCGGGGAATAGCTCGCGACGCGTCGCGTGCCAGCACGGAGCTTACCCGAGAGGAACATGAGACGGGGAATGGCCGCTGCCGCTGGATTCCTGCGTGTCTCCTGGATGCGACACGGGGCGCGACACGCCCTCAACGCCCGAGGAGCGACGTGCCCGGCGCGACGCACGGCGCGACACGAAGCGGCGTGCGCGGGTCGCAGGAGGGGAGCTGCTCGGCGAGGAGACCGGGACGCTGGCTGTCTCGCACCGTCATCGCGCGGCGCACGGCGGCGAGCGGCGCCGTCTCGTCGAAGACCATTTTTCGCCCGCGCATCTGAACGCCGAGCTGACGGAAGAGCGCGGGCAGATCGATCTCGACCGGCGCGGTGCCCATGCGCGCGTGCAGATCGCGCAGCACGTGCGTGCCGACCGCGCGATCGCCGACCTCGAGCGCGCGCTCGAGATCCCAGCGAACGGCGTCGTTTCCTCCAGCGTCGAGGATGCCGCGGAGGGCGTCCTCGAGGCCGCGCTGGTTCTGTGTCGCGGTGCGGATCTGGATGTCGGCCACGAGACAGAACAGCGCCCCTCCCCAATACGTGCGGCCCCACGTGTGCGTGACGTCGAGACCGCGATCGCCCGCGCGCGGCAGGCCCTTCGGCAAGCCGAGGAAGAGCCCGCGCCACACCTCCTCCGTCGGCACGACGCCCACACGCGCGCGCGCGATCGGCTCGACGTACGTGGCGAGCCCTTCTTCGAGCCACGCGTAGCGGCGCGGCACCGTAGGGAACGCGAGGTGCGTGAGCTCGTGCGTCAGCACCCAGTCGTCGGCGATGTTCGCCGCGGTCATGTCCTTCCCGACGTGGAGCACGATCGACGCGCCGCCGCCTGCGAGCGTGCGGCCATGCTCGACCTCGTCGCCCTTGCTGGGGATGACGACGAGCAGCACGTTCGGCAGCGGGAAGCGGTGGTAGAACGACGTGACCGCGCTGACGCCCATCGAGACCCATCGATCGACGTCCTCGTCTTGCATCGCGAGCTCGCCCGGCGCGATCGCGATCTGGAAGGTCGCGCCGTCCTGGTAGATGCGGTGCGTGCGCAGCGCGCCGAAGACGGAGTACGGCGCCATCTCCAGATCGCTCGCGATCGCACGGTACGCGCCGGGGACTCCGCTCGGATCGTGATCGACGCCGCTCACGAACTCGATGTCGGGCGGCGTCGTCACGTGGAACGTCGCGGGGGTCGTGGACGGCGCGCCGTGCGGCCTCAGGAGCCACACCGACGGCGTCGACACGAAGACACCTCCGTCGAAGACCGCGCGATCGATGTCGTGGAGCGCGACGGCGGCATCCTCGAGGAGGAAGCGGTAGCGCACCGTGCAGCCGAACGCGCACTCGGGGGCGATCCAGCGGGTGCCGCGCTTCGTCACGGGCGTCCACTCGTCTTTGCCGGCGTCGCGCAGCTCCACGTCGCGCACGAACGCGTCGGCGCCCGACTCGACGACGAGCTCGGTGGGGCTGCCGGACGGAAACGTTGCCGCCGCCGATAGCTCGCGCGCTCCTTCACGCGCGACGATTTCGTAGCGCCACCCGGGACCCGGCGCGGGCGCCGACGCGACGTGGGACACTCGCGACGCGCAGGCCCCGAGCAGCGACGCGATCGCGAAGGGGACGGCGAGCGCCGCGGTGGCCCGGTAGAGCGTGGACATCGTCGCCTTCAGTGAGTTGCGAACGACGTGCCACGCATTCCGTTGAGCCACTCTCCAGTCTGCCACGCCTGCGGTAATGTGCAGGCGTGGGCCCCGGAGTTCTCCTTGCCGTCGTCGCCGCGCTCGCCTTTGGCGTGGCGACGCCGCTCGTGCAACGCGCGTCGCATGACGCAGGCACGTTCTGGACGGCCGCGCTCCTCTATCTGGGCGCAGCCATTGCCTCGTTCCCGACGCGGCGCCCGGGTCGGGAGGCGCGACTCTTACGTCGTGACGCGGTGCGTTTGGTTGCGGTCGCGCTGTTCGGGGCGTTTCTCGCACCCGCAGCGCTCGCCTGGGGCCTGCGGAGAACCAGCGGGGCGAGCGCATCGTTGATGTTGAACCTCGAGGCCGGGCTCACCGTGGGTCTCGGATGGCTGTTTTACCGCGAGCACTTGGGTCGTCGCGTGCTCGTCGCGGCGACGCTCATCGCCGCCGGCGGCGCGGTGCTCGTCCTGGACCGGCGCGTCCTCGAAGGGGACGTGCTCGGCCTCGCCGCTGTCGCCGTCGCGACAGCTGGATGGGCGCTGGACAACGCGCTGGCCCGTCCGCTCGCCGATCGCGACCCGGGCTCGGTGGTCCTCGTGAAAGGCCTCCTCGGCGCGAGCCTATCCGCTTCGCTGGCGCTCGCGACGCGCGACGTCTTTCCCGCGCCGCGCGCGGCCCTCGCGATCGCGGCGTGCGGCGCGGTGGGCTTCGGGCTGAGCCTCCGCCTCTACTTGATGGCCCAGCGTCGCCTCGGCGCGGCGCGGACAGCGTCGGTGTTCGCGCTCGGACCGTTCGTCGGCGCGCTGACGGCGACCGCGATGGGGGAACCGGCCTCGCCGATGTTGCTCGTCGCCGGCGCGCTCATGGGCGTCGGCGTGTGGCTCCACGTGACCGAGCACCACGGGCACTTTCACGAGCACGCACCGATGCGCCACGAGCACGCGCACCGCCACGACGACGGTCACCACGATCACACTCACGATCCGATGCCGGCCGGCGAGCACTCCCACTCGCACGAGCACGCCGCGCGCTCGCACGCGCATGATCACTCCGAAGATCAGCATCACCAGCATCATTGAGGTCCGCCGCCATGAAGCTTTCCTTCTTACTGCTCGTCGTCACGGCGCCTGTCGCATGCGGTGGAACCACGGCGACGTCGAGCGCCAGCGATGGCGGCGGTCAAGGAACCGACGCGGGGCCGCATCTCGACTCCGCAGTGCCTGTCGTCGACGCGGGGCTCGACGCGGAGCCGGCGGCGCTCGCGTCGGCGGTGCTTCTCTTTGCCGGCGACGGTCCGCAGTTCTTCGGCGACACGTGGGAGTGGGACGGAACCACGTGGATCGCACGCGGCGTGAAGGGCCCGGTCGCGCGCTACGATCACGCGACCGCCGCGCTGCACGGGAAAATCGTGCTCTTCGGCGGCTCGGGCGTCGCCGGCGATCTCGCCGACACGTGGGAGTGGGACGGCGTCGCGTGGACACAGAAGAGCGTCGCCGGTCCGAGCGCGCGCAGCCGCCACCGGATGGCGACGGTGGGTGACAAGATTGTGCTCTTCGGCGGCGAGGGCGCCGGCGGACAGCTCTGCGACACGTGGGAGTGGGACGGCGCCGCGTGGACGATGAGCGTCGCGACGCTCACCACCGGCCTCCACTGCACCGGCCACGCGCTCGGCGCGCTCGGCGGCAAGCTGTACCTCTTCGGCGGCGTGGGCGCCGCGAGCGACACGTGGGCGTACGACGGCGCGGCGTGGACCAAGGTATCGACCACTGGCCCGATTGGCCGCGCCTACGCGTCGATGGCGCCCTTCGGCAACAAGCTCGTCCTCTTCGGCGGCGAGCAAGACGCCAACCACATCCTCGCCGACACGTGGGAGTGGGACGGCGCCACGTGGACGCAAAAGACCGTCGCCGGCCCGCCCTCGCGCTGGCACTACGGCATGACGCCGTTCGGCGGAAAGCTCGTTCTCTTCGGCGGCGACGGCGGCGTCGGCAAGGCCTGGCTCGGCGACACATGGGAATACGACGGCGCCGCCTGGACCCAAAAGACCGTCTCCGGCCCAAGCGCCCGCTACACGTACACGCTCGCGGCTCGCTGATTCCCGGGGGCTACACGATCGCGGCGCGCGCGTTTTTGGCGGCTTCGTCGCGCTCTTTGAGAGACTCGAGGATGATGACCGCGGTCTCTTCGATCGCGCGGCCCGTCACGTCGATGACCGGCCAGTGCGGGTGGGCCCTGAAGATGCGCGCGGCATAGTCGAGCTCCTCTTTGACCTGCTCGCGGAGGCCGTAGTTCGCGTCGACGCTCATGCCGAGCTGCCTCAAGCGCGCCTTGCGGATCTCGGTGAGCGGGTCGAGGCCGATCGTGAGGCCGACGATGCGGTCTTGCGACGCCTCCTCGAGCTCCGGCGGCGTGGTGACGCCGAGGACGAGCGGGAGGTTGGCGACCTTGAGCCCGCGCTGGGCGAGCAACGTCGACAGCGGCGTCTTCGACGTGCGGCTCACGCCGACCAGGACGAGGTCCGCCTTCTTGAAGTTGCGCGGCTCTTTGCCGTCGTCGCTCTTGACGGTGAATTCGACGGCTTCGATGCGGCGGAAATATTCGTCGGACAGCGGCAGCATCGCGCTCGGCATGTTGATGGGCTGGCGATCGAGGAACGTCCCCAACTTTCCGATGAGCGAGCCAATGAGATCGAGCGACTCGATCTTGAGCTCGTAGCTCGTGGCGTGGATGAACTCGCGGAGCTCGGGGCTCACGACAGTGAAGACGACGAGCGCTCCCTCGCGTGCCGCGCGCTCGAGCACCGGCCGCGCCGCCTCGCGCGTGCGCACGCGCGTGTGGAGGCGGATCTGCGCGCCGGAGTGCGGGAACTGAAGCATCGCGGCGCGGACCACCTTCTCGGCCGTCTCGCCCGTCGAGTCGCTGAGGACGTCGATTCTCCTTACATCCACGGACAAACCTTCTTCTCCGTTCTCGTCGCCCAGAAGCCCCGGCGGCCACTACGGCATAGTGGAGTGTACCGCGCGGAGGGAAACAAAACGAAGGCCGGGCTCTCGCCGCCGACAATGCCTCCATCCCGACGCGCTGCGGCAACGTGACGTTCACCATGCGGCAACGTTGGACCAGGGGTGGATCGTCGCGCCTCGCGGAGATGCCCGAAAGCGCGGCCCCTGGCGACCCACGACGCAATCGTCCAGCCGTGACGGAGGCACGCCGCTCGCACTTCGACGCCCAATGGCCCACGGCGCGCGCTCCGCCCGATCCCCCAAGCCGCGAAGCGCGTTCGCGCTGTGGTCCAGGTCGGACGCCGACGAGAGCAGCGTGCGCCGTCGCATTCGCCGCGCGGCCGCCGAGCGCTCCGTGTCCGGCGTCGACCACGACGCGATCACCTGGCCCTCCTACAAGAAGAGGAAGGAGGCGCGCCTCTTCAAGGTCGCCTTCTTCGTCATCGGCGTGCTCCTGGGCGTCTGTCTCGTCTTCGCGGGCGAGATCGACGAGGGCGTCTCCGAGAGCCGGATGTGGATCGCGCACGAGCTGCGCGCAATGAAGACGCACCCCACCGACGAGGACCTCGCGCTGCCGCGGCCGCACCGCATGGTGTCCCGCGCGCCACGAAAGCAGAGGCAATCGTACCCGTCGGTGATGGCGGTGCCGGTCCTGGACGTGACCGATCTGCCGCAGGCTGCGTCGGGCCGGGTCAGCCCATGAAATCGGAACGCGTGTAGAGTGCAACCAGCGGCAAACTCGCCGCCTCGATCGCCTCGCGGCCCCCTTCGAGCCGATCGACGAGCGCGACGACGCCGACGACGACGTGGCCCGCGCCGCGGAGCTTCTCCACCGCCTTCAAGGTCGAGCCGCCGGTGGTAACGACGTCCTCGAGGATGACGATGGATGTGCCGGGGGCGAGGCGCGTGTCGCCTTCGAGGAGGCGCTTGCTGCCGTGGTCCTTGGCTTCTTTGCGGACGTACACGGCGTCGCGCGGGGCGCCGCGCTGGAAGCTGACGAGGGCGACGGCGCTGGCGAGCGGGCAGCCGCCGAGCTCGACGCCGGCGACGACGGTGCACGCGGGGAGCTTCGCGAGCGCGTCGAGCATCAGCTCGCCGCACAGCGCGTGGCCTTCTGCGGTGAGGACCGTCTGCTTGCAGTCGATGAAAAAATCGCTCTCGCGGCCGGAAGCGAGGACGACCTTCTTGCGCGCGAACGAGCGCTCCGTGAGGAGGGCCAGGAGGCGCGCGCGGCGGTCCATCAGCGCTTCTTGGCGAGCGCGCCCTTCGCGCCCTTCTTGAGCGCAGGGACGATGGGAGGCGGCGGGCCCTTCTTGGCGACAGGCGCTGCGCCCGTGTGGTTCGCGTGGTTCGTGCCGGCGAGCGTCGCGCCGCGGGGCACCGAGCCGCGGGCGGCAGGGACGACCGCGGGCTTCGCGGCAGACGCAGTAGAAGCAGCATGCGCGGCGGCCGGTCGCGTCGCGGTGGTGGTCGCTTTCGCGGCGGCGGTGGTGCGAGGACGGGCTGCGCCGGCGCCGGCGGTCTGCACGAAGCCACGCACGAGCGCGCCGGGCGCGATGGCGATGCGCGGCGCGCGAACGTCGCCGACGACCTTTGCGCCATCCTCCAGGTGAACGGACTCTTCGCCCGTCACGTTGCCCTTCACGGCGCCGCGCACGACGACGCGCCGGCCCGAGAGATCCGACGCGACCATGCCGGTCTCGCCGACCGTGAGATCGCCGTCGACGAGGATTTCGCCGTCGACGAGGCCTTGGATGTCGAGCGTCGCCGAGCCGGTGATTCGGCCGCGGACCCGCGCGCCGCGCCCGATGACGGTGACGTCGTGGCTGCTGGTCGCCATCTCAGACGTCCATGTCGACGTTGCCCTTGAACTGGGCGCCGTCCGCGATGGTGATGCGCGTTGCCTTCACGTTGCCGACAACGCGCGCGCCGGGCTGGAGATCGACGCGATCGGTCGACGAGATGTTCCCCGTCACCGAGCCGGAGACGGTGAGGGGGCCGCCCGTCACGTCCGCCTCGACCACGCCGCCGTGCTCGACGACGACGCCGTCCTTGGCGTTCAGCTTGCCGCGAACGGTGCCCTGCACGAGCACGTCCTCGTCGGTCGTGATCTCGCCCTCGATGGTGATGCCTGCGCCGATGATCGTGCTCGCCATGTCGATCTCCTCAGGAACGCTTACGGGAGCTCGTGCTCCCCATCAACTCGGGCGGGAGCTCGAACTCGCAGTCGAGGCGGCCCGCGAACTCCGCACCCTCTTCGATCGCGACGTGCTCGCCTTGCATCGTGCCGCGGACCTTTGCGCCTGCCGCGATGCGCACCGCGCCGCGTGCCGTCACGTCGCCGTCGAGCGTGCCGGACACCGTCACGCTGTGCGCGTCGACGTTCGACGTGACGCTCGCGCCTTCGCCGACGATCAGGTCGCCGCGGACGGTGATGTCCCCTTCGACGTGGCCGTCGACGGTCAGATCGCCGTCGCCGGTGATGCGGCCGCGCACGCGCGTGGACGCGCCGATCATGCCGTGGCCGCCGCCATGCGCCTTGGTTGCCGTTCGAGTCTGCGCCATCGCGAGCGAACCTAATACAGGCGCGGGGGGCTGTCACGCCTCCTACGACGCGCGAGCACCTGCGTGCGCGGCGCTACTTGACGTCGCGCTCCCACACTTCCCAGCGATCGCCGTGCCACTTGCGGTGGAACGTGCCGGGCGGCGGCCGAAAGCCCTGCCCGCGCACGAGGACGTAATCGTAGTAGGGGAAGAGCTCCTGAATCGACACCGACTCGGGCGTCCACTCCCAGCGCATGCGCGGAGGGGCACCGCTCGGCGGCTTCTTGTCGTCCTTGAACGCGAAGGGCCAGTGCGCGAAATTCGCGTACGTGAACTCGACGACGCCGCCGTGCTCCGTCTGGTAGTACGACCCGAAGTGGAGGAACGGCGCCCAGTTGGTGATGCCGGAGAGCTTGTCGTAGATGAGCGCGGCGGTCTTCTTGCCGTTCTGCATCTCGGCGAGCGCGCCGTCGAAGTCGCCGACCTCCTCGAGCTGGAATTTGATGAAGTGCTTGCACGTGTTCACGACCGAGCCGGTCGCGAAGGCGAGCATCGCGAAGGTCACCGCGTGACCGCGGATCCCGGTGGGCATGCGCAAGAGCGGGATGAGCGTGAGCAGCGCGAGGATCGGGAACCGCTGCGCGAAGAGCCACACCACGCCGCGTGACTGCCCCTGCGTGAAGAAGAGGAAGAGGCACACGAGCGGAAGCGCGACGAGCAGCTTCGCCTGAGGCCGCGAGCGCTCGCGATCCCCCTGCGCGAGGCCGAGCGCGAAGATCGCCGTCGCGATCGTCAGCACGAAATAGGCTTCATCCGTCGAGTCTTTGAAGACGTCGGTGATCCACGTGTACCCCTCGTGGATGGACTGCACGAGGGGGAGAATGACGTCGTTCGGATCGGCGTTGAGCGCGCCGCGCACGATCTTCCCGCTCGGCGTCATCAGCCACAGCGCGAAGATCCCCAGCGTGGGCAGCGCCGGCGTGATCGCGCGGATCCATTTGCGCGGATCGGCCCACGGGAACATCACCGCGTAACCGATCGCGAAGAGACCGAACGGAAAGATGTGCGAGTAGAAGACGGCGAACGTGAGGACGCCGAGGACGATGCCGCGCTTGCGCGTCGGGTCCTCCATGTACCGAACGCACGCCGCGAGGCCGAGGAACATGACCGGGATGCCGAAGACGAACGGCAAGAGACCGAACATGAACATCGCGTTCACGAGGAGCGGGATGCTGAGGAGGCAGAGGCGCTCGTCTTTGTTGAGCGCGAGGAGCAGCTCGCGGATCGCCAGCGGTGTGCCGCCGAGGTAGCAGCTCATCAAGACGATGTTCGCCTTGGTGATGCCGACCACGTACGCGAGCGCGCTGCCCAGGAGGTAATAGAGGACGTACTGCGTCTTCAGGATCGTGAGATCGAAGTGCTCGGAGAGGCCGTACGCGGGATCGCCGTAGCTGTGGATGACGCGCATCGCGGCCAGGTGGAACGGCAAATCCTGGAGCGGCGGGTACCTCACGATCCACGCGGGCGCGGAGGCGAGCACGGCGACGACGAAGAAGAAGAGGGTCGACGGCCGCGGACGAGGCATCGCGGCGCAGCCTAACAGGTTCTTCCTCCCGTTCTCCTCCGATCCCGTTGTATGGTCCCGCCCGGGATGGCCGCGTTCGATCTCGTCGCCGCGAAAAAATGGGGGTTCGCCTTCGTGCCGGCGGTGGGCATCCTCGAGCTCGTCGCGCACCTGTGGCAAACCACCGCAGGCGTCGTCCCCGAGAGCGACTGGCGCGCGGCGCGTGAGGTCGTAAAGGCCAAGGCGAAGGCCGACGATCTCGTCGTCTTCGCGCCCAAATGGACCGATCCGGTCGGGCGCGAGACGTTCGGCGACGAGGTCGCGACGCTCGAGCGCGAGGCCTTCCCCGACGTGACCCGCTTCCCGCGCGCGCTCGAGGTCTCGATCCGCGGCAAGCACCGCGACGAGCTCGCCGGATGGAAGGAGCTCGCGCGCGATCAGGTCGGCGGCGTCACGATCACGACGCTCGAGAACCCGTCGCCCGCGAAGGTGATCGACGATCTCGTCCGCCACGCGAGCCCGCAAGGAATGACCGTTCAGCGCACCGACGGCGCACGCGAAGTGGACTGCGCGTTCCAGACCGGCGGCGGCCAGGCTGGCGGCCTCGGGTTCGGAATGGCGATCCCGAACGAGCGCTTCGCGTGCCCCGGCGGCGCGTTCGTCGGCGTCTCCGTCCTCGAGCCGATCGACTACAGCGCGCGAAAGTGCCTTTATGCCGCGCCGATCGGCGGCGGATCCATCTTGCGCGTGCGCTTCGCGAACGTCGCCTTCGGAAAAGCGCTCCACGGCCACCACGGGCTCTACAGCGAGCACGAACGCGGCGGCGCGTCGGTCACGCTCCTCTTCAAGGCGGAGGACAAGACGCTCGGCCGCGTCGTTCACAACGACGGCGACGGATGGAAGGGCTACGAGCTCGACACGCGCGAGCTCGAAGGCAAGCGCGGCGAGCTCATCGCCGAGGTGACGGCCGGCAACGGCAACCGCCGCCAGTACTGCTTCGAGGCAGACACGCGATGAGCAAAGTGGCGGAGCCCACATGGCGCGATCGGCTGCGTCTCGGCAAAGAGGTCGGCCCCGGCGATCACCTCGTCGGCGCGAGCCTCGGCGCGGTCTACGTCGCGTGGCTCCTCGCCACCGCGCGCGAGCTAGGCTTCGCGCGCGACGAGGGCTTCTATTTCCGCGCGGCGACCGACTACGCGCGCTGGTTCAAGCTCCTCTTCGAGCGCCCGCAGATCGCGATCGAGCAGTCGAGCATCGATCCGATCTGGCAAGTGAACAGCGAGCACCCCGCGCTCATGAAGAGCCTGTTCGCGCTGTCGTGGATGTTCCTCCACGAAAAGTGGAAGGTCTTCGACGACGCGAGCACCGCCTTCCGTTTCCCCGGAATGGTGATGGCTGGCCTCGCGATCTGGCTCGTCTACATTTGGGGCGCCCGCGTCTTCTCGCGGCGCGCGGGCGTCTTCGCGGCGTTCGGCCTCGCGCTGATGCCGGGCACATTTTACCACGCGCACCTCGCGTGCTTCGACGTCGGCATCATGACGATGTGGGCGGCCTGCATCTACGTCTACTGGCGCGCCGAGCAGAAGGGAGGGCTCGCGTGGGCCATCCTCGCGGGCGTGATGTACGGCCTCACGCTCGAGACGAAGCACAACGCGTGGGTGCTCCCTGCGGTCTTCGTCGTCCACGCGCTCGTCCTCCACGGCAAGCGCATCGCGCGATCGTCACGCGTCGGCATGATCCCGATCCCGACGAGCCTCCTCGCCATGGCGACGATCGGCCCGGCGGTGTTCGTCCTCTTGTGGCCGTGGCTCTGGAACGACACGCTCCCGCGCGTGCAGGGGTGGTTCCGGTTCCACTTGAACCACGAGTACTACAACATGGAATTTCTCCATGTGAACTACTGGAAGGCGCCGTCGCCGCCGGCGTACATGCCGGTGATGATCGTGGCCACGGTGCCGGCGGTCACGCTCGTCCTCTTCTTCGCGGGCCTCGGCGAGCGCGCGAAGATCGCGTGGCTGCGTGTTCGCGCGCTGCTGGCGCACGCGCCGTTCCTCGCGTCGCAGCTCCGCGTGTCGAAGGGGGACGGGCCGAAGGATCGCTACGAGACCGATCTCCTCCTCTTCCTCGGGCTCACGGTGCCGCTCTCGCTGTTCCTCCTCCCGAAGACGCCGATCTTCGGCGGGACGAAGCACTGGATGCCGGCGTATCCGTTCCTCGTGCTCTTCGCGGGGCGCGGCTTCGATCTCGTGTGCACGGCGATGCACCGCGCGCTGGCGCCGCGTTTGATCGACGCACGCGCACGCTTCATGGCGACCGCGGCGCTCCTCGCCAGCGTGACGCTCGGCTCGCTCCTCATCACGTCGCACTCGCACCCGTACGGCCTCTCGAGCTATGTCCCGATCGTCGGCGGCACCGCGGGAGGCGCAGATCTCGGCCTGAATCGCCAGTTCTGGGGCTTCACGACGCAGAGCCTCGCCGACTACTTCGCCAAGAACGCGTGGCAAGGCGCGACCGTCTTCATCCACGACACGGCGTGGGACAGCTGGTCACGCATGCTCGACGAGAAGCGAATTCGCTCCGACTTGCGGGGCGTCGGCTCGCCGTCGGAGGCCGATTTCTCGATCGTGCACCACGAGCTGCACATGAACGAGACGGACTACAACGCGTGGGTCCACTACGGCCACGTCGCGCCGGATTTCGTCCTCACGCACGACGGTGTGCCGATCATCAGCGTGTACCGGCGCTCGAAGCCCAAGCCGTAGTCAAATCCCGGCGCCGCGGAGGACCTCGTCGGCCTTGTCGACGGTGTTGTAGAGCCCGCGCGCGTACATGCGGCGGCGCGTCGGGGGGTCGAGGTCGCCTTCGCGGCCTTCGGTCGCGGCGGACAACAGGATGGCGGCGGTGACGCTGACGTTGAGGCTCTCGATGAAGCCGCGCATCGGGACACGAACGCTGCGCGAGCACGCGCGCGCGAGATCGTCGGTGATGCCGTCGCGCTCGTTGCCGAGGACGAGCGCGAGGCGCGGGATCGTCGCGAGGTCTTTGGGGAGCAGCTCGCCGTCGGGGTGCGTCGACACGAGCTCGAGACCTAGCCTGCGCGCGTCGGCGACGGCTTCCTCGGCGCGCGCGTGGCAAATCACGTCGACCCACCGCTGCGAGCCCTTCGCCACGCTCGCCGCCGCCAGAAAATGCTCGGTGCGCTCGATCACGTGCACGTACTGGACGCCAAACGCCTCGCACGAGCGGAGGACGGCGGCGCCGTTGTGCGGATCATGAGGCGCGTCGAAGAGGACCGACACGCTCTCGAGGCGCTTGCCGATGACCTCCTGGAGGCGCTCGCGCCGGCGCTCGAGGACGAGCGGCTCGAGCAACCCGATGACGCGCTCGGCGTCCTCCGCCTCGGCGCGCGCGATGGTCGCCTCGAGCATTTCCCGAGCGGTCAGCACGCCTGGGGTACGACGTCTCATGCGCGCCAGCTTCTATAAGCCAAATTGCCCCAGAAATGGGCGCATTTAGGCACCGCGGGGTAGCATTCCGGACCGGGGACGTGCGTCCAACGATCGACCTCCCTGCGTGTTTCGCGCCGTTTCTTGCATCCGCTCGTCCCAATGAACCTCGACCGCAAGAGCACCTCCCTCCCGCCGCCGCCGCGCCGCTCGCGCGGTCGCGATTGGGGACGCGTGCTCGCGCGGGTGCTCTGCATCGTCTTCGCGATCGTCGGCCTGGTCCCGATGGGGCTGACGGTCATCGTCCGATCCGATCGCGCGCAGCGCTGGGCCGCCCGCGAGACCGAGCGAATCCTCCGCGAGCAAGGGGTCGACGCGAGTTACATGGTCGCGTTGCGGCTGTGGCCGCTCGTCGTGGAGCTGCGCGACGTCGAGATCGCCTCGACCGACGGCGGTGGACCGGCGCTCGTGTGTGCGCGCGTCGCTGCGCAGCCGAGGTTCTTCGCGCTCTTCAGCGGCAAGCTCGTCGTCCAGCAGATCGAGGCCGACACGCCGCACGCGCGCATCGTCATGCGGCAAGGGCAGCTCGCGAACCTCGACGTCAAGCTGAAGAAGAACGAGAAGAAGGGCCCGCTCCGCGTTCCTTTCGGCGTCCTGGCCGTCACCGACGCGGATCTCGATCTCGACATCGACGGCACGAAGATCCAAGCGCACGAGGTCGACGCCGACGTGACCGTGGAGGACGATCGCGAGCGCGGCTCGTCGTTCGAGGTGTCGCTGCGCGCCGCCAACGCCGCGCTCCACAGCTCACGCCTCACGTACCCCGCTGGGGATACGAAGCCGCCCGTGCTCGCCGTCGACGACGACGCGCTGTGCGGCGTGGACGCGCGTGTCCGCATCGAGCCCGGCACGATCCTGGTGCGTCGCCTCGAGGCCGAAGGCTCGGCCGATCTCGACATCGCGCCGGCCTCGCTCCCGCACTGCGGCCTCCCCGCGACCGACAAGCGGCGCGTCGAGATCTCTCTCGCGCACCTGCGTGTGAGGTTGCCGGAAAAGGACGGCGAGCTCCCGCGCGTCGACGGCCGCGTGAAGGTGCGCATCCCGGTCGGCCTCGCCGAGCGCTTCGCGTCGCTGCCGGAGACCGACGGGTGGATCAAGCTCGACGGCGACGTGCGCTACGGCGCCGACACCATCCTCCCCGACGTCAGCGCGCACTTCGAGGCGCACGAGATCCGCCTCGATCACTACAATTTCGCGCACGAGATCCAGTCCGAAATAACCATCCGCCGGAACGTCGTCACGACGCCGAGCCTGGTGATTCGCATCGCCGACGGCGTCGTGACGATCTCGGACGTGACCGTCGAGCCGCTCCAAAAGGGCGTCCCGCTCAAGGCGCGCGTCGAGGTCCGCGACGTGAACTTCACGACGCTGCTCTATGATCTCGGCGTCGCCAAGCACTCGCACGTCGCGTGGGACATCAAAGAAGTCCACATGCCCATCGTCAAGGGCACGCTGGTCCCGCTGAAGCTCGACGGCGACTTCACCGCGCACACGCCCAACTTCATGGTCGCCGACGCGCCGATCCTGAGCCCCCACAATCGCATCGTCGGCGTGAAGGACGCGAACGTGCAGGCGCACCTCGCCGTCCGTCCCGAGGCCGTGGAGTTTCAGAACGCGACGGTCATCACGGCGGGGAGCAAGATCACCGGCGGCCTCGTGTCGCTCCACTACAACAACGACCTGAAGATCCTCGTCCCCGGCGGTTCGATCGATCTCCAAGATCTCGGGCCGCTCGGATCGATCCCTATCGCGGGCATCGCCGAGGTCGACGTGAAGGTCGGCGGCACGTTCGGCGATCCACGACTCGAGGGGGACACGTCGATCCAGAATTTCGTCCTCGGGGACATTCCGTTCGGCAACGTGACCGCGGCGCACGTCAAGCTCACGGGCCTCGTCGTGGATCTATCGGGCGCGAAGGCCGTCAAGGGCAAGAGCACCTACGAGATGCCGACCGCGCGGCTCGATTTCGCGCATCACGACGGCCTTCACATGGACGGCATCGCGACGGCCACGGCGCTGGGAGTCCGGGATTTCCTGGCGATCTGGAAGATGGAGGACGATCCGCGCTTCGCCGAGATCGACGGATCCATCGCGACGAACGCGAGCCTGCACATCGCGCTCGGCGGGCCGGAGGACGTATGCGGTCTAGGCTTCATCGACGTGCGCGCGACCGCCCACGTGCGCGACGTGAAGCTCTATGGGGAGACCTTCGAGGACGGCGATCTCGACCTCGAATACAAGTGGAGCGATCGCGGCGCCGGGCTCGAAGGGGCCGACGTCGACATCCGGGCCGTCACCCTCCACAAGGCGCATCCCAAAGGCGGAGCGCCGATCGGATCGCTGCTCGGCTCCGGCACCATTCAGCGCGGCGGCGACGTGCACGGCAGCGTCGTCATCGAGGCGCTCCCGCTGTCACGCATCGACCAGCTCGGCCCCATTCGCCGGCAGATCGAGGGCTCGGCGTCGGGCATCGCGCAGATCAGCGGCAAGCTCGACGCGTTCACGCTCAGCACCGACGTCGACGTCACGCCGATTCGCGTGCGAGGGGCGGCGCTCGGCTCGTCGCACCTGCGCGTGACGATGACGCAGAAGCCGCCGGAGGAAAAACCGGTCGGCCGGACGCGCTGCGGCGGGCGCATCATGCCGGCCTTCAACAAGGAGGCGTTCCTCCGCGACACGTCGTCGCAAGGGACCATCGCGGTCGACGGCGAGCTCTTCGGCGGTCAGCTCACGCTGGAGCGCTTCACGATGACGCGCGAGAAGGCGGCGCTCGTGACCGGCCGCGCGCTGCTCCGCAAGCTCGATCTCGGCGCGGTCGTGAAGATCCAATCGGAGCCCGATCCGAAGGCGAAGGAGCAAGGGACCGCGCCGCCTCCGGTCACCGGGGAGCTCTCCGGAGATCTCACGCTCACGCGCCTCAAGATGGACGATCTCGCGAGCACGCGCGCGCGCTTCGCGCCGCAGGCGATGACGCTCGAGCGCGGCGGGCAGCGGCTGGTGCTGCGTCCGGCGCCCGTGAATTTCGTCGTCGAGGCCGATCGCCTAATCGTGCCGCCGCTCGTCTTCGACGTGAACGCCAACAACGGGCTCAAGGGCTCGTTCATCGTGCGCGGCGGCGTCGACCGCCTGACGCGCGGCGCGGCGCTCAACCTGACCGCGGAGCTCTTGCCCGTCGATCTCGGCTTCATGGTCGGCGTCGTGCCGAAGGTCGAGCGCGCGACCGGCACGTTGAAGGGCCGCGTGAAGCTCGGAGGAACGGCGGCGGCTCCGGTGCTCGACGGCGAGGTCAAGGTCGAAGGCGGCGAGCTCGCGGTGCACGGTCTTCCCGGCGTCATCTCGGAGATCGACGTCGACGTGCGCGCCGACGTGAACGAGATCCGCATCTCGCACGCGAGCGCGCGGTTCCTCGGCGGGACCGTCACCGTCACCGACGGACGCGTTCCGCTCAAAGAGATGGCGTTCGGCGCCGCCGACGCGCAGATCGCCGCGCGCGGCATCCGCTATTCGCCCGCCGACGGCGTCGCGACGTCGCTCGACGCCGATCTGGTGGTCTCCTACAACGCGCAGGCCACCGGCGGCGCCGGCGCGCGCCTCCCCCACGTCACCGGCGACGTCCTCCTCACCTCGTTCGAGTACACGCGGCCCATCAACCTGCTCACCGATCTCGGCGGGTTCAGGGTCGGCGGCGCGCGCCGCACGGTCGTCGAGTCGTACGATCCGTCGCAGGACGCGGTCGCCTTCGACGTGCGCGTTCGTTCGCGGCAGCCGCTCAAGATCAAGAACAACCTCGTCGACGCGCAGCTCGCGATCGACTCGGGCGTCCTCACCGTGGCCGGCACGAACCAGCGCATGGGCCTGCACGGCAACTTGAAGGCGGTGCCGGGCGGTCGCTTCCGCTTCCTCGCCAACGAGTTCGAGGTACGTCAGGCGTACATCGGCTTCGACGATCCGACGCGCATCGCCCCCAACGTCGACATCACCGCCGTCACCGAGTACCGCCGCTACACCGACACGAGCGCGGGCGCGGCGGCCGGCGCGGGCACGAGCGACGTCGGCGCGGCAGGCGGCACGGGGGGCGGACGCGTCGGAGGCCTATGGCGCATCCAGCTCCACGCGTTCGGCGACGCCGACAACGTTCGCCTCGAGCTCACCAGCGATCCGGCCCTCTCCGACGAGGACATCAAGCTCCTCCTCACGCTCGGCATGACGCGCTCGGAGATCGATCAGGTCGGCGCCGCCGGCGTCGGCACGAGCGTCGCGTTTCAGGCCGTCGGTGCGGCGACCGGCGCCGATCGCGCAGTAAAAGCTGCCATTCCGGTGATCGACGACTTCCGCTTCGGCAGCGCGTACTCGTCGCGAACCGGTCGCACCGAGCCGCAGGTCACCGTCGGCCGGCGCATCACCGACAACGTCCGCGCCAGCGTCACCACCGGCCTCACCGAGGATCGCGAGCTCCGCTCCAACATCGAGTGGCGACTCAGCCAGAAGCTGAGCGTTCAGAGCACGTACGACAACATCAATGACGTATCCTCCTCGGCCATCGGCAACGTAGGCGGTGGATTCCGGTGGAGGCTCGAATTTGAGTAGGTCGCTCGCGTCGCTCCTGGCGTTCTTCGCGCTCTTCGGCGCGACGCTGGGCGTGGCGCTCGCTCAGCCGCCGGACACCGGCCTCGCTCCTCCCGCCGACGTCGCGCGGTTCGATGGGCGCCCGGTGGTGCGGGTCGAGGTCCTCCTCGACGACGACACGTGGCCCGACGTGCGCGGCCCCGTCGTCTCGTCGGTGAAGGCGGCGGAGCCGTTCTCGGCCAGCGTGGCGCGGAGAGCGCTCGCCGAGGTGATGGCGACCGGGAACTTTGCGCGCGGACGCGTCGCGGTCCTGGACGACGGCGCAGGGGTTCGCCTCGCGGTCCACGTCGTCGCGCGCAAGATCATCGAGACGCTCACCGTCGACACCCACGGCGCCGGCGTCGACAAGGACGAGATCTCCCGCGAGGCCGAGCTCGCAGAAGGCGGAGAGATCCTCGGCGTCACCTTGGCCGAGCAGCGCGCCAAGATCGCGGCGATTTTCGTCAAGCACGGCTACACGCGCCCCGAGGTGTCCATCACCACGCGCGCGACCGAGGATCGCCAGCGCGTGCAGGTGCTCGTCGACGTCCAGCCCGGCGTCCCGCGCCTGATCGCGAAGCGTGTATTTTACATCACCGACGTCGAGACGAAGAACCTCGAGCAGGTCGCCTCGAGCGAGTACGCGGTGCCCCGCAACGATCGCGCGGACGAGGCGACCCTCGACGCCGCCGACACCAAGCTGGAGACCTCCCTCCGCGCACGCGGGTACCACCGCGCCGACGTCTCGCACGACGTGATCCTGTGGCAGGGCCAGGTCACCCTCCGCGTTCGCGTCGAGACGGGGCCGCTCTTCCAGGCGCGCTTCGAGGGCAACGAGCGCTACGACGGCAGCGCGCTCGCGGGGGCGCTCGACCTGGAAAATGAGCCCGATCGCAGCGCGTCGCACCTCGTCCAGAAGCTGAAGGAGTTCTACGTGCGCCGCGGTTACCTCGACGTCGAGATCACCGCCGAGGCGCGCGGAGGCGCCGCCGATCGCGTCCATCAGCTCGTCTTCAAGATCTTCGAGCACCGCCGCGTGCTCGTCGGAACGCGCAGCTACCCGTGCCTCAAAGAGGACGACGTCCGCAAGCTCAGCGAGGGCGGGCCGCGCTCCGCGTCCGGCATCGGAAACGAGATCGACAGCTACCTGGAGGACGAGCTCCCCGGCGCCGATCTGGTGAAGAACCCGGACCCGCGTGCCCTCGATCGGACGATCGGCCCCGCCGCCGGCGATCTGGCGACCGACGCGCGCACGGTGCCGGTCGATCTCGAGCCGAACGCGACCTTCGTGCCCGACATCTACGAGCGCGCGCTCGCGCACGTGCAGGAGCTCTATCGCAACGAAGGTTTTTTGCACGCGCAGGTGGGGCCCGTTCAGATCGTGCGCCGCAGGTGCAGCGCGAAGTCACCGGCGGGACGCTGCATCCCCGAGCCGCCGCGCGCCACGCCGTCCGACGTGTGCACCTACGACGCGAGCAACCTCCCCCTGCCCGTTGGCCGCCTCGATCCCGAGCTGAGCTGCACGCCCGATCCGCTGCGCGGCGTGGAGTGCGAGCCGCGCCTCGAGCTACGGATCCCCGTGAAGCTCGGACCGCGGACCACGCTCTACGACGTAGCGTTCACCGGCGCGCGCGCCTTCAGTGAGCAGCGCCTCGCGGACGCCGCGAAGGCGGGCCTCGGCGATCCGGTCAACACCCTGCGCCTCGACGACGCGCGGCGCCGCATCCTCGATCTCTACAAAGAGGAGGGCTACGCCTACGTCGACGTCAAGTATGCGCTCGAGCCGTCCATCGACAACACGCGCGCGCGCGTCCGCTTCGAGATCCTCGAAGGCGTACAGGTCATCGTCCGCGACATCGTCGTCGTCGGGAACCGGATCACGCACTCCCGGATCATCCTGCGCCGCGCCGCGCTCGCGATCGGCCAGCCGTACCGCACGAGCGACGTCCGCAAGACCCAGGAGCGCGTCGCGACGCTCAACGTCTTCACGAGCGTCGCCGTCGATCTCGCCGAGCCGTACGTGCCCCAGAAATTCAAGACGGTCCTCATCACGGTGAACGAGCGCCTGCCCCAGGCCATCGAGCAGCAAGGAGGCTTCACGACCGGCGAGGGCATCTACTACGGCTTCGAGTACGCGCACCGGAACATCTTCGGCGACGCGATCGCCTTCACGCTGCGCGGGCGTCTCTCGTACCTGCCGACGCCGCTCATCCTCGATCCGCAGGTCAGCGCGAACTGGAAGTCGCTAGACGTGGAGCAGCGCATCGCCGCGCGTCTCACCGCGAGCGTCGCGCTTCCCGAGATCGGCCTGGGGCCCCTCGTCCGCACGCAGATCGACGCCGTGTACATTCACGACCTGCAGCGCGACTTCTACATCACGAAGATCGCCGTCATCCCGAGCTTGCAGTACAGGCCGGTTCGGCAACTACTCTTCACCATCAGCCAGAGCGCTGAGGACAATACGATCCGTCTCTTCCAGTTCAGCACGACGACGGACTATCTCAACAAGGTGGCGCAACAGTCCAGCAACGGGCTCGTGCCGGTCGACGTCGTCAAGTACCTGCTCTTTCCGGACGGCGCGAGCGTGGCGTTCGCGCAGCGCTTCATCGTCGCCTGGGATCGCCGCGACAACTCGTTCAACGCGTCGCGTGGGACGTACTTCGTGAGCGGCCTCGAGCACGTCGACTCGTTCCCCATCTTCAAGAAGACCGACAACGTCACGACGTTCGAGGGGCACTTCCTGCGTTTCACGGAGACGATCGCCGGCTACATCCCGCTGCCGCGCGGAATGCGCATCGCCGCGGAGCTGCGCCTGGGAACGAACGTGCAGCTGACACCGACGTCGCAGACTTACCCTGATCGCTTCTTCTTCATGGGCGGCGTGGAGTCGATGCGCGGGTGGGCGCTGTCGTCGTTCGTGCCGCAGGACGACATCGATCAGATTGTGAGCGACTTCGGCAAGCCGGATTGTGTGAACGGCACCGCGCCCTCGGCGTGCGACGCAGCGGGGGCGACGCCGAATCTGCAGAAGTTCACGCTCGCGAGCCAGCCGGTGCGCGGCGGCAACCTCATGGTGAACCCGCGCCTCGAGCTGCGCGTGCCGATCATTGGGCCGCTCGAGACCGCGCTGTTCACCGACATCGGCAACCTCTGGCGCCGCGCGTCGTATCCCCTCGATACGGGTAAAGTCCCGCTCCGCGCGTCGGTGGGCGCGGGCGTTCGCCTCCAGACCCCGGTCGGCCCGGTCGCCGTCGACTACGGCATCAACGTCACGCGCCACACCGTCTACGCGAACGAGGACTTCGGCGCGCTGCACTTCGCGATCGGCCTGTTTTGAGGCACCCCCGCCGCCGTTAGAATCGGCGCCGCGTGGAAGAGGCTGTCGACTCCTCCGGTGATGCATGACCCCGTCAGTGCCCGCGCGTCCGCCGGCGCGCGGCCGGGCCTCAGCGGATCATGTTGTTCGCGCGGAGCTCCGCGTGCGCGCGGTCGGTGAGATCCTCCGGGCGCTCACCGCGCGCCCACGCCACGAGCTCGCCGACGCCTTCGCGAAACGGAACGCGCGCCTCCCACCCGAGGAGCTCGCGCGCGCGAGAGACGTTTGCGTAGCAGTGGCGAATGTCGCCCTCGCGGTACTCGCCGGTGAGCTGCGGAGCGATGTCGACCCCGAGCCCGGTCGCGATGGCGCGTTCGACGTCTAGGATTCGGGTGCTGGCGCCGGTGCCGATGTTGTACGGCAAATAGAGCGCGGCGTCGGAGGCTTGGGCGGCGGCGAGGTTCGCACGGACGACGTCGCTCACGTGCGTGAAGTCTCGGAGCTGTCCGCCGTCCTCGAAGATCAGCGGCGCGCGACCGTTGAGGAGGCGCGTCGCGATGATGGCGGCGACGCCAGTGTACGGGTTTTGCATCGCCTGCCGAGAGCCGTACGTGTTGAGGTATCGCAGCGCAATTGTCGGCAGTCCGTGCGCGCGGCCGAGGACGAGCGAGAGCTGCTCCTGCGCGAGCTTTGAGATTCCGTAGGTGCTGGTCGGGCGGAGCGCGTGCTCTTCGTGGGTCGGGGCGGGGACGACCTCGCGGGAGCACTCCGGACAGATGGGCTCCCACTTGCGCGCGTCGAGGCGCGCGCGTGGGCGGAGCGCACGATCGAGCAGACCATGGTCTTCGCAGCGGTACGCGCCGTCGCCGTACACCACCATCGAAGACGCGAGGACGAGCCGGCGAAACTGCGCACGCCGCGCGAGCATCGCCTCGAGCAGCGTCGCGGTGCCGACCGCATTCACGTCGGTGTACCGCCGCACGTCGTACATGGACTGGCCGTTGCCGACCATGCCGCCCTGATGAAAGACGACCTCGACGCCGTCGAGCACGCGGTCGACGGTCGCGCGATCGCGCATGTCGCCCACGACGAGCTCTGCCTCCTTGGACAACCAGCGCGCGACTCCCGAAGGGTGCGCCTGCGGGAGCAGATCGTCGAGCACGCGCACGCGCTCGCCGCGCGCGAGAAGAGCATCGACGAGGTGCGACCCGATGAAGCCCGCGCCGCCGACCACCAGCACCGCACTCGACATGAACCGCTCCTTCCGCCGCTAAGCCTACTCCATGGCGGCCGCGCAAATCGGGGGTGGTCCCGAGCTGGACGGTGGCGACTGCATCGGTGACATGACGCTCGCTCGACCGCTCGTTCGTGGGTGGTGCGGCTCCCGCTTCGACGCATCGCCAAGCGGGGCCCTAGTTTTGATCTTCGGGTCGTTCTGATAGGGAAGAACGATGGTGCGTTGGGCGAGGCCGGCGTGGCGCGGCCTCGTGATCGCGATCGCTGCGATGGCCATGCTGCGACTCGCGATCGTCGCGACCCTGCCGGATTCGGACACCGACGCCTACGGCCACTTCGCGGCGGCGCGCGCGCTACTCGCGCATCCCGATCGAGTGGCCGCCCATTGGGTTTGGCTGCCCGGATGGCACGTCGTGCTGTCGCTGCTCATCACGCTGCGGGCGGGATTCGTCGGGGCGCGCCTCTTCAACGCCACCCTCGCGATTCTCGCCCCAATCGTTCTCTATCGAATGACGCGACCGAGCTCCGAGCGTGCGGCGATCGTGGCGGCGATGGCGATGACGATCGCCCCGCTGCCGTCCTTGATCGCGACGTCTGCGCAGAGCGAGACGCTGTTCGTCCTTTCTCTTGTGGGCGTCGCGGCTGGGCTCGCGCGGCGTCGCGGGCTCGTCGCAGGCGCATGTCTCGCCGTCGCGTGCCTGCTTCGCTACGAAGCGTGGGCCGCGACGTTCGCGCTCGGCGTCGGAGTGGCGGTGCGCGGCGATGCGCGCAGCAGGAGGTCGACCGCGCTCGCGATCGCCCTCGCATTCGCGCCGGTGTTGGTGTGGTGCGCGATTCGCGCGCGCACGGATGGACAATGGCTCGCGTTCGTCCCTGAGACGATCCACTTCGTCGGTGGGCCGGTGCACGGCATGGGGCTGCTCGGGCTCCTGCACTACACATTCTTCGTCCCCGCCAAGGTCCTTGGCCCCACTCTGCTACTCGCCGGGATCGGTCTGCGCGGCGCGGCAAAGGCGGTCCCCGAACTTGCGTGGGCGTCGCTCGGCATCCTCGCGTTCCTCACGGCTACATGTGTCTTCGGCGGCTCGCTCGGTCTCGATCGACACTTCGCTGCGCTCGTCCCGTTCACATGCGTCGCGATCGGATTCGGCGCGCTGCGCTTGTCAACGGCATGGACTCGCGCGGGTGCCGCCGCCCTCGGCGCGACCCTCGCCGTTCACGTCGCTTGGTACGCATCGTCGACGCACGCGCGATGGGGCTCGCAGCAAGCGGCCGCAGGATGGGTCGACGCAAATTCGGCAGGCGCTCCTGTCGTGTGCCCGAGCGTCGCATTGCAGCTCCTCACGCACCTGCCCGACGCGAGGTTCGTCGATTCGCTGCCGCTCTCCGGCCCCGCCGTCGTTCTCGGGTGGGAGTCTCAACTCGGCAGGCTCGCTTCGGCGGGGAGGCTCGCCGGAAGATGGCGTCAATCGGGTGCCGCGGGCGACTGCGTCGTCGTGAGGGTCGTCGGCGACGCGCGCGACTTCGAGACACGCTCCCAGAGCAGAAGCGCCACCAGCGGAACGAATTGAGCTGCGTCGAACCAGAGTCGCGCGGTTGGATTGTGCGGTGCGTAGTAGAGGAGGGCGGCGGCACTTGAGAGGTAGAGCCACGCGGGCCGCGGAGCCACCGTAGAAAGCGCGATGAGCCAAAGCGCGTACCACGCGTAATGCGGTGTCCCGAGGACGAGCGTGAGTGCGGCGAGCGTCGCGGCCGCGCGCGCTTCCGTTCGGAGATCTTGGTGCTCCCGCCTAAGGGAGGCAATCGAGACCCACGCGAAGATCGCCGCGACGATTGCGAAGTAGGCCAGCGTCGGAAGCGGAACCGCGAGCCGAATCAGGCGGAGCAGAACGAATCGTTCGCCCGTATCAATTCCCTCCTCCCGAAAGTACGTCGGCAAGAACCCGAGGACCTTCGACCCCACGCCGGCGTACGGGAGATAGAGGAGGAACGTCGCGAGGAACGCCCCAACGAGGCGCACGCCGCCGCGACGTGCGAACGCCGGTACGAGAACGAGCGGATAACCTTTCACGAGCGTCGCCGCGCCGAGCAACAGCCCCGTGAGCGCGCGCCGCGACGAGCTCGCCGCGAGCATCACGCCGGCGAGCAGCGCCACCGCGATCGCGTCGACGTGGCCGCTGTGGGCCACCTCCCAACACACCAGCGGATGCCACGCGTAGACGATGACCTTGCGCGGGTCTTCTTTCAGCCGGCGCAACAAGAGGACGAGGATGCCGACCGCCGCGAGGTCGACCGCGACCATCACGAGCTTGGTCCCGAGGAGCGATCCGCCGCCGATGAAATAGGCGCTGAGAAAGGCAAGCTGCGCGAGGGGCGGATAGATCGTCGGCGCGTAGGATCGACGGTTGATGTTCGGGAAGATCTCCGCGTCGCGCAGCGGCGCGAGCTCCGGCGCCTCCGGAACATGGCGATACGGGTTGATGCCCGACGCCTGGACTCTTCCGTCCCAAACGTACCGGTACACGTCGTCCGACAGGAACGGCGGTTGCCAGACGAGCGCCAATCGCAGGAGGACAGCCGTGCCGAGAATGAGCACAAGCTCGCGTCGCGCCATCTTCGGGTCGGCGGGCGCGAAGCGCCACACGACGATCGCGGCGAGCACGAACAGCGCGAGCTCGATCGCGTAGACGATCGTGAACGCCCGAAATCCGAGCTGCGCGTGGAGGGAAGGCCAAGCGAGAGAGGCCGCGATCGTAACGAGACCTAGCGCGGCGAGCCGCATGCCCGGACTCTACGAGAGATCAAGTCAAGGCGAGCAGTATCTTGCCGAGTCGCGGATGGGTCTCGCCAAGACGCTCTATGCGCGGCACGAGGAGCTGGTCGACGCCGACGTAGCGACCCGCGCGCGTGGCTCCGTAAATCGCGCCGAGGAGCGCGATGAAGACGTAGCTCCAATACCACTCGTGCGGGATCTTGCTGTTCGCCAGGTAGAGGTTCACTCCCATGAGAAAGCAGAGTGCCCCGCCGAGCCGCGTGAACACGCCGAACACGAGCGAGATCGCGATGAATGTCTCGCCGAGCCAAACTTGCGGCGCGAAGAGGCTGAAGTTGGGCAGGACAACTCCGTTCACGAACGCGCGATACCAAGGCACCGCGTACTTTCCGGACTCCTCGACCCAATGCCGAAGCCCGCCGGCGCCGCCCCAATCCGGAGGCAGCTTCCACAGCGTCTGCTGGTACCACATGTACCCGACGATGACGCGCGAAGCCGCGAGGGCCCACCACCCTGCCGGTCGTACCAACTGCGCTTTGGGACTCATGCCTGAGACTACGCCGGAGGCCTCTTGCGGTTGCAAGAAAAGCCCGATGGCGCGGAACGTTGGGGCGCGAGCCCCATGGCATGACGGCGTGGAGGACGTCGACGCGCTCGGCCCGTCTCCGAGGGCGACCGGCGAGGCGGCGCCCCGTCGAGGCGGCCACGAGTGGAAGGAAGGCTTTGTCTGTTCGGCGGCGAATCCTGCCGCGGGAGGGCTCGCTCCGCGCTCTTCGTCTCAAAGCTCCCACGCAGCTCGGGCAGGTTTGCCGACAGTGGCTGAACTCCCGCTTGGGTAGCGCGAGCACGTCCATCGGCTCGGTGCTTCGTCGGAGTCCTTTCGAGCGGCGTGCGTGCCCGCGTGCGTCGGTCAAGCGTGCGGCGCAGCGGACGGCTGCGGCGGTTCGTGCGCCGCCGCGTGCGGGAGCGGATCGGGGTGCGACGGTGGCGCGTGTGACGGTGGCGGCCGCGCGCCCCTTCTCGCCGACTGCCAGATCGCGTTCGTGCAGACGTGCTCGTCACTCTGCGCTTGCGATCGGCGCGACGCGCACGCCAGCATGCGGCCCGAACAGCGCCGCAGGCGGCGTACGTGCGTTGCTGTTGCCGATGACGACCGCGTCCGGGGTGTACGTCCCGCACCCCCTGAGGGGGCGCCGCTACGACGAACGTTCGCCCTGCGGGATCGATTCGATCCCATGTGCTCTCTGGCGCCTTCCCGTCTCCCCAGAACTTGGCGCAAAGAAGGCTCGGCGGAGCGCCGACCAACGACGGCACGTGGCGTGCACCGCCGCTGGCCCATGAGCGAGTGCGCAACCCCTCTCGAGGACACGACGTTGCCCACGCTTCATCCGGTGGAGCGGGAGGATCCCGACGCGCGCGCGCGGGTTCTGCTCGCGGTGGTGCGCGGAGAGCTCGACAGTCAGGCCGCCGCCTGCGCGATGTGGAGGATGCCCGAGGTGGTCGAAGACATGGTGCGCGCGCTGTCGCTGGCGCTCCGCGAGGAAGACGCACAACGCGAGCTCCTCCACGCGGAGATCGAGAGCCTCCGCAAGCGCGTGCGATCGCTCGTGGGGCAGGTCATGGAGTCGGTGCCTCCGTCGGCGTCTCCGTCCGCCCCGCCTGACGAGGGGACCGCGTCGCCGTCGACGCCACCGTTCTCGGTGAGCCGCCTTCGCATCCTCTGAGCGCTTCAGCCGACGTCGTCGGCGCGGCTCAGAACGTGACGAAGCCGAGCGTCGCGCCGGCGTAGATGCTCTCCGCCATCGTGCCCGGCGGCGGGCCTGCGGTGACGACGCCGACCGGCTGCTGATCGCCGCGCAGCCACATGCCGTCGGCGCAGAGCGCCACCGTCTCGGCGAAGTACACGCACGCCATGCCGCGCGCGACGTCGACCGGCGTGCCGGGATCGGTGTGGTGTGCCTCGACGCGCGTGAAGCTCCCGTCGAGGCGACCATAGCGCGTGTGGACGGCGAGGTATCCGCCCCACGCGAAGCTCGTCCCGAGCTCACGGCGCGACGTGTCGCCGGTGTTGTAGCGACCCGTGAGGATCGGCGTGGCGCGCGCGCCGAGCTCGAGGACCGTGCGATCGTGGACGTATTGGTAGCCCACCTCGCCGAGCGGGAGATCGATGTGCGAGTAGTAAAATTTCGAGTTGCCGAGGAGCTCGCCGCCGAGGCCGACGCGGGCGAAGGGGCCGTGCGTGTCGCCGAGCGGCGCGCGAAGGCCGAGGGTGAACGCGGCAGACAGGCTCCCCTCGACGCCGCCCGAGCCGCCGCCGAGAGAGAGCGCGCTCGCGCCCCGCATCGTGAAGATGCTGCCCTCGTCGGTCCTCCAGCCCTCGCTCTGCCCGAAGAACATCACGCCGCCCGCGCGCACGCGCTCGGGGCCGTCGACGCTGGTGAAGCTGCCGCGAACGCCCCACACCGTGCCGTCCCACGCCTTGTGCGCGCACGTGCAGCAGCTCCCGCACGACCCGCAACGGCCGCAGGTCGTGCCGGAAGAGCTGCACGACGAGCCGTCGCACCTGCACTCCTTCTTCTTCGAGCAGTCGTCCTTCGACGGAGCTGCGGGCTCGGCGGGGGACGGAGGGGGCGGCGTCGCGGCGACAGGATCCGATGCCGTCGGGGGAGGCAGCGGCGGGAGGGGCACCGTTGGGGAAGCGCCCGGATGAGCCGTCTGGGCGCTTCCGGCGCCTGCGCTTGTGAAGAAGGCCGATGCAGCGAGCCCCGCGTGCGCGGCGCGCCAGAAGCGTGAAGCCATCGGGCAGATGGACGAACGCGGACAGGCTGAGATTCAAGCCGTTTGGTCAGATCAGGACGTCGTCCGGCTCCGGGATCTCCAGGTGCGACTTGAAGCTGAATAGGACGCGCGCCCAGCTCGTCGCGCACTGCGCCATGAAGTCCGTCGACGCGCGCCAGTTGCGGTGGCTGAAGCGAACGACGCTCTCCTCGCCCTCCGACGCGACGTCGAAGGAGACGCACGTGCCGACCCACTCCGAAGGACCCTCGACGCACGACCACGCGACGGTGGAGGCGCTGTCCTCGGCCGAGGCGCGCATGCTGAGCTTCGTCGCGACCGGCCAGAACGCGACACGAAGCGCCTCCTCGCGCAGCGCGCGAACGACGTCTGCCGGTGCGGCGTTCACGTGAACTCGATGAACGATCTCTGCCATGACGGGCTCCTTGTACGAACGGATGACTTTCGAATCACAGGCAGCTGGGCTTGAAGACCTTGCGAGAGCCCGCGTAGTAAAAAGGGGGGTTGCAGTCGTTGGCGTTGGGGTCGCCGGGGGCCGCGGTCGTCCCGGCCGGCGCGGGGGCGTGCGAGGGCGGCGGGGGGCTCGGACGCGGAGCGGGTCGCGGCGCGTGCGTCGGAGGCGGCGCGGCGCCTTGGGCGTTGCGGGCGGGAGTCGCGGTCTGCGCCGCGTCGACGGCGTCTGCCCGAGCGGGCGCGGGCGCGGCCGTGGGCGGCGGGATCGCGATCGGCGCGGGCGCCATCGCGCGCGCGTCACTCGCGATGGACGTCTCCTCCGCTCGACCGCGCGCATCTCCGAGCCACCGCACGAGCACCAGATCCACGACGACGAAGGCGAGCGCCGCGCAGACCACCCACGGCACGAAGCGCCACGGACTACGGCGCGCGTCGGCGACCGGCTGCGGATCTCGCTCGGGCGCGATCGCCGCTACCGCGTCCTCGTTCGGCGCGACGAGGCCGCGGCGAACACCGGAGCCGAGCGTCGGCGCGGCGGCCGTGATCCGCGAGTTGCTCCGCCAGCTCTCTTCGTTGGCCGCGAGCATCTTCTCGCGCCGCTCCAGATCGTCGGTCCCCATCGTGCGGACCCATCGCGAGACCTCGAGCGAGGTGGACGGCGGGCACACGGCGAGGATCGCCTCCAGCATCGCGGCCGCGCCGTCGTAACGATCCTCGGGCGCCATCGCCATCGCGCGCGCGGCGATCGGCTCGAGGGTGAGAATCTCCTCGCGTCGCATGCCCGTAGGGGCCGCGCCGCGCGCCTCGAGCGCCGCGCTCACGGTCGGCGCGGTGCCGTGGAGGACGTTCGACAGGAACGCCGCTTCGTTCTCGCGGTTGTAAAAGCGCCGGTTCACGAGCATCTCCCAGAGCAGGACGCCCGCCGCGTAGAGATCCACGCGCCGCGTGACCGGCTCCATCCGGAGCTGCTCGGGCGCCATGTACCCCATCTTCCCCTTCATGAATCCCTGACGCGTGTGCTGCGTCCGGTTTTTCGCCTTCGCGATGCCGAAGTCGAGGAGGCGCGGCACGCCGTCGACGCTGACCATCACGTTCTGCGGCGACACGTCGCGATGAACGATCCCCAAGTGCGCGCCGACCTCGTCGCACGCCTCGTGCGCTGCGTGCAACCCCGCGAGGACGCCGGTCACGATCGCCGCCACGACGCTCACCGGCAGCGGCGCGTCGCCGATCGCCGCCGCGCGCATGAGGGCCGCGAGCGACACGCCGTGGACGTACTCCTGGACGAGGATCACCTCGGAGTCGACGACGACGACGTCGAGCACTGGCACGACGTTGGGGTGATGGATCTTCGACGCGATCCGCGCCTCGTCGTGCAGCATCGTCACGAACTCGGGATCCTCCGCGAACTGCGCGTGGAGGCGCTTGGCCGCCACCAGGCGCGTGAACCCCTCGGCGCCGACGAGCCGCGCCGTATGCACCGTTGCCATCCCCCCTCGCGCGATCGGCTCGTAGAGGAGATACTGCCCGAATTTTTCCGCGGCGCTCACGCGTATCGCCGCCGCTCGAAGAGGCCGGTCTCGGGATCGACGACGCGATCGACGAAGACGATACCGTCGAGGTGATCCATCTCGTGGAGGATGCAGCGCGCTTCCATGCCGTCGGCCGCCACGCGTACGAGGTGCCCGGTGCCCGGCGCGTACCCTTCGACGACCACCTCCGCGGCGCGCTCGACGTCGCCGGTGAGCGCTGGCACGCTCATGCACCCCTCGCGCATCACGACGTGGCCGCTCTGGTGCGTCACGCGCGGGTTCGCGAGGACCACGAGGCCGGCGCACGAGCGGGCCTTCTTGTGGCCGGTGATGTCCATGCAAAATACACGTACCCCTGCGCCGATCTGCGGCGCCGCGAGGCCCACGCACGCCGGCGACATGTACATCGTCATCACGAGCTCCTGCGCGAGGACGACGATCGCACGATCGCGCGGCTCGACCTCGATCGCGGGCCGCGCCAGGACCGGGTGTGGTCGCTCGAGCACCGGACGTACCGGCGACCGCAGGTGGGTGCCGCTCTGCGGTTTCGAGAGAGAGGGCTGTGCCTTCTTGAACTGCTCCATCGGTCTGGGTGCACGAAGCACGGGTTGCGCCAACGCGGGATCGCTGGAAATTTCGACCGATCGAGCCCCAATTGCGGGGACCACCCCGCATCGCCGCTGCGTGCAACCGCCCGCGGGCGACGTGTAGGAAGACGTGCCGGATCGCGCGCCGGTGGGCGACGCCTCAGCGAAAGCCGTACTTCTGGGCGAGCTGGTGCAAGTACATCCGGTCCATTTTCGCCGCACGCGCAGCCTTGCTGACGTTGCCTTCGCAGCGCGACAGTAGCGGCCCGAGGTACGCGCGCTCGAACGCGGCGACGGCCGCCTCCTTCGCCACACGGAAGGGCACGGTCTCGCCGTCTCCGTCCATCGCGTCCATCGTCGGCGACGCGCCGCTGCGGGGCGCAGGAACCTCACCGACGCCGACGACCAGGCTCCGTTCGACGTAGTTCTTGAGCTCTCGCACGTTGCCGGGCCAGTCGTGACGCGACAGCTTCTCCACGACGTCCGGCGAGAACATCGGATCACCGTCGGTCCGGCCCATCGCGGCGAGGAAGCTGTCCACGAGGAGCGGGATGTCGCCGGGACGATCGCGCAGCGGGGGAAGGCGCACGCTCATCTTGGCGAGGCGGTAGTAGAGATCCTCGCGGAAGCGTCCGCGGTTCACCTCGCGCTCGAGGTCGCGGTTCGTGGCGGCGATGACACGGACGTCGACGCGCTGCGGGTGCGTCGCGCCGACCGGCCGCACCTCACGGGCCTCGAGGGCGCGGAGGAGCTTCGGCTGGAGATCGGGCGCGAGCTCACCGACCTCGTCGAGGAAGAGCGTGCCGCCGCTCGCCTCTTGGAACGCGCCGAGACGATCGCGATCGGCGCCGGTGAACGCGCCGCGGACGTGGCCGAACAGCTCGCTCTCCACGAGCGACGGCGAAATAGCGCTGCAGTCCACGACCACCACGGGCCCCTCGGCGCGCGCGCTGCGTTGCACGAGCTCGGTCGCGACGAGCTCCTTTCCGGTCCCGCTCTCGCCGTGCAAGAGCACGTCGATGTCGCTCGCCGCCACGCGCTCGAGCAGCGCGTAGAGCCGCTGCATGACCGCGCTGCCGCCGACGAGCCCTCCGAACGCGTGCGCCCTTGCCACGCGGACGACGCGCCGGCTGGTCGGCTGGATGCAGACCTCCGAGTCGCCGAGCACGATCGTCGCGTCGGCCCCCACCTCGGCGACCAGCACCTTCACGCCGTCGAGGCGCGTTGCGTTCTTCGACCCGGTGTCCGTGATGAGCCACGCGCACCCGTCCGTCGCCCGCGTGATCCGGCAGTGGAAGCGCGAGACGGTGGGATCGTCGAGGACCAGATCGTTCGACGGGTGCGAGCCGATGCTGCACACGTCTCCGTCGAACGTCCGAGTCTCGTGCGCGTCCTTGCCTGCGATCCGGCGCACCGCGATTTGCAGGTTCGGCAGCTCCACCTGCGCGAGCGCGGCGTCGCCGAGCAGCGGATTTCGGTGTTTGGTGCGCGTGACCGCCGGGTCATCGAACTCGTCGCTCATCGCGCAGTGAGACTACCGTCCCAATGGCCACCCGCCAGGACGAAGCGCCGCGCACGTTTCGCGCGCACCGGGGCAGTGGTGCGACGATTCTTCAGTCGTCGACGACGAGCTCCGCGCCCCACGGCGCGGTCGGCCACACCTCGGCGCGCAGGCGCGGAAGGTTCCGCTTCACGCGCCCCGTCTCGTTGGGATCGGTGACGCCGCTCCGCTGCTGCCACGAGTGCATCCCGACCTCGAACACCTGGGCCATGTGCTCCCAGCTCGTGTGCGTCGACTGCAGCGTCTTGCAGATGCGCGCCGCCTCGGTCCAGCACTCGTCCAGATCGATGTACCCCGCGGCGACACCGATCCTCAGAAGATCGAGCGCTCGGACGAGATCCCAGGCAGGGACGCCGGTGGTGCCGCTCTTCAAGTCGGTGATGACCGCGCGGAAGGCTCCGACATGCGTGGCGCCGTACCAGCTGGAGAGCGAGCTCACCGCGCGCTCGCGGGCCCATGCGCCGCTGTCGTCGCCGCCGGTCCACAGCCCGTAGGCGCCGCGCGCCCATTTGGGGATGCGCTCCTTCTTCTTCTTCGAGATCGTCATCGTGACGATCGCGATCACGATACCAATCAGGACGACCGCACCGCCCGCGACCGGAATCAAGAAACCAGGGCTCAGGACGTCGTCGAGATCCACGCGCGTTCGTTCCTTTCGAGGGGAACGAAAAAGGTAGCGGCCCTCGCGGTCAACGACCAGCCGCGCTCGCGTCGCCTGCGTCCATTTGCGGGGATTGTGCACGCAATGCACGAAGGCGCTCGCACGCGAGGCCCGCGCCTTTCTGGCAGGCGCCGTCGTACAGCGTCGCGGCCATCACGACGTCCTTCGGTACGCCCCGACCGTTCTCGAGCATGATGGCGTAGTTCGCGCACCCGACCTGGTAGCCGAGGTCGCATCCCTGCTTGTAGAAGCCGGCCGCCTTCGCGTCGTCCTTGTCGACGCCGTGATGAAACTCGAACATCTGCCCCGCCGACACGCACCCCGCCGCGCTCTTCAGGGTGCAGGCCTTCTCGTAGAACCCGAGCGCCTTCGCGTCGTCCTTCTGCGTCGCCTTGTTCCCGAACTGAAACGTCGTCCCCAGCCGCCGGCACTGCTCCGCGTCGCCCGCGTTGCACGCCTCGCCGCAGCCGCCCGCGTCCTCGCAGGTCCCGAACACGTTCGCGATCGTGATCGCTGAGGGGGCCTCTTGGGGATTTCCCTCCATGATCGAGGGAGAGCTCCTCCTCTTGTTGTCGCACCCGACGAGGAGCGCAGGAACGGACGCCAGCACGAGTAGGACGAGCAGGACGAGCAGGACGGCAGGACGCATAGATGCGCGCAAGTCTAGCGGAGTCCGGCGGCTCCCGCGGCCCAACGCGCGCCGCTCACAGAGAGGCCACGAGCACGACCGTGCCGAGCGCGATGCCCGACATGAGCACGTGCGCCACGACGCCTGCGCGCGCGCACGCGATCAGGAACGGGACGAGGATCGGCAGGATGTACCGAAAGTCGTTGCTGCAGGCGTACGGAGCTTCGACGCGCAACGCCGCGAGGCTGGCGAGCCAGAGGACGGCGAGCACGAGCCACGGGGCGTCGCGCCACGCGCTCGAGGCCGTCCAGCGCAGCGAGTGGCGCGGCCTCAGGATCAGGGCCATCAGGCCGAGGAGGAGAACGCCCCAGGTCCAGCACACGACGCGTTGCACGGTCTCGCCGAAATAGAACTCCCCCGAGAGCGACGAGCGCAGGAGGTAGTTCCAGAAGTTGGCGCGACCGGTGGCGTCGTCGAACGGGTCGACCCAAGGGCTCCTCACGAATGCGCGGAGGTCCAAGGGTACGAACGTGAGGGGAGTGAGCGGTACACGCAGCGCCGCCGGCAGCTTCTGGATGTTGCCGATCATCCAGTTCGCGATGTCGCCGTGCAGGTAGTAGTAGATCCGCGTCGCGAAGCTCGCGAGGAGGCCGCCGAGCATCACGAGGGCGGCCATCCTCGGGGCCGCCCACGCGCGCGCGCTCCTCCATCGCGCGCGGCGCCAAAGACGCAGCGCCACGAGCGCGCTCGCCGCGACGACGAGCACGAGCGCGTTGCTCTTGGCGAGGAGCGCGAGCGCGACGAACGCCGCCATGCCCATGAGGTGGGCCCGTCGTCCGCTGCGCCACCAGCGATGCAGAAACCAAGTGGCCACGGCGGCGGCGGCGTAGAGCGTCGAATCGTTGCCGACGGACACGGCGTTCATGATCCCGGCGGGCCAGAACGCGAGCGCCACCGTGGCCACGGCCAGGCTCCGCGGCGACCGGTGCAACGTCAGGCGCAACGCACCCGCCGATGCCGCGAGGAAGACCAGCCACAGCGAGAGAGAGAGGAGCTGCAGGCCCTCGAGGGCGGGGCGACCGAGCCACTGCGTCGCGCGCCACGTGGAGGCGCCGAGGACGTAGTAGAGCGGCGGGTGGTAGAACGTCCAACCGGCGTCGGGGCGTGGCAAGGCCAGGTGCTCGGCGAGGAAGGTCACGTACGCGACGTGGCGGCCGTCACCCGGAACGTCGTGCGCCCGAACGTTCCACGCGGTCGCCACCAAGTATCCGCAGAGCGGAGCCAGCGCGGCGACGAGGATCACGATCTGCGCGCGCCTCAGGCGGAACCACGCCGACAAGAGCAGGACCCACGGGACGAAGCCCGCGGCGATCACCATCCAGCGCCAACCGAGCAGCGGCCGTATGACGACGCCGCCCGGACCGCCCCCGTTGTCGAGAATGAGCTCCAGCCGGTGGTCGCCGTCGGGGAGCCACTCCGAGAGATCGAGCGTGAAGCCGACCACGAAGTCGCCCAAGGCTGCTGCGCGCACGCGCCCCAACGGCACGTCGCGTCCGTCGATGCGCACGGCGCGAAGGCCATCGTCGGGGTAGAATGTCCACCGGCGCGGCGTGAGCCAAGAGGTGTGGACGTCGAGCGCGAGCCGATGTCCAGTGCCGGCCTCCTCGAAGGTCCACGGCATGGCGACGGGGCCCTCGCGCCCGCTCGCGAGGTGCTGCACGCCGACCATGCGCGGCTCCACGAGGCAGATCGCCAGAGCGATGGCGCACGCGCAGGCCACCGCCAGCGAGAACGCGCGCAGCAGTCGCACGACTACCCTAGAACGACCGCAGATCCGTCAAGAGCCGCTTCGAGATCACGATGCGCTGGATCTGCCCGGTGCCCTCGAAGATGTCGTAGACCTTGATGTCGCGGAACCACTTCTCGAGGAGCTGGTGGTCCTCGGAGATCGTCCCCTCGGCGCCGCAGATCTCGATCGCCTCGATGCACGCGCGGATCGCCGCCTGCCCGGCCATCGCCTTGCAGATGCTCGCCTCCTTGGCGTTCTCGAGACCTTCGTCGGCCATCCACGCCGCGCGCCACGTCACCGCGCGCGCCGCCTCGAGCCCACGCCCGATGCGCGAGAGTCGCTCGGCGATCTGCGCGTACCTCGGCGTGTGCCGGGAGAGCGCGTAGTTCTCCTTCACGAAGTCGCGCGCGTACTCGTACGCCGCGCGCCCGATCCCAATCGCCATCGAGGCCACGAGCGGTCGCGTGCTGTCGAAGGTCTTCATGGCGGTCATGAAGCCCTCCTTGGTCACGTAGCGATTTTCGCCGCCGAGCAGGTTCTCCTCCGGCACGCGGCAGTCCTCGAAGACGAGCTCCGCCGTCTCGCTCGCGCGGAGACCCATCTTCTCTTCGAGGCGACCGACGCTGAACCCCGGCGTCCCCTTCTCGACGACGAACGCGCGATGCCCCGCGCGGCCCAGCGTCGGATCGATCGTCGCGAACACCACGTTCCACGACGCCTTCGCGCCGTTCGTGATGTAGCACTTGCGCCCGTTCAGGACCCAGTGCTTGCCGTCCTTGCGGCAGCTCGTACGAATGCCGGCGACGTCGCTCCCCGCGCCCGGCTCGGTCAGCGCGTAGGCGCCCCAGCGAAGGCCGTTCGAGTAGTCCTTGAAGATGCCGAAGAAGCGCTCCTTCTGCTCCGTCGTGCCGGACGCGCGCACGGGCGGACCGCCGAGCCCCGGGCCCGGCAAGCAGAGCGGCAGCGCGGCGTCACCCCACGCCATCTCTTCGCTGGCGATCGACGTGTTCACGTTCGCGGTGTTCTTTTTGGACGGATCCTTGGCCGCCATCTCCTCGCCGGCGCCGCGCACGCCCTGCGTCATGGTGAGGCCGCTGCCCAGGTTCGACGCGAGCATCGTGAGCTTGAGGAGGAAGTCCTCCGGGATGCCGCCGTTGCGATCCCACGCGAGGCTCTGCGGACGGATGATGTTCTTTGCCAGCCCGCGGATGGCCTCGCGCGTCTCGTGCTGCCGCGGCGTCAGCTGAAATTCGATGGTCATGGCGGGCTCCTAGACGAACGTGCTCTGCGACGTGGGGGAGGGAAGCACGAGCGCCGGATCGATCGGGCGCCCGAGCTCGATCGCGGCGGCGAGCTGATCGGCCTGCTCGGCCGTGAGCGCGCAAACCTGGAGCTGCTTCGCGTCACGCATGAACTTTTCGACAGGGTAGTCGCGGACGAAGCCCGAGCCGCCGTGGAGCTGCACGCCGTCGTCGCCGCAGCGCATCGCGGCCTCGTGCGCGAAGCTGACGGCCCAGCCCGTGCGCTTGAGCGCGTCCTTCTCGTCCGTCCCGCCGTCCCAAGCGGCCGCCGCGCGCCACACCAGCGCGCGCGCGGCCTCCACGTCCATCGCGCGATCGGCGAGCGTGAAGGCCACGGCCTGAAAGTGCCCGATGGGCTTTCCGAACGCGCGTCGCGAGTCGCAGTAGTCGCGCGTCGTCTCGAACGCCGCGCGCGAGAGCCCGACCCCGCGCGCCGCGACCAGCAGCGCTTGCTTCGCGAAGAAGCGGATCGTCGCCGCGAGGAAATCCTTCGCGCCGGTGAGCCGATCCGCCTCGCTCACCTTCACGCCGTCGAGCGTGAGGCCGCCGAAGCTCGCCACGTCGAGGCCGAGCGTCGTCTTGCGCTCCTTTACCGTCAGGCCCGGCGCACCCTTCTTGACGACGAACGCGCCGAGGCCGCTCCACCCCTTGCTCGCGTCGACCTGCGCGAAGACGACGAACGTGTCCGCGCGATCGGCGGCGACGACGTACGACTTTTCGCCGTCGAGCTTCCATCCCGCGGCGTCCTGCGTGGCGGTGGTCGCGAGGCCATCGCGGCCCTCCGGCGAACGGCGCTCGCCCCACGCGACCGCGCCGAAGCGCGCGTGCCCGTCGTCGCCCGCGAACGGCTCCAGCAACGCCTTCGCCTGCTCGGGCGTCCCTAGCTCCGTCAACGCAAGCCCCATCGCGCCCGGACCGCCGAAGCCGAACGCCGCCGCCGGATCACCCCACGCGATCTCTTCTTCCAAGAGCACCGCCGTCGTGAGGCCGAGCCCTGCGCCGCCCACCGCCTCCGGCAGCGCGACGAGGCCGAGCCCGAGCTCGTGCGCTTGCCTCCGCACCTCCTCGGGCACGCCGCGCGCCTTCTCGAGCTCGCGCATCGCCGGACGCAGGCGCGCCTTGGCGAACTGCGCCGCGGATTGCTGCATGAGCTTTTGGTCTTCGGTCGGATCGAAGCTGATCATCTCGGTGTTTCCTCGCGGAGGGCTCGAAGCGGAATTGTTTTACGTGCGAAACAATTCACGCGCAACCTCGGAAACGCCGAAAAAGACGCTATTTCGTGGGCACATCGAGGAGATCGTCCTTCTTGAAGGAGTACTTTTCCACCTTGGAGGCCTGTCCCCCGCGCGTCACGGCGACGTTCGCGAACACCGGATTGACGCCCCATCCGCCCTCGAGCGTGGGCGCGTCTTGGAGGTGGACGTGGAGGTGCGGCTCCGTCGTGGTGCCCGAGTTGCCGACGGCGCCGAGGACCGCCCCTTGCTTCACCTTGGCGCCGGGCTTCACGCGCATCTTGCCGGGCTGGAGGTGCGCATAGACCGCGTAGACCGATCCCGCGTGCTCGACGATGATCATGTTGCCGGCGGCGAAGAACGTGTCGATGACGCCGGGCGCGTTCTCGGGAATTCCGTCGACGACCACCGTGACGGTCCCGTCGGCCATCGCGAGGGCCTCCTTCCCGTAGGCGAGGTAGTCGTCGTTCTTCTTACCGTCGGTCTTGAAGTGCTTGCCGTCTGCGCCCCCGATCACGAGGTCGGCGGCGCGGCGCTGCTCTCTGTTGGTGTGCGGGTTGTGCTCCGTCGCGTCGCTCGCCCACGCGACGATCCATTTTCCGCGCACCGGCAGCACGAGCGGGATCGTCGAGTCTTTCACCGGCGGCTGGGGCGGCGGAGGCTCGGTCACCGCGAGGCCAATCACCTGACCGGCGTCGTCGAGGTGAAGCTCCAGGCGCCAGTCGCCGCGCTCGGCCTTCGCCGCGTACGTCGCGAAGCGCGGATCGCCGTCGTCGTGGGTGCGCATCGTCGACGTGATCGTGCCCTTGCTCGATCGAACCCCCTCGACGAGCTGCGCGAGCACCGGCGGAGGAAACGTCCCCTTCATCGACGATGAGAACATCGCGTAGAGGCCCGTCGCGTCGCCCGCATTGAGGCGCTTCACCACTTCGTCTTTCGTCTCCTCGAGGCTCGGCTCGCGCGTGGTCGCCACCGGCGGACCCGCGTCGGCACCCACGCAGCGCGGCGCTGCCGCGACGATCGGCGTCGGCGACGTCGCTCCGCCGCACCCCGCGATCACGAGCACGACGAAGGGAACGAGAGCGAGAGAAGAGGAACGAGAAGGAGGAGAGGAAGGAGAGAGGCGACGCATTCGCGCGAGCGTACACCTACGGCCAAACGAGCGGGCCGCTCGCGGAGGCGTTGCCAGCAAACGTCGGCCACCCGCCCGCGTAGACGATCGGCTCCAAGAGGTCCCACCGCCCGGCTCCTGCGTTGCGCACGCCGGCGCCGTTGGTGGGCCACGCGTGATGGAAGAAGAAATCCGCGCCGTGCGCGACGACGACCGATCCGTGGCCGGGGCCGACCCAGTCCGCGTCGTTGTTCAAGATGGGCGCGCCCTTCTTCGCGAAGGGGCCGAGCGGCGATGTGCCCTTCGCGACGCCGGTGCGGTACCGCTCGTCGTAGACGTTGCCGCTGTAGAAGAGGAAGTACGTCGCGCCGCGCCGGATGACCCACGGCCCCTCGACGACGCCGCCTTCCCACGTCGCCGGATCGTTTCGCAGCACCTCGCGCGGCGACGAGCCCGGCGCGAAATTCATTCCGTCGGCCGTCAGCTCCTGCGCGAGGATCGGCGTCGGCTGGCCCACCGCATTTCCGTCGAGCTTCCAGTAGAGGTACTGCCGCCCGTCGTCGTCCGCGAAGAAATGCGCGTCGATCGCCCCGAGGTTCGCGTCGCGCACGATCGGCGTCGCCCTCTGCGTCCACGGACCCGTCGGGCTCGGCGCGGAGGCGGCGCCGATCGCGAGGCGGCCCGTCGTGTCCGACGCCGTGTAGTAGCCGACGTACTGCGTCTTCGCCTTGTGCAGCTCCGGCGCCCAGTTCCGCCCGCCGTCTCCGGCCCACGGCGCGAGCCCACCCGGGAGGAGCGCGACGCCCGTGCCCTTCCACGTCACGAGATCGTTCGACACACGAAGCGGAAAGCTCCCGCCCGTGCACGCCATGTAATAGGTCGCCGGCTCCCCATCGACGCGCATCACGCCCGGATCCGGGCAGTCCGACGCGATCACCGCGTTCGTGTAGTTGGGCCGCGGCCCCACGCTCGGCGGCGCGGGGACCTTGGGCTTCAGCGCCTCGGTCGGCACGATCTCCTTCGCCTGGCTCTTGCTGCTCCATGCGAGGGCAATACGTGCACCTTGCATGTATTGAAAATACTCGACGCGCAGATCGTGAGGGTGGCCCGCGGTCAGCGCCACGGTCTTCGCGTCGTCCACCGCCGCGTGCACGTCCCAATGATCGACGAGCGGCTTCCCGTCGACCCACACGCGCACCCCGTCGTCGCTCGTCACGGTCAGGGTGTACGTCTCGCTGAACGTCGGCGTCATCGTGCCGGTCCACCTCACGGAGTAGGCCTCCGTGCGGAGGCCGGGCCCCGGCGCCGCCGTCCACGTGAAATCGATCTGCGCGTCGGTGCGGGTCACCTTGCTCGTGGTGAAGTCGTCGAAGTACTCCGCCGCGAGGCCATGCGTGGGCGGGGGAGGAGGAAGAGGAGGAGTGACCGCTCCGTCCGCCCCAGGCCCGCCGCCGTCCGCGCCCGCCCCATCGTCTTGCCCGCCGTCGTCTCCCGTCGGCGCGGCCCCCGGACCGCCCAACGGATTCGCGTCTGAGCCATCCCCTCCGCTGCATGCGACGACCGCACACGCGGCACACGCGAGCACCGCCACAACGCCGCGGGATCTCACGCGATCCATCCTTCGCCTCATGCCATCTTCAACTGCACGTGGCGCGCCACGCCGAACCCTGCGAAAACCCCTGCGGCGAGCGTGCCGCTCCGCCGAGAACCTCGCGAAGATCGCGAGCCTCCGCGGGATCCCCAAACGCGCTTGACACGTCCAATCCTGCCGCGTAAGTTCCGCGCCCCCGAACGTTCCGGGGGATTTTTCCGGCCGCTTCTCGCCGCCTTCGGTGAAAAGCGCCCGATCCGTGATGAAAGGCTTGTCTCCGGTCATGTCTCAAAAGACCTTTGCCGCCAACGACGTCAGCGCCCAAGCCAGCCGCGTCTGGTTCGTCGTCGATGCCGCCAACAAGCCCCTCGGCCGCCTCGCGAGCGAAATCGCAACGGTTTTGCGCGGCAAGCACAAGCCGACCTTCACGCCCCACGTCGACACGGGCGACTTCGTCATCGTCGTGAACGCGGACAAGGTTCGCCTCACCGGCAACAAGCTCGACAACAAGTTCTACTACCGCCACTCCGGCATCCCGGGCGGGTTCAAGCAGGAGAGCTACCGCCACCTCCTCGCCCGCAACCCCGAGTTCCCGATCGAGAAGGCCGTGAAGGGCATGCTCCCCAAGAACGTCCTCGGCCGCGAGATGCTCACCAAGCTGAAGATCTACGCGACGGCCGACCACCCCCACGCGGCGCAAAAGCCCCAGCCCCTGAACGTGAAGCTCTAAGCCATGGCAACCGATCCCCGCACCTACGCGACCGGCAAACGCAAGACCGCCATCGCCCGCATCTGGGTCAAGCCCGGCACCGGCGTCATCACCGTCAACACGGTCCCCGCCGATCAATACTTCGAGCGCCCGACCTCGCGGATGATCATGCGCCAGTCCCTCGAGCTCATCGAGGCGATCGACCAGTACGACGTCACGGCCACGGTCATGGGCGGCGGTCACTCGGCGCAGGCCGAAGCGATGCGCCACGGCATCTCCCGCGCCCTCATCGCCATCGACCCCGAGCGCCGCAGCGTCCTCAAGCGCGCCGGCTTCTTGACGCGCGACGCGCGCAAGAAAGAGCGCAAGAAGTACGGTCAGCCCGGCGCCCGAAAGCGCTTCCAGTACTCGAAGCGCTAAAGCTCAGAAGCGCTCGGCCACTGCCACGACTCCGAGGCCGCCGAGGACGGCGTGCGCGGAGATTGGGCGGAGGCCTGCGTCTGCGAGCAGCGCGGAGAGCGTTTGCTCGGTGAATCGCACGTTCATTCGCGCGGCGATGCGCCAGAGGGCGATCGATGTGAGAAACCTCGGGTCGGTTCCGACCGAGAAGAGCTCGCGCAGCGAGACGCGTCCGCGTCGTGGCTCCATGAAGATTGCGCGGCCGCCGGGTCGAAGCAGGCGCACCACTTCGCGGAGGACCGCCACGCGGTGCGGGACCAAGTAGAGGAAGCTGTGGCCCGTCACGACGTCGAACGATCCGTCGGGGAACGGCAGCCTCGCTGCGTCCTCCACCCGGAGATCGATGCGCCCCCGAACGTCCTCGGTGCACGCCGCCACGTTGCGCTTTCCGTTCGCGATCATCGCCGGCGAGATGTCGATCCCGACGATCTCCGCGTCGGGACACGCCTTCGCTTCGGCGATCGCGGTCGCGCCTGGGCCGCACCCCATGTCGCAAATCCGCCGCGTCCGGTCCGGGAAGTGCGCCACGAGGTCCGCGTTGGCGCGGTCCCAAACCTCTTGCGACGTCAAATAGCCGTAAATTCCGGCCCCGACGTCGAACACCTTGACGCGCCAATCGATCGCCACGACCGCCCACCTACCATGCTAAAACCCTCTTCGTGAAGACGGTCGCCCTCCGAAAGTGGCTCGCCTCCGCCGGCCTCGTCGCTGCGTGCGTCTTCACGACCGGCGTTCCGCGCGACGCGGAGGCGTCCATCGTCGAGCGCGTCGTCGCCGTCGTCGGCGAGCGCCCCATCCTCCTCTCGGAGCTCCGACACCGCGCGCGCCCGCACCTGTACCGCATCCTCGCGACGACCCCCGACCCCACGCGCCAGGCCGCCCTCGAGACCGAGCTGTTCCGCGATTTGCTGAACCGCATGATCGACGATCGCCTTGAAGAGCAGGCCGCCGACAAAGCCCACCTCGCCGTCTCGCCCGACGAGATCGACGCCGCGCTCAAGAACATCGCCACCGCGGCGCGCATCCAGGTGAAGGATCTCGTCACCGAGGCGAAGAAGCAGGGCCTCACCGAGCAGGACTACCGCGACGAGCTGCGCCGCCAGGTCCTCGAAGGCAAGCTCGTGAACCTCCGCGTCCGCGGCCGCGTGCGCGTCACCGAGCAGGACGCGCGCGCCGCGTATTCACGCGTGCTCAAGGAGATGGACAAGGAGCAGCCCGTCGACGTCAACATCCTCGCGCTCCGCATCATGCCGGGCGGCACCAGCGAGCAAGCGAAGGCGCGCGAGGTCCTCGCCGCCGATCTCGCCGCCCAGGCGCGCGCGGGCAAGGACTTCTGCCAGCTCGTGAAGGCGTATAGCGACGATCAGACCACGCGCGAGACATGCGGCTCACGCGGCCCGCAGCCGATGAACATGCTCGTCCCCGAGCTCCAGGCCGCGCTCCGCGTCATGAAGTCGGGCGAAGTCTCGGATCCGATCAAGATCGGCAACGAAGCGCTCCTCGTCGTCCGCCTCACGCAGGAGGTCCGCGTACCCGCCTTCGAGCAAGTCAAAGATCAGATGATGGAGCGCGCGTACGGCGAAGCGATGGAGCGCCAGCGCAAGCAGTGGTTGCTCGAGCTGCGGCGCGGCATCTACATCGACGTCCGCTTGTGAGCCGCTAACCCTCTCCGCGCCCACGGCGGCCACCGACGGAATGCCGCACTGAGCGGTCGCTCGACGAATTTGGCGCTGAGTAGCGCGACGGCCACCGACGCCGCGATGCACACGGCGAGGCGTGCCGCGATCGGAACGCCGCGTGTCACCTTCATCGCTGCGCCGATCACGTTGGGGTGAAGGAGGTAGAGCGAATACGACGCATCCCCGAGCACGCGCAGCGACGGGAGCGAGCGAAGTCCGTGTCGCGCTTCGATGGTTACCGTCCCCAAGACGACGAGAAACGCCGGCACGCCGCACCAGAGGAATCGCCTCGGGCCGAACGCGTCGAGCCCGCTCGACGCGACGAGCGTGAACCCCGCGATCCCGACCGGGACGAGCGCGGCGCCCGTCCCGAGGCGAGGCAGAGCGCCGGCCAGCCACGCGCGCCCGAGGAGAACGCCTGCGATGAACTCGAGCAGGAGCGGGCTCGTCAGCTCGACGAGCACGATGTGCGTCGGTGGAAATAGCCACCGAAAGACGACGAGCGCGCCGAACGCCGCGGCAAGCGCCGGAATGCGCGCGGGCCGGCGGAGGAGCATGCTCGCCGCGAAGCATGCGTAGAAAAAAATCTCGAGGTTCAACGTCCAGCCCGGCGCGACGACCGGGAAGGGTGAGCCATCGGGCGCGATGTGCGGGATGAAGAGCAGCGAGAGGACCAGATGTCCGAGGGAGAGCTTCAGGTTCGGAAACATCGCCGGCACGATCGTGGCCGCTGCCGCCGTCCCGCCCGTGACGAGCCAATAGAATGGAATGACGCGCGCGGCGCGGCGGTGAAGGAACGTCGCCGGCGTGATATCGCTCGCGGTCGTGTACTGCATGATGAAGCCGCTGATGACGAAGAAGACGTCGACCCCGGCGGCGCCGATCTCGAAGCCGAGATTGAATCGCGACGCCGCATGGAAGGCGACAACCGCGAGGGCGGCGAACCCTCGCAGCCACTGGATGCTCTCGATCGATGCGGCCTTTCCCGCCATCACGCCCGCCGCGGGTTGCCCTTCGAGAGGTGCGAGACCGCCTCGGCGAGCCCGTCGAGCGTGAGCGGGCACATCGTGAAGACCTTCGACAGCATCTCCGCGGTGCCGCCCCTCCAATACGACGGCGGGTCCGGGTTGATCCACACGCTGCGGCGGAAAAAGTCGGAGAGATCGGTCATCCACTTGATGCCGGGCTTCGACACGTCGCCGCTCGTGCCCGACGCGTAGTATTCCCAGTCGCCGGCGCCGAGGAGCTCCGCCGGGTGCATCGCCGCGTCGCCCACCACGACGAGTTTCCACTCGTGGCTCACGGTGTCGAGCACGTCGCGCACCTTCACCGGTTCGCTGAACGACTCGGTCTGGTAGAGGCGTCCGTAGATGCAGTTGTGGAAGTAGTAGGTCTTGAGCTCGCGGATGTTCGACGCGCGCTTGGCGGCGGAGAAGAGGCGCGAGACGAGGTGCGCGTGCGGGTCCATCGAGCCGCCGACGTCCATGAGGAGGAGGACGCGCACGTTGCTCTTCTTCGGCGGCCTGAGGACGATCTCGAGCTCGCCGGCGTTCTTCGCGGTCTCGCGGATCGTCTCTTCGAGATCCAGCTCGAGCTCGCTCCCTTCGCGGCGGAGCACGCGCAGGCGCCGGAGCGCGACCTCGATTTGCCGGACGTCGAGCACCAGATCGGAGCGGTACGGTTTGTAGCGACGCGCGTCGGCGATCCCCATCGCGCTGCGCCCGCCGCCCTTCGCGCCGACGCGCAGCCCGCTGGGGTGTTGGCCGCCGGAGCCGAACGGGCTGGTGCCGCCGGTGCCAATCCAGCGGTTGCCGCCGTCGTGACGCTCCTTCTGCTCCTTCAGGCGCTGCTCGAAGAGGCGCCGCAGCTCCTCCATGTCGATCGACTCGAGCATCGCGAGCTCCGCGGGCGACAGCTCGCGGCGCTTAAGCGGATCTTGGAGCCACTGTTCGATCTCGTCGAGCAGCGTGATGCTCGTCGACTGGATGCCGCGGAAATGGCTGGAAAACGCTTCGTCGAACGCGTCGAGGTCCGCCTCGCGGTGGATGCAGAGCGCGCGCGCCACGTGGTAGAAACCGTCGAGCGAGCTCTCGTGAAGGCCGATGCCGAGCGCCTTCGCGAGGCTCATCGCCTCTTGCGCGCCGACCTTCACCTTGCGCGCGCGGAGCTCGAAGAGAAACTCGACGAACATCAGGGGCCGCCGCCTCTTCCGCAGCGGGCGTCGCCGGCGGTCTGCGCGAAGACATCGTAGTCGCCGAGCGGGACGCCGGCGGGGATGACGAGCGCGCCGGAGTACGCACCCTTCGCGTCGGTCGCGACGGTGCCGATCGGAACGAGGTGACCCTTCCTCGCGTCACGCAGGACGATCTCGACTGGCGTGTGCGCGCAGGGCTCGCCGTCGGCGATCACGTCGCCGGTGACGTGGAGGGGCGCGCCGCGTCGTGCGTCGGCGTCCACGCTCGCGAGCTTCACGGTCGACGCCGGGCGCTCGTCCTTCTCGCTCCCCGGGCTCGCGATTTGCGGCGTGCCGAGCGCGCTCGAGGACGCGCCGGGCTTCGCGACCGCGCTGCTTCCACTTCCGCTGCCGGCCGGACTCGCCGAGCCGCCGGGCGTCGCGCCGCCGGAGCTTCCGTTGCCGTTGCCGTTCGCGCCGTTTCCGCCGGGCTGACCCGGCGCGCCCTGACGACGCGTGCGATCGGCGAGATCCTCTCCGCGCGTCGAGCCGGGCGGCCACGCGAACGGATCGGGCGGCGGATCGTGCGCGACGCTGCTCTGCACCTGACCGCCGAGCGTGCGGCCCGCGCCGCCGAGGTCGATTCGCCTCCAGAGGATCGTGTCGTGCACCTCGACCCAGGCGTGCGCCTCGTTGACGATCATGCGCGACGGGATGCCGAGGTACTGCGCGGTCACGAGGAACGCGAACGCGCGGTGACGGCATACCCCTTTGCGGGACAGGGCGAGATCCGTGTAGATGTCGCGCCCGCCGCGCGGGGGCTCTTCGGAGTCGGCGAAGCTGCGAAAATAGGTGACGAGCTTGGCGACGGCCTCACGTGGGCGCATCGCGCGGCTCACGCCGATCTTCTTCGACACGTCCGCGGCCGATGCGGTGACGTTGGGCGGGAGCGGGGGGATCGAGGACAGCCCCTCCCACGACGCGTCGGCGAACTCGCCTCCGAAGACCGCGCGCGGCACGGTGATCTGCATCACGAGGCGCGCACGACCGGCGTAATCCGAGTCTGCGAACCAGTTCTCGGCGCCGTCACGGCCAATGCGGAGCGTGACCTCTTGCGCCTCGATGCCCGCGCGCGCGTGCACGATCCGCGCGCCGGGGCCGACGCTGGGAATGCGCACGCGTCGACCGGGCACCAGATCGAGGACCATGTTCGCGTAGAACTGCTCGTCCGAGCCGTCCGCCATCGGCACCGCGTGCGTCGACATCGGCAAGAGGTGCGTGTCGCGAACGGCCAGCGTGAAATCGGCGAGGACCGTGTCGTACGCAATGAGCCGCTTGAAGGGCGCCGTCGAGGGTACGAACGGATCGTCGTACGGCAGGACGTCGGGCCTGCGCGTGTCGCGATCGGGGCGGAACGTCGTGTCTTGCGCGTCCCGGCTCGACGTCGGGTCCTCGCGCGTCACGGGCTTGCGCGGATCGGGCGCGCGCACGAGGCCGCTGGGCGTGTTCATCGCCGCAGGCATGTCGCCGTCGACGGCGATCGAGAGCGCGAGGTCCTCCTGCGGATCGGGCGGGATGTGCTCGTGGAGGATCGGCGCGTACGCCCCCGCGGGCGGCGCGACCGCCAGCATCGCCAGCGCGAACAAGAGGAGGACGTGCCGGCGCATTCGACCCTTAGACCGTAGCAAAAGCGCCGCGCTTTGGCGCATTGCCCCAAACGCCGAGCGCCGTACGCGATGTTCGGCTTCAACTGGCCGGCCGCGGTGCCTCAGTGGAAGGCGTTTGCCCGCTGATTTTGGGGTGTCTGAGGCGACGCGTGCCACGCGCCGGGCTCGTAGAAATAGGCGCCATCGCGGGTCACGTAGCGCGGACCTGCCCAGGTGCTCCCGGCGGGGGCCTGCTCCCAGTGTCCCGGAATCCAGGCGTAATGCACCCCGGTCCAGTGCCAGTACCCGGGCACCCACGCGGCTTGCGCCGATGGCGAAGGTGGCCTCTCGTCGTTGAGCGGCGCGGGCGGCGGACCGCTCACGGACACGCCGCGCGCCGGGGCCGTCGTCACGTTGGCCACGCAGCCGATCGCACCGCACGCGCACGCGCTCGCCAGCACGAGGATCGCCACCGTCCACCCCTGCATCGCCAAAGCACGCGTCATGTCGCGCACCTCCTGGACTTCACCCACCGCCTCGACGACGACGGACTTGCGCCGCCGATCGTACGCCGCACGAGCCTACCATCTTCCCCGGCCCTGCGCCCGGACGGTGTAGGATACGGGCCGTGAGCAACGACACGCTCAAGTCGACGGATTTCACCGGGGTCGCCGCCGAGGTGGCCTCGGAGGTCGCGGCGCTCGATCCTGCCTACCGCGCGCGCCTCGCCGCCGTGGGCTTCGAGCCGCGGAAGCTCATCCAGCTTGCCGGCACGATCGATCCCTCGCGGAGCGCGGACTCCGCGCAGCGTCGTGACGTACGCAACCGCGTCGAAGGTGACGTGCGCGCGCCCGCCAAGGGAGAGATCCTCGCGGCGTCGGAGGTGGGCTCCATCGAAGAGAAGAAGCTCGGCGCGATCGGCGAAGCCGCGATGCGCCGCGGCGAGCTGGCGTTCTGCGTCATGGCAGGCGGAATGGCGACGCGAATGGGCGGCGTCGTGAAGGCGCTCGTCGAGGCGTTCGACGGCCGCACCTTCCTCGACCTTCGCCTCGCCGAGAACGCGACCATGAGCGCGAAGGTCGGACGCTCCATCCCGCTCTGGCTCATGACGAGCGAGTCGACCGACGGCCCCATCAACGCCGCGCTCCGCGCGAAGAAGGCGCCGCCCCACGTCCGCACGTTCCCGCAGGATCTCAGCCTCCGCCTCACGCCCGACGGCCACCTCTTCCTCGGAGAGGACGGCCTCCCCAGCGCGTACGCGACCGGTCACGGCGATTTGCCCGACGCCCTTCGTCGCGCCGGCCTCCTCAGCCGCTTCGTCGCCGACGGCGGAAAGTACCTGTGGATCGCCAACCTCGATAACCTCGGCGCGTCCATCGATCCGGCGATCCTCGGCCGCTTCATGGCCGAGGGCGGCGCGCAGGTGATGGTCGAGGTCTGCGACAAGGTGAAGGGCGATCGGGGCGGCATCCCCGTGCACGCGCGCGGGCGCCTCCAAGTTCTCGAAGAGTTCCGCCTCCCGAAGGGCTTCGACGCCACGACGGTCACCGTCTTCAACACGAACACGTTTCTCGTCCGCGCCGCCGCCCTCGACGCTGCGCAGATCGCTTGGACGTACTTCGAGGTCGAGAAGAAGGTCGAGGGGCGGTCGGCGATCCAGTTCGAGCGCCTCCTCCAAGAGCTCACGGCGACGTTGCCCTCGACCTACCTCCGCGTCCCCCGCGACGGCGCGATCTCCCGTTTTTTGCCGGTGAAAGACAACGACGAGCTCGAGAGTCGCCGCGCTCAGATCGAGACGATCGCGCGAAATAGGGGCATGGCTCCGAAGTCCGAGACGGCCTAGACCTCCAGGCGCTACTCTCGGTCCCCCACGTGCATTTCGAGATCGTTCACGAGTTCGACATCTCGCTCGACGCCATCGAGCTCGCGGTGCTTTCGCCCGGCCTCGTCGACAAGCTCGCCGCGCGTCTGCGCAACATCGAGAAGGTGGAGCAGAAGACCCACGAGCTCACGGGCGGTCGCCTCGCGCGCGTCTGGAGCTACCAGGCGAACATCAAGATCCCGAGCTTCGCCAAGAACTACGTCACCCGCGAGATGTGCGCGTGGGACGAGGTGTCGACCTACGATCTGAAGACCCACTCCTCCGCGTGGACCATCGATCCGCACGTGAAGCCCGAGTGGAAGAAATATTTCGCGGCGCAGGGCCGCTACGAGCTCATCCCGATGGGCGACGGGCGGACCAAGCGCGTCGTCCACGGCGATCTCGAGCTGAAGGTGCCCGTCGTGCAGAAGGTCGCGGAGAGGATGATCGTGAACGAGGTGAAGAAGACGTTCGAAGCCGAGGCCGAGACGCTGCGCGATCTCGCGACGCTCGTATGAGCGGCATGAGGCGCATGAGAGGGAGCGCGGCGAAGAGAGGCGTCACGACGCAGGCGTTCGTCGTCGCGGGCCTCGTCGGCCTGGCGTGCGGGAGCGCGTCGGCGAGCGAGCCGATGCCGACGCGCGCGGAGCGGATCCCGTCGCCGGGGCGCAGCATCGTGAGTGATGAGTCGGGCGAGGCCGTCTCGCTGAACCCCGCGAACCTGGCATTTTCGCCGGGGGCCGAGCTTCGCTGGACCGGCGTGCGCTGCCCCGACACGCACAAGGTCGGGTGCGGTCACGCCTTCACCGTGTCGTCGCCGCTCTTCTTCGGCCTCGCGACCGGATTTCGCGTCGACTACGTGACGCCGCCCGGCGGGCCCGACGGTCCTGGGTTTCCGTACAACGGCTTCGACTACACCTGGATCACGTGGGGCCTCGGCTACCGGTACGGCGAGAAGCTCGCGGCGGGCGTCACGCTCCAGCGCTCTTACTCGACGAACTCGTACACCGACGCGCTCTTCGGGATCACCGCGGGCGTGTCGTATCGGCCGTACACGCGCTTCGGCTTCGCGGCGGTCATTCGCGACTTCAACGGGCCGTCGATGCAGACGCTCCAGCCCAACGGACAGCCGATCCTCGATCGCAGCTACGCGCTCGGGATGGCGTTCCGGCCCACCGCGACGCGCGCCTTCGAGCTCGGCGTCGAGGCGAAGTACCTCGAGGGGAGCGACCAGGTCGTGCCGCGCGGCACCGCCGTCGTCGAGATCCCCGGCGTGGGCCGTGCGCGGGGTGACATCGAGGTCGCCAACCTCGGCAACGATCAGCGCCGCGGCATCGTCGCCTCCGCGGGCCTCGAGATCTCGTACCAGAACATCACCGCGGGCGGCGGAGCGCTGTTCGGCAGCGGGCTCGGCACGCCGCAGAGCACCGGCCAATACGCGACCGTCGCGATCTCGGCGTACACGAACCCCGGCGTGCCGCGCCTCGCGCGCGCGGTGTGGATCCGCAACGAGAGCGTCCCCGGCCCACGCAGCCACACCGCGCTCCTCCGTCGCCTCTGGCGCATCGCCGACGAAAAGGACGTCTCGGTCGTCACGATGGTCATGCGCGCCGAGCCCGCCGCGTCGTACGCGCACGCCGAAGAGCTCGCCGACGCGTTCCGCCTCCTCCGCGCGAAGGGCAAGAAGGTCCTCTGCTCGTGGGAGAGCGCCGGCTCCAAGGCGCTCTACGCGTGCGCGAGCGCCGATCGCATCGTCATCAACCCGAGCGGAACCTTGCACTATGCAGGTATCCGCACGACCTACTTCTACATCGGCAAGCTCCTCGCGAACCTCGGGATCAAGGCCGAGATCGTGCGCATCGGCGTGTACAAAGAGGCGCCCGAGCAGTTCACGAACGAGGGCGGGAGCGACATCAACCGCGCCAACCACGAAGACTTCCTGCGCCAGCACGAGGCGGTCAGCGTGAAGAACCTCTCGGTCTACCGGAAGATCCCGGAGGAGCAGGTCCGCGCGTCGGTCGCCAAGGGCCCGTTCGTCGCAACCGACGCGCGCGAGGCGGGTTTCGTCGACGGGTTCGCCTTCGACGACGAGCTCGAGCGCGTGAGCAAGGAGCTCGCGGGCCGCAACGTGTCGTACACCAAGTGGGAGGACGAGACGAAGTCCCACGACTACTTCGGCGCGAAGAAGAAGGTCGCCATCCTCTACGTCGACGGCGACATGGTCGACGGTCGTTCGTCGCGCATCCCGCTCATCGACATGCACCTCGTCGGCGGCTACACGATCGCCGAGACGGCGAAGCAGCTCCGCGAGGACAACGAGATCAAGGCGGTGGTCCTGCGCATCGAGAGCCCCGGCGGCTCCTCGCTCGCAGCGGAGGTCATGTGGCGCGAGCTGTCGCTCCTCGCCGCGAAGAAGCCGCTCATCGTGTCGATGGGCGGCGCGGCGGCGAGCGGCGGGTACTACATCGCGTCGGCGGGCACGCAGATCTTCGCGCTCCCTCTCACCCTCACCGGTTCGATCGGGATCTTCTCCGGCAAGGCGGACATCAGCGAGCTCTTGAAGCGTATCGGCCTCAACGTCGAGACGTTCAAGACGAGCGAGCACGCCGACGCCGACTCGTACTTCCGGCCGTACACCGAGGACGAGAAGGCGGCCGTGATGCGCCAAATCCGCCACTTTTACGACATTTTCCTCGATCGCGTCGCCACCGGGCGTCACATGACGAAGGAGCAGGTCGACGCGGTCGCGCAAGGGCACGTGTGGACCGGACAGCAAGCCGTCGAGCGAAAGCTTGTCGACAAGCTCGGCGGAATGCGCGAGGCGCTCGAAGCCGCGCGCGCCGCCGGAGGGCTGCCGAGCGACGCGCCGATCTCCGAATACCCGGTCGTCGAGCCGACGCTCCTCGATCGCGCGCTCGAGCTCGTGGGCGTGCGTGCCGGCGCGCTCACGATCGATGGGCTCCCCGTTCAGGTGAAGGACGTCGCGCGGGCGATCGCGCCGCTCGCCATTCACTCGAGCAGAGTGCCGCTCGCGCGCACGGAGTGGACGGCGCTCGAGGACGTCACCGGGACGGATCCGGAGTAGCGCGGAACAAACCGAGGACGCGATCGGTGAGCGTCGGGCGCTTGCTCGTCGTCGCGTCGCCTTCGGTGTCGATCACGATCGCCAGCGGCATTCCTAGCTCACGCGCGCGGAGCGTCGCCCGGCGGCAGAGAACCTCGGCCTCGCTCCGCGGGCAGCGCCCGACGACGGCGTGACCTTCGTAGTGCGTGGTGAGCATCAGATGGAGCGCCTCGGCGCTGCCCTTCGCGAACGTGTCGCGCAGGACGACGAGGACTCCCTCCATGGTGCTCGTGTCGTCGTTGAGGAGGAGGAGGCGCGCGACGTCGCTCGCGGCGGGAGCGCGGTACGGCGCGCCGACGCGATCGCCGGGGCGGCTGATCGGAGGGCGCTCGGCGGCGTCGAGGAGCGCGGCGACGTGGCGATGGCTGCGCAGGCGCTCGAGGACGTCACGCAGTGAGAGCGGCGAGCTCCGCCTTCCTGCCGCGTTCGCCGCCGCATTCATCGCCGCCATGATCTCGCGCCCGAGCGGCGCCTCCGGCGGGACGTGCGCGGTCGGGAGCGCGTCGAGGTGCGCCTCCAGCGTCTCGCGGACGAGCGAGAGATCGGGGCCTCCGTCGCGCTCGAGCGCGAACACCGCGGCGTGCGCGAAGTGCGCCGGCGAGACGGGCCCCTGCGCGCGCCGCGTCGCTTCGAGCGCAGCGACGGTGAGCGCGATCGTCAGCGCCGCTTCCTGCCGCAGCATCTGCCTTCGCGCGGACGTCAACGCGCCCATGACGCCGAGCGACAATCCGACGAGCGCGAGCCACGCATCCACATCGACAAGCGTAGCGCCTGGAAACGCTGCGCGCCCGAGCGGCCGACAGGGAAGACGACGCAGCTCACGGACGAGGTGTCACGCGGCCTCGAGCGTCAGGATCACCACGGCCGGCGCGACTCCGAGGCGCATCGGCGGCCCGGTCGTGCCGAGACCCGGATGCACATAGAGCGTCGAACGACCCTTGGTATAGAGGCCCTGGTGAAAATGGTGCGTCAGGTGCGACAGGGAGAGCCGCTTCGAGAGGAACGGGACCGCGATCTGGCCGCCATGCGTATGCCCGCTCAGCGTGAGCTCGACGTCACGCTTGGCGGCGGCGCGGAACCGCTCCGGATCGTGCGCCAGCAGGACCGTAGGAACGCCGTCGACGCGCCCCGCCAGCGCCGCGCCCATGTCGTCGCGCTTGGTCCAGGTGTCGTCGATGGCGCAGAGGTAGAGGCGACCCTCGCCGCGCGTCAGCATCACGCCCTCGTTGCGGAGGACGCGCGGCCCCTTCTCGCTAATTTTTGCGATGAGCGGCTCGCCGTCGCCGAAGTAGTCGTGGTTGCCCATCGACACGAAGACGCCGTCCTTGGCCTCGAGCACGCCGAGCACGTCGGCGACGTCGTCGTAGAACTCGGTGCCGCTCGTGACGAGATCGCCGGTGACCACGGTGAGATCAGGGGAGCGGTTGTTGGCGGCGCGTGACCACCGTTGGCCCCACTCGCGCGGCGTCGTCGCGCCGATGTGGAGATCGGAGAGCTGCGCGATCTTGTAGCCGTGAAACTCCTTCGGCAAATTCGGGATCTTCACGGTCACCTCGCGCATCTGGAAGACGCGGCGTCGCACGAGGATGCCGTAGCCGGCGACGACAGCGCCCATCACGTAGAGCCACATGAAGAACGCCGCGGGGGGGAACACTGGCATGCCGCGCGCGAGCTGCACGAGCGGGTAGACCGTGACCATCAGCGCCGACGGCACGATCGTGAAGACGCATGCGCACCAATGAATGAAGTACGGGATGTCGACGAACTTCACGAAGAGCGGGTGCTTGCGGCGGTCGTACATGCCCGCGCGCGCGCGACCGAGGAAGAAGCCGATGCCGACCGCCGATACGGTGAGCGCAATCCAGAGCGGGGCCGGCGCGGAGAGCTCGGCGCGTCGCGCGGCCTCGTACACGCCGACGCCGAACGGCACGTGGACGATCGCCGTGATCGTCACGAGCATGCGCAGGAAGCGCGACATGCGCGGCTTCCTACCAATGGCGCGCCCCGCCGCGGTGGGCGGCGGCATGCTGGATTTGCGCGGGATCGTGGAGTCGGACATCGGAGGGGGTGCTTGATCGCGGATGCCCGCCTGTCAGCCGAGCCGCCCTTCGAGAATGGCGCCGTCGTCGCACACCGCGCGGACGACGCGCGCGCTCGCCCACACGGCGACGACGTTCGGCGTGATGCCGATGTCGCCGGTCATGCGGAGCCACCCCGACTGCGTTCGCCGCAGGAGGCGCGCTTGAGCCGAGCCGGCCCACACCGCGCCGTCGTCGCTCACGGCGAGCGCGTAGAGATCGCGCGTGGTCTGGACGGCCTCGAGCTGCGCCTCGACGCGCGCGTTCAAGTAGAGCGCGTGGCCGCCGACGCCGATGGTGACAGCCCCGCCGTCGGCGAGCGCGGTGATCGCGTGGAGGTGCCCGCCGCAGATCGCGCCGAGGTGCGCGGCGACCCCCATCTCGAGGCGCACGAGCGTCCCCCAATCGCCGCACGCGAGGACGGTTCCGCCGAGCGTGCGCGTCACGGCGCGGAGGCGCGTGACCGAGGGCGCGTCGGCCACAAGCGTGAGGCGCTCGTGGGTGAGCTGCGCGATCGCGCCAATCGTGTTGCCGGGGACCGAACGCGGCTGGTTGGGTCGCGCCGGCCGCTCGCCGACCAGAGTGACGACGCCGCCTTCATCGACGTGCGCGCCGAGGAACGTGAGCTCACGATCGGCGATGTTCAAGACCTCCGGCGCGCCGGCGCGCGGCACCGACATCGCGAGGCCGCCCTCGCCCGCCATCAGCGCATCGTGCTCGCGGAGCCACTGGACCGTGCGCAGCGCGCGCACGTCGATCGCCGCGGGGAGAGGCACACCCGACCACCCGCCGCGCTCCCACCGCGCGACGCCGTTCGGGCCGGCCGCGACGAGCACTTCGCCCGACGGCGCGAACGCCGCCGCGCGCACGGTGCCGCTCGCGAGGGGGCGCGTGACCACCGACCACGTCCACGCGGCGGGGTTCGACGCGGGCCCTTCGAGCGCGCGCAGTCGCTCGCTCGGGCGTTGGTTCGGCGGCTGAGGAGTGTTCGAGAATGCGCCTTGCACCGGGAACGGCGTGGGCGCGGTTGGCGAGGGGCCGGGGATCACCGCCATCGGAGCCGTCCTCGGCACCGGACCGGGCCCTCCCATCGGACCGCCGCCTCCTGGCCCATGCGATGGCGACGGGCCGGGCGTGGGGATGGGACCGACGCTCGGCGATGGCTGACCGACCGCGTTCACGACACGCACGCCCGAGCCGGAGGGGGCCTGCGGGTTGCGCGACGAGTTGCGAAACGCCGGCTCCGTCGCGATGAACGGCGACACTGCCGAGTCGGGGCTGCCCAATCCTGGCACCACCGAGCGACGCGAGCCGTCCTGCGCTTGCCTCAAGATGGGCTCGAGGCTCGCGAAGAAGTCCTTCACGTTGTCGAACCGCGCCTCCGGATCGATCGCCGTCGCGCGCGCGATCCGCAGGTCGAGCTGCTCGATGAGATCGTTCTGCCCCGCCAGCTCCGCCGGGAGGCTTCCTTTGTGCTTCATGCACGAGGGCCGCGGATCGACGAGGATGCGCTTCACGATGAGCAGCGGATTTTCGCCGTCTTTGTAGGGAAACGCCGGCTTGTTCGTGAGCATCTCGAACACGATCGCCGCCAGCGAGAACACGTCCGTGCGCGGGGAGACGCGCTTATTTCCCTGCTCGTATTGCTCGGGCGGCGCGTAGCCGAGCGACGCTCCGGCGAGCGCTGCGGTGCGGTGGAGGTTGATGTCGGCGAGCTTCACGAGACCGAAGTCGGTGACCTTCGCGACCTCGCTCCCCGCCTCGTTCGCGAGCAGGATGTTCGACGGCTTCAGGTCGCGGTGGACGACCTTCTGCTGGTGAACCGCGTCGAGCGCGAGGCACACTTGACGCGTGATGCGCCGGACGCGCTCGACCGGCAGGCCGCGGCTCGGTGTCTGCGCGAGCACCTGCTCGAGCGTCGGACCGTTCACGTACTCGAGCACCGTGAACGGCAAGCTGATCCGCTCGCCCCCCACGGGCACCGGCATCTCCACCACCGAGTGATCGAAGAACCGCACGATGTGTGGATTCGGCCGCGCCTGTTGCGACAGCATTCGGAGCGTGTCCGCCTCGCGCTGGAACCGTCGCAGCGCCTCGCCGTGGACCGCGTCGGGCCGGAGGACCTTGACGATCACGACCAGGCCGCCCGGCTCGTCCCAGTTGGCCTTGTAGACCCAGCCCTGCCCGCCCTCGCCGATGCACTCGCGGACGTGGTAAGCGACCCCCCCGGAGCCGCGCAGGACTTGCCCGACGAACGAGTCTCGAATCGAGACCAGACGCGGGTCGAACGGAATCATCGGGGGAACCCCAGCATAGGACCTATCGGCCCCCGCCGCCTACCCCCGCGCCTACTCCCGCGCCGACTCCCCCGCGCATCGACCCGCTCGGCTTCAGGCGAGCAGCTTGAGCAGGGTTTCTTTGTTCGTCACGCCGACGTGCTGGCCGGCCTTCTGGCCCGCCTTGAAGATGATGACCGTCGGAACGCCGCGGATCCCATAGCGTTGCGTGACGCCGGGCGCGTCGTCGATGTCGAGCTTGCCGACCTTGAACTTGCCGACGTTCTCGTCGGCGATCTTCTCGACGATGGGAGACAACATCTTGCAGGGGCCACACCACGTCGCCGTGAAGTCGACGAGGACGGGGACTTGCGACTCGAGGACCTCCTTGTCGAAGTTGCCGTCTGTGAGCTCGATCACGTTCTTGCTGGCCGCCATGGGGTCTCCTGAGGTGCTGCGCCGTTGCCTTCGCCGTCTTGGCGCGATGGGTTCAGACGGGCTTAACAACTTAATCGTCCGGACCCCGTTTGTCACTCCACGCGAGGGCCCTTGTTTACAAGCGTTTCGTCATTTTTCGATGCTCAGGGGGCGCGCGAGGAGTCTCGCGGGGCGGCGTCGCGGGCGGGCAGCACCTCGTCCGGAGGGGGCGGCGGCCGAGGCGGGGTCGACGCTTTTTGTGGCGGGGCAGGGCGACCGCGGAGCTTTTGAATACGGTCGAGGCTCGCGCCAAGATCCGCGGAGCGGGCGTGCGTCGTCGCGGTCAACGTCGGTCCGTCGACCTTGGCGTCGAACGCGTCGATGACGGGACCGAGCCCGACGAGGCGAAGCGCGAGGTCCTGCGAGAAGCCGAGGCGCTTCGCGAGGGCGAGCTTGCGGACCTCGTCGCACGCGCTCGCGGAGTCGCAGCGCAGCTCGGCCTTCGCTTCGAGCATCCCGGAGTCGGTCTCGCGGAGGGCCACGCCGGCAGCGCGAACGCCGAGGACGCCGCCCATCGTCGCGTTGCTCCCGGCGACGCCGAGCTCCGCGCCCATCTCGCGCTTCAAGCGGTCGCGAAGGTCGCGCGGGAGGATCGCGGTGACGACGAGGAGCGGCTTGGTCCCCGACGGGGCGAGCGTCTCGCGAAGCTCCATGTGGTCGCGGCTCTCTCGCGCGCTCGGCGCCCGTCGCTCGGCGGTGGCGATCATCGCGCGAACGAAGGCCGCACGCCCCACGACGATCGGGCCGGTGTCGCGTACGGCGAGCGCGTGGCCCTTCTCGTCGGCGACGAAATAGAAGGCGCCGATCTGCTCGACCTTGCGCGTCTCGCCGCGCGCGCCGGCGACGTTCTCCGCACATCGGACCAGTTCCTCGCGCGTGAGCTGTGCGCTCGCGGCGACACCGAAATCGCCGGACTCGCCTCCTTCGGGGATCGCGATGGCCAGCTCGTCGATGCGCCCCAACGGGTCGAAGCCGCACGCCAGCGCGAGGTCTGCGAGGCCTGCGGTCTGCGTGAGCGGCCCGTCCTTGTCGAAGACGGCCGTGTAGAGAGGTGAGGCGCGGAGGCGGGCGACGTCGATGGTCGCGACGAGGAACGAGCCGGCGGGGACCGCGTCGAAGGGCCCGGTGCCGGGGCCGTGCAGCAGCGCCGCGTACGCGAGCGAGCCGGCAGCCAAGACCGCAGCCGCGAGCGCGAACGGACGAAGGTTGCCGGCGGGCATGGGACGAAGCTGTAGCGCATTGACAGACCGGCCGCACCGGACCACGCTGGCCGTCGAGGGGATCCGGCACCATGGCGCTCGTTCTGGGAATGGTCGCGTTGGGCGTCGTGCTCGTGGGCGTCGTCGTCGCGATCGTGTTCGCGGGGCGACAGGCCGATCACGAGGCGGCGCCGCGCAGCGAGCCCGGCGACTTCGTCGGGCCGGTCAGCTCCGGCGGCTACGCGTTCCGGCGCACGGACGAGACCCAAAAAGACTTCCACGACCGCATCGCGCGCGAGAACGCGCCGCCGCAGAGCTCGCCGAAGACCTGATCACGCCGGTTTCCAGCCCGCGGCCGCCGCCTCCGCGAGCGCTGCCTCGGGGGCCGTCGCGGCGACCGATGGACGGGCGGCGAAGCGCGCCACCCGCGCCGCGACCCGCGCATACCGTTCGAGATCGCGCACGAAGCCGTAGTGGGCGACGTGCTGCCACATGCAGACGGCGGCGACGTCTCCGTAGTCGAAGCGCTCGAGATCCGGATCGGTGTTGCGATCGAGCCACGCGAGCCCGGTCTCGATGGCCGCTGCGAGCTTGCGGAAATAGGCGACGCCGTCGACGTCCGGCAGGCCAGCGCGCTTCGCGAGGATGAGGACGACCTCGTTGTTCATGATGCCGTTGGCGACGGCGAGGCGGTTCAAATCTTCGGCGCGCTCGCTGCGCACGCCGAAGCGGTCCGCGGGGTCGAACTTCCCGACGACGTAGCGCGCGATGTGGTCGGATTCGATGAGCGCGGTGCCGTCGTGCACGAGCGTAGGGACGCGCATGAGCGGGTTGTCGCCGTACCCCTCGGGCGTCGCCGACAGGACGCTCGTGGCGCGGACGAATTCGTAGTCCACGCCGAGCTCGGCGAAGAGGATGCGGATTTTTCGGGTGAAATGGGAAAGCGGAGTTCCGTGAAGCCGAGGCGTGCCCGAGGGGTATACTTGGTACATGAGCGCCTCGACGAACGTGCGTCAGCAGGCGGGCGCCCGCAAGACGTTCGATGCCATCTGTGTGGGAGAGGCGGCGTGGAAGCTCGTCGGCGACGGCGCCACGGGTCTTCGCCTTCGTCCGAGCAGCGGCGCGGTCAACATCGCACTCCACTTGTGCAAGGAGGGCATGCGCGTGGGGCTCTCGACGGTGCTCGTCGACGATGCGAACGGGCGCGCGGCCATGGCGCGGGTTGCGGCGGCGGGCGTCGACGTCACGGGCGTAACGTTCACCCGGCCGCGCGCGGGGCTGGTGGTCGTGGACGCGCGCGGCGAGGCGAACCCACTCGCCGCGGAGCTCGAGGCGACGCCGGCGTTCGACGTCCCGCCCGCATGGTCGTCGCAGGTGGTCGTGTTGTCGGGCCTCTCGCCCGTCGTGGCGCACGCGGCCGCGCTCTGCAAGGCGGCGCGACGCGCGCGTCGTGACGGATCGGTCGTCCTCCTCGACTTCAACGCCGCCCTCCACGCGTGGGCAGGGCGTGACGCGCGCACCATTCGCATGGTGCTCCGCAAGGTCGACGTCGCGCGATGCAGCGTCGCGGATCTCGCCGTTCTCGGCATGTCCGCCGACGAGGCGAGCGCGGCGTTGCGGCCCACGGCGACATTGGTCGTCGGCGAGCCCGGCGGACGCGTGAGCGCGGTCGGGCCGTTCGGCGCCGTCGTCTTCGCTCCGCCCGGGTCGGCTCACGAAGGCGCGGCCGCGCGGCCCGGCGCTGGCGACGCGCTCACGGCGTCGATTTGCCATGAGCTCACCGCCCGCCGCGACTCCGGTGAGAGCGTGGAGGCTCTTTGGGAACGCGCGCTGCGCCGCGGCAACGAGCTCGGCCGTCGCGCCGCCGCGCTACCTCGAACCCCTTAGCCGGCTATGCTTCGGTCGTGGGCTTCGCCGCAGCGCGCATTGGAATCGGGACGACGGTCCTGCTGCTCGCATGCTCGACCTCCTCGGCACCGAAGGCCGCGGCAGATCCCGACGCAGGCGCCGACGCGAGCGTGCGCGATGCGGGTCCAGACGGGGGCGGCACGCTCGACGTCGCGATGTCGGCCGCGGTGAAATCCGGCGACGACTTCTACCACTGCAAGTACGTGACGCTCCCGCGCGCCGCTTCGGGGGCCACGACGTTCTTCGTTGCCGCCTCGCACACGTACGGGGGTTGCCATCACATCCTCGTCTTTCGCACGAACCTCACGGCGATCCCGGCGGGCCAGGAAGGCGAGCGAGATTGCTTCGCGCCCGACGACGTGATGCCCCACGCGCGCGCGCAAATTTACGGGTCCGAGCTGCGCGTCGACTCGTTCACGATGCCCGACGGTGTCGGGCTGCCGCTTGCAGATGGTGAGGTGCTTCTCGTGCAAGTGCACTACCTCAACGCGGCGGCTACGTCGTCGGATGCGAACGCGTCGCTCACGCTTCGCACGGCGACCGTCGGGGTCACTCAGCGCGCCGGCGCGTTCTATTTCGCCGACCCGTTCATCGACGTCGGTGTTGGCCAACGGGGTCAAGCGTCGATGCGTTGCGTGATCCCGCAAGACGCCACGTTGCTCACGGTTGCGGGTACCGCGCACGCCCGCGCGACCGATTTCTCGGCGTTCCTCGATCCGGCCGGGGCTCCACCCTCGACCTCTCCGCTTTACCGCGCGCCCGGCACGGCCAACCCACTTCCGCTGCGGACGAGCAAGGCCGTCGCGGGCGGGGAGCACGTCCGCTTCTCGTGCACGTTCGACAACGCGCGCGGCACGACGGAGATCCTCGGCGGACCGCGCAACGACGCCGACGAAGCGTGCGCGCTCTCCGGTCTCTACACCCCGGCGCAAGGCGATGACGTCGACGCGTGCCGCGCCGCGCCCGACGGCTTCGGGACCGGCGCCGCGACCTGCGCACAAACGCGCGCGTGCGTCGACGCGTGCCCTGCGGCGAGCGCGCCTCCTCCCGATCTCGGGCTCGGGGACGGCGGCGCCGCCGATCCCTGCTGGCAGCGCTGCATGGTCGCGTCGTGCTCGGACGCGTCGCGGCTGCTCCTCACGCTTCGCGCGTGCGTCGCGGCGCGGTGCGCGTCCTCGTGCGCGGGCGGACCGAGCGCGCCGTGCACGACGTGCATCCAGTCGTCGTGCACCGCCGAGAGCAACGCATGCGACGCCTACGCCTGCCCCTGATCCTCGCGAGCGTCCCCGTGCTCGCGGGCGTCGTCGTCGCGTGCGAGCGTGGAGGCGATCCGCCACGGCCCGATCCGCCGATCGCGCCGTCCGCGCCGCCTCCCGCGAGCACGGCCGCCATCGATCCCGAGACGTGCCGCGGGTGCCACGAAGGGCACGTCACCGCGTGGTCCGGCAGCATGCACGCGTACGCGACCGACGATCCGGTGTTCCTCGCCATGGAAGCGCGCGGACAACGTGAGACGGGAGGCGCGCTCGGAAACTTCTGCGTCTCGTGCCATGCGCCGCTGGCGGTGGCGAACGCGCGCGGCGCCGCCGTCGATCCGAAGAGCCTCCCGCGAACCCTTCGCGGCGTGACGTGCTTCTTCTGCCACTCGGTGGACGCGACGCTCGATCTCCATGACGGCGCGCTTCGCCTCGCGGGCGATGGCGCGTTCCGTGGCGCGATCACCGATCCTGTACCTTCGAGCGCGCACGCGTCCATGTATTCGCCCATGCACGATCGCGCGCGCCCCGAGGCGGCGGCGACCTGCGGCGCGTGCCACGACGTGCGTATGCCGAGCGGCGCCGATCTCGAGCGAACGTACGCCGAGTGGGCGACGACGGTGTTCGCGCAAGCCACGCCAGAGGCGAAGACGTGCGGGGGCTGCCACATGCCCGGCAGCCAAGGCGCCGCGGCCTCCGTCGCGGCCTCGCCGGTCCGGACGGTGCACGATCACACGATGGCGGCGCTCGACGTCCCGCTCGGATCATTCCCCGAGACGGCGCCGCAGCGGAAGGCGGTGCAGCTCGCGCTCGACTCGGCGCTCACGGCGAAGCTCTGCGTCATCGCGCCCGGCGACGTCCAGATCACCCTAGAAAATAGCCGGATCGGCCACGCGTGGCCAACCGGCGCCACGCACGACCGCCGCGCGTGGGTGGAGCTGCGAGCGTTCGCCGGCGGCGCCGAGGTGTGGTCGCGCGGAGCCGCCGCGAACGATCTGCCGCCGGATCCTCGGACCGAGCCCGACGCGATCCTCCTCGGCGGTACCCTCTTCGACGCGCACGCCGCTCCCGTGAAATTCTTGTGGCAAGCCGCCTCGACACGCACGGTCGTCCTTGCCCCGAAGACGTCGGACGCGCCTGGCGGCACGCATCCCCTCGTGACGCGCTACGCGCCGCCGGCGAACGTCGATCGCGTGACGATGCGCGTTCGGGTGACGCCGTTCGCGCCGGAGGTGCTGGACGATCTCGTCGCGAGCGGCGATCTCGCGGCGTCCGTGCGTGGAAACGTGCCGACGTTCTCGCTGGCCTCGACGACGCTCGAGTGGACGAAGGATCGCGGCTACGCGTGCGTGCCGTGAAGGTCGCTCACTGCTTCATCGTGATCGTGATCGGCGCGCCCGCGACGGGACCGCTCACGATGGCGTCGTTCGCATATTTCGCCCAGTAGATGCGCACGGTCACCGGTCCCTGCAAGCTCGCGAGCGTGCTCCACGACACCGGATCGGGCGCCCAGAACGTCGTTGCGACCATCGCGCGCATCACTTCGGTGCAGCCTTGGGTGAACACGAGGACGTAGCCGTCGCCGCCGAGTGGCGTGAGCGCGTGCGCTTCGGGCAGCGCGAGATCGACGAGGTCCAGCACCGGCGAGCGTCGCGCCTGCGCTCCCTTGTTCCACGCGAAAATGGACCACTCGTCGGCGGTGAGCGCGGTGCCGTCGGCAGGCTCGACGAAGACGGGCGCGCGGCCGCTCGCGCCATAGGAAACCGTGCCGCCGGTCTGCGCGTCGACGAATGCGGCGCACGCGGCGCTCGTGAACGACACGTCGCCCGGCCCAACCGGCCCACAAGGATTTACTGCCGCGTCTCCGCCGTCGCCGCTCGCGCCTGCGTCGCCGCTCGCGCCCGCGTCGAGGTGCTTCGGATCGCACGCAAGCGACGGGAAGAAGACGGCGCGCGGATCGCTCCCGTCGCACGCTGCGCGAAGGTTCGCGCGGAGCGGGCAGCCTCCGCCGTCGTCGGTCGCGCCGTCCGGTCCTGGTCCGCCGTCGCCGACGGTCACGTCCGCGGCCTGCACGTCTCGCCCCGCGTCGTCGGCGGCGTTCGTGGACGAAGTGCTGCAGCTCGCGACCAGCACCGGGAGGCCCCACGCGAGCCCGGCCCCGAGGATCGTGCCGCGCGCCACACTCCGCCCGTTCATCCCTGTACTCATACCGCGCCGCCGGGAAGGGGGCCACTCGCCGCTCCGACGAGCCAGGAGTTATCTACGCCGCCTTGGGATCCGCAGCGCGGCGGCCACCGTTCATCCTGCGCCCCTCGGGCCTCGGCGGGGACTCGCGACGCTCGACGACCTGGCGGCGATCGGGGGAGCTTCGGCGTTCTTTCGTCGGGGCGGGACGGGTGCGGCGGGCCATTTTCCGACCCTCGCGCCCGCGGCCCGCGAAGGCAACTTTTCGGCGAAGCTCACGTCGTCATGCACGCGCGCAGCGAGGCCTTTGCGCGATGCAGGAGCACGGCGACGTGGCCCGCCGAGATCCCGAGCGCGCGCGCGACGTCCTCGCCCGGCTGCTCCTCGAGCATGCGCAGTGTCACGACCGCGCGCTGGATGGCGCACAGCTCCTCCACGCACAACCGGAGCCGGACGTGCTCCTCCGCGCGAACGAGGAGCGCCTCGGCCACCGGCGCGTCCACATCGGCGAGCGCGTCGACGAGCGGCTCGTGCGGACGCGCCCGGTCGTGGCGACGTCGCCGGTTTCGCGCGGCGTTCCGCACCATGCCGGCGAGGACGCTCGCCTGCTCGACGGCGTCCCCGGGCAGCCGTCCATTCCGCGCGGCGTCGAGCCACGTGCACAGCGCCTCTTGCACGCAGTCGACCGCGTCTTCTGGAGCGAGCCCCTCCGCGCGCGCCAAGGCCGCGAGCCCCCCACGCTCACGTCGCGCGAGGTGGGAGAGTCGCCCCAGGAGCTCGTCGTCGTCGTCGGTCGCGCTGTTCATCGTGGTGGTCGTCACGGGAGCTCAGGTCTCGAGCGGGCCTAACATTACGAACGTTGTCACACGCGCTCGCGTAATTCGAGGACCCGGCGACACCTGTCCCGTCATGAAGAACCTCCCGTCCGTCACCGAGGCCTCGTTCGCCGCCGAGGTCCTCGCCTCATCCGTACCGGTCCTCGTGGATTTCACGGCCGCGTGGTGCGCGCCCTGCCGCGCCCTCGCGCCGATCCTCGAGCGCATCGCCGCCGAGGCGGAGTCTCGCCTGAAGGTCGTCACGGTCGACGGCGACGAAGAGAGCGGCCTCGCGTCCCGTTACGGCGTGCGCGGCTTCCCCACGATCCTCGCGTTCTCCGGCGGCAAGGAGGTCGGACGTCAAGTTGGCGTCGCGAACACGGAGAAGCTCCTCGCGCTCCTCGAAGGTCAGCGCGCGGTCGCGCCGTAAAATCGGACGGTCGTGCGCGTCACGAGCGCCCCGCGCGCGGTGGCGACGTCAATCGTGAGGACGTTGCCCTCGCAGGTCAGCCCGTAGAGCGTCGAACCGAACGCGGCGAGGCCGTAGACGCACGCGAACCCGATGGGGCCGAGCGTCTTCGCGGCGCCCGTCGTCCGATCGAACTCCACCAGCGCGTCGCCTCCCGACGCCGCGCGGGCCGTCGCGAGCAGCCGCCCTTGGTAGAACGCGAGGTCTCCGCTCGACGTGAGGCCCAATGGAAACGCGGCGAACGGAGTCGACACGCCGGTCGCGAGATCGATCGTCGCGACCTGAGAGCTCCCGGCGCCGTACAGCGTGCCCTCCGGCGAGACATCGAGCGCGTTCATGGGATCCGGCCGCGGCGCGATGACGGTCAACGCCCCCGTCGTCGCGTCGACGCGCACGAAATCGGAGAACGTCACGCCGTACACCGTGCGATCGGGCGCGAGCGCGAGATCGTCGAGCGCCGGCGACGTCGGGCCGAGCACGCGCAGCGCCCCCGAAGGCAGCTTGACCTCGTAGAGTGTGTCGGCGCTCGACGCCAGCGCGCGCGCCTGACATCCGAGACCGGGATCGCACCCGTAGCTCAGCGGGCACTGCCCATCGTCCGGCGCGTGCGCGCACACGCGCGTGTCGCACGTGTCCTTCGTGCACGCGATCCCATCCGTGCATTCTGCATTCGTCCGGCACGGCTGCGGCGGCGGCGGCGCATCGACCCGCGCATCGCTCCCACCGTCCCGCGAACGCGCCGCGTCGCGTCCCGCGTCCACGGGCCGCACCCCCTCCGTCTCCTCCTCGACGAGGAGCGCAGTCCGCGACCCGCACCCGAGGAGCAGCGCGGCGAGAAGGACGGCACGGCGACGCATTTTTCGCCCGCAGCCTACGCCATCTCGAGGCCTGACCGGAAAAGCCGGTCAGGCCTCTCCGTCAGGAGTCGTTTCGCTCCGCTGCGCTTCGCTCCACTCATCAGTCCGGCGTGTCGGTCGGCCCCGCGGGTCGAGGGGACGAGGGACGCGCGGATGAGGAGGAGGGCGGAGAGGGCCGCCGCACGCCCTTCGGAGTCGGCGTCGGCGTCGGAGTCGGCGTCGGCGTCGGAGTCGGCGTCGGAGTCGGCGTCGGGGTCGGGGTCGGGGTCGGCGTCGGCGTCGGGGTCGAGGTCGGGGTCGGGGTCGGGGTCGAGGTCGGGGTCGGGGTCGAGGTCGAGGTCGCGCCGCTCCTCCGGGTCATCACTATCGCCGCCGCCCCGATCGCCAGCGCCGCAAGGGCCACCAGCGCGATCAGAAGACCGCTACGCCCTGGGGCAGAAGCGACGACGAGCGCGGGCGTCGGTGTCGGCGTCGCGGTGATCGGCGCCGCCACGCCACGCGTCGTCGCAAGGGGGCTCGTCGGATTCGAACGCGGCGGAGCCGGAGCGGCCGGGGCCATGCGGCGCACGCGATCCGCGAACGTCAGCGCGTGCGGTGGCGCGAAGGGAGCGAGGGCATCGACGAGCTCGCCGAGGCTCGCATATCGCTCGGAACGCTCCTTTTCCAGGCATTTCAGGACGAGCGCGTCGAGCTCTGGCGGGATCTCCGCGCGGAAGGACGAAGGCGTCGCGGGAGTCGCGGTGGCGATCGCGACCGACAGCGCGGAGATGATCCGCGCGGGGAAGGGAAGCCGGCCGGCGAGCAGCTGGTAGAGGATGACGCCGAGCGACCAGATGTCGGTGCGCTCGTCGACGTCCTTGCTGTCCTTGATCTGCTCCGGCGACATGAACAGCGGCGAGCCCACGATCGCCTGCGTCGTCGTCAAGCTCAGGTCGCCGCCGACGGCATCGCGGTGGAGCAGCTTCGAGATCCCGAAATCGAGCACCTTCACGAGCGACGTGCCGTCCGCGCGCTTCACGAGGAAGAGGTTCGCCGGTTTGAGATCGCGGTGAACGACGCCGGCCGCGTGCGCCTCGGCGAGGCCCGCGCACGCTTGCAGCACGTAGCTGACGGCGTCCGCGATCGGCACGTCGCCCGCGCGCACGAGGACGGCGAGATCGTGCCCCGTCAGGTACTCCATCACGAGGTACGGCAAGCCGTTCGGCAGGCGCCCGACGTCGAAGACGCGCACCACGTTCTCGCTCGTGAGGCGCGCGCACGTCTGCGCTTCGCGGAGGAAGCGCGCCATCGCGTCGGCCTCGCCGCGGAAGAGGACCTTGATCGCGACGCGGTGCCCGAGCTCCATGTGACGTGCCGCGAAGACCGCGCCCATGCCGCCCTTGCCGATCGACTCCTCGAGCATGTACTTGCCGGCGATGCTCTGGCCGACGGTCGGAAGACCGAGCGCCGCCGCGACACCTGGCGCGAGCTGGACGTCGGTGCGTTCGCCGACTGACCCGACGCCGGACGAGGCGGCGTGCGCGGCGTCGGCGAGTCGGACGCCGCAGTTGAAGCATCCCGCGACGTGCGCTTCGATCTCCTTCGCGCGCGACCCTTCGAGCTTTCCCGATGCGAACGCGGCGAGCGTCGGCTCGTCGAGGCACGCGGGGTCGCGATCGGTCGGCGAAGGGGTCCCCACGGCACCCTCAGTTTGCCTCGAATTCTCGCGAGGGCAAAACGCGCGGCCGGCGAGGTGCGAGGCGAGCCCGCTACGGCGAGCAGACGCCCGTGCTGACGACGTCGGCGCACGTCGTCTCGGGGGCCTGGAGCACGAGGCGTCCGCGCGCGCCGCCTCCGCCGCCGCATCGCGCGTCGCCCGTTCCTTGGGCGCCAGTGCCGGGAGGGTTCGCAGCGCCTGCCTGTCCGCCGACCCCGCCAACGCCTCCGGGGCCGCCGGTCGCGCCTGCGCACGTCCCGCCGACTCCGGCGTCTGCTCGCGAGGCCGCGCCGCCGCTCGTCCACGGATCTGCCGCCGTCGGCCGGCAGGCGCCGCCACCGCCGCCACCCCCGGACAATTTGATCGCGGCGGTCGCGCTGTCGAAGACGATCTTCTTGTCGGACTGCATCCACACGGTACCGCCCGCGCCGCCGCCGTAGCCGTCGGGGCAGCCTTGATCGGCCATCGCGCCGCCTCCGCCTCCGCCTCCGCTCGCCTCGATCGTGCCGCGGATCGTGATCGTCCCGCAGAGCGACACGAGCTGCACGGCGCCCCCGCCGCTTCCGCCGACGCGGCACCCTTGACGCGCGTCGAGCGCGCCGCCGCCATTTCCCCCAGCGAAGAGGCCGATTTCGATCGGGGACCCTCCGGTCGCGCCGCACGTCGATCCGCCGCCCGGCTCCGCGTTTCCCCCGCCGCCGCCCGGGCCGGTGGCCGCTCCCTTCGTGTGCGGGCCCGCGCCGGGGAACGATCCGGTGTCGCCGCCCGCGACGTCGAGGAGCGCGTTGTTCTCCATCGTCAGGTTCTGCACGGTCATGACGACGAGCGGCCGCGAGCCGGCGGTCTGGAGCTTCGCGTCGACCCCGATGTGCAGCTCGTAGAAGAGGAGGAGGCAGTACGGCGTGCTCGGCCCGGCGACCGGAATGCATCCGGCGTACGTGTCGGTGTCGACTTGGAGCGTGCTCGTGATGTCGAGGGCCGGCGGCGCCTGGGCGGGGTACTGGATGCCGTTGGCGACGACGAAGCGCGGCGTGCAGTCGTCGATCGGGTGAGGAGCCGCGTCGAAGGCGGCGTCGATGGCGCCTCCGCCGTCGCCTGCGTCGGTCGTGATCGGCGCGTCCGTCGTGCCGGTGGCGTCGCCTGCGTCGCCTGCGTCGGAGGACGGGACGAGGTTCGTGTAGCCGGTGAACGACTCGCCGAGGACGACCCAGCAGCCACCGAGGAGCGGCACCAGCATCGCGATCGCGGCCGCACGCCGCTTCAAAACGCACCGCCGAAGGTGAGGCCGCCGGCCCGCGCGCCGCTCCCGCTGCTGCCGCCGTCGGGCCACACCGCCCACGCGCCGAATCCGACGGCGCCGACCGCGAACGCGACGGTGCTCGTGACGACGAGCGTACGACCGAGCGACGCGGCGTCGCTGCCCTGCGGATCGCACGCCTTGTCCGCGTTGCAGTGCGCGTGCACGACACCTTTGCGCTCGAGCGCCCATGCGCCCGTGACGAGGCTGATGACCATCCCGCCGATGCCCGCGACGAGCGCCGCGGTGCGCAAAGGGCTCCCCGACGTCTGGGTCGTCGTCGGAGCGTTCGGCGGCGTCGTCTTCGGTGCGTCGCCTCGCTGCGGGGGAGCTGCCGGGGGTGGTGCCGCGCCCGATCCCACGGGCGAGAGCGGCTCGAGCGTCGTGGTGATCTTCTGCGGCGCCCCTTCGCGCACCGTCACGACCGTCTCGCGCGCGAGGTAGCCGCTCGCGGTCGCGACCACGACGTGTCGCCCCGCCTCGACGGCGACCGCCGACCACTCGCGTCGCGCGATCGGCGCGTCGTCGACACGGAGCTCCACCTTGTCCTCGGCCACGTTCGGGGGCGGCACGAGCTTCACGAACGAGAGGCGCGCCTCCACCGCCGCGAGGTGCTCCGACGCGATCGGCACGCGATCTGCCCGCGCGTCGCGCTTCGCGAGGGCCAGCGCGTCGCGGAGCTCGCGCCTCGCCGCGAGGAGCTTGCCTTGCTGCTCGTGGCAGAGCCCCACGCTGAGGAGCGTCCCGCCGCGCGGCGCGAGCTGGTTGCTCTCGGAGAGCTTGTCGCACGCCTCGCCGACCTTGCCCTCTGCGAGCAGGCGCTTTCCCTCGTCGAAGAGGGCATTCGACTTCGCGAGCACGTCGTCCGTCTGTGCGCCCGCCGCCGCGCCCCAGACGAGCGCCGCCGCGGTCAGGAGCGTGAGGCGCCGCGACGACCGGACCATCGCTTTCGACCGTAGGAGAACCGCTCCATCGGAGCAACCCCTCTTCAGCCTTTGACGCCGCCTGCGGTCAGGCCGCTCACGAGCTGCCGTTGCGCCACGTAGAAGAGCGCCATGACCGGCACGCTCACCAGGATCGCGCCCGCCGCGAACGGGCCCCACGCCGCGTCGTGCTCGCCGACGAACTTCTGCAGCACCACCGGCAGCGTGAACGCGCTCTCGCGTGACAGGATCGTTGCCGCGAGGATGAACTCGTTCCACGCGCTCATGAACGCGAACAGCGCCGTCACCGCGATCGCAGGCCGCGCCGCAGGAAGCACGACGCGCAAGAACGCCTGCGTGCGCGTCGCGCCGTCGACCATCGCCGCCTCTTCGATGTCGACGGGAATGGAGAGGAACGCGCCGCGCAGCTGGAAGATCGCGAACGGCACCGCGGTCGACGCGTACACGAGGACGAGCCCCGCGCGCGTGTCGAGGAGATGCAGCGTGTCGAGGAGCAGGTACAGCGGCACCGCGCTCGCGACCGCCGGGAACATCTGCGTCGCCAGGAGCGTGCGCATTCCCGTGCGCTGCCCCACGAACTTGAAGCGCGCGAGCGCGTAGGCCGCCGGCGTCGCGATGGCCACCGCCATGAACGCCGTCGCGAGCGACACCGCGAGCGAGTTGAACGTCTGCGTCGCGAAGAGCCACGCTTTGTCCCCGCCCCCGCCGCCGAGCACGCGCACGAAATTGGCGAACGACGGATCCTTCGGCAGCGGAAGCGCGCCGCCCTGCATGCCAGTCGGTGACAGTGCGAGCGCGACGACCCACAAGAGCGGGTACACGGCGAAGGCCACGGCGAGGAGCACCAGCCCGTGCACCGCGACGACCTCGAACCGCGTGGGCTTCTCGTCGTTCACGCCGCCTCCGGATCGCCGAGGCGCTTCGACATCACGCGCGACGACACCGCGAGCAAGCCGAAGATGAGGACCGCGTAGGCCGCCGCGTAGCCGTACTGCGCATCCTTGGTGAACGCCCAGCGGTACGCCTCGCTCACGAGGATGTCGGTCGCGCCGTCGGGCTCGCCGCCCGAGACGAGGAACACGACGTTGAACATGTTGAACGTCCACACCGCGCCGAGCACGACCGCGGGCAGGAGCGCGGGCTTCAAGAGCGGCATCGTCACGAACCGGAAGCGTTGCCACCGCGTCGCGCCGTCGACCGACGCGGCCTCCAGCACGTCCTTCGGGATCGACGTGAGCGCGCCCATCGTGACGACCATCATGAACGGGAAGCCGAGCCACACGTTGGTCGCGACGTTGGCGGCAAAGGCGGTGCTGAAGTGCGAAAACCACGACACCGGCTCGGCGCCGAGCCACGTCAGGATCGCGTTGATCGCGCCAAATTGCCTATGAAACATGCCCTTCCACGCGAGCGCCGTCACGTACGAAGGCACCGCCCACGGGAGGATGAGGAGGATTCGGTAGACCGCACGTATCTTCATCCACGCGCGCGAGAGCGCCGTGCCGGCCGCGACGCCGATGGCCACGTGGAGCGACACGTTCACGACCGTCCACACCACCGTCACCAGGAGCGTCAGGTAGAACGAGCCGTGGCCGAGCAGATCGCCGCCGCGCGCGGTCATGATCGCGAGGTAGTTCGCGAGGCCGACGTAGATGGGCGCGTCACGCGTGCCGGCAAAGAGCGACGTGAGCGCCCCGGCAGCGAGCGGGAACACGACGAGGAGACCGACGGTGATGACGGCGTGGGTGACGTAGCGGTAGGCGGGCATCGACGCGCGGAGCTCCGCGCGAAAGCCGGGAGCGCGCGCGCGGCGGACGGCGAGCGCGGCGAGACCGAGGAGGACGAGCCCCCCGATCGCGAGGCCTGGCGTCGGCGACGCGGCGGGCGGCGGCGGGCGCATCGTGTCCTCCCAGCGGTGCTTCGCTTGCTCGAGCGCGTCTTTCGAGGTCATGTCACCGCGGAGCGCTTTCAGGATCGCCTGGTTCGCCGGCACCCACGCCGCGCGCATGGCGGGCGTCACGGGCGTCACGATCCCGGTGCGCGCCGCCTCGCGAAAGCTCTGGAGCTGAGGATCGCCTGCGATCGTCGGGTCCTCCCACGCCGAGAGCGTGGCGACCGCCTGACGACCTTGCCGCGCGCGCACCACGCTGGCCTCGCGGCTGGCGAGCCATTTGGCGAACGCGCGCGCCGCCGGTGTGGCGTGGGGCGTCGCGCAGACCGCCTCGATCGTGACGTACGGCCTCATCGGCTGGCCCGTCGCGCCCAGGATCGGCAGCGGCTCGGAGTGGTAGCGGAGCCCTTTGGCCTCCTCACGCAACTCGGCGGCGAGCCACGGACCGCTGATCACAGCGGCGACCTGGCCCGTCAAAAAGAGCCGCTTCACGAGCGCGCCGCTCGGCTCGTCGGGGACCGCGCCCGCGCGTGACAGATCGCGCACGAAATCGAGCGAGCGCGCCGCGCCGTCACCGACGAACGCGAACTGGTCGTGGTCGTCGAGCATGCGCGCTCCGAATGCGTGCATGAACGGCGCATGGAAGAACGCGCTCGTCGACTCGTACGCGAGCGGATAGCCGCCGGGCACTTTGATGGCCGCGAGCTCCTCCATCGTGCGCGGCGCGTGCAGGAGGAGCGCGTCGTTCAGGAAGAGCACGAGCGCCTTGCCCGCGAGCGGCACGCCGTACGCCACGCCGTCGATCGTTACCGCCGCGAGGCTCGCGGGATCGAGGCCGCGCCGCGTCTCGTCGTCGAGGCCGTCGCCGATCGGCGCCACGATCCGCTCGCGCAGATAGAAGCCGAGGCGCTCGTGCGGATCGACGAAGAGGTGCGGCCCGTGGCCTCGCGGGACCGCGGCGCCGAGCTTCGCCGAGTACGCGTCGTGGGGGATCGCGAGGAGATCGATCGTGACGCCCGGGTTCTTCTGTTCGTACGTCCGCGCGACCGTCACGAGCGCCGCCTCCTCGTCGCCGCGGTACGCGTGCCAAACGACCACGGCCTCGGCGCGCGCGCGTGCGGCCCCGAGGAGCACGGCGAGGGCCGCGAAGAGCGCCAGGAACGACCGCGTCATGCAGCTACTCGGCGTCGAGCGCGCGTCCCGTCTCGGGATCAAAAAGGTGCACTTTGCACGGATCTACGGTGAGCGGCAGCGTGTCGCCGGTCTTCACGCGGCGCGCATCCTCGGCGTCGAGCCGGGCGATGACGCGCGGACCGCTCGCGCGAAGCCAACCGTGCGCGAACGCCTCGAAGCCAAGCGCTTCGACGATCTCGACCTTGAGGGAGCACGCCGCGGGACCGGAGCCCGCCGGCACGAAGTCGTGTGGACGCACGCCGAACGTGACCTTGCGTCCGGGCGTCAGCGCCGACCTGAAGCGATCCTCGTCGACCTTCACCGAGAGCCCGCCTCCTTCGGCGTAGATCGCGCCGTCCTTCGACACGAGCGTGCCGGTCTCGAGGTTCATCTGCGGCGAGCCCAGGAAGGTGGCGACGAACTTCGTGCGCGGGCGCTCGTACACTTCGAGCGGCGCGCCCTTCTGCTCGACGAGGCCCTTGTTCATGACCCACAGCGTGTCGGCGAGCGTCATCGCCTCCACTTGGTCGTGGGTGACGTAGAGCGTTGTCGCGCCGAGGCGATCGTGGAGGCGCCGGATCTCGACGCGCACCTCGGCGCGCAACGCGGCGTCGAGGTTCGAGAGCGGCTCGTCGAAGAGGAAGATCGAGGGGCGACGGACGATCGCGCGCCCCATCGCCACGCGCTGCCGTTGCCCGCCGGAGAGCTGCTTCGGGAGGCGATCGAGCAGCGCGTCGAGGCCCAGCATCGTGCTCGCCTCGCGGATGCGCGACGCGATCTCGTTCTCGGCGGCGCCGCGGAGCTTGAGGCCGAACGCCAGGTTGTCCCGCACGCTGAGGTGTGGGTAGAGCGCGTAGCTCTGGAAGACCATCGCGACGTCGCGATCGCGCGGGGGCAGGCGCGTCACGTCCTTGCCCGCGAGGGAGAGCGTGCCCTCATCTGCCTCTTCGAGGCCGGCGACGAGGCGGAGGAGCGTGCTCTTGCCGCAGCCGCTCGAGCCGACGAGGACGGCGAAAGAGCCCTCGGCGATCTCCAAATCGACGCCGCGAAGGATGGGCGTCGTGCCGAACGACTTCTTCACGCCGTGCACGGCGCAACGAATCGGTTTGGGCGACGCGACCGGGACCGGCGTCTCGGTGGCGGTTGTCGCCGCGCTCGCCGCCGGCCCTTGCCGCGGCGCGATCCCTGCGTCTGCCATCATGGTGCACTCTACCGGCCCACCCCCGCCTCGGGCGGGCGAGCGACGTAACGTACCTCTGAGTTACGTTCAGGCAAGCGCAAATTGACGGTCGCGTGTCGATCTTGGACGATCCCGGACGATCACGCGGCGCTGCCGGGCGCGAGCGCCTCTGCCCAGCCCTCAGCCCACCCGACGACGCGATCGGCCGTCCAGCGCGGGACCAGCAGGCGCGCGCGGCGTCCCATCGCGCCGACGCCGCGACGGCGGACCTCGAGGAGCGCCGCGGCGATGTCGGCAGGGCGCGACGCGATCCCCGCGCCGCCGTCGACGACGAACGCCTCGTTGAGCGTCTCGTTGCCGGGCACGGCGCCGACGACGATCATCGGGCGCCCGGCGGCGAGCGTCTCGGACACGGTCAGCCCGCCCGATTTTCCGACGACGACGTGCGCCTCGGCGACGCGCGCCGGCATGTCGCGCTCGAAGCCGAGGACGCGCGCGCGCACACCGGCCTCCGCGGCGTCGCGCTCCACTTTGGCCGCGAGATCCTTCGCAGCGCCGCATACGACGGTCAGCTCGACACCGGGCACGCCTGCGAGGGCGCGGACGATCTGGCGCATGGGGCCAACGCCGAAGCCGCCGCTCGTGACCAGCACCCGCATCGGCTCGCCGGCCGCCGGCGCCTTCACGTCGGGGATCGCGTGGAACTCGCGCCGCACGGGAATTCCGGTCACTTCGATCCGCCGCGCTTCGATGCCGTGCGCCTCGAGCTCTCGCTTCGCGAGCGCGCACGGGACGGCGAACCCGTCGACGCCGCGCTCGGCCCACACCGCGTGGCTCGTGTAGTCGGTGACCACCCCGATGAGCGGCGCATCCAGGCGTCCTTGCCGCCGCGCGCGACCCAGGACGACGAGCGGCAGGTGGTGCGTGGCCACCACCGCCCGCGGGCGGAGCGACAGGACGCGCGCGACGAGGGGCGCCAACGCGATATGATCGACCCCGCGGCGCAGCGGTTCGAGGGCCCCACCGGTTCGATTCGCCGCGAAGTACAGCGGCCCGTAGAGCTGCGGAAGCGCGCCTTGTCCGGTGAGGTGCGCCTGCACGTACGTGCGACCGAACAGCGCGGGCGCGTAGTCGAACGCGTCGAGCACGGTGACGCCGAGACCGCGCGCGCGCGCCGCCTCGCAGACTGCGAGCGCCGCGGCCTTGTGACCGCCGCCGACGGGGCTGTGGATGACGACCAGATCGCTCGTTTGGGCCATGCCTTCCCAAAAGCAAGGCGCGCGCCGACCGCCAAGTACTCGAATTTACATATCGTCAGATGGTAAACTGGTTCAACCACTCAACGAGAGGTGTGTACCGTTCGCGCCACGTGCGTACGGCAGTGCCCGCCGGCCCCTCTTCACGGGCGGGCGTCAGGGGTCGCTCCTCAGGACTTGTCGCCGGACGGCGGGGGCTCGCTGCGCGAGGCCAGGCCGTGCTCCTCCATCTTCGAGTAGAGCTGCGGCCGCGCAATGCCGAGCTGGCGCGCCGCCTCCGACCGGTTGCCCTTCGCGCGCTCGAGGGCCGCCCCGATCATGCGCCGCTCGAGATCGGCGATCGCTTCACGAAGGTGCACCTGCTCGCCCGATGCGACGGCGTGGGAGACCACGGCGCGTTGCTCGCGGATCGACTCGGGGAGGTTGGGGACGTCGATGACCTCCCCGCCGCACAGCACCGCCGCGCGCTCCACGACGTGGATCAGCTCGCGCACGTTACCGGGCCACACGTACGAGAGGAGCCGATCCATGGCCTCCTCCGAGACCGCGCGCGCGGGCGTTCCGGCGAGCGCGTGCGAGACGAGGAGCGGGATGTCGCTGCGCCGCGCGCGTAGGGGTGGGACGTGGATCTCGATGACGGCGAGGCGGTAGTACAAATCCTCGCGAAGGACGCAGCCGGTCTCGCCGGGGTGCACCGGTTTGCTCGTCGCGGTGACGACGCGCGCGCTCGCCACGAGCTTCTCGTTGCCCCCGACGCGCTCGAACGAGCCGTCTTGCAAGACGCGCAGGAGCTTCGTCTGGAGCGCCGACTCGAGATCGCCGATCTCGTCGAGGAACAGCGTCCCGCTCGTCGCGCTCTCGAAGCGGCCGCTGCGTCGCGCGCTCGCCCCCGTGAACGCGCCGCGCTCGTGGCCGAAGATCTCGCTCTCGAGGAGGCCGGGCGGCAGCGCGGCGAGGTTCACGGCGACGTACGGCTCGCGGCTTCGCGGCGAGTACTCGTGGATGGCGCGCGCGACGAGATCCTTGCCCACGCCCGTCTCGCCGGTGATGAGCACCGGGCTCGTCGACGCGGCGGCGCGTCCGATGAGCTTCCAAATCTCGTGCATCGGCGCGCTCGTGCCGACGAGCCCGCCCTCGGCGTGCGGCGCGGCCGGCGACGGCGCGATCTCTCGCGCGAGGCGACGCTGCTTGATCGCGCGCTCGACCGTGGCGAGGAGGACCGGCAAATCGAACGGTTTCGTCACGTAGTCGAACGCGCCGTCGCGCATCGCGCGGATGGTGCGCTCGCCGTCGCCGTACGCCGTGGCGACGATGACCGGCACGTCGCGGTCCGCGCTCTGCCGCAGCTCGTTCAGGAAATCGAGACCGCTGCCGTCCTTCAGGCGGATGTCGAGGAGGATGCAGTCCGGGCTCCCGCTGGCGAGCGCCACGCGCGCCTCGGCGAGGCCCGCTGCGGTGACGGCGCGGTAGCCGAGCGTCTGCACCGCCGAGGCGAGCCCTTCGCGGAGACCCGCTTCGTCCTCGACGACGAGCACGCTCGGCGTGCCTTTCACGCCGCTTGCTCCGTCGAGGCAGCGGCGGCGGCGGGCAGGGTCAGCTCGAAACGTGTCGCATCGCCGTGGCGCGCGTAGGTCACCTCGCCGTCGTGCGCCCGCGCGACGGCGCGCGAGATCGCCAGACCGAGGCCGGTGCCCTCGGCCTTCGTCGTGAAGAACGGCTCGAAGAGCTCCGAGGCGCGATCGCCGGGCACGCCGGCGCCGTGATCCGTCACTGCGACCACCGCCGAGTCTCCACGTCGCGCCACCGCGACCTCGACGGTGGCGCCGTAGGGCGACGCCTCGATCGCGTTGCGGAGGAGGTTGTCGATGGCGCGCGCGATCGAGTCGCAATCGGTGGACGCGCGCGCGTCGCCGGTCACCGTCACGGTCACGCCGCGCTCCTGCGACCACGCGGCGAGCCCGTCGGCGCGGCTCCGCACGAGCGCGCCCAGCGACGCCGGGGCCTTGGGACCGATGGCGCGCCCCGCGACGACGAGGAGATCGGCCACGAGCCTGTCGAGACGCGAGATCTCCGACGACGCGTGCGTGATCGCCTTGCCGACGACGTCCGGCTGGGCGCCCTTGGCGGCGGCGAGATCGAGGCGAAGCTTGATCGACGCCAGCGGATTTCGGACCTCGTGCGCGACGCCGGCGACGACGCGGCCGAGCGCGGCGAGGCGCTCCTGCCGTGCGAGCTCGCGACCGAGGCGCTCCTCTTCGTTCTTTGCGCGCGCGAGGCTCTGCGCGAGGACGGCGATTCCATCGGCTACGTCGCTCAGCTCTCGCACGGTAGGCCGCGGGATCGTCGCGTTCAGATCGCTAGCGAGTGCGACCATCGACGCTTGCAGCTCCGCGGCGCCGCGGTTGACCGTCACGACCGCGCGCACCGCGCTCGCGACGAGCAGGGTGGTCGCGATCGCGAGGAGGACGACGATCCACTGCCAGCGGCGGAGCGACGGCAGCGGGCGCACGAAAAATCCCGCCCAAACGCAGGCGCCGCGCGCTCCCTTCGGATCGGGCTCGGCGGCGACGACGAGCGTTGCCTCTCCGACGGGAACCTCTTCGACGGTTCGGGCCCCGCGCTCGATCGCGTGGGCCAGGACGCCACGAAGCGGCGCCGCCCAGGGATCGGGGAGCGCATCTGGAGTGACGCCCGCGCCGTCCCATCTCCCGCCCCGCATCCCCACGTAGCCGACACTGTTGGGCTCGGTGATGTCGGCGGGGCGTCGCGCCAAGCGATCCATCTCTTCGACGACGCCGTCTCGGGCGCGTTCGATACGCTGCGCAGTGCTCGTGGTCAGGAGATGCACGAGCGCCACGAGAGACAAGACGCTCGTGAGGACGCCGAGGACGACGACCGTGAGGAGGCGATGTCGAATCAGGTGCGTCTTGACCACGTCAGCGACCTTAGCAAGGGCGGTTCCCGACCGCGACCTTGCCCGCCGCAGCTGCAAGTGCGCGACCTGCGCACCGGAGGTTGATCTCGACCGTTCCGAATCGTTACACCTGTTCTCGCGGCGTACACGTTCGGGTGCGCCGCCGCCGCGCTGACGCTGCGTTCGGGCAAGGCTTGCGTGGCGCGCTTGTTGCCCCAGCGGGCCCGTCCAATGGTGCTTTTTCTGCCCCTCGTCCTTCCGGTGCTCCTGCAAGCCGCGCCTCCGCCTGCGCCAACGGCCGCTCCGTCGTCGTCGTCCGAGTCACGCGTGCTCGGTCTCGACGAGGCCGTCCAGGTCGCGCTCAAACACCAACCCACCATCCTCCAGGCGCAGGCGACGACCCGCGCGGCGTCGGGTAGGGCCGATCAGGCGCGCTCCGGGCTCCTTCCTCAGGTATCCGGCGCGGCATCGTACAACCGCGCGCACGGACCGATCGTCGGCGCCGCGGGGTCGCAGAGCGCAGGGACCTACGATCTCTTCAACTTCAGCGCGAGCGCCACGCAGCTCATCTGGGATTTCGGCCAGACCTACGAGCGCACGCGCGCCGCCGAAAGGTCCACCGACGCCTTCCGCGTCTCCGAGCGCACGACGGAGCTCACCGTTGTCCTCAACGTGCGCCGCGCGTACTTCCAAGCGCGCGCGCAGAAGCAGCTGATTCGCGTCGCTGAAGACACGCTCGCCAACCTCGAGCGGCACTTGAAGCAGATCCAGGGCTTCGTGACCGTCGGCACGCGCCCCGAGATCGATCTCGCCCAGGCCAAGAGCGATTTGGCGACCGAGCGCGTGGTCCTCATCAACGCGCAGAACGGCTACCGCATCGGCAAGGCGCAGCTCGCGGTCGCGATGGGGACGCCTGGCGGCGACTTCGAGGTGTCGAACGACGAGCTCGGTGCGATCGACGTCGAGGAGCAGCCGGTCGACCAGCTCACCAAGACGGCGCTGGCGGCGAGGCCCGAGCTCGCGAGCCTCACGCGCCAGAGCGAGTCGCAGGCGCTGACCGTCAAAGGGCTCAAGGGTGCCTACGGGCCGACGCTCTCTGCGGCAGCAGGCGCGGGCGAGTCGGGCACAGCGCTCGACGCGCTCGCAGGCCGCTGGAACGTCGGCGCGACGGTGGCGTGGCCGATTTTCCAGGGCGGCCTCACCAGGGGGCAGGTCCGCGAGGCCGAAGCCAACCTCGACGTCACCCGCGCGCAGCTCGATTTGCAGAAGCTTCAAGTGCGCCTCGACGTCGAGCAGGCCGCGCTCAACGTGCGCGCTGCGAAGAGCGAGATCTTGGCGACGAACGAGGCCCTCGTGAACACGAAGGAGCGCCTTCGCCTCGCCGAGGGTCGCTACGAAGCGGGCGTCGGTGCCATCATCGAGCTCGGCGACGCGCAGGTCGCCGCCTCCGCCGCCGCCGCGCAGGTGGTCCAGGCCGAGTTCGACCTCTCCGTGGCGCGCGCACAACTCCTCACCGCGATGGGAAGACGATGACGATCGAAGCGCTCGACCCGCCCCAGGACCCGCACCCGCAGCCGCAGCCGGTCCGTCGCAGCAGCGCGGCGCGGTGGATCTTCGTCGTGCTCGCGATCGCCATCCTCGGCGGAATCGGCTGGTTTTTCCGCGGTCGCGTGATGAAGCCCGCCGCTGTCGGCCCGGTCACCGCCGGCAGCGCCGACCGCGTCGTGCCGGTGCAGACCGCCGCCGTCGCCGTCCGTGACGTCCCCATCTACCTCGAGGGCCTAGGTAACGTGATGCCGATCGCGTCGGTGCAGGTGAGGCCGCAGGTCGATGGTCGTCTCGACACCGTGGCGTTCAAAGAAGGGCAGAAGGTCAAACGCGGAGACTTGCTCGCGCAGGTCGATCCGCGGCCCTTCGTCATCCAGCTCCACAACGCCGAGGCCTCCCTGGCCAAGGACTCCGCGCAGCTCCGCAATGGGCAGCTGAACCTCGAGCGCTACAAGACGCTCCGCCAGCAGAGCCTCATCCCCCAGCAGCAGGTCGATGATCAGCAGACGCTCGCCGATCAGTACGTGGGCGCCGTCCGCGCCGACGAGGCGGCGGTCGAGGCCGCGAAGCTGAACCTCGACTACGCGCGCATCGTCTCGCCCATCGACGGCGTCGTCGGTGTTCGCCAGGTCGATCCCGGCAACTTGGTGCGCGCGTCGGATCCGACCGGCATCGTCGTCGTCACGCAGCTCGATCCGATCGCGGTCCTCTTCACGCTGCCCCAGGACGATCTCGGCGCCATCTCCACCGAGATGGCGAAGGGCACGCTCGTCGTCGACGCGCTCAGCCGCGAGGGGGACAAGAAGCTCGCGAGCGGCAAGCTCACCGTCATCGACAACCAGATCAACACGACCACCGCGACGATCCGCCTCAAGGCGACCTTCGACAACCCCGATCGCGTCCTGTGGCCGAACGCGTTCGTGAAGGCGCGCATCACGTTGAGCACGCGCAAGGGCGCGACGGTGATCCCCGCCTCCGCCGTGCAGCGCGGCCCGCAAGGGACCTTCGCGTACGTCGCCGCCGCGGACAAGACGGCGCAGATGCGGCCGATCGAGATCGACGCGACCGTCGGCGAGGTCTCGATCGTCGCCAAGGGCCTCCAGCCCGGCGAGCAGGTCGTCATCGACGGCCAGAACCAGCTGCGTCCCGGCGCCAAGATCTCGCCGACGGCGCCGGCCAGGAGCGCTCCTTGAGCATCTCGGAGCCGTTCATCCGGAGGCCGGTCGCCACGACCCTCCTCATGTTCGGCGTTCTGCTCGCCGGGATCGTCGGCTTCCGTCAGCTGCCCGTCTCTGCGCTCCCGCAGGTCGATTACCCCACGATTCAGGTCGCGACGTACCTTCCGGGCGCGAGCGCCGAGACGATGGTGAGCGCCGTCACGACGCCGCTCGAGCGCCAGTTCGGACAGATGCCCGCGCTCGCGCAGATGACCAGCGTGTCCTCGTTCGGCAGCTCGCAGATCACGCTTCAGTTCACGCTCCAGCGCAACATCGACGCCGCCGAGCAAGACGTGCAGGCCGCCATCAACGCCGCGTCGAGCCTGCTGCCGCGCACGCTCCCGGTGCCGCCCGTCTACAGCAAGGCCAACCCCGCCGACACGCCAATCCTCACGATGAGCGTGAGCTCCGACACGCTCCCGCTCAACGAGGTCGACGACGTCGCCGACTCCATCCTCGCGCAAAAGATCTCGCAGGTGTCGGGCGTCGGCCTCGTCACGATCAACGGCGGGCAGAAGCCGGCGGTGCGCGTGCAGGTCGATCCGCAGGCGCTCGCGGGGAGCGGCCTCAGCCTCGAGGAGGTGCGGCTCGCGCTCGTCGCGGCGAACGTGAACCAGCCGAAGGGGACCATCGACGGTCCGCGCCAGTCCTTCACGATCGCCACCAACGATCAGCTCTTCAAGGCCGCCGCGTTCAAGCCGCTCGTCCTCGCCTACAAGAACGGCGCGCCGGTGCGCCTGGTCGACGTCGCGAACGTCTCCGACGGCGTGGAGAATTCGCAGCTCGCGGGGTGGTCCAACGAGAAGCGCGCGATCATCATGAACGTGCAGCGCCAGCCGGGCGCGAACGTCATCGAGGTCGCCGACCGCATCAAGGCGCTCCTCCCGCAGCTCCAAGCGTCGCTCCCACCGGGCATCGAGGTGAAGATCGTCAGCGATCGCACCGAGACCGTGCGCGCGTCGGTGGAGGACGTCGAGAAGACGCTGGCGCTGACGATCGCGCTCGTCGTCGGCGTCATCTACATCTTCTTGCGGAACATCCGCGCCACGGTGATTCCAGGCGTCGCCGTGCCGCTGTCGCTCGTCGGCACGTTCGGCATCATGTACTTGCTCGGATACAGCCTGAATAACCTGTCGTTGATGGCGCTCACCATCTCGACAGGCTTCGTCGTCGACGACGCGATCGTCATGATCGAGAACATCGCGCGCTACATCGAGCACGGCGATCCGCCCTTCGTCGCGGCGCTCAAGGGGGCCAAGCAGATCGGCTTCACGATCGTGTCGCTCACGGTGTCGCTCGTGGCGGTGCTCATCCCGCTGCTCTTCATGGGCGGAATCATCGGGCGCCTGTTCCGCGAGTTCGCCGTCACGCTCGCCGTCGCGATCGCGGTCTCCGCCGTTCTCTCGCTCACCCTCACCGCGATGATGTGCGCGCACATGCTCAAGCCCGAGCCGCCGCCCTCCGAGCGTGGATGGTTCTACCGAACGAGCGAGCGCGGCTTCGACGCCGTCCTGGCCCTCTACGATCGCGGCCTAAAGGTCGTGCTGCGCCATCAACTCACGACGCTCCTCGTCACCCTCGGAACCGTCGCCTTCACGGTCTACCTCGCGTGGGTCGTGCCGAAGGGCTTCTTCCCGCAGCAGGACACTGGCCTCATCCTCGGCGTGTCGGAGGCGCCGGCCGAAGTGTCGTTCCCGCGCATGCTCGGACTCCAGCGCGCGCTCGCCGACGTGATCATGAAGGATCCCGACGTCGAGAACGTCGCGTCGTTCATCGGCTCCGACGGCACCAACCCGACGACGAACAGCGGCCGCCTCTCGATCACCCTAAAGCCGCGCGATCAGAGGAGCGCCAGCGCCGACGAGGTGATCCAGCGCTTGAAGCCCCACCTCGCCGCCGTCGAAGGGGTCGAGGCGTACCTGCAATCCGTGCAAGATCTCCAGATCGATACGCGTGTAGGACGCACACAATTTCAGTACACGCTGGAAGACGCCGACGCGAAGGAGCTCGCGACATGGGCGCCGCAGATGCTCGCGAAGCTGCGCACGCTCCCCTCCTTACGCGACGTCGCCAGCGATCAACAGACGACCGGCCTCCAGATGTCGGTCACGATCGATCGCGACACGGCGTCGCGCCTCGGCATCTCGCCGCAGCTGATCGACGACACGCTCTACGACGCGTTTGGACAGCGCCAGATCTCGACGATCTTCACGCAGCTGAATCTCTACCGCGTCGTCCTCGAGGTGAAGCCGGAGTTCCAGGATCGCCCCGAGGCGCTGCAGCAGATCTACGTGCGCGCGCAGTCGGGGGAGCAAGTGCCCCTGAGCGCCTTCGTGAAGCTGTCGCATACCAGCGCGCCGCTCGCGATCAGCCATCAGGGGCAATTCCCGGCGATCACGCTTTCGTTCAACGTGGCCGACGGCGTGGCGCTCGGGCAGGCGGTCGAAGCCATCCACGCGGCGGAGGCCGATCTCGGTCTCCCGCCCGGCGTGCACGCGAGCTTTCAGGGCACCGCGCAAGCGTTCAAAGAGTCCCTCGCGAGCGAGCCGATCCTCATCCTGGCCGCGCTCATCACCGTCTACATCGTCCTCGGCATCCTCTACGAGAGCTACATCCACCCCGTCACGATCCTCTCGACGCTCCCGTCGGCCGGCGTAGGGGCGCTGCTCGCGCTGATGATCTGTCGCGTGGAGTTCAGCGTCATCGCGCTCATAGGGATCATCCTGCTCATCGGCATCGTGAAGAAGAACGCGATCATGATGATCGACTTCGCGCTCGAGGCGGAGCGCGACCACGGCCTGACGCCGGAGCAGTCCATCTACCAGGCGTGCCTGCTTCGCTTCCGGCCCATCATGATGACGACGGCCGCGGCGCTCCTCGGCGGCATCCCCCTCGCGCTCGGCACCGGCACCGGCTCGGAGCTTCGTCAGCCGCTCGGCATCACGATCGTCGGCGGGCTCATCATCTCGCAGATCCTGACGCTCTACACGACGCCGGTGATCTACCTCTACATGTCGCGCGTGTCGGCGTTCTTCTCGAAGGGGCGGACCGCGCCGCTCGAGCACGTGGAGCAGCCGGCCGCGGAGCCGATGGGGACGGGCGAGTGAGCATCTCGTCGCCGTTCATAAAGCGTCCGATCGCGACGACGCTGCTCGCGATGGCGATCCTCATCGCGGGCATCGCCGCGTACACGCAGCTGCCGGTGTCGCCGCTGCCCGCCGTGGCTTTCCCGACGATTTCGGTGAGCGCGGCGCTGCCGGGGGCGAGCCCGGAGACGATGGCGTCGTCCGTGGCGACGCCGCTCGAGCGGAGGTTCGGGCGCATCGCCGGCATCACCGAGATCACTTCGACGAGCTCGCTCGGCAACACGCAGCTGACGCTCCAGTTCGATCTGGGGCGCGATACGGACTCGGCGGGGCGCGACGTGCAAGCGGCGATCGCGGCGGCGGGAGGCGAGCTGCCGCCCAACATGCCGTTCCGCCCGACGTACCGAAAGGTGAACCCCTCCGACACGCCCATCCTCATCCTCGCGCTCACGAGCGACACGATCCCGCTCGCGCAGGTGTACGACGCGGCGAACACGGTGCTGGCGCAGAAGATCGCGCAGGTGCCGGGGGTCGGTCAGGTGTTCATCGGCGGAGGGCAGCAGCCGGCGGTGCGCGTGCAGGCCGATCCGGTGGCGCTCGCTGGCATCGGGCTGAGCCTCGAGGATCTGCGAGCGACGATCGCGTCGTCCACGATCGACGCGCCAAAGGGGAGCCTCGTCGGTGCGTCGCAAGCGCACTCCATCGGCGCGAACGATCAGCTCCTCGGGGCCGCGGCGTTCGAGAAGCTCCTCCTCCCGACGGCGCCCGGCAAGGGCACCGTCCGCCTCGGCGACGTCGCCGACGTGTTCGACGACGTCGAGAACAACCGCGTCGCCGGCTGGATGAACGGCACGCGCTCCGTCACCGTCATCATCCGCCGCCAGCCCGACGCGAACATCCTGGAGACGAGCGACCGGATCCGCGCGCTGCTCCCCTCCTTGATGACGTCGATCTCGCCGGCCATCAAGGTCGAGGTGGCGCTGAACCGCACGCAGACCATCCGCGCGAGCGTCAAGGACGTCGAGGTCACCCTCGGGATCAGCGTCGGGCTCGTCATCGTCGTGGTGTTCACGTTCTTGCGCTCGGTCCGAAGCACCGCGATTCCGAGCGTGGCGGTGCCCCTGTCGCTCGTCGGCACGTTCGGCGTCATGTACTTGCTGCATTACAGCGTGGACAACCTGTCCTTGATGGCGCTGACCATCTCGACCGGCTTCGTCGTCGACGACGCCATCGTCGTGACCGAGAACATCTCGCGGCACATTGAGCTCGGGATGTCGCCGCGCGATGCGGCGTTCAAGGGAGCAAGAGAGGTCGGGTTCACGATCGTGTCGATCACGTGCTCGCTTCTCGCCGTCTTCATCCCGATCCTGATGATGGGCGGCGTCGTCGGTCGCCTCTTCCGTGAGTTTGCCGTGACGCTCAGCGTCGCCGTCGCGCTGTCGGCGGTCGTCTCGCTCACGCTGACGCCCATGATGTGCGCGCGAATGTTGCGCCACGACACCGGAGGGCACGGCCGCCTCTACAACGCGTCGGAGTGGGTGTTCCAAGGTCTCCTTGACGCATACGCGCGGAGCCTCGACTGGGTGCTGCGGCACCAGTTCATCATGCAGATCGCCACGCTCGCGACGGTCGCCGCGACGGTGTGGCTCTTCATCATCGTGCCGAAGGGGCTCTTCCCGCAGCAGGACAACGGGCTCCTCATAGGCTTCAGCGACGCGCCGCAGGACGTGTCGTTCGCGTCGATGAAGGCGCGGCAATCGGCGCTCAACGCGGCGCTCGACGGCGATCCCGACGTGGCGCACTACGTCTCGTTCATCGGCGCGGGCGGCTTCGGCGGCGCGGGAAACACCGGCACCGTGTTCATCGATCTCCGTCCCCGGCCGCCGCGCAAGGCGAGCGCCGACGAGGTCATCGCGCGCTTGCGACCCAAGCTCGCGAAGGTCCCCGGCATCACCCTCTACATGCAAGCGGCGCAGGACGTCCGCGTCGGAGGTCGCTTCGCGCGCACGCAGTACCAGTACACGGTGCAGGACGCCGACCTCGACGAGCTGCGCCTGTGGGCGCCCAAGCTCTTCGAGCGTTTGAAGAAGGTGCCCGAGCTGAAGGACGTCGCGACCGACCAGCAGACTGCCGGCCTCCAGCTCAACGTCGACATCGATCGCGACTCCGCGTCGCGCCTCGGCATCAACCCGCAAATGATCGACGACACGTTGTACGACGCGTTCGGGCAACGTCAGGTGGCGACGACGTTCACGCAGGCCAACCAGTACCGCGTCGTTCTCGAGGTGCTGCCGCGCTACCAGCAGTCGCCCGCCGCGCTGGACAGCATCTTCGTGAAGGCGGCCAACGGCAGCCAGACCCCGCTCAGCGGTCTCACGAAGATCTCGCGCGGCTCGGTTCCGTTGTCGGTGAACCACCAGGGGCAATTCCCGTCGGTCACGCTGTCCTTCAACCTGGCGCTCGACAAATCGCTCAGCGACGCGCTCGCCGCGGTGCACAAGGCCGAGCGCGACATCGGACTTCCCGGCAGCGTGCACGCGTCGTTCTCAGGCACCGCGCAGGCGTTCCAGGATTCGCTCGCGAGTCAGCCGATGCTGATCATCACCGCGCTGCTCGCCGTCTACATGGTGCTCGGCATCCTCTATGAGAGCTACGTCCACCCCATCACGATCCTCTCGACGCTCCCATCGGCCGGCCTCGGCGCGCTCTTGGCGCTGCTGCTCTTCAAGGTGGAGCTGTCGATCATCGCGATCATCGGGATGATCCTGCTCATCGGTATCGTGAAAAAGAACGCCATCATGATGGTCGACTTCGCGATCGAGGCGCGGCGTCACGGCGCGACGGCGGCGGAGGCCATTCGCGAGGCGTGCGTCCTGCGATTTCGTCCCATCATGATGACGACGGCGGCGGCGCTCCTCGGCGGCTTGCCGCTCGCGCTGGGGACGGGGATGGGCTCCGAGCTGCGGCGGCCGCTCGGCATCACGATCGTCGGCGGCTTGCTCGTGTCGCAGGCGCTGACGCTCTTCACGACGCCGGTGATTTACCTCGCGCTCGATCGCTTCACGAAGAAGACGCGCGCACACGAAGAACCCCCCGCAACCGACGCCGCGCCCGCCGGCGATCTCGCGTACAAGAACCCATGAACGCCATCACCGCGCTGCTCGGCTTCACCGCATGGTCGCTGCTGCTCGTCGCCGGCGTGTTCCTCTACCGCGGCGTGCGATTCTTGCAGGGTGCACCCATCAACGGGTGGCCGCGCGGCGGCAAGAGCGCGTCCGATGCGCCCATCGTCAAGCGCCTCGAGGACGCCCACGCCAACTGCCTGGAGAACCTGCCGGTCTTCGCGGTGATCGTCCTGGCTGCTGCGGCGCTCGGAAAATTGCCGGTGATCGACGCCATCGCGCCGTTCGCGCTCTACGCCCGCGTAGGACAGTCGATCGCGCACCTCTCGGGAACGGGCAAGCCGAACGTCTTCGTCCGCGCGACCTTCTGGTTCGCGCAGCTCGGTCTCTTCGGGTTCATGCTGGTGAAGCTCTTCGGCGCGTGAGTCGATTTCGAACGGCGGGGACGCGGGCAGGTGCACCTCGCGAGGTTCATACGCCACGCTACGTGCGCGTAACCTCTGTGAGCTAGCGTGGTCCGGCACTTGCTGTTCAGCGGCGCAGAGGTGCGTGATGAGGATGCGGCAGGTCGGCGGAGTCGCGGCGGGACTGCTCGCCCTGGCGGGCCTCACGCGCTGCGGTGGGAGCTCGAGCTCGGACGCCGGTGGCGTCGCCGACGCGTCGGCCGAGGCGAGCTCCGATTCGGACGCCAATGCCTCGGGTGACGCTGCGGCAGGCGACGCAGGAACCGACGGACCCGGACCCGGCGGCGGCAAGATTCAGCACATCGTCATCATCATGCAGGAGAACCGCTCGTTCGATCACTACTTCGGCACCTTCCCCGGCGCAGAGGGCTTGCCGCTCGAGGCCGACGGCGGGTTCGCGCCGTGCCTGCCCGATCCGAACCTCGACGGCGGCGGGTGCGTGCGACCGTTTCATCTCACGACCGACAAGAACAGCGGCGGCCCGCACGGCGGCAAGAACGCGACCCTGTGCATCGGCGGCGGAAAAATGGACGGCTTCATCGCGAACGCGGAGACCGGCAAGAAAGGCTGCGCCGATCCGAACGATCCCAACTGCACCAACGGCGCGCTCCTCGACGTGATGGGCTTCCACACCGCCGCGGAGATCCCGAACTACTGGGCGTACGCCGAGAACTTCGTCCTCAACGATCACATGTTCCAACCGAACGCGTCGTGGAGCTTCCCGCAGCACCTCTACATGGTGAGCGGCTGGTCCGCGCTGTGCTCGACGCCCGGCGACCCGACCACGTGCAAGACCGAGCTGACCTCGCCCGGCAACGGCAAGCCTGCGGGTCCGAACAACGAGTACGCGTGGACGGACATCACCTACCTCCTCCACCACGCCGGCGTGACCTGGAAGTACTACCTCGGCGAGGGGGACGATCCGCATTGCAACGGCGACGCCGACGACTGTCAGCCGACGCAGATCGCCGCGAACGTGCCGAGCATCTGGAACGTGCTGCCGGAGTTCGACACCGTGAAGGCGGACAACGAGGTCGGCAACGTCCAGGCGATCGACGCGTTCTACCAAGACGTCGCGATGGACACGCTGCCCAAGGTCTCGTGGATCGCGCCGGCGGGGATCGTGAGCGAGCACCCGTCGAACCTGGTGAGCAACGGTCAGGGATACGTGACGGCGCTCATCAACACGATCATGAAGAGCAAATCGTGGGGCTCCACGGTCATCTTCCTCTCGTGGGACGACTGGGGCGGCTTCTACGACCACGTGGCGCCGCCGAAGGTCGACGACGGTGGCTACGGCATTCGCGTGCCGGGGATCGTCATCAGCCCGTGGGCAAAGAAGGGCCACGTCGACAAGCAGGTGCTCAGCCACGACGCGTACCTGAAGTTCATCGAGGACGTGTTCCTCGGCGGCGCGCGCCTCGACCCCAACACTGACGGTCGGAAGGACTCGCGACCGACGGTGCGCGAGAACCTCCTCACGGGCGATCTCATGAACGATCTCGACTTCAACCAGGCGCCGCTGCCACCGCTGATTTTGCCGCTGAAGTAAGGCGGTTCTCCGTCAATCCCACGTGAGGCAAGATCGTGCTGACGTGGGGAGCGGAGACCACATGGCGGCCGGCAGATCGCCGTCTGGACCGACATCGTCGATGTGACCGTCGTCCGCGACGTACGCGGACATCGAGGCGATTGGGATCGGCTTGGGTGGCCGCGGAGGGGGGACCGCGCCGTAGTAGTGGAGCTCGAGTCGAAGCGGCTTGGGCGAGTCGTTGACGATCACCGTCTTGTGCCGGGCCGGCTCGAGCGATGCGCTATGCCCGTCCTGGAAGACGTACGAGCCGCCGAGGATCAAATGGCCACGCGTGATCGCGGCGGGACCTTGCGAGCCCTGCGGCACACTCTGGTCTCGCGGGTCTGGCATTCGAACGATCACGATCGGCGCTTCGAGGAGGTCCCCCCATAGCGCGGCCGCCACGCCAAGCAGCATTCCGAAGATGAGCGCGGCGCGTCGAACACCAGAACGAACGGAAAACGCGCGCCATACGATGCCAAGAGAGGCCGTCGTTGCGAGCGCCGCCCACGGAAGCGCGTCGAAGACGACGTCGGGAACGGTCACCACGCGGTCGCTATCCGAAGAGATCGCGCAGCTTCTCCATGAAGCCGCGGCGCTGGGGTTGAACGTCCTCGCCGAGCTCGCGCGCGAGCTCTTCGAGGAGCTCGCGCTGGCGGGCGGTGAGCTCGGTCGGAACCTCCACCGCGACCTCGACCCGCTGATCGCCGCGCCCGAGGCCCGCGCGGCGCGGGATTCCCTTGCCCTTGATGCGGAGCACGGTGCCCGGCTGCGTGCCGGCGGGGACCCTGAGCTTGCCCTTGCCGTCGAGCGTCGGCACCTCGACCTCCGAGCCGAGCGCGGCTTGCACGAAGGTGATGGGGACCTGGCAGAGGACGTCCTCTCCCATCCTCTTGAAGAAGGTGTGCGTGCGGACCTGGATGGTGATCTCGAGCTCGCCGGGCGCGCGATCGGGGCGGGGTTTGTTGCCGGCGGCGGCGACGAGGCGGGTGGCGCCGGGCTCGACGCCCGGCGGGATGGTGACGCTGAGCGTGTGCGTGCTCGTGACGAGCGCGCTGCCCTTGCACGCCTCGCAAGGCACCTTGACGATGCGCCCGGTGCCGCGGCATCGCGAGCACGTTCGCTCGACGGCGATAGGGAGCAGGCCCTGTTGGAAGCGCACGCGCCCGCGGCCGTTGCAGGCGCTGCACGTCTCGGGGCGATGGCCTGGCGCCGAGCCGGTCGCGTGGCACTCGGCGCACGCGATGACGCGCTCGTATTTCAGCTCCTTTTCGCAGCCGAACGCGGCCTCTTCGAAGCTGATCTCGAGATCGCGTTTCAGGTCCCCCTTGTCGCCGCGGCCGACGCCGAAGACGCCGAGGAGATCGCCGAGGATGCCGTCGATGTTGATGTCGCTCATGTCGACGACGCCGCCCGCGAACGGGCCGTTGGCACCGAACGGCGAGCCGGGCGCTTCCGCGCGGTGGCCGAGGCGGTCGTACATCGCGCGGCGCTGCGGGTCCGAGAGGACCTGGTAGCTGGCGTTGACCTCTTTGAAGCGGACCCCGGCCTTGGGATCGTCGGGGTTGCGGTCGGGGTGGTGCTGCGAGGCGAGCTTGCGGAAAGCCGCCTTGATCTCCTCGGGCGAGGCGCCTCGGGTGATCCCGAGCACGTCGTAGTGGTCGCGCTGCGGCGGCGGCATCTCCCCCTGCGGAGTAGCACATCTGCCCTCCCGGCGTGCGCCGGGGCGTGCTATTCGAACCGCTCCCCGTTTTCGGCCTGGTGCAGGTCCCCCTGATGTCGATCCCGTCGAACTTCACCCGTCTCCCCGCCGCCGATCAGCGCGCCCTCCTTCGCGCGATCATCACGCGCTGTACGCCGGACCGCGGCGGCCCGACGCCGGTGATCGTGTTCGATCTCGACGGCACGCTGATGGACAACCGGCCCCGCACCGCCGCCATCCTGCATGAGTTCGCGGCGACGCTGCCGACCCATGACGAGGTGCGCACGCGCCTCGCGGCGACGAAGGCCGACGAGCTCGCGTACCTCCTGACCGATTCGCTCGGCCGCCTCGGCGTCACGCGCACGGAGCTCGTCGCCGCGGCGGAGGCGTTCTGGCGCGAGCGCTTCTTCGCCGACGAGCACCTCCGCCACGACGTAGAGGTCCCGGGCGCCGTCGCGTTCGCGCGCGCCTGCTACGAGGCGGGGGCCGTCCTCGTGTACATGACCGGCCGCGATTTGCCGCTGATGGGGCTCGGATCGTTCCGGAGCCTCCGCGATCTCGGCTTCCCGATCGGCGTGCCCGGCACCGAGCTCGTGCTGAAGCCCGACGCGAACATCCCCGACGAGGCCTACAAGCGCATCGAGGGCCCGAAGCTCTCGCGCGTCGGGCGCGTCGTCGCGGTGTTCGACAACGAGCCGGCGAACTGCAACGCGCTCCTCGAGATGCATCCCGAGTGCGTCAGCGTGCTGCTCGACACGCAGCACCTCCCGGGCGCGCCGCCGCTCCATCCCGACGTGAAGGTCATCGGCGACTTCGTGATGTCATGACGGAGCGCGCCGTCGTGGCGGCGAGCCTCGTCTTTTGCGCGGCGTGCGCGGTCGCCTTGGGCGGGTGCTCACGGAGCAGCGGGGCGCTCGACGTGCCCGACGCGCTCGCGAGCCCCCAAGCCAAGGCCGTCCCTGCGCAGCTCGCCGCGATGCCGCAGTTGTCGCCGAGCGGCGCGCTCCCGCTCAGCCTCGACGCGGGGCCGCCGCCCGTTCCGCTGCGTGGAGACGTCGCGGCGGCGGGCGACTCGGTCGGCACCAAGGAGGTCGTCGGCTACACGATGCACGCCGTCTTTCGCGCCGGCGATCTGCCGCCTGCGTCGAAGGGACCGGAGGTGAGCCAAGCCGGTCTCGAGGCGGCGAGGCGAAAGACCGAGCCGCGGATGACGATCGATCTGTCGGCGACGCGCGCGCGCATCGTCCTCGGAAACGGCTTCGTCCTGCCTGCGGAGAGCGAGCTCCGCGCGCGCGTCGATCGGTACGGCTTCTTGTTGATGGCCCCCGGTGGCGGCGCGTATCGGAACGCGGCGCCCGGCAGCCTCCGCGCGCTCCTCGGCGAACGCCGCCTCGACGTCGCGCCGCTCTCGCCCGCCGACGTCGCGCCGCGCGGCGAGGGACCACGCCTCGTCGGATACCGCACGCGCCGCGTCGAGATCGTGACACGCGCCGCGAACGCGACGATCGAGATCGCGCACGTCCCGGACGCAGGCGATGGCGGATCGCTCCTCTGCCGTGCGCTGCTGGACCTCGTCAACGCGCCGCCGTCGACGCCGCTCTGCGGCTGGGAGGACGTGCCGCTGCACGCCGAGCTGCGCTGGACCACGCGCGGCGCGCTCGGATTCGAGGTCACGAGCATCACGCGCCACACCGATCTGTCGCCGCTGGTGCTCGCCGCGCCGCCCGCGACAGCTGCATTTTTGCCGACGCCGCCGCCGCCGAGCGCGGGCGAGGCGCTCCTGGGGCAGAACGATCTCGCGGCGCTCCGAACGCAACCGGTCGAGGTGCCGGATGCAGGCGCGGACGCGGCGCTGGGGCTCGTGCTCATCAACTCGACCGACGAGCTGCGCGTCGCGTGGCTCGACGGCGTGCCGGTGGCGTGGGTCGGCCCCGGCGCGCGCCTCGCGATCCCCGGCCTCGTGCGCGGCCGCTACACGCTCGCGTGGCGGACCTTCCTGGGAGACGTGCTCGAGCCGCCGCAGCCGATCACCATCCCTGGCACGAACCGCGTCGGCCCGGAGGATGGCGGCCTGTAGTCGCGTTTACGCTGCCGCCGACTGCGGCTTGAAGAGCGGTCCGCCCATCGGAAAAATCGCGCGACCCGCGGCGCCGTTCAGCAGGATGGCGAGCGCGATGTAGAGCGCGATGCCTCCGAGCGCGATGGTCGCCAGCCCTACGCCGAACGCCAACGTCGGCCCCGCGGACGGCACGAAATGGCGCGCGATGCGCAGTAGGTAGAGCAGATCGATGTCGAGCAGGAACACGAAGAGGAGCTTCGAGAAGAAGCCGAACGCGTACGTCAGCACGACGAAGATCACGATGAACGCGAAGTCGACGCTGAGGCCCACCATCGGATCGGGGATTTTTCCCTGCGACAGCTGGTCGAGCACCCACCAGTTCATCACCCAGTTGAACGAGAACGTCGTCAGCAGCGTCCCGCCCAGCGTGTTCTTGTTCGCGAGCGACATCATCCCCGCGAGGAACTGGCAGCCGGCGCCGAAGAGCAGACAGAACCACGAGGCGCTGCGGAACATCGACGCGGCCGCCACCGGATCGCGCGGGATCATCCCGAACGCGATCGGCACGAGCGCGCCGCAGCCGATGGCGAGGCCGAGGAGACCGAGCGGCGTCGGCTCCCCGAAGACCGGCGGCGAAGGTGCGGAGACCGCGTGACCGTTGGGGCTGGGTTCCATGGCGCCCTTATCGCAAACCGCGGGCCCTGCCGCACGCCCCAAAGTTGTACTACAAATTGGTAATACAACTTTTGTTCAGGCGCGTGTGTACGACTCGAACGACGCAAGATCGTTGACGAACCCGCGCGCTACATCGACGGTGACAGCGCCCTCCTTGATCATGTTCGCGAGGCAGCGCTCGAGCGGCAGCATGCCCTCGCGCCGGCTCGACTGGAGGATGCTCGGGATCTGCGCGGTCTTGCCTTCGCGTACGGCGGTGGCGACGGCGTGCGTGCCTCGCAAGATTTCGAGAGCGGGAATCCTACCGCCTCCTCGCGCACGCGGGAGGAGACGCTGCGCGACGATCGCCCGAAGCGCGTCGGCGAGCTGGACGCGGATTTGCCCCTGACGCTCCGGTGGATACGTGTCGACGATTCGCTCGACGGCCGAACCGGTGCTGCGGCTGTGGAGGCTCGTGAGGACGAGGTGTCCCGTCTCCGCCGCCGTCAGCGCCAGCGAGATCGTCTCCGGATCGCGCATCTCGCCGACGACGAGCACGTCGGGATCTTCGCGCAGCGCGTCGCGGAGCCCCGTCGCGAAATCCTTCACGTCGCGCCCGATCTGCCGCTGACGCACGAGTGAGCTTTCCCCATGCGCGGCGAGGACGTACTCGATCGGATCCTCGAGCGTGACGAGGACCGTCGAGCGTCGCCGCAGCACCTCTTGTGCGAGAGCCGCCAGAGTCGTCGATTTGCCGGAGCCCGTTGGGCCGCACACGATGACGAGCCCGTGCGGGAGCTGGACGAGATCGTCGAGCGGCACGGGCAGATCGAGGCCGGAGAGCTGCGGCGGTCGTCCCGGCAAAATGCGGATCGCCGCCGCCACACCGTTCGCCGAGCGATACACGTTCGCGCGAAAGCGCCCCGCATCCTGCACGTCGAACGCGAAATCGACGGACGCGCCCGCCGCAAGCCGCGCGCGCGCGTTCGCGTCGAGGTGACCCGCTAGGAGCTGCTCGGTGTCGATTGGGGCGTCGTGGATCGTGCGAAGGCGTCCATCGATGCGGGCGCGAACGGGCTCGCCCGTACAGAGATGCACGTCGCTGGCGCGGAGGGCGGCAGCGCGCGAAAGAAGCTCCGCGAGCTCGGAGGACGTCGTCGCGGGAGGCTCGAAGTCGGCTGTGATCGCGGTCGGCGTCGGGGTCGGGGTCGGGGTCGCGGTCGGGGTCGGGGTCGCGGTCGGGGTCGGGGTCGCGGTCGCGGTCGCGGTCGCGGTCGCGCCGGTGAACGGAGCCGGCTCGCGGCGGCGTGCCGACGCGGCAAAGATCACGTCGAAGCCCGATGCGCCTGCACGCGGGACCACCGCCACGTGAAACGAGCCGAGGGGACCGGCGTCGTACGTCAGCTCGACGCGACGGCCTGCCCGCAGCTCCTCCTCCCGTTCGGGCGTGAGCAGCCCGCCCATGAGATGGCGCAGCTCGTCGTCGCTCGTCTCCGGCACGGCGAGCTTCTTCTGCGCGCCATGATGAAACATCCGCGGCGCGCGCCCGGTGCCGAGGCGCAGCTCCGTCGCGCCTTGTTGGGCGAGGATCCCGAGAAGCCCATCGACCGGTACGCGCAACGCCTTGCCTCCGTCGCGGGGTGAACCCGCCGCGCTCGTCACTTCTTCCGGTAATCCTCGCCGCCGAACGTCACGTCCTCGTGCCCGTCGGCGATCATCTTGCCCCGGAGCGCGTCGAACGCCAGCGACACGACGTCGTAGCGCGTCGACGGGAGGAAATACTCGTCCTCTTCCAGCTCACCGAGCGCGGCGAGGCGCCGATCGATCTCGTCCTTCTCGGCGTCGTCCATCTCGAGGTGAGCGTGCCACCCGTCTTGCTCCTCCAAGAGGAGCGCCTCGCGCGCCATCCCTAGCGGGTTGAACGTGAGGAACACGCGCGTCATGTCGAGCCGCCACCCGTCGTGGTCGCCCTCCGCGAACCACACCCCGCCGAACGCGCGCCGCATCACCTCGCCGAGGTATGCGCCCGTCGTCGCAGCGAGCAGATCGAGCGCCTCCGGCTTCGCCTTGATGTCGGCGCGCGCGTCCTTCACGTACTGATCGAGCAGGCTGAGGGTGTCGCCGGTGCCGTCCAGAGGCACTTTGTACTTCGACAAGACGAACCGCGCGCACGACGCCGCGAGCTCCGCGACCCGCTCGGGGGCGGGCTCCCACACCGTCTCTTCGTCCGCCGCGTCCGGGAAATGGGACGTCTTGCCGTTGGATTCACTCATGATGGCCCTGCTTTACACGAGAGATCGCGTTAGATCTTCACGCAGCTAGATTCGAACGCAATTTGTGCATAAATTCGATGATCCAACATGCGCCTTGGGATCCTCAGCGACATCCACGCAAACTTCGAAGCGCTCAGCGCGGTCCTCGAGGCCTACCGCACAGCGAACGTCGATGTTTATTACTGCCTCGGTGACACCGTGGGCTACGGCGGCTCGCCCAACGAGTGTTGCGATCTCATTCGCGACCTCTGCAAGACGACCATCCTCGGCAACCACGACGCCGCGGTGAGCGGGCGTATGGACTACTCGTATTACTACGAGGCCGCGCGCCACGCGCTCGACGTCCACGCCGCGATGATCAGCGCCGAGAACATGGCGTGGCTGAAGGGCCTGCCGTACCAGGAGATGTTGACCGAGATCAACGTGCTCCTCTGCCACGGCTCGCCCGTGCGACTCGAGGAGTTTGAGTACATCTTCGCGCCCGAGCAAGCGCGCGAGTGCTTGCCGCTCTGGGACAAGCTCGGTCACATCACGCTCATCGGGCACTCGCACCTCTGCAAGGTGTTCGCGCTCTCCAAGACGAGCGTAGAAGAGCTGCCGGCCACGGACTTCGAGCTCGACGACGACAAGAAGTACATCGTCTCGGTCGGCTCGGTCGGCCAGCCGCGCGACTTCGACAACCGCGCGAGCTACACGGTCTACGACTCGGACAAGCGCCGCTTCGAGTTCAAGCGGATCGAGTACGACATCGAGCTCAGCGCGGACAAGGTCCTGCGCGCGCGCCTCGAGCGGAACTTCGCGCACCGGCTCTTCATCGGCGTCTGACCGCGGCGGTCGGCAGCCGAACGACGTCGCGCACGAAGGTCGTCGCTTCGGCGTGGATCGCGTACGCGTGCGGCGCCGCGCCGATCGTACCGTCGAGGACGAGGGAGACCTCGCCGCCGCGCGTCGCGTCGAGCTTGGTCACCTTTACCTGCCCGCTCCATCGCGCCCCGGGGACGACGAGTGTGGCGCTGCCGGGCACCGTGACCTCCAGGTGATCGATCGCCGGCGGCTTGTCGCCGGCGACCACGATCGCGAGCGAGAGGCGCGCGCGCTGGAGCGGCGTCGGCGCGAAGACGGTGGCGCCGACCTCGCGGGCTGCGCCGAGCGTGAGGTGATCGCCGGCGAAATCTTGCACCACGACGACACCTCGCGCGACATCCCCGCCGAGATCGGTCTCGACGACCGGCGGATCCGCGGTCCCTTCGACGCCGTGCACCACGAGCTTCGCGCGTGTGGTCGCAGGAGTGCCGAGCGCGAATTTCGCCTCGGGCAGCGCGTTCTTCCACCGCGCCGCGTCGCGCATGCACGCCGCGTCGCCGCCGCACCGACCGGGATCGCGCAGCACCAGCGCCTCGCACGCCGCGCGATCGCCCCTCGCGCCGCCCGCGCACACGCGCGGATCACGGCTGGCTGCGGCGAGGCAGCGCACGTCGCGGCCGCCCCCTGGGACCTCGAACGTCTCGAGCGGGCACGCGTCCGGCGCCCCCTCCTGCATCGCGACCGACGCCTCGCATTTGCTCCGTAGCCCTTGCGCGTCGATCGCTTTGCACGCGTCGCTCTTCTTCTCCTTCATCGCGAGGAGCACGCGGCACGCGTCGCGGAGGAACGTGTCGTAGCCGATGGCGTGGAGCGCGTCGCCGACGAGCGGATCGGTCTTCGCGTGCTCGGTCACGCACGCGTCGAGCGTCGTGAAGCGGTCGACCTCGGCCTTCACGTCGCCTGCCGGCGAAGGGGGATCCGCGGACGGACCGATCGCCGCGGCATCCATCCCCAGCGCGCGCGCGAGGCTCGATGGGCTCGCAGGCTCGGTGCTCCTCTGCGGCGCGGGCGGATCCTTCTCACACGCCGTCACGCTCACGATCGCGACGGCGATCACGAGCATCGCGCGGCCCACGATCCTGCGCCCCATCGCGCGACGCTCAACCACGCGTGTCGGTCTCGGGCGCGAGCTTGGCGAGGATGACGCTGTCGCGCAGGCCGAGGTGCGTCCTCCACGCCTTGCGCAAGAACCCTTCGCGCTCGAAGCCGCCGCGCTCGAACAAGCGAAGCGACGCGACGTTGTCCGGATCGACATCCGCGCAGACTCGGTGCGCGCCCGTGACGAAGCCATGCGCCACCGCCGCCGCGAGCGCGTCCCTCGCGAAGCCACGCCCCCACGCCGCGCGCGCGAAGATGATCCCAACCTCGAGCACGCCCTCACGAACATGGAAGAGGCTCACGCGCCCGACCGCCTCGCTCTCCTCTCCTTGCGCCGCGTCGAGCACCGCCCAGCTGAGCCCGTGCTCGATCTCCCACGCGACCGCGGTCTTCGTCTCGTCGACACTTGCGTACGCAGGACGGGCCCAGTAGGTGCACACCTCGTCGTCGCCATACGCCGCGAAGAGCGCGGTCGCATCGGCGAGGGCGAGGGGCCGGAGGATCGTCCGGGCGCTGGCCCTTAAAAGAGGAAGGGGTCGCATCTCTTTCTTGGCACCTGAACGGATTCGCAGTATACCGTTCCTCTAGCCCGTAAGCCTACCCGACAGCCGCAGGAGCCACCCATGGAAGACCCGAAGAACCGCCTAAAAGCAGTCGAACTCGCCGTTGCCAGCATCGAGAAAGAGTACGGCAAAGGCTCGATCATGCGCCTCAAGGAAGGCGGCGGAATCGACGCGGACGTGCCGGTGGTCCCGACGGGCAGCATCGGCCTCGACATCGCGCTCGGCATCGGCGGCTACCCGCGCGGCCGCATCATGGAGATCTACGGCCCGGAGTCGAGCGGCAAGACCACGCTCACCCTTCACGCGATCGCGAGCGTGCAGAAGGCCGGCGGCGTCGCCGCGTTCATCGACGCCGAGCACGCGCTCGATCCGTCCTACGCCCGCAAGCTCGGCGTGAAGACGGACGAGCTCCTCGTCTCGCAGCCCGACTTCGGCGAGCAAGCGCTCGAGATCGCCGACATGCTCGTCCGCAGCAACGCGGTCGATCTCGTCATCGTCGACTCGGTCGCCGCGCTCGTCCCCAAGGCCGAGATCGAAGGCGACATGGGCGACAGCCACGTCGGCACCCAAGCGCGCCTCATGTCCCAGGCGCTCCGCAAGCTCACGTCCAACGTCGCGCGCAGCCAGACGCTCCTCATCTTCATCAACCAGATCCGCATGAAGATCGGCGTCATGTTCGGCTCGCCGGAGACGACGACGGGCGGCAACGCGCTCAAGTTCTACGCGTCGGTCCGCCTCGACATCCGCCGCATCGGCGCCATCAAAGAGGCGGCGGCCACCGGCTCGAACAAAGATCCCGCGGTCATCGGCAACCGCACGCGCGTAAAGGTCGTCAAGAACAAGATGGCCCCGCCGTTCCGCGAGGTCGAGTTCGACATCCTCTACGGACAGGGAATCAGCCGGTCCGGGGACATCGTCGATCTCGCGAGCGACATCGGCGTCATCGAGAAGAGCGGCGCGTGGTTCTCATTCCAGGGCGAGCGCATCGGCCAGGGGCGAGAGAACGCGAAGGCGTACATCGAGGCGCGTCCCGAGCTGATGGACAAGCTCGAGGCGATGGTGCTCCAGAAGCACAACATCAAGTCGCGCCCGGGCTCGGTTCAAGCCATGTCCGCCGCCGCCGACAAAGCGACTGCCGCCGCCGACAAGGCGACCGCCGCCGCCGAGAAAGCCGCCGACAAGGCCGCCGACAAGGGCGGCGCCGACAAGGCAGAGAAGGTCACGGCGCCGAACGGCGAAGAGAAGGGCAAGCGCCCCCCCGTGATCGCCGCCAAGCCCGCCAACTGAGTGGAGCGAAGCGCAGCGGAGCGAAACTCCTGACGGAAATCGGCCTCGGCCATGAAAGGCGCGCGCCGCGCTTCGTGGTAAACCGAATCCATGAAGCTCTACGTGATGCGTCACGGCCCCGCAGAGGACTTCTCCGCGTCGTGTCGTGACGCCGATCGCGCGCTCACGTCGTCGGGTCGCGATCGCGTGCGTGACGTGGCGCAGGCCCTCGCGAGCGAGGACGAGGCGCCGAACGTGATCTTCACGAGCCCGCTCGTGCGCGCACGGCAGACCGCGGAGATCGTGGCGACGGTGACGAAGCTCGAGTCGCGCGGCGGCACGGTGGAGGTCGCTACCGAGCTCGCGCCGGGGGGAGACGAGGTGAGCTTCGTCAACGCGCTCGTGCGTGATCAGAAGAAGCGCGCGATGCTCGTCGGGCACGAGCCGGATCTGTCCGCGCTCGTCCAGGCGCTCACGTCTCGCCGCGTGGAGATGCTGAAGGCGCTCGTCGTCGGCATCTCAGCGCGTGAGGACGGCATGCGCCTCCGCTTCGTCCTCGACCCCAAGTCGCTCACCTGGGAGCGCGCGCAGTAGCCGCCGAGCACCCGTGCGCCGCGCATCTCTCATCGCCGTCGCGTTCGCCGCCGCATGCGCGGGAAACGACGCCGCGCCGCCCGCGCTCGCGCCCGCGCTCGCGCCCGACGCCGCGCCGCGCGCCGTCGCGCGCTCGGTCGCAGACACCGCGCCGCGCCCCGTTCGCGCGCTCTCCGACACGACCGTGATCGTGGAGGCCGAAGACCTGCGCGTCGCGACGCGCTCGACGGGAGACGTTGGGCACGCTGGCGACGCCGGCACGGGAGGATGGCAACCGCGCCCGTTCGGGACGAACTACTACGCGGCGACGCTTGCCGACTCGTTCCTCAGTCGCAAGGCGTACCTTGGCGCGCCCGAGCAGTGCGCGCCGAGCACGGCGTCGATCGAGGTGGAGGTTCCTTCCACAGGGCGCTACCTCGCGCTCGCGCGCTACGAGGCCGCGCCGCGCTTCGCCACCGAGTTTCGGCTCGTCGTCGAGCAAGGCGGCGCGACGAAGCTCGATCGTGTGTATGGCGCACGCAAAAATACGAAAATCTGGCCGTTTCATCAGGGGCTCGGCGACGAACGAATCCCGCCGTGGGGGAGCTCGGAGAGCATCGTGTGGGAAGGCCACGACGCCGCCGTCGAGCTCGTGGCTGGCACGGCGAAGCTCACGCTCGTCGCGGGTCCGCAGCCGACCCCCGCCGCGCGCCGCAACGTCGACGTGCTCATGCTGACGCGCGACGAGGCCGACGTGAAGCGTCGCATCGAGAAGGAGGGGTACCTTCCGCTCGACGGGCTCCTCACGCAGGCCGGCGACGTGCTCGTCGACGTCGCGAACCGCGGCGCGTCACCCATCACCGTCACGATCCCGTCGGGCATCGAGCACTCTCCCTATTGGGTCCACCTCCGCGAGTGGAAGCCGAAGAAGCTCGTCGTCGCGCCGGGCGCGTCGTCGGGATGGGTGGAGGTCGGGAGCCTGCTCGACGCGCTCTACGACGGCGATTGGAAAATCACCGCGGCCGGGACTGCGCCGCTCCTCTACGATCTCGACGTCGCGATCCCGGGCGCGCGCGGGGCCGCGGAGCGCATCGGCCACTTCGCCGATCGCACCGGCAACACGACGCTGGCCTACGCCGCCGACACGCGAGTATCGCGAAAAATCGCGCTCGCCGACGACGCGCTTTACGCGCTGACCGAGCACCTCCGCGCGCGCCCCGTTCGAGGCACGCCCCCGCGGCGCACGCCGATCTTCGGGATGACGTTCGACCAGCACCCCGACGATCCGCGGTACGACGCCGCCGAGACCGAGTTCATTCGGCTCATGGGCGCGCCTCAGCTCCAGCGCGGAGGCGGACACGGCGTCGGCCTCGTCGACTGGCGCTACGTCCCCACCGACAAGCTGGAGGCCCAGTGCACCAAAGCCAAAGCCGAGGGCGACCCCGGCGCGATCCGCGTCGTCAGCCTCGGGGACGAGATCTCCCTCGCCGCGCCCAAGGCCGACGATCACGCAGCGTTTCGAGCGTGGCTTCGGACGCGCGTCGATCCGTCGTTCCTCGATCCGGCGATCGGACATCGCTTCGACGCGCTCGCCTTCTCGCCGGGCGCCGAGACCGCCCGCACGCACCCGGGGCTCTACTACTGGTCGAAGCTCTACGCGTACCGCTTCGGCATCCGCGTCCTCAAGGAGCGGACGGACATCCTCCACAAATGCCTCCCCACGGCGGCGATCGGTGCGAATTTCTCGCCCCACATCCGCCCGATGTACATCGGCGCGACGAACCAGTTCGTCTCCCTCTTTCGCGAGGGAGGGATGATCACTCCGTGGGGCGAGGACTACGTGTTCCAAGTCCCGGTCGTGAGCCCGCAGGTGACCGGGCTCCTCGTCGACACGTTCCGCGCCGCCGTTCGCGGGCGCGCCGACCGACGAATCCTCATGTACGTCATGCCGCACTCGCCAGGGAACACGCCGAGCGCGTGGCGTCGCCAGCTCTACTCGGACATCGCGCATGGGACGAAGCTCTTCAGCCTCTTCGAGTTTCGACCCGTGCAGGCGGCGTACACGGAGAACCACGTCGACGCGCCAGAGATGTACGACGCGATCCGCGAGGCTCTGCACGAAGTCGGGACCTTCGACGATCTGCTTCAGGAGACCGAGGTCCGCGCGGGGGTCGCAGCGATCTTCCGAAGCGAGGCCGCGGACGTGTGGGACGATCACCATCCCCCCTTCGACGCGGCGCTGCGAGCGCTCTACGTCGCGCTTCGGCAGGATCAAGTGCCGCTCGACGTTGTCCTCGAGGGAGACCCGCTCGACGCCTACAAGGCGCTCTACCTCACCGATCGGCACGTGACGCTCGCAGCGTCGCGCGCCATCGCCGCGTGGGTGCGTTCCGGAGGACAGCTCGTCGCGACCGCCGGCGCGGGGATGGTCGACCAATTCGAGCGCCCCAACCACGTCCTCCGCGAGCTACTCGGCGTCGACGAGAAGACGCTCGATCTCGATCCCGAGCCGGTCCGCTTCGAAAAACAGGATCTGCCGTTCGCGCGCGCGATGGACAACGTCCACGTCGCCAGTGGCGCGTCCGTCCCCGTCTTCTCCGCGCAGAGCCGCTTCGCCGCGGACCCAGCGATTGTGACGGCCCGCTACGACGACGGATCACCCGCCGCGACGACACGCACTGTAGGCCGCGGCGTCGCGCGCTACCTCGGGCTCCTGCCGGGGCTCTCCTACTTCCGCCCCGGGCTCCCGCAGCGTCCGATGGATCGTGTCTCCGACGACGATGCGGCGTGTCACCTAATGCCAACGGCGTTCGACGCCGCGGCCGCGGACATGATCCGCGTCGCGGGCCTCAAGAAGCCGGTCGTCGTCACGGCGCCGTTCGTGGAGAGCATGGTCCTCACCTCGCCGCGCGGCGCGCTCGTTCCGCTCGTCAACTGGACGGCCCACCCGATCCACGCACTCACCGTGACGCTCGCCGACGTCCGCTGCGCCTCGTGTCCCGGTGGCGCTTGGCGCGAAGTCTCGCTCGCGAGCGGCAAGCCGGTTCGTGTTCGGACGACGCCGGACGGCACGGTCCTCGAGCTCGATCTCGACGTCGCCGATGCGGTGCTCTTGCGCTGAGTGTAGCGAAGCGCAGCGGAGCGAAACGCTCCTGAAGCGCCAGGGAATATTTCACAAGACGCCGGCGCCGAATACCTACACCAAACGGGGCCAGTGGGGGCGGCGGGCCTCACGTGCAACCGGCGGAACTAACGCATGAAAGTGCCTCGCCTTGACAGCCCCGGACCCGTCCCATACCTCCCCAGAAAGGAGACGATTTCGCGATGGGAGGCCGCCGTTGGACCGACCTGGTTCGCACCCGCTGGGCAGCTCCACGCCTCGCGCGCGCCTCCTCGGCCAACGCCCTTGCGGCACGCCCGATGGGGGCGGCGGCGATCCGAATTCCCGAGCGCGTGAACGCGCAGCTCGCCCTGGTCGTGCCGTCGTCGCACCCGCGCATCTTCGTTCACGAGGGGGCGCGTCAAGCGCTGGAGCGGCGGTTCGCGAGCGCGGTGCCGGTCCCGGTGCTCCTCTCCATCACCGACAATCGCCACGCGATCATCTCGCACTCGCGCGCGAACGGCATCTTGCGCGTGCGGCTCCACCACATGTTCCTCGACGCGCCGGCGTCGGTGAAGGCGGCGCTCGTGCGGTACGTCGTTCGCGGCGAGCGCGCGGCGAGTGCCTTCGTGGGGCAGTACATCGAGGCGAACGGCGCGCGCTTGGCCCGCCGCTCGCGCGCTGTGCCGCTCGTGACGAAGGGCGCACGACACGATTTGCTCTCGATCTTCCAGGACCTCAACGAGCGCTACTTCGACGGCGAGGTGAACGCGCTCGTCACCTGGGGGCGCGCCGGGACGCGCCGTGGCATGCGCCGCTCGACGATCAAGCTCGGCAGCTACAGCGCGCTCGATCGCCTCATCCGCATCCACCCGGCGCTCGATCGCCGATGGGTACCGCGCTACTTCGTGGCGTACGTGATCTTTCACGAGATCCTCCACGCCGTGATTCCCCACGGCCGCGGCGCGGGGCGTCGCTCGCTCCATCCCCCCGAGTTCCTCGCGCGCGAGACGGAGTTCCGGCACTGCGAGCGGGCGCTGGCGTGGGAGAAGCGCCACCTCGCGCGCCTCCTGCGCGCCTGAACCTGCTAGAACGGGCCCGTGATGGCCGCCCGGATGATCTCGCACGCCTCGCGTGTTCTCGCCGCGATGATGCTCGCGCTCCCCGTGGTGCTCGTCCCGGCGGCGTGCACGTCGGGCACGACCGACTGCAGCTGCTTCGCCCCGGGCGCGCACGTGCACGTCGCGCCGGAGAGCGCGGCGGCGGTCACTTCGATCACGCTGCGCGGTCCGGCCTGCGACGGCGTCGCGACGACGTGCGTTCAAGCGGCGGCGACGGGGTGCGAGACGTACTCGATCGTGCCGAAAGCGGCGGGGAGCTGCAGCGTATCGGTCGTTTTCGTCGACGGCACGTTCACCGCGAGCGTCACGTTCGAGCAGACGAGCGGCTGCTGCGCGGGCCTCTACGCCAGCCCGTCCAGCGCCGGTGAGATCGACGCCGTTCGTTCGCCCGCCGACGGCGGTGCCGGATGACGCGCGCGCCCCTCGTCGTCCTCGGGCTCGGCCTCGCGCTCGCGCCGGCGTGCGGCGGCAAGAAGAACGCAAGAGACCCCATCGGCGTCACCGAGAAGAACCCGCCGGATGGGGGAGCGGCCGCGGCGCGAAAGATGGATGGGACCCGCCCGCCCGCGTCGTCGTTCATCGCCACCGTCGGCGACAAGAGCATCGGCCCTTTCGCGACGCGCCGTGACGGCGTCGGCATGGCGGTGTACGTCGGACCGGCGGACACGGGCGCGCGGCGGGTCGTCAGCGTTCCGCTCGCCGAGGACGGCGAGACCCGCGGCGACGCGCACGTGGTCGCGCCCGTGAGCGCCGACGTGACCGCCCTCGCGGTGAAGCCCACGCATGGCACGGGCGCAGGCTTCTTGGCCGCGTGGACGTCGCTCACCGAGCGCGGCGAAGCGTTGACGATCGTCGGCATCGACGACGCGGGAGCGCCGCGCGGCGCCGCGACTGAGCTAGCACGCACGCCGGACGACATCGTGTGGTTCGACATCCTGCCGTGCGCGAAGGGAGCGGTCGTGGTGTGGGCGGAGGAGACGCGCGGCGGAGACGCGAACGTCCTGTCGGTCGGCATCGAACCGGACGGGCGCATGCGCGGCGTGCCCGTCCGCATCGCGCGCGGCGTCCTCGGGTGGCAAGTCGCGGCGGCCGGCGACGCGCTGGGCCTCGCGGTCGTGATGACGACCGGCGAGCCTCAAAAAAAAGGGTCCGCGCGCGCGGGCAGCCTCTCGTGGCTCAGGCTCGACGCCGACGGCAGACCGGCGGGCGCGCCGATCGTCGTGACGCCCAAGCCGATCGTCAGCGGTGACGTCGACGTCGCGCGGGTCGGCGCGCGCTTCATCTTCGCGTGGACCGATCGCACGGGCAGCGAGTCCGAGGTCACCCTCGCGAGCGTAGGTGACGACGGCGCCGTTCAGCCGCCGCACCGCGCGCTCAGCGCCGCGGGAGGCTCCGCGCTGGTGGGGCTGACCGCAGGCCCAGCCGGCGGCCTACTCGCGTGGGACGCGCCGAACCGCCGCGGCCGCCCGACGCGACGCGTGTATCTTGCACACATCGATCCCCTCGGCGAGCTCGACGGGCGCGCGGCCGCGGTGGATCTCGCGGGACGCGCGGCCCCCGAGGTCGCGGCGACGCAGACCGGCTTCGCGATCAGCGGCGCGGTGCGCTCGGCCGCAGGTGCCGCGCTCCCCACGTTCGTCCGCTTCGACGCGAACCTCACGGCGGTGCAGACCGAGCCGCTCGTCTTTGGTCCCGCCGACGAGCGAGATCCCGCGCAGCTCGCCTGGGGCCTCGCGTGCACGGGCGATCGCTGCACGATCCTCACTGCCTCCGGCGATCCGGCAAAGGTCCGCGCCGTCGACCTCGTCGCGCGCACCACGTCGTTTGCGGCCCCTGTCGCGCCGTCGGTTCCGCCCGACGCGCCACGCCTGGGCGTCGTGACCACACTCGCGCAAGGCGAGCCCTACGCCGACGTCGCGGTCGCGAAGGTCGGCGACGGCACCGTCGTCGCCCTGCTGACGACCGCCCTCGACGATGCCGCGCAGCGAAAGAACGGTGCCCCGTCCGCGGGCGCGACGCTCACGACGCGTCAGCTCGACGCCAAAGGCCTCCCTGTCGGCCCGCCGTCCACCATCACGACGCGCGCGCTCACGATCGGCGGCGTGTCCATCGCGGCCGGAGGCGCCCCCGAGGACGGCGCAGCGATCGCATGGGTCGCGCGAGAAGGCGGCGATCCTCAGGTCCACGTCACGCGCGTCGACAAGCGCGGCAAGCGACAGAACGACATCCAGCTCACGACCACCAAAGGCGACGCGGCCGACGTCGCGATCGCATGGGCGGGCGGCGGCTGGCTCGTCGCGTGGGTGGATTGGCGCGGCGGCAACGGCGAGGTTTTCGCCACGAAGGTCGGCCCCGATCTGTCGCGCATCGCCCGCGAAGAGCGCATCACCGACGCTCCCGGCGACGCCAGCGACGTGAGCCTCCTCGCGCGCGGCGACGCGGCGTGGCTGGCGTGGTCCGACCCACGCGAGAGCCCCGCCGACGGCTTCGCGGACATCTTCGTCACGCAGATCGGCGCGAAGGATGCCAAGCGCCTCGGCGAGGAGCAGCGAGTCCTCGCGAGCGCCGCGCACTCGCGCTCACCGGTCCTCGCGGGGACCACCGACGGCGTCGCGATCGGTTGGATCGAGGAGGCGCCTTCCGGAGCCGACGCCCAGAGCTCGGTCGCCCACGGCGCGATGATCGCGCGCCTCGACGAACGTGGAAAACCGCGCGGCGGTCTCTTCAAGGTGCGCGCCGCCGGAGACGGCTTCCCCACGGCCCTCACGCTCGAAGGTACGGGCACCGGCCTCCGTGGCGTCCTCGCGCGCGGCGATCGTGAGCAGCTCGAGCTCGACGCGGTCGAGTTCGTCGCGAACGACGCCGGCCCCCGCGCGTTCCCGCTCGTCACACTCGACGGCCCGCCCTCCCTCGACGTGTCGCTCGTCCTCTTCGACGGCGCCCTCTACTACTACGACGACGGGCCCGAGCCCGGCGACCGACGCGCCCGTCGCGCGGGCATCCTCTGGAAGAAGTGATGGGCGCGGGACGATCGGCGGTGATCGCGCTCGCCGTGAGCGCCGCGCTGGTCGCGACCGGCTGCCCGATGATCCGTCGCCACGAGACGCAGGCGAAGGCCGCAGAGCAAGCGCTCCCGAAGACCGCCGAGGGTCTCCTCTCCGCCGCGACCGTCTTCAGCAGCGTGCGGCACGAGTTCATCCTCGACCCGACGAGCAGCTTCGCGCCCGGGCGCGGCCTCCAGAAGCGTGAGAACGGCCTGTGGGAAGCCGTCCCCACCGAGTGCGCGCGGGGCAAGCGCGCGCGAGAGGGCCAGGCCGCACCTCCGCGCGTCGATCCCGCGACGATCGATTTCGGCTACGTCGGCGTCGCGATCGACTCGTCGCTCGTCGGCCTCGACGCCGATCTCACCAAGTTCTTCGGCGCAGGCTTCGAGGTGTCGTCCCGCACGCTGCGCCTCGTCGCGATCGCCTTTGCGCGCGATCTCGATCCGCAGTTCTTCGAGGCCTCCGACGACGTCGCCTACGCGGGCGAGGGCTGCGCCTGCGCGCGCGCGACGCATTTCGTCGGCGCGGTGAAGCTAGGCGCGATGCTCTCGTACGAGACCACCGCGGTCGCCTCCGAGGTGCACGGCAACGCGTTCGACTACTTCAAGGCGAAGCTCGCGCTCAAGGACGAGACGGTGAAGGAGCGGCGCGTCGGCGTCCTCGAGATCGACGGCCTCGAGACGCTCGGCGCCGACGCCACGCACCCGCCCACCTTCCACGTGAAGGACGCCGTGCCGTTGGCGTATTCGGTCTATCCCATCTCCGACGTGTGTCGCTTCGCCCTACCGGCGCCCGACGTCGCCCCTGCGCTCGTCGACTTCGGGGACGTCGCGTACGGCGGGGAGTCGACGCGCCTCGTCCACGTGCAGAACCGCGCCGCCATCGATCTTCTGGCGATCCACGAAGGTCGGAACTTCGCGGTCCCCGCGCGCGGGAGCGTCGACGTCCCCATCTCGTGGCGTCCGCGCGGCGACGCGCTCGGGTGCGAGGCGCAAACGCGAGAGGAGACGCTGCTCTTCGTGCCGCGCGACGACGGCGTCGTGGTGGTGCCGTCGCAGCAAGCGGTCCGCGTGGTGGAGCGCGTGCGCGCCGGAAGGGCGTCGCTCCGTCAGGTCGAGCGCATCGACACCGGTGACCACCGCAAGCCCGACTATACGAAGACGCAGCGCGACACGACCTGCCCCGCCGACTACGCGGCCCGCGCCTGCACGATCGACAACGCCCAGTGCGCCGACAAGAGCGGCGTCTGCAAGGGCGACGGGTATTCCGTGACGGCGGCCCTGACGCCGGCCGGGTGCCATTTCGCCTGCCAAGGCCCCGACGCTTTGCTGCGCAGCCAGTTCTGCCGGTTCGACGCGGTCACCGAGTGCGCGCTTCGGTGTGCAAAATAGCGACCCGCGCGCGCTTTTGACGCAACCCGCGGCGGCTCGTGCCGATGGGGCAACGAGGAGACGGGCGCGTCCGCCTGGGCCCTCGCTGAACCAGAGGAGAAAACATCATGGACATCAATGGAATCGGCAATCGCCCCGACGTCACCGCCGTCGCCTCCGCGCCGCGCCCCACCCCGACGCCCGTTCGCGTCCACTTCGCGGAGGTCATGGCCAAGACCGTCGTGAGCGGCGCCGAGAGCGCGATCCGCGCGCTTCCCGGCGGGCCCATGATGGCGGTCGCGCTTCGTGGGGGAGGCGCGGCGTCGGCGTCGACGATGTCGATCACCCGCCCGTTCGGCGGCGCGCACGCCGCGCTCGCGACGCCCGAGGGCCCGGGTGGCTCGGCGTCGGGCCTCGGCGGAATCGGCGGCGCAGCGACGGGGGTCGGCGGCACCGGCACCGGAACGGGCGCCGAAGGCGGGAGCATCGAGGCGACGATGCAGCAGAGCCAGGAGATGAACCTCTACTACCTTCAGATCCAGGAGCAGGTGAACGCGCAGAACCGCTCGTTCTCGACGCTCTCCAACGTGCTCAAGGCCGAGCACGACACCGTCAAGACCGCCATCGGCAACGTTCGCTGAAACGATGGCGATCCCGCTCACCTGTGCTCGCGCTTGCTTCGTTCGACCTGTAGTCTAGGAGACGGCCATGCCGATCGATCCCATCGGAAAAGGCGGGGGGATCCCGCCGCAGACGCCTGGCCCCACCGGTCCGGACGCGGTGGCCCCGACCAAGGCGTTCGAGGTGAGCCCAGCGGGCGGGGCGCAGAAGGCCGAGGGCGCGCAGGCGGTCTCGGCCGGCCCGCTCGACGAGCTGCGCGCCGGAAAGATCGACGTGAATCGGTACGTCGATCTCAAGCTCGACGAGGCGACCGCGCACCTGAAGGGGCTGCACACGTCCGAGCTCGCGCACATCCGCGACGTCCTGCGCGACAAGATCGTCCACGATCCGCAGATCGCGGATCTCGTGCGCCAGGCCGCGGGCGCGGTGCCGGCCCCGCACGACGAATGAGCGCGCCCCTCCTCTCGCGCCGCGCGCTCCTCGTCGGCGTGGGCGCGGGCGTCGCGACAGGATGCTCGAAGAAAGAGCCCCCGCCTCCGATCGTCGCGTCGAGCCCTCCGCCACCGCCTCCGCTCGACGCAGGAATGCGCGGGTCGTCGCGGCTCGTCACGATGACGTTCGACGCCGACGCCGGCGGGCCACAGACGGCCGCGATCTTGGTGCCGACGTGGGGCCCCGAGGGGACGCGCTTCCCGGTGGTGGTTGCCTTGCACGGGCGCGGCGAGGCGCTGAAAGGCCCCGATCGCGGCGCGTTCGGCTGGCCGCGCGATTACGCCCTCTCGCGCGCGATGGAACGCATCGCGTCACCGCCGGTCACCCCCGCCGATCTCGAGGGCTTCGTCGACGACGCTCGGCTCGCGCAGATGAACACCGATCTGGCGGCGCGCCCGTTCGGCGGCGTCATCGTCGCGTGCCCGTACGTTCCCGATCTGGATCTGCGAACCTTCAAGGACGTGCGCGCGTACGGAAAATGGATCGTGGAGGTCTTCCTCCCGCGCGTCCGCCGCGAGACGCCCGCGATCGCGTCGTTCGAGGCGACTGGCATCGACGGAGTGTCGCTCGGCGGCGCGACGGCGCTGCGGGTCGGCTTCGCGAATCCGGAGGCGTTCGGCGCGGTCGGCGCGCTGCAACCCGCAGTCTTCGACGACCAGGCGCAGGAGTGGACCGAGCTCGCGCGCTACGCGAGGAAGAAACGCCCAAGCATGGCGCTCCGCCTCGTCACGAGCCACGACGACTACTACAACGGCCCCATCACGCACCTTTCCCAGGCGTGGCGCGCAGGCGGCGTCGAGCACGAGTTCGCGGATCTGCCCGGACCTCACGACTACGCGTTCAACCGCGGCCCCGGCAGCTACGAGCTCCTCTCGTGGCACGATCGCGTCCTCCGCCGCGCGTCGCGTTGACTTGGGAAGGAGCCTTCAGGCGTCTTCTTCCCGTAAACGAATCGGGCTGAACGCGCTCGGATCGTAAGCGGTCGGGTTCTTTTCCTTGTAGAATGCACGAATACGGTCCATGTCGGCGCGCACGTCGCCGGTCAGCGTGATCGCCGCGCCGAGCCCCGCGCGCTTGCGGCCGAAGTCGAGGTAGCCAGGGACCACGGGGACGTCGGCGCCCCGCGCGATGTGGTAAAAACCGGACTTCCACGCCTCCGCGCGCGAGCGCGTGCCCTCCGGCGGGATGGCGAGCACGAATGCGTCGCGCGCGCGGAACTGTTCGATCATCTGCTCGACGACGTTCCGCGAGCGGCTCCGGTCGATCGCGACCGCGCCGAGGCGTCGCATCGGAGGACCCATCGGTCCTTTGACCCACGCATCCTTCACCATCCAGTCGATCTGGAGGCCGATGCTGCGCGTGAGCCCGATGAGGAGGAGCCCGTCCCAGTTGCTCGTGTGCGGCACCGCGAGCAGCACGTACTTCTTCTCGGGAGGGACCGGCCCTTCGTATTTCCACCCGACGAGCTGGAGAGACAGACGCGCGGCGTGGCTCGGCTTCACGACCCAAAGTCTTACGAGTTGCGGGTGCTGGAGGCCACCCCCTTGCAGCGGAAAGGGTATGATGCCGCCGATCCATGGTGTCGGCATTGGTGACCGCGTGACCTTGCTCTCGCTCGAGTCGCTCGCCAAAAAGCGCGCGGACCCTCGCGTGGTCGGCGGGAAGGCCGCGGGGCTCGCGTGGCTCCTCAAGAACGATTTCGCGGTGCCCGAGGGGTGGGTGATCCCGCAGGAGTCGTTCGAGGCGGCGATCCGCGAGCTGTCGCCGGGATGCGAGCCGCGATCGCTCCTCCGCGCCGCGTCGGGTCGCGCCGGATACGCGAGGGCAGCAGAGGCACGTCAGGAGATCCTCGGCGCCGCGCTGCCCAAAGGGCTCGAGGCCGAGCTCGCCGATCTCTGGCGCCGCATCGAGCGCACGTGCCCGTGGGGCCTCGCCGTGCGCTCGAGCGCCACGTGCGAGGACGGCGCGCTCGTGTCGATGGCCGGCCTCGCGGAGACGCGCCTCGGGGTGCGCGGCGTGCCTGCGCTGATGGACGCGGTGCGGGCGGTGTGGGCGTCGATCGCGTCGGGTCGTGCGCTCGCGTACCTCGCCGCGCACGGCGTGAAGGACGTCGGGATGGCGGTGGTCCTCCAGCGGACCGTCGAGGCGCGCGCCGCCGGCGTGATGTTCACGCGCGCGCCCGACCGCAGGAGCGGCAGCGGCGACGAGCGCATCGTCAACGCCGGCTTCGGCCTCGGCGCACCGGTGGTCGATGGCGTCGCGACCCCCGACATGCTCCGCATCGACGCGCGCGGCCGTACGATGGAAGCGACGATCGCCCACAAAACAAGGGCTACCGTGGTCACCGCGAGCGGCCTCAAAGACATCGCCGTCGCCGATCCCGACGCGCCGGCGCTCGGCGAGGCGCGCCTCGTCGAGCTCGCCGAGATCGCGCTGCGCCTCGAGAGGCTGGAGCGCGTCCCGTGGGATGTCGAGTTCGCGTGCGACGACAACCGCACATGGCTCGTCCAGGCGCGCCCGATCACCGGCCGCGGCTTCCCCGAGGGCGGCGACGAGACGACGGTGTGGAGCAGCGCGAACATCGGCGAGGCGCTCCCCGGCGTCGCGACGCCGCTCACCTGGTCGATCGCGGGAGCGTTCAGCGACGGGGGCTTTCGCAGCGCGTTCGCGGCGCTTGGCTGCACGGTGCCCAAGAACGCGCACCTCGTCGGCAACGTCTACGGCCGCTTCTACCTCAACCTCTCGCAGTTCATGCGCATCGCCGCGCAAGTGCCGTGGCTCGACGCGCGCACGCTGGTCGAGCTCGGCGGAGGCGCGGGCGGCGACGAGCTCGCGCTTCAGGTCGCCGACGTGTCGCACCGCAGCTTCTACGCGCGCCTGCCGCTCACCGCGACGCGGCTCATGAAGGAGCAGCTCCGCCTCGACGACGAGGTCTCCAAGTTCGAAGCGTTCGCGGAGAAGGCGCAGCGCATTCAGAGCGCGCTCGATCTCGCGATCCTGCCGGACGACGGCCTCGCGCGCACGCTGCGCGATTTGCAGGGGCTCCTCGAGCGGACCGGAAACGTGATGCTCACGTGCGCGTCGAGCGCCCTCGGCACGCACCTCGCGCTCAAGATGCTCCTCTCGCGGGTCGCGCCGATCGGCGCCGAGCGGCTCGCGCAAGGCCTGAGCAGCGGCATCCGCGATCTCGAGAGCGCGCGTCCGGCGATCGGAATCCTGCGCATCGTGGCGCTCGCACGCCGCGAGCCGGAGGCACGCGCGGTGCTGGAAAAAGAAGGCATCGGCCTCGACGCGATCCCCGACGGCCCCACCCGCCGCGCGCTCCAGAGCTACTTCGAGCTGTACGGCGATCGCGCCGTGCGTGAAGCCGAGCTGTCGACGCCGCGCTGGCGAGAAGATCCGCGCCCGGTCCTCACGATGGTCCGCGTCTCGCTCCGCGGCGAAGCGCGCGATCTCGAGGCGCAGATCGCGCGCGCAAAGGCGCACGCCGACGCGGAGATGGCGAAGCTCCTGCCGCGCCTCTCGCTCATCGAGCAGACGGCGGTGCGGCACCTCGTCGCGCGCGCGCAGAGATCGGCGCGGCTCCGCGAGCGAATGCGCGCGTGGGTGACGCGCGTGCTTGGGATGCTCCGCGAGGCCGCGCTCGACGCGGAGCGGCGCTTGCTTCGCCTGGCGCCGGAGCTCGTGCAAGACCAGCTCTCGCTCGCCAAAGCCGGCTCCACCGTGGCGCAGATCCCCAGCGTGTTCTTTTTCACCGTCGACGAGCTGGTGCACGCGCTCAAGAGCTCGCGCACCGATCTGGCGCCGCTCGTGCGCGCGCGACGCGCCGAGTTCGCGCGGGATCAGGCGCGCCCCGATCCGCCGCCGACCTTCACGGGGGCGCCGCCGCCGGTCGTCCTTCCGCCGTCGAGCGGGGACACGCTGCGCGGCTTGCCTGCGTCGGGCGGCGTCGTCGAGGGGCGCGCGCGCGTGCTGCTCGGGCCCGATCACATGGGCGAGCTCGTACCGGGGGAGGTCCTCGTCGTCCACACGACCGACGTCGGGTGGACGCCGCTCTTTCCGCTCGCCGCCGGCATCGTGACCGAGCTCGGCGGACCGCTGTCGCACGCCGCCGTCGTCGCGCGGGAGTTCGGGGTGCCGAGCGTCGTGAACGTGCCGGGCGTGACGCGCGCGCTGAAGACCGGCGATCTCGTGCGCGTCGACGGCGATCGCGGCGTCGTCGAGCGGCTCGAGCGGCTCGAGCGACCGGCGAAGACGTGACGTGAAGCGCTGGCGCGTTGCGACGTCGGGCGAGGGGACGCTGCTGGCCCTCGTACGCGATCCGGTCGCGATCGCCGAAGGGCGTGTTTTCGTCGATCGAAAACGCGTGCAGGATGCAAATTTAATCGTCCGCGCGGACAGCGAGGTGACGCTCTCGCCTCCGGCGCGAACGCAGGTCGAAGACGTTCCCGTGCTCGCGCGCGAGGGGGAGCTGCTCGCGCTCGCGAAGCCTGCGGGCATTCCCACGATCCCCGACCACGGCGGCGCCTCGCACTCCCTCCTCGCGCACGCCGCGCGCATCGCAGGGCTTCCGGAGGCGCGCGTGCACCCGACGTCGCGCCTCGATCGCGAGGTGAGCGGCGTCGTCGTCTTCGCGCTGTCCGCCGACGCCGCCGCGCGGATGAAAAAGGCACGCGACGAAGGCGCCTACGAGCGTCGCTACGTCGCGCTCGCGTCGCGAGCCCCGACGCCGGAGCGTGGATCGTGGGACGCGGGCATCGGTCGCGCGAAGGATCCGCGCAAGCGCCAGGTCGACGGCCGCGACGCGACGGACGCGCGAACGCGCTACGCCGTGGTGGCGACGGCGCCCGGCGGACAAGCGCTCCTCGCCGTCGCCCCGGACACCGGACGCACGCACCAGATCCGCGTCCACGCGAGCCACGCCGGCGCGCCGCTCCTCGGCGATCGTACCTATGGAGGCCCACCGCGATTGACCCTCCCCGGTGGCCGCGTCCTCTCGCTCGATCGCATCGCGCTGCACTGTGCGCGCGTCGTCGCGTGCGGCCTCGATGTCACGGCGCCCGTTCCGTCGGAGCTCGAGGCGACGTGGGCGTCCCTCGGCGGTGATCCCGACGCATGGGCGCGTGCGATGACGACGCCTGTGTGACGCTCGCGATGCGCGTGCCCCTCAGCCTCGCGTGACGCGGCCGTCTCCCGTGATCGGCATGGGCGCGCCAAGGTGTCGCGGAACGCGGTGGGTCGCGACGTCGAGGAAGGCGCGCGTTCGCGACGCGATCTCGCGCGTCTCGGAGTAGAGCGCGCCAGGGTACCGCCTCCGGTCCGCGGGGACGCCGTCGGCGGTCAGGCCGAGCGCGCGTGCGATGTAGAGCGCGCGCGGCAAGTGGAAGCGCTGTGTTGCGACGAGCACCCGGCGCACGTGGAAGACGTCACGCGCGCGCGCCATCGAGCTGTAGGTGTCGAGGCCCGCGTGGTCGAGGAAGATGTCCTCGCGAGGCACGCCGCGCGCTTCCAGCCAGGCGCGCATCGCGTTCACCTCGTCGTAGCCGTCGGTGCGGTGGTCGCCGGACACGAGGATGCGCGGCACGCGACCCTCCTGGTACAGATCGAGCGCGGTCTGGAGGCGATCCTCGAGGACCGCCGAGACCGCCCCGTCGGCGTAGACGCGCGCGCCGAGGACCAGCGCGCAATCTGCGGTCTGCCCCTCGAGCAGCTCCGCGGCGAACGGCGTTCCGCCACGAAGGACCGTGACGTTGCAGATCGCGACCACGGCCGCGATGGTCACGGCCGCTACGGTGGTGCGGCGACGCAGTTTCTTCGAGAAAATGGCCACGAAACCACTACGCCGACGCAATACGGCGCATTCCACCGTCGCACGAGACCGCAGGAATAAATCCGCGTCGCCGCCCGTCGAACCTTCCCATGCCGTACCGAAGCGACCTCGACGCCTTGAGGACGCGCGAGGAAGCGCTCAGCCGCGAGCTCGCCGAGCTCGCCGAAGCCGCGACGAAGAAAGCGCGCCTCGAGCGCGAGCTCGACGAGGTCCGCGCCAATCTCCGGGCGAAGCGCCGCGAGCCGCTGCAGGTGCTTCGTGCGCCGCCGATCCCGCTCCCTTGCGACGTCCCGTGGGACTCCATGGTGGGCGACGCCCGGGTCCGTCACTGCGGTCAATGTGAGAAGAAGGTCTACAACCTCTCAGCGATGACCCGGCGTGAGGCGGCGGAGCTCCTCCACGACGACGACGCGCAGTGCGTCCGTTACTACGAGCGCCCCGACGGCACCGTCCTGACGTCCGATTGCCCCATCGGCGCGCGAACGCGTCGGCGCCGTCGGACGGCCTCGGCGGCGCTGACCCTCGCGGGCGCCGTCGGCCTCGCGGCTTCGGCCAGCGCGATGACGCCGTACATGGACGCCGCACGACCGGTCATCGTCGTGTCGGTCGATCAGGCCGTCGCCGATGCGCGCATCGGTCGTGTCATGCGCGTCGAGGGGACCCTCGTACACGGCTCGATCGAAGAGCACTTTCGCGAGATCCGCTTCGAGCTCGTGAGCCGAGGCGTGAACTTGCCCGTGCGCTTCGTCGGTCCCATCCTGCCCGACACGTTTCGCGACGTCCCCGGCGTATCCATCAACGTGATGGTCGAAGGCGAGCTCCGCGCGGACGGCACCTTCGTCGCCACGAACGTGCTCGCCAAGGTCCCGTCGGGCGCGCGCTACATGGAGCGCTGAAGGCTCCGAGCGCGCCCACGCGGGCTAGAACCGCGAACGGACACCCAGCGTCGTAGGGCGCTCGCCGCCGCCGATCTCGATCGCCATCTCGGGGTTGAAGCCGCGCACCTCGTCCTCGTACGCCTTGGCGCGTGCTTGCCCGAACGAGTCGAGCACGAAGAACGTGAGCGCCTCGGCCGCGACGCCGATGCCGACACCTTTCCAAGTGTCCTGGTTCTTCACGAACCCGTACGTCGCGACACCGGCCCCGCCCGCCGCGAGGGCGAGCTCGCTCAGGCGGTAGGCGACGAACCGCGAGGTGGTGCCGTGGATGTGCGCGAGCTCCTCGCGCTTGAACGCCGTCGGATCTTTTGCGAGCGCGGCGGAGTAGTGATCGATCTCCGCGTTCACCTGAAAGGCGTAGAACGCCGCGCCCGCCGCCTCGAGCACGCCCACCGTCAGGAGGGACCAGCCGAGGCCGCGCGAAAAGTCTCCGTCGCGTGGCGCCGTCGCCGCGAGCACACCGCCGGCCGCCGCCGAGCCCGCGCCCACGCCGATGAAGAGGAACGCCGTCGATCGCTCCGACGCGTAGTACCCGCGCATGCCGTCGGCGATTGGCGCGGGCATCGCGGCGGGCGCAGGCGCGAGGTCGTCCGCCGCGGCAGGGACCGAGGTCGCGACGAGCGCGGCGCCCAGGGCGGCGGCGAGGCATGTGTGGATACGGCGCGCGGCCATGAGCTTCCCCCAGCAATTCCTCTCGACATACGAACTCGTATGTGGCGAATGCTCTGACACATACGGCCCCTTATCGCAAACGCTTCCCCGACTTCGGCCCACTTGGCGTCCTCCTCGCGGCGTGGGATACCCCAGGCATGTCCGCGATTCGCATGCGCTTCGTCGTCGCGACCCTCGGCCTCATCGCCGGGGTCGGGGTGTCGTTCGTGTGCGCGGCAGCGGCGGACGCGCCGGCCCTCGCCGCCGATCCGCCGCGCCCGCTGGCCGACGCAGGCGCCCCCGACGCGACGGTCAAACCCCCAATCTCGCGCATCCCGCCCGATCCCGCGCCGATGCACGAGCGCTCGCATTGGATCTTCGACCTTCGGTGGGCCAAGGGCGAGGTCTATCTTGTAGGCGTGCACAAGCTCGAGCAGACGACGCCGCAAGAGACGCCGCGCGCGATGGGTCGCTTCGCGCTCGAGCTCCTCGAGGGGCCGACGTTGATCGAGCGCGTCCGCTTCGATTTCCCCCTCCTCGGCGACGAGCCGAAGGACGGAGGAACTCGTCCGGTGCCCTTCTTCGGAAAGAACCTGGTGACGCGCATCGGCGTCATGTTCCCGGCGACGTCGCGCGGGACGAAGCTCGAGCTCTGGGATCGCGCGTCTGACAAGCGATGGGAGCTGCCGTGGCCGCCTTCGGAGGGAAACGACGCGTCGGCGCCGACGGGGCCTCGTCAATGAGAGGCGCGGTCGCGCTCGCCGTCGCGGCGCTCGGCGCGTTGCCGGTCGCGTGCTCGAAGAAGGACAGCGGCCCGGCCGGTCCGCACTATGTCGATCCGCCGGATCTGATCTCGTCGATCAAGGACGCGCCGTCGTGCGTCCTCGACTGCGCGTCAGGCACGCCGTGCGACGAGGCGCGGAAGCCGTGGACCTGCCCGGCGCTCGCCGACTACGCGAGCCTCCCCCACGATCCGTCATGCCCCGCCTACGACGGCACGCCGCCTCCTGCGACGACCGGCGCGTGCACCGCGACCGATCCAACCGGCGACGCGCTCGCCAAGACGAGCTTCGGCGGCACGCCCGTGATCTTGCCCGACGGTCGCCGCCTCACGCCCGCCGGCACCGAGTGGGTCTTCGACGAGGCCGACGTCGATGGCGGCTTCCCCGTGACGAGCGTCCTCGTTCCCGGCACGAAATGGCTCGTCGTGATCGACGCCGGCTACGGCACCCACGCGGTCCGCGCCGTCGACACGACCGTCCTGCGCGGCGGCGCGGCGAAGCCGGTCGCGTCGTACGTTCGGTACCCGATCCCCAAGGCGATCAACTACGGCGTCGCCGTCCACCCCACGACGAAGACGATCTACGTCGCCGGCGGAACCCCGGACTCGAAGGTCCTCGCGTTCGATCTCGACGCCGCGACCGGAAAGCTCACCGAGAACGCCGCGCGCGCCGTCACGCTTCCGAAGGACGTGGTCGGGCAAGGGCTCGACGTCTCGCCCGACGGCAAGACCCTCCTCGTCGGCGAGGGGAAGGACAGCCACGTCTACGTCTTCAGCCTCGACGACGCGTCGTACGGAAAGGCGCTCGGATCCATCGACGTCGGCGCCAGCGATGTCTTCGCGGTGCGCTTCGATCCAAGCGATAAGGCGGGAAATACCGCGTATGCGACGTGCTGGATCGGCGCCGTGGAGCTGAGCAAACCGAACGTCATGCGCCTCGCGCAGCTCGACGTCGGCGCGAAGAAGGCGCGCATCATCCCGGTCGGAAAGGCCCCCGAAGAGATCGCGTTCCTCGATGCGCGATGGGCCGTCGTCGCCAACTCGCTCTCCGACACGCTCTCGATCGTCGACCGGCCGGCGAGCAACGTCGCCGCCGAGGTGCCGGTCGCGATGGATCCCGCCGTCCCGCACGGCGCCGGGCCGAGCGCGCTCGCATGGGACGCGCCGCGCAAGCGCCTGTACGTCACGCTCGCGGACGTGAACGGCGTCGCCGCGTACGACGTGGACCTCACCGGCGCGTCGCCGACGCTCACGCCCGCCGGAATCTTCGCGACCGCGTGGTGGCCCACCGGGGTCGCCGTCGATCCCGCGGATGGCGCGGTCTTCGTGACGAACGGCAAGGGCCATGGAACCGGCGCGGACAAAAAGCTCCGCGGCTTCACCGACGGCGAGGTCGCCGATTTGATGAAGGGCAGCGTGCAAGCCGTCCCGTTCATGGATGCCACCGCGCTTGCGGCCGCGACGAAGGCGTTCAAGGCCGCGAGCACGCCCGCCGCCATCCTTGGCTACTCCAGCGTGCAGTGCAACGGCGCGCCCTACGACTTTCCGCTCCCCGCCAAACCCGAGGACGGACCGAGCGCGCGCATCAAGCACGTGGTGTTCGTCGTCCGGGAGAACAAGACGTTCGACGATCTATTCGGCGATCTCCCCAGCGTGGACGGCGACCCGAGCCTCGTCATGGCGCAAGGTCGCATGGACGACATTTGGCCCAACGCGCGCAAAATCGCGACTTCGTTCTCGCACATGGACAACTTCTACTCGGACGCCGAGCAGTCGATCCAAGGTCACGCGTGGACGGTGATGGGCCGCACGAGCGACTACGAGGAGCGGCGCTGGACGGTCATCTGGGGACGCGGCGAGTTCGGCGTCGGCTCGGCGGCCGGCGTCGGCGGGAACACCACGGCGATGGAGGGCAACGTCTTCGACGTCCTCAAGGCCGGCGGCGTCGGGGTGCAGAACATGGGCGATCTGTACGCGATCGCGTACCGCGATACGCAGTGGCCCGGCGGCACCACCGACTCGACGATCCCCGACACGCTCGGCGCGTGCTACCTCGCCGCCCGCGCGCGCGCCGCGTGCGACATGGTGCCGTTCACGTACGTGTGGCTCGTGAACGATCACGCGTGGGGACAGTCGGCGTCTCGCCCCAACCCCGCCGTCGCGATCGCCACCAACGACGAGGCGACCGGCATGCTCCTCGACGGCATCAGCCACTCGCCGATGTGGAAGGACACGCTCGTCGTCGTCGTCGAGGATGATCCGAACACCGGCGCCGACCACGTCGATCTGCACCGCACGATCGCGCTCTTCGCCTCTCCGTGGGTGAAGCGCGGGTACGTCAGCCGCGCGCACTACGACATCGCGAGCGTGCACAAGGTCTTCGCGCACGTCTTCGGGCGACCGTACTGGAGCGCGACGATCGCGAACGCGCCGCTGCCGCTCGATCTGTTCACGTCGACGCCGGACTACACGCCGTTTACCTACGTGCCGCGAAAATTCACGGACTTGTCCTGCAACCCGAGCGGGACGACCGGCGCGAAAGAAGCGGAGGACTGGGACTTCTCGGAGCCCGACGATCAGCCGGGGCTGTCTCGCCAGAACTGGGAGTCGCTTCGTTCGCTCGGCGATCGCGGAAGGTGACGATGAGCCTCTGCGCGGCGTGCCGAGAGCTCGAGGTCGCGACGGGAGCGCTGTGCGACGACTGCGCCGCGGCGATCACCGGCGTGGGTCAGCTCTACCCCGAGCAGATTCTCAGCGCTGTCACCGAGCCGTCGGACGCGGCGCTCGTCGATCGCTGGGGCCGGGTCCATGCCTTGTCGCGCCGATCATTCGTGGGTCGCCAGGTGGAGTCGGGAGGCATCGCGCTCGCCGACGCCAGCGTGTCGCGGCAGCACGCCGAGCTCCTCCGCAAGCCCGATCGCTCGTGGTGGGTCATCGACATGGGCAGCGCGAACGGGACATTCCTCAACGAGCGCCAGCTCGACGCCGCGTCTCGCCTCACGTCCGGCGATCTCCTCTTCTTCGGCGGCGTGGGCGCGTTCTTCGTCAGCCCGGTGCCCGAGGAACCTCTCGCGCCGATCCGCCTTCCGCCGACGCATCGCCCCGCGAGCGGCCCGGAGCCCATCGCGCCGCCGATCGTCTACGAAGAGGACCAGCTCGATGAAGACGAGGCGTCCACGTTCCTCGGCCTTCGCGCCGCGGAGCTTTCGCTCGTCTCGCCGACCGGGGGCGGCGGGGGAGTCGTGGCGCTCGGCGGCAAGACCGCGCAGCTCACGCCGACGCAGTTCGAGCTGATCCGCGTGCTCGCGATGCGGATGTTCGAGGAGGCGGGCAGAGACGAGCGCGTACGCGGCTTCGTCCGCTCCAGTGAGCTACTCGTGTCGCTCCCCTGGGATACCCCGAAGCCCGAGGACAACCACATCAAGCAGCTCGTTCGCCGGGTGCGACGTGCGCTGGTGCGTGCGCAGGTGGGAGACCTCGTCGAGTCGCGGCACGGCTTCGGGTATCGCCTGCGCTTCCGCCTCGACAAGAAACCGATGCGCGATCATTAGCTGCCGCCACTTGGCAGGGGCCGCTACCCGAGAGCTACCCCAGCGGTCATTGCCGGCTATCCGGCCGAGCGGTCATCTTCTGGGGATGACGCCGGTGCCGCCCTCCTCGAACAAGGCGATCCTCATCGCCGAGCTCGGCCACGGGGGGATGGCGGACGTCTACCTCGCGCTGCGGCACGGCGTCGGCGGCTTCACCAAGCTGCTCGTCGTGAAGCGCTTGCGCGCGCAGGTGGCCGACGAGCCCGAGTTCCTCACGATGTTCATCGACGAGGCGCGACTCGCGGCGCGCCTCAGCCACACCAACGTCGTCCAGACCCACGAGATCGCGATGGACGGCGGGCGCCACGTCCTCGAGATGGAGTACCTCGACGGCCAGCCGCTCCACCGCATCGCCCACCGCGCGCGCCAACGCGGCCGCGCGCTGCGCCCCGCGCTCGCGCGCAAGATCGTGTGCGACGCGCTCGCAGGCCTGCACTACGCGCACGAGCTCTGCGACTACGACGGCACGCCGATGAACGTCGTGCACCGCGACGTCAGCCCTCACAACGTCTTCGTGACCTACCAAGGCGTCGTGAAGGTCGTCGACTTCGGGATCGCGAAGGCCGAGGGGCAGCTCTCGGTCACGATGATCGGAAACGTGAAGGGCAAGGTCCACTACATGTCGCCCGAGCACGCGACCGGGTGCCGAGTCGATCGGCGCGCGGACGTGTTCGCGGCAGGCGTCGTGCTGTGGGAGCTGCTCGCCGGGCGCCGCTACTGGGAAGGCGAATCACAAGAGGCCGTGCTGCATCGCCTCGCGGCGCGCGCGATGCCGCCGGGACCTCGCGCCGTGAACGCGGACGTCCCCGAAGACATCGATCACGTCGTCGCGCGCGCGACGGCGACGGACCTGGACCAGCGCTACGCAACCGCGGAGGAGATGCGCCTCGCGCTCGACGCGTGCCTTCCTGGTGACGTGGCGAGCGCGCGGGAGCTCGGTGTGCTCGCGTCGCAGCTGTTCGACGCGGAGCGCCTCGAAGTGCGCGCCCTCATCGAGCGTGCAGTGGAGCGCTCGCGCGCGGCGGTCGCGGTGCCGCGCGCCGGGGCGGTGGCGATAGAGCACGGCGAGTCGACGGATGGGATCACGCTCGGCCCGCCGACCACCGTGCACGCGCCTTCGGCCGTGCCATTGCGGGCGCCCCGCCAACCTCGATCTATCGTCGCCGTCGCGGGGGCCGTGGTCCTCGCGCTCGGCGCAGCGCTCTTCGTCGTCGCGGTCCGACAGGCGCCTCCGGCGTCGCGCGCAGGGCGCTCGCTCGAGCCCGTAGGCGCGCGGGCCGTCGTGGAGCTCACGGCGGCGGAGACGCCCGAGAACCTGGAGCCGGCGCCGGTTGTCGTCGATCGGATCGCGAACCGGCTCGCCGTCCGCCCCAGGGCGACCTCGCACGAGTCTCAGGTCGCACGCGCCGTCCAAGCGCCCGAGCCCTCCGTGCCCGACGCGGGCGCCTCCTCCGACCCGCCTGTCCGTTCGAAACGCGTTCCAGGGGTGGACCTGACCGAAGATCCTTGGGACGCCGGCGCGAAGAGGTAGCTAGGCTTGGCGTCTTGAAGCCGACTCGACGCCTCGTCCTCACGTGCCTCTCCTCGCTCTTCCTCGGCGCCTGTGCGCACGACGCCGCGCCGGTGAATAGCCCGACGTCCGCTCCGTGGACCGTCGATCCGTACGGCGAGCCCGCAGAGCCGGAGGTGCCGGTGAGTGACGTGCCGGCGCTCGACACCGAGTATTACCTCGGCACGCGCGAGCAAGAGGCGGCGCAGTTCGCGGAGTTTGCCCGGCAAATCCAGGGGATCCAGCGAAGGCTCGCCGTCGAGCACGGCCAACCCGTATCGCGCGGCTTTCACGCAAAATCGCACGCGTGCCTCCACGGGGAGCTGCGCCTCGAGCCGCACCGCTCGGCGCGCACGCGCTTCGGGCTCTTCGCGGACGGCCAGAACACGAAAGACGTCGTCGTCCGCTTCTCGAACGGCGTCGGCTTCCGCCAAGCCGACGGCGATCTCGACGCGCGCGGGATGGCGGTGAAGGTCTACGGCGTCGAGGGAAAGAAGTACATCGACGACGAGGCCGGCGACACGCAGGACTTCCTCATGACCAACACGCCGGTGCCGGTCGGGCGTGACGCGGTGGACTTCATGGAGTTCGCGCGCGCCAACACCGACGGGCGCATCGCGGCGCTCTTCTTCCTCGTGCGTCGCGCGTCGACCGTCGCCGAGGCGCTCTCGCGCACCAACCCGGTCAGCAGCGTGGTGACGACCCGCTACTGGAGTGGCAGCGCGTATCACCTCGGCGCGCACCAAGCGGTGAAGTTCTCCACGCGCCCCTGCGACCTCCGCCTCGTGCGCGACCCGCCGAAGGACGGCGACGACTATCTCCGCAAAGACCTCGTCGCCGCCGCTGCGCGCGACGGGGTGTGCATGACGCTCTACGTGCAGCTCCAGACCGATCCGGAAGAGACCCCGATCGAGAACGCGTCGAAGATCTGGGACGAGACGAAATCGCCGCTCCTTCCCGTCGCCAAGATCGTGATGCCACCGCAGGCGATCGAGGACAGCGCGACCGCCGCGTGCGATCAGCTCGCCTTCACGCCGTGGCACTCGATTCCGGCGCACAAGCCGATGGGGCACATCAATCGCGCGCGCCGCTATGTCTACGCGGCCAGCCAGGAGCTCCGCCGTGCCCATTGATCAGCCGCCCACGGCTGCGTTGGCGTCGAACCGTGCGGGAATCGCTCGTAAATCATCCTTAAGAAAGACCAAAATCGGTCCCCCTCCGTCTAACCGGTAGAACCACGGCCCACCCGCCGGCGCTTGGGTGCCGGCAGCAAGCTGTGAGAAGCTACGGACCTCGATGGAATGCCCCGCCTGTAAGACCCCGGTCGACGCCTCCCAGCGCTTTTGCCCGAAGTGCGGCGCGCTCCAGCCCTCGGCGGAGGCGGCGCCGGGTAGCTCGGCGGATCCGCTGATCGGCAGCGTCCTCGGCGGCCGCTACCGGATCGTCAAGCTCCTCGGCGAGGGCGGCATGGGCGCCGTCTACATCGGCGAGCAGCAGATGGGGACGAAGGTCCGCAAGGTCGCCGTCAAGACACTTCACCCGCACCTCTCGAAGGACCCCAAGGTGCAAGCGCGCTTCCAGCGCGAGGTCGGCACCATCGCGGAGCTCGAGCACCCGAACACGATCCAGGTCTACGACTTCGGCACGACCGAGGAGGGCATCCTCTATCTCGTCATGGAGTTCGTCGACGGCACCAACGTCGCCGACATCCTCGAGAAGCAGGGCGCCATGGAGCCCGGGCGCGTCGAGAAGATCATGACGCAGGTGTGCGGCTCCCTCGAGGAGGCGCACTCGCGCGGCATCATCCATCGCGATCTCAAGCCCGAGAACGTCGTGCTCACCGAGCGCGCGGGCTCGAAGGACTTCGTGAAGGTGCTCGACTTCGGGATCGCCAAGCGATCCAACGAAGAGGACAAGCAGGAGCAGAAGCTCACGCAGCAGGGCATGGTGCTCGGGACGCCGCCGTACATGAGCCCCGAGCAGTTCACGGGGCAGCCGATCGACAAGCGGAGCGACATCTATTCGCTCGGCGTGATGATGTACGAGATGCTCTGCGCGAAGCTGCCGTTCGAGGCGAACACCGCGTGGGAGTGGGCGACGCAGCACATGACGGTGCCGCCGCACGCGCTCGAGTCGACGCCGAACGGCGCCAAGGTGCCGCCGCGCATGCGGGCGGCGATCATGAAGGCGCTCGAGAAGAACAAAGAGAACCGCTGGTCGACGGTCCGCGAGTTCGCCGACGCGTTCGCAGGCGACGGGCCCGCCGTGTCGCGTCCCGGCACCGCGCCGCTCGCGGGCGTCGGCGCGCCGCCTTCGGTCACCGAGGGTAAGGGCAAGACGCAGATGGGCGAGCCGATGATGCCGCCCGCGGGCTTCGGCGGAGCGCCGCCGCCGTACACGCCGGGCCCGTCGCCGATGGGGATGGGGATGGGAATGGGCATGGGGCCCAACGTCGGCACGCCGTCGGCGGGGAATCACGCGGTCCCTGCGGTGGTCCCGCACGCGCCGGCGCGTGACACAGGCGGTGGCGGCGGGCGAACGGGCCTCATCGCGGCCATCGTCGTCATCGGCCTCCTGAGCGTCGGCGCGCTCCTCTACACCTTCGTGCCGCACAACAAGGCGGTCGCAGGCGGGTTCGATTTCGACGGCGGTCCCGCCCAGGTCGACGTCACGCCCACGAGCGCGCCCACCGACACGCCGCCGCCGGCGACGTCCGACACTGGCCTCGCTGCGCTCTCGAGCGGTGGGACGCCGCCGCCGCACGGTCAGCCCGGCCCGCATCCAGGTCACAAGGACGGCGGCACGAAGCCTCCGCCGACGCCGAGCGGCGGTGGCGTGACGCCTCCTCCGACCCCGCCGCCGACGCCTCCTCCGACCCCACCGCCGACGCCTCCTCCGACCCCGCCGCCCGCGGCCGATCCGCAGGAGTGCCAGGATGCCCGGCGCCTCATGAACCACCCGTCCCTGAAGACGGATCCCGCGCTTCAGGCCGTTTTTCAGCAAAAGCGCGCGATCTGCATCCAAAAGACCGGCCACTTTCCCTGAGCGCGGGCGCGCCATCGCGCGCGCCGTTCGCTATGCTCATGGTGGGATGAGCGACGGAAAGTCCGAGGAGGAGATCGTCGCGGCGCCCACGATGGTGGCCGACGGGCCGGCGACCGAGTTCGGCTCGCCCCTCACGCGCACGGTCCTGGCGGGGCGCTACGAGATCGAGGCGCTCATCGGCTCGGGCGGCATGGGCACCGTCTACCGCGCGCGCGATCGCGAGCTCGACGAGCGGGTCGCCCTCAAGATGTTGAGCCGCGCCCTCGTGAGCGCGCCAGCGATGCTCGCGCGCTTCCGGCAGGAGGTGAAGCTCGCGCGCCGCGTTACCCACCGCAACATCGCCCGCATGTTCGACATCGGCGATCACGACGGAGACAAGTTCCTCACGATGGAGCTGGTCGATGGGGAGTCCTTGGCCACCATTGCCGCGCGCGAGCGGGCCATGAAGCTGCCGCGCGTCGTGAAGATCATCGAAGCGCTGTGCGAAGGGCTCGCGGCGGCCCACGCCGTCGGGGTGATCCATCGCGATCTGAAGCCCGACAACGTCCTCGTCGCGAGGGACGGACGTGTCGTGATCACCGATTTTGGCATCGCGCGCCTCTCGAGCGGCGACGCCATCAAGACGCTGGGCCTCCCGGTCGGGACCCCGGCCTACATGGCGCCGGAGCAAGTGGAGGGGTCGAGCGACGTCGACGCGCGCGCCGACATCTACGCGCTCGGAGCGCTCCTGTTCGAGCTGCTCACGGGTGAGCGCGCCTGGCCCGGCGAGTCCATTTACCAGGTCGCCGCCGCTCGCCTCGTGCAGCCGCCGCCGAACCCTCGAGACCGCCGATCGGACGTGCCCGAGCCGGTCGCGGCGATCGTGATGCAATGCATGGCGCGAAGGCGCGAGGACCGCTTCGCCTCGGCGAGCGAGGTCGCCGCTGCGCTCTCGGCGTTGACGCTGCCCGCGACGTCGATCACGCCGACGTCGGCTACCGTGGTGGTCCGCTCGAGGCCGCCCTCGCCGCCGACCGCGCCCACGCCGGATGGCATCAAGACGGTGGCGGTCCTCCCTCTTCGAAACGCAGGCCCGCCGGAGGACGACTACCTCGCCGACGGCCTCACCGACGATCTCATCGACACGCTCAGCATGGGCAAGGGGCTGCGCGTTCGATCGCGCGGCGCGGTCTTCCGCTTCAAGGGCGGGGAGCGCGACCCGCGCGACGTCGGGCGAGAGCTCGAGGTGCAGGTCGTCGTCGACGGCTCGGTTCGCCGCGTAGGGGAGCTGCTTCGTGTGAGCGTGCACGTCGTCAGCGTCGCCGACGGCTTCCAGCTGTGGGCAAAGCGCTTCGAGCGCCCGGTCACGGAGCTCCTCAACGTCGGTGACGAGGTGGCGAGCGCTCTGTGCGACGCGCTCCTCCTGCAGTACCGAGCCCCTGCGCGCGACGGGGGCCTCGACCCGATCGCGATGGATCTACTCCTCCGCGCTCGCCACGAGTACCACCAGATGTGGCGGGACTCGAACAATCGCGCCGTCAACTTCCTCGAGCAGGCGCTCGCGCGCGCGCCTTCGTCTCCGGAGATCTTGAACGCGCTGGCCATCGCCCTTTGCCGCCGCTTCGCCTTCGACGATTTCGCCGAGAACGCGGCAGATCGCGTGCTCTCCCTGGCGGGGCGCTCGCTCACGCTCCTGCCGGACCGCGGCGAGCCACACGTCGCCATCGCGAGCATTCGCATCAACATGGGCGATGCGGTCGGCGGCGCGAACGAGCTGCGGCGCGCGATCCAGCTCTCCCCGCGGAGCCCCGACGCCAACGAGCTCTACGGGCGCCTCTTGTGCGAGGTGGGGCGCACCGAAGAAGGGATCGCGCGCGGTCAGCTCGCGATGACCCTGGAGCCCGGGCTCGAGGGCATCCGCTTCGAGGTGGCCCGCGTCCGCGCGCTCGAGGGCAACTGGGGCGAGGCGGACGCGATCTTCGCCAAGTTCCCGGAGGGGCTGATGGCGAACGTGTACTGGATCTCGCGCTGGCGCGTCGTCTTCTGGAAGGAGGATCGGAAGCTCGCGGCGCGCCTCTTGGAGCTCGTCTCCGCGCAGGAGTTCGGCATCAAGCACGCGGTCATCGGCATGCTGTCCACGTGCGTCCATGGCTTCGCCCCGCCGGAGCTCCTCCTCGAGCTCGACTCCCGCGCCCACGCCGGTCGCGCGCTCCGCCGTCGCGCCTTCTTCCGCCAGCTCAAGGCCGAGGTGCTCGCGTACACGAACGACGTCGAGGGAGCGCTCGTCGCGCTCGTGGAGTCGGAGGAGGCGGGTCTCTTCGACGTCTTCTGGCTCGATCGCTGTCCGTTGTTCGACAAGATGCGCAAGGAGCCGCGGTTCATCGCCGTTCGCGACAAAGTGCAGGCACGCGCCTCCGAGGTGCTCGGTGCGCTCATGACGCCGACGGGGCTAGTCGGCTCATGAAGCGACGCGCGAAGAGGTACGCGTCGCCCGGCCATCGCGCGGAGACGTAGCGTCCGTCCTCGACCACGAACGCCGGTCCATCATCGTCGCGCGTGCCGCGTGCGCTGAGCGTGCGAGGGCCGCGCACGAAATCGGCCGGGGAGGCGAGGCTCTCCACGACCTCGTCCTCCACGTACGCGGGGTACGTTCGGTAGTAGGTCCCGAGCTTCCAGAACGTCAGAAAATAGGCCGAACGCTCCATGTATTTGGGGAGGCACGTCGTGCGCGTGCCCGCGAGGAGGCCCTTGCCGGTCTTGGGATCCTTCGCGCGCGCGAGGACGAGGACGCCGTGGCAGATGGCGCCCACCGGCCGCCCCAAAGCCCAGAACGCCGCCACCTTCTGCGCGAGCTCGTCGCTCGCGAGGTACTGCTTCATCCCTGGTGCGTGCCCACCGGGGAGCAGGAGCCCGTCGTACGCCGCGACGTCGAGATCGCGCCACGCGAGGGGCCTCTGGAACGCCGCGTCCTTGGTGAGCGCGGCGTAGAAGTCCTTCGGCTCGGCATCGGCGCCGAGCTTCCCGAAGAGCACGCCGGTGAGCAGGAGCGGATCGGTGGCAGGCGCGTTTCCGCCGTTCTCCGTCGCGAAGACGACCTCGTGGCCGGCCTCGGTGAGCAGGCGCCACGGCACGCTGACCTCGGTCGTGTCGAAGTCGCGATCGGGGAGCGGGACGAGGACGCGCATGCGCGGCAGGATAGCGGCTAACGGTGCAGCTGCAGTAGTGCCAAGCTCGCCGGGATCATTCCCGCACGAACACGCCGTCGCCGGACGTCGAGACGACCACGTCGCCGTCGCGCGCAGTGGCCCATAGATTGTCGCTCGATCGCGCGTCGACCCAGTCGGCCGGCGTCGCGCGCGCGCACCTCGCGCCGTCGAAGGCCCGGAGCGTCTTGGCGCCGGGCCCGCCGAGGATCTTCGTGAGTCGCTCGACGACGATCGCGCGCGGGTGGCAGTAGTCGGCGTTGAGCCCTTCGTCGGGGCGCCCCGCGGAGATCACGGCGTAGCGTGGGCGCACGCGCGACAAGAAGCCCGGCGTGGTCGACGTCTCGCTCCCGTGATGGCCGACTTGGAGCAGCGTCGCCGGGGCCAGCGCGCCGAGCCGCGCCTCTTCGTCGTGCTCGGCGTCCCCCGTGAAGAGCACGCTCGACCTGCAATAGTCCACGCGGAGGAGGATCGAGCACGCGTTCGCGTCGTGCGCGCAGGAGGGCGGCCAGGACGCGGGCACGACCGGCGTGACGCGCACGTCTCCGGCTGCGGGCGTGGGGAGCGGCGACTCCGGGTGGTCCGGATCGACGACGACCTTGCGCGCGCCGTGGGTACCAGCTGCCAGGTGCGCGCGCCGCACCTCGGCCTTTCGCTCGTCTTTGCCATTGTCCGCGTAGACAGCCACCTTGAACGCGCCCATCACTTCGGGCGCGCCGCCGATGTGATCGGAGTGCTGGTGCGTGATCCACAAAAGATCGAGCGGCGCGCCGTGGAGATCTGCGCGCAGCTTGTCGAGCAGGTCCTTGTGCTTGTTCGCGCACACGTCGCCGCAGCCCGAGCGCGCAGGGCTGTCGCCGGTGTCGACGAGGACGTGACGGCCATCGGGCAGGTCGACGAGCGCCGCGAGCGCTTGACCGACGTCGTAGAAGTGAACGCGAAGGCGCTGTCCGCTCGCGCCGCACGAAGGTCCCGGCGGAGGCTCCGTCGGTGGCGGCGGAGTCGAAGGAGGAGGCACCACCACCGGCGGCGGCGCGGTCCCGATTCCGGCGCTCGTGCACGCCGCCCCGAGCCCGACGAGGAGCGCCGCAAGCGCGCGAACGTTCACGCGTCGTCCCTCTGGCACTTCGCGAGCTCGGCGAGCACCGTCTCGGCGTTGGTAAGCCCGTTGCGCTCGCCGTCGAAGCGTCGCGAAAGGCGCATGTCGGGCGTGAGGCGGTACGCGCTCCCCTTCGCGCGGACGAGCGCGAGGACCTTCGCCGGATCGAGCGGCGTGTCCTCCCGCAAGTGGAGTGTCACGCCGCGCGCGTGCGCCTCGCAGCCGAGCGCTTTCAGGCGTCGTAGCTCGGTCTTGAGGCTCATCAGCTGCACGAGGCGCCGTGCCTCTTCAGGCGGCGGGCCGAAGCGGTTCTCCATCTCCTCCCCGAGCTCCGACACGGCGGTCTCGTCGAGGGCGCTGGCGAGGCGCTTGTACAAGGAGAGGCGCACGCCGACGTCGCCGACGTAGTCCTCGGGCAAGAGCGCGGCGACGTCGAAGGAGAGCTCGGTGTCGACGTCGTGGACGACGGGTTCGCCGCGCAGCTCGTGCACCGCCTCCTCGAGCATCTGGCAAAAGAGATCGAAGCCTACGCTCGCCACGTTGCCGCTCTGTTCGCCGCCCAGCAAATCCCCGGCGCCGCGCAGCTCCAAGTCGAGGCTCGCGATCTTGAATCCGCTCCCGAGCTCGGTGTGGCGCTCGAGGGCGTCGATGCGTGAGCGAGCCTCGTCGCTCATCGCGTTGGGCGGCGGCACCACGAGGTAGCAGTACGCGCGCTCCTTGCTTCGTCCGACGCGCCCGCGGAGCTGATAGAGCTGCGCGAGGCCGAACAAATCCGCGCGATCGATGATCATCGTGTTCGCGCGCGGGATGTCGAGGCCGCTCTCGATGATGGCGGTGGCCACGAGCACGTCGTACCGGCCCTCGACGAAGTCGACCATCGTCTTCTCGAGCGTCCCCTGCGACTCGTCTTTGCCGCCGCCCTTCAGCGTCATTTGCCCGTGCCCGACGCAGATGCGCGCCTCCGGAACGAGCTGCGCGAGGCGCTGCGCGCGCTCGTAGAGCCCCTCGATGCGGTTGTAGACGTAGAAGACCTGCCCGCCGCGCGACAGCTCCCGCGAGACCGCCTCGCGGATGACCTGTTCGTCGAAGCTCGTCACGATCGTGCGCACCGCGCGGCGATCGGTCGGCGGCGTGGTGATGAGCGAGAGATCGCGCAGGCCGCTCACCGCCATCTGGAGCGTGCGCGGGATCGGCGTCGCCGTCAGGGTCAGCACGTCGACGGCGGTGCGCAGCTGCTTGATGCGCTCCTTGTGCGCGACGCCGAAGCGCTGCTCTTCGTCGACGACGAGGAGCCCGAGGTTCCGGAAGTGGACGTCCTTGGAGAGGAGGCGATGCGTCCCGATGACGACGTCGACCTTGCCGTCCTTGAGCATCGCGAGGGTCTCGTCTTGCTCCTTCTTGGTTTGGAAGCGGCTCATCGCGCGCATGGTGAGCGGGTAGCCTTGCATGCGCCCCTCGAAGACGCGGAAGTGCTGCTGGGCGAGGACCGTGGTGGGGCACAAGAGGGCGACCTGCTTGCCGCTCATCGCGACGCGGAACGCGGCGCGCACGGCGACCTCCGTCTTGCCGAAGCCGACGTCACCGCACACCAGCCGATCCATCGGGCGCGGCGTCTCCAGGTCGCGGTTCACGTCGACGATGGCTTTGGCTTGGTCGGGCGTCTCGTCGAAGGGGAAGGTCGCCTCGAAGGCGCGGTAGTCGTCGTCGGCGGGATCGAGCGCGTCGCCGGGCTGCGCCTGGCGCTCCGCGTAGAGGCGGAGCAGCTCGTCGGCCATCTGCCGAACGGCCTTTTTTACGCGCGATTTCGTCTTCGCGAACGTCGCGCCGCCAAGGCGATCGAGCTTGGGCTCGGCCGCCTCGCCGCCCGAGTACTTCTGGATCTGGTTCAGGCGATAGACGGGCAAGTACAGCTTGTCGCCGCCCGCGTACTCGACGACGAGGAGATCCACCGTCAGCGTTCCGACCTGTTTGTGGACGAGACCGTGGTAGCGCCCGACGCCGTGCTCGACGTGGACCACCAGATCGCCGACGCCGAGCGAGCGCAGATCTTCGAGGAAGGTGCGCGCGGTGCCTTCGGTCTTTCGTTCGCGGCGGCGGTGCGCGCGTCCGCCGAACACCTCCTCCTCGGTGACGAGCACCAGGCCGTCGGCGGGCAACATCACGCCGCGCGAGAGGGCGCCGACGACGATCTGTGCGCCGTCGCTCGCTGGCTCGTCGAGCCACGCGGGATCGAAGACGCCGAGGCGCGCGCGGCAGGCGACTCCCTGATGGCGGAGGAGCGCCGTGAGCCGCTCGGCCTGCGTCTCCGCGCGCGCCGTGACGAAGACCTTGAGCCCGTGGCCACGCCAGTGCGCGATTCGCAGCGCGAGCGGGAGGAGCGTGCCGGTCTTTCCCTTTGTGCCACGCGCCGCCTTTACCGCGCGCTCGAGATCCTGGTGATCGCGCGCGGCGAGATCGAGGGGCTCGTCGACCGTCTCGTAGCGCGCGAGGCCGGCGGCGTCGGCGCCGTGGATGGGCGTTCGGTGGATCGGTACGACCGCGCGCGTCGCGAGCGTCGACGAGAGCTCGGTCTCGGTGTCGAAGAAGGCCGGCGCGGGAAAATGCGGCTCGCTCCCCTTCGCGGCGACGTCCTCCTCCGCGCGGGCCAGCTCCGCGCGAAAGGCGCGCGTGAGGAGCGGCGGATCGGCGAGCGCCACGATCGCGCGGGGATCGACGTAGCCGAGGAGCGGCTCGAGGGCGTCGTAGTACGCAGGCAAGAAGCCCTCGGCACCGAAGAACCCGCGCGCCGTCGCCACGTCGTCGACGAGCGCCCGGGCCCGGGTGGTAGGCAGATCGATCGCGTCGCACATCTCCTGAACCGCGCTTTTGGCCCGCGCGGCCGCCTCGCGCGTCAGGATGGCCTCGCGCGCAGGTGGTAGCCAGATCTCGCGCAGGACGCCGGCCTTGTCGCCGTCGCCGCGGCTCAGCGTCTTTTGCTCGAACGGATCGAACTGCTTGATGGAGAGGACGATGTCGCCATAGAGCTCGACGCGCGCCGGCAGCTCGGCGTTCGGGGGCCAGACGTCGAGGAGCGATCCACGGACGGCGAACGATCCCGGATCTTCCACGACCGGCGCGCGGAGGTATCCGGCCTCCGAGAGACGCTGGATGAGCGCGTCGCGATCGAGCTCCTCCTCCGCGACGATGCGCGCCGTGTGGCGGAGGACGACGGCCTTCGGCACGACCTTGCGGAGGAGGCTCGCCGCCGACACGACGAGCACGCGCCATGGGAGGCCGCTCGCGAGGTGGAAGAGCGTGGCCATGCGGCTCATCGCGGCGCGGCGGTCGGGGCTGACGTCGGCGTACGGCGACGACTCGCTCGCGGCGAAGACGAGGACGTCGCCCTGGCCGGTGTCCTCGGCGGTCTCGTCGTCCTCGCGCGCGCGCAGCAAGAACCCTACGTCGGTCGCGACGCGGCGCGCCTCGTCCACGTCCGCCGTGACGACGACGACGGGGCGATCGACGGCGCGCGCGATCGCGGCGGCGAGCGCCGAAGGAGCGCAGCCATGCGCGCCGGCGACGTCGATTCGTCCGCTTGTCGTGGCGGCCACGCGCGCCGCGACGTCGCGAAGTCGCGAGGCGACGACCCCCTCGGGAGGGAGGATCGGGTCGAGCGCGCTCGCGCCGTCGTCGCGTTCCGCGTCGCTCAGCGACACTGCTGCGTCTGCGTCTCGTGCGTCTGGTAGCAGACGTAGAGCGCCCCGAGGCACGAGGTGTGCGCCGATTGCGCGCCGCACGGAGTGTCCTGATCGAAGCCGCTCCCGCGGCATAGGACGCCGGACTGGCAGCTCGCGACCGGCGTCTCGCGCTCTTCCTTGCCGTTGCAGTCGTAGTCGAAGCCGCCGCAGGCCGTCGGCGCGGGCTGGTAGTCGGGCGCGCCGGGATGGACGCGCGCGTCGTTGTCGCAGCAGTCGTCGCCGCCGCACGCCTTCGAGGTGTGCCCGTCGCGATCGAGATCGCACGGCGGCGCCGCGTCGAAGCCGGGCGCGTCGGCGTCGAGTGCGCCGTCGGAGCCCGCGCCTCCTCCGTCGCCGCGCCGCGCCCCGTCCGCGCCGGCCGCGTCCGCCGATCCTCCTCCGCCACCCTCGCCGTCGTCGAGACCGCCGGAGCCCGTCACGTCGAGGCCGCAGCCGAACGCGAGGATCGCGCTCGCCAAGGCGGTCCCCACCATGCTTCGGGTGCGGCTCATGGCCCCGGCAGTCTTCTACGAATCGACCCGGCCCGCAAGACGAAGCCCGGCCGGCACCACCGCGAGCGCGGCCACGACGCCGAGGGTGCTGCCGATCGCGCCGACCGCCCCGAGATCACGCAGGCCTTCGAAACGGCAGAGCAAGAGGGCGACGAAGCCCGCGGCGGTGGTGAGGGCGGTCGCGACGATGAGCGGCCCTTGCGTGTCGAGCGCGGCGCGCGTGGACGTGCTCCCGCGTGCTGCATAAAGGAGGAACATCGCCTCGTCGATCGTGATCCCGAGGAGGACCGGCACGACGAGCGCGTCGTACACGTGCCAACGCACCCCGAGGCCGCGCATCGCGAGACCGAGGAGGACGATCTCGGTGGCTAGCGCCGAGAGCGCGAAGACGACGTCGCGCGCGCGGCCCAGCGCGGCCCGCAGACCCACGGCGACGAGCACGAGCGCGAGGAGCGCGATGCGCGGTAGCTCGCGGGCGAGGCTGTCCCGCAGCGCGTCGTCGAGCGCAGTGTACCCGGTCACCACTGCGTCGGGATCGGCGCCGTGGATCGTCGCGATCGCGCGCGCGTCCTTCGCCGCGTCTCCCGATGGCCGGACGAACGTGATCGCAAGCGACTCGCCCGCGTCCTCGCGGAGGTGGCGCATCACGATGAAGCCCACCGCGGCGTCGGCGGCGCTCGGGATCGGGAGCACGTCGTGCGCCGGCGCGTCGAACGCGGCGAGGGCAGGCGCGCAGGCGTCGAGATCGAAGCCATCCTCGGTCAGCGCGTGCTCGAGGCGCGCGCGCAGACGCGGCAGATCGAGGGCGTCTCGCTCGGCGAGGCGCGCGCGTTGGGTCACCTCGGCGGGTACGAACGTCGTCTGCGCATCGAAGCCCTCGATCGCGCCGTCCTTCGCGAGGGCCTCGAGCGCCTCTGCGATCGCGTCGGCGCGCGCGGCCGCCTCGTCGCGGTTTTTGGCATGCGAGACGACGACCCACTGACCGGGCTTTCCACCAAAGAGGCGATAGATCTCCTCGGCGGTGCGAAGCGGCGCGAGCGCGCTCGGGCGCACCGCCACGAGCTGATCGCCCGGCGTTGGCCAGCCCACGGCGACGAGCGCAGTCGTCGCGACGGCGACCGCTGCGACGACCGCCATCGCACGCCGACGCGTGCCGGTGAGCGCAGCGACCGCGCCGGTCCAGATCGGCGCGCGCGCGGGTGGGGGAGGTCCCTGCTCGAGCCAGGCGCCGATCTCCGGTGTGACGAGTAGGATCGCGCCCGCCGTCAGGACCTCGCCGAGGCCGCAGAGGAGCCCGAGTTGCGCCATCGCGCGCAGATCGGTCCACGCGAGCGACGCGAACGCGAGCCCCGCGAGGCCGGCGGCGAACAACGTAGGCCGCCACGTCGCCTGGCGTGCGTCGCGCGCTGCGTCCGCCGGCGATAGGCCACGCCTGCGCGCGTCGAGCAGCGCGGCGTACACGTGCACGCCCGTGTCGACGCCGACGCCGACGACCACAGCGGCGAACGCGATCGCGATCGCGCTGAGGCCGTCGAAGGCCACCGCCGCGACTCCCGTGGTCCACACGGTGCCGAGCGCAAGCGGAGGCAGCACCGCCACGAGCGCCCGCGCGCGACGAAACGTGAGGAGGAAAACCAGGGCCGCGAGGACGAGGCTCGCGGTGCCGCTGACCGCCAGATCCCGCCGCAGCATCTCCTCGGTCGCGCGCGCGACGGCGTGACCTCCGGCGAGATCGAAGCGCAGGCCCGGATGACGTCGCGCGACGGCGCCCGTCGCTGCGTCGATGTCGCGCGTGAACGCCGCGGCGGCGCCAGATTGGAACGCGTTGCCGCGCGGCACGACGGCGACGACGCGCGCCTTGCCGTCGTCGGCTACGAACGGATCGTCGCCGCGCCCGCCCACGCCCGCCGCAATCTCGGCGCGATCTTCGAACGGGACGCTCGCAAGCCGAAGCGGATCGCGCGCGAGCCACTCCTCGGCCGCCGCCGCACCGCCGGGCGCCAGGAGCATCGCGTGCGTCTCGTTGAGGCGCGCGCGCATCCCCTCCTCCGTCACGATCGCGGCCAAACGGCGCCGCGCGGCCGGTCCCGCGAGCCGCCACGCCAAGGAAGGATCGAGCGGTGGCGGCGCCGGCGCGCGATCGACGACGTGCGCGATCGCCGGACGCGCGACGAGCTCGGTCCGCAGCTCCGCCGCGCCGTCGCGCACGTCGTCGGCCGAGTCGCCGCGCACGAGCACGAGACCGAGGTCGCCGCCGCCGAAGACGCGGACGTACCGCGCGAGCGCGGCCGAGCGTCCGTCGCTCGGAAACAGCGTCGAGAGATCCGCCGAGACGTGGAGGCGCGTGACCGACGCCCAAATCGCCGCGAGGGTGACCGCCACGACGAGCGTACGAACGAGCAGGGCGCTCGTCGCGGCGCGCGCCGCCGTCATTTTTGCGCGGGCTCCGCCTTCGCGGCGCGCACGCGAACCCGCGTCGCGCGACGACGGCTGACCGCGGTGATCTCCACCGTCCACGTCTCGTCGAGCGTCACCTTGTCGCCCCTGCGCGGGAGCCGTCCGAGCAATCCGACCACGTGCGCGCCGATGGGCTCGCCGAGATCGTCCTCCTTCACGGTCATCCCCGTCGCACGCAAGCTCTCCATCTTCGCGCGCGCGTCGACGTCCCACTCGGCATCGCCCACCTTGGTGACCTCCGCCCCCTCCTCGTCGAACTCGTCGCGGATCTCGCCGACGATCTCTTCGAGCAGGTCCTCCATCGTGACGATGCCGCTGGTGCCGCCGTATTCGTCGACGACCACCGCGATCGGCGTGTGCTCGCGCTGCATCTCGCGCACGACTTCCAGGAGACTTTGCGCTTCGGGGACGAAGAGGATGTCGCGCTTGAGGGTCCACAAGTTCGGGAAGCTCAGCGACTCGGGGTTCAGGAGGAAGTCCTTCGCGTAGAGGTACCCGGCGATCTCGTCGAGCGAGCGGCCCTTGGTCAGCAAGACGCGGGAGAACTCGAGCTTGCGGAGGCGCGCCGCGGCGTCGCTGCCGCTCGTGTCGACGGAGATCGACGCCACGTCCACGCGCGGCACCATCGCGTGGCGCGCGCTGCGTTGCGAGAACCGCACGACGCGCTCGAGGAGCTCACTCTTGGCCTTTCCGCTGGGGCCGCGCGACGCCTGCGCAGCGAGGATGCCGAGGATCTCCTCCTCGCTGAGCGCGCCTTCGCTGGCTGCGTCGGCGCTCATTCCCATCGCCACGAGGATGAGCGCGGTCGCCCGCTCGAGGACCCAGAGGAGCGGCCGGAACGTGAGGTACATCGCGCGCAGCGGCATCGCGACGGCGAGCGCCGTCTTCTCGGAGCGCTGGATGGCGACGAGCTTCGGGATGAGCTCCCCGAAGAGGACGTGCCCGAACGTCAGGATCGTGAACGCGACGACGGTGACCGCGATCTTGGCGTAGCGTCCGGGCTCCTCGCCGCGAATCGCCACGACGAGCGCCGTCACCGCGTGATCGACGGCGGGCTCGCCGATCCACCCGAGCCCGAGGCTGGCCAGCGTGATCCCGAGCTGGGTGACCGACAGGTAGCGCTCGAGGCGCGACACGACGGCGTGGGCGATGACCGCCTTGCGCTCGCCCTTTCGTGCCCGCGTATGCAGCTGCGTCGCCTGCACCTTGACGAGCGCGAACTCGGCGGCGACGAAAAAGCCGTTCAACGCGATGAACGAGAGGGCGACGAACAGGCCGGCGAACACGTGATTCGGATTGGTATCACGCCTTGGGTTGGGCTACAGCGCTGCGCATGCGAATCGGGATCGTGGCCGCGGCGTTGGCCGTCGCGCTGGCCGCCTCTGCGGACGCGCCTCACGCACGCGCGTGCGGAGCGGCCGCGCCCGCGGGCTCGTACGTGCGCCTCGCGTCCGAGCGAACGATCATCCTCTGGGACGCGGCGAAGAAGACCGAGCATTTCTTGCGGCGGCCGGTCTTCGAAGGGGATCCGAAGGACTTCGGCTTCTTCGTCCCTACGCCGGTCGTTCCGGAGGTGGCCAAGGTCGACCCGCGTGTCTTCGCCGAAATGGACGCGCTCGTCCCTGCGCCTCCGTCGCCGATCGGAGGCAAGGGCGTCGGTGGCGGCGGAGGGGCGCCGGGAGGGGCCGCCGTGATCGTGGAGCAGACCGTGCGCCTCGACGACTTCGAGCTCGTCACGCTCCGCGCCGGTGACGCGCGGGCCCTCGTCGAGTGGCTCGGCGCGCACGGTTACGCGACGCGCCCGTCGCTCGAGATGTGGGCGCGCCGGTACGTCGCGCGCGGCTGGGTCCTGTCGGCGATGCGCTATGCGCCAGGAGGAGGGGGCGGAGGCGCGCGGGCTCGCGTGATCGAGGCGCCCCCGCTGCGATTGTCGTTCGCGATCGCGGCGCCGTTCTATCCCTACACCGAGGCGCCGCCCGACGCGCGCGAGGAACAAGCGTTTATCGCGCGGACCAAATCGCCGCCGCATCATCGCCCGCTGGACCTCTGGGTCGTCGCCGCCGGCGAGGTGGAGGCGCGCGAAGGGGACGCGCTCGTCGGGACCGACGACGCGCCAGGTCCCGCGAAGGTCGCCGTCGCCGACGTGCCTGCGTTTCGGCTGGAAGGCGCCCTCGCGTCGTCGTCGCAGACGTGGTTTCCGTCGCGCACGAGGGAGACGTGGACGGTCACGCGCTTTCGCGAGGACGCTCTCCATCGCACGGCGTTCGACGATCTCACGTTCGAGGCGCCGCGCGGCTCCTCCGGGGGTGACGACGCGCCCGCGCCCGACACGTCGCGCCGCCTCGCGCTGGCGATCGTGGCGGCCGTCGTCGCGTTGGCGATCGCGCTCGCCCTTACAGACCGCAGCTCGCCGGCACGATGAAGACGATGCCGAGGACGAGCCCCGCGATCGCCAGCCCCCGCCCGCGCTGACCCGGGAGCCGGCCCGCGTGCTGGATTCCGAAGCCGCTGCACACGATCGCGGCGATGCAGAGCATGAACCCGATCCAGAACGGGAAGAGGCCGAGCATCCCGCAGATGAATCCGATCGTCGCCATGTGGTTCTGCGGATCGCTCCGACTGAGCGGCGGCGCGTAGTAATGAGCAGGGTAGGCTTGAATTGGCGGCGGCGGCGGCACGCCCGGCCCGTATCCCCCTGGCTGCGCGGGCGGTGGTGGCGCGTAGGGGCTCATCGGCAGCGTGTGCGGCTGCTGCGGTGGTTGCATTTGCGGCTGCGGCGCGAACGGGTTGGCCTGCTGCTGCGGCGGCGTGAACGGGTTGGCCTGCTGCTGCTGCTGCTGCTGCGGCGGCGCGAACGGATTCGGCGGCACCGGCTCTTGTTGCCGCGGCGGCTCCGCGCTGCGGTAGGTCGGCGCGTACGCGTCGGTGATCGGCATCTGCGGCGCCCGCGGCGAGACCGGCGCGCCGCAGACGATGCAGGCGGTGGCGCCGTCGAAGAGCGGCCTTTTGCAAACGGCGCAGTTCACGTCGGCGTCGAGCGTAGCCTCTTTGTCAGAGGAGACGTAGGCGGATGCTGCGGCCCCAGCCGGGTCCCTTGATTTCCGCGACGGCGTCGACGCCGCGCGTGACGTGCACCGTCGGCTCCCAGCTGATGTGCCCACCTTCGGCGGACACCTCCGCGTAGCGCACCTCGACGACGACCGTGCCGTCCGCGCGTGGGTTGGCGACCAACTTCAGCTCCTGTTTCTCGGGCGTTCGGCCAGCCTGCTGCGCGACCGCGATGGTTCGGCGCGGCTCCGCGTCTGCGTGCCCGGCGAGGATCACGCCGTCGCCGCTGCCGCTGCGTGTGACCTCGTAGGTGACGGCGATCGTGGGTAACTCGGACGGGGCGGGACGCGGGGGCTCTCCGGCGCGAATCGTGGCCGTCCCCGGGGCGCACGCCGCGGAGACGAGAGAGAGCAGGGCGAACGCAGCGATCGAAACATGGCTCATCGGGAACCTCCTCGCGTCGTGGAGCCGCCAGCGACATGGCGACATTCCGCCCGCGCGGCCGTTCGTCAACTTGTCACGACGCGGCGTCTCGTTGCAGCGGGTGTAAGGTCGGCGCGGCGCTCGCGTTGAAAGGGGCATGCGCCCGACCCACCTCCTGGTTTGCCTCGCGTCCTCGGTCACTTGCGTCCTCTCCGCTGCGGCGGCCCACGCGATGGAGCCGCCCAGCGCTCCCATCGCGCGCGACGACGCCAACTTCGGGACGACGCCCGCGCGCGAGGCCGCACCAAGCCCGACGGCGCTCCCCATCGCCGACGCCGCGGGCACGAGCTCCAGCACGGACGGCTTCGAAGCGCGCCGCAACGAAGCCCCCATCGCCAAAGACCCTCCGCCCAACTGGGCGGTCATCCACGCCGGCCTTCGCCCCGAGCTCGGGACCTTCGGCGGCCTCACGACGCTCGCCCTCGCGCACGCGCGCACCGAGCGCTTTTACGGCGTCTTCTCGTTCTCGGCGATCCGCAGCGACGAAGGCACGCACGTCGGGGTCGCGCAAATCGGCCTCGGCCGGAGTCTCGCCGACACGTTCGTCGGAGGCACGCAGATCAGCCTCACCGAGAACCGCGCGCGCACCTTCTACGGCCTGGGCCAGGTCGCGCTCGCCTACAACCGCACGCTCGACATGGTCGCGGTCACGCAGCTCGGCTCGTACAACCGCGCGCGCTCGTTTCAAGGCCTCGCGCAGCTCGGCGCCTACAACCGCGCCGACGAGAGCTTCGCCGGCCTCGTACAAGTCGGCGCCTTCGACCACGCGCGCGGCAACTTCAGCGGCATTGCGCAGATCGGCGCGCTCGCGGCGGTCGGCCCGCAGCCGTTCGGCGAAGGTACGAGCCGCGCGCGCTTCGCCGGCATCACGCAGATCGGCGTCGCCAGCACGATCCAGGGGAATTTCTACGGCCTCACGCAGGTCGGCGCGACGAGCCTCACGTCCGGCGACTTCGTCGGCGCCTTCCAGATCGGCGCGCTCGGCGCCGGCGCCAAGCACTTCCGCGGCCTCGCGCAGATCGGCCTCGCCGCCGTGTCGGGCGACTCGGTCGGCGCGCAGATCGGCGCCGGCGCGATCGCCCTCGAAGAGCACACCGGCATCCAGCTCGGCGCGCTCGGCACGTACGCGGGGACCTTCCACGGCGCACAGATCGGCCTCGTCAACCTCGCCGACGAGGCGCACGGCGTTCAGATCGGCGTCTTCAACCACGCCAAGAGCCTCCGCGGTCTCCAGATCGGTCTCGCCAACCACGCCGAGGACGGCGTCTTGCCGTGGACGTCGATCATCAACATGGGCTTCGGCGACGACGACGACCATCGCTCCGTCGCGAAGAGCACCCCGCGCGCGACCGGCGCACGCGCATGGACGTTCTAGGCTGTCGCGTGAAGGTTCACGGGATCGCCAGCGTGAGCTTCGGCACGCCGGCCTCGCCGTGCTTCATGTAGCCGTAGCGCGCCAGGTTGCCGAGCACGCGGCCGACGTAGATGCGCGTCTCGGTGAAGGGGATGAACTCGACGAAGACGTCCATCTCCATGCTCGGCGCGCGCCCCGTCCAGCGCGCGATCGCGTCGGGGCCGCCGTTGTAGGCGCCGACCGCGAGCGGCACGGCGCCGTGGAATTTGTCGAGCAGCTCACGGAGGTAGAGGGCGCCGAGCGTTACGTTCTGCGCGGGGCTCGTCAGGCGCGTGTCGTCGTGGACGATCGCCGCGCCGTCGGCCACGGTCCGCGCCGTCTCGGGAAGAAGTTGCATGAGGCCGACCGCCCGCGCCGGCGAGACCGCCTCGGGCGCGAAGTTCGACTCCTGTCGCATCACCGCGTAGACGAGGCCCTCGGGGAGATGTCCCGACTCCTCGCTCGCGCGCACGACGCCTTCGTACGGCGTCGGGTACGCGCACTCCCACGCCCACCGCGTGCGTGCGCCCGGCGCGCGCGCGAGCATCGCCGCCGGGATTTGTAGGGCGATCTGGTAACGACGCCGCGCGCGCCCCAGTTGCCCGTACGCGGCGCAGAGCGCCTCGATGCCGCGTCCTCCTGCCGCTTGCGTCACCGCGGCCTCACGCGTTGCGAGGGCGTCCTCCGCGTCGCCGTCGAGGCCGATGCGATGGAGCATGTCGACCGGCGGAGGCAGCTTCACCGCGAGCGGCTCCTGCGCGGGCTGCGCGTCTTCGGCGTCGACCGTCGGAGGGAATGGCGCGCCGGCCTCGAGCAGACGCGCGCGCGCGACCAGCGCCGGCCACGACAGCGGACGTGCGCGCGCCACTTCGGTCCAGCGCGCGACAGCGTGGGTTCGGTCTCCTTCCTTCGACGCCGCGAGCGCTTCCATGTTCGCCGCGCGCGTCCCGCCGAGCCCTTCTTCGTCGTCGGCGATCTGCCCGAACAGCCGCCGCGCGACCTTGTGCTCTCCCGCGAGGAGGCGCGACAGGGCGAGGTTGCGCGTCGCGTCCTTCCTCTCGGTCGCGGCGGGGTAGTGCTTCAAGTAGCCGTCGAACCCCGCCGCCGCGTCGCGCCATCGCGCGTGGAGAAAATGCAGGCGCGCGGCGTGGAACGCGGCTTGGTCGGCCCACGTCGTGCGCGGGAACCTGCGCTCGAGCGCCTCGTAGTCACGGACCGCCTCGTCGTCGCGATCGGCGCGCGCGAGGGAGCGCGCGGCCATGAACGCGTCCTCGGCGACGTGAGGCCCACCGAGCTGCGAGGTCTGCGTGTACGCCGACCACGCTTCGCCGTAGCGGTTCTTTGCCTTGAAGAGCGCGTCGGCCTTCGCGCGCATCCGATCGACGCCCGCCGGCACCCGCCCGGGCGCCGCCGCCGCGCGATCCACCGCGGCGATCGCGTCGGTCGCGCGGCTTGCGTCGGCGAGGACGTGTGCGCGCGTCATCCACTCCTCGGCGGTGAGGGGGTGCGTCGGATCGGCTTTTGCGAGCGTCGCCTCGGCGTCGTGATCGAACGTCGTGTCGGGCGCGCGAACGCGGATCCAGCGCGCGTCGGCGGCGACGGCGGCCTCGGGACCCCCCAACGCCGTACGGAGCGCGCGCGCTTCGGCCTCCTGCGCGCGCGTCCGCGTCTCGTGCAAGATCACGCGATCGGCGGCCGTCCGCGCGCGCGCGTCCTTCGCCTTCACGAACGCGCGCGCGGCATTGAGCTGCGACGACGCCGCCGCGCGCGCCGCGAAGTATTCGCCCGCCGCGTCGAACGGACCGGCCACGAGGCGCGCTTCGGCGCGGTGGCGCGCGACGTCGTCCGACAGGAGCGGAAGCAGCGCCTCGAGCCCGTCGAGGAGCTTGGCCGCGGCGTCGGCGTCCCCGCGCGCCAGCGCGACCCGACCGCGCGCATACCGGACCTCCGGCGCCGATTTGTCGGCGTCGGCGAGCGCGTCGAGGGCGCGCCACGCGTCGTCCCACTTCTCCTGACGGATCGCCTCCGCCCACGGAAGGGGCGCGCTCGCGTCGGCCGCGGCAGTCGCTCCCGGCGAGTCTCCGTCGGCGCCTCCACCGTCGACGGAGCCCGCGAGCGAGGAAGGCGCGGGCGGCGCGCTCGGCGCGGACGACTCGTGCTTCGCGCACGACGCAAACGCAAGGACGGCCGCGACGACGAGCGCGACGGCAGGGACGGCCGCGGCGCCGTGCGAGATGTGTGCACTATGCATAGACGCCGAAGCCCCCGCCGCCGCTCCATGCGCACGCGCGCGTGATGCCCGTCGCGTCGGTGCCATCGACGACGCGCCGCAAGCGCGGCAGGCAGAGCGCGTCCACGTGCTCGCCCTCCTCGATGCCGACCCATCGACGACCCATCTTGTGCGCGACCGCCGCGGTCGTCCCGCTTCCCAAGAACGGATCGATGACCCAGTCGCCGGGCCCCGTCGCCATCGCGAGCACGCGTGCGAGCAGGCGCTCCGGTTTCTTGTTCCGCGAGAAGACGACGCCGCCCTCCTTCGCGATGCCTTGGAACGGCACGTCGTCCCACACGTTGGTGAGCGGCTCCACGATCACGGGCGCGCCGTCGATCTCCCGCACCTTGTCGGCGAGGAAGAGGAGCCGGTTGCCGGCGCGCAGGATGAGCGGCTTGTGCCGCGCGCGCTCGAGGACGAAGACGCGCGCCGGCTCCGCGCGCGAACGATCGATGAGCCCGCGCGCCTCCTTGCTCACCGCCTCGTAGCGAGGCTGGGCGAAGCGCACCACGCGCGTCGCGTTCGCCAGAGCGAAGCGCTCCAGCTCGCGCGTGAATTTTTCGGTGCCGAGGACGCGCGTGGCGTCGCGCCGCGTCGCAAACCCCAGCGCGCGCGCCGCGTGGCCGCCGAGCGGCTCGAAGGTCCACGCCTCGCGCGGCAGGCTCACGTCGGGCACGAACGTGCCGTACGCCGGATCGTAGCCGCGCCGCGCGCGCACTTGAGGGCGGTATGTGAATTGGCTGCGATCCTTCGCGTACACGAGCAGGTAGTCGGCGATGTTCACCGGCGCGGGGTTGATCGCCTTGTGCCCCGTCGCGGCCGAGCGGACGATCGTGATCGTCGAGACGCGGTTCTTCGCGCCGAAGATCTCGTCCATCAGTACCTGGAGCGGCCCGAGCTCCGTGTCGTCGATCTCCACGAACACCGCGCCGGTGTCGGCCAGAAGCGGAGCGAGGGCCTCGAGGCGCGCGCGCATCATGGCAAGCCACGCCGCGCGCGTCCGCCGGTCGTCGTACTCGGCGAACGCGCGTCCCGAGTTGAACGGCGGATCGAGGTACGCGCACGCGAAGCGCCCGCGCATCTCGCCCTCGAGCAAGCCCAGCGCGCGCAGGTTCTCGGCGTGCACGAGCACGTTCTCCGCCTCGCCACGCGGGGCGCGGGCGCCGTACGAGCGGGCGGCGTCGCGGGTCAGACCGAGGGTGGGGGCGTGCGCAGCCACGTCCCGATCATCCTACGCGGGCGATCACTGCGCGGTCACCCATTCCGTCAGGCGGGCGCTCGCAGCCACGGCTCGGTGATTCGCCGCCAGTTCGCCTCCGCGCCGAGCCCCGCGAGGATACTGGCGAGGCCCCACTGGAGCCGATTCACGAAGGTCAAATCCGTCGGCATGTGAATCGGCTTGGGCAAGTTCGGCATCGCCTCGTCGGGGCGGAACACGATCTTCTTTCCGCCGCGAACGAGGAACGCCACGCACTCGCGCGCGTGCTCTGGCGTGTGCTTGAACGGCGCATCGCGCGTGAGCGGCTCGAGCACGAGCTTCATGTACTCGGTGTAGAGCTTCCACCCCTCGAGATCGGTCGGATCGAGCCCGAGCACATCGACGCACAGGCGATAGAACTCGTCCCACCGCTGGTCCTGCGCGGCGATCACGTAGGCCTTCATCCCGCGCAGAAGATCAGGCGGCAGCACCTTGATGCACCCGAAATCGAGGAACGCGACGTTCCCGCCGCCGAGGAAGCGGTAGTTGCCGGGGTGCGGATCGGCGTACAGAATTCCATGCTTGTAGAGTGCACGGAACATAAACCGCCAGATCGTCTCGCCGGCGGCGTTCTTCTCTTCCTTTGACGCTGTCGCGCAGAACGTCGCGTAGTCCACGCCGCCGATCAGCTCGCACGTCAGCACGCGACGCGTCGTCAAGCTGTGGTGGACGCGCGGGATGAGGATCTCGGCGTCGTCCTCGTGGATCTGGCGAAAGCGGTCGGCGGTGGTGGCCTCGCGCGTGTAGTCGAGCTCGCCGAGGAAGACCGCCTTCACTTCGTCGAGCGTCTCCTTGCTCTGGTAGCGGCGGCCGACCGGCGCGATCATCGACTCGAGCATCGAGAGGCTCTTCAGGTCGTTCTCGATCGCCTTGTCGATGCCGGGATACTGCACCTTTACGGCGACGCGCTCGCCGCCGCGTGTGACGGCGCGATGCACCTGTCCGATGCTCGCCGCCGCGAACGGATCGGCCTCCCATTCGGCGAAGATCTCGCCCGGAGGAGACCCGAGATCTTCGCGGACGACGCGCGCGGCGGCCTCGCGTGAGAGCGGCGGCGCCTTCGACTGGAGCTGCGCGAGGACCTTCTTGAAGCGCTCCTCGTAACCGGGCGGCGCGAGGCCGTCGATGTACGAGGCCATCTGCCCGAGCTTGAGCGGCAGACCCTTCATGTCGCCGAGCGTCTTCAGCATCGCCTCGGCGGTCTTCTTCGCGCTCTTGCGCAGCTTCTCGCGCGCGATTTTCTGCTCGTCGACGTCGCGCTTCACGCCCATCGCGCGCTTCATGCCCTCCATCGCGAGGGGGAACGCGCGCGGGGCCAGCGCGGTGAGGCGCGCCAATCGACCGAGGCGTGAGGTCGGCGGCGCGTCGGGGCGCTTCTCCTCTCGCGCCTCGTCAACGGGGCGACCAGGCGGCGGGGGCTCTTTTACGCTCATCAGGAAAGCTCGCGCGAGGAGCTCCATGACAGTATCGCTTTTCGACGGGGCTTCGTCGAGCCGCCGCCGCTCGCAGCTCTTGCGGTCCGAGGCACGCGATGAACGGAGATCGTCGGCCATTGGGCGCCGGGACCGCTACGCCACGCGTTCCCTGACGTCGGTCGGCCCAGGTCGGCTACCCTCGCGGGCAACGTGATCGTTCGCGCATCGCTCCGCTTCTCGAAGCTTCCGGGCAGCTCTCCTCCCGGCGCGCGCGCATACTTTCACGTTCGAAAGCAGGCGCGCGAAGAGCTGAAGCTCGAGGACGCGCTCTTCGCGATCCGCGGCGACGTCGTCCTCGTCGACGTGCAGGCCGCGCACCGCCTCGCCGACGCGCTCAACGCGCGCGCCTCGCTTGGCCTCGCCGCGCGCCAAGACCAGCTCCAGGCCTCGCAGCTCCACGCGATGGGGATCATCCACGAGGTCCTCCACGCGATCGTCGCGCGCTATCGGGCGACGGTGCCCGGCGATCCCTTCGGCGTCCTCACGCGCCGCCTTCGCGAGAGCCACGGCGAGGATCTAACGCGCACGCTGAAGGTCTTCCTCGGCGCGTTCCCTCCGCCTGCGGTCTTTCGCGGCGAGGCGACGGTCGACGCATGGCTCGCCGGCACGACCGACGGCATCGCCAACGAAGAGTGGGCCCTCGAAGAGCTGCTCCTCGCGTGGCTCGGCAACGAGAACCCCGCCTACGCGCCGATCGCGGATCTCGTGAGCGACGACGAGCTCCGTCGCACGACGCCGTACCTCGCAGTCCTCACATCGATGCGAGGCGCGTTCGACGATCAACCGCGCTTCGGCCCCGACGCGCAGAACCTCGTCGAGATGCTTCTCGCGCCGATGCGCAGCTCGCCCGGCTCGCTCGTCGGACAGCTCGAGTTCATGCGCGCGAAGTGGGGCCTGGACGTCGCGCTCCTCGAGCGACTGCTCCTCGCCGGCGATTTCGTCAACGAGGAGGGCAAGTGGTTCCTGCGCCATGGCCACGGAGGCGACGGCGCGCTCGCCCCGACTCACGCCGCCAAGTTCTCCGGCGAGCTCTACGAGGCGGAGCCCGAGCGCTTCAGCCCCGATCTGGAGTGGATGCCGCGCGTCGTCATGCTCGCGAAGAGCACGTTCGTGTGGCTCGATCAGCTGTCCAAGACGTACGGCCGCGCGATCAGCACGCTCGCCGACGTGCCCGACGAGGAGCTCGATCGCATCGCCTCGCGCGGCTTCACGGGCCTTTGGCTCATCGGCATCTGGGAGAGGAGCCGCGCGTCGCTCCAGATCAAGCAGCGCATGGGCAACGCCGACGCCGTCGCCTCCGCGTACTCGCTGCACGACTACGAGATCGCGCCCGAGCTCGGAGGGCACGGCGCCTACCAGAGCCTGCGCGCGCGCGCGTGGCGGCGCGGCGTGCGCCTCGCGAGCGACATGGTCCCCAACCACATGGGCATCGATTCGCGCTGGGTCGTCCAGCACCCCGACTGGTTCGTCCAGTCGCGCGAGCCGCCGTTCCCGAGCTACCGCTTCGACGGACCGGATCTCGGCAACGACGCGCGCGTCGGCATCTACGTCGAGGACGGCTACTGGTCGAAGACCGACGCCGCCGTCGTCTTCAAGCGCGTCGACAAGGCCACCGGCGACACGCGCTTCGTCTACCACGGCAACGACGGCACCAGCATGCCGTGGAACGACACCGCGCAGCTCGACTACACGAAGGCCGAGGTCCGCGAGGCGGTCATCCAGACGATCCTCCACGTCGCGCGCCTCTTCCCGATCATCCGCTTCGACGCGGCGATGACACTCGCGAAGCGCCACTACCAGCGCCTGTGGTTCCCGCTCCCAGGATCCGGCGGCGACATCCCGTCGCGCGCCTCCCACGCGATGACCAAGGAGAGCTTCGACGAGGTCTTCCCCGTCGAGTTTTGGCGTGAGGTCGTCGATCGCGTCGCGCGTGACGTGCCCGACACGCTGCTCCTCGCCGAAGCGTTCTGGATGATGGAGGGCTACTTCGTCCGAACGCTGGGCATGCACCGCGTCTACAACTCCGCCTTCATGCACATGTTCAAGAAGGAGGACAACGCTGGCTACCGCGCCTCCATCAAGAACGTGCTCGCCTTCAATCCCGGCATCCTGAAGCGCTACGTCAACTTCATGAACAACCCGGACGAGGACACCGCGGTCGCGCAGTTCGGTCGGGACGACAAGTACTTCGGCGTCTGCACGGTGATGTGCACGATGCCGGGCTTGCCGATGTTCGGTCACGGCCAGGTCGAAGGATTCGGCGAAAAATACGGCATGGAATACAAGCGCGCGTACTGGGACGAGACGCCCGACGCGCACCTGGAAGGCCGCCACGCGCGCGAGATTTTCCCCATCATGAAGCGGCGCGCGCTCTTTGCCGACGTCGAAGCGTTCACGCTCTACGACGTGGTGACCGAGGGCGGCGACGTCGACGAGGACGTGTTCGCGTACTCGAACCGGCGCGGCGGTGAGCGCGCGCTCGTGGTCTTCCACAACCGGTTCAAGGAGGCACGCGGCTGGATTCAGACCTCGGTCGGCTTCCTCGACGATCACGGCACCATGCGCCACCGGACCCTCGGCGAGGGCCTCGCGATCGATCCGCGCGACGGCGCGTTCACGGTGTTCCGCGATCACGTCAGCGGGCTCGAGCACATCGCCGAGAGTCGCCAGCTCGCGACGCGCGGCCTCTACGTCGCGCTCGGCGCGTTCAAGTACCACGTGTTCTGGGAGTTCCGGGAGGTCCACGACTCGCACGAGCGTCCGTACCGTGCGCTCGCGGAGAGGCTCGGAGGCCGCGGCGTCCCGTCGATCGACGAAGCCCTCACGGACCTGCTCCACGCGCCGGTCCATGACGCGATTCGGGAGGCGATCGCGCTCCGGATCGCCGACTCCGACTCCGACTCCGACTCCGACGCGTGCCCGCGGTGGCGCGCCGCGCTCGAGGCGGTGGAGCTCCTCGAGGAGGCGACGGCGCAGGGCGACGCGATCACCGCGTTCCGACTCGATCGCGTTCTCGGCGAGGACACCGCGCTCGTTCGCGTGCTCCTCCGCGCGCGCTCGGTCGGAGGATTGCGCGGCGTCGACGCCCTCCTCGACGATGACGTCGCCCGCGCGTACCTCGGTGTCCACACGCATGGCGGCATCGAGTGGCTCCGCAAAGAGCCGTTCGATGCGCTCGCCGATGCGCTCGCGCTCCTCGACGGCGATCCCGCGGCCGCCGAGCTCGTGATCGCCGCCGGAGCCGCCGCGGGCTACGACGTGGCGAAGGTGCGGCTCGAAGTCGGACTCATCGGCGAAGCGGCCATCACCTGAGCGTCGACGCGACTCGCTGCGCGCGGCCGCGGCGCGAGCTGGCAGCTCATCGCCGCGTGCGTGGACGCGCGCACGGCTCGAACGCGCGGTCGCGCGACCTAGAGGCGGTTGACGCCGCCGCCGGCCCCGCCGCCGGGCGTCGGGAGGCAAATGCCCTTGCGGCTCGGGCACGGGTCGCAGCCGTCGGGGAGCCCGTCGCCGTCGCTGTCGATCGCGCGCGGCTTGTTCGTCGGGCACGTGCCCGCGGGCGTCGCCGGGGAGATGGCCCACACCGGGTTGGCGAACGCGTAGCGGAAGAGGCACGCGCCGCTCTTCGCGTCCGGCGTGCAGTGCCCGTGGCCGTCGTTGCGCTGGGAGCGGGCGAACGCGCGGACGAAGAGGCGGTCGGGCAGGATGCCGAGCGGGCTCTTGTCGTCGGCTAGCGAGAGGGCGCTGATCGGAATGTGGACGACGCGGCGGCCCGACATCGACAGAGGCGTGAAGCGCAGGAGGCCGCCGGTCGGGTCTTCCACGTAGCCGTCGGCGCGCTCGTTCACGGTCTTTCCGCCGCCCACCGGGCGTGTGCGCGAAACGGCAACGGACGGCGTGCCGGAGGAGCGGGGACCGTTGGCGACGGGCGCGAAGACCGCGTGGTACGTGGCGCCGACCGTCTTGAGTGCGCCGATGACGATCTCGATCTGCTGAACGTCTCCCCACTCCGGCGTCGACTCCCACTCGATGACGAGGGGGATCGTCTTGTCGCCGTACATCTCGATCACGCTGCCCATCTGGGCGTCCGCGTCGTCGATGACGCCGTTACCGTTCTTGTCGATCGCGATTCGCACCGCGGGTCCGTCGGTGACGGAGAACGTCCCGCTCGTGAGCGCGCTCAAGACCTGCGCGTGCGAGTGCGCGCGGACGTCGGCGATGACACCGCCTCCGGCACCCCCGAGCCCACCGAGGCCCCCGTGGCCGCCGTGGACCTTTCCGCCGGGTGCCTTCGAAGCCCCGATCGCCACTGCGCCGCCGCCGAGGATGATGCTCGCCTTCGCGCCGTCCAGGACGAGGACGTCGGGGGCACCGGCCATGACGAGGTTGCGAGGCTTTCCAATCGCCATGTCGTCGGTCTGCGTGAGCGCGCGGAAATAGCCGGAGCGATGATAGTTCAGGTCGCCGTGCGCGTCGGAGCCGCCCGCCATGAACATGCGCCGCGGCTCACCCGCCGGCAGCCACGCGATGCCGGCCGTCGCGCTCGGCATGATCCCGCGGAGCATGAGATCGTCCCACTCCTTCAGACCATGGTGCAGCGTCCACTCCATGCTCGTGCACGCCTTCGCGTAGCTCGGCTCTGGAAACGTCGCCCACGGATACATTTCGAACTGGCCGGTCACGAAGCCCTTCGGCTGGTCGGTGCGGAAGCCCTGCCCATGCGCCCAGCTCGGCGACTCGAAACCCATCTCGCGCGTCCGGCCGCTGTTGGCCTCGTTGAGCATGCGGATGTCCTCGTTCCAGAGCTCGAGCCCGAGGACGGCCTTCGAGTGGAACGCCTCGTCGAGCATGAGCGGCGTGTACGGGACGACGTCGGGGCCTTCGTTGCCGCTCAGGTCGGGCGTCCCGCCGGAGCACGCCCCCGCGGGAACCGGGTGCGCGAGAAACGCGTACCCCTTCTGCGGGCCGCCCTCGTTTTCCATCTCCGGGAGGACGCCCTGGTAGATGCCGCTCTTGACCATGTGGCGCCCGCCGCCGCCGAAGACGCCGGTCTTGCTGGCGACGAAGCCGTTCGCGTTCTTTGGGTCGCTCGGCATGTAGACCATGTGCGCGCGCGCCGGATGGATGGCGTCCCACCCCTGCACGTCTTTCAGGATCGTCACGCCGAGATCTTGCTGAACGACGTCCTGCGTTCCGCAGTGCGTGAAGCCCTGTCCGTTCCAGCCGCCGCACAAGTTGCCGAGCGAATAGCTGATCCCGTTGCCGAACAGGAACGATCCGGTGTGCGGAAAATTCGCAGGCAGCTCGGGGATCACGTCGACTTCGCCGCCCAGGAAGATCTGCGGCGCGACTCCGTGCCCGATCACGTTCTGGGGCAACGCAGCGACGCCGGCGTTCGAATGTCCGTCGAGCGCGGTGGTCTTGTTGATTCCGCCCTCGCCCCAGAGCTGCTCCCGTAGGAACGCGAAGCGCTCGGCGCTCATGTCGCGGAGCGCAGTGCCGTGGCGCGAGATGGGCTTCTGCAGGCCGATGCCGTCGTAGTCCGCGTCGAGGATCTGATCGGAGTCCGACGCGTGCTCGGTCGCGAGGACGAAGTCGAGGCCGAGCGAGCCCATCGCGCGAATGACGTTGCGGTAGCTGTAGCCCGACTCGCCTTCGTTGTCGGTCCCTTGGCCGTGGAAGTGGAGATCACCGTACGCCCAGCGTGCATCGTGAAAGCGAGGGAGCGGCGCTTCGCCGGCGTGAACGCTGACGTAGTTCTTCAGCGTCAAAAAATCCGTCGCCTTCGTGCTCGTGCACGGGATCGCGGGGGATCGCGTGATGGACGCGGTCAGCGTGAGCATCACGTCGGCTCCAGGGGTGAATCCATCGGGCGTGTACCACGCAGTCGCGTGCCACTCGCTCGTGCCGTGAAGGTTTTGGAACGCGCCGCACGACTGCGTGCTCGGACGGCAGATGGCGTGCGGCGGCGGACCCTTGCCGAGCTGCCATGCCCCGTTGAGCACGTTGGTCGACGCGTTGCCCGTCATCTCGACCTCATTCAGGCTCTGGAACGGGATGTTGCGCGTGACCGATCCGTGGGCGACGTCAAGGTGGCAAAAGTTGCCGAGCATGTTGTTCACCGGGACGAGCCCGCCCTTGGGGTCTTTGCTGGGCGTGAGGTTGTCGAACGGGATCACGTTCTCGTCGAGGATCGTGACCGAGATGGGAATGGCGCCGTACGTCGGTCGCCCAGCCGCATCCATCACAGGCTCGATGCGCCAGGGGGCGTCGAGCGCATAGTCGAACGTGCCCTCGAGGCCTCCCATGGCGGAGGTGTCTCGCGCGGCGAGCACCAGCGTCGGAAGGAGAAACAGCGGCGTTACAAGCGGGCGAATGCGCATTTCGGGCCTCCGCCAGGCGATGAATGCAGTCTGCGCGCCACGGGCCGCGCGCCAAAACTCCTCGCCTTTTTGCGCCACGCGCAACACCACGCGGGTTGCACCCCCTTGGGCGCGATGTTGCGCGTGGCGCCCCTGCGTCCTCGCCAGGCCCGCGTCAGCTGGCATCGCTAGCGTCGCTGGCGTCAGCGTTTTGCGTCAGCTCCGCGCGCGCGCATCGCACGCCACCACCCGCCGCTGAAGAAGAAGCGCGGGAACGTCACGAACTGCTCCATGAAGATGCGCGTCACGACGTCGCCGGCGCCCTCGAACGGGATCGGCGGCGCCGCCTCGCGCTTGTGGCCGATCGCCTGCATCGCGAACGCCACCACCATCGAGGCCAGCGCGCTCGCCGCGAAGACCCACTGCATCGTGACGAGTGATGCGACGAGCGACGCGGTGCTCCCGATGAACATCGGGACCGCGACGACGTGGATCCACAAATTCAGCTTCGCCCGGTGAAACTCTGGGTACCCGTCCCACTGCCAGCCGAGGAGCCGCGCACGCATCGCGCGAGATTACTTCACGGCGCGGGGGGCGACGAGGACCCGAAGGATCTCCTCGACGGACCCTGCGTCGTGGCCACTCGCCGTGAGCACGAGGCCGCTGGCGCGGTGCCGCATCGTGATCGTGGAGGCCCTGAGCTTTCGGGAGAAGCGCTCTGGCGGGGCGGGAACGCGCGTGACGTCCACCTCCGAGTCCGCTGCCGGTGGCGGCGCCGCGCGGACGTCGAGCCCGGCGTGCGAGGGCGAGCTGGCAAGGACGCGCAGCACGCCCACGGCGAAGGGTTCACGAACGAGTCGCACTCGGGTTCCGTCGGCGAGCGTCGCCGGATGCATTCGCCACCCAAGCGACCACGGCAGCTCCTCCCAGGTGCCGGCTTCACCGACCACCCGAACGAGCGCGTCGCGCGGATCGTCGGCGTGCGGGAAGCGCCTCTCGTGCTCGCTCAGCCACCGCGCGTGCTCGACGATGCGGTCGAAGGTGACCCTGGTCACGGGCATGTCGGGGGCGACGTCGATCGCCGCGTCGACCAGCGTCCCGGCCGCCCCAATCTCCCACTCGACGCGCTCCCGCCAGGTTTCGACCGCGCTGCGACGCGCGGCATCGCCGTGAATCGGCATGCCCACGACGCGATCGCGGGCTGCGAGGAGCATCCGATGGGCCGTCTGGAGCGGGACACCCTCGCCTTCGGGGGGCGCGTCGAAGGCGTCGTCATCGTACGCGACGCTCCACGCTTCCGCCTCGCGCGAGCTCAATTGCAGCGTCTGCATCCGCGTGCCGACCCGCCACACCAGGACCAAGTTCCCAAAGCGCTCGCGGAGGAGCGTGACGACGCGCGCTGCGCTGGGCGGCCCGCACACTCCGACGAACGCGCGAACAGAAGCGATCGCGTCTGCCTGGCGCGCGTACTCCCTGCGCGCGGTGACGCGACGGACAGTGTCGTAGAGCTGGTCACCCTCGACGAAGAAGAGGTACCCGCCCGTGTGTCCGCGAAGCGTCCACCACGCGCCGCCCTCGGGGTCGGACTCCTGCGTCTTGGTGAAGGCGACCCCCACCGAAGCGAGCGCGTGCTCGGCGTCCGCGATTGGCATCCCTGCGGTGACGCAGAAGCGCGCAAGCGGGTGTCCTGTTGACGGAGTGATCGCTTCGCCGTCCACGCGCGGCCCCTCGCCCGCTAGCCGCGCGGGCGGGCGCCGGTCACGAAGGAGATGAGCCACTCGAGCGTCTCCCAGATGCGGAGGACGCGCAGCGGACCGTCGAGCCACCCGGTCGTGATGCAGTAGTTCCGCGTATGCGGCGCGACGTGGTGCGCGTGGTGGTGCACCGGCGACAAGATGATGCGCATCCGCTGGAGCAGGCGAACGAGGCCCGGCGGACGATCCATGTGCGCCCACTTGTGGATCTGGCTCGTGAACGCGATGAAGATCGCGCCCGACATCATGCAGTACGCCGTGAACTGGCTTGCCGCGTGGATGCCCGAGCCCGACAGGATGATCGAGAGCGCGCAGTTGTGGCCGTTCGTCTCGATGAAGTCGTGCTGGAGCATCGCCTTCTCGTCGACGTGGTGCTCGCGGAAGGTGCGAATTGCCAATGCGCCGACGACCGGCGTCCGCACGGTGCCCCAGGTGTCGAACATCCAATGCACGGTGCCGCTCGTGAGATCGGCGAGGAGCATGCCGAGCACGATCGCGAAGACCGCGTCGGCGAACGAGATGCCTGGCCCTTGCCATAGGCGCCAGATGAGCCAGGCGCCGCCGGCCGCAGCGAGGCCTATTCCACCGTACTCGTAGAGCCGGTGGCCGGAGGTGTAACCGGCCGCGAGGGCGCGGGCTTCTGACGGATCGCGGGTCACGATGATGCTACGTCCGAGCCCGCGCGGCGGTTCCTCCGGCGAGCGTCAAAGAAGGGGCGGGTCATCATTGGAGCCCATCGTACCCCGGCCCGTGTCCTGCTAAAAGCCACTCGATGCCTGCCTTGCGAGGGTCCCTCACGTATGCGCGTTTTTTCGTGGACGGAGAGCCCCCCGATGATCTCCGGGAGCGCTTCATGCGGGCGATTCGCCTGCGCGCGATGCGGCCCCTGGAGCCGGACGACGAGGCGCTCGAGAGCGTCGGCTGGTGCAAGATCGGCGAGCCGTTCGATCTGGAGCTCGGGTACGAGGACGTCTTTTACAACGAGTACGTGAACCTCGGCTTCCGCGTCGATCGCTGGGTGATTCCCGGGCCGCTCCTCCGCCGCAAGGTCCGCGAGGCCGAGACCGCGGCGCTCGCCAAGAAGGGGCGCGAGCGATTGAGCCGGCGTGAAAAGACGGAGCTGAAGGAGCTCGTCGCGCGGAAGCTCCGGCGCGATCTGGTCCCCGCGATGCGCGCGGCGGATCTCTCGTGGTCGCTCGAAGAGGGGATCGTCCGCTTCTTCAGCCTGTCGCCGCGCACGACGGGGATGATGAGCGATCTCTTCCAGCGCACGTTCTCGCTCAAGCTGGTGCCGGAGGCGCCGTACACGCTCGCCGCGCGCCTCGGGCTCTCGAGGGTCGAGGAGACGGCGTGGCAGGCGCTCGAGTCCATCGACCTCGCCGCGAAGGAGGCCTGACGTGCAGCTCTTGGATCGCATTGAGAAGCGTCGCTTCGTGGGGCGCGAGTTCCTCCTCTGGCTCTGGTTCGAGTCCGAAGTCTTCGAGGGCACGCTCTCGACCGAAGCGCACGGCGCGTTCGGGATGTGGATCGAGAAGAGCTTCACGCTGTCGGCCGGCAAGGAGACGACGCGCATCAAGGGCGCGTATCCCGCCGGCAGCCGGGAGGCGAAGGAAGCGCTCCTCCGCGGTAAGCTCCCCGAAGCATGTGGTCTGCACATATCGCTGCACGATCAGGAGACGAGCTTCACGCTGAAGGCGGAGCAGATGGCGTTCACGGGGCTGCGCCTGCCGACGGTGCTTGGAGGCGCGGAGGACGAAGCGCCGAAGCTCCTCGACGAGCCGGGGCCGCCGAAGCGATCGAAAAAGCGCGCGAACAAAGCGGACGATCCGAGCGACGAGGCGCACGAGGCGTTCTACGAGCGCATGCACCTGACGCGCGAGATCGAGGGGCTCGTCGAGGCGCTCTATCGCGATTTTCTCGCGCTGCGCCTGGGGCCGACGTGGGAGGACGTCGTCGCGCCGGCGCTCCTGGCGTGGGCGAGCGGCGACGCGAAGGTGGACGCGGACGCCTATCGTGAGGCCTCGCGCGGCGGCCTCGCAGTGCGAGGCGGGACGAAGGGTGTAAGGAAGAAGGCTGCCGCACGTTGAAGGGGGAGGAGCCCCCCATGCGATCCCTTCATTTCTCGCGAATTCCGACCGTTTGCGTCCTCGCCATCGCCGCCTCCGCCTTTGGGGGATGCGCGCACCAAGGGGGGCCGCGCACGGCGTGGCAGATGCCCGCGGAGGAGTGGCCGGCGGTCGCGACGACCAGCGCGGCGATCGCGACGAGCCCCGTCAGTCTCACCGCCTCCGACGGCACCGGCCTCAGGCTGGTGTCGCTCGAGGCGCGCGCGTCGGTCGACGATCCGCTCGCCTTCACGGAGCTCGCGCTGACCTTCGAGAACCCGAACGATCGCGTCCTCGAAGGCACGTTCCGCATCACGCTCCCCGAGAAGGCGTCGGTGAGCCGCTTCGCGATGAAGATCGGCGACGAGTGGCAGGAGGGCGAGGTCGTCGAGCTCCAGGCGGCGCGCCGCGCGTACGAGGACTTCTTGCATCGGAAGCAAGACCCCGCGCTCCTCGAGCAGGCGGCCGGCAACGAGTTCTCGGCGCGCGTGTTTCCGATCCCGGCGCGCGGCAAAAAAGAGATCATCCTCTCGTACGCGCAGGAGCTGCCCGAAGGGCGTTACACGCTTCCCCTGAAGGGGCTTCCCGAGGTCGCGTCGCTCAAGGTCAGCGTGGCCACGACCGACAAGAGCGCGCCCGCGCCGCTCAAGCTCGCGCACGCGGCGCCTTCTTCCGACTACTCCGTGCAGATCACGCGCGCGCAGTCCGCGCCGTCGATTCGCGCGGGGAGCCTCGTCGCTGCGGCCGTGCGGTCGCACCTCGCGACGAGCGCCGATCCTGTCCATTCGGCGATCGTGCTCGTCGACACCAGCGCATCGCGCGCGCTCGGCTTCGACGGCGAGCTCGCGACGCTCCAACAGGTCGTGCGCGGGTGGGCGACGCGGCACGTGCCAGTCACGGTCGCCGCGTTCGATCAATCGGTGAGCGTCGCCTTCGAAGGGGACGCGGCGAGCATGCGCCCCGCCGATCTCGCGAAGCTCCACGATCACGGCGCGCTCGGCGCGTCCGATCTCGAGGGGGCGCTGAAGTTCGCGGGAGCGCGCGCCGCCAAAACGCACGCCACGCGGGTCGTGATCGTGACCGACGGCGTGGCGACGCTCGGCGCGACCGAACCCGCGAAGCTGAAGGAGGCGGCCGCTGCGCTTCGCTCTGCGGGCGTCGAGCGCGTCGACGCGATCGCCGTCGGCGGAATTCGCGATCAGGCCGCGCTCGCACAGATCGTCCACGCGGGCCTCGCGCACGACGGCATCGTCGCCGACGGATCGAGCGACGCGGCCGACGTCGCGCGCCGCCTCGACCTCGCGACGCGCTCCGGGCTCAACGTCGTGGTCGAAGGCGCGACTTGGTCGTGGCCGAAGAAGCTCGACGGCGTGCAGGAAGGCGACGTCACGCTCGTGTACGCGGAGGTCCCCGAGGGGAAGCCTGTTCGCGTGAAGGTCGGCGACGCCGGAGCTGTGAGCCTCGATCCGCGTCCGTCCGACAGGCCGCTCATCGAGCGCGCCGTCGCGCAGGCGCGCATCGCGAGCCTCTTCGAGAGGAAGGCGAACGATCCGAAAAGCGCGCGCGCGCTCGATCGCGACATCGTCGCCTTGTCAGTGAAAAATCGCGTGCTCTCTCCGCTGACCGGCATGCTGGTGCTCGAGACCGAGCAGGACTACGCGCGCTTCGGCATCGATCGCCGTGCACTCGCCGACATCCTCGTCCTCCGCGACGGCCACGTCCTCCGCTCGCAGCGCGCGTTTCATGCATTTTCTCCGCAGATCGCGCAGAGCCCGCCGGTCTTGGATGAGCGTCAAAACCGCGAGGACCGCGATCAGGGGCCGCCCCCCGCCGACGCGCCGGGTGCGTCCGCTGGCGGCGCGCCGCAGCCGTCGTCTCCGTCCTCCGCGCCGATGTCGCCGGTGGCCAAGTCGTCTGCCTCGGCGTCCGCTCCTCCGGGTGCCGCCGCGCCGGACATGCGCCCTGCGCCCGCGCCGCCTGCCCCGCCGCCTTCCCAAACGTCCACCTCCACGCCGCCGCCCGCGCCCGTGATCATGGCCGAGTCGCCGCGCGAGTCGATGCCTTCGGGCGCGCCGGTCGCCGCCGAGCCGCCGCCGCGCGTTCACCCGTACACCGGTCGCTTCGCCACCGTGATGGCGATGCTCGCGCGCGGCGACGTGCGCGGCGCGATGGGGCGCGCCAAAGAGTGGCGTCACGACGATCCGGCCGACGTCCTCGCGCTCCTTGCCCTCGGTGAGGTCTACGAGAAGGCCGAGCAGCCGGCCGAGGCCGCGCGCGCGTACGGATCGATCGTCGATCTGTTCGCGAACCGCGCCGATCTCCGCCGCCTCGCCGGCGAGCGCCTCGAGCGGCTCGCGAACGGCGCGGGCCTCGACGTCGCGATCGACACGTTCACCAAGGCCGTCGAGATGCGCCCCGATCATCCCTCGTCGCACCGCCTCCTCGCGTACGCCCTCGTGAAGCGCGGCGCCTACGCCCGCGCGTTCGAGGCCGTGAAGAAGGGCGCGATGCAGGAGTACCCGTCGGGCCGATTCCTCGGCGTCGATCGCATCCTCCGCGAGGATCTCGGTCTCGTCGCCGCCGCCTGGATCAAGGCGGAGCCGGCGAAGAAGGGCGAGATCCTCTCCAAGCTCCGCGCCGCGGGCGGCACGCTCGAGGACGCTCCGTCGCTCCGCTTCGTCCTCAACTGGGAGACCGACGCGAACGACGTCGACTTCCACATCCACGACGGCGAAGGCGGCCACGCGTTCTACGGCGCCAAGCAGCTTCCGAGCGGCGGCGAGCTCTACGCCGACGTCACCACCGGCTACGGCCCCGAGTGCTTCGCCATCCGCGGCAAGAAGCGCGCGACGCCGTACACGCTCGAGGCGCACTACTACTCGCGCGGCCCGATGGGCTACGGAATGGGCAAGCTCGAGATCGTCGAGCACGACGGCCACGGCGGCCTCCGGTTCGAAGAGCGCCCGTTCGTCGTGATGGTCGACCAGGCGTTCGTGGACCTCGGCGTCGTCGAGTGAGCGTCGTCGCGTGAAGTGACCGTTTGCGCGCGACGTCAGCTGGCGTCGAGCGCCGCGCGAATGGCGTCGCGGAGCTCGGCGCTCTCGGGCGTGACCTTGCTCGAAAAGCCGCGAATTACCGCGCCGCCCTTGCCAACGACGTATTTGTGGAAGTTCCACTTCGGCGGCCCGCCGCCTCCGCTCGTGAGAATCGTGTAGAGCGGCGCCGCGTCATTGCCGTTCGTCTTCACCTTCTCGAAGAGCGGGAAGGTCACGTGGTAGGTGCTCGCGGCGAACGCGGCGATCTGCTCGGGCGTCCCCGGCTCCTGCTCGCCGAACTCGTTCGACGGAAATCCGAGGACGACGAAGCCCTTCGGCGACATCTCCTCATAGAGCGTCTCGAGCCCGGCGTACTGCGGCGTGAACCCGCACTCCGACGCGACGTTGACGACGAGCGCGACCTTCCCCTTGTACGCAGACAGCGGCGCGGGTTTTCCGTCGAGCGTCTTCACGTTCAGGTCGTAGATCGACGCCGCCGTGAGCGAGGGCGCGGAAGCGTTCACAGTTCCGGCCGTGCTCTCGGCCTTCGCGTCCGTCTTCGGCGACTTGCAGCCGCTCTCCTGCGCGGCGAGCGCGGCGAAGAGGACGAGACCAAACGCGGTGGAGGCGATCCGGCAGCTTTCCATGGCTTGGTCTCCTCTCGACACCTTAGGACGTCATGGGCGTCGCGGCGAGGGGCGCGGCGAAGTATGGTGCGCGGCGTCATGGCCACCATCTTCACCAAGGGCGATCTCTTCGACACCGACGGCATCAAGGCGTACGCCTTCGGCACCAACGCGGAAGGGACCATGGACACCGGCATCGCCGTCGCCGTCCGGAAGCGCTTCCCCAAAGTGGCCGAGCTCCTGAAGGAGCGCGCGTCCAATCGGCACCTGAACCTCGGCGACGTGGTCGTCCACACCGAGAACGACGAGACGATCTACGCGCTCGTCCTCCAGGAGGCCGAGACGAAGAAGGCGAAGCTCTCCTCGCTCACCAAGGCGGTCGGCGCGGTGGTGGAGCTCGCCACCAAGGCGGGGCTCGAGCGCGTCGGCATGGCGCATCCTGGGACCGGCCGCGCCGCGCTGGAGTGGCCGCGCGTGAAGGCCATCCTCACGGAGATCGGCGACGAGACGACCCTCGCGCTCGTCGTCTTCGAGTCGTTCATCCGCAACAAGCCCGTCGACACGCCGGTCGAATAATCCTCGCCCCCGCCGCGCGGTGCGTAGCATCCAACGCACCGCCATGCGCCAAGTCTGGATCACCAAAGCCGGTCCCCCCGAAGTCCTGAAGGTCCAGGACGCCCCCGATCCCGACTCCGCCGACGGCCAAGTGCGCATTCGCGTGCAGGCGGCCGGCATCAACTTCGCCGATCTGATGGCGCGCGTCGGCCTCTATCCCGACGCGCCGAAGGTCCCGTGCGTCGTCGGCTACGAGGTGAGCGGCACCATCGATCAGATCGGCAAGGGCGTCACCGGCTTCGCCATGGGCGACCGCGTCTTCGGCATGCCCAGGTTCGGCGGCTACACCGACACGCTCGTCATCTCCGCCGAGCAGGTCTTCAAGATGCCCGACGCGATGACCTTCGAAGAGGCCGCCGCGCTGCCCGTCAATTACATCACCGCCTACTACATGATGCTGTTCACCGGGAACCTGCGTGAGGGCTCCCACGTCTTCATCCACTCCGCGGCCGGCGGCGTAGGCCTCGCGGCGATCCAGCTCGCGAAGACGAAGAACTGCGTCATCTACGGCACCGCCTCGCCCAAAAAGCACGACTTCCTGCGCGCGCAGGGCTGCCAGCACCCGCTCGACTCGGGCGCCGAGTACGCCGAGGCGACGCGCGCGCTTGTGAAGGATCGCGGGCTCGATCTCATCCTCGATCCGGTCGGCGGCGCGTCGTGGAAGCAGGGCTACGATCTCCTCAGCCCCGCGGGGCGCATCGTCTGCTTCGGCCTCTCGTCCGCGGCGTCCGGCAAGACGCGCAGCCTCTTTCACGCGCTCATGCAGGTGATGCAGGTCAAGAAGTACAGCCCGATGGATCTGATGACCGACAACAAGACCGTCAGCGGCTGCAACATGGGGAACCTGTTCGGGAGACTGGATCTGCTGCGGCCCCAGTTCGAGGATCTCCTGGCGCTCTACCAGGCGGGCAAAATAAAGCCGCACGTCGACAAGACGTTCAGCTTCGACGAGGCGCCCCAGGCGCACCATTTCCTCCACGATCGCAAGGCGGTCGGCAAAGTGCTCCTCGTGCCATAGCCTCGGGGCATGGCATCTCCCGACGCCTCGAGCTGGAAGGGCGCGGCCGTCTCGGCCGACGATGCGCTCTCGTACATCGCGAGCGGGATGAAGATCTTCATCCACGGCGCCGCCGCGACGCCTACGCCGCTCCTCGACGCGCTGTGCGCGCGCAAGCACATCGAGGACGTCACCGTGTACCACCTGCACACCGAGGGGGCGGCGCGCTTCGCGGAGCCCGAGCAGGCCGGACGGATTTTCTCGGTGTCGCTCTTCACCGGTCCGGCGCTGCGGACGCCGGTCGCAGAGGGGCGCGCCGACTTCATGCCGGTCTTCCTTTCCGACATCCCCGATCTGTTCCGCAAGGGGCGGGTCCCGCTCGACGTCGCGCTCGTGCAGTGCTCGCCGCCCGATCGCCACGGGGACTGCACGCTCGGCACCAGCGTCGACGCGGCGCGCGCAGCGGTCGACTCGGCGCGCTTCGTCATCGCGGAGATCAACGAGCGGATGCCGCGCACGCACGGCAACTCGACCCTGCGGCTCGATCGCATCAAGGCGTTCGTGCACACCGATCGCCCGCTGCCCGAGGCGCCACCGCCGAAGGAGACCCACGTGGAGGCGCGCATCGGCGAGCTCATCGCCGATTTGGTCGAGGACGGCTCCACGCTGCAGCTGGGCATCGGCGGCATTCCCAACGCCGTGCTGTCGCGCCTCGGGGCCAAGCACGATCTCGGCGTGCACACGGAGATGTTTTCGGACGGCCTCGTGGCCCTCGCCGAGGCCGGCGTCATCACCAACCGCAAGAAGAAGGTCCACCCCGGGCGCATCGTCACGAGCTTCGTGAACGGCACGAGGCGCGTGTACGACTTCGTCGACGACAACTCCACCGTCGAATTCCACGGCTGCGACCGCACCAACGACATCTCGATCATCCGCAAGAACGATCGCGTCGTCGCGATCAACTCGGCGCTCGAGATCGATCTGACCGGGCAGGTGTGCGCCGACTCGATCGGTCACCGGATCTTCTCGGGCATCGGCGGGCAGATGGATTTCATCCACGCCGCCGCGTACTCCGAGGGGGGCAAGCCGATCATCGCGTTCTCGTCGACCGCGGCGAAGGGCACCGTCTCGCGCATCGCGAGCGCGCTCAACGTCGGGGCGGGCGTGGTCACGACGCGAGGCCACGTGCACTGGGTGGTGACCGAGCACGGCGCGGTGAATCTGCACGGGATGACGCTGCGCGAGCGCGGCGAGGCGCTCATCTCGATCGCCCACCCGGATTTTCGCGCGCAGCTGCGCGGAGAGCTCGCGGGGCTTCGGCACTTCGTCCCGCGCGAGTGACCGGCGCGGCCCTCGCCCGAGGCGCCTACTTCTTCTTGGGCTTCGCGGGTGGCGGCGTCGTGGGGTGAGACGTCGGAGCCGCGCTCGCGTGGGCGACGGTCGCCGGCGGCGCCGAGGATGCAGCCGGCGGCGCGATGCCGGTCACGGTCGCGTTGCCGGTCTTCGACACGGTGCCGGATACCTTCGCGTCGCCGCGCACGTCGACGGTGGCGTTGACGCTCGCGACGATCGCCGTCTCGCCCGCGAGGCTCCCGCCTGTAATCGTCACGTGCGCGTTGCCGCTCGCCTGAACGCCGATGGGAGCGCGCAGCGTGCAGCCGGTGCACGTCACCTGGCAGTTGCCGCTCGCGTTGATCGCAGGGCCGGCCGTGAACGTCGCGGTGACGCCGCTCAAGGTGACCTGATCGTTCGCGTCGCAGACGAACGGCTTGGCGCCCGACCACGCGTCGTCGCCGTCATCGTCCACGTCGGTGAGGCCAGCGATCTGCTTGCCGGTCATACGGTGGTAGAGCCACCCGCCGGCGCTGAGGAGCGCGACGATCGCGATCGCGGCGAGGCGGATCGTCCAGTACATCGAGTAGCCGCTCGAGTAGCCCGAGTGGTAGACGACGACGTGGCCGCCGCCCCCGCTGCTGGCGCCGCTGCCGACGTCGAACGAGCGCTTGCAGAATCCACACAAAAAGGGCGACACGCCGGGCGGGATTTGCGCCTGCATCCCGCAGTGCGGGCAGTTCATGACGATCATCTCCAAAGAGGATACGTCGCGCCCGCCTGAAGTTGGGCGGCCCGCGCGGCAGACGGGTTGCGCCACTGCGGAGTCGACTCCGCACCCGGCTGTCACGCGTGTCCGGCGATGGCACAGGTCGCCCACGTTCGACGCTTGTTTTTCCCTGGTTTCGTGGTTGGCACCGTCGTCGCAATGAGGGGAGTCGGAGGTCACGTCATGAAGGCCCTTGCGACCGCTGCGGTGATTCTTGCGTCGACGCTGGGTGTTGCCCTCGTGGCCTGCGGAGGCCACGCGTCGATCGACGACCTCGGGTCCGGCGACGGTGGAGGCGGGGGAGGCGACGGAGGGGGCGGCGGCGATGGCGGAGGAGGAGGGGACGGCGGCGGTGGAGGCCTGTCCTGCCCTTCGTCGATCCCGAGCCAGGGCGCGTCGTGCCGCTCGATCGAGCTCCAATGCGAATACGGCGCCGAGCCGAACATGCAGTGCAACACCGTCGCGCGGTGCACGCTGAGCGGCTGGCAGCTGACGTTCCCGGAGAAGGCCCCGTATTGCCCGTCGCCGGGCATCCAGAAGGGCTGCCCCGAGGCATTCGGAGGCGTGCCGCAGGGACAAGCCTGCTCGCCCAACCCCCTCGAGTGCGACTACCCGGAGGGGCGCTGCGCCTGCTCGTTCACCTTCGGCGGGCCCGTCCCCGCGGACGGGGGAGGCAGCCGCTGGGCCTGCGAAGCGCCTGCCGCCGGCTGCCCGCGCCCTCGCCCGCGTGTCGGCTCGGCCTGCGCGCTGCCAAAGACGCTCTCGTGCGACTACGGCACGTGCAGCCTGCCCGGCGGAGTCTCGATGCAATGCCAGGGAGGCGTCTGGGTCGAGGAGATGCTCGCCTGCGCCGCCGCGGGGGCGAAATAGCGAATATCGTCCGCTTAATCGGCGGATTGACTTGACCGGGCGCCGGGTCCGGGGAAATACCCTTTCCTTCCGCCCGTGACCAACGCCCCCCGTCTGCCCAGCGAGGCGCCGCCACCCGACGCGCCGCCCGAGTCGCCGCGCCCGCTCCCGCGGGTATTCGGGCGCTACCGGCTGTTCGACTACATCGGCAAGGGCGGCATGGCGGAGATTTACCTCGCGCGCGCAGAGACCGCGCTCGGGGCGGCGCGGCTGTGCGTCGTCAAACAGATCATCCCGCAGTTCGCCGAGCATCCCGAGTTCGCCGAGATGCTCACGCACGAGGCGAAGCTCGCGGCGCGCCTGTCGCACGCGAACATCGTCCAGGTCTTCGATCTGGGGCGCGAGCAGGGGCACCTCTTCATCGCGATGGAATACGTCGAGGGGATGGACCTCAACGCGCTCCTCCGGCGCTGCTCGCAGACGAAGACCCCCCTCCCCATCGGCTACGCGCTGCGCATCCTGAGCGACACGCTGAAGGGCCTCGACTACGCGCACCGCGCGAAGGACGACGCCGGCAAGCCGCTCGGGATCGTCCACCGCGACGTGTCGCCGTCCAACGTGCTCATCTCGCTCGAGGGCGAGGTGAAGCTCTGCGACTTCGGCATCGCGCACGCGAACGATCTCGTCGAGAGCAAGGCGCCGCAGGTCGACGAGGCCATCAAGGGCAAGGCCGGCTACATGAGCCCCGAGCACGCGAAGGGCGAGGCGCTCGACGCGCGCGCCGACGTGTTCGCCGCGGGCATCCTCTTGTGGGAGCTGCTCGCGGGGCGGAGGCTCTACCGCATGGAGGCAGGGAGGCCGGCGCTGCTCGAGCAAGCGCGGCGGGCCGACGTGCCGGCGTTGCCCGACAAGGGGCTGCCCAAGGAGGCGGAGCTCCAGGCGATCGTGAAGAAGGCGCTGTCGGTGCGGCGTGAGGATCGCTACGTGTCGGCCGGCGCGATGGTGCGGGATCTCGAGGCGTACATCGCGTCGGCGAAGCTCGCGTCGAGCCCGCTGAAGCTCGGCGAGTGGATCGCGGATCGCTTCGGAACCGCGACCATCACCCAGCGCCGCGCGCGCGAGCGGCTCGTGAGCGATCATCCACCCGCGGGGCCCGACGCGGAGGAGGCGCCGCCGTCGTCGATCCCGCAGCCGCCGGTCACGCCGAGCCTCCGCGCACTCCAGGAGGCGCTGCTCACCGAGCCGCGCGTGACGCCGGTGCCGCCCGCGCCGCAGTCGTTTCCGCCGTTTCCATCGTCGCCCTCGTCGCCGTCCGCGCCGGCTGCCGCGCCGTCGGCGTCGGGTCCGTACCACCCTCCGCCGGCGCCGCCGTCGGCGTCGGGTCCGTACCACCCTCCGCCGGCGCCGCCGTCGGCGTCGGGCAATTTCTATCCGCCGCCTTCGCCGCTCGAGTATCCGCCGCTGCCGCCCATTCCACAGCCGCCCATCTCGGTCGCGCTCGGCACGGTCGACCTCGGGCCGCCGTCGAGCACGGTATTGAGCGGTCGTGCGCGGCCGTCGCGTGCAAAATACATCTATCCGGTGCTCTTTTTCCTGTTCGTCACGCTCGCCATCGGCGCGCTTGTCGCGGCACGCTTCGTCATGCAACGCTGACGGGGCCGTGCGCCTCATCGATCTCGCGTTGCCGGTGCCGCTCGCGCAGGTGTTCACGTACGCGGTGCCCGACGCGCTCGTCGATCGCGCGGTGCCAGGCGTGCGCGCGGTGTGCCCGTTCGGGACGCGCAAGCTCGTTGGCATCGTGCTGGGGCCAAGGCCGGAGGGGTCCGCACCGCCGCCCAACGTGCGCCCGATCGCCGCGGTCCTCGAGGGAGGAAGCCTGCCGGAGGAGCTGCTCGGCTTCGCGCGCGATCTCGCCACGTACTACATCGCGCCGCTCGGCGAGGTCGTGCGCCTCGCGCTGCCGCCGGTCGACAAGACGACGTCGCGCGCGCTCGAGGAGCCGACGCTCTTCGACGACGCGAAGGGGATCTCGTCGCGCAAGGTCGTGTGGGTGAAGGCGTCGCCCGTCACGAGCGACGGTGAGACGAAGCTCGGCGCGCAGGCGCAGGCGATCCTTGCGCATCTCCGCGCGCTCGGGGAGGCGCCGCTCGCACGCCTCGGCGCGACGTGGAAGAACGCGCGCGCGGCGACCAAGCGCCTCGCGGAGCTGGGGCTCGTGGAGACGACCGAGCGCGACGCGCCCGACGATCCGTATTTCGCCGAGGCGATCGAGCGGGATACGCCTCCCGAGCTCACGGCTCCGCAAGTGACGGCGACGCGCGCGATCGAGGCGGCGCTCGTCGCGGGCGCGCCCAAGACGTTCCTCCTTCACGGAGTCACCGGGTCCGGCAAGACGGAGGCGTACCTTCGCGCCATCGCCGCCGCGCGCGCGTGCGGCAAGGGCGCGATCGTGCTCGTCCCCGAGATCGCGCTGACGCCCCAGCTGGTGTCGCGGTACCGCGCGCGCTTCGGCGACGACGTCGCGGTGCTCCACTCCGCGCTCACGCCGAAGGAGCGCTTCGTCATGTGGCGCCGCCTCCGCGAGGGAGCCGTCGACGTCGCGATAGGCGCCCGTAGCGCGCTGTTCGCGCCCGTCGCGAAGCTCGGGCTCGTCATCGTCGACGAGGAGCACGATCCGTCCTTCAAACAAGAGGAGGGCGTCCGCTACCACGCGCGCGACATGGCGATCTTGCGCGCGCACCGGGCGGGCGGCGTGTGCGTGCTCGGCAGCGCGACGCCGTCGCTCGAGACCGCGCACCTCGCGCGCACCGGCAAGGCCGACAAACTCGTCCTCCCCGATCGCGCGCGCGCGCAAGCGATGCCGACGGTCGAGATCGTCGACCTTCGACGCATCGGGGCGGGCCCCACCGGCGACAAGCGAATCAGCATTCCGCTCCACCGCGCGATCGAGGAGACGCTCGCCGCCAAGGGCCAGACCATCCTCTTCTTGAACCGCCGCGGCTTCTCGCCGAGCGTCCGCTGCGAGGCGTGCGGCGAGATGGTCGCTTGCGGCAACTGCGCCGTGTCGCTGACGTTCCACAAGCGCGCCGGCGCGATCTTGCGCTGCCACTACTGCGAGCACGAAGAGCCGATGCCCGTGCACTGCAAGAAGTGCGGCGCGCCGGCGCTGGTGCTCGAGGGGCTCGGCACCGAGAAGCTCGAGGACACGCTGGCCACCGCGTTTCCGGAGGCCAAGGTGGCGCGCCTCGATCGCGACGTTGCGAGCGGGAAGGGGATCGAGAAGATCCTCGCGCGGATGCGTTCGCGCGAAATCGACATCCTCGTCGGCACGCAGATGGTCACCAAAGGGCACGATTTGCCGCACGTCACGCTCGTCGGCGTCATCAACGCGGACGCGGCGCTCTCCATCCCGGACTTTCGCGCGAGCGAACGGGCGTTCCAGCTCCTCGTGCAGGTCGCCGGTCGCGCGGGGCGCGGGGATTCGCCGGGGCGCGTTCTCGTGCAGACCTACCAGCCCGAGCACCACGCCATCCAGCTCGCCGTGAAGCACGACGTCGACGGCTTCCTCGCGCGCGAGCTCGTCGACCGCCGCGAGCTCCTCTATCCGCCGTTCACCCGCGTGGCGCTCGTGCGCGTCGACGCGGTGGACGAGCACGTCGCGCGCGACGCGTGCCGCATGCTCGCCCAGGTCGCCGTCGACGCGACGAAGGCCGAAGGGGGCGGCGTCGACGTCCTCGGCCCCTCGCCGTCGCCGCTCGCCCGCCTCCGCAACCGCTTTCGTTACCGCGTGATGCTGCGCAGCGCCGAGCGCGGGAAGATGCGCCGCGTCCTCGCGCAGGTGGAGCGCGCGCGCTTGACCTTGCCGCGCGCGGTGCGTGGGCTCATCGACGTCGATCCGATGCAGCTGATGTGAGCGTTACTTCGCGAGCGCGGCGCGAAGGCGGTCGAGGACCAGCGCCCGTCGCGCCGCCAGATCGTCCGCGGTCGCGCCGGCGTCGAGGTCGAAGGTCCCGAGCGCCACGTCGAACCCGGAGCTCGGCGTGTCGTGACACTGGTTGCAGCGCACCGCGCCGCTCGCCTCGTGGCCGAGGAAATGCGAATTCGGGAGCGACTGCACGTCGGTGACCGCCTCGAGACCAGCCCCCAGCTCGCATCGCAACCGCGCCGCGCTCGGGAGGATCACGCACGCGGCGGCGTCGCGCGCGTCGCCCCGGCGTATCTCGATGGATCCGACGACCGAGGTCACGAACGGATCCCCGCGATCGTCGACGGCGACGAGCTGCGAGAAGTTCGCGCGCAGCAACGGCGTCCGCACCAGGCGAACGACGCGCGTGCTCTCGTGCAAGACCTCGTGGAGCAGCGGCACGGACCCGCGGGACCGCTCGATCCAGGCCGTCCTGGGCCCCAGCCACTCGTCGAGACCGACGTCGGGCTCGTTCGACTGCGGTCTCGTCGCCGACGGAAACGCGAGGCGTCGCACGAGCGCCATCGCGCGCGCCGCAAGATCGTCCTTTTTCCCGCGCGCTTCGAGCGACAGAAAGAGCGCGGTGTTCTGCAAGGCGATGCGCTCGCTCGTCTTCATGCGCTCGAGCGGCGCCGACGAGGCCTGCGCGAGCGCCGTGTCGAGCGGCGCCCACCACGCGCCTTCGGGTGGGCGATGCATCGCCGGGACCTCGGTCAGGCGCTCGCCCGCTTCCAAGAGCGCGTCCCATGGCGCGTGGTCCGTCGCACAAGGACGAGCCGGGGGCCCGAGCCCGGCGCAGTCGTGGACGACGAGACGCGAATCGAAGGCCGCGAGGGCACCGTCGGCCGCCACACCGCTTTCAATGGCTTCCCCTCCATCCGCTCCCCCGCGCGCGCATCCGCCGCGACAGGCGCCGACGGTGAGGACGGCGAGCGCGAGCCCGAGCGCCCGAGCAGCGAAGCCGAGATCGCGCATGGGCCGGACTTCTGACACGCGCTCGTCGCGTCCGCAATCGGGACGGGGAAGACGCGTCGTCGCGAAGCCAGCTACTCTGGGGTCGCCCGTGCCGTCCGTTCCCCTCACCACGCGCCTCGTGACCGAGCGGCTCGTCCTCCGGCCGCCGCGCCCGGGAGACGTGCCGGAGCTGCGCCGTCTCTTGCGCAAGAACGCGTCGCACCTCGCGGCGTGGAGCCCGAAGCCTCCGCCCGGCGAAGATCCGTCGTCGCTCACAGCGCTGTCGAAGAGCGTGCTCCTCGAGCGCCGTGGCTGGCGACGGGACACGACGTACGTATTTCTCCTGACCGCGCGCGAGAAGGGCGCGCCAATCGTCGGACGCGTCGCGCTCAGCCAAGTGTGCCGCGGTCCGATGCAGGCGGCGTACCTCGGCTACTGGATGGACCAGGAGCGCCAGGGAGGAGGCCTGATGACCGAAGCGGTGCGCGTGGTCCTGGGGTTTGCGTTCGGCCCCGCGCGCCTCCACCGCGTCCAGATCAATGTGATGCCGCGCAACGCCGCGAGCCACCGGGTAGTGGCCAAGATCGGCGCCCGCAACGAGGGGATGTCGCTTCGGTACCTCGAGATCGCCGGCGTCTGGGAGGATCACGTGATGTACGCGGTGACGGCGGAGGAGTGGCCGCCAAGCGCGAAATAGGTGCAGTTTGCACGCAACTGCGCGGGCCTCGTGCCGATGGGGAGGCATGCGCATCTCCACCTGGATACGGTTCCTCATCGAGCTGGCGATTTCGATCGTCGCGCCACCGCGCTGCGGAGCGTGTGGGGAGGCGGTCTCGCTGAGGCACGCCTTCTGCGCGTCGTGCGCGCGCACGGTCGTGGCGCGTCCGGTCGCGGCGTGTCCGGCGGGAGGGGACGGGCGAAGCTTCGCGGCGCCGTTCATCTATGGCGGCGCCGTCGCGCGCGCGATCGTCCGGTTCAAATACGATCCGCGCCCCGATCTCGCGGCGCCGCTCGGCGAGCTCATGCGCCGCGGCGTCGCGCACCTCGCGGGGTATGCGCCGGACGTCGTGGTGCCCGTTCCGCTCCACCCGTCGCGCTTGACCGAGCGCGGCTTCAACCAGGCCGCGCTCCTTGCGAAGCCCATCGCGAGGGAGCTCCGCGCGCGTCTCCTCGCGCGCGCGCTGGTGCGGACGCGCGACACGCCCAAGCAGGCAAGCCTCGGCCGCAGCCAGCGCCTCCACAACGTCCGCAGCGCCTTCGTCGCGCGCGACGCGATCGACGTGAAGGGCAAGCGCATCCTCCTCGTCGACGACGTGCGGACCACCGGCGCGACGCTCCTCGCCTGCGAGGAAGCGCTCCGCCGCGCAGGCGCGCTCGAGGTGAGGAGCCTCGTCCTCGCCGCCGCGGAGACGTGACGCGACGTTACCCTTCGCCCCTCAGGAACGGCAGCACCGCGTCGACGAGCGCGTCCGGCGTGTCGACGTGTGCGAAGTGGCTCGTGTCGTCGAGCCAAACGAGCTCGGCGGCCGGGACGAGCTTGGCGAGGCGGCGCCCGTTCTCGGGGCGAACGAGCGGATCGGTCTTCGCGTACACGAGACGCAGCGGCACCGGGAATTTCTTCTCGGACAGGTCCTCGACGAAGCGCGCGAAGCCATGCGGCGCGAGCGCGCCCTGGAGGTAGCCGATGAACGAGCCCGCGCCCTCTTCTGTCGCGAGCGGGTCGCCGTACGCGTGCGCCTCTTCCAGCGACTTCAGCGTCTCGTCGTTGTAGTGGACGTTCTTGTGCGCCCAGCGCAAGGGATCCTTCCGGATCGTCCGCGACAGCAAGGCCTGTACGCCGGGCACGGCCAGCGCCGCGTGGAGCACGAAGTACCGCGCCTCCGGGAACGCCGGCGAGTGCACGTCGACCAGGCGCGAGACGGCGCTCGGATCGTCGAGCGCGGCGCGCATCATGACGTACCCGCCGAGCGAGTTGCCGATCGCCGCGCACCCGCGGATCCCCGCCGCGTCGACGAATTCCGAGACCCACGCCGCGAGCGACGCCACGTCGTACGACGCGCGCGCGTTCATGGTGCTCTTGCCGCACCCCGGCATGTCCGGCGCGAACACGCGGAACTTCTCGCCCAGGCGTTTGACGACGTAGCGCCAGGAGTAGCTCGTCGTCATCAGCCCGTGGAGGAGGAGGAGCGGTGGCCCCTCGCCGTACTCGCGCGCGTGAATGGTTATTTTGCCGAACGGTCGCGAGTTCATTTCGATCTCGCGCGGCGTCGTCGCCTCGAAGTCGTGCGGCTTGCGCGGCTCCTTCGGAACGTCCTCGAAGCGCTGCTGCTCGAACGGTCGTCGGCTCATCGCGTCACGCCTTTTCTGCGGCGGGAGGGCCGTCCGACTCGACGAGCCCATCCCGGATCATGAGGACGCGATCCGCGCGCGCGGCGATGCGCGCGTCGTGCGTGACGAGGATGACCGTGCGCCGCGCGCTCGTCGCGCCGAGGAGCAGCTCGAGGACGCCCTCGCCGGTCTTCGTGTCGAGGTTGCCCGTCGGCTCGTCGGCCAGCAGCAGCGGCGGATCGCTCACGAGCGCGCGCGCGATGGCGACGCGCTGCATCTCGCCGCCCGAGAGCTGATCGGGCTTGTGCCCGCGCCGCTTGGTGAGGCCGACCTTCTCGAGCTGCTCCTCCGCGCGCGCGCGCACCGCCGCGCCGTCCTGCCCGGCGAGGAGCGACGGGAGCATCACGTTCTCGATGGCGGTGAGCGTCGGCAGCAGGTTGAAGAACTGGAAGACGAAGCCGAGCCGATCCCGGCGGAGGCGGGTGATCGCGTCGTCGTCGAGCGTCGCGAGATCCTCGCCGTGGATGCGAACCGTCCCACTCGTCGCGCGATCGAGCGCGCCGGCGAGGTTCAAGAGGGTGCTCTTTCCCGATCCGCTCGGCCCCACGATCGCGACCAGCTCACCTGCACGGATCGTCACGGTCACGCCCCGAAGCGCCTCCACGGCCGCCGCCTCGGACCCGGTGCCAGGGCCGTCCAGCGCCCCCTTGTAGCGCTTTCGCACGTCGATCATCTCGACGACGGCGCTGGTCGGGGGAGTTGCCGGGGGCGGGGGTGGGGATTGCGACGACACGGAACGCAACAATAGGCCGTTGTTGGCGTGGGGCGCTATCATAGCCACACGTGAGCAGCGACCTCGAATGGCGTTGGACGGATCCGTCGGGCCAGCAGCGCCTCGTCCGAGAGGACGAGCTGCGGGCGGCGCTCGCGTCCGGGTTGATTCCGCCGAACGCGCCGGTGTGGAAAGACGGCTGGAAAGACTGGCAGCCGGCGTACGCGGTGCCCGAGCTGACGACGAGCGCGCTCGCGGCGGCGAACGGCGTCGTCCCGAACATTCCGCCTCCTCCGCTCGGCGTCCTCGGCGCGCAGCGTGACATGGAGAAGGAGGGCGCCGCGCTCGATCTGGGCGCCAAGAAGTCCGAGACCCGTGCGGAGCCGCCGCCGCCGCCCCGCTACGTCCCCGCGCCGACACGCGTCTCGCAAGTCCCCGCCGCGCCGGGCTCGGGTCGCCAGATTCCTTCCGCGTCCGGGTCGGGCAAACAGCTCACGGGTGCTCCGAAAGCCGCGCCGTCCTCGCCGTCCCCCGACGCGACCCTGCAGGCCCCCGCGTCGGATCCCAAGTCGGTCGCCGACGAGTCGAACACGGGCGTGAAGCTTCCAGCCCTGACCGACGCGACGGCCTCGCAGCTGCTCGCCGAGCCCGTTGCGCCGTCGAAGGACGACGCGAAGAAGGCGCTTCCGACCACCGTAGGCGTGCCGGCGCTCCCGGAGAGCGTCCTCGCCGGCGCCGCGGCAGCTGCGCTGGGAGCTACGGCGGCGACCGGAATCGCGCCGACTGTGACGACGACGACGACCGCGTCCGCTCCGCCCGCGCGCCAGCCGACGCTTCCGCCGCCGCTGCCGCCGAAGGCGAGCAAGCCTCCTCCGCCTCCGGCGGCCAAGAAGAGCAAAACGCTCATCATGTATGGCGGCGCGCCGCTGCCGACGCCTGCACCCTCGTCGGAGAAGCAAGGCCCGCCGATCAACGTTCCCGCGCCTTCGGGGGGTGAGTCGCCGCAGGCCATCACGCGTCCGCCTCCCGCCGACGGCGCCGCGCAGGTGACCAGCGGTGCCCCGCCGAAGAAGCCCGGGACGACGCCGCCTCCGCGCGAGCGGATTCCGATGGAGGAGCTGAGCCAGTCGATCCTCGTCGACGATCGCGACGCCGAGGTCGACACCGACTCGATCATCCTGTCCGACAGCGTTCGTCAGGTGAGCTCGTCGCTGCCGCCCAAGCCGGGCGTTGTGCGCTCGGGCACGTTGCTGGGCTTCCCGGTCCCCACGCTCCCGCCCGTCTCCGACGCGCTGCCTCCGCCTCCCGTGCCCGACGAAATCGAGCCGCCTTCCGACGCCATTCGAGAGAAGCGCTCACGGGAAGCGCCGACCGCGCCGCCGCCCCCGGCGTCGAGCCGAATCGTCCACGATCTGCGCGTGCTCCTCCAAAAGCCGCGGCCGAAATATTTCTGGCCGGCGGTCGGCGCTGGCAGCGCGGTGGTCGTCGTCGGCCTGCTCGGCCTCGCGATCGCCGCCGCGCGCGGCACGCCAAAAGAAGACGATCCGACGAAGATCACCACCTTCTCGAGCGGAACACCGAAGGGCACCGACCCGTCGCCGCCCGTTGATACGGCGAGCGCGACGCCGAACCCTTCCACGTCGCCGCCGCCGCCCCCTGTCGCCGCGGTCGCCGCGGGTCCCGGGTGCACGCTCGCCGGCACGTCGCACACCATCGCCCCGCGCGCGCTCGTCCCTACGGGCGTCGAGGTGCAGCCGAGCGGCGCTGGCATCGGCCTCGGCTTCGCGACGACGCCGAAGGACGCGATGACCGTGGAGGTCGAGCCGACGTCGCTCACCGTGGGCGCCAGCGCACGCATCCACTCCGCCGATCTCCTGAGGCGCGTCGTCTCGGAGAGCGCAGGCGGCAAGCTCGGCGTCGTGGGCGAGGGCGATCGCCGCGGCGATCGCATCCTCGGGAGGCACGTGGTCCCCGGGCCGTGGCCGGTCGACGTGGGCGTGGCCGACGGCGGGATCGTTTGGGCGCCACACAACAAGGACACCGTGTCGAAGCTATGGCCGATCGATCCGGACGCACCGGTCGAGGCGCTCCGCGGCGTACCCATCGAGGCCAAAGGGGAGAAGGGCTTCGCGATCGCGTTCCGCAAGTCGGGGGCGATCTGGATGGGCGCCGCGCTCGGCGATCGCACGCTCACCGCGCGCGGGCCGCTCTTTCGGATCATGGGCCTCGGCCCGATCGTCGGCTCGCCGACGATCGCGTCGAGCGGCGACTCGATCCTCATCGCGTGGGCCGATCGCGCGTCGGCGGCCGATCCGTGGGGGCTCCGCTGGGTGAAGTTCACGCCGGGCGAGGCGCCGCACGAGGCGGTGGAGTTCCATCCTCCGGCCGGTGGCCTCGGCGAGCACGCGATGTCGCCGTCGCTCGCGTCGGTCGGCGGCGGGCGGTACCTCTTCACGTGGAGCGAGGGCCCGGTGAGCGCCCATCAGGTCCGCGCGCAGACGTTGACACTCGAGGGCGCGCCGATCGGCGACGCATTCGTCGTCAGCGCGGACGGCGTGAACGCAGGGCAAGCGCAAGCGGCGGTCCTCGCCGACGGGCGCGGCGTCGTCGCGTTCCTCGCCGCCAAGGCCAAAGCGTACGAGATCGTGGCAACGCCAGTGGTGTGTGCGCCCGCAAAGTGAGGAGAGTCCCGTGTCCGTCCCGCGATCGAGCTTGGCAGGATTGAGAAGCGTCTTCGTCGCGGCCGTACTGGCGTCGCTGGCCGCGGGCGGCGTCGGGTGCGACCTCATCCCGCAAGGGAAGGTCGCGCAAGGGCAGCTCTACATGAGCGGCGAGGGGCGCTACGACGCGTATTTCCGCGACGTGCACGCCATCCAGGTGTGGGCAGCGCAGTGGATCGACGATCGCAAGGCCACGCGCAAGCCGCTCGTCAACATCCTCGATCTCACGCCCGACGCCGCCGACGTCACGATCATCCAGGCAACACACGAGAAGGTGGCGGGTCTGACGCGCGAAGCCGGCACGACGAAGCTCGAGGCGACAGTGGACGAGGCGCACGTCGTCGCGAGCGGCGGCGCGAAGACCGACACCGCGGTCTTCCGCGCGATCGAGGACACCGCGGGCGGAGAGCTCGGACGCGCGAAGAAGCTCAACGCCATGATGCCGAAGATGGACGAGCTCGCCAAGCTCGGGCAGTCGCTCGAGCCGCACGTTCAGGAGGCGTACCAGCGCCAGGGGCCGGGGAAGGCCACCGAGGTGAGGCAAGAGCTGAACGCGTCGCTCACGGTCCTCGGCAACGTCACGACCAAGGCGCGTCGATCGATCCGCGAGTGCGACGACTTCGTCGCCGATCTCCAACGCGCGGTCGCGACCGGCGAGGGCGCCCATCACGAGCGCAAGGACAAGGACGACAAGGCCGACAAGCCGGACAAGGTCGACAAGCCGGACAAGGCCGACAAGCCCGAGACGAAGCCGGAGCCCAAGCCCAAGCCGCCGAAGCACGACGTCGCGGCGCCGCCGAAGCCCGCGCCGGCCGCGAAGAAAGACGACGCGCCGCCCCCGCCGAAGCCCACGCCGGCCGCGAAGAAGGACGACGCGACGCCTCCGCCGAAGCCGGTCGCGAAGAAAGACGACGCGCCGCCGCCTCCGCCGAAGCCCAAGCCGAAGCCCGAGGGCGAGGTCTTCAACCCGTAGCGGGTGTTGGGGCGGGCTCGGGGCTCGTCAGAAAACGCCGCCAATTCCGCCGGTGCCGCCGCCCGTCTTGGTGAGCGAAAAATAGGGCTGAAGATGCACGCCACTGCTCTGGGGCGGAGGCGGGGGCTCGCGAGGGACACGCTCGTTCGCGAGCGCGGCGCTGTCGACGACGACGGCGCCGACGTACCCAAGGAAGCTCCCCACGACGAGCCCGGCGAGGCCGTCGACGCAAAAGTCGCTCGAGTGGCAGTTGTGGCTCGACGCGTCGATCGCGAAGCCGATCAGCCCCGCCACGAACGGGAGGCCGACGCGGAGGCCGAGGCTCGCAAAGCCCTTGCCGACGTGGCCGTGCGCCCAGTGGACGATCGGGCCGCCCAACGCGTAGCTGGCGGCGAAGGCGGCGGGCGAGCGCAGGGCGACGCCCAGGACGACGGATCCGCCGTCGACGAGGAGGTTCTGCCATCCGTACCAACGCGATTCGGTCGGGAGGTCGCGCTCTTCGACACGCGGTGGCGGCGGTGGGGCCGCGACGACGATCGGCTGCGGCGGTGCAGGCGCGGGGACGATGATGATGTACGGCGTCGTCGGCTGCGGTTGCGGCGCGGGTGCCGGCGCGGGCGCGGCCGAGGGGCCGGGCAGAGGCGGCAGCGTCGTGGGGCTCGTCGTCGGCGCCTCCTGCGCGAAGGCGGCGCTCGCGACGAGCATCGTGGTCATCGAACCGAGGAGGGCGAGCGCGCATCGGGTTGCCATCGTGGAGCCCGAACTTAGCAACGTTCACGCCACAGCACGGCGCCCCGTATTTTCCGCGTGCATACGGCGCCTGGGTCCGCGCGGAGCCAGGTCGATCTGACGCCCGCGTCCGACGGCTGTGACGCCGCGGCTACACTGCGCGGCTGCGGGTGACGAAACTTCGCTGGCCAGTCAACGACTTCACTCCGGGCGCCTTCGCGCCGTCATCGCGCGGCGAACATTCGCGAGGGGTGCGGCGTCGTCGAACGTCACCTCGCCGCGGGCGCTGGTCACCACGCCGAGGCGCCTCCAGATCCCCGGCAAGTCCACCGGCGCCGGCGCGTGCGCCATCTTCGTGTAGAGCTCCGCGAGCACGGGTACGCCGGTCGCCGCGTCGCCGATCTCGATGACGCGTGTGATCGGCCACGCCTCCGAGATGTTCCCGCCGTGCTCGACGACGGCCCGAAGCGCATCGTCGATCGATTTGCGGTTGCCGGTGCGGCTGCGGATCTCCACGTCGGCGACCAAGCAAAAGAGCGCGCCTCCCCAGTACGTGCGCCCCCACGTGTGCGTCACGTCGAGCCCTTGATCGCCGTCGCGCGGCAGACCGTTTGGCATCCCCTTCACCCAGTCGCGCCACACGTCTGTCTCTGCGACCATGCCCGCGCGCGTTCTTGCGAGCGGCTCCACGTACGTCGACAGGCCCTCTTCGAGCCAGTGATGCGGGCCGTTCAAATCGGGCATCGCGGTGTGGATCATCTCGTGGACGAGCACCCAGTCGTCCGCGAAGTCGGTCGCAGCGCACGCGTCGCCGACGTCGATCGCGATGGCGGCGCCGGAGTTTCCGATGGCGGTGCCGAAGCCGACGCCGTCTCCCTCCACCGGACGCACGAGCACCAGCAGGCGCGGCACCGGGAACTGCCCGTAGAAACCGGCGACCGCCTTCGCGGCTCTCTCCACCCACGCGAGCATCGCCGCTTCGTCGCGGAGCGGGTGGGCGCTCGGGAGGACCGCGACGTGAAGCCTTCCCTCCAGCCGCTCGTGCACGCGCACCTTCCCGATCGCGGCGTACGGGAGCTGGAACGTCGGCGCGGCCTTGCCTTCGTAGGTGTCGCTCGCCGCGGCGCGAAAGACTCCCGACGCGAACGTGTCGCCCGGCGCGGTGGTGACGTGGAACCGAAACGGCGTCCCGAGCGGCGCGCGAACAGGGCGAAGGAGCCACGTCGACGGGGGCGACTCGATCGCTCCGGCAGAGGCCCTCCCCATCATGACGCGTCCGCTCGCGCGCGCCGCCGCGCCCAGCGCGAAGCGATACCGGACGCGGCACCCGCGCGTACACGTCGGCAAGAACCACGATTGATCGCGCATCGGCAGCGTCGCGAAGCCTTTCCCGACGTCGGCCTCCACGCCCTTCAAATAGGGCTCCGCCCCGTCCACGACCGTGAGCTCGTCCATCGTCCCTGGCGGGAACGACGCCTCGATCGCGAGCTCCTCTCCGCCGCCGCTGGCGAGCACTTCGTACACCCACCCTTGCGAAGACGCCGCGGGCGCCGTCGCGCGAAGCGAAGCGGCGGCCGGCGTAGAAGGACCCGCCGGCCCGCGCGTGCACGCGCTCGCGACCGCGCTCGCGACGACGAGACCGGCCAGAAGCCCCACGCGCGATACGCCCACGTTGCTCCGATGCGTCATCGACCGTCCTTGTTGCGGTGGCGCCGCGCCTCGCCGCGTTCCGCGTTCCGCTCGCGCGCGCGGGCACTCGAAGCCCGCTTGCTGGCGCGCGACGCCCCCTCCTCCGGTCCCTTCAGCGACGAGAGCGGCCACAGGCGATGCTCGATGGTGGCGAGCCCCGCCGACGTCACCGCCAGCGTCACCTCATCGGCGCTCTTGTAGCAGTGCGCCGACTCGTCGAGCGGCACCTCGCCGTCCAGGTTCACGAGGATCCCGTCGCGCCGGTACTGCTCGTTGACCTTCTGTTGATCGAGCTTTCGCATCGCCTCGCCGCGCGACATCCGTCGTCCCGCACCGTGGTTCACCGAATAGCCGCTCTTCACCGCGCCGGGAAGCGGGCGCAGGATGTAGCTGAAATCGCGGTTGCTCCCGGGGATGAGGATCGGATGGCCGTCCTTCTCCCACGGCGTGCCGGCGAGCGACGGGTGACCGCCGGGAAACGCGCGCGTCGCTCCTTTGCGATGGACCCACACGTCGCCGTGCTCGGGGTGCGTCTCCGCCTGAACGAGGTTGTGGCTGATCTCGTAGACGAGCGACAGGTCCGCCTTGAACACCTTGCGGAACGCGTCGGCGATCTGCTCGAAGATGACGAGGCGGTTCACGATCGCGAAGTTCCCGCCCGCGGCGACCGCGTTCAGGTACGCGCGAAAATGCGGCGAATCGGGCGTGAAATAGCCCAAATCGATGTCCGTCATCTCCGACGGGCGCTCGCCGCGCGCGATCTCGAAGTAGTTCGTCGCGAGGCCGTGGCCGAAGCCGCGGCTGCCGGTGTGCACCTGGACGAAGAGCGTCTGCGTCTGCTCCGAGCGCTGAAGCTCGATGAAGTGGTTGCCGCCGCCGAGCGAGCCGAGCTGATCGAGGCCGCGCTCCGGGCAACCCTTGCCGCCCCACGGAACGTCCCACGCGTCGTCGACCGGAATGCGGTGACGCTCGGCGCGGCTTCGATCGAGCTCCGCGCCGTACGCCGTGACGTAATGCTCGGCGCCGCCGCGAACCAGCTCCTCGAGCTCACGCTTCTCGAGGCGGCCGAGCTTCAGGCTCTTGCCGCCAGGCCCCATGCTCACGCGCTTCATCACCTCGCGGTTGAAGTCGAGCTTGCGGTCGGGCGTCGCGCGCTCGGCCGGCACGTCGCTGCGCGCGCTCATCATGCCGCAGCCGATGTCGAAGCCGACCGGCCCCATCGCCACCGCGCCGTCGCCACGCGCGGTGAGAATGACGCAGCCGACCGGCACGCCGTAGCCGTAGTGGACGTCGGGCGTGATGCACACGAGCCGGACGCCGGGGAAGCGTGTCGCGTTCACGATCTGTCGGTAGAGCGTGGGCTCCGCTTCGGTGAGGAGCTTTTGCGTCAGAAAGAGGCGCACCGGCACGCCGCCGACGTCGTCCCTCTCGAGCGCGAAGTAGCCGTCGTCCGTCCAGCGGGCGCGGCGCTTCCAATCGGATTCGTGGACGAGGGGCGGCGAAGCCATCCGCGCATATTAACCACGGATCGCGCGTCCGCTACTCCAGCGACGCCCTCTACTTCGCGCAGAGCGGATCGGTGTCGCTCGGCAGGCAGACCAGCAGCGGGGCGATGGTGACGTGGTTGGTCGCCGTCGCGTTGTCGCCCGACGCGTCCTTCACCGTGACGGTGACGTCGAGGGGCTTGCCGAGAAAATTCTTGTAGAATGCAAGGTCCGACGGGCTGTCGAGGCGGAACGTGATGCCGAACAGCTTGCAGTATCCGCCCTCGTCGGGCTGGTACGTAAAGACGACGCCGGTGGGAGGAACCGTGAGGCCGGTGCCGGGCTGCACGGCGGTCACGGTGGTCGTGGCCCCGCTCTGCTTCAAGTTCTTCATCCGCACGGCGGTCCACACGTGGTGGCCGCCTTGCGGTCCCTTTTCGAGCTTCACGGTCTCACCGTCGGTGACCGGCAAGAAATCCTGCTGGCCGGTGCCAAGGAGGACCGTCGCGGGTCCGTGGCCGGCCGGCTTGCAGAAGTCCGGCGCGTTCGGCGGCCACGTCGGCGTGTACGTCTCGAGCGATTGCGGGGCCACCGCGCTGTCGGCGCACACGCCGGTGATGCACGTCTGCGGCGCGACGCACGGTGGCAGCGACGGCGCGCCGCGCGAGAGATCCGCCTCGCATCGCGCCTCGAGACGAACGCGTAGCAGCATCTTCTTGCCGGCGACGAAGCGGGTCGAGGCGAGGCGCTCCACCGCAACGGTGCTCGTCCCGATCAGACCATCGACCTTCACGTCGATCTCTGCGGCCTTGTCGCCCCCGGCGAACACCTGCTCTTCGATCGGGAGCTTGGAGACGTCCACGGTCTTGTCGACGTCCGGCTGCCCCGGCACCTTCACGACGTAGTGGATGTTCTGGACGGTCGACGCGACCTCTTCGCCTTGGATGCCGACGACGACGACCGTGTCACCGCCGCCGCCGCCGCTGCTCGATGGGCTGCAGGCGAGCGCGACGGCGCCGAGCGTGAAGAGCGAGAGAGCCGCGCGTCGGAGTGCCATGACGAGCGGAACCTTAGCAAGACCCGTGCGCAGCCCAAAATGTAGAGCGGGCGAGCGTCTCGACTGCTCGAGAGGCCCGCCCGCATGACACGCGTGTCTTTCGTGGCGCAACCAGGCGGCCCGCTGGCCGGCTGCCCGCGCCCGCCTCCGCGTTCAGTTCATGCCGACGGCGGCGCCCTGCGTGACCTTCCGCATCGCGGCGACGAACTTGCCGGGCTCGACGAACTCGTTGAACCGGACGACCTCGTTCCCGTTCTTGTCGAGCATGAGGACGGTCGGGAGGCCGACGATCTTGTACTTCTCCTGGAGGCGCTTGGTCTCCGCGTTCTCGTCGTCCGTCGCGTCGACGCGGATGGCGACGAAGCGGGTCGCCTCGGCCTGGACGTCAGGGTTCGGGAACGTGTTGTGCTCGAGCTCCTTGCAGGCCGTGCACCACGTGGCGCCGAAATCGATGAGCACCGGGCGGTTCTCGGCGGTGGCCTTCGCGCGGCCGTCCACCTCGCTCGCCAGCCACTGGATGGCGCCGCCCTTGGGCGCGCTCATGAACGAGATGAGCATCACGAGCCCCGCGATCGACGGGATGATCGACGCCAGCTTCATCGGTTTGGACAGGTATCCGATGGGCGACCGCCGGCGCTCGGCGAGCACGTGGACGACGCCGAGGCCGAGGCCGACGATGCAGAGGGCGGCCGCCGTGGCGCCGTAGGTGGTGCTCGAGTGCGCGACGAGGTTGTGGATCGGCTCGAAGCGATCGCGCAGGTACGCGAACGCCATGTACGCGAGGCCGACGCCGCTCGCCCACTTGATGCCCATCATCCACGCGCCGCCCTTGGGCAGGCTGACCGCGAACGCGCCTGCCACGAAGAAGAGAACGCCGAGGCCCATCGCGAACGAGAAGAGCGCCGCCGATCCGAGCGCGACGTTCTTGCTCGTCGCGATGACGGTGACCATCCCGGTGAGGAAAGGCCCGGTGCACGGCGCCGCGATGAGCCCCATCACGAGGCCCATGACGAAGGCGCCCTTGAAGCCGACGCCGCCGACCGTGGAGAGCTTGTTGGTGAGGCCCGACGGGAGCGCGAGCTCGAAGGCGCCGAACATCGACGACGCGAGCGTGATGAAGAGCGCGGCGAGGGTGAGGACGACCCACTGGTTCGAAAGCGCCGAGCCCATGAGCTTGCCGCTCATCGCCGAGAGCACCCCCATCGGAGTGAACAGCGCCGCGATGCCGAGGACGAACGCGCCCGAGAGCGCGGCGCCGCGAAGACGCGACTTGGCTTCCGTCGCGCCGAAGATCGACACCGTGATCGGCACCATCGGGTACACGCACGGCGTCAGGCTCGCGATGAAGCCGAACCCGAACGACGCGAGCACCGCGACGATGGCGCCGTGCTTCTCGAGGATCTCCTGGAACTTCCCGGTCTCCGAACCCTCACCGGCCCACGCGATCGCGGGGACGAGGAGCAAGGTGACCAGGACGGCGAGGGAGAGGGGAGCGCGGCTCTTCACGTAGATCCTCCATCGAGCAGGTGACCAGAGCAGGTAACCAGACGTCGGAATCATAGCAAGCCCACACGGCTGCGGTCAGGGCTAGCGAGCTTGTTTCCTCGAAAAAAAGACCGTCGACCACGCCCACACGCACGCGTGACCAGGATCGCCGATGACCCATTCGGCACACGCGCGAGCTCGAGGGCTCGAGGAACGTTTCGCTCCGCTGGCGCTTCGCTCCACTCAACGCGCGCCGATTTTCTTGATCGTCGCGCGCGCCATTCGGATCTCGCCTTCGAGGGCGACGGCGGTGGCGGGCGGTTTTTCGAGCGTCCGCTCGACGAAAGAAAGGAGATACTGTCGGGCAACGTCCCACGCGCCTGCGGCGTACGCGAGGTGGCCGAGCACGAACCGCCCGTAGCCCTGGCCCGCCGGCGCCGCGACGAGCTGGTCGATCGTCTTCTGGATGTTGCCGACGTGCTCGCCACCCGCGACGCGCGCGAGCGCCAGGTGCGCACGGTAGAGCGGTCGCTCTGCGCCGGTCGATCGCGCCGCTTTGGCGAGCGCAGCGATCGCGTCGTCGTACCGGTGCGCGAGAAAAAGGATGCTCCCAAGCGTCCAGTAGTGGAACGCGCGGCGCGACGACGGACCGGTCCGCGCCGCCTCGCGCAGGTGGGCCAGCGCGTCCTCGAGATCGCCCGACGCGAGCGCGGCGCGGGCGGCGTCCTGGAGCAGCACGTCCGAGAGGACCCCGACCTCCGACGCTTGAAGCGCGATCGCCTGCGCCTCGCGGAACCGCCGCCCCTCGAAGAGCGCCAGGTAGAGCTGCCGGAGGAGCATGGCGTGCGTCGTCGGATCCAGGGCTTCTTTGGCCGCCAGCCCGAGCTTCGCCCACTTCGCGCGCTCGCTCCTCGTCGGCGACGCCATCGCGTCACGGAGGTACTCTTCCGGACTTCTCCGGGCCTGCTTGGCGGGCACAGGACAAGCGTACCTGGTTGCCTTTGTGCGGGCCAAACCCGTGCCGTCGTGGTAACTGGTCCCCCGGCTTGATGACGCGAACGGCAGGGATCGCGAGCGTGGTTTTGGTGCTTTGCGCCTGCGGCCGCCCCGCCACGCGCGAGGACTGCGAGCTCATCATCGATCGCAACGTCGAGCTCCAAATGAAGCAGATGCAAATCACCGACCCGGCGCTCATCGAGAAGCGCAAGGGCGAGATCCGCTCCACGATGAGCGATCAGCTGAAGGGCTGCGTCGGCAAGCGCGTGACCGACAAGACGATGACCTGCGTGAAGACGGCGGCCTCCGCCGAAGAGATCGACCAGTGCCTCCGGTGAGCCGCGCAACGCACGTCACCGTCGTCCTCGCCGTCGCGTGCCTCCTCGCGCCCGTCGTGGCGTGCAAGAAGAAGGTGTCGCAAGCGCAGTGCGACGAGCTCGTCGACAAGTTCGCTACGCTCGTCGTTAAGGAGCGCATCAAAGACGCGCCGCCGGAGCTGATCAAGGCCGAGCAAGAGCGCGAACGCAGCGAGGCGAAGAACGACGACTCCTTCCGCAACTGCACGAGCGAGGTCTCGAACGAGGACTTCGCATGCGCGATGAAGACGGCGACGAGCGACGCGTTCTTGAAGTGCCTCGACTGAGCCGAGCCTAGGTCGGCGCAAACCAGACTAGACCAGACGCGCTACGGGCCCTTCGTGTGGGCGGCGCGGCCGTGGAAGACGTTCTTTCCCAAGACCATCGACGGCTTGTCGTCGACGCCCCAGACGACGTCGCCTCCGAGCTTGCACGTCTCGTCCAGGAGCTGGCGCATGCAGTCGGCGTCGGACACGTCGGGGGCGCAGCGCGCGGTGACGGTGCCGATGTTGTCGGTCTTCACGAGCGGCGTGTCGTGGAACAGCTTCACGTCGCAGCCTTCGGCGCGCGGGGGGTAGCGCGGATCGCCCTGTTTCGCCGCGCCGCCGCACGCGCTCGCCGCGAGGAGCGCGCACGCGAGCGCGACGATCGTGAGCAGGCTGGAGGTGCGCACGATCACTCCGCCGCCTTCGCTGCGCTCTTGAGGAGCGGGAAACCCATCGCCTCGCGCTGCGCGAGGTACGCCTCGGCGACCGCCTTGGACAGGCCGCGAACGCGCCCGATGAACCGCGCGCGCTCCGTCACGCCGATCGCGCCGCGCGCGTCGAGCACGTTGAACTGGTGCGCGGCCTTCGCCACGAAGTCGTACGCGGGGAGCACGAGCGCCTTCAGCGGATCGCGCGCCTCGCCCTCTCCGCCCAGCGCGAGGAGGCGCTTGGCCTCCTTCTCGTAGTGATCGAACGCCGCGAAGTGCG
>JBBRLQ010000019.1:0-152802 GCA_038231275.1 Polyangiales bacterium
CACCGCCCTCAGCAGCTCCACCGCCGCCCCATACGCCCGCAATTTATGATGAGGCAAACTGTACGTCGTCATCAGGAACCTCCATTCACCTCGCCGCCCGAAGGGCGGTGGAGGTTCCTGATGACGACGCACTGTGTATCCCACGCAGCGAGGCACTCATGCGGCGCGCGCCCCCCGGCTCCACGAGCATCGCAAGCCCAAGTGCCAGCGTAGCTGGCGCGGGCTTGCTCAACCGCGACCGCGACCGCGACCGCGACCACGACCACGACCGCGACCACGACCACGACCGCGACCGCGACCGCGACCGCGACCGCGACCACGACCACGACCACGACCACGACCACGACCGCGACCGCGACCGCGACCACGACCCACGACCCACGACCACGACAACGACCGGCTTGCATCGCGCGCGCACGGGCTTGGTTCGCCGGAGAAAGAAGGGGGGCGAGGGGCGCCTCGGGGCTTCCTCGGTGGCTCGCGCCACCTGGAATGACATGAGAAGCCCCCGGCCGCGTTCCATCCTACGTGGTCGTGGTCGCGGTCGCCGGTCACTCCGGATAGTGACTCAACCCCACCCTTCGCCCATCCGGATCCCTCACGTACACCGTGAACCCCGTCTCGTCCTCCACCACGATCCCCGCCGCCCGCAGCCGTTGCGTGCACTCTACACGCTCCCCCTTCGCGATCCCGAACGCGACCATCTCCATCGTCCCCTCCGCCACCGCCGGCTCGCCCTCCGCCGCGAGCTCCAGCATCACGATCGCGTCGCCCGCCGCGAGCCACGTGCTGCGCGTCCCGTCGCGGCGTGAGACCGTCAGCCCCAGCGCGCCGACGTAAAAGGCCTCCAGCCTCGGCAGGTCGGCCGTTCGCAGCGCGACATGATGGATGCGCATGAGGGCGCTCAAGCTAGCAGCCGCCCGGGACTGTGATAAGCCCGCGGGTATGCCCGAGCCGCACGCTCCCGCTTCCCCCGCGAGCACCCGCGTCGTCGTCGCGACCCATGGGCACTGCTTCGACGGCATGTGCTCCGCCGCGCTGTTCACGCGCCTCCTCCGTCACCTCCATCCGGAGCAGCGCTTCACGTTCGAGTACCACGGCCTCGGGTACGGACCAGGGCAGAACGGCGTCGATCCGAAGCTCCTCGACGGCGACGTGAACGCCGTCCTCGACTTCCGCTTCTCGACGTCGCCAAAGCTGACCTGGTACTTCGACCACCACGTGAGCGCGTTCCCGTCGCCGGAGGATCGCACCACCTACGACGCCCGTGCCGCGACGAACGGCGGCGAGCGCCACGTCTTCCACGACGGCGCCTACGGATCGTGCACGAAGCTCATCACCGACGTCGGCGCGGCGCGCTTCGGCCTCGATCCCGCGCCGCTCGCTGAGCTCGTTCGCTGGGCGGACATGATCGACACCGCCTCCTTCCCGAGCGCGAAAATGGCCGTGGATCGCGCCGAGCCGGTGCTCCAGCTCATGACCGTCGTCGAGCACATGGGCGACGACGCGTTCCTCTCCAAGATGGTCCCGCGCCTCTTGGAGGAGCCCATCGCCGACGTCGCGCGCGGCGACGACATCGCGACGGCCTTCGCGCCGCTCTACGAAGGGCACAAGGCTTTCGTCGAGCTCGTGCGCGGACACACCGAACAAGTGGGGGACGTCGTCCTCGTCGATCTGACGGACACGCTGCTCGAGGTCGCGGGAAAGTTCGTGACCTACGCGCTCTATCCCGACAGCGCCTACTCGGTCATGGTCTCGCGCGGGAAGGGGAAGCTCAAGATCAGCATCGGCTTCAACCCGTGGTGCAACAAAACGAGGACGCACAACATCGCGAAGATCTGCGAGCGGTACGGGGGAGGCGGACATCCCGTCGTCGGCGCCATCTCGCTCCCTGTCGACAAGGTCGACGACGCCAAGAAGCTCGCGCGGGAGCTCGCACGAGAGCTCGCCACGTGAGCAGCTCGTGAGCACGACGTGAGCACGTTCGCGGGGGGAAGAGCCCGCCCGGTCGTCGTCGGACACCGCGGTGGTCGCGGCGAAGGGTGGCCCGCAGAAAATACGCTCGAGTCGTTTGCGCGAGGGGTGAGCGAAGGGGCCGAGGCCATCGAGCTCGACGTGAGGACGTGCGCCACCGGCGAGGCGGTCGTCTTCCACGACGCGGACCTCGGGCGAATGACACGCGCCGAAGACACACGCAGCGTCGCCAAAGTCACCATGCGCGATCTCGTTCGTGTTCGTCTCGTCGGCGGTCTCCGCGTCCCGACGCTCCTCGAGGTGCTCGACTGGGCGAAGGCGCGGTGCGCCGTGAACGTGGAGCTGAAGCGCGATGTGCCGAGCCGGACGACGCTCGCGCGCGCGGTTGGCAAGAACGTCCGCGAGGCGCGGGCCGACGTCCTCCTCTCGTCGTTCGATCCGTACCTCCTCACCACGATGCGCGCGCTCGCCCCGCGGACGCCGCGGGCCTACTTGACGCTGCCCGACACGCGCCTCGTGTTCCCGCCGCTTGGCCTCCACGCCGTTCACCTCGCGCGGCAAGACGCGACCGCCGACAACGTTGCGCTCGCAAAGGGGCGGGGCCTAAAGATCGGCGTCTGGACCGTGAACGAGGACGAGGAGGCTCGAAATCTCGGGCGCCTGGGCGTCGACTGGCTGATCACCGACGCGCCCGCGGTCCTCCGCGCAGCGCTCGGCTGAACGTCGCTGGCCGTCGGCGGAGCGCGCCGTGACGATGCGCCTCAATCGCACCGCACCGGCACGGCCGGCAACCCCGCCGGCGCCGCCTGTACGAACACCCCCTCCGGCAGCGGCGGGTTCCACGTCACGCCGTCGTACGTGAACACCACCTCTTCGTCCTGCATCGGAACGTCGACCTCGATCTTGCGCGGCAGCTCGGCGTTGCATTTCGGCCCGCTCGGCGGCATCGGTGCGTCGATTCCGTCCGCGTCGACGCGCTCTTTCGCCATCGGCGTGGGCGTGTGTCCGTCGAGCTTCGCGTCGTAGAGGACGTCGCCGTACTGCCGCACGGTCACGCGCAAGAGTCGCAAGCGCTGCTCGCCCCACGGCTTGCCGAGATCGGAGGGGTGCGGAGTCAGGTGGATCTCCTGCGTGGCGTCGCGCGTGCTGGGGATGGTCACGACGTAGTACCCGCTGCCGCTCCACGAGATCGTCCCCGCGCTCGCCTCGTGCTTCAGGATGGGCGCTTGCCCTCGGAGGAGGCTGACGAGCGCGTGTCCGGGGATCGGCACCTGCGTGAGGCGCGCGATGTTGCATGCGCTCGCCGGTCCGAAGAGAAAGCGCTTCTCGCGCAGATCCGTCAGGGCGAAGCGCTCGCCGTCGCTCGTGAGCGTCGCGAGCTGGACGTTGAACGAGCTGATGACGTCCATCCGCAAGCGCGCGGGGCTCGACGCGATCATGAGGAGGTCCGCGCGTACGCGCCCCTGTGGCCCGAAGAAGTCGATCTTGGCGTTGGCCTGCACGCCGGTGCCGCAGTCCGCCGACGCCTTCATCCTCTCGATCGCCGCCGCCGCGCTCGGGAGCGGCGACGCGGGTGGCGGCATCGGGCAGCCGGCGAGGGAAGCGACGAGGATGGCGCACTGCGCCATGACGATGACCGAGCGCGTGACCGAGGGCATGAGGGCTCCCGAGCAGGATGGGCGGGCGTGGGGGAAGGCTGGAGGCGATGGAGGGGATGTCCGAAAAGCGGACAGTCGAGGTCCCGCACTGTCAACGAAACGTGACACTGCTAGGCCGCGATTCCGCGGGAAAATAGGGGCGCCGCATTGGCCCTCGAGTTGCGTAGGCGCGTAGGCATGACGACCGCGACCCAGGGCGCCGGCACGCTGTAACGGCGGGCCGCGACCACGACACCTCGAGAATCGACGCGCGCTCCTTTGCGAGGCCTCTTCACGGCTTCTGCTTGGGGGTAGTGGTCAGGATCTTCGCGCCCGGGATTTTGTCCACGGGGAGCGACTTGGCGTCGTGGGTGTAGAGCTCGGTGAAGCCGCAGCTCCGGCAGACGTACGCCTGAATCTTCCCCATCTCGTTGTCGTCCTTCCAGTCGTAATGCACGACGTGGACGACGAGGGGGCGGACGTTGTTCTTGTCGTCGCGATCGGCGATTTGCGGGACGAACAGAATCTCGTGATGGCCGCACTTCGGGCAGTTGCTCGCGGTCTTCATGGGGTCTTTCTATCACGCGTGAGCGCAACGGCGCGCGCGATGACAACGCACGCGTCCGGTGAAACCGCCAGGGTCGCGAGATCTTCCTCGGCCGCCCAGATTGCCTCGGCAGCGTCGTCGCTGGGGCGGAGCGTCGCGCCGTCGTGCGAGGGCGAGAGTCGGCAGAGATGCTCGTGGATCGCGTAGGTGCGATCGGGCGTTCGGAGCTCGAACGTCTCGAGGAAGGCGACGACGTCGACCGCGAGCCCCGTCTCCTCCTCTACTTCGCGACGAACCGCCTGCTCGAGCGTCTCGCCGGGCTCGACGTGGCCGCCGGGGAGCGTCCATGAGCCCTTCGCGGGCGGCCGGGCCCTCTGGATGAGCAGCACCTGCCATGCCCGCGGCCCGCTCGCCGCGCGAAGGACCACCGCGCCGACGGCGTCGACCGTGCCTTTTGCCACGCACGTAGTGTACAGACTTTCAGGACGTCGCATGCTCGTCGCACCGCTCGAAGAAGACTGGCAGGCCGCGATCGCGAAGGTGCTCGCGGCGCACGGATTTCCTGCGCTCCACGAGACGGCGCGGCTCGGGCCGCTGCTCACGAAGCTGAGCGACGCGTACAACACGCGGGGCGTCGCCTCGCGCGACCTGCTCCCAGCGCGCCTCGCGTTCTCCTTCGCGCGCGACGTACCGAAGGCGGCCGGCGCGGTCCGCGAGCTGGTTGGCGCCGGCAAGCTCGCTCTCCCCCAAGACCGCGCGCTTCGCGTGCTCGATCTCGGCGCGGGCCTCGGCGCGACGACGTGGGGCGTGGCGCGCGCGCTCGAAGCCGCGGGCCAACGCGGGGAGATCGACGCCACGTGGGTCGACACGGACGCGGCGGCGATGGCGCTCGGGCTCGAGCTCACGCGGGCGAGAGGAGATGGCGCCGTGCGTGTGCGCGCGCGGACGATCGCCGGGAGCGATCCGCCGCGCGGTGGGCCGCCGTTCGATCTGGTCCTCCTCGGACAGGTGCTGAGCGAGCTCGATCGCGGCGCCTCCGCGGAGGAGCGCGTCACCCGGCACGCCGCCAAGCTGCGCACGCTGCTCGGTGGTCGCGTGGCTCCGGACGGCGCTCTCGTCGTCATCGAGCCTGCGCTTCGCGACCGAACGCGCCACCTCCACGCCGTGCGCGATCGGGTCCTCGCCGACGCTGCGGCCGAGCGCGAGGCGCTGAACGTCTTCGCGCCCTGCCTCCACGCCGGCGCGTGCCCGGCGTTGGCGGCCGAGGGGGACTGGTGTCACGAAGACCTGCCCGTCGATCTCCCGTCGTGGCTGACGCCGGTCGCGCGGGCGGCGGGCCTCCGCTGGCAAGGGCTGACGTTCAGCTACCTGGTCCTTCGAAGAGACGGCGCGAGCCTCGCCGCCCGCGGGTTTCCGCTGCGCGTGATCAGCGGTTCGCTCGTGTCGAAAGGGAAGCGGGAGCTCTTCCTCTGCGCGCCGCCGCTCCCGGACGCGGTGGGGGAGCCGCCGGCCGCCGCGCGCCTGCGGGTGCAGCGCCTCGATCGCCACGCGACGGAGGCGAACGCGGCGTGGGACGACCTCGGCCGTGGCGATCTCGTCGGCCTGTCCCCGCCTCCAGAGCTCCCTGCCGATCCGGCCAGGGGCGTTGCCAAGATCGGCGCAGCGACGCGAGTTGACGTGGCCCTCGCGAAGGAATACTGACCCGGACCATGCGAGGCCTTTACGCGATCGTCGACATGTCGGTGCTGCGTGCAAAGGGACTCGATCCGGTGGCGTTCGCGCGCGCCGTCCTCGCGTCGCGCCCGGCGGCCCTCCAGCTCCGCGCGAAGGACCTCTCCTCCCGCGAGGCGCTCTCCCTCCTACGCGCGCTCGCGCCGGTGTGCCGCGGGGTGGGCGTTCCGCTCGTCGCCAACGATCGACCCGATCTCGCCGTCCTCGCCGGTTGCGACATGGTCCACCTCGGCCAAGACGACGTTCCGCCGGAGCTCGCGCGCCGCATCGCGCCGCGCCTCGGCATCGGCATCTCGACGCACACGCCCGAGCAGCTCGCGCGCGCCCTCGACGCGAAGCCCTCGTACGTCGCGTACGGGCCCATCTTCTCGACGACGTCGAAGGTGAACCCGTCTCCGATCGTCGGGCTCGCGGGTCTCCGTGACGCGGCGCGCGCCGCCGAGAGGGCAGGCATTCCGCTGGTCGCGATCGGCGGGATCGATCTGGCGCGCGCAGCGGAGGTCGGTCGCGTGGTGCCGTGCGCCGCCGTCATCGCCGGTCTCATCGCGGACGTCGTCGACGTGGCGGGCGTCGCCGAGCGCGCGCGCCTGTTCAGCGCGGCGCTCCGCGCAGGCGCCGAGCCGGCCGAGGCTCACGCGTGAGCTTGATCGTCACGTCCGTCCTCGTGGCGGGCGGCGTGCTCCTCGGCAGGTGGATCGCGCGCGGCGGCCGTGCGGACGCGCCACGCGGGGGCAAGGGAACGGACGCGGCGGTGCCGACCGAAGGGGTCGCGTCGCCCGGCGAGCCCGCCGCGGACCTGGGAGGAGACGTGAAGGAATCGCCGAAGCCGACGAAGAAGGCCGCACCCGAGCAGGACCTCTTCGAGGGGATGCCGTGCACGCTCGGCGACGTGGTCATGCGCGGCAACGACGAGGCGTGGCTCGCGGGCTGCGTGGTCTTCGTAGAGGATCACCCGGTGAGCGCTCTCTTCGTGGCCCCCGACGTCGGCGGCGGCCGCGCGATCTACGCCCGCGCGCGCCCGAGCACCGAGCTCTTCTGGCTCGAGCCGGTCCCGGTCGGCGAGGTCGTCGTCGGCGCCGAGCCACCGACCTCGCTCGAGCACGCCGGCGTTCGGTACGATCGCCTGCGCCGCCTCCCCGTCAAGGTGAAGCGCGCGGGCTCCGGCGCCCCCGACGTCGGCGATCAGGTCATCGTCGCCGAGTACGCGACGAGCGGCTTCGAGCGCCTCGTCGTGGTCACCGGCGCCGGCAGCGCGCGCGTTTGGGCAGGCAGCGTCCTCGAAGAGGGGATGTACGAGGTCCTTCCGTCGGGGAAGTCGACCCTCTGATTCGGAGCCGGGCTCAGAATCAGAGCCCGAGCTCGCGCACGACATCCTCGCGCTGAACGGGGCCGCCGTGGCCCAAGTAGAACGTCTCGACGCCCTGGCTCACCAGCGTCGCCACGTTCCGGCGGTTCTGCGCGGCGTCGGCCTGGTAGTAGTGCTCGCCGGGCGTGCGCGCGAAGAGCATTCCGCCGAGCGCGCCGCCGAGCATCTGATCGCCGACGAACGCCGCGTGGTTGGAGAGCACCACGACGAGGGAGCCCGGGGTGTGTCCGGGCATCTGAACGACCTGCCCGGTGATGCCCCACGGCGCGAGATCGAGGGGCGCGCTCACGGCGCGATCGGGCCTGAACTCCGGAAAATTCGGGGGGATCGTGGGCTTGAGGAGACCTGCGACGAAGCTCGTGGGCTTCAGATCGTCGTTGCGCCCGCGCTCGGCCTGCGCGACGTCTCCTTCGCCGAGGACGATCTGCGCGCCCGTTCGCTGGCGGAGATCGGCGGCCAGGCCTGCGTGGTCGGCGTGCGCGTGCGTCACGATCACGAGGCGAAGGTCGCGCATCGTGACGCCGTTCTCGAGCAGCTGGCGCTCGAGCTCGGGCATGTCGCCGTACGTGCCGGCGTCCACGAGCACGGGCGTCCTCGTCTTGATGAGGTACGCGTTCGAGAGGCGCAGCGGAATCTGGACGATCTCGGCCCCCTCCGCGGTGCGCCCGACGACACGCGGCGCGCACCCGCTCGCGCACGCGCACGCGAAGGCGACGGTCACGGCCACGAAGGTGCCGCGCGCGCTCATACGGCGCGCATCCGCGCGAGCATCGACTCGACGACGAGCTGCGCCGAGGCGTTCCCGTCCAGCTCCTCCATCGCCGCCAGCGCGAGCGAGTAGCGCGCCGCGCAGGTCGCCGCCTCGCGCCCCGGCTCGCCGACCGACGCCGACCCCTTCGCGCCGAGCGCGCTCGCCAGCGCGGCGATCCGTACTGGCAGCGCTTCCTTCGCCTTCTTCGCGTCCTCGGCCAAGTCGAGCGCGAGGCCCATGTCCGGCGACGCGATCGCGCGCATCGCGGTATCGACGAAGGCCACGCGGCGCTCGCTCTCCTCGGGATCGGCGAGGCCCAGCGCCACCTCGACGCTCCCGCCCGCGAGGCGCGCGATCTCCGCCGCCCGAGCCGCCTCGACGGCGCGTCCGAGCAAGATCGTCCGAACCGTGTCGTCGGGAAGGCTCGCGAACCGCACCCGCTGCGTGCGCGAGAGGATCGTCGGCAGGAGGAGGCTCGCCTGCGCCGAGAGCAGCACGAAGTGCGTCCGTTGCCCCGGCTCTTCCAGCGTCTTCAGGAGCGCGTTCGCGGCCGGGACGCTCATCTCTTCGGCGCGGCGGATCACGAACACCTTCGCACGCCCCTCGTGTGGCCCGTACGCCGCGCGCGCGAGCACCAGCGTGCGCACCTGATCGATCGAGATGTCTTGCGACTCGTCGGTGCGCCGCCCGATTTGCGCCGCGTCGTACAGACCGCGCTCGAGGACCACGACGTCGGGATGCACCGGGCGCCGCGTCTCCTCGCGCGGCACCGCACGCGTGCACGCGCTGCACGTCCCGCACGCGCGATCGCCGCCTTCCTTGCGCGTCTCGCAGACGAGCGCCTGCGCCAGCCCGAACGCGGCGAGCTCCTTCCCGACGCCGGCAGGCCCGTCGAAGAGGTAGGCGTGATGCACACGCCCGCTCTGGAGCGCCCGGCGCAGTGTCGACACCGCAGTGTCCTGCGCGAGGACGGCGTCGAGGAGCGGCGTGGGCGGCATGGCCTTCAGGCGTTATCAAAGGGGGACCGTCGTGGCAACGGGCAGCCCGACGCACCGAGTCGCAGCGAATTTCACGAACGCCGGGGCTTCATGTCACCCTCGCCAAAAGGAGAGTCATCATGAAATCATCGGCCCTAGGAACGCTCGCGCCCTTGGCTGCCGCCGCGTTCGTCGCCCTGGTCGCGTCCCCCGCGGCCGCAGCAGAAGGCGGCGAGAAAGAGTTCGGCAACCCCGGCGTCATCGCCGTCGACGCGGTCACGAGCCTCAATTTCAGCTACACGAGCACGTCACGACCGAACGGCGCTCCGTCGACCAGCCTCGTCGGCTTCGGCATCGAGCCCCAGGCGCACTACTTCGTCATCGAGGGGCTCAGCGTCGGCGGCAACGTGCACTTCAACTACTCCAAGCCCAAGGACGGCGACGGAATCACGAACATCGGTCTCGGCCCGATCGTCGGGTACAACCTGTGGGTCAGCCCGGGGCTCCTGTCGTTGTGGCCGCAAGCCGGCATCTTCTACGACTCCTCGTCGATCTCACTCACGAGCACCGGCGCGAACGGAACCACTTCGTCGACCAGCGTCACGCAGTCGAAGTTCTCGATCGGGATTTTCGCGCCGCTCCTCATCCATCCGGTGAAGCACTTCCACTTCGGCATCGGGCCCTTCTTCAAGCTCGATCTGTCGAGCAGTGTCTCCGGCTCCGGTCAGTCGGCGGACGGGGACAAGGACCTCTCCGTGGGCATCAAGGGCGAGATCGGCGGCTGGCTCTGAGAATCCCCGTGGGCGGGGCCTGGCCAATCGAGTGACCGCCCCGCCCGCGCTCCTCAAGGGCGCCGCGGCCACGCATCTCGCGCAAACGACGCACAGCAAGACGAGCATCTCGTGCACGATGTTTGTGCAACGCTTTCACAACCGCCTCGAAGAGTGCGCACGGAGTGTTTTTCGTTCCGTGCACTTTGAGGAGTGCGTGCGGCGGGCAAGGCTCTTGCTATAACGTCAAGCTGGGCCTGGAAGGAGATGCGTCGATGATCCAGCGAGTGGCGTTGTTCGTAATGATGGTGGGTGCGTCCGCGGTCGGCTGCGGTGCGGCGCAGACGAGCGACGAAGGCGCGTCGGTCGAGAAGGTCGGCGCGACGTCGCAGGCCCTCATCCAGATCGACGCGGCGCCCCCGTACACCTTCCCGTACGGAGTGAACTCCGCGCCCAACCAGCCGCCGAACAGCTCGACGTACTGGAAGAACTACACGACGTGCTCCGGCTGGGTTAAGCAGATCAGCGGCCCGCAGGGCGGCCTCTGGACGTCGACTGCCGACTGCGATCAGAACGGAAACAACTGCTCGAACTTCCTGGCGCACCCGGCGACGAATGCGCCGGACATCCGCACCGGCCAGGCCGATCCGTACCTCACGACGTACACGCACGGCTACCAGTACAACGAGACGAACTGCCCTTCGGGCGATCGCACCTGCCAGGCCGCGGCGGACTTCTACAGCATCCCGTCCGCGCACGGCTTCAAGTACCTCGTCGATCAGGTCACGTCGATCTCGTGCGGCTGGGCGATCGCTGTCGACGGCGGCCGGCTCGTCCAGCGCTGCAGCGCGAACGGCCTCACGCACAGCTTCTACTTCTCGGGCCTCGCGCGTGTCGATCAGTCGTGGTGGATGAAGCCGTGGCAGTACCAGGCCGCGGGAACGCCGGTGCCGTGGGGCCAGCTCACCAACCCAAACGGCGCCGCGCCGTTCTTCGACATCAACGCGCACCCGAGCATGGGCAACAACGCCGTCTCAGGCGATTGGCAGAGCCTCTGGAACTTCGCCTACACGTACGCGTACCCGAACGGCTACTACCAGGACGGCACGACGAGGAACATCGAGGCGCAACACCACCAGTGCTCGATGATCTACCGCCCTGTCGCGGGCAACTACTACAAGGACGGCATCCCCGGTCTCGCGCCGGTGGACTTCTTCGTCGCGGGGCAGACGGACGATCCGATCGGCGGGTGCGGCGGCGGCGGTTGCTGGTGAGCCGCTGAATCAGGGGCAGTGCATCGCGCCCACGAGCTTGTGGGCGCGCGCGTCGTAGATCATGCCGGAGTCGATGCCGTCGGACGCGAGCTTCGTGTCCGCGTCGATCCCGACGCAAACGATCGCGAGATCGCCGGGGGCGTCGCCGGTTGCGGGATCGAAGTCGAAGCTCGACCCGACACCGTTTAGATCGATGCGACCTGTCGCCGAGATCTCGGTGATCGCTTCGCTGATGCGCGTCGGCCCAACGTCGACGGCGCGGCCCGGTGGGATCAGTCGGGTGACCGCCGCTGCGACGTCGGGGCCGGTCGGCTGATCGCGCCCCGAAGCGAAGGCGGCGTACGCGGCGACGTAGAACGCGTCGTACGTCGATGCGGGCGACGTTGCGCCGTTGATCTTCTCGGAGAAGAGCGCGTTGTAGTCGTCCACCAATCGGAAGTTGGCCATCGTCTTGGCGGGAGGCGCGACGCCGAAGAAACGACGCCGGCGATCGACGTCGCTCCCGATGAGCTTCATGAGATCGGAGTTGGTGTTGATGAGTGAGCCGGGCGAGACGTAGTAAGGCCGGTAGCGCGCGTTCTTCCACGCGCGCTCGAGGCCTTCGATGATCGTGTTGCTGCCGACGATGATCACGGCGTGCGGCCGAAAGTCCACGACCGCCGCGATCGTCTCGAGCGGCTTTTGCTCGTCGAACGCGTACGTGCGGTAGTTGTCCTCGTTCTCGACGACGGACTTGCCGTTGAACAGGAGCGTCGACGAGATGCGGTCCGCGATGCTGAGCGACGCCGACTCCTTGCGGCGTACCAGCGCGACGCGCATCGGTGCGTCCGGCCCCACGACTTTGGACTTCTGGACGAGCGGCTCGATGACCTCGAGGAGAAAAAGGCTGATCGGCGCCTGGTAATACAACGCGCTCAGCGTCGTCCGGTACAAGAACCGTGGCCCCTCGGGGGGCTGCGGGACCGACGCGATCGCCTGGCTGATCCCGAGCCCGACGAATATCGGCGTGTGGCTGGGGATGAAGACCTGGTTTGCGATCTCGACGACCTCGCCGCTCGAACCGAAGCCGATGACGGCGGCCACCCCGGCGTCCGCGAGGTGCCGCGCGGGGCGGAGCGTCTGTTCGGAGTCGTTGCACGTGACGAGGCCGATCGGCCGCGGTGGCGCGTTGGGCTGAGGTGAAGGGAGCCCCTTTACTTCGGTCATGAAGTCGTGACGCGCGAGCTCGATGCCGCGCTGGAGGATCCTGGCGTCTTCCGCCTTGAACTTGGCGGTGGTCGGAAGCATCGTCCCGAACCACACCGTGCGGTCGTTTTCGACGTCGCCCGGCTCCGACACGATCGTGCAGTCTTCGCTCGTGAGGGGCATGCACTTTCCGCGATCTTTGCGGCAGACCCACGGCTCACCGCCGTGTGAGCGCATGCACTCCGCGTTCTTCGCGCACTCGCGCGGGCCGAGCGCTGCGCCCGCCGCGTCCTCTGCGCCGGCCGCCGTCTTCGCTGCCTTGTTGCGGAGCGCGACGGCAGCGAGGACGCCGCTCGCCACGATCAGGACGCCGGTCGCGGCGAGGGTCGCCCGCCGGAAGCGCCGGTCGAAGCGCGTCCGCTTGGACTCCTGGCGTGACTCCGTCGTCGTCCGCGACTGGCCGGAGAATCCGGCGGTGCCCGGCGTCATCGACGGGGGTGCGAGCTCGGGGATCTCGGCCGTCGCCGCGAGCGTCGGCGCGCCCTTGCTCCGCGCCTCGATCTCGGCCTGTACCTGCGCGCGCCGCTCGGCGAAGAGCTCGCCAAGGAGCTTGGCGACGGTCTTCGGCCCGGCCTTCGTTCCGGTCGCCTCGAGGTGGTCCTCGATCGCCGACTGCATCTCGGCGGCGGTGCCGTACCGATTCGCGGCCGCCGGCGCGAGCGCCTTCACGCAGATCGCGTCGAGCGCTTCGGACACCTCCGGCTGCACCGAGCGCGGCGACGGGATCGTCCCCTCGGTGAGCTTCACGTAGATTTGAAAATCGTTCATCCCCGCCCAGAGCCGCTGCCCCGTGACCGCCTGCCACAGCATGACGCCGCACGCGAAGATGTCCGCGCGCCGGTCGGTGGGCTTGTGCGCGGCCTGCTCGGGCGCCATGTACGTCGCCTTGCCTTTGACTACCCCGGTCGTCGTCTCCGACTGCGTGTCGGCCGCCTTGGCGATTCCGAAATCGAGCACTTTGACGGCGCCGTCGTACGTGAGAAACACGTTGTGCGGCGACACGTCGCGGTGCACCACGTTGAGCGGCGTTCCGTTCAAATCGCGCTGCTCGTGGGCGTGGTGGAGGCCGGCGAGCGTCTGCGTGATGATCCAGAGCTGCGTGTCCAGCGGGATGGCGACGTCGAGGCCGCCCGCCCGCCGCTGGAGCGCGTCGAAGGACTGCCCTTCGAGGTACTCCATCTCCATGAAGTAGTGCTTGCCGTCGAAGCCGACCTCGTTCGTCTGGACGATGTTCGGGTGAAGCAAGCGCGCGGCGAGCTTCGCCTCGTCCAAGAACATCTGGCGCGCGCGGGGATCGTCCGCGATGTCCGGGCGCAAGCGCTTGACGACCTTCAGCTTGGTGAAGCCGCCGTGACCGTGCGCGAGCGCGAGGTACACGATGCCCATCCCGCCGCGCCCCAGCTCGAGGAGCAGGCGCGTCCCGCGCGCGCTCGACCCTGGCTGCGGGGGGCTCTCCATGTGATCTTCATGGATACGCCAGCGCGTGTGCCTTGTCATCCGAGCGGCGGCGCGCGCGCCCTCGCGCTCACCCGCTGCAGAACGCGAAGACCGCGGCGGCGAAGACGACGCTGCCGGTGACGAGGAGGGACACCGCGAAGTAGCGGTTCTTCGCGTCGGCCGCGCGGCGCTTCTGCTTCGCGTGCTGCGCGGCCTCCTTCTTCGCCTTGGGGCCGGCCCCGCTCGAGGCAGCCGCGTCTGACTTCGTCATGCCCCCCGGCGTGGAGGGCACGAGCTCGGTCTTTGCGTACGCCGGATCCGCAGGCGCCCCCTCGGTCACCGTGACCGCTTGTGGCGAGCGTGCAAGGACGACGCTCGCCGCCGGCGCACGCTCCTTCGTCGAGTGCAGAGCCTGCTCGAGCGCCGTCCGCATCGCGTTGGCGGTGGAGTAGCGGTCCTCCGGCTCCCGCTCCATCGCCTTCTTCACGATGGCGCGGATGTCGGGATCCGTGGAGGGCGGCAGCTCCTTCAACGGGCGCCCGCCGATGAACGCCGCGAGCTCGTCGCGATCGGCGAACGGGGGCTTCCCTGCGAGTGCGCGGTAGAGCGTCGCGCCCGCCGCCCAGATGTCGGCGCGGCGGTCGACGTCCTGGCCCATCGCCTGCTCCGGCGCCATGTACTGAGGAGTCCCCTTCACGACGCCGCTCCGCGTCTCCGGCGCGACACGGTCTCGCGCCTTCGCGACGCCGAAGTCGATGAGCTTGGTGAATCCGCCCTCGCCGACGAGGACATTCAGAGGAGAGACGTCGCGGTGCACGACGCCGAGCGAGCCGCCGTCCTCGTCGGTGAGCTCGTGCGCCGCGTGGAGGCCCGCGCAGACCTCCGCCAACGTGCGCAGCGCGAAAGCGACGTCGACCGCCTTGCCCGTCGCCTCCTTCTCTCGGCACACGGCCTCGAGCGACTGGCCCGCCACCCACTCGAAGACGATGTAGATGATCGACGCGTGCTCGCCGACGTCGAGCACCTGCGCGACGTTCGCGTGGTGGAGGCGAGACGTGATGCGCGCTTCGTCGAGGAACATCGCCTTGAAGCGCCCCTCGGAGGCGAGCTCCTGGCGGATCGTCTTGATCGCGACGAGCTTCTCGAAGCCGTGCTTTCCCTGGATGCGGCCGAGCCATACCGAGCCCATTCCGCCACGCGCGACGTGCCGGACGATGTCGTAGCGATCGATGCGCGTGCCGATGGCGAGCTCGTCGGCCGAGCGCAGGAACTCGTCGGTCATCTGGAGCGCCCATGCTAGCCGAGTTTCACGGCGCGAATGAGCGTGCGTCGCGCATCTCGTGCAGCCCATGCACCTCCGTCGTGCACGCTTCGCACTCCGTGAGCAACGCGCCGCACCGCTCTCCTTGCCGAGCGATCGGACGCCTGCGTCGCCGTTCCGCGCGTTGTTCCACGATACCGGCGGGTTGCCGGGGTGATGCCCGCCCTGGCACACTTCGCGCAACTCCGGGAAGTTGTGCGCTATCCTGACATGCTCGTGGAGCCGCCGAAGTTTGCCTCCATCCTGCCCGAGACGCAGATCGAGTCCCCGGCCATTGCGTTGCCGGCCAGGCCCCAGCTCATCATGTTCCACAAGGACGGGGTGAAGGCGGTGCCGCTCCGCACCGATCGGCCGATCCTCATCGGACGCGCGCCGGAGTGCGAGCTGCACGTCGACACGCCGCTCCTTTCGCGCGCGCACTTCGCGGTGCACTTCGCGGGCACGACCGCCACCGTCGAGGACTTGAAGAGCGCGAACGGCACCAAGGTGGCCGGACTTCGCCTCTCGCCGCAGACGCCGACGCCGATCGAGGAGGGGACGCTCATCGAAGCGGGCGGCGTCTTCTTCATGGTGAAGCACAAGGCGCCGGCCGATCTGCGCTCTGTGCCGCCGCCGCGCTCGAGCGAGTCGACGCTGCCGGTGGGCGTGCTGTCGGGCGTCGTCGTCGTGGATCCTTCGATGGCGCGGCTCCACGAGCTCGTCGAGCTCGTCGCGCGGTCGAGCATCCCGGTGCTCGTCGTCGGTGAGACCGGCGTAGGCAAAGAGGTGATCTGCCTCGAGCTCCATCGCCGCTCGGTACGGGCCGACAAGCCGCTCGTGAGCCTGAACTGCGCGGCCCTCCCGGAGTCGCTGCTCGAGAGCGAGCTCTTCGGCTACGAGAAGGGGAGCTTCACCGGCGCCAACACGACCAAGCTGGGCCTGATCGAAGCGGCCGATGGCGGCACGCTCTTCCTCGACGAGATCGGCGAGATGCCGCTCGCCACCCAGGCGAAGCTCCTTCGCGTGCTCGAGAGCGGCGAGCTGATGCGCATCGGATCGACCAAGGCGCGCATCGTCGACGTGCGCTTCATCGCGGCGACCAATAGGAACCTGCCGTCGCAGGTGTCGCGCGGCATCTTCCGGCGCGATCTCTACTACCGCCTCAACGGGATCACGATCCCGGTGCCGCCGCTGCGCGAGCGCCCGAGCGAGATCCCCGCGCTGGCGACCCACTTGCTCGCGCAGGCCGCCAAGCGCGCGCGTCGCGACGTGCCGCAGATTCCTCAAGAGGTGCTGCGGATGCTGGTCGGGCACGCCTGGCCGGGCAACATCCGCGAGCTGCGCAACGTGATGGAGCGCGCGCTTACGCTTTGCCGCGGCGACGCCCTCTCGGTCGCGACGGTGATGCTCGACCCCGATCTGCCGGAGGGAATGGACGACGCGTCGCCGGGCGATCGCTCGAGCTCGATCCCCGGTCTCACCGCGGCGTCCCCCAGTGGGGGCGGAGCCGGCGGCCTCGGCGCCCTCGGCGGCGGCGGCGACCGCGGACGGCTGATGCGGATGGACGCCGGCACCGAGCGAGGTCTCATCGCCCAAGCGCTCGAGCAAGCGGGCGGTAACCAGAGCAAGGCCGCGGAAATCCTCGGCATCTCGAGGCGCACCCTCATCAACCGCCTCGACGAGTACGGCATGAAGCGCCCTCGGAAGCGCACCGACGAAGAGTAAAGGCGACCGAAGAAGCGACGTCCCTTGCGCCGTGCCCCGTCCTGGCGGACGATTCCGGTGCGGCGGATGACACAGACGGGGTCCTCCGGCCACTCACTTGATTGTCGCCGGTGTCGTTCCGGTGGCCGCAACGGAGGTCGGAATGAAGACTTCGCTTTTGGGTGGGATCGCCCTCGCGATCGTGGGCTGTGGGACCGTCGGACATTGGGGCTCGAGCGACGGCTCCGGCAGCGCGCAGCCGATTCCGATGCCGTCCCCCGGATCGAGGGGCTTCCCAGGTGCGTCGACGCCGAGCTTCGGGCCGACCACAGTGGCCTCGGCGTCACCCCCGCCGATCAGCGGAGGCACGTTGGCCGTGTACGGCAAGACCGTCATCGTGGCCGATCCCGATCGCGATCAGGTCTACCTCGTCGATCTCGCGACGCGCGGGGTGACGGCGACGCTCGGTTTGAAGGCGGGTGACGAGCCGGGGCGCGTCGTCGTCGACACGCATGGGCGCGCACACGTCGCGCTGCGTGGGGGCGGAGCGATCATGACGATCGATCTCGCGAGCGCCAAGTTCCTGTCCCGTCGCGCGGTTTGCCCCGCGCCGCGTGGCCTCGCGTACGACGCGACCGCCGGCTTGATCCACGTCGCGTGCGCGAGCGGCGAGCTCGTGTCGCTCCCGGCCGAGGGCGGCGACGCGACACGGCGACTCTCGCTGGATCTCGATCTTCGCGACGTCGTCGTGGAGGGCGCGGAGCTCGCGGTCACACGCTTCCGCTCGGCGGAGGTCCTCACGATCGCGGCGGACGGCACGGTGCGCGAGCGCAAGTCGCCTCCCGACATCGTCGCGCCGTACATGGTGCCGCGCATCGCGTGGCGCATGATCGCGCGGTCGGGAGGAGACGGGCGGATCGTCGTCCACCAGCGCGCGAGCGGCGCGATCGACAACAAGACGCCCGCCTCGAGTCAAGGAGGCGGCGATGGCAGCGGCGGCGGCGGATACACGTCGGCGGCCGGCGGCTGCACGGCGTTCGCGAGCGGCAAAGACGCCGTCGCGGCGGGCCTCACTGACTTCGGACCGAAGCTCCGCTCGCTCGTGATTCCGGGCTTCGTGCTTCCGGTCGACGTCGCGATGAGCCCGCGCGGCGAGCGCCTCGTCGTGGTCTCGGCCGGAAACGGACACGCCGACGGCGGCAGCTCGCTCTTCTCGATCGACGTCGCGCAGATCCCCAACGGGACCGATGGGTGCGCCAGCGAGTCGACGATGCGCATGGTCAACGGCCAGCTCACGTCGGTCGGCTTCGCGGACGACGACACGGTCCTGGCGTTCAAGCGCGAGCCGGCCACCCTCCTCGTCATCCCGGTCGACGCGTCGACCAACGTCACCGAGATCGCGCTGTCGTCGATCTCGCGCGAGGACACAGGGCACGCCGTCTTCCACTCGAACACAGGCGCGGGCATCGCGTGCGCGTCGTGCCACGCAGAAGGCGGCGACGACGGGCTCGTGTGGACGTTCACGGCTCAGGGCCGGAGACGCACGCCGTCCTTGAAGGGAACGCTCCAAGGAACCGCGCCCTACCATTGGTCCGGCGAAATTTCCGACACGCCGGCGCTCGTCCACAAGGTGTACGAGGAGGGAATGGGAGGACCGTCGCTCGCTGGCGATCAAGTCGGCGCGCTCCGCGACTGGCTCTTCGCGATGCCGCGGCCCGCCACGCTCGCCTCGGTGGACGCCGCCGCGGCGGACCGCGGCCGTGTGCTCTTCGAGGGGGCCGCGGGCTGCGCGACGTGCCACAGCGGCGCGCTCCTGACCAACAACGCCACCGTCGACGTCGGGACCGGCGGCGCGTTCCAAGTTCCTTCGCTCGTCGGCGTCGCGCATCGCGCGCCGTACTTGCACAACGGGTGCGCGGCGACGCTGCAGGATCGCTTCGGCGCGTGCGGCGGAGGGGCGGCGCACGGCAAGGCCGGCGATCTCGCGCCGGCGGAGCTCGCCGATCTGATCGCGCATCTGCAGACGCTCTAGGTTGGGGTGACGCCATGAAGACGAGGCTCGGTGTGGCGATCGCTTCGGCGATCGCCGCGACGTCCGCCTCCGCGCGCGGGGCTCCTGCGCCGGTGGATCTCACGTGGAGCGCTCCGGCCGAGTGTCCGGAGCGCGCGAGCGTCGAGGCGGAGATCGCGCGGGTCCTCGAGGGAGGCTCGCGCGCCACTGTCACCGTCGTGGCGCGCGTGGACGTTCGCTACGAGGGCGAATGGATCGGCGCGCTCACGACGACGCGCGACGGTGAGCGCGGCGAGCGCGAGCTGCGTGCTCCGTCGTGTGAGCTGCTCGCGAAGGCCACGGCGCTTGCGCTGGCCCTCGCGGTGACGGCGCGCCCTCCCGCGGCTCCAAAGCCGTCGTCTGCGCCTCCGCCGCCGGAGCCTGCCCCACCGTCGCCCCCGCCGCCGGCTGCGCCCGCTATAGTTGGGCCTCCGGAAGTGCCTCCCGCCCCCGCGCGCAAAGAGGCGCCCTCCGCGCCATCGGGTCCTCCGCGCTCACGCATCGCCGTCGGCGCGGGACTCGCCTTCGATTCGTCCGTCTTGCCCAACGCCGGCGTGGGCCCGGAGCTCTGGGTGGCGTGGAGGCCGTCGCGCGTCGAGCTCGAGGTCGGCGCGCTCTACCTCGCGGGCCAGCATCGCACCCTCGCCGATCGCGGCGGCGCCACGTTCTACCTCGCGACGCTGGCTGCGCGCGTCTGCTACGCCTTCGCGCTGGGCGTCACGCTGTCGCCGTGCCTCTCGATGGAGCTTGGGGCGCTGGGCGCGGCGAGCAACGGTCCTTCGACGTCCTCCGCGGCGAGCCCGTGGGTGGCCCCGGGCTTTGCGTTCCGCGCGCGCTGGCCGGAGTCTGCGCGGATCGCCGCGGTCGCCGACGTCGGCGGTGCCGTCGCGCTCGACCGGCCGGAGTTCGTCCTCGACAACGTGCGCCACGTCTACCAGGCCGCGCCGTTCACCGCCCGCGGCACATTCGGCGTGGAGGCGCGCTTTCCATGACGAAAAGCGTCCCCTTCGGCCACCACACCCTCGGCGCCTTGTTCCCCCTCGTCCCCGTCCACCGGATGGCACCTTCCGCACCTTCCGCACCTTCCGCCCCGTCGGCCACGTCTGCCTCATCGACCGCCCACGCTCTGCCGCTGGCGTTCGAGGCGGTGTACGAGGAGAACTTTGCGTTCGTGTGGCGAAACGCGGTGCGCCTCGGCGTCGAGCCGGCGCTGGTCGACGACGTCGTGCAGGACACGTTCGTCGTCGTCGTTCGCAAGCTGCACGAGCTCGAGCGCCGCTCCGAGCTGCGGACCTGGCTCTTCGCCATCCTGCGCCGCGTGATCTCCGATCACCGCCGCACTGTGCGCCGCAAGCCGGCCGGGGCGACGGCGCCCGCCGACCTCGAGAAGCTGCGCGACGCCGGCGCGGCCTCGGACGCCACGTCGCGCATGGAGGCGGCGGAGCTCGTGGGCCTCGTCCTTCGCGCGCTCGACACCGACAAGCGCGAGGTGTTCGTGCTCGCGGAGCTCGAGCAAATGACGATCGCCGAGATCGCCGACGCGCTCGGAATCAATCGGAACACCGCGTGGTCGCGCCTTCGGGCGGCGAGGCACGCGTTCGAGGCAGAGCTCGATCGTCTGGAGGGGGTGCGCCGATGAGCGAGCTCCGTCCACGCACGCGCGCGCTCTTGGATCGCGCCGCCTCCGCGCACGCGCCGCGCCCCGCCGACGCTGCGCGCGTGCGAAGGGGAGTCGCTGCGAAGGCCGCGCTCGGCGGCGCGATCGGCGCAACGTGGTTGGGGATTTCGGGGAAGGTCATCGCCGCCGTCGCGCTTGCCGGCGTCATCGGAACGGGAATCGTCGTCACTCGGACCACGACGCCGACCGCGACGGCGATCGCGACGGCGACGGCGACCGCGACGGCGACCGCGACGGCGACGGCGACTCCGACCCCGACTCCGACCCCGACCCCGACCCCGACCCCGACCCCGACTCCGACTCCGACTCCGACTCCGATCGCGACTCCGACTCCGACTCCGACTCCGACCGCGACTCCCACTCCGAAGACCGCTCCCCCTTCCACTCTCGCCGACGAGCTTGCGCTCGTTCGGTCCGCGGAAGATGCGCTCGCTGCGGGACAGCCGGTGCGCGCATTGGCGTTGCTCGACGAGCACGCGCGACGGTTTCCTGCCGGGGTCCTCGGCGAAGAGGCGGAGGCGGAGCGGGTTCGTGCGCTGTGCGATGCCGGTCGACCGGACGCCGCGCGGGCGGCGGCGGCGGAATTTATGCGCCGGAGGCCGAGGAGCATTCACGCCGGCGCCGTGCAGAGGGCGTGCGACGAATGATGCGGTCCGTCTTGCGCGGAGCTCTCTTCGCGGTGTCCACAGCGGCCGCCGTCGCGTGCAGCTCGGCGAAGGTGTCGCTCGGCGACGACGGCACCGGCGTTCGTGCCGTGAACCCGGACGACGTCCTCGTGGCCGTCCGCGCGTGCAGCGGCGGGGCCGCGCATCCCAACGTGTGTTGCAAGGGATCGTCGTGTACGGAGCGCGATCGCGCGCCGTTCGGAAAGTGCGCGGCCGACGAGACCACCTACGCCGACGGCACGCTCTGCTGCGCGCTCGACGATAGGGCAGCGTGTACGCGATGCGATCCGGCCGTCGAGTCGTGCGGCACGACGAACAACGGGCGCGGTTTCGGCGGTCCACCGCCCGCGTCGTCGGTCCTTGGCGCCGCGTGTGAGCACTGCCCTCCGGGGTTCACGGGCACCGGCTTCACGCAAGGGGGCTGCTGCCGGTCGACTGGCAGCTCGTCTTTCTGTGAGGGCGGCGGAGGCTGCGCGGGAGACGGCTGCGGCTCGCCTCCGAAGTGCGCGCCGACCTGCGCGCCCGGCTTCATGGTCTCCGCGCAGCAGTCGGACCTGTGCTGCAGGCCCGGCGCGCCGCTGGACGACTGCTACGTTTGGCTCCCCGGCGACGTGACCGTGCTCGCGTGCGGCGGCGCCGGCTCGGCGTGCGCGTGCCGCCGCAGCGATGGCGGACACGCGCTGCAAATGGACTGTGACGACGCGACGTCGACGTGCACGTGCTCCACCGACGGCGTCTCGGGACCGCCGGTGCGCACGTCGCTGTCCGCGTGCGCGACCCAGGACACGCGCGCGGCGGCCTGGGTCCTCGACTGTCACTTCCCGCGCTGAACGGGGAAGCCGTCAGGTGCTCTTGACGCTCATCGGGCCGTCCTCGGCCTCGATGCGCGCCAGCTCGGTCTCGACCGCCGCGTCGCCGCTTCCGCCCGCCGCCGCCGCGCGCTCCCGCGCGAACATGCGGTTCAAGGTGCGGCGATCGATGCCGAGCACGTCGGCCGCCCGCGTCTTGTTGCCGCCGGTGCGCGACAGCACGCGATCGATGTAACGGCGCTCGAGCACGGCGAGGGTCGGCCAGTCGTCGGCGAGCGCCGCCGAGGAGCTCGTCGCGTGCGTCTGGAACGAGCGCGTGACCTCCTGCGGGAGATCGTTCGCCGTCACAACGCCCTCACGCGCGAGGAGCATCGCGCGCTCGACGATGTGCGACAGCTCGCGCACGTTTCCCGGGAAATCGTAGGCCTCCAGCGCCTCCAGGACCTCCGGCGCGATGCGCGGCACCGGACGGCCGAGGCGCTCGGCGTGACGGTTGCCGAAGTGCCGCACGAGCATCCCGATGTCCCCCTTGCGCTCGCGGAGCGCGGGGACCTTCACGGTCACCACCTGGAGGCGGAAGAACACGTCCTCGCGGAAGCGCCCCGCGGTGACCTCGGTCTTCAGGTCGCGGTTGGTCGCCGCGACGACGCGCACGTCGACCTTGATCGTGTCGCTCGCGCCGACGCGCCGGATCTCTCCCTCCTGCAGGACGCGGAGAAGCTGGACCTGCATCTTGGGGCTGATCTCGCCGATCTCGTCGAGGAAGAGCGTGCCGCCGTTCGCCTCCTCGAAGAGTCCGCGCTTCACGCCCGTCGCTCCGGTGAACGCGCCGCGCTCGTGGCCGAAGAGCTCGCTCTCCAAGATCGACTCGGGGAGCGCCGCGCAGTTGACTGCGACGAACGGCTTGTTCGCGCGCGGCGACTTCGCGTGGATGGCGCGGGCGACGAGCTCTTTGCCGGTGCCGCTCTCGCCGATGATGAGGACCGTCGCCGTGGTCGGCGCGACCTGGGCGACCGTCTTGTAGACCGAGATCATCGACGCCGCGCTGCCGACGATCTGCGCGTCGGAGGCATGCTGATCGCGCGCGTCGACGACGGGGGCGGCGGCGCCGGCGATCTTTCGACGCGCCACGGCTTCGCCGACCATTCGCTTCAGCTCTGTCGGCTCGATAGGCTTGGGGAGGTAGTCGTACGCGCCCTGGCTGACGGCGCTCATCGCGCCCTCGATGTCGGCGTAGGCGGTCATGAGGATGACCGGAATCTTGTCGGTCGTCGCGCGGACGCTCTTCAACACGTCGTGCCCGCTGGTGCCTCCCGCGAGGTGAATGTCCGAGAGGACGACGTCGAACTTGAGGAGCTTCGCCGGCGGCGGCAGCTCGTCGGCCCGGTCGAGCAACTCGACGTGGTAGCCCTCGTTACGGAGCACCCGCGCGAGGAGCCCCGCGAGCGTCTCGTCATCCTCGATCAGGAGCACGTGTGAGCCCGCGCCCACTGCTTCGACCCCAGTCTCGTGCGCTTCGTGAACCATCGACCTGCTCCTGTTCGCCCTAGTGGTAGGCAAAGGCTGCGACATTTCGTCCCGGTGCATCATGACTATATCCTTAGGTTTTTCAGCCAAAAAGCCCCGGCAGGTCATTTAAGGAGGCCGGACGCATGGGCTAAAGCAAACCTGAGACCATCGAATCGGGAACCTCTCGAGGCTCGACGAGCCCCTCGGCGAAAAGTGGTGTCGGCGAGCGATTGGGGTCACGGGTCGCGGGTCGCCGCGAGAAATTTTGGGTCCATGGTTTGGCGCGATCGGTCCATCGCGCGCCGCTACGACGAGGACATGGAGGTTCCCATGAGCCGTCACTCTTTCTCGTTTCCTCTTTTCTCGATTGCCATGCTCGTTGCCGCGTCGGCCGTGACCGCCGCGTGCTCCAGCACCACAACCACGAACGGTAGCTCCGGCACGTCCGGCAGCTCCGGCACGTCGGGCACGTCCGGCGCGGGGTCGTCGTGCGCCAACATCGCCGGGACGTGGGCCGTGAGCGGCGCATGCGGACCGGACACGTGCGTCGTGACGCAGCACGAGTGCGGGACGGCGTTCTCGTGCTCGGGCGGCACCGTCTCCTACACGGGCGACGTCGCAGGGCAGACGGCGACCTTCACGGGCCGCAACGCCGCTGGGGTCCAAGGGACGTGCACGGTCACCGTCGACGCCGCGGGCACCGCGATGAGCGGCACGTGCCAGCCCCAAGGCCTCGCGGCGTGCAGCGTCAGCGTCGCGAAGAAGTGACGTAGTCGGTCGGCGTTTGGCCGGTCCAGCGGCGGAACGCGCGATCGAACGCGCGCGTCCCCGAGAAGCCGAGGAGGTGCGCCGTCTCCTTCATCGCGCGTCCCGGTGCGCCGAGCAGCTCGAATGCGAGGGTGCGCTGGACGTCCGCGACGATGGCCTGGAAGGTCTTGCCGTCGTCGCGGATCCGCCGCTGCAGCGTGCGCGGGCTGATCGCGAGGCGCTGCGCGACAGCGGCGACGCTGGGGCGCTGACCGGCGAGGAGAAGGTCGACGGCGGCGTCACGGAGCAGCGCGGCGCTGGCGTCGGTGGCGGGGGCGTCGTCGAGCGCGTGACGAAGCTGCGACGACAGCGCGTTCGCCAGCGCGGGGACCTCGGTGGACAAGCGAACGCGGAGCGCGGCGCTCGAGAGCGAGACGCCGGTGGCGCGCGCGCTGAAATGGACCTCGCAGCCGAACGCGGCGCGGTGGGGACGGGCGTCGGTAGGGGCGGAGTGCGCGAAGCTCGCCGCGCTCGGCGTGAAGCCCGGCACGGCGCCGCGCGCGGTCGCGATGAGATCGGCCACCGCGTATTCGGCGGAGCACCGCTCGCCCAGGCGTGTCGTCCCGAGCCCCGAGAACGTGAGGGTCGCGCCGCCGCGCGTGCGCGAAAGCTCCCATCGCGTGCTCGCGCTCACGGCGCGCCAGTACCGCGTGGTGCTACGCGCCGCGTCTTCCACCGTCGGCAGCGACGTCGCCAGGAGCGCGACCAGGCTGCGCATCTCCGCGCGCGGGATCATTGCGGCGCGCACCGGGAAGCCCGGATCGCCGAGCTCCCTCATTACCGTCTCCCACAAGGCGTAAACTTTCTCCGACGGGACGTACTCGTGCAGGTCCGGCGGGCGCCGGCGATCGAGGCCCAGCGGGCGCGACAGGCGCGCGCCATCCATCCCCGCGCGCTCGGCGGCGCGGATGACGTGGAACGCCGTGATCGCCGTCTCCGCGCCGGCAGGGGGCCGCGCCGCGTGCTTCACCGGCCCTCGAACGAGGCCTTCCGCTTCTCGAGGAAGGCTTTCATGCCCTCGCGCTGATCGTTCGAGCCGAAGAGCGACGCGAACGCCTGCGCCTCGAGCTCGTTGGCGATGGGCAGAGGAACGTCCTGACCGCGCTCGAGGACGCGCTTGCTCTGCGCGATGGCGAGCGGACCTTTGGCGGCGATCTTGGCCGCGACCTCACGGACCTTTGCGAGGAGCCCCTCGTGCGGAACGATCGCGTTGACGAGGCCGATGTCGAGCGCGGTCTTGGCGTCGATGATGTCGCCGGTCATCACCAGCTCTCTCGCGCGCGCGATGCCCACGCGTCGCGCGAGCCGCTGGGTGCCGCCGAAGCCGGGGATGACGCCGAGGTTCACCTCGGGCTGCCCGAACTTCGCGCGGTCCGACGCGTAGATGAAATCGCAAGCGAGCGCGATTTCGCAGCCGCCGCCCAGCGCGAAGCCGTTCACCGCCGCGATCACCGGAAAATGCGCGGATTCCATGCGCGCCCCGACGCGGTGCCCGAGATCCGCGAACGCCTTCGCGTTCGCCACGGTCATCTCGCTCATCGCCGCGATGTCGGCCCCCGCGGCGAACGCCTTGTCGCCGCTGCCCGTGAGGATCACGACGCGAACGCTGGCGTCCTCGTCGAGCTCGTGCAGCGCGCGATGGAGCTCGCCGACGAGCACCGCGTTCAGCGCGTTCAGCTTTTCGGGGCGATGGAGGGTGAGCGTGACGACGCCGCCGTCCCGCTCCATCAAGACCGTCTTGTCCGTCTTGTCCGCGTCGCTCATCGTGATCTCCCGTCTCGAACGGCTACAGCGTGTGACCGACCTTGTTGCCCTTGTCGTCGTACACGTAAAACCCGCGCTTCGTCTTTCGGCCGAACCAACCCGCCGCCACGAGGTTTCGCAGCATCGTCGGCGCGCGGTATTTGTCGTCGCCGAGATCGCGTTGCAGGACTTCGAGGATGAAGAGGCACGTGTCGAGGCCGATGAGATCGGCGAGCTCCAGCGGGCCCATCGGGTGGTTCAGCCCGAGCTTCGCCGCGGTGTCGATGTCCTCCGGCGTGCCGAGCCCCTCTTGGAGCGCAAAGCACGCTTCGCCGATCATCGGCAGGAGCATGCGGTTCACGAGGAAACCGGGCACGTCCTTGCTCGTCACGACCACCTTGCCCATCTTCTGGGCGACGGCGCGGATCGTCTCGTAGGTCTCGCTCGACGTCTGCACGGCGCGCACGATCTCGAGCAGCTTCATGAGCGGCGGCGGGTTCATGAAGTGCATTCCGACGACGCGGTCGGGGCGCTTGGTGACGCCGGCCAGGCGCGTGAGGGAGATCGACGACGTGTTGCTCGCGAGGAGCGCGTCGGGCCGCATCGCCTCGTCGCACTTTTTGAAGAGCTCGAGCTTCAGGTCGACCTTCTCGGTCGCTGCCTCGATGACCAGATCGCAGTCGGAGAAGCCCGCCGCGCCGGCGATGGGCGTGATGCGCTCGAGGATCTGCGCCTTCATGTCGGCGCTGACCTTGCCCTTCTCGACCTGCTTGGAGAGGACGGCGTCGACCTTCGCGCGGCCCTTCTGCGCGAGCTCGAGCGACGCGTCGGCGAGCCGGACGTCGTAGCCGGCGGCCGCGGCGACCTGCGCGATGCCGCCGCCCATTTGCCCCGCGCCGAGGATGCCGATGACCTGGATTGCGTGAATCTCGGGGAGATCTGCCATGGAACGTTTGCCTCGTCGCCGCGGGTGTAGCACAAGACGCGCGTGGTGCGGGTGCGCTGGATCTGCGTGGCGCTGGTCCTCCTGGCGACGGCCGGAGCGTGCGCCGCCGTCACGCCGACGGAGCGCGCCCGCTCGCTCGCGCGGCAGCACCGCGAGGACGAAGCCGTCCGCGTCCTGCGCGAGTCGCTGCGCGCGCACCCCGACGACCTCGACGCGCGACGCCTCCTCGTTAGGCTCCTCGCGTACACGTCCGATCTGAACGGCGCGCGCGCAGAGGTGGCCGAGCTCGAGAAGCGTCTGCCGAAGGGCGATCCGCTCCCGTGGATCGAGCTGGGTCACGCGTTCGAGCTCGCGCACCACTTCGAGGAGGCGCTCGCGTCGTACGACACGGCCGCGAGCGTCGCGCCGGAGTCGCCGGCGGGTCCGCGCGAGGGGGGAATGCGCGCGGCGCGTTGGGGAGAAGCGGAGGAGGCGCGGCCGCGGCTCGAGGAGGCGATCCGTCGTGGCGCGGCTGACGCGTCGGTGTTCCACGCGCTGGGGCTCGTGCGCCTCCACGCGCGTGATCTCGACGGCGCCGAGGAGGCGTACCGCGCCGGTCTCGCGCTCGAGCCGAAGGGGACGGAGAACCTCCTCGGCCTCGCGACCGTCGCGGTGGTGAAGGAGGACGCGGCCGCGGCGCTCGCAGCGTATGGACATATCCTCGCGCGGCGCCCGGACTTCGCCGCCGCCGAGCTCGGCCGCGCGTGGGCGCTCGCCAAGCTCGGTCGCACCGACGAAGCGCGCCGCGCCCTCGACCACGCCGAATCCCTGGGCGCCCCGCGCGAGAACGTCCAGAAACAGCGCGCCGCGCTCGCGCCCTAGATCACGAGCTCAGAGCGGGTGGACCGACGAGCAGGGCGCGGGATCGCTCCAGCGATCGACCCAGCGGCCCGAGTTGCACTGGTACCAGCGGCTGTCGTACTTGCTCTGGATGCACGCGTTGTCGGCGACCTCGCGGCCGAGCGTGCCGGAGTAGCAGCCGGCGCCGCCCCCGCCGCTCCCCGACGTCCCGTCGCAGCCCGCGAACGAGCAGTACTTCGCGCGCGTCGCCGTCATGCTGTAGGAGGGCTGCCCGTAGCGGCCCGGCGGCAGCGAAGCCCACTCGTACGAGATACGATCCATCACGTTGACGAACTCGGTCGCCGTGAGCGAGCGCGACGTGGGGACGAACGCGCCGCGCCGCGAGACGAGCTTCATCGCGCCGCGATCCTGGTTGTCGGGGTGGAAGCTCGGCATGCCGAGACCGTTCCACGTCGTCGTCAGGAACTGGTAGCGGCCCGCCGCCGTCGAGCAATAGCCGCCCGAGCAGATATCGAGGTTCGGGTGGTGCGCGCAGCTCGTGAAGTAGTGGTAGGCGAAGGTCACGTTGTACCCGTCCTGGCCGCGCCCGCGCGTGCCTTCGGTGAACGCGATCGTGTCGAGCAGCGCGCGGTGCTCGCGCGCGACGGCGCCGTTGGCCAAGGAGGGGGCGCACGTCGGCGCCGACAGGTATTCGTTCTCGGTGCCCACGCTCTCCGGTGTCCCGTCGTCGGCGTGCGAGCCGGAGCAGGCGGCGAGGAGCACGAGCGGCGCAGCGGAGAGGCAACGTACGGCGTTCGAGAGAAACATGGATGTCTCCTGGCTCATGGTTGACCGTTCGTCGCGAGGGCGAGCGCCTCCACGCGGAGCGTCTCGTCGATTCCTTGGGTGGGCGGCAGTGCGGCGACGCGCGCGGAGAAGCGCGCGATCGCGTCGCGTGCGGACGGCTCGCCGAGCTGCGTCAGGCGCTGGGCAGCCAGTGTCTCGACGTGGAGGGGAAGTGTTGCGCGATCGAGCGCCCCCGCCAACGCGTCCGCCGCGTCGGCTCCGCCGAGATCGCCGAGCGCGTCCACCAACACCGAGACGTTGCCGCGCGCGTCGGCCCCTTCACGCCCGCCTTCGTCGCGAAGCCACTGCGACAGGGTCTGTGCGGCGACGCGTCGATCCGCCGTGCCCGCTTTCGCGCCCAGGACCGCTACGCCGTGGATGACCGTCGGCGCCGCCTCGGGGTCGCCCGCGAGCACGACGCGCTCGAGCAGCGGCAACGTCTCCGTCGCGCCGCTCGCGATCGCGGCGTCGATCGCATCGATCCGCGCCGCGTCGTCCGACCAGGTGAGCGCGTCGCGAAGGCGCGCGACCGGATCCGACGGCGCGGGTGAGAGCGTCGTCGCCGTCGCGGTCGTCGCCGCCGCGGGGGCGCTGAGGGGTGTCGGCGACGTCGAGGTGTCGGCGCTCGTCGCCAACGGGCCCGGGCGGACACGTGCACCGTTGGGTGAATGTGCGATGAAGTGCGACGTGCCCGCGAGGCTTGCGAGGGCGAGCGCTCCGAGCGCGATGGCAAGACGTCGGCGCATGAGCGTCACCATCGCAATCGATGGGCCATGTCACCGCGCCGATCACGAGACGCCGCCGCGACGCACGTCACCTCGGAAAAACAAGGAGATCACGCGACAGGCTATCCGGGGGTCTTCGGATCCACGCGACCAAGCGCCGCGTGTGGATCGCGAAAACCTTCGCGAGCGCTCACGATGGATCGCGAAGGTCTCGTGACGCGTCGCTCGACGCGAGGGCGCGCGTCGTTCACGGCGAGTAGGCGAGCAGGAGGCATTTTCCGCCGCTCTCGGCTCACAAGCTCGCGACGCAGGCCTTGAGCTTCTCCTTCAGCGCCTCGGCGCCGAGCGGGAGGCCGACTGCGCCTTGTGGGCGCACCGTGCCGAGGACGTTCGCGAACGGCACCCCACCGCCTGCGCCGGCGTACCACATGCGCGAATCGTGGCTGTTCGCGCGGTTGTCGCCCATCACGAACGCCTCGCCCGGCTTCACCGTCCACGGCCCAGAGGGCGCGCCGATCGCGAGGCCGCGCTCGTGGAAGACGAGGTAGCGGTTGCCGTCGAGGTTCTCGACGAACAGATCCCCCTCGTGCTTCGGCCCGCCAGGGGCCTCGTCGTAGCTCCACGCGCCGACGAGGCACGTGGGCGCGACCTTGCCGTTCACGACGAGCGACGTGCCGCGCGTCTCGACGACGTCGCCCGGCATGCCGACGACGCGCTTCACGAACTCCTGGGTCGGCGTCTCGGGAGACTTGAAGACGAGCACCTTGCCGCGTCCGGCGTTCTTGTCGGTCTTGTTGACGAGGATGTGCTCGCCGAGGGAAATCGTCGGGATCATCGAGCCGGACGGCACCTTGTACGATCCGGCCAGGAACGCGCGCGAGACCACCAGCGAGACCGCGATCAGGACCGCAACGCCGACGATGTAGAAGGGGAGGTAGCTCCGCGGCCCCTTCGTGGCCTCGGCGGCGTTCCCTTCGGCGGTGGGCGTGGCGTCCGACATCGCGCGGACGGTAGCACGGCGGGCGATGTCGTCAGCCGGCGATCACGATGAGCTGGAGGCGCGCGCCGGGCTTGGCGGCGAGACGCTCGAGGCGCTCGTTCACGACGTCGATCCGATGACGCGCGGGCGGGCTCCAGACGACGTTCGCGCCGAGGTACACCGCCGACGCGCGGCCTGCCTGCAGCATCGCGCCCCAACCGGCGAGCTCCTCGTCGGTCACGCGCGTGGTCGGCACCGACTTGACGTCCGGCGTGAAGAAGAACGCGAACGCGCGCGCGTCCTTCGTGAAGACGTTGGCCACGACCTCGCGCGCGGCGCCCGGCCACCCGTGGTGCGGCGGCACCGCGCACAGCCAGTTCGTCGCGAGGATCTCGGCGGGGCCCTTCACGAGCTCGAGCTCGCCGTACAGCTGCGCGCCGGCGTGCGCGGCATATTCGCGTTCGGCCCATCCGGCGGCGTTCGCGACGGACGCGGTGGTGGGGCGCCCTGGTGGGAGGCCTTGCGGGATCTGCGCGATGCGCGCGCGCAGCGCCTTGTTCGTCCCGTCGTTGGGATCGATCGAGAGCGCCTCGTTCAGGCAACGCACAGCTTCGTCACGCTCGCCTCGCGCCGCGTGCGACCTCGCCTTGGCGCCCCACGCGATCGCGTGCTTCGCATCGACCTTCAGGGCGTTGTCGAAACAGTGGATGGCCTTGTCGTGCTGCATCCCTTGCTCGTGGTGCAGCCCTTCCTGCACCCAGCCCATCGCATCGAGCCCCTGCACCGAGACGGGCGCGCTCGACAGCACGGCGCCGCAGTAGATGCAGAGACGCTTCGGCTGGACCTGCCGTTTGCACTTCGGGCAGGTGATCATGGGGCCCCCGGGCTCACCGGAGAAGGGTAGCCCGCGGCGCTCTCCGGGCCAAAAAACACGGGAAAAGTTGCTACCCGCCCGCAGGCCATGAACGTGGGTCGCGCAAGTCGGCCACGTGCGATACTGAAGGGCCCATGAGCCGTGTGATGCAGGAGCTCGACGACCTCTTCGACGAGCTGGACCAGCTCCTCAAGAACCCCGACGCGGGCGCCGCGCTCGCCGACAACGGGGTCAACATCAGCTTGGCGATCGTCGCGGCCGACGGCCTCCGTGCGTACCTCCACGGCGAGAAGGAGCGCGCCGCTGAGGAGCTCGGGACCGCCGCCGAAGAGATCGTCCAACGCATGAAGGCGGCGCGGGCGCTCGCGTCCGGGAAGCCGTCGTGAGCGTCCGGCACCCGTCGGGGGGCGTCCCCACCCTAAAGACCGGGCTCGCGCACCCGCACCCCGAGCCGATCAGCGGCGCGCGCTACTCGGCCGTCGAGCTCATGCCCGGCAACCGGCGCGTGCTCATGCTCGATCAGAGGAGGCTGCCCAGCGTCGAGGCGTACGAGACGTACACGCGCGCCGAAGAGGTGGCCGAGGCCATCCGCTCGATGGTCGTGCGCGGCGCGCCAGCGATCGGGGTCGCGGCGGCGTATGGGCTCGTCCTCGCGGCGTCGAACGCGAAGGGGGACGGCGCGTCGTTCGTGGCGGAGATCCACCGCGCCGATGCCGTGCTCCGCGCGACGCGACCGACCGCGGTGAACCTCGCGTGGGCGCTCGAACGCATCGGAAAGGAAGCGCTGGCGGCCGCCGCCGAGGATCCGCTCCCGCGCGCCGATCGCGTCGCCGAGGCGGCGAGGAAGCTCCACCGCGAGGACGTCGCGGCGTGCCGAATGATCGGCGCGCTCGGCGCCGCGCGAATCCCCGAGGGGGCCACGATCCTCACGCACTGCAACGCCGGCGCGCTCGCGACCGGCGGCTACGGAACCGCGCTCGGCGTCATCCGCGCCGCGCACGAGGCCGGAAAGAACATCCGCGTCATCGCGACGGAGACGCGCCCGCTCCTCCAGGGCGCTCGCCTCACGGCGTGGGAGCTCGCGCGCGACGGCATCCCCGTCGAGGTGATCACCGACTCGATGGTCGCCTACTTCATGCGCCGCCGTTCGATCGCCGTCGTCGTCGTCGGCGCCGATCGCATCGCCCGGAATGGCGACACCGCAAACAAGATCGGCACCTACGGCATTGCGTGCATCGCCCACGCGCACGGCATCCCGATGTACGTCGCCGCGCCGTGGAGCACCGTGGATCTCGCGTGCGAGAGCGGCGACGGCATCCCCATCGAAGAGCGCAGCGAGCGCGAGGTGACGCACCCCTTCGATACCGCGATCGTCCCCGAGGCCGTGCGCGCACGGAACCCCGCGTTCGACGTGACGCCGGCGCGCCTCCTCGCAGGGATCGTCACCGAGCGTGGCCTCGCGTCACCGGTGGACGAGGCCGTCCTCGCGGCGCTTGCGTCCGGGGCAAACGCATTGCAGAGCTGAGGGGTCATGCTTCGCCGCTTCACTGCCTCGCTTCTTTCCATCCTCTCGTTCGCCGGAGCGCTCGGGGCGTGCAGCTCCGCGTCGACGGGGACGTCGGGCGGCTTCACACCGACCGACGGCGGCGCTCCGACCGACAGCGGTGGCCTCTTCACCGGCAACGACGGCGGCCTCGACCAGAACGGGTGCAGCGCGGCGTCGAAGCTCGTCTACGTCGTCTCGAAAGAAGGCTCGCTCTACAGCTTCGACCCGCCGACGTCGACGTTCACGCAGATCGGCCACCTCGGATGCCCGACCGGCGGACAGCCCAACTCGATGGCCGTCGATCGCACCGGCACCGCGTGGATTTCGTACACGAACGGCCCGGTCTTTCGCGTCAGCACCAAGGACGCGGCGTGCACGCCCTCGCCGTACGTGACCGACCAGCTGGGCTTCCACACCTTCGGGATGGGCTACGCGTCGAACGACGCCGATCCGACGAAGGACACGCTCTACGTCGACGACCACGACGGCAAGGGGCTCGCGAAGGTCGACGCCCTGAGCGGCAAGGCGACGCTCATCGCGCCGTTCGGTGCGCCGCTCCAGGGCAAGAACGGCGAGCTCACAGGGACCGGCGACGGCCGCCTGTTCGGCTTCTTCACGACACTGCCGGCTCAGGTCGCCGAGATCAACAAGGCCACCGGCGCCATCCTCTCGAGCCAGGTTCTAAATGCGGTGAGCACCGGGAGCGAGTGGGCGTTCTCGTTCTGGGGAGGTGACTTCTACCTCTACACGGCGCAGCCCGTCGCCAGCGGCCTCCCGCAGAACGCGACGACGTCGGACATCACGCGCTATCGCCCGAGCGACAAGAGCATCACCGTGCTGAAGAAGAACATCGGGTTTCGCATCGTCGGCGCAGGCGTCTCGACCTGCGCGCCGACGACCGCGCCGAAATGAAGCTGAATTGAAGGCGGATCGAGGGCCGATGGAAGAGGTCGGGTTGACCGGGCTCGCGCGCGGCGCTACGTGGATGCGGTGACGGCCGACGGTTCTTCTGCGAATCCCCCGCGCTTCGCGCCCAAGCCTGCGTGGCTCAAGGTGCGCGCGCCGGGCGGGGAGGCGTACGGGCGCCTGAAGGAGACGTTCCGCGCGCTCGACCTCCACACCGTGTGCGAAGAAGCGCGCTGCCCCAACGTGGGCGAGTGCTGGAGCGAGGGCACCGCGACCGTGATGCTCCTCGGCGACACGTGCACGCGCGGTTGCCGCTTCTGCGCGGTGACCACGGGCGATCCGCGCGGCGCCGTGGACGTGCGCGAGCCCGAGCACGTCGCGCGCGCGATCGCCAAGCTGGAGCTGCAGTACGTCGTCCTCACGATGGTCGATCGCGACGATCTGCTCGACGGCGGCGCCTCTCACGTCGCGCGCACGGTCTCGCGTTTGAAGGAGCTTCGGCCCGACATCCTCGTCGAGACGCTGCTCGGCGATTTCGGCGGGCACCTCGACTACGTGGACACGACGGTCGACGCCGCCCCCGACGTGTGGGCCCACAACATCGAGGTCGTGAAGCGCCTGCAGCGCACGATCCGCGACGTGCGGTGCTCGTACGACCGCTCCCTCGCGGTCCTTCGCCGCGCCAAGGAGCGCGCGCCTTCGCGGATCACCAAGTCGAGCGTCATGGTCGGGATCGGGGAGACGGATGACGAGGTGATGGAGACGCTCGCCGATCTGCGCGCCGCTGGCGTCGATCTGGTCACGCTCGGGCAGTACCTGCGTCCGACGCCGAAGCACGCGAAGGTGGACCGCTACGTCGATCCGTCGACGTTCGAGCGGTTTCGTGAGGAGGCGACGAAGATGGGCTTTCTCTATGTCGCGAGCGGGCCGCTCGTGCGGAGCTCGTACAAGGCCGCGGAGGTCTTCGTGCGCGGTGTGCTTCGACCGGAGGATCCGTCCGCGCACCTCGCGACCCGCCTCGCGGATGCCGTCGCTCGCGCCGCCGCCGCAGGGGGTGCCGGCGCCGGCGCCGACCAGCCAGGACCAGGCAAAGATCTGCTCCCGGTCACGAGCCTCGTACGCAAGCCCGAAGCTCGGTAGAATCGGCGGACCATGTTGGTCCTTCATCTCGTGCGTCACGGGGATACGGCGCAGAGCGCCGACGGCGTCTTTTGTGGAGACCTCGACCCTCCGCTCACCGACAAGGGACTCGGGCAGGCCGCACGGCTCGCGCACGCGTTGTCAAAGCTCTCCCTCACCGCGGCGTACGTGAGCCCGAAGCTGCGCGCGCGCTTGACTGCGCAGCCCACGCTCGACGCGACGCGGCTCACGCCGACCTTCGAAGAGGGGCTCCGCGAGATCGGGTACGGCTCATGGGAGGGGCGCAAGGAGTCCGAGATCCGGGAGAGCGAGCCCGAGACCTACCGAAACTGGGTGATCGATCCGGCGGTTCACGCGCCGCCCGGGGGCGAGAGCGGGTACGCGATCGCGGCGCGATCGATGCCCGTCGTCGAGCGCATTCGGCAAGCGCACCCCAGCGGGCACGTCCTGATCGTCAGCCACAAGGCGACGATCCGCGTGATCACGTGCGCGCTCTTGAACCTGCACATCGGCCGCTTCCGAGATCGCGTGGCGTGCCCGACGGCGTCGCTCACCACCTTCGAGTTCGGAGACCGCGGGCCGATGCTCGTTCGCATCGCCGACACCAAGCACCTGGAGCAGAAGGGATGAAGAGAGCGGTCGCGTGCCTGATCCTGATGGCCGCGGCGCTCGTACTCGGCCTGGGGTGCGAGAAGGAGCGTGTCGGGAGCGTGGCGGGACCGCCGCTCGTCGCCGCGCCCGCGCCGCCTGAACGCCCCGCGACCTTGGAGCTCGTGGAGGTGCGCGGGAAGAACGTCGCCAGCGCGCCGCGAAGCGAGTCGATCACGTTGCGGCCGTGCGAGGAGGTCCTCGTCACCGCCGTCGCCGCAAAGGTCTCCGTCTTCGGGGAGGAGCTGGACGCGGGGGACACGCTCGTCGCCGTCGGCACCGGGTCGCTCGAGATCACGACGCACCTCCCGTCGGCGAGGGTCGCGGTTGCGCGCGTCGTTCCGACCACGGCATGCGGCTCGGCCGGGCCGCTCGCGAAGCACGTTGTCCGCGCCAGCGCGGCGCCCGAGCTGACGTGGGCGGGCGGCAAGATGCACGCGCACCTGGATGTCGAGAAGGCGATCTCGCCGGTCGCCTACATGGGTCGCCTGAGCGGCACCGTGCCCGTCGCCGAGCACACCCACCCCGACTCGTGGGAGCTGATCTGCGCGATCGAAGGGGCGGGCACGTTCCGCGTCGGCGGCAACGAGTCGCGCATGGGCGCCGGGCAGTGCGTCGCCGTTCCTCCCGGCGTGAAGCACCAGTGGACGCCGGACGAGGGCACACGCCTCGAGGCGGTTCAGATGTACGTTCCCCCTGGTCCCGAGCAGCGTTTCCGCGCGCTCGCCGCGGCCGCTGCGGCTCCTCCGGACGGAGGTCGCTGACGTGCAGCGCGCGCAGCCGCTCGCGTCGCTCGATGCGCTCCGGCGCGACGCGATGGCGGCGGTCCTCGCGCGCCCTCGGCTCGGCGCGTGGCTCGCGCGTCGGGATCGACGGCTCGCGATCCTGGCGATCGCCGGCGTCGCGGTCGCGCTCGTCGTGGCGTGCGTCTTCCCGATGGCGGCGCTGGTGCTGGCGCCGCTCGCGCTCGGTGTGCCTCACGTCGCGAGCGACGCGCGGTACCTCGTGCTCCGCCGCGGGTTGCCGCCGGGTGTGGTGATCGCGGCGGCACTCGGGTGTCTCGCGATGCTGGGGCTTCGCGTGGCCGAGTGGCTCGCCGCGGATCCGAATGCGTTCGGCGCGCGCGAGATCTTCCTCGGCGCGTCGTGGATCGCGGTTCTCGCCCTCCTCGGCGCGTCGACGTCGGGGCGATGGGCCCGCGCGCTCGTGGTCATGGGGACGGTCGCCGCCGCCGCCGCCTGGGCGCTGCGCGAGCCCGCGTTCGCCCGGCTCGTCCTCGCGCACGGGCACAACCTCGTCGGGGTCGCCGTGTGGCTCGCGCTCTTCCGCGTCGCGCGCCGCCCGATGGTGCCGGTCCTCGTCGCGCTCGCGGTCGCGACGCTCTTCGCGGCGACCGGCGCGCCGCTCCAGGTCGCGCGCGCCCTCGGAACCGATCACGCGCTCGGCATGACCACCGCCGACGCCGCCGCGACGCTGGCCCCCGGGCTCGCCGGATCGGCGGCGGCAGGGCTCGTCGCGTCGTACGTCCTCCTCCAGGGCGTGCACTACGCGGTGTGGCTCGGATGGATCCCGCAAGACGACGTGCGCGGCGAGGGCACCCTCACGTTCGCGATGACCGCGCGTGGCCTCGTACGCGACTTCCGCCCGCTCGGCCTGCTGGTCATCGCGCTCGCGTGGGCCGCCGTCCTCGCCGGCGCGCTCGTCTCCGCGCGTGGCGCCCGCGACGCGTACCTGGCCGTCGCCTCCTTCCACGCTTACGCCGAGCTCGCGATGCTGGCGTACTTCGCCGTGGCGGGTTCCCGAAAATAGGACACCACTGTCCGACGCATCGGACGCACGAAAGCCCTCTATTTCCAGGGAAAGCGGTCGTCCGTCCGTGGCACGCGCCTCGCAGTGCATGCCGAGACCACCATGACCAACCCCTCCCCGACGCGCCTACGTGCTCTCGCCTTCGTTGCCTGCGCCCTCGGCTCCTTCGCGGCGGCCGGCTGCTCTGGCTCGAACGAGGCCGACGTCCCCGAGGACGACGTTGCGGTCGAGTCCGCGGCCCTGAGCCGCGCGGGGGTCTGCGATCAAGCGAACCTCGTCACCGAGCACTGCTCGTTCCTCGCGTTCGGCATCCAGTGGAACGCGCCGGCGGGCCCGCGAAAGACGATGATCGAGCGCGGCGTGCGCTGGCTCGACATGGGCGTGCCGTACTCCAAGTACCGTTCGACAGAAGGCTATCGCCAGGACTGCTCGGGCTCCGTGAGCATGGAGTGGCAGCTTGGCGCGAACCCGTCGACCGCGCAGTTCGCGCCGTACGGCCACGCGTACTCGTACCAGCTCGGCTCACTCGACGATCTCGAGCCGGGGGACGCGCTGAACCGCGTCGCGCCGCGCGGTCATATCGTCCTCTTCGCGCAGTGGGCCGACGAGACGCACCAGTCGTTCTTCGTCCTCGAAGAGGCCGCGCCGGGCAGGCTGATGCAGATCCGGACCATGACGCGGTGGGACGCGAGCAAGTACGTTCCGATCCGCAAGAACGGGCTCTAAGGCGAGGTGTCTGTTGAAGCAGGAGCTCGCCCGCCATGGTACGTTTTGCAGAGGTGAACGGATTCGATCGCACCAAGGCCGATCCGCGCGTCGCGGCGCTCCGTGTTCGCGAAGCGTCGATCGATCTGGGCACTTCGCCGGTCGTTCGCGTGCGCGTCGAAGGCACCGCAGCGGTGGTCGTGGGGAGCGGCGAGAACTGCGACCTTCGCATCACGGACGACGAGACCGTGTCGCGTCAGCACGCGCGCTTCCTACTGACCGAGGGTGGCCTCTTGGTGGTCGACGAGGGGAGCCGCAACGGGACGTGGATCGGCCCGGTCCGCGTGCAGCGGGCCACGGTGTCGGAGGACACGCGCGTCCGCGTCGGCAACACGACCCTCGCCGTTCGCATCGACGAGGTGGAGAAAGACATTCCGCTCAGCCGTCGCACGCGCATGGGCGACGCGATCGGGTTCTCGCCGGAGATGCGCCACGTCTTTTCGCTCCTCGAGCGGGCGGCGGCCACCGAGGTGACGGTGTTACTGGAGGGCGAGAGCGGCGTCGGCAAGGAGGTGCTCACGCGCGCGCTCCACGCGTTTTCGCCGCGCAAAGACGGGCCCCTCGTCACCATCGACTGCGGCGCGATTCCGCGCGATCTCGTCGAGAGCGAGCTGTTCGGCCATGAGCGCGGCGCGTTCACCGGCGCCGGGCAGGCGCGCATCGGATTGTTCGAACAGGCCGACGGCGGAACCATCTTCCTCGACGAGATCGGCGAGCTCCCGCTCGATCTGCAGCCGAAGCTGCTCCGCGCGCTCGAGGCGCGCGAGGTCAGGCCGGTCGGGGGAAACGCGGTCCGGCACGTCGACGTGCGCGTCGTCGCGGCGACCAACCGCAACCTGGCCGACGAGGTCAGGCGCGGCACGTTCCGCCAGGATCTCTTCTACCGCCTGTCCGTCGCGCGCATGCGCATCCCGCCGCTCCGCGATCGCTCGTCGGACATCGACGTGCTGGCGACGGCGTTCTACCGCGAGGTGCTCCGCAACGACAGCGCGTCGCTGCCGCCCGACATCCTCGATCTGCTCCGCTCGTACCGCTGGCCCGGCAACGTGCGCGAGCTCCGCAACGTCGTCAGCCGCTACGCGCTGCTCGGCTTCTCGGGCCGCGCGCTGTTCGACGATCAATCGCCGGACGCGCGCGCGAGGGGTGCACCGCCCGCCGAAGGGGCCGCGGACTGGCAGGGGCGGCCGTACCACCAGGCGCGCCAGGTCGTTCTCGATCGCTTCGAGGTCGAGTTCACGAAGGACGCCATCGGCCGGGCCAACGGCGTCATGCTCCGCGCCGCCGAGCTCGCGGGGATGGCCCGTTCGAGCTTCTATCGGCTCGTCGAGAAGCACGGGATCCGCGACGCGCAAGATCCCGACGCCGACAAGTAGCGACGCGACGCCCGTGCACGTTCGATCAGAACGATCCCCGCGCCACGAGACCGCCGCCGCCCGTCCCGAAGGACACGCTCGTCTTCGGCGTCGGCCAGAAGTAGAGCGTGGCGCCGGCCGCGACGAGCACCCCGCCGCCGATCAAGGAGACCGTCGAGAGGGTCGACCATCGGCGCGCGCGATCGTTCGGATCGCTCGCGCTGGGGCCGCACTGGTCTGGGTACGACGGGCATTGCGCCTTCGCGTCGGAGAGCGCGCCGCTGGCGATGCCGGCGCCGACGACCCCGAACACCACGACGGCGACGCCGGCCCCTCCGACCACGAGACCGATCGTCCGCGTGGGCAACGGCTCCTTCTGCGCCCCTCCCGTCGGGCGCGTGAGGGGCTCGAGGGCAGGGACGTTCACGGCGGTCGTCGCGGCGTCACGGAGGATGACCGAAGCGCGGAAAGGACGACGCTCGGGGGCTTCGGCGGCGACGACGTGCGTACCGGGCTCCGCCGCGAACGGGACGTCGAACGACGCCGCGGCGAGCGGCGCGCCGTCGACGGTGACGCGCACTTCGGTAGCGCCGGCGCCGCGATGGACCACGAGCTTAGGCAACGCGGCGTCGAGGCTTGCGACGTGCGTGTCGGCGACCTTCTGCCAATCGGCGCGGCCGCGCGCCGCGGAGGCGCTGGACGCGCGCCGAAACGTTTCGAGCGCGAGAACGCGGCGTCCGCTCTTCTCGTAGCACCCGGCGAGGTTGAGGAGCGTCCCCGCCGCCGGCTCGAGCCGCGCGCTCTCCTCGAGCTTTGGGCACGCCTCCGTCACGCGCCCCGCGTCGAGGAGCGCGACACCCTCGTCGAACAGCGCGGCGGCGTCCGTCGCGCGCGCCGGCAACGCGAGGAGGACCGCCGCCAGACAAGACGCGATGGAGAGCCTTCCGGTCATCGCTCGTGGGTCAGGGCGCCGCCGCTCGACGCGCCGGGATCGGGTTTCGTCGAAGGGGGCGGCGGCGGCCGGACCGTCGGCCTCTTCACCGTCGGGCGCGGCGTCACGACGGCAGCCTGCGAGCTCGAGGGCGTCGCGAGCGGCGTCGACGTCACGGGCGCCGGCGCGCTCGCCACCGCCGTCGCGCTCGATGCGGCCGTCGGCGAGGCAGGCTCCGAGGTCGCGCCCGGCGCCGTGGCCGGATCGGAGGGCGAATGACGAAGGCGCACCACGAGGAGGATACCAGCGATCGCCACCGCGGCGGCGAGCGCGATCACGGCGCCGATCCGCACGGGAGCGACGGGAAAGGACGCCGCCGGAGCGACGACCGGCGACACGCCGGAGGCCCCTCCGAGCAGGACCGCGGTCCGCGCGAGGGCGTGAGCTTGCCGCGCGCGCGCATCGGGCTGCGGCGTCATCCGCATGGTCGCCGAGGATGGGGCGGTGCTCGCCATCACCGGAGCGAGCAACGTCGGGGTGATCGGCGCGGTCATGCTGGACACCTGCCGCCGCGTCGGCGGAGCGGTCTCGGCGGGTCGGTGCGAGGCCTGCAGGTGCTTCAATCGTTCGACGACGTCCGCGAGAGCGAGCCTCTTCGTCACGTCCTTCTGCAGGCACCCGTGCACGAGGGCGACGAGGTCCGGCGGCAGATCGCCGCGGTGCCGCTCGATGGGCGTCGGCTCGTGCGTGTACACCTTCACGCTCAGCTCGAAGAACGACTCCGCTTCGTACGGCGTCCTCCCGGTGAGCGCGTTGTACAAGGTGGCCCCGAGCGACCAGACGTCGGCCTTCGGGGTGACGCCGAAGCGCGTGTCGAGCTGCTCGGGCGGCATGTACCAAGGCGTGCCGATCATCGAGCCGGTCGTCGTGAGCGACTGCCCTCCGAACGTCGTGCCGTCGACCTTGGCGATCCCGAAGTCGAGGACCTTGGCCGAGCGGCTGCCGTCGGGAGCCTCCACCACGAAGACGTTCGCCGGCTTCAGATCGCGGTGGATGATGCCGCGCGCGTGCGCTTCGGTGAGGGCGTCGCAGACCTCGAGGGCGAGATCGACGACGGTGGCGGGGTCGAGCGTGTGCTCGGCGACGATCGCGGACAAGCTCCGCCCGATCAAGTGCTCCATGACGATGAACGGGGCGCCGGCGCTCGTCCGCCCGACGTCGAAAATCCGCGCGACGTGGGCGCTCTGCAGCGACACCGACGCGCGCGCCTCGCGGTCGAAGCGCGCCACCGCCTCCTCGCTCCCGACCAGCTCCTGGCGCAGCACCTTGATGGCGACCGGCGGCCCGCCGTCGACCTGCCGGGCGCAAAAGACGATGCCCATCCCGCCGCGGCCCAAGACCGATTCGGCGACGTACTTGCCCCCGAGGAGCTCACCTTCCAAGCTGGAGAGCTCGGGGAGTTCGGGTTCGTGATCCATCCGCGCTCTTGCATGCTAGCGCGGTGCCGGTAGACACACAGCGGAGTCCTTCAACAAATGGTCGAGAGCCGAATGGGTCGTGGAACCGCGTGGGGTGCCGTCATCGTCGCGGTCGCCGTCGTCACGGCGTGCGGGCCGCTGTTCGGCGTCCAGGAGATCACGATCGTGGACGTTCCCGACGCGTCGCTCCCGGACGCCCCGGCGGACGAGGCAGGGGGCGGGGGAGGCGAGGGGGGAGTCGACGGAGGCGTCGAGTGTGCGTTCGCGGCGGACTGCCCGGCGCTTGCGGCCACTCCTGCCGGGTGCGCCGTCGCCGACTGCACCGCGAGCAAATGCGTGTATCATGCAATCGACAAGGACCAGGACGGCCACCCGACGGCGCGTTGCGCGGCCACCGGGGGCGTCCGTGTGACGCTCGGCGACGATTGCGACGACACGACCGCGCAGCTCTACCCTGGCCATCCAAAGGACTGTTCGGAGGGTCCTGACGGCGGCGTCATCACGTTCCCGGGCGGCCAGCCGGTCGGCGCCTGCACGTTCGGAAAGAAATCGTGCAACGGCGACGGCACCGTCTCGGCGTGCGTCGGCGCGGTCGCGCCGGTCCCGGTTACGGCGTGCACGCCGGCGATCGACGAAGCGTGCACCGGCAACGCCACCGAGGGCTGCGCGTGCACCACCGGACAGACGACTCCGTGCGGCACGTCCTCGGTCGGCGTCTGCATGAAGGGCGTCTCGACGTGTCAGGGGGCGAGCAACACCTTCGGCCCGTGCGTCGGCAACGTCGAGCCCGGTCCCCGAAGCTGCGCGGCCGGCAGCGACAACGACTGCAACGGGACCAACGACAACGCGGAGGCCGCGTGCCAGTGCCCGGGCGGCGGCGCGCCCACCAGCACCCGCGCGTGCAACACCCACCCGCAAGACGGCACCGGCGCGTGCGTCGCCGGCTCGCAGACATGCACGCCGAGCGGCTCGTCGTCGGATTGGTCCGGCTGCGCGGGCGACGTCGGACCGCAGGCCGAGCAATGCGACGGAGTCGATCGCGACTGCAACGGAGTCGCCGGCGTCAACGAGCCCGCCGATCCAGCGCCTCAGCCTCCGGTGTCGACGCTCGCGACCGTGAACTGCACCCACATCTTCCGCTGCCCCGCAGCCGGTCGGGGCGCGCTCTACTACCGCAACGGCGTCGGCTGGACGAACTTCGCCGGCACCAACACGGTGTGGACCGGCTACGCGCCGCAGGGCAGCTTCTCGGGCGGCACCGCGCCGCCCGGCGAATACCGCATCTCGCGCGACGGCTCGGGCACCAAGATGGGACCGGTCAGCGTCGCGTCGGCGTGCTGCAGCGGCGGCTGCGCGACCGCCAACGTGTACGCGGACGGCAACGGCCAGTTCTACACGCCGCCCTGAGGAGGCTCGAGGCGCGTCAGAGTTTCTCCCAGCGCGCGCCGGGAGCTTCGCCGCAGCGGACGCGGAGGATGGTCGACCGATCGATGCCTCCGAAGACGCCGAACGGTGAGCCTTCGCTCGCCGCGCACATCGCATCGACCACCTTGGCGAGCGACTCGGGCGGCGCGTCTCGCGTGATCGGATCGCGCCATCCGGCCAGCGTGATCACGGGATACGAGCCGCGTCCGTACAGCTGCGTCCGTACCGGCGTGAGCTTCGCGATCACGAGCGCGTCGCGGAGCTTCGTCGGTGGCGCATCGGCTTCGATCGCGGACGGCGCCGCGGGAGGGCCGCTCGGATCGCTCCCATCCGGCCACTTCGCGAGCGGGCCGCCCTTGGCCAGCTCCAGACGATCGCGATCGACATCGACGAGGAACGTGTCGCGCGGCCCGCCTCCGCCCGGTGCCGTGCATCCCGCCGTCGGCGGCTCGCGATCGCGGACCTCGACGATCGCCTTGCCGTCTCGGCTCCCCGCCGCTTTCGTCGAGACGCATCGGGTCGCGTCGCCGTACCGTCGCGTCGCGCGCACGTACCGAGCGACGTAGTCACGCGCGGGCTCGGCGCGGTCCAGGTCCCACGCGGGTTGGCTCGACGGCGCCGCAGGGATGTCCGCCGGGTTGTCCTCCGGTCGCGGACGCGTCGGCACGAGGCGTCCCTCTTCGTCACGGACGAGGTGGGATCGATTCATCGCCGACGGCGGGGCCTTCGCGGTCGAGCTGCTGCTCGGCGCGGGTGCCGCGACGTCCTCCCGCTTGCCCTTGCACCCCGCCGCGACCAAGCAGATCGCGAGGATGACCGCGTTGCGCATGCGCTCCTACATGACCCAGCGTCGCGACGGAGTAAAGCGCTCCACCCGCGCGTTGGCCCCCAAGAAAAGTCACGAAACGTGCCAGGCGGCGCCGATCGCCGCGAGGATCTAGCGTTATGGAGAGCGTCCGCGCTCATGTTTTTCTGGTCGTAGATCGACCCGCCGCCGCGGGCGTACCAAGAGAACGTCGCGACTCGCCCATCGTCGGCTACCTTTAGGAGCAAATGCGCATGCGAACCGTCCTGTCCCCGCTCGTCGCCGCCGGCCTCGCCGCCGCCACAATCGCCTTGGCCGCGTTTCCCGCGGGCGCGTGGCAAGCGCAGACCGACGACGCGGCGCCTCCCCCCGTTGCTCCTGCCGACGTCGCGTTCGACGACACGCTGCCGACGGAGATCGAAGGCGAGATCGCGATCGACCTCCGTGATGACGCGTCGGACGCGGACATCGAAGCCTTCGCGACGCGCAACGGCCTCACGGTCCGACCCAACAGCTCGTGGAGCACGCACGACAAGTTCGAGATCGCCGATGTCGACCCCGCCGCCGAGCGCTCCATCCTCGAGAAGCTCTCGCACGATCCGCTCGTCGAGCACGCGGAGCCGATGGCGCTCTACCGCGCGTTCTTCGTCCCGAACGATCCGCTCTTCGCGAGCAAGCAGTGGCACCTCACCAACGTCCACGCCGAGCAGGGGTGGAACTACACGTGCGGGCGCGGCGTCACCGTCGCGGTCATCGACACCGGCGTCGCGTGCTTCACGAAGGGCCCGTTCTCGAAGGGCACCGATCTCGAGGGCACGCGCTGCGAGGGCGGCTACGACTTCGTCAACAACGACGCCGAGGCTGCCGACGATCACGGCCACGGCACCCACGTCGCCGGCACGATCGCGCAGACGACGAACAACGGCATGGGCACCGCCGGCCTCGCGTTCTGCGCGACGCTCATGCCGGTGAAGGTCCTGAGCAAGCAAGGCTACGGCACCGTCACCAACGTGGCCGAGGGCATCCGCTTCGCCGCCGACAACGGCGCGCAGATCATCAACATGAGCCTCGGCGGCCCGAGCCGCAGCAAGATCATCGAGGACGCGGTCAAGCACGCCATCGCGAAGGGCGTGCTCGTCGTCGCCGCGGCCGGCAACTCGGGGCGCAGCGTAGGCTTCCCCGCCGCGTACGACGGCGTGCTCGCCGTCAGCGCCACCGACTCCAACGACAAGATCGCGTGGTTCTCGTCGCGCGGGCCTGAGGTCGGCATCGGCGCGCCAGGCGTCAACGTCACCCAGCAGACGATCTGCGAGGGCGGCAAGAACAAGTGCGAGATCTTCGGCACGTTCAACGGCACCAGCATGGCCGCGCCGCACGTCGCTGGCGTCGCCGCGATGGTGCTCAGCATGGGCGTCACCGATCCCGGCGCCATCCGCAGCACGCTCGAGGCGACCGCGCGGCCCAAGGAAGAGAAGAACTTGTATGGTGCAGGTATCTTGGACGCCGGCCCTGCGATCGCGCGGGCGCACTGGCTCCACGTCGGCCTGCGCCTCGCCGCGCTGGTGGCGCTGTTTGGACTCATCGCCGCGCGCATCAAGAAGAACCGTGGCCAGCTCGCCGCGACGCCGCTCGCCATCGCCGGTGCGCTCGCCGGCGCGGTGGGTCTCGTCCCGTTCGCGCCGCTCCTCCACCTCGGATCGTTCGGCTTCGCACGCCCGGTCGTCGAGCTCCTCATGCGTCCGGTAGGCGAGTGGGATCTCCTCTTCGGCGCGGGCCTACACCGATGGTTGCCCCTCGCGAGCGCGCTGCCTGCGATGGCCGGCGTAGCGCTCCTCTTCGGAAGCAAGCGCCTCCGCTCGGGCGTCGGCGGCTTCGCGATCGGGTCGGCCGCCCTCATGGTGCAAATCGCGTTCTCCGCCGACGTCGCGTTCGGCCTCGGCTCCTTCGCGCTCCGCCTTTGGATGGTCGCGAACATTGCGGTCTGCCTCTGGCTCGGCCAGATGTGCCTGGACAGGAAGACCATCTGATCCTGCGGCGCCGCACGTCGGAGCTCAGATTGTGCAATGCCCTGTTGCGCGAATTGCGCAACGGCTACGATGCATCGTGTACCTAGGCTGAGCATGGCAGTTGCTTGGGGGGTGACGAGCCGATGAACGCCGCACGCGAAGCCGAGTTGCCCGACGTGGAAGTGGGCGCACTCCTCAAGGACAAGTGGCGGATCGACGCGCTGCTCGGGCGCGGCGGAATGGCGACGGTGTATGCAGCCACCCACCGCAACGGCATGCGCGTGGCCATCAAGATCCTGCACCGCGCGATGACGATGAACCGCGAGGTCCGTGAGCGGTTCCTGCGCGAGGGCTACGTCGCGAACGCCGTCGGACACTCCGGCGCGGTCAAGGTCCTCGACGACGACGTCACGCCCGCGGGCGACGCGTTCCTCGTCATGGAGCTGCTCGAGGGGGAGTCTCTCGACGCGCGGCAAGCGCGCCTCGGCGGTGTCCTCCCGTCCGAAGAGATCTTCGCGGTGGGCGAGCAGCTCTTGGGCACGCTCGCCGCGGCGCACCAGAAGGGGATCGTCCACCGCGACATCAAGCCGGAGAACCTCTTTCTCACCAAGCAGGGGACGCTGAAGATCCTCGATTTCGGGATCGCGCAGATGCGCATCCCGGGGGGCCTGCGGACCAAGAAGGGTCTGCTCCTCGGCACGCCCGACTTCATGGCGCCCGAGCAGACGACCGGCTCCGACGGGATCGACGCCCGCACGGATTTGTGGTCGGTCGGGGCCACGTTGTTCATGCTCGCGGCCGGAGAGCCGGTTCACGTGTCCACGTCGGTGCCGGACTACATCGCGCGCGTGAACACGCAGCCGGCGCGCGCGCTCTCGGACGTCGCGGCGAACGCACCGGCGCAGCTCACGTCGGTCCTCGCCCGCGCGCTCCGGATCGACAAAGCCGAGCGCTGGCAGAGCGCGACCGCGATGCAGAAGGCACTGCGCGCGGCGCACGTCGCGCAGGCCGAGGCCGCCGGCGATCCGCTGAAGCCCGCGATCCACGTGATGAGAGAGGACGAAGGCCTCGAGACCGATCCGACCGAGTTCGCGCCGCTGGGAAGGGTGATGGCTCCGCGCCCGCAGCCCTCGCCGCCGCTGGCGCACGTCATGTCGACGGTGCGCATGGTCGCGGCCCCTCCGCAGGCCTCCGCGCCGATCGCCGCACCCATCGCCGTGCCGCTCGCGCCCGCGCCTTCGAACGTCACGATCGTGTCGCCGCCGCCCCCCGCGTTTCACGCGCGCCGGCGCTGGATTTTCGCCGCGATCGTGCTCGCGCTGCTCGTCGCCGGAGCCCTTTGGTTCCTCGCCGGGCACGCGCCGCAAATGGTACGGTAAAGGGGAGATGTCCCTCAAGATCGACCAGGATCACTCCCGCTTTCGCGCGATTGTCCGCGGCAAGATCCGACAGAACTTGCGCAAGTACATTTCACAAGGCGAGATGATCGGCCGCAAGGGCAAAGACCTCGTCTCGATCCCGATTCCGCAGATCGACATTCCGCGCTTCCGATACGGCGACAAGCAGCAGGGCGGCGCCGGGCAGGGTCAAGGCGATCCGGGTGATCCGGTCTCCGGTCAGCAGGGCGACGAGCAAGGCGAGGGCGGCAAGCAGGCCGGCGAGGGCGCGGGCGAGCACGTCCTCGAGGTCGACGTCACGATGGACGAGCTCGCCGCGATCCTTGGCGAAGAGCTCGAGCTCCCCGACATCCGCGACAAGGGCAAGAGCAAGATCATCAACGCGAAGGATCGCTACACCGGCGTCCGCCGCGTCGGCCCCGAGTCGCTCCGCCACTTCCGCCGCACGTACCGCGAGGCGCTGAAGCGCCAGATCTCGATGGGCACCTACGCCCCCGACAAGCCCATGATCGTCCCCATCCCCGACGACAAGCGCTACCGGTCGTGGAAGACGGAGGCCGAGCCGGTCGCCAACGCCGTCATCATCTACATGATGGACGTGTCGGGCTCGATGGGCGACGAGCAGAAAGAGATCGTCCGCATCGAGAGCTTCTGGATCGATGCGTGGCTGCAGAAGCAATACAAGGGGCTCGAGAGCCGCTTCATCATCCACGACGCCGTCGCGCGCGAGGTCGATCGCGAGACGTTCTTCCACACGCGCGAATCGGGCGGCACGATGATCTCGAGCGCCTACAAGCTCTGCTCGCAGCTCATCGACGATCACTACCCGCCCGAGGAGTGGAACATCTACCCGTTCCACTTCTCCGACGGCGACAACTGGTCGATGGACGACACGCTCTCCTGCGTCGAAATCCTGAAGCAGAAGATCCTCCCGCGCGCGAACGTGTTCGCCTACGGCCAGGTCGAGAGTCCGTACGGTTCGGGCCAGTTCATCAAGGATCTGCGCGATCACTTCGGGAAAGACGACCGCGTCATCACGAGCGAGATCCGCGACAAAGACGCGATCGTCGGAAGCATCAAGGAGTTTCTCGGCAAGGGGAAGTGACCGTTCGGCGAAGGCCGAGGGGTCCCTCTCTCCCTCCTGTAATTTCTTCCGGGAACTTTATTCAAAACTTCTAGACGGCTCGCGCGTCTGAGGACCCATGAACGGTCGGCACCTCTCCTGGGTGCTGGCGGCTACCCTCGTCGTCACGGCGTGGGCGTCGCCAGCGTGTGTCAGGTCGCATGGCGGAACGAACGGCGGTCGCGCGTCCCCGGCAACGGACACACAAACTGCAACGGCCACGTCACCCGACGTGCAAGCCGCTGCCGGCGCAGCGCCAGGCGCAGCACCTCAACCTGGCGGCAACGCCAACGCGGCAGGCGTTGCAGCGGCCGCGGGCGGTGCGATGAAGGACCAGACGGTCGGCGATCCCAAGGCCTACGACAACCTCACGATCCTGCCGATCTTCGCGAAGACGCAGATCGACATGGGACCGATGACGACGCTCGACCAGGCCATGGCGAAGGGCAAAGCCGAGGTCCGCGAGATGGGCGCCGACGGCCGCGGCGGCGGCGCGCAGGTCAATACGCTCGTCATCGAGAACAAGGGCGACGTCGCGATTTACGTGCTCGCCGGCACCATCGTGAAGGGCGGAAACCAAGATCGCCAGATCGGCCAGGACTTCATCATCGAGCCGAAGCAGACGACGCCGGTGGACGCGTTCTGCGTCGAGCACGGCCGCTGGACAGGTGCTCGTGACGGGCAGGCCACGGGAGGGAAATTCGGCTCCGCGCAGCAGCTCGTCACGAGCAGCGTCCGCGCGGCGGCGCAGTACCAGAAGAACCAGGGCGAGGTTTGGGCCAAGGTCGAGAAGGTGAACGAGGCGCACCACAAGAGCGCGCAGTCGGGCACGCTCATGGCGACGCTCGACGCCCCCGACGTCCAGCAAAAGCGCGCCGCGTTGGTCGAGAAGGTGAACGGCTTCCTCGTGACGACGACGCCCAACGACAAGCTCGTCGGCTTCGCGTTCGCGGTCGACGGAAAGGTCAAAGGGGCGCGCTGGTTCGCGAGCCACAAGATCTTCGAGCTCTTTCGCACGCAGCTCGTGAACGGCGTCGCGGTCGACGCGCTCACGGCACAAGTCGAGCGCAACGGCGCGCCTCCGCCGGCGGCTGCGGCGATTCAGCCGGCCGCCATCGTGCAGTTCGTGGACGACGTCGAGAAGACGCAGGTCACCGAGAAGCGCGACACCGCGGGCTCCAACTCGAACGAGTACAAGGACTCGGACAAGGCGTACGGATCGAAGGCGTACCGAAAGCCGAGCCTGAGCGCGCCGACGGCCCCGAAGGTTCCCGTCAGCCAGGACTACCTGGTGCACTGACCGATCGGCGAGAACCCAAGACCGAACACGCGCCGCGGTGCTGGCACAGTCCGGCGCAGCGATCCCATTCACTCGCGGGAGAACGTAACGCAAAGACGGAGTGTTACTGCTGCGCACGACTCTTGCTGAGGCCCTTCCCATGTGGAGGCCGACGCGCGCCGGGATCGGATGGAGTCTTTTCGCCGCGATCGACGCCGTTGCGCTCGCCGTCGCACTCCTCGCGCCGGCGTCGCCCTCGCAGCCAGATCTCTCCGAGGCGGACGCCCGCATCATGTACGCGTCGATCGCGCGCGAAGAACCGGCGCTCCGCGCTGCGGCGGCGCGCTCGTTCCCCGGCGATCTCTGGTCGCAGGACGACGACTTCCACGGTAACGAGCAGAAGAAGATCCGCGCCCTCGCCGGCGAGCGACAGGCCCGCATCGGTGACGCGCTCCGCGCCGTCGACGACGGCATGCGTGAAGGCTGGAGTCCGCGCGGAGCGCTGAGCCCCAAGGTCCCTCCGTGTCGACCACGTCTCGATTATTGAGATCCATCGGGACGGCCGCCTCGCAGGCACCCGTGCGCCTCGCCGCGTTCGCGCTCCTCGCCCTGATCGCCAAATGGCCGCTCCTCGCGAGCGCGGCGATGATGAATGACTTCCGCGACGCGCAGTACTTCACTCTGTTCGAAGAGGCTGCGCGCACGACGGTCGTCCGCTTCCACGAGCTACCGCTCTGGAATCCCTATTACTGCGGCGGCATCCCCGCCCTCGGCATTCCCTCCGCCCGCTTCGCGTCACCGCCGTTTCTGCTCACGCTCCTCTTCGGCACACTGCGAGCAAACGCGCTCATCGCGTTCGCGATGTCGGTGCTCGGCTTGGAGGGCACCTTCCGTTACGCGCGCGCCCGGGGTTCGACCGCCCTCGGCGCGTTCGCGGCAGCGCCCGTCTTCGCCATGGCCGGGTTCTTTGCCCGCGCCTCGGCGCTCGATTGGATCAACTTCTACGGCTTCGAGCTCGTTCCGTGGGCGGCCCTCGGAATTCACAGCGCCCTGCGCGGGAGCCGGCGCGGCGCGGTCGTGGCCGCGTTCGCGCTCGCGTGGATGATCGGCCAAGGGGGCACGTACGCCGGTCCGTTCATGCTGCTCGTAGGACTCTTCGAGCTCGTCGAAGCGGTCGGGCGCGCGTTCGTGCGACGCAAACGGCGGCCCATGGGGCAGGCGCTCGTCGCGATCATGGGGATGGCCGCGATGCTGGGTCTCTTGGCGTTGGCGCTGAGCGCGTTCCGGCTATGGCCGGTCATCGAGAACCTCGCGACCTCGCCGCGCATCCTCGGTGGAGCTCCCGGCAACGGGGGCCGCGCGGTCTGGCATAGCGTCTTCGGCGACGCGTCGTTGGCGCGCGGCGAAATGCTGATTGGGGTCCTCGTGCTTCCCGCGGTGCTGGCGTCGTTCTGGCGCAAGCGGACGCTCCCGATCGTCGTCGTCGCAGCAGTTTGGATTTGGCTGGCGCTCGGGTACAGCGTGAGGCCGTCGCTCTTCGCCGAGCTCCGGCGCATCCCTCCGTACACGATGCTCCGATATCCGGAGCGCTTTCTGGCTCTCTTCGGTTTGGTGGCCGCAGTGGCCGCGGCGCTCGGGGTGACCGAGCTCAGCGCGCGCGCGCGCAAGCGAAAGGGGTGGCGCATTCCCCTTGTGATCGTGACCGCCCTCCTGCTCGGCAACGTCGTCCTCCCGACGGCGAACGACCACGCCGAGGCCAAGGGACGCGCGCTCGTTGCTCCGCCGGTCGACCAGCCACAGGACTTTCATCAGGCGCGCGGAAATCGCTGGCTCGCCGCCTACTACCCAGGCATCGGGCGCGGGTCGCTCTCCTGCTTCGACGACTACAACGTCGCTCAATCCGCGGCGCTGCGCGGGGACCTCGCAGAGGAGGAGACGCTCGCCGATCCGACGGCGGGCACGATTGCCCGCGAGAGCTGGACCCCCAACGCGCTCGATCTGCACGTCGCGGTCACGCGGCCGGCGCGGGTCATCGTCAACCAGAACTTCCACCCCGGATGGCGCGCGAGCGTCGGGGAGGTCGTTAGCGACGCGGGCCGCATCGCCGTGGACCTTCCGGCCGGAACCCACGCGCTGCACCTGCACTTCGCGCCGCGGTCCGCGACCGGAGGTGCCGCGGTGTCGCTCCTCGGGCTCCTGGTGGCCATCGCGATCTGGCGGCGCGCCGGGGCCACCGCCACGCCCATCGCCGGCCGGCGGGCGTGGGCGAAGCAGCTGGCGCTCACCGCCGCGCCGCTTTTTGCCGTGCCCCTCTCGTTCGCGCTGGTGCGCGAACCTGAGCGTCCGACGCCGCCGCTCCTCACGCCACAAGGCGAGCCACTCGTCGTTGGTACGCCGCCGCCCACGTCAAGGCCGCTCCACGTCCACTTCGAAGGCGGCGTTGAGCTCGAGGCCGCCGCGCTCCACTTCTCACGTGCGTTCGACGCTCAGGTGGTCACCCTCGAGCTCGACTGGAAGAGGCCCGCAGCCATCCCCGCCGGCCTCGGGATTTTTGTGCACATCGAGGCGCCCGGTTCCGACACGCTCGGCGCCGATCATGTGCTCATCGGAAACCAAGTGCCCCTCGAGGGAGCCCCGGCGGATCAGACGCTGCGCGACGTGACGGCACCGATCGGCCTGCCGACGACGACCGAGCCGCGGCACTGGACCGTGCGGGTGGGGCTGTGGAAGGCTCGCGCGGGGGGAGCGAGGCTTGGGGTCCGCGATCCGGGGCAGGCGACGATCACGGACAACGCGGTGGAGATCGAGAGCTTCGACACTCCGTGATTCGTCACGCGGAGGTCGAACGACTTCCTACTTGATCGGCGGCGGCGGCGGCGCGATGCCCTTGAGATCGAGGCCCCCCGGATACTGGTAGCTGGTCTGCCGCCCGTATCCGATCACCTGAAGGCCGAACGCTTTGTCGCCCGTCATCACGTGCGCCCCGTTTTGACCTTTGCCGAGCTTGACGCGCGCGACGCCGAGCCCGTTCACGCCGACAGGGGTGAACGAGGCGCCTGCGCCGGTGCCGTCGAGCGTCAACGCCGTCCCGGTCGGCGCGACGACGTCGACGTAGCTCACGTCGTAGTCGGGCGGCGCGAGGAAGATGTACTTCGTTCGATACTGCTCGACCGCGATCATCTGGCTTTGCGAAGGATCGCCTTCCGCGTTGGCGCCGGCGGTCGGATCTACGACTTCCGCGCCCAGCATGAACGAGCCGACCGCGAACTCGTGGTCTCCGGTCACTTCGAAGTCCTTCTTGACCACGCCACAGTCGATGACCTGCCCGGCGTTCACGGTCGCTGGGCAAGGCGCGCCGCCGCCGTAGCTCAGCTTCGTTCCGTCCACGTTGCCGTAGATGCGGACGACGTGGGAGTTCGGCTTTCCGTTCGGGCTCGTCGGAACTGTCACCACGTAGTGCTTCCCCAGCGTCTCGGCGGGGAAGACCGACTCCTCGACGTGGTCGCACGCCTGCACGCCCTTGGGCAGGTAGATGCACGGAATGCCGGTGAGCACTTGGACAGGTTTGTCCGCGCTCACCTGCGAGCCGCTCAGATCGAACGTTTCCTCTGGCCCGCCGATGACCTCGGCCACGTCACCCGCATTGAGCGTGAAGGAGAGGACGCCGCCCGCCGCGACCGCCTGGATGCCGCTGCCCGCGACGACGTTGCCCGTGCTGGAGACCTTGACCTTGACGCTCGTGCCATCCGCAGTCCCGGTCACGGTGAAATACGCGCCGATGTGGGCATCGTTGGGGTTATTGAAGTCGGGCGTCTGAGTCCACCCGTGAATTCCGGAGATTCGGTAGTTGCCAGTCATCGCCGTCGACGGCAAGAGGAGAGACGCGTCGTTCGTGTAGGAGAGGCACACGCCGTTTTGCGGGACGCAGGAGCTCCAATCTTTGCCGGGCGGGCCGCCCTTCGCTTGATACTCGAGCGCGTTGAACTGGTAGACGGTCACGGGCGCGCTACTGACCAGGTGAAAGGCGCTCTTCGTGGCGAGCACCGACGCGGCGAGACCGGCGGGCGGCCCCTTCAGCGCGGGAACCCACGGCAGATAGATCGTCGTGAGCTGCTGCGGCGGGACGGTCACCTTCTTGTTGGTGCCGTTGGGTCCTGTGACCGTGATGTCGGCGGGGTTCGCCCCGGCGTTCGCGACGACCGCCGCGAAGTCGTAGATGTCGTCGACGAGGTTCGCGGTGACCGTCGGCCAATAGTCGCAGCCGATGTACGACTTGTACGCGGCGGCTTGCTCGCACGTGACCGGGTCGCCGGTCGGGCCGCCGGAGCTTCCGCTGCCGTCGCCGCCCAGGCTGCTGTCGCCGAAGATGCTCCCGCCGTCGTCCCCCGAGCTGCCGCTGCTGCCGCTGCTCCCCGAGCTCCCGTCGCCGAAGCCGTTGCCGTTCTTGCTGCTGCACGCGACGAAGAGGAGGAGAGCCCCCGCGGCCGACACTCCGAACGCCCCCGAACCCGAAATGCTGCGCTTCATGGGCGCGGACCCTAGCACTACCTTTGCGGTTTGCAGCCCAGATCGAGCCTCCCCGTGCGTCGGGACGCCTAAGGGACGCGGGAAAAACGCTCCCCCGGGAATGGCCGAAACCGGTACGATTCTCGTCATGAGCGAGTTCGCCCTCAAGACCGCGCTCCCCCCGTACTTGCGCGCGGAGCAGCAGCGGATCCAGAGTCTCGCCGCCGCCGAGGGGCTCGATTTCTTCCCGATCGTCTTCGAGATCCTCTCCTACGATCAGATGAACGAAATCGCGGCGTACGGCGGTTTTCCCAACCGTTTCCCGCACTGGCGCTTCGGCATGGAGTACGAGCGCCTCGCCAAGAGCTACGAGTACGGCCTCTCGAAGATTTACGAGATGGTCATCAACAACAACCCCTCGTACGCGTACCTCCTCGAGGGAAATTCGCTCGTCGACCAGAAGCTCGTGATGGCGCACGTCTGCGGGCACGTCGACTTCTTCAAGAACAACTACTGCTTCCGCGCGACCGACCTCGACACCGGCGGCCGGACGGTGGACCCGGCCGTACGACGGCTCGACTACGATCCGAACCGCCGCTGGATCGACAAGATGGCCAACCACGGCTCGCGCATGCGGCGGCACGTGGCGCGGATGGGCATCAACAAGATCGAAGAGTTCGTCGATCACTGCATGAGCCTCGAGAACCTCATCGACCCCCACGCCCCGTTCCACGGTCGGCGGGCGGTGAAGGACGTCGACGCCGAGGAGACGGCGACCGAGATCCCGCGCCTCAAGTCGAAGGACTACATGGAGTCCTTCATCAACCCCGAGGAGTACCTCGAGGAGCAGCGCAAGAAGATCGCCGAGGAGAAAGAGAAGGCGAAGAAATTCCCCGAGCACTCCGAGCGCGACATCCTGAAGTTCTTGATGGACCACGCGCCGCTCGAGCGCTGGGAGCGCGACGTCCTCGAGGTGATCCGCGAAGAGGCGCTCTACTTCGTGCCGCAGATGCAGACCAAGATCATGAACGAGGGCTGGGCCAGCTACTGGCACTCCAAGCTCATGACCACCAAGGTCCTCGATGCGAGCGAGATCATCGACTACGCCGACCACAACGCCGGCGTCATGGCGACCAGCAAAGGCCAGCTCAATCCCTACAAGCTCGGCGTCGAGCTCTATCGCAACATCGAGGAGCGCTGGGACAAGGGGCAGTTCGGCAAGGAGTGGGAGGACTGCGACGACCTCGACTCCAAGAAGAACTGGAATTTGCGGCTGGGGCTCGGCAAAAAGAAGATCTTCGAAGTGCGTGCACTCTACAACGACGTGACGTTCATCGACGAGTTCCTCACGCCCGAGTTTTGCCGCGAGCAGAAGCTCTTCTCCTTCGCGTGGAGCAACCGGAACGAGCGCTACGAGATCGAGACGCGCGAGTTCAAGCAGGTCAAAGAGAAGCTGCTCTTCCAGCTCACGAACGCCGGCAACCCGTTCATCTACGTCGAGGACGCGAACTTCGAGAACCGCGGGGAGCTGCTCCTCCGGCACGATCACCAGGGGATGGACCTGAAGGCCGACTACGCGCGCGAGGTCATGAAGAGCCTCGTGCGCGTGTGGAAGCGGCCCGTGAACGTGACGACGGTGGCCGAAGGCAAAGGCGTCATGCTGCGGTTCGACGGGCGCGAGCACACGACGCGTCACCTGAAGCCATGAGACCCGGGCATGGCCGTGGAGTTCATACGCGACAAGGAGCACTGGCTGCGGAGGTTCTCGCCGCACGAGTGGATCCGCGCGGCGATGGGAGAGATGAAGCGGGCGGAGCAGGCGTACGCGCGGCGGAGCGTGAGGGCAGGGCTCGCGGGGGCGCGGCGCGCCGCGGGGATGGCGTTAAACGGTGCGCTCGTCGTGGCGCCGAACGACGCGTGGGGGCGCACGTACATCGAGCACTTGATGGCGCTGAAGACGTCGGAAGGGGCGCCGGAGGCGGTGCGAAAGGCGGCGGCGCTGCTGATGGAGGCCGCGCCGCTGTCGAACCAGCTCGTGATTTTGCGCAGCAAGGATCAGGACACGCGCGTCCTCGAGGCGGCGCGCGACGTGATGGCGCACGCGTATGCGATCGTGGTGAGGCATGAGTCGGCGGAGAGCTGAGCTCGTCGCGGTGGTCGTCGCGCTCGCAGCGATCGCCTGTCATCCCGAGCCGCAGCCGAGGGACCCCCTCTCGATTCCGACTCCGACTCCGACTCCGACTCCGACTCCGACTCCGACTCCGAGTCCGACTCCGACGGCAGACGCGGCGCCGCTGCCGCCTCCGCGGCCGACCACGTTGCCCCTCGCAAAGGCGGGCGGCGACAAGGTCGACGAGCTGCTGCTCGCGGGAGACAAAGCATTCGAGGCGAACGACATCGCCGAAGCGCTCAGGCACTACAAAGCCGCAGCTGCCGCAGGGCCCAAGCGGCCGGGACCCGTCGTCGGGGCGGCGCGGGTGCGGATCGCGAAGGTCAGCGCGGCGATGGATTTCGCGGCGGCGAAGGGGAACGCGGAGGTGCTCGCCGCGTCGCGCGACTTGAAGCGCGCGACGCAAATGGAGCCGGGGTACGGGCCTGCGCAGGTCGAGCTCGGGCGCGCGCTCCTCTTGCTCGGCGATGCGGCGGGCGCGATCGACGCGCTCAGGAAGGGCGCGCAGCTCATGCCGCAAGAGGCCGAGGCGCACTCGGCGCTGGGTGTCGCGCTGCTCGCGACGGGAAAGAAAGACGAGGCGACCGGAGAGCTGGCGAAGGCCGCGGAGCTCGACGCCGGGAGCGCGCCACGTCATGGCAACCTGGGGACGGTGCTCTTCATGGTGGGGCGCGTCGCCGAGGCGGTGCGCGAGTACGAGACCGAGGTGCGGCTCGCCGATGGAGACGCGCGCGCGCACTCCGACCTGGGCACCGCGCTGCTCGCGCAGAACGAGCTCGTGCGCGCGTCACGCGAGCTGGAGCGCGCGGTGCAGATCGATCCCGCTCGCGCGACGTTCCGTTCGAACCTGGGGTACGCGCTACAAATCCAGGGAAAAACCACGGAGGCCATCGCGCAGTACCGCGAGGCCATCAAGATCGATCCGAAGCTCGGGAGCGCGTGGATCAACCTCGCCACCGCCCTCGCGCGCGATCCGAAGACGCGCAAAGAGGCGCGCGACGCGCTCGAGAAGGCGCGCCAGCTGGACCCGACGGATCCGCGCGTGAAGGCGAACGTCGAAGAGCTCGACGCCCTCGAAAAGGGCAAGCCGTAATCGGGCACCGGCGTGGGCACGGGCGTGGGCACGGGCGTTCGCGGGTCGCCAAACGGCGGGCGACTGTCAAGAGGCACGTTTCGCCATGGGCGCGTGCGGCTCTCCGTCCTTGACCCCTCGGCTATGGCCCCGTTAGGGTGGCCCAACTCCGAGTCGGAACGGAGCCACAAATTCCTGAAGTTCCAGCAGTAGCGGTCCGATACGTACGCAGTAGAAGTGGCAATTGAAGCTGAAGTGGAGGCACTCCGATGGCAGTGGGAAGGGTGAAGTGGTTCAACGACGAGAAGGGCTGGGGGTTCATCAAGCAGGATGAAGGCCCGGACGTGTTCGTGCACTACTCGCAGATCGCGGGGGAGGGACGCCGTCGCCTTTTCGAGGACGAGCTCGTTGAGTTCGAAATCAAGGAGGGGCCGAAGGGCCTCCAGGCCATCAACGTGATGCGCCAGGAGGGTGCGCAGGCCAACTGACCTGAACGCGCACGCCCTGCCGCCCATCTGAGTGGAGCGAAGCGCAGCGGAGCGAAACGCTCCTGACGGGAAGCGGTCATCTGAGCGCGCCTGGTTCTTCCTCTGCTTCAGAGGGGAGCCGGGCGCGACGCTTTTGTGGGTGGCCCATCTCCCACGACGTCTGCTGTACTAGGCCCATGGTGCCCCGCCGTCGCCTCGCGAAGAAGCTCCTCGTCGCCTCCGTGGGCGTCGCCGCGGTCAGTTACGTGATGGCGTGCAACAAGCAACCCGTGGGCAACCTCGCGATGCCCGCCGCCGACGCCGCCGACATGCCGGCAGTCGGGAACCTCATGGCGCCTCCGCCTCCGCCGATCGACGCTTCTCCGACGCCGCGCGACATTCCTCCCGGCAACCTCATGCCTCCGCCGCCGCCGCCGCTGCCAGACGCGGGCAAGCCGAAGGCGCGGTAGCGTCCGTCTTCGCCTCGGGACCTCGCTCGGCGGGAAGTCAGACGACCTTCGGGACGCTCTCCACGCCGAAGGTCTTGCCCTCGGGCTCGAACACGTGCGCCGAGATGTCCGTGATCTCTCCGTCGTTGTCACCGATCTCGTAGACGTTGAAGCCGGCCATTCGCCCCGCCTCTTCGTGATGAAGCGACGCGCTCGTGGCGCCGACGGCGAGCAAATTCCCCGCGCTCGTTGGGATGGCGCGCTGGATGCGGCGGTGGAGGTGGCCGTGGAGCACCATGCCGCGCGTGAGATCGCGCACGCCGGTCCAGAGGAGCGCGGCGTCGGAGAGGCCTTCGAGCGCCGACTTCACGCGCGAGAGCGGGTTATGCGCGGGGTGGTGGAGGAGGACGATGGGGGTGCGCGATCGCACCTCGGGGTGGCGCAGCACGTCGCCGAGCGCCGCGATCTGCTTTTTGCCCAGCCGCCCCGCCGCGACGAACGGCAACTGCGGCACCGCGCTCGAGAGGCCGATGATCGCGACCGGCCCGCGAAGCTTCACGAACGGGAAGCGCCCGACACCGACGTCGACCGCGAGCTCCGGCAGATCGCTCTTGATGTAGTCGGCGAAGTACGTCGAGAAGCGCTGCGACGTCATCGCGCCACGCGTGTAGAGATCGTGGTTCCCCGGAACGACGCTCACGTGCTTCGGATCGAGGCCGAGATCCTCCTCGAGGAGGAGGCGCGCGGCCGCGAACTCTTCCTCGAGGGCCAGGTTCGTCAGATCGCCGGTGATGACGACCTCGTCGATGCCGAGCCGTTTGATCTCGCGCGCGATGGCGCGGACGTAGCTTGGCCGGTGGATGTGCTTCCGCTTGAGGCGCAGGTTGGCGTAGCCGGTGAGGCGCTTGTTCAAGAAGCGGAGCGGTGAGACCCCTTCGAGCGCGAGGATGTGCAAATCGGAGAGGTGGGCGATTTTCATGGGTCGTAGGCGCAGCGGAACCCGACGGTCGGCGCGCGCGAAGCGCTCATCTTGCCACGCGCAGCCCCCCTGACCCAAGCGGCGCCTTCGGCGAAAGAGCCGCCGCGGAACACGTGCCCCGGGCCGGTCGTCGGTCCTTTGGGGTTGACGAGCGGCTGGCCCGGCGCGGTCTCGGGGTAGCCGAAATTCTGGTCGTCGGTGTCGAACAAATCCCAGACCCACTCGGCGACGTTGCCGGCGAGATCGTAAATGCCGGCGCGCGTGGCGCCGTCAGGGAAGGAGCCGACCGGCGCGAGGCTCACGAAGCCGTCGCTCGCATCGGTCTCGTCCTGCGCGAGGGCGCCGTGGTTGCAGAGATGCGCGTTGTAGGCGTTGCCCCACGGGAACTGTCGCCCTTCAGGTCCGCGCGCGGCGAGCTCCCATTCGGCCTCGGTGGGGAGGCGTCCGTCGGCCCACGCGCAGTAACCGACGGCGTCTTGCCAGCTCACGTGGGAGACGGGGAGGGTGGGCCGGTCGTACCGAAAATCACCGGGCGGAAACGCCGGCGCCGCGCACACGCCTGCCGAAACACACCGCGCGTACGCCGCGACGGTGACCTCGGTCCGATCGAGATCGAAGTCGCTCAGGGTGACCGCGTGCGCGTGCCCTTCGGCGCGGAAGCCGTTCTGGAGGACGGCCTCACCGCAAAACGTCCGGAGCACCTCGCGCTCGCACATGTTGACGGCGCCTTGACCCTCGAGCTCGGTCGACCCCATGCGAAACGTCGCGCCGATGACGCGTGCTCGGCCTGCGCGCGGCGTCCGCAGTTGCACGACGCCGTGCGCGCGCGCTTCTTCGCGCGGCGCATCGAGAGAACGCCACACGTCCGCCGGTCGAATCGGTCGCTTGGCCTGCGCGTCACTTGCGCCGACGGCGATCGCGAGCGACAGCAGGGCCGCGCGCGCGACGAACCGAACGGCGAGATCGAAGGCGCGCATCGTTCGCATCGTTCGCATGGGCCTCAGCCGGTGAGGATGCGCATCGGGTGCTCGAGCAACCCGCGCAGCTCGGCGAGGAAGGCGGCGCCGACGGCCCCGTCGATCACGCGGTGATCGCACGAGAGCGTCATCGACAGCATCTTGCCGGGGACGACCACACCGTCTTTGACCACCGGGACGTCCCGGGTTTGGCCCACCGCGAGGATCGCTCCCTCGGGAGGGTTGATCACCGCAGAAAACGCGTCGATCCCGAACATCCCGAGGTTCGAGATCGAGAAGGTGCCGTTCGACATCTCCTCCGGCTTGAGCTTCTTCGCGCGCGCCCGCCCAGCGAGATCGCGGACCTCGCGCCCGATCGCGACGATCGTCTTCTGGTCGGCGTTGCGCACCACCGGCGTGACGAGCCCGTCGGGGATCGCGACGGCGACCGAGATGTCCACGCGCTTGTGGACGAGGATCGCGTCGCCCGCGAACTGCGCATTGCACTCCGGCACCCGCACGAGCGCCGTCGCGCACGCCTTGACGAGCAGATCGTTGACCGAGACCTTCGGCGGCCCGTCGCCCGTCGCCCCGCGTCCATCTCCGGCGCCGCGCGCGAGCTCTGCGTTGATGCTCTCGCGCATCTTCACGAGCGCCTCGGCGTTCACGTCGATCGTCAGGTAAAAATGCGGGACCGTCTGCTTCGACTCGACGAGCCGCCGCGCGATCGTCTTGCGCATCATCGACAGCGGACGCACCTCGGGCTCGGCGAGCCCCGGCACTGCGAGTGGCGCGTGCGCCCCCGCCACTACCACCGCGCGCGACGCGTCGCCGTTCGCAGGCGCGGGGCTGGCCGCCGCCGCGGGTCCCGCAACGATCCGCTCCAGATCGCCCGCGACGATGCGCCCTCCGGGCCCACTCCCTGTCGCACCCTGCAGATCGATTCCGCGATCCCGCGCCGTCTTTCGGATGTAGGGCGAGGCCATGACGCGGCCATTTTCCCGCGTTGCCGCCGCGGGCGCATCCCGCTCGGTCCGCGTAAGCGGATTGCCCTTGTCTGCCGGAGCCGCCGCCACCCTCGGAGCCGGAGCCGGAGCCGGAGTCGGAGTCGCGGTCGGAGTCGGAGTCGGAGCCGGAGTCGGAGCCGGAGTCGCGGTCGGAGTCGCGGTCGGAGCCGGAGTCGCGGTCGGAGTCGGAGTCGGGGTCGCCGTCGGGGTCGCGGATTTTCCTGCGAGCGCCGAAATGTCCTCCCCCGCGTTCCCCAAAATCGCCACCGGCTGCCCCAGCTTCACCGTCGCCCCGGCCGGCACGAGCAGCTTCAGCAGCGTCCCCCGATCGAACGCGCGAAACTCCATCGTCGCCTTGTCCGTCTCGACCTCGGCGAGCAGATCGTCCACCTCGACCGCGTCGCCCTCCTTCTTGTGCCATGCGGAGAGGACGCCCTCCTCCATCGTCGGCGACAGTTTCGGCATGTCCAGGATCTTTGCCATGGTCAGCTCGCCCTCGTCATCAGGCGCTTCACCGCACCGATGACGCGATCGGGTTGGGGAATGCAAAGCTGCTCGAGCTTCGCGTTATAGGGCATGGGCACGTCGAGCGTGCTCACGCGCAGGATCGGCGCGTCGAGATCGTCGAACGCGAGGCGCTGCACGCGATCGCTGACCTCGGCGCCGACGCCGCCGTACGGCCAGCCTTCGTGGACCACGACGCAGCGGTGGGTCTTCTGCACGCTCGCGACGAGCGTGTCCTCGTCGAGCGGACGGAGGGACAAGAGGTCCACGACTTCGGCCGAGATGCCCTCCTTCTCGAGCGCCGCGGCCGCCTCGAGCGCGACGTGCGTGGTGCGCGAGTAGGCGACGATCGTGACGTCCTTCCCCTCACGGACGATTTTGGCCTTCCCGAGCGGGATCGCGTCCTGATCGTCGGGCACGTCCCCTTTGACCCCGTAGAGCGTCTCCGACTCCATCACGAGGACGGGATTGTCGTCGCGGATGGCGGCCTTCATGAGGCCCTTCGCGTCGGCGGGGAAGGCGGGCGCGACGACCTTCAGACCCGGCACCGTCGCGTAGAAGTGCTCCATCGAGTGGCTGTGCTGGCTGCCGACCTGGCGGGCGCTCCCGTTGGGGCCACGAAACACGATGGGGCAGGTGAACTGCCCGCCCGACATCTGCCGCACCTTCGCCGCGTTGTTCAAAATCTGATCGAACGCGACCGCGCTGAAGTTCCAGGTCATAAACTCGATGATCGGCCGAAGCCCCACCATGGCCGCGCCGACGCCGATCCCCGCGAATCCGCCCTCGGCGATCGGCGTGTCGATGACGCGCTTCTCCCCGAATTTTTCGAGCATCCCCTCGCTGACCTTGTACGCCCCCTGGTAGTGGCCGACCTCTTCGCCCATGAGAAAGACGCGGTCGTCCCGCTCCATCTCTTCGATCATGGCCTCGCGCAGCGCCTCTCGGTATCGCAGGTTTCTCATGGTCAGCTCGCGAACGGCCCCGAGTAGGTCGTCTCTGCCAGGATCGAGACGTCGGGCTCCGGGCTCTCGTCGGCGAACTTCACCGCCTCCGCGACCTCGGCCTCGACCTCCTTCTCCATTTGCTCGAGACGCGGCTCGCCGTAGCCGTCGGTCGCCAGCTTCTGGCGTGCGCGGGTCAGCGGATCCTTCTTCTTGTGCTCCTCGAGCTCGTCCTTCGTGCGGTACTTCGCCGGATCGCTCATCGAGTGGCCGCGGAAGCGGTAGGTGCGTACCTCGACGAGGGTGGGAAGCGAGAGCTCTCTCGCGCGCTGGACCGCCTCGCCGATGCGCTTTTCGACCTCGAGCACGTCGTCGACGAAGAAGCGATCGCGATCGACGCCGTAGCCGAGCGCCTTCATCGACACGTCCTCGACGCTCATCGATCGCGAGAGGGGAGTGCCCATCGAGTATTCGTTGTTCTCGCAGATGAAGACGATCGGCAGCTTCCACAGCGCGGCGAGCGATAGCCCTTCATGGAACCCGCCAATGGACACCGCGCCCTCTCCGAAGAAGCAGAGGGTGACCTTGCCGTCCGCGCGGTACTTCGACGCGAAGGCGACGCCGGCGGCGAGCGGGATGTGCCCGCCGACGATGCCGTAGCCGCCGAGCATGTTGTTTTTGGCGTCGAAGAGGTGCATCGACCCGCCGAGCCCCTGCGAGCAACCGGTCTTCTTGCCCCACAGCTCGGCCATGAGCGTCTTGGGGCTCATCCCCTTGGCGAGGGCCATGCCGTGATCGCGGTACGTCGTGATGACGTAATCGTCGTGACGGAGCGCGGCCAAGGCGCCGACCGCTACCGCCTCCTGGCCGATGTACAGGTGCAAAAAGCCGCCGATCTTCCCCTCGGCGTAGGCGCGCGCGCACTCCTCTTCCACGCGGCGGATGAGGAACATTTGGCGATAGAGCCCGGCGAGCTTGTCGAGCTGGCCGCTCGGCTGGGTCAGCGGGACGAGGCTCTCCCGGCCTTCAGGAGCTGCGCGAGGTGCTTGATCCATTTCTGCGACCGAGGAGTCTAGACGATCTTCGCGGGCGTGTGGCGCCCGCAAAAAAGCGGGCCACGGCAGCTGCCGACGGGTCCTCGGGCGGCGAGCGTCGCGGGGCGCGGGCGACGCGGAGCCGCGGTGAGGACGCGAGGTCGTGCGCCAACACACGTTCCCGTGATGCGCGAGCGCAATTTAATTAAATAAAAAATCATACGAGGAATGGTGTTTACGAAATCGTCAATTAACTAAATCGAGATGCGGAGGCGCACGAAGCGGGGCGCTCCGTCGCACGATGCGTGCGTCTCGGTGCGTGCGCGCCATCACTCTGCGCCGGGGCAGCGAGGCGCAGTCAGCCCAGGGCGGGATGAAATACGGCGCGTTTCTCAGCCGGCGGAGCTCGTTAGTCGCCTGACGGTTCAGCGTTCGCCCTACGTGCGGATTTTGACGAGCCGCCGTGCGCCGAGTGACGGCGTCATTTTTCAACGCGCGCGCCGTCTTCGTCCTGTTTGAGGTCGCGCACACAACTCAATTAAATTTCTCGACCGGGAATCGTCACTTGAATATACATCGGTCGCGACGGGGGATGTAGCGGCCGTCTTCGATTACCAAGTTCGAGTGCAGGGCTGCGGAGCAAAAGGAGCGCTCATGCGGAAGCTATCTTTCATCTCGCTTGCCTTCTCGCTGGTGGCGTTCGCCGCCGGCTGCGAGGACGGGCCGAACCAGACCTACAACCCGGCGCCTCCCAACGCCGGCAACCTGTGGAACAACGGCAACGCCGACGCGGCGGTGAATCCGTTCGCGCAGGACTTCGACGCGGGGTATCCAACCTCCAGCGCGACGTCGCTCTGCAGCACGGACTTCAAGCGGCAGCGGTGGGCGTGGATGCTCACGCAGCCCGTCCAGCCGCCGCGCTTCTACGCCGGCCTCGACATGGCGAAGGACGATCTCTGGACCGGCCTCAAGATCGAGGACGCCGAGAATCCGCCCGCCGATCCCAACTCTCCGACCGGCGGTATCTGCCAGTCGACGCCGTTCGGCTTCCAGGGCACGTGCCCCAGCGGCTTCGGCGGCTGCAACCTGAACGCGTGGGGCAATAACGCCGAGGTCCAGTTCTCCTGGAACGTCGCGACGCACCTCGTCGACCAGATGATCTTGAACCTCGGGTACACCGGGACGCTGACGACCAAGCCGTACCCCGACCACAACGGCGAGCCTCACTCGTACTCGATTCAGGTCGGTGACGTGATTCGTCGCGACGGCCAGCCCTTCCAGATCGCGTGGACGGACATCGGCACCGCGCGCACGCAGATCACGGACATCTTCAACGGCGTCATGTCGACCTTCTCGGTGAAGGCCGGAGTTCCGTTCGACACCTCGACCTGCAACGCCGACGCCGAATGCGTCGCGCCCGGCACCAAATCGATCTGCGAGTGCAAGCACGCGGTCGACAGCGCCGGCAAACCCCTCGCGACGTGCCAGGCGCCAGGCCAGTGCGGAATCAAGAATTGCGGCACCGACGGCAACTGCCTCATCCGGAACGACGGCAGCGTGACGATCTTCGGCATCCGCCCGATGGTCATCTACGTGCAGGGCACGGCCGGCGTCCCGCAGCCGGCCCTCAGCACGCCGACGAGCTTCTACAACTTCTTCTCGAAGTGGGAGCCGTTCTCGTACCTCCCGCAAGAGGTGAAGCTCGACAAGGACGGACCCAACTCGTCGGGCACGCCGGTCGGTGTCCCCAAGGGCTCCACCCTCGTCTGCACCCAGGAAATCGGCCAAACGTTCGACGATTTCCGAAAAAACTGCGTCCAGGTCCACGGCGACTCGTCGAACCCGAGCGGCGTCGATGCGGTCAACCTCAACAAGGTCACGCATAGCCTCACGCACGATCAGGAGCATTGGACGGCGAACGTGCTGGGAGTGAACCAGAACTTCACGTCGCTCCGGGTTCTCAACAACGAAGACTCGGTCGTTCTCGACACCGACGTGCCGGAGCCCGGCGACATCGCGCAGGATTGGACGTTCGACGTCCGCGCGCGCGGCGCGGTCAAGAACGAGTGGGGCGGAGATCTGCCCGGGTCGGCCCTCGTCTTCATCGAGTGGGCGCGCCTCATGCTCGAGGACATCGCCAAGATTCAAGGCCTCCCGGCGCCCAAGAAGCTCGGCGATCCGACGTGCGTCGGCTACGACGCCGCCGGCAACCCGAACTACAAGAACAGCACCGGATGCTCGGGCATCGAGGGTCTCATCGTCCCGTCGTACGGCGGCGTCGACTTCAGCAAGGACCCCAAGCGGCCCGATCTCGACGCCGGCATCAACTACGACGTCCTCTTCTCGTACGCCAGCGTGCTGAAGCCCGGTGACGTCGTCGGCCCGCTCTGCCTCGACCCCGGTGTCATGAGCGACTGCACCTACGACACGACGCTCTCCACCTGGGGCAACGCGCTCCTGCACGTCACGCGCGTGATGGGCAATGGAGACATCAACAAGGTCCCGAGCGAGCTCCGTGACCGTCGCTACTACTTCAAGTGGTTCGGTGTCGCCTTCATCAAGTACATGAAGGCGTACGGCAACTACGACGCCGTCAAGCGCTTGCAGCTCCCCGACGGCACGCCGGGCGGCGGGCTCGGCCCGTCGGACGTCGCGGCGCAGCAGATCGACCTCGAGGCGCTGTTCTTCGACTACCTGGCCCAGCCGGGCGCAGGTGGCGCGCAGACGTTCGACAAGTTCGAGTACGTCGACCGCGAGTTCATCGGCAAGGGTGTCGGCGGGCAGTTCAACTGGGTCCCGTGGGACTTCGAGTACGGCACCGATCTGAAGGGCGGCAACCAGCGCTACGACAACTACTTCCGCCGCATGGATCGCGAAGAGGTCGCCCTCTACTCGGCGATGCTCACCGACAAGACGCACACGCCCGGCCAGGAGAACAACGTCAACGTGACGAACCTGTTCGGCAGCATCATGCTCGGCGGCGACCCTTCGTCGAACGTGTCCGGCCTCTGGTCGAGCTACGCCTGCGCCATCGGACAAGCCGGCGATCCGGGCGCAAATTGCGGAGGCGTCAACCCGCCGCTCGATCCCACCAACCCCTCGAAGCTCCCGGCGTGCGGCGCCGGCGGCACGTGCGCGGCCGGTCGCGGCTGCATCACCGGAGTCACGTACGAGGCGGGCAACATCACCAAGTGTGCCGTGCCGTGCAACTTCACTTCGTATCCGAAATCCGGGTGCGCGAGCACAAGTCAGACGTGCGTAGTGAACGGCAGCTCCAATGGCTGCTTCGACATGATGATGGATTTGAACGGCACGGCCCCGAACGCCAAGCCGCTCCTCTCCTACTACCCCGGCGCGTGGACGCGAACGCCGTTCGGCCGCGGTCACAGCCCGATCAAGCTGCCCCAGGCCAACAAGAAGCCGCAGCTCGGCGTCGCGAAGGTCATCCTGCCGAACTTCCTCGACGGTCCGTATACGGCGAGCCCGGCGGTCGTCGATTCGACAGGCAAGTGCCCGACGAATTACGCGATCAGCGCGAACGGTGTGTGGTGCAACGCGCCGCTCAACTCCGGCAACGGCGCACTCGCGGCGACCTTCAATGCGCTCTCGCCGTGGCTCGAGGTGCAGCCTGGTGTCGGCTTCCGTATCCCGCTCGACGGGCAGCGTGACCAGCAGGTCTCGACCGGACAGATCGACTACACCGGCGTCCTCGAGAGCTACATCGTCGACTACATCCCGTACATCGACGGGGCGAAGGCGAGCTGCGTCGCAGACGGCAAGTGCAACAAGGGCTTCGTCTGCGAACCGGCCTCCAAGAGCTGCATCACCGACGACGATACGATCGACGTCCAGGCGATCGAAGGCGCCGACTTCCTCGGCGAGGCGTTCCTCTGCCTCGACCCGCAGACGAGCGACGTCCTCCACGCACGCATGTACGACTCGGTCCTCCCGATCATCGAGTGGTTCGCGGCCCACCCGGGCGGCGGCGTCAACCCGAACCAGGGCGGCTACTACCCGAGCGCGCAGAGCGCCTGCCAGATCGTCATCCGGCGGACGCCCTACGACAACTACATCGACAGCATCACGTCCAAGACCTACGGCGTCGACCTCAACGTCGGCGGCGGTCAGGGCCTCGGTCGAATCACCGATGTCGTCCTCTTCGACCCCACGCTGGTCCAGGCCCTGTGATGCGCCCGGAGATGAAAACCATGACGTCCATGAGCCATCGTTCCACCTCCGCCTTGATCGCGCTCGCTTCGGTGAGCGCGCTCTGGGGCTGCGTCGCCGACCGCCCTTCGCGTAATGGCGTCTTCAGCGAGAACCAGTATCTCCGCAAGGATTTTCTCGTCCAGCCGGGAGACGGCAACGCGCCCGATCGCGGCTGGTTCGTCAAATCCACGATCGTCGCGACGTCGACCCCCAACCCGCTCGCGAACGTGAGCGGGGCCGGGCTCTTCGCCGGCGCGGAGTCGGGGACGTCCAACTTCGTCCGCTTCGGCCTCACGCAGGACAAGCTGAACGTCATCAACCTGCGCGAGATCAGCAACGATCCCAACTGGCAGGCGCAGAACCAGCGCGTGCCGGAGACGATCAACTCGTGGCCGGTCGCCAACGTCGATCTGAAATACCGCATCAACCTCGACGGCGAGAAGACCAACTTCTACGAAGAGAACCAGGAGCTCGACTGGCAAGTGCGTCAGTGGGTGAAGATCAACTTCGCAAAGAACGACATGAGCGACTTCTACATGTTTTACGGGGGCCTGAACCCCGTCTTGCAGAAGTGTACCGACCAAGCGAACGCGACGGCGACGCTGGTGCCCGGCTCGTTCAACGTGGACACGCCGAACGAGTATTGGGAGTACACGGTCGCCGTGACCGTGCCGGTCGGCTACAGCGACGGCGACGCCGCGACATGTCAGGCCGCGTTCGGCGCCTCCGCGGCCGGCTTCTTCAAGCTGAACCGCCAGAACGTCACCATCAACATCAAGACGGCGTTCGTCCGGCCCAACAAGGTCGTCGACGGCACGTACGTACCGATGCCGCTCGCCGAGAAGGATCCGATCCGCCGAAAGTACGGCGCGTTCGAGGTCCAGCCGATCTACCGCGACACGAGCTCGGGTCTCTTGACGTCGCAATCGCTCGTCGCACGCTTCAACCCGAATCACGACATCGTCTACTACTTCGCCCCCGGCATGCCCGAGGTCTACAAGCAGTTCTTCATCAAGGCGGGTGGGCTCGTCGAGCAGACGAACAATAGCATCCTCGCGAAGTCGGGCGGCAAGGGTCGCCTGAAGATGTTCAACTACAACGACGACACGACGTACGGCGACGGCAAAGGGCCGATCCGCATGTACGGCGATCCTCGCTACAGCTTCATCAACTGGCACTCGGATCTCGACAACGGCTCGGCGCTCCTCGGCATCGCGCAGTTCTTCGTCGATCCGCACAGCGGCGAGACGTTGTCGGCGAGCGTCAACCTCTTCGAAGGCAACTTCAAGGACACGACGCAGCAGCGCCTCGATCTGTTCCTCCAGACCGTCGGCACCGAGTACCTCACGCCGAGCGGCGAGTTCGACGACTCCAAGTACCCGCAAGGCTGCAAGGACGGCGACGTCGTGCCGCTCGTGCCCGCCAACGTCGCGGGCCTCCTGAACCGCCAGTCGACCGTGTACGGCAAGATGCAGGCGTACCTGCAGAAACCGTTCGCCACGTACGGCTACCTCGGGCCCGCGGACTTCCTGCCGAACCACGACAGCGACTTTTACAACGCCTACTTCTCGGTGCTCCCGTACAACGTCTACGCCGATCCTTCGGCGAACCCGTACGTGACGCCGGAGGGGACGCAGCTCGACTCGAGCGCGGCCCAGTGGACGTCGCTCCAGCAGATCGCCGCGTTCAACAAGCTCGCGGGCAAGATCGACCAGGGCTGGGCGCCCTACGACGTCGAGGGCCCCGGCGCGGTCAAGGGAGCGGTCGACTTCTCGGAGACGTGGTCGACCCTTGCCCAGTCCGTCACCGACTACGAGTACACGCGCCGCTACGGCAGCAAGATGCGCGCGGCGGACGACGCGTCGCTCTTCTCGTACTTCGATATCTACCAAAAGAACGGACGGCACTGCGTCGGCGGAAAGTGGGAGTCGCGAGCGGACTACACCACCAACCTCATCACGAGCCTCAACATGGCGGTGGCGGCGCACGAGTTCGGGCACACGCTCGGCCTGCGCCACAACTTCATGGGCTCGATCGACCAGCGCAACTTCCCGAAAGACGCGAACGGTCGCCCGACGCTCTATGCGTCGAGCCTCATGGACTACAACCAGACGATCTCGGAGGCGTTCTTCGAGACGAACCCGGGCTCGCCCGGCTGGGGTCCGTACGACGCGGCGGCGCTCGGCTGGATTTATGGCAACAGCCTCTCGACGAGCGCGGTCGGCCCCGTAGCGACGCCGGCCGGTCAGAAGTCGTCGACGGCCTCGGGTCAGGTCAGCGCGACGGCTCCGTGGAACGATCCGCTCGGCTTCGCGGCCGACGGCAAGACGGAGAACCCGTTCCTCTACTGCAGCGACGAGCACCTCCGCTACACGCCGCTCTGTCGGCAGTACGACTCGGGCGTGACGCCGTCGGAAATCACCGCGAACGATCTCCAGCGCCGTGAGTGGAATTACTTGTGGACGAACTTCCGCCTCTACCACAAGTACTTCTCGACCGAGAATTACGGCCAGGGCGTCGTCCGCGACTTCAACGAGATGCGCCGCTTCTCGTCGCTCTGGGCCTTCGACTGGTCGGGCGGCGAGCTCACCAATACGCTGCGCCTCATCGGCACGAAGGTCCCGGTGGGGACGACCGCCGCGGACTACTACAACCAGCTGACCGCGAAGTTCAACACCGACGCGTCGATCGCGAACCAGCTCGCGGCGTCGTACCACCGCGCGATCATCGAGCAGGCCTCCGGCGAGCGTCCGTTCGTCACCGTGTTCGATCCGTTCTACGGCGACGTCACCCAGCAGGGCATCCAGATCGACAAGGTCCAAGCGACCACGTCGTTCAGCGCGCTCTGGCCCGCGATCAGCAATTACGATCCGAGCCAGGCGGCCGGCGTGTACTTCTCGAGCGCGTCCGGTCAATTCGGCGATTCGACGTACACCTCGGTGTCGCGCGCCGTCCTCGCGGACTTCCTGGGCGCCGCGTTCGCGACGTTCCAGTACGCGCAGCTCGGTCCTATCGCGAACTTCGCGGCGTCGACGCATAGCGCGAAGTACACGGGCGATCTCCGGCTGCAGACCTGGGTCGGCGGCTGGGCCTTCAACCGCGAGCGTGACTTCCTGGACTTCGTCCGGCAGTCCGCGGTCGCGACCAAGTTCGCCAACTGCGACGAGAACGGCCTCAACTGCTCGCCGTGCACGTCGCTCGACAAGTGCACCTGGGACCCGCGCACGCAGCAGGCACGCGCGGCCCAGCTGACGCAGTCCGATCACTACAACCGCTTCCAGTCGCCGGACGGACGCACCTACATCTGGGGCTTCATCCGGAGCCGCAACCAGTGGGTCATCGCGGACAAGGATCGCAACATCGCGACCTACGCCCTGATGCTCAACTGGACCACCGACATCATCAACGGCGAGGACGACGGCTTCAACGGCGCCAGCCCGCTGGAGTACAAGGTCCGCTACATCGTCGACGCCTTTACGACCTACGATCAGCAGACGCTCAACGCGCCGTGACGGGTTCGTAAAACCAGTTACCTCATTCTCTTCCTACCCCCGCTCCCACCCGCCCCCGATCGCATCCGGGGCAAGCCCCGGGAGCGGGGGTGGGGAGGGATTTTTCCCATTTCGAGGCACCGTGAAGCTTCGCAGCGCGCTCGTCTTCTTCTTGGCCTGCGGCGTCCTCGCGGCGTCCGCATGCAACAGCTCCTCGTCGACCGCGACGAACGACGGCGGCGGCGCGACCGACACCGACAGCGGCGCACGGGGCTCCTCCGGGAGCTCGGGCGGGAGCCATGACGGCGCGGCACCCTCCGAAACAGGCTCTGCGGACGACGGCGCGCTACCCGACGACGGGAGTACGCCCGGCGACGGCGCCGCCTCCACGGACGACGGCAGTAGCGGAACGTCGAGCGACGGCGGATGCGCGGGCGTCGGCGACAAATGCGGCCCCGGCATCAAGTGTTGCGCGGGAACGACCTGCGACATCTACAAAACGTGCAGTTGAACCGCGCGGATGGCCCGCTCTCGCGATCGCTCCGTCAGTGAACCTGCCACCGCCCGTGGGCCAAGGTGTACTTGATCTCCGTGCCGCCACCGGTCGGATCGTCGGGCACGAGTCGGATCACCTCGTTGCCCTTCAGCGTCCAGCGCTCGTCCCACTTGCCGTCGCGGTCCATGTCGACGAGGACGCCGCCGAACCGATGCTCGGCGACGCTGCCGACGATGCGGGCCTTGTAGGGGCGGTCGGGGAAGAGATCGAGGAGGCGCGTGCGTTCGAGGCGCTCGTCGGCGAGGGCGGCGAAGATGTCCTTGTCCATGGGGCGGAGGGGCACGCCCGCTTGGAAGGAAGGATCCTCGGCGAGGTCGAAGTGCTGGACGGCGGGCGATGCTGCGTTTGGCGCCGCCGCCGCCGAGAGCGCGGGCGAGGACGTCTTGGCCTCGACCTCCGGGATTCGCCGAGACCAGCGCCCCACGCCGATGCCGACGCCGCCCACGAGCGCGAACGCCACGAGCAGCGTCCCCTTCGACCGCCACGCTGTTCCAAGGCGAATTGCCTGCCCGCGGTTTGTCATGATTGGAATTCTTTTAGCCTGATCGGATGAAGCCGCAATCGAACTAGCGGCACGATCATGACAAAGCGCAAGATTACAAAATAGCGACCGGGTAAGTGGCCCATCGGGGCGAGCGGCCTCGTGCGTCAGCGCACGCATGCGACCGAATGCCACGCCGTGCGCGACGTCACGGGGGCAGCACATCGAACGGTTTCGACCTTGGCCCACGACGCGCGAGGTTTACGTTGGTGGAGCGACGCACGGCGACGCGTGGGAGGCTTCGATGCGCTCCGTCTCGAAGATGAGGCTCGCGGCCTTGGCGGTCGGCGCTGCCCTCGTGGGGGCCGCCGCGACGGTCGCGTGCGCCCGTGGTGGCAGAGCCGGCTTCGGGACGCCCGACGAGGTGCCCTACTTCGTCGGCGAGGCGTGCGAGGGCGGGACGTGCGCGTCGTCGGCGTGCGTCACGACGATCTCCGGCTCTGCGCTCGCACCGAACGGAAGGGATCCGCTCTACGCCGCGGTCGTCTACGTCCCGATGGCCCCGCTCTCGCCTTTCTCGGAAGGGGCGACGTGCGCGAGGTGCGATGTGGTGTCCGGCGCGCCGCTCGTCTCCGCCGTCACCGGCCCCGACGGGCGATTCCGGCTCGAGGTGCCCCCGACGAGGCCGCTCGATCTCGTCGTGCAGGTCGGCAAGTGGCGAAGGCGGATCACTCTCGACGCCCTCGTGCCGTGCGCCGACAACCCTGTCCCCGCCGAGCGCTCGCGCCTCCCGAGGACGCATGCAGAAGGGGACATTCCGCTCCACGCCGTCACCACCGGCAACTGCGATCGGCTCGAGTGCGTGCTCCGCAAGATCGGCGTCGCCGACTCCGAGTTCACGCTTCCGGCGGCCGGCGGTCGCGTCCACCTCTATCGAGAGAATGGCGCGTCCATCCCGGGGATCCCGCCCGCCGACGAGCTCACGGGGAGCCCTTCGAGCCTGGCGCGCTACGACGTCGTCCTCTTCGACTGCGCCGGGGAGCAAGTGGAGAAGCCGACCGCGCACAAACAAAACGTCGTCGACTTCACGACGCACGGGGGCCGCCTCTTCGTGAGCCACTTCAGCTACGTCTGGCTCTATGCGATCGCGCCGTTCGCGGCGACGGCGAGCTGGAACACCGGCGCGGCGATCCCTTCGTTCGATCGCGTCCCCGCGAAGCTCGACACGTCGCACCCGCGCGGCGCCGCCTTCGCGCGGTGGATGGCGCGCGTCGGCGCGCTCGCGTCGGAGGGGGACCGGATGATCGACGTCCTGGACCCGCGCTTCGACGCCCTCGCGATTTTTCCCCCCGCCGCGCGGTGGATCTACACGGACTCACCGCCCTCGGTGCAAGAGTTCACCTTCGACACGCCGATCGGCGCGAACCCGAGCGAGCAGTGCGGCCGCGTTACGTTCGGAGATTTCCACGTGACCGGTGCGGCGTGCACGCCCGATGGATTCGCGTTCCCGACGGAGTGCGAGTCGCCGTCCAGTGCGATGACGCCGCAAGAGCGGGTCATGGAGTTCATGCTCTTCGATCTCGCCTCGTGTCCGCAGTCGTTCGGCCCGCCGCCGGTGCTCGTCCGCTGACGTCGCGGTTAGGGTGCGGTGCGATCACCGGCGGCGTGCTTCGCCGCGAAGTCGCCGAGCGTGACGCCTTTGCAACCGCGCGCGTGGAGGAACGCGAACGTCGACTCGAGCATGCCGAAGAGCGTCTCGATGCTGCCCGCTGTCGGGAACGACTCGCTGCCACCAGGCATAAGCTCGCTCGAGTGGAACATCATCTCGAGGCACGGCAGCTTCATCTCGCGCGCGACCTCGTAGACCTTGCGGAAGCGGCGCGCGTTCATCGTCGGGTAGGGACGAAACCACGTCGGCTCGAGCTTGAACGCGCGGTTCAGGAGGCTCGCCCCGGGGAGCCGACGCATGCGCGCGAACGACTCGCGTGCCCGCGCGCTCTCCCGCATCACGCGCTGCGTGTGCACGATGGTGACCGGCACCTCGTAGAGGCCGCTGGTGCCGGAGGCGCAGATGTCGTCGGCGCTGAGCTCGTACGGCGTCACCGGCGCGCCACGAAAATCCGGCCCACCCGACGCGACGCCTTTGAAGCCGCGCCGATCGACGTGCGGCGTCACCGAGCAGTCGACGGTGTAGCCGAGCTCACGCAAGACCGGGATGTGCTCCTTGCAGAATCCCCATCGCCCGGCGCGGTAGCTCCGCGGCGCGTGCCCTGTCTTGGCGCGGATGAGATCGGTGAGCACCTCCATCTTCGCGCGGAAGCTCGCGATCGGCAGCTCGCTCGGGTAGCCCGGGTACTCGGAGCGATCGAAGTCCACGACCGCGTCGCCCCCACGGAACGGCGGGTTCGTCCAAGGATGGAGGTGCGCGCCGATCTCGCACGCGCCCTTCTTCGCCCAGTACGCGAGCGTCTCGTCGAACCGCCGCGAGACGAGCACCTCGTAGGTGCACAGGTAGACTGGCACGAGCCTGTACTCCTCGCACAACCGCTGGAAGCGCGGGACGTAGTCGAGGTTGTCGACGCGCACCTTGCCGTCGGCCTCCCACTGCCCGTCGGCCTCGGTGTCGACGGTGACGATGACGTCCATCATGCGCCGTACCTCTCCCACAGCTTCGGCAGCTTTGCGTAGAGCTCCTTGTCGGTCTCGCGCGTAGGCGCCTTGTTCTTCGTCGCCTGCGACTCGTCCTGCGCCGTTCCCTTGGTGCCGGTTTGCTCGATGAGGCGAACCGCCTCGACGATCGCCTCGCGGCCGAGCACCTCGCTCTTGAAGCGGAGAGACGTCGGCGTGTCGCCTTTCTCGAACACCAACTTTTTCTGAACCAAAATGTCCCCGCTGTCGAGGCCAGGGTCGACGTAGTGCACGGTGACGCCGAGGTGCTCGAAGTCCTCGTAGTAGAGGCACCAGTACTCACCGGAGAGGCCGCGGTGCTTGGGGAGAATGGCGGAGTGCTTGTTGAGCACACCGTGCTTGGGCACGCCGAGGATGTTCGGCTTCACGATACGGCCGCCCACGATGACGCCGAGGTCCGGAGCGAGGGACCGCAGCGCGGCCTCGGACTCGGCGTCGTTGACGTTCTGCACCTTCACGATCGGAAGCTTGTAGAATGCAGCGATCTCCTCGAGCGGCGCGAATTCACGGAGATCGGGGCGTTTTCCGAGGAAGGCGTGGCCGACCAGCATCGCGTCGAGGCTCGCGAGGTGCTTCTCCTCGGCGCGCGCGGCCCGGGCGAACGGATCCTCTTCGGGTTGCCGAAGGAGCTTCTTCGCGAGGGCCCGCCCCGCGCCGCGGACGCCGCCGCGCGTATAGTGGTAGGCCAGCTTCTCGAGCGTGGATTTGGCGGGGGGCGGCTTCTTCGTGCTGCCCCACTTGCCCACGTCCACGACGATGCCGCACACGTCGAGGTGCTTGACGAGGTAATGCGTGACGAAGCTCCCTCCGGGCATCGTGAGGATCGCGACCTTCATCGAATGCGATAGTACGGGATCGCATGACCGAACGCAGGGTCGTCTCCGTCGACGCGTACCGAGGCGTCGTGATGCTGCTCCTCGTGAGCGGGGGAGGCCTCGCGTTGACGCGCTTCCGTGGGACGGGGCTCGAGTGGATCGCCCATCAGCTCGAGCACTCCGAGTGGGAGGGCTGCACGCTCTGGGATCTGGTGCAGCCGGCGTTCATGTTCACGGTCGGCGTCGCGATGCCGCTGGCGCGGACGCGTGGGTGGCGGGAGGCGGCGGGCCGGGCGTGGCGGCTTCTCGCGCTCGGCGTCCTGCTCGACGTGTGGCAGACGCAGCGACTCGCGATCGGTCTCGTGAGCGTCCTCCAGCAAATCGCGCTCGCGTACTTCGTCGCGTTCGCCGTGCTGCGCCGTCCGCCGCGGGCGCAGCTGATCGCCGCCGCGGGCCTCTTGGCGGCGCACACGGCGCTCTTCATCCTCTACGGCAAATTCGGGGGAAGCGCCGCGTGGGAGATGGACGACAACGTCGGTCGCGCGCTGGATCGCCTCCTTCATCTTCCGGTCGACGCGGACGGGTACGTCACCGTCGCGTTCGTCTCGAGCGCCGCGACGGTGATCGCGGGCGTACTCGCGGGGGAGCTCGTCGCATCGGCGCGTCCGCCGCGCGCGATCGTTCTGCGCCTCGCCGTGTGGGGCGCCGTCGGGATCGCCGCGGGTCTGTCGCTCGCGCACGCGGTGCCAATGGTGAAGCACATTTGGACCGCGTCGTTTGGCCTCTACGCGACGGGGTGGTCGTGCGTCGGCCTCGCCGCGGCGTACGGCGTCGTCGAGGTGCTGGGCGCGCGGCGTCTCGCGCTGCCGTTCGTGGTCGTCGGGATGAACTCCCTCCTCATCTATGTGCTCTCGGGCGTCCTCAACGGCCCGCTGCGCGCGCTCCTTCGGCCGGTGGTCGGCGCGGCCCTCGCGGCGCTCCTCCTCCTCGCCGGCAAGTGGCTCCTCGCGGCGTGGCTCTATCGGAAGCGCTTATTTTTTAGGGTTTAGCGTCGGCCGCGGTCTCGGCGTCGGCTTGCGGCGCGGAGGACGCGGCGGCGCTGGAGTCGGTCGCGAGGCTCGGCGAGATCGCGGCGGCGTCGAGATCGCGGGAGATGCCGGCGTCGTGGCGCGTCGTGGGCCGCGGCGGCGGTGTCGCTTCGTGCCGCGGCGCCGCGCGCGGTGCGATCGCGCTCGCGAACGACGAGCTCACCTGCTTGAGCGACGCGCCGTCCCCGTCGTCGGGGTTCCGCCGCCCGAGGATCAGGAGGCCGATGATCACGAGCGCCGCCGCGCCCGCCGCGATGTTCTGCGCGCGCTGCGCCGACTTCGGTACGAGCGAGATCGACGAGCGCGTGACGCTCTGCGGCCCCTCGACCGGCGGCGGGAGGGACGGACGACGCTCGAGCGCACGAAAGAGCGCCTCGCCGAGCTCGCTGCACGACGCGAAGCGCTTCTTCGGATCTTTGCTGAGCGCCCGCGTCATGACCGCGTTGACGGCCCGCGCGTCGTACGCCGTGGTCGGCTCGATCGGCGCCGGCTCCTCGTTCGCGATGCGCGCGGCGACGTGCAACGTATCGGTGCCCGGGAACGCACGAACGCCCGTGAGCGCCTCGTAGAGCGTCGACGCGAGCGAGAACTGATCGGACTCGGGCCCGAACTGGCCCGCCTGTAGCGACTCGGGCGCGCTGTAGGCCGGCGTCCCGAGCACCACGCCGACGCGCGTGAGCGTCGAGTCCGGAAGGCGCGCGATGCCGAAGTCTGCGAGCTTTGCGCCCGTCGTCGGCAAGAGCACGTTCTCCGGCTTCACGTCGCGGTGGATGACGCCGGCCGCGTGCGCGGTGGCGAGCGCATCCCCGAGCTCCCGCGCGAGCCGCCCGACCTCCTTCGGCTCGAGCGCCCCGTCCCGCAGCCGATCGCGGAGCGTCGGACCATCGACGTACTCGAACACCAGATAGAGGCCCGCCGACGGCTCCTCGCCCATGTCGTGGAGCGTGACCATGTTGGGGTGGGTGAGCGCCGCCGCCGCGCGCGCCTCGTGCCGCATGCGATCGAACAGCTCGAGCCGCGCCTCGGGCGGAAGGCCAAGATCCTCTCGCACGAGCTTGAGCGCGACGAGCCGCCCGAGCACCGTGTCGCGGGCGAGGAGGACGCGCCCCATTCCGCCTTGGCCGAGCGGGTGCACCACTTCGTAGCGTCCGATGCGCTTAACGACGGCCGGTGTGGTCGTGTCGAGGTCGCTCATCCGCCCTCCGCGTCGTGCGGGTTCCAACACGAAACCCGATGCCCGGAGCCCGACGTGGTCTCGACGAGCGCCGGCACCTCCTTGTCGCACGTCCCTTTGACCGCGCGCGGGCAGCGCGGGTGGAAGGCGCAGCCGCTCGGCGGATCGATCGGCGACGGCGCGTCTCCTTCGAGCAAGACGCGCAGCTTACGGCGCTCCGGATCGAGCGACGGAGCCGCCGACATCAGCGCACGCGTGTACGGATGGCGCGCCTCGCGGTAGAGGACATCGGACGGCGCCTGCTCCACGATCTTGCCGAGGTACATCACCGCGACGCGGTGGCTCACGTGCTCGACGATCTTCAAATCGTGCGAGATGAAGAGGTACGCGACGCCGAGATCGTCTTGCAGATCCATGAGCAGGTTCACGATCTGCGCCTGGATCGAGACGTCGAGCGCGCTGATCGGCTCGTCGCACACGATGAACGACGGCTCCACCGCGAGCGCGCGCGCGATGCCGATGCGCTGGCGCTGCCCGCCGGAGAACTCGTGCGGATAGCGATCCATCGCCTCCGGGCGCATCCCGACCTTCTGCAAGAGCAGCGCGATGCGCGCCTCTTCGTCGGCCTTGGTCGCGGCGAGCTTGTGGATGCGGATCGCCTCACCGACGATCTCACGCACGGTCATGCGCGGGTTCAAGCTCGAGTAGGGATCCTGGAAGATGATCTGCATCTTGCGCCGCAGCGGGCGCATCTCGGCGTGCGAGAGCGGGAGGATGTCGCGGCCGTCGAAGATGACGCGCCCGCTCGTCGGCTCGACGAGGCGCAGCATGATGCGACCGAGGGTGCTCTTGCCGCAGCCGCTCTCGCCGACGAGGCCCAGCGTCTCCCCGCGCCGCACGCGCACCGACACGTCGTCGACGGCGTGAACGAGCTGCTGCGAGCGGCCGAACAGGCCGGATTTCACCGGGTAGAACTTCGACACCTTGTCCGTCGCGAGCAGCGTGCGCGGACGCGGCGCCTCCGGCTCACCGTCGGCCGAGGGCGGCGGCGGGCGGGTGGACATCGGCACGCGCTTCTCGCTCGCCTCGCTCACGGCGACACCTCGCTCGCGCGGAAGCACCGCGAGAGGCGTCGCCCGTCACCGACGGTGCCCACGGTGACGAGCTCCGGCTCTGCCTCACGGCACTGCGCGATCACCATCTTGCACCGATCGGCGAACCGGCACCCACGCCCGAGCGTCCGGAGATCCGGCACCATGCCCTCGATCGTCGGCAGCCGCCGCCGCTTCTGCCCTTCGCCGCCCACCACGTCGACGCCGGCGCGCGGCGCCTTCGGCAAGCTCGCGAGGAGATCGCGCGTGTAGGGGTGGCGCGGCGACTCGAACATCTCCGTCGCCTTGGCGCTCTCGACGACCTGTCCCGCGTACATGACTACGACGTGCTCGCAGAACTCCGCGACGACGCCGAGGTCGTGCGTGATGAGGAGCACGCTCATCTTCATCTCGCGCTGCAGCTTCCGCAAGAGCTCGAGAATTTGAGCCTGGATCGTGACGTCGAGCGCGGTCGTCGGCTCGTCGGCGATGAGGAGCTTGGGCTGGCACGCGAGCGCCATCGCGATCATCACGCGCTGGCGCATGCCCCCCGAGAGCTGGTGGGGATAGGCCCGCGCGTTCACGTCCGGCGCGGGGATGCCGACCAGGCGCAGCATCTCGACGGTGCGCTCCCACGCCTGGCCGCGCGATTTGTCTTGGTGGAGCCGGATGGCTTCGACGATCTGCGAGCCCACCGTGTAGACGGGGTTCAAGCTCGTCATCGGCTCCTGGAAGATCATCGAGATGTCGTTGCCGCGAATGCGCCGCATCTCGCGCTCGGGGAGGGCCAGCAGGTTCTTGTCGCCGAGGAGGATCTCGCCGCCCTCGATCTCCGCGGGAGGGATGGGCAGGAGGCGCAGGATCGAGAGCGCCGTCACGCTCTTTCCGCAGCCGCTCTCACCGACCAGACCCACGTTGGTCGCCTCCGGCACGTCGAACGACACGCCGGCGACCGCGCGGAGCCTGCCGCTGTCGGTCCCGAAGCTCGTGACGAGGTCCCTGACGGAGAGGAGCACCGACGCGACGGTACCAGAAAGACCACAGAAATGGCCGCTCGGGTGGGGCAGGCCCCGACTTCCGCTCTGCTATAAGGACAGCGCATGCGTCGCGTCGTCACAGCTCTATCGGCGGTCGTGATCGCGCTGGCGAGCGTCGCGCTCGGTGTCGCGTGCGCGTCGCGGCCACGGATGTGCGTCGCGACTGCGGAGTGTGGCGCCGGCGCGTGCGTGGCCGGACGATGCCAGGCGCTCGACGCGGGCGTACCGACGATCGCCGAGCAGGGGGACGCGGGTCTCCTCGTGCGAAGGCTGGTCGTCGCGCCGACGGACGTCGCGTGGCTTCGTCGCGGCGACGGTCCGCGCGCGGCGGGCGCGATGCCGGCAATCTTCCCGATGGGACGCGCGCAGGACGGGGAGTCCGTCTTGCTCACGCGCTTCGCGGTGCCCATCACCAGGGAGACGCAGATCGTCGAGGCGTACCTCCTCCTCGCGCGGAGCGACGCGATGGATGCCGACCCTTCGCCCATCTCGCTGCACGCAACGCGCATCGTCGACGCGTGGGACAGCCGCTCGGTGTCATGGTCGACGCAGCCGCGCACCGAAGAGCTACTGGCCGCCGCCACGCGCGTCGACGGGTCGTCGCGGACGCTCATCCGTCTCGACGTCCGGTCGCTCGTCGCGCGCTGGGCGCTGCATGATCGTCGCGATCAGGGGATCGCCGTGGTGGCCGAGGGAACCAGCGTGACGGGCGTGCCGTTCGCGTTCCAGCCTACCGGTGGTGCGCGATTGGCCGCGGCGCAAGCGCCTGCAATTACAGGATTTCAAGAGCGACCCGAGCGCGCTGCGCCCGTGTCGGATGGACCCACGGCCGAGTTATTGTCGCCGCGCCTCGAGCTCTATTTGAAGTGAGGTTTTTGTGAAGCGCGCGCCCTCTCGAACGTCCAACGTGAGCTGACGGCTTTTCTTCTCGGCCTGATTTGGGTCAGAATCACCTCCCGCCGCCCGACAAAAGGTGCAAGAGAATGCCGCACAAGATGAACCGTCTCGCCAGTGCCGTGGTCCTCGCTGCCTTCGTCCTCGCCCCCGCCCTCGTCGGCGCGAAAGAGATCAAGGGGAACAACTTCGTCCTCCAGGCGACCACCGGCGCTTGCAAGAAGGGTGAGGAGTGCACGCTGACGCTCCGCCTCGAGGCGCAGGGCGCGTACCACATCAACGACTCGTACCCGTACAAGTTCACGCCGGGAAAGAAGGACGACAAGTCCCTCAGCGAGAACGTCGAGTACGTGAAGGAGAACTTCTCGAAGTCGGGCGGCGACTTCAAGAAGGACGCCGAGAAGGTCGCCACGATGACGGTGAAGTTCAAGCCGACCGCGACCAAGGCGAAGATCGTCGGCACCTACAAGATGAGCGTCTGCTCCGAGCAGAACTGCCAGCTCGAACAGCAGGAAATCCAGCTCGAGGTCGAGGCGAAGTAGCCGCACGATTCTGGTACGCTTGCTCCATGAGCGAGCCGCGCGACATCGCCGCCCAGATCAAGTCGGTCGCAGAGAGCGTCGAGCGACGTTTCCAGCGCGGCCGTCGGGTCCTCTCGTTCGCGGAGTACCTCGATCTCTTCGCCGCCGATCCGATCCGCTACGCGCGCGACTCGAGCCGCTACGTGCGCGACTGCTTCGATCACTTCGGCACCACGCAGGTGGAGCACCCGTGGGGCGAGTTCACGCGCTTCAACTTGTTCGACCTGCCGTGGGAGCCGAAGCCGCGGCAGCCCGGCGCCGTGCAAGCAGGGATCGGCGTGCTCCCGAAGGGCGCGCTCATCGGCCAGGAGCACGTGCAGGACGAGCTCTATCGCGCGCTCTCCAATTTCGCGCGCGAAGGGCGGCCGAACCGCCTCGTCCTCTTGCACGGCCCCAACGGCTCCGCGAAGAGCACCATCGTCGGCTGCATCATGCGCGCGCTCGAGCAGTACTCGACGACCGACGAGGGCGTGCTCTACCGCTTCAACTGGGTCTTCCCGACGACCAAGACCGTGCGCGGCTCCCTCGGCTTCGGCAACCGCGACGACGGCGCCGGGAAGAACGTCCCGAGCTACGCGCACCTCGCCGACGACGAAATCGACGCCAAGCTCCTCGTCGAGGTCCGTGATCATCCGCTCTTCCTGATCCCTGTCGAGGAGCGACGCGCGATGCTCGAGCGTCTCTTCAAAGAGAAGGACGGCAAGAGCGAGCCGCCGAGCGACTGGATCCTGCGCGGGCAGCTGTCCCACAAGAGCCAGCAGGTCTTCGAGGCGCTCCTCTCCAGCTACGACGGTTCGTACGCAGAGGTCTTGAAGCACGTCCAGGTCGAGCGCTACTTCATCTCGCAGCGCTACCGCGTCGGCGCGGTGACGATCGGGCCGCAGATGAGCGTGGACGCGGCGGAGCGGCAAATCACGGCCGATCGTAGCCTCGCGTCGCTCCCGGCCTCGCTCCAGGCCATCACGCTCTACGAGGCGAAGGGGGAGCTGGTCGAGGCGGCCGGCGGCATCCTCGAGTTCAGCGATCTGCTGAAGCGCCCGCTCGACGCGTTCAAGTACTTGCAGCTCACGGTGGAGACCGGTGAGGTCAACCTCACGATGCAGAACGTGCAACTGAACTGCGTCATGATGGGCAGCGCGAACGAGCTGCACCTCGACGCGTTCAAGGACCACGCCGAGTTCGCGAGCTTCCGCGGTCGCCTCGATCTCATCCGCACGCCGTACCTGCGCAGCTACGTGCAGGAGCAGGCCATCTACGACTCGCACGTCGCGCCGCAGGTGCGCCGTCACGTCGCGCCGCACGCCACCAAGATGGCCGCCATGTTCGCGGTGCTCACGCGCATGCGGAAGCCCAACGCCGAGAAGCACACGCGCTCGCTCGGCGCGGCGGTGAGCGGCCTCACGGCGCTCGAGAAGATGGACCTCTACGCGCTGGGGCAAGCCCCCGAGCGCCTGGAGGCGGACGCGCAGAAGCTCCTGCACGCGAACGTCGATCAGGTCTACACCGAGAGCGACTCGTATCCGATTTACGAGGGGCGCGTCGGCGCGAGCCCGCGCGAGATGCGCGTCGTCCTCCTCGACGCGGCGCAGTCGACGGCGTTCAAGTGCCTGAACCCCCTCGCGGTGCTCGACGAGATCGACGTCCTCTGCCAGCAGCGCGGCGACTTCGAGTGGCTCCAGCAGGATCCGATCGCGGGAGGCTTCCACGACGTGAAGCAGTTCCGTGAGGCGCTCGGCGGGCGGTTGGCGATCGCGTGGGAAACGGAGCTCTACGCGTCGACGGGCCTCATCGAGGACGATCGCTACGCCGAGCTCTTCGACCGGTACGTGCAGCACGTGAGCGTGTGGGTGAAGAAGGAGCGCATCCGCAACAAGCTCACGGGCGACTACGAGGAGCCGGACGAGAAGATGATGCGCGAGGTCGAGCGCCTCCTCGACGCGAAGACGGAGACGTCCGAGTGGCGCAAGGCGCTGATCAGCAGCATCGCCGCGTGGTCGCTCGATCACTCCGGCGAGAGGATCGACGCCGCCGTCGTCTTCCCGCAGTACATGCGCCGCATGCGCGAGGCCATCTTCGCGGACAAGCGCGGCGACGTCGCCAAGATCGCCAAGGACATCGTCATCCTCGTGCGTGAGGAGGGGAGCGGCCTCGATCACGATCGCAAGAAGGAAGCCGAGGAGACGATCGAGCGCATGATCGCGGGCTTCGGCTACTGCGTGAACTGCGCCGCCGACGCCGCGAGCGAGCTCCTGCGTAAGCGGTTCGCCGATCTCAACGTCTGATCGATTGAACCAGACCGGCGCGCGAACGCTCGCGGGGGAGGTGCGGGCGCTGGCGCTGCCTGCCATCGGGCACTCGTTCCTGCAGACGCTGGTCGTGGTCGTCGATCGCGCGATGCTCGGGCATCACGCGGCCACGTCGCTGGCGGCGATGCAGATCGCGGCGGCGCTGGAGTGGTCCATCTGGAGCGTCTTCGGCGCGTTCGAGATCGGGACGCTGGCGCGGGTGGGCTTCCACGTCGGCGCGCGTCGCCCCGAGCGCGCGCGGCATGCGGTTCGCATTTCACTCGCCGTCTCCGTCGTAAGCGGCCTCGTCGTCGCGCTCGGCTCGCCGGTCGTGATCTCCCTCCTGGCACCGGCGGCCCCGGGTGCATCGGCGGTGGCTGTGGACGCGGCCGCCGATTATTTGCGGTGGACACTCGGCGCGACGCCGATCGTCTTCGTCGGAATGACGCTGATCGCGACGCTCCAGGCCGGCGGCGACACGCGCACTCCCCTCGCGATCGGCGTCGTCGCCAACGTCGCGCACGTGGCGATGAACCGCGTCCTCATCCTCGGGGCGTGGGGAATTCCTGCGATGGGGACGCGCGGCGCGGGGATCAGCACAGCGATGACCTTCACGCTCGAAGCCATCCTGGCGACGATCGCCCTCGCGTCGCCCTCGCGTCCAGGTTCGTTCCGCGCGCCCGCCGGTGCGCACCCCGGCTTGCCCGCGGCGTGGCGCGCCGAAGCGCGACGTCTCTTCTCGACCAGCGCGCCGGCGGTGCTCGAGAAGATCCTCTACCATGTGGGGTACGTGAGCTTCGTCGCCGTGGTGTGGCGGCTCGGCGATCTCGCGATGGCCGCGAACCAGGCGGTGCAGAGCGTCGAGGCGATTTGTTACCTCTCGGCCGACGGGTTCGCGATCGCCGCTGCATCGCTCGTCGCGCAAAAGCTCGGCGCGGGCCGTCCGCGCGAGGCTACGCTCGTCGCGCGCGTCGCTGCAAAGTATGCGATCGTGCTGCTCACGTCGGCCGGCGTCGCCGCGCTGGCATTCCGTTCGTGGATCTTGCCCCTCTTCTCCGGCGATCCCCGGGTCGCGGCCGCCGGCTCGGTGATCATTCCTTGGCTGCTCGTCGCGCAGCCCTTCATGGCGGCGTCGATCGTCCTCTCGCAGGCGCTGCGCGGCGCGGGGCAGACGCGCGCGGTCCTCGGGGTGAGCGCGATCGGCGCGCTCGTGGTCCGCGTCGCCGCGACGTGGCTCTTCGCGATCACGATGGGCTTCGGCCTCGCGGGCGTGTGGATGGGCTCGACGCTCGATTGGGCGGTGCGCACGATCCTCCTCGTCGGGATCGGGCGCGCACGAGAAAAGGAGCTCAGCGCTCGAGCTTCGCGCGCGCCGTCTTGACGCCAAAGAGCTCGTTGCCGTCGGGGCTCAGGATGGGTCCGAGGACGACGCTCGCGAGGACGGCGGCGAACAGGAGCGCGGCGCGATCGTCGGTCCGCGCGACCTCGACCAGCCAGACGGTGCCGCAGCGCGCGGCGAGAAGGGACATGCCTGTGTATCCTGCACGTGATTCTGCGTCGGTGGCGGCGGCGAGATCGTCGTCCGACCGTGCGCGACCGAAGCACAGCCGAGCGTCGCCGTTTGCAGAGAGGCGCGCGGCGGCCGCGTGGGCGCCGAGATCGGCGGCGTCGCGCCCTTCGACGCCGCCCACCGCGAGCGTGGTCCCGAAGAAGCGCGCCGCTTGCTGGACGAGCACGTCGACCGCGAGGGCCGGTCGCGCTTGCTGCGCGAACACGGTAAAGGCGCCGCTTCGAGTGGGTTCCGCGATCACGCGCGGAGGTATACCGTCTTCCCCGTGCCGCTCATAGACACGCACTGCCATCTCGACCCTCAGTACTTTCCCGCGGGACCGGACGCGGTGCTGGAGCGCGCGCGCGCCGTCGGGGTCGGGGGTTTCGTCGTGGTCGGCGTCGGCGGTGATCTCGCGCCCGCGCGCGCCGCGGTGGCCCTGGCGTCGCGATTGCCCGAACGGGTCGGCGCGGCGGTCGGCGTGCACCCTCACGACGCGACCTCACTCGATGACGCGAGCTACGCCGAGCTCTCGGCGCTGTCGCGCGATCCGCACGTGGTCGCGGTGGGCGAGATCGGCCTCGACTACCACTACGATCACTCCCCGCGCGACGTGCAGCGCGCCACGTTCGAGCGCCTCATCGCGCTCGCCCGCGAGGTTCGAAAGCCCATCGTGGTGCACACGCGCGCGGCGCCGGCCGACACGCTCGACGTCCTGACCGCGTGCGGGGCCCGGGACGTCGGCGGCGTCATCCACTGCTTCAGCGAGGACACCGCGTTCGCGAAGCGCGCGCTCGATCTTGGGTTCTATCTTTCGTTCTCCGGCATCGTGACCTTCAAGACCGCCACGAGTGTGCACGAGGTCGCCGCGCACGCGCCGCTCGACCGCATCCTCGTCGAGACCGACAGCCCTTACCTCGCGCCGGTCCCGCTCCGCGGCAAGCCGTGCGAGCCGTCCTACGTCGTCCACACCGCGAAGCGCGTCGCCGAGCTCCGCGGGATCGCCATCGATGAGCTCGCCGCCGCCACGACCGCGAACGCCGAGCGCGCATTTCGCCGGAGTTTCGGCGTCTAGACCAGGGTACTGGTGCCTAAACAAATGGCGACGGTGGACGTCTAACGTCATACTTGAAACCGGTGCCGACCTCGATGCCGCCTCCTCGCGCCCGCGCGCGCATGCCCGCCTGGACGTGGGCGGCGTCGATGGCCGTTCACGCGGGTCTCGTCGGCGGCATCGGTCTGCTCACCTACTACCACCTGCACGCCTCCGAGCAGGCCCACGTCATCCCCAACGAGCGCGGCGCGGTCACGACGGCGACGATGGACCTGCCCGGCTTCGCCGACGGAACCCTGCTCGTCGATCGCGAGCCCGATCCGGTCGGCGAGCCGCCCACACCGGCCGGCGGCGACACGACCCCGCGCGTCGACACGAAGAGCGCAGGGCACGGCGGCGATCCTTCCGCGCGCGTGGCCGCAACGCACCTCGCCGACAAGGACGAGGGCATGCACCTCTCGCCGGATCTCCTGAGCCGCCTCGATCGCGATCAGAACGCGCGCCTTCGCTCGAGCCAGGAGCGTCGCGCCTGGGAAGATCGACGCGCGACGACGAACCCGATGGAGCTCACGTTCCTCGCGTCCGGAGACCTGGAGCGAATGGAGCGGAGGACGCCGAGCCCGTTCGACCCGAGTCGCGGCGCGCTGGCGTCTCCTGCCCCCGCGGTGCAGGGAGGCGACGTCGGCGAGGCCGATCGCGGCGAGGGGGAGACCGAGGAGCGCCGTCGCATCGGCGCCGGACGGCTCGGCTCCATCGGCAGCGCGCCCGGCGTCGGCGTGAAGGACGGCCGCGCGGGGGACGATCACGCGAATGGCGCGCGCGTCGCGCACGCGCGGCCCGACGTGACGACCGGTCCGGTGACTGTGCCCGCGTCGCTGCAGGGGCGCCCGAACGACGACGTCGACAGTGAGCAGGAGGTCGCGACCACGCTCCGCTCGATCGTCCACGCGAGCGCGGCGGGCGGCCCGATCGGCGACGGGCGCGGCGGCGTCGGCGGCGGCGGCGATCCCGGCGCGGGCGGCGGACAGGGCGCCGGCTCGCACCCGAGACCGCTCGGCACCGGCGACGGCGCGTGGTTCGATCTCGACTCGCGCGACCCGCGCCTCCTCCTCTATTTCCGCGACCTCCACAAGAAGATCGATCCGCTCTGGGCCCACGCGTTCCCGAAGAGCGCGATGCTGGATCTCAAGCAGGGCACGGTGATCCTCGAGTTCACGATCTCCGCGGACGGCGATGTGCACGTCTCGTGGCCACCCGTACGCCCGAGCGGCATCGACGAGTTCGATCGCAACTGCGCCGATGCACTCCGTCGCGCGAGCCCCGTGCCGCCGATCCCCAAAGAGCTCGGGCGCACGAGCTTGCGCGTCCGCGCGCCGTTCGTCGCGTCGAACCCGATCGTCAAGTGACGGCGACGTGACGGTGGACTGATGGTCAGCGCGTGAGGGCGACGGTGCCCTTCGCACCCGTGACCACGAGGGCCTCGCCGTCGAATCGCACCGTGACACGATCGACTCCCCGATCGCTGCGCAGCGAGGCCGCGAAGCCGGTCGCGCCCGCCTCGTCGATCGTGATCGCCCGCTCGGCGCGCAGGCCCGGTACGTCTACGATGACGCGCGAGCCCGTCACGCTCACGGTCACCTCGGCGGCCGAGGTCGACGACGCGACGCGCCACCGACCTTGAACGCGCGCGAGCGTCGACGCGGCGGGACCGGGCGCAGGCTCGGCGACGATCTCGGCCGGCGCACCCTCCAAGAACCGCGCGAGCGCCGCGCTGCCTCCGAGCGCCGCGAGGATCGTGAGGGGCGCGAGCCACCTTGCCGCGAGCGCGCGCCGCAGCCGTGACACGCGCTGACGAACGACGGGGGAGGGGAGCGAGACGTCGTTGGCGATGTCCGCGAGCAGCTCTCCCGCGTGCTCTCGGACGATCCACCCCAGCGTCTCGCGCGAACGTGCTTCCTCGTACGCCTCGGCGACGACGCGCACGAGCACCGCGCGCGCCTCGATCGGATCGCAGCGCGTGACGCCCTCCTCGCCGGGCGCCGTCGCCTCATCGCGCCGCGCACGCCGATGGAAGTCGGCCACTTTGTGGCGCGCGATGCCATACAGCCAGCGCGAGATCTCCGTCGGCTCCACTGGCGTCGTCGTCGACGCGAGCGCGTCGCAGAGAATGGACTGGACGACGTCCTCCGCGTCGCCCGCCGGGACCCTGCGACGCACCATCGCGGCGAGGCCAATGCGCAGGCGCGGCTCCGCGAGCTGCCGTCGAAGCGCGAACGAGGCGAAGGGAAGGGGCGACGGTGCGGCGCTCATCGACCAGTCCATCGTGCGCCGGCGCGGCGTGTGACACCAGCCGGCATACGATTTTTCACGATCCTCCGCGCGCGTGGTCGTCGAGCCACGCGAAAACCTCCCCCATGTCGTCATCAGGCTCGGTGCCCAGCTCACCGTGACGCGCACCCGTCAGCGAAAAAAACGCCGCGGGAACCCCTCCCTCGCGGAGGCGTCGCACACCCTCCTTCATGCTCGTCTGGGACTCCCGCGTCCCCGCCATCAGCGCGGCCGCGTGAACACGCCCGAGCCGGCTCGGTAACGGCGTGACGGGGCTCGCGATGAGCACCACCCGCGTGAACGTCTCGGGATACGCCGCCGCAAGCCGCTCCGCGCGCTCCGCCCCTTGCGAATAGCCGATGAGCGTGACGCCCCGCGCCTCGATGCCCGCCGCCGCGAACAACGCCTCCACCCACCGCGCAATCCCGCGCACGTCCCCCGACCATCGCCGAAGCTCTCCGCCGCCGCCGCACGACACGTCCCCCTGAAGCGCAAGCACCTCCCCCCGCACCCCGGCGGCGTGCTGAAAGGACTGCACATACCCGAGAGGGTGGCTGCACAATCCGGAGAGAAAGAGAAACCTCTGCGCCGTCCCGTGCTCACCACGAAGCACGAACGCAGGCAGATCTCCGGGAACCGCGATCGGCTCGAAGTGAGGATACGGAATCGGAGTCGGAGTCGGCGTCGGCATCGGAGTCGGCGTCGGCATCGGCATCGGAGTCGGAGTCGCGTCGCGGCACGCGATGAAGGCGAGGGCGACGAGGACCATTCGCAGCGGGTGCATCCTCCTTCATCGCGCGCCCCCCCCGTCGTGTGACATCCACCGCTGCTCGCTCGAAGGCCCTCCCACGATCCCCAAAGCGGCTTGGCGGGCTCGCCGCTCCTTTGCCCCGTAAGGACACCACGCGCCGGCGCATCCGCTGCACTAGCCACTCACCAGCGTCGCCGGCGCGAGGGCTCACCCCCGCCAGGGGCAAAGGAGCGGCGAGCCCGCCAAGCCGCGTGCGCCCCCCCCGGAGGACCAACCTACGAACTACAGCGAAACGCCCAGGTGTGCGCGCAACGCAGCGCAGGCGTCACCGATCCAGAACTCCTCGAGGTCCCGCACGCGATCCTCGCCGCCCGCCTCCGCGCCCGTCACCGCCACGCACGCCACGAGATCCCCGGATAGGACGAGCCCCGCCCGGCACGCGGTCAGCTCCGCGCCGCGCGCCCAGCCACGCAGGCTCGTTCGGCCGCCGCGCTCGACGAACGCAGACACGTGGTAGCGAAGACTCGCGATGTGCTCGACCTCGAGCACCGGGAGGATCGCCGCCTTCACGAGATCGATGCGCTTGCGGACGTCGGGAGGCATCGGCAGCTCCGGAGCCCCGATGCGCAGCGCCGCGAGGAACAAATCCTCGAGGTGCCCGAGGTGCGGCACCAGCGTGCACACGAAGTGCTCGCTCCGGAACCACGACAGCGCGCGCCCCGCGTGGAACGCCAGCTGAATTGCGCTCTGACCGCGCAACATGCGCCCGCCGACACGAAGCGCGGGCGGCAGCGCAGGCACGATCACCATCCCGTCGTCGCGCTCCGGCGTGAGGTAAATCGGCGGCGCGTTCATACCGAGCGTCGCCGCCGCCCACGCGATCGCGCGCGTCGCGCTCACCGTAGACGTCGCCGGATCCTGTTTCTTCGTCGGGTCGAGGCGCTCGAGGAGCTTGTCGCGGCGGAGCGCGGTCAGCCGGCCAAGGAGGACCGCCGACGCGATGACGCCGAACACCTCGCCGACGATGACGTCCTGATCGGGATGACGAAGCAGCTCCGACCAGGCTCGGGCGTCCATCGGCTGCGCGGGGCGCAGTGGCGCGCGCGGACGATGCACGTCGTAAAGCGCGCGCTCGTCGGGTCGAGCGGCGCCGCGTCGGACCAGCACGCCCGCGAGGCGGAATTTCTCGTCCAGCTCCGCGGCGGCGAAGCGCGCGTGAAGATCGAGGTTCGGATCGGCCGCGACGGGCGCCGCGGGCATGCGCGGCGGCGGGATCGACGCCTCGTCGCCCCCGAGCTCGGGGATGCTCGCTTGACGCGGTCGCCTCCGCGAGGACTCGACGAGCGCCTCCGGAGGACCGGTGTCGTCGGCGCTCGAGATCGCCGCGCGCGCCTCGTAGGCCGCGAGGAGCGCGCTCTCGAGGCGGTCGAGCCGTTTCTTGTCGAGCCCCAGCGCCGACGCCGCGAAGTCGAGGCGCTCCCGCTCCTCCACGCTGATAGGCCCGGAGCTGAGCGCGTCCGAGAATAGCTTCTCGTACTGCGCCTCGAAGTCGCCGGGCACGAAGCTCCCCGTGTCCTCGACCTTGTGGAAGGACGGGGCGACGCGGAACGGCTGCTCCGGCGGCGGCGGCAGGCTGCTCGAGCTCACGTGGCGCGATCCTACCCTCGGATGCGCCTGGGCGCCCTTTGCGCTCGAAAATGACTGGTCGGAGCGGAAAGTTCCACTATTATCAGTCGTATGATAAAAAACATCCTCGTGGTCGCCGCGATGGGGCTCGCGGCGACGTCGTGCCAGGCGCAGAGCCCGCCGCTCGAGGGTTTCCAAGGCACCGTCGAGCTCGACGAGCGCCTCCTCGCGTTCGAGGTCGCGGGGCGCGTCGTCGCGGTGCCGGTCCACCGCGGCGATGTCGTCAAGGACGGGGACCTGCTCGCGCAGGTCGACGACACCTTGGCGCGCCTCACCCGCGACGCGCGCGCCGACGACGCGAACGCCGCGCGCGCAGATCTGGCGCTCCTCCAGGCAGGCGCGCGGACGCAGGACGTCGCAGCCCTCGCGTCCGACGTGCGCGCCGCCCGCGCGACCGAGGAGCTGCTGAAGAAGGAGGCCGCGCGCACGCAGGCGCTCCAGCAGTCCGGCGCGCTGCCGCAGGCTCAGGCCGATCGCGCCGACTCCGATCTGGACCGCGCCGCGCAGCAGCGAAAGGCGCTCGAGCAACGCCTCGCGTCGCTCCAGTCCGGCGCGCGCCCCGAGGAGATCACGCGTGCAAAAGCGCGCGTCGAGTCCGCGGTTACCGCGCTCGCCTTCGAGGACGAGCGCCTCACGCGCTGCCTCCTTCGTACGAAAGGGGCGGGCACCGTCCTCGACGTGCACGTCGAGCCAGGCGAGCTGGCGGCGATCGGCACCCCTGCGGTCACCGTCGCCGACGTCGCGCATCCGTTCGTCGACGTGTACGTCGCGCAGGGGGAGCTCGACGGCGTTAAGGTCGGCGCCAAGGTCAGCGCGCGCGTCGACGCGACGACGACGGCCTTCCCGGGCGCGGTCGAGTTCGTCTCTCCGAGGACGGAGTTCACGCCCCGCTTCCTCTTCAGCGAGCGAGAGCGCCCGCACCTCGTCGTCCGCGTCCGCGTGCGTCTCGAGGATCCCGAGGGCAAGCTCCACGCGGGCGTCCCCGCGTTCGTACGGCTCGTCCGATGAACGACGTCCCCGAGCACATCATCGAGGCCGAGCACCTCTCGCGCACGTTCGGCAACCTCGTCGCCGTGAAGGACGTCTCGCTCTCCGTGAAGCGCGGCGAAATTTTCGGCGTCCTCGGCCCCAACGGCGCCGGCAAATCCACGACGATCCGCATGCTCTGCGGCATCCTCGATCCGAGCGGCGGAAAGGGGACCGTCGTGGGCTTCGACATCGCCAAGGACGCCGAGCGCATCAAGGAGCGCATCGGCTACATGACCCAGCGCTTCAGCTTGTACGAGGATCTCACCGTTTCGGAGAACCTCACGTTCTACGCAGGAATTTACGGGGTCCCGCGCGGCGAGAAGAAGGCGCGCGTCACGGGCGTGATGGATCGCGCGGGCCTCCTCGGTCGCAAAGATCAGCTCGCCGGCACGCTGTCCGGCGGATGGAAGCAGCGCGTGGCGCTGGCGTGCTCGACGATCCATCGCCCGCCGCTCCTCTTCCTCGACGAGCCCACCGCCGGCGTCGATCCGGTGAGCCGTCGCGATTTTTGGGAGCAGATCCACCGCATCGCGTCCGAGGGGACGACGGCGCTCCTGACGACGCATTACATGGACGAAGCCGAGCGCTGCCACCGTCTCGCGTTCATCTTCCGCGGTGAGCTCCTCGACGTCGGCACGCCCGACGAGATCGTCGCGCGCCGAACGCTCCGTGTGGCCGAGCTCGACGTGGAGCGCGCCACCGACGCAGCGGCCGCGCTGCGCAAGAACCCCGCGGTCGAGGAGGTCGCGCACTACGGGCACCTCCTCCGCATGTCTGTCCGAGCCGGCGCCGATCCGGTCGCGCTTGCGCACGCGGATCTCTCGACGGCCGGCATCGCGGTCCGCTCCGCGCGCGAGACACGGGTAACCGTCGAGGACGCCTTCGTGGCGATGGTCCGCGCTGACGACGCGGCGCAGGCCGCCCAGGCGACGAACGAGAAAGGAGCGCGCGCGTGAAGCTCCGCCCGCTCGTCATCGCGTGGAAGGAGCTGGTCCAGCTCCGCCGCGATCGCCTCACGCTGGCGATGATGGTCGCGCTGCCGATCGTGCAGCTCCTCCTCTTCGGCTACGCGATCAACACGGATGTGCGTCACATCCGCACGGTGGTCTACGATCAGGACTCGAGCGCGGCGTCGCGCGCGTTGCCGCGTGAGCTCGAGGCGACGGGCTTCTTCGACGTCGTCGGCCACGTCCGCAGCCACGCCGAGATCGAGTCGGTCCTGCGCTCCGGCCGCGCCAGCGTCGCGCTCGTCGTGCCGCCGGACTATTCATCCGACCTCGCGAGCGGCCGCACCGCGCAGGTGCAGCTCGTCGTCGACGGCACCGATCCGCAGATCGTCGGCAGCGCCACCGACACCGCGTCGTCGCTGGTCGCCGCGAAGGGAAGCGCGCTGCTGCTCGCGCGCCTCTCGCGTTCCGGGGTCCCCGGCGCCTCCACGCCGATCGAGCTCGTCCCCGACATCCTCTACAACCCCGATCTGCGCTCGGCGGTGAACATCGTGCCGGGCCTCATCGGCGTCATCCTCACGATGACGATGGTCATGCTGACCGCGATGGCGATCGCCCGCGAGCGCGAGCGAGGCACGCTCGAGCAGCTCATCGTCTCGCCGGTCCGGACCATCGAGCTCATGATCGGCAAGATCCTCCCTTACGTCGCCATCGGCTACATGCAGATGGCGCTCATCCTCACGCTCGGCCATTTCGTGTTCGACGTCCCGATCACGGGCTCCATCGGCCTACTCTTCGCGCTCGCGTTCGTGTTCATCGCCGCGAACCTCGCGATCGGCCTATTTTTCTCGACCCTCGCGCAGACGCAGCAGCAGGCGATGCAGATGTCGTTCTTCTTCCTCCTGCCCAACATCCTCCTCAGCGGCTTCATGTTCCCCTTCGACGCGATGCCGCGCCCGGCGCAGTGGATGTCGTCGGCGCTGCCGCTCACGCACTTTCTCCGCATCGTCCGCGGCATCGTACTGAAGGGGAGCCACTTCGAGGATCTGCGCGGCGAGCTCGCGTGGCTCACGGGCATCCTCGTCGCCCTCGTGTTCTTCGCGTCGCTCCGGTTCCGAAAGAAGCTGGTCTAGATCATGGGGAGACCTCGCACCGACATCCAGCCGCGCGTCCTCGCCGCCGCGCGCGCGCGCTTCCTCGCGGAGGGGGTCGATGGCGCGTCGCTCCGCCGCATCGCCAAAGACGCAAAGACGAGCATCGGCATGGTCTTTTATTACTTCCCGACGAAGGACGACCTCTTCCAGGCCGTCGTCGAGGAGATCTACGCCGGCCTCGTTCGCGATCTCGAGGCGTGCCTCGCGCCGGGGCCCGACACGCGCGCGCGCCTCGAGCGGGCGTCGGCGCGCATCGGGAACGCCAGCCGCGAGGAGCTCGACGTGGTGCGCCTCATCGTGCACGAGGCGCTCCTCGGATCGTCCCGCTTCGAGCACATTTTCCTCCGGTTCCAGCGCGGGCACATCGCGCTCATGGCCAGCGCGCTCGGCGACGGTGTGCGTTCCGGTGAGATCGACGCCGCGCTGCCGTTGCCGCTCCTCCTGGTGTCGACGCTCGGCCTCCTCGCGCTCCCCCAAGTCGTGAGGCGCATCGCCGGCGCGCGACCCATCTTCTCGTCGCTCCCCGATGCGGAGACCCTGGCGCACACGCTCAGCGGCCTGCTCTTTTCCGGGATCGGCGCGGTCGGGAAGCCGAAGGAGCCGAAGCGCGCCCGTCGCGATCGACGCGGCTAGGTCAGGACGAGGCAGCCACGAACCTGCGCGCGACGGGGTCCGCTGCTATCCTCGTGGCGCCGATGGCGTCCCCCGACCCCGAACCCACCCTCGTCGCCGGCGACACGCTCGCCGGACGCTACCGCCTCGTGCGGCTGCTGGGCGAAGGCGGCATGGGCTACGTGTGGGAGGCGCGCCAGCTCACGACCGACAAAGCGGTCGCCATCAAAGTGCTCAAGAGCCAGGAAGGCGCGGACACCGCTCGCTTCCTGCGCGAGGCGAAGGTCGCCGCGGGTCTGTCGCATCGCAACATCATCCAGGTCTTCGATTTCTGGGAGGTCGAGGGCAAGGGCCCCGTCTTCATGGTGATGGAGCTGCTGCACGGCGAGACGTTGGCGGAGCTCCTCGAGCGCGTCGGAAGGCTCGCGCAAGAGCACGTGCTCACGCTGGTCCTCCCCGTGGCGTCGGCGGTGCGCGCCGCGAACGCGCGCGGCGTCGTGCACCGCGATCTGAAGCCCGACAACGTGTTCCTCGCGCGCGTCGCCGACGTCGATACGCCCGAGGTGAAGGTCGTCGACTTCGGTCTCGCCAAGCCGTTCGTCAACAGCGGCGCGACCGCCCTCACGCAAACCGGCTCGGTGATGGGGACGCCGTATTACATGGCGCCGGAGCAGGTGTACGGCGAGAAGGACATCGACGGTCAGGCCGACGTGTGGGCCCTCGGCGTGATGCTCTACGAGTGCCTTACCGGCACGAAGCCGTTCGAAGGGGAGAATTTCGGCCAGATCTTCCGCCGCGTCACGCACGTGCAGTACGCGCCGCTCCGCGGTCTCGCGCCCGACGTGTCGCCGGCGCTCGAGGCGCTCGTCGTCCGAGCGCTCAGCCACGATCCTCAGAAGCGGCCGACGATGTCCGAGCTCTACGACACGCTCCTCTCCTTGCGCGGGAGCGAGTCGGCGATCGCCGTGACGCCGCCTCCAGGTGGGCCGCCTCCTCCTCGAAGCACGTCGCAGCCGGCGCCGAGCGAGCTCGCGCCGGGACCTCCGCGCGATCGGTCGCCGTTCTTCTCGCCGCCCGCCGGGTTGACGCCCTCCGCGCCTCCGCCGGCCGCCGCGGTCTCTAGTCCTCCGGCGCGAACCATCGTGAGCTCCACGATATCGGTGGCGACGCCGCCGTCGCGCCCGCCGTCGTCGATCGCGGTGGGCGTCGCCGTCGGCCTCCTCTTGACGGTCGGCGTCGGCGTCGGCCTCACCGCTGCGCTTCGCACGACGACCCCGAAGAAGTCGTCGGTCGATCTCGGCGCGCTCGCCGTACCCTCCGCGCCCGTCGATCCGCCTCCGCCAACGGTGCCTCCGCTCCCCGATCCTCCGCCGACCGCGCTCGCCGATCCCCCGCCGGATCCGACACCTGCCGTCGCGGCGAGCGCGCCGGCCGATCCGCCGCGCACCGACCCGCGCCCGCGTGGGAAGCCGAAGCCCGTTCGTCCCGCGGGGACGACCGCACCTCCGGGGCCCTCCGCCGCGCCGTCGGACCTGCTTAATCGCGGGCGATTTTGACGGAGTAGCGCCCCTCGACCCGTCGAGTGTCCATGTGGGTGAAAGTCGCCTTGAAACCTACCTAACTTCGGTCATGCTCAGCGAACGGCGAACGCCCTGAGCGTACGTCCGGATGCCATGAACGAAGGACCGACCGAAAAACTGAAGAGCCTGGTGCCGACGCTCCAGCAAGGTCCGGTGCCGACGCTCCAGCAAGGTCCGCCGCCGCACGCGGTCGATCCGTCCATGACCCGGCCGAGCACGCCGATGCCTTCGTCGCTGGTGCCGGCGGCGAGCAGGGTGGCGGCAGACCGAGCCGACGCGGCGCCGACCGTGGTGATGCCCTCGCCGGACGCGACCGTGCGTATGACTGCGAACGACCTGAGCGGCTTCGCGAGCACGCAGGCCGCGACGCCGGTTTCGCTTCCTGCGGCGCCGGCGCCTCCGCGAAAGACCATGCAGCTCTCGATCGAGGAGCTGCTCGCGCTCTTCCGTCCGCCGCCGCGCGCCGCGACCGTGGCGAAAGCGGGCGCCGCCACTCCCGCGTCGTTGCCGTCGCGCGGCGCACGCCCGCGGCAGCTCCTCATCGGCGGCGTCGTCGCGGCGCTCGCGCTCGGAGGGTTGTCGTATGGCGGGACGCACGCGCTCCTCGTGAAGAACCAGCGATGGGTCGCGCCGACGGTCCTGTCGAAGACCGATCCGCGCGTTCTTCAGCTCGCGGCGATGTTGCAGCAGGAGACCACGCGCAAGAGCGAGCTGGCGCTGCGCAAGAAGGAGCTCGAGGCGCGCGCGCGTCAGGCGTCGCAGTGGCGTGAGCTTGAGATGGGATTTCAAGCGAGCTTCATGGCCGCGCTCAAGAACGATCTCGATGGGCAGCGCGCCGAGCTGCGCCGCGTGCAGAAGCTCGTGGCCGATCGCGAAGCGGCGGACGCGGCGGCCGGAGTGCCTGCCGATCACGCCGAGCTCGACGCGAGGGTCGCGTCCGTGAAATTACGGGTTCGGTTGCTGGAAGGTGCATTGCGCGGCGGCCGGCCAGGGACTTACGAAGCGCTCGCGCTCCGCCGCGAATACGATCGCTCGGTGCTCGAGGCCGGCAAAGTGCGCGAGCTGGAAGAGACGCTCACCAAGAGCCTCGCCGACGTCGATGATCAGCTTAAGAAGAAGGACGCACTGCTCGCGACGATCGACGCTTCGCCGTACCGCCTCGCGATCGATCAGGACGTGACGCTCGGCTTCGTGCCGTACGAGAACGCCGCCGCCGCGAAGAGCGGAGAGGCCCTGATCGCGTGCAGGACGAGCCTCCTCTTTTGTGATCGCGTCGGCGAAGTGGGCGAAGGGCTCGCCGGCGAGGTTCGCGGTCTCCATCCGGTCACGGGTCTCGAGGTGCGCGGCCAGCTCGTGCGCCTGACGCTGCCCGCGGGCCGCTCCGTCCCGGACTCGGTCCTCTACGCCGGCCAGCCGCCTCTCTCGCTGTAAAGACGACGCGCTCTCGTTCCTTCGCCGCTGCGGCGTTAGCGCTCGCCACGAGCGTCACGTGCGCGGCCATCGCCACCGACGACACGGTGGAGACGCTGTACCGCGAGGGCAAACGGGCCGCCGTCGCGAAGGACTGGGATCTCGCGTGCAAGAAGTTCCGCGAGAGCGTCGAGCGAGAGCCCGCGCCGCCGGTCGCACCGACGTCCGCTCGTCGTTCAAGCTCGGGGAAGGGGAGTCGCGCGAGCTCGAGGTCGCCGTCGGTAGCCCGACTCCCCCGTCTGCACCGACCGCTGCGGCGCCGTCCACGTCGACCCCTGGCTGGCCGTCCGCCCGCTCCCGATCGAACCGCGGCATACGTCGCGTTCGGCGCCGGCGGGGCCGGCCTCGTGACGGGAGCGATCACTGGCATTCTCGCGCTCGGCGCAGCGAACAAAGCGCACGACGGCTGCCCGAACCAGCAGTGCGCTTCAACCGATGGCGTCGACGCCGCCTCGCACGCGAAGACGATGGGCCTCGTGAGCACGATCGCCTTCGGCGTCGGCATCCTCGGCGCCGCGGCGGGCACCTACTTGTGGATCAAGTCGTCGCCGACCGTGATGGTGGGACCGAGCGTGGGCGGCGCGCCGGGCCTCGCCATGCGCGCCTCGTTCTGACCAACGTGTAGTGACGCCCAGGGGGGTGGTCGACGCTAGGTCCCATGACACCGTCCGGTCGCAAGCGCGTCTCCTTCGCGTGGAGACTCCGAGCGATGAATGCGCTGGGCCGCGCGGCACCAGAGGCGCTTCGGAGGTAGTGAATGCGCTCTTCGAGTGTCGCCTGTTTTTCGGCAGCGGCGGCCGCGATCGTCTCGATCGCGACGGCTTCGGCATGCAGCGCGAACGCCCCGACCGGTACGAACGCCGCGACGACGTGCGGTGCAGGGACCCACCTCGATGGCACCCAATGCGTCGCGGACGCCAACGACGCCGGCGACGCGCCGCGTGACTCTGCGGTCCCCAACGCCGACACCGGCACGTCGAGCGACGCAGCGATCCCCGTCGATGCCGACGTCGTCGTGCACGACGGCGATCCGTGTCCGGGAGGCACTCGCGCGGTCTGCTCAGGCAACCACCTCTTCCAATGCCAGCTCGTGAACAACGGCGCGCACCCGCTCGGAACGCTGTGGGACACGACGAGCTGCGATTTGCTCGCCGGTATGTGCGCCGTCGACCGCGTCGGCAACGGCAACTGCACCGGCGGCGGCTACACCACGTGCACCATCTTCTTGAACGACGCCGGCAATCGCCTCGACACCAGCCGCTGCTTCAGCGCGACCGTGTTGGAGGACTGCAACGGGGGCTACTGGTCCCCCACCGACTGCAGCTCCTCCGGCTACGTCTGCCAAGCAAACCCTGCTGGCGGCGGCGCCCACTGCACTCCCCCGTAGCCGCCGCCGCCGCCACGCCGGCCAGCATCCAATCGCCATCCACGACCAAGGCGTGTCCTCGGCGCGTCGCGCCGTTCGCCGCAGGCGACCGGACCCGACGCGATCACACGACGCGGGGGAAGCTCGCGCAGTCATGCGCGAGGGGCCGAAGCCCCCCCACAAGGTGCCGGAGAAGGGAGTCGAACCCCTGACCTAGCGCGTATGAAACGCCCGCTCTAACCAACTGAGCTACTCCGGCCCGAAACGGCGGCGGAGTATGCGCGAGACCCCGCGCGGAAGTAAAGGGCTTATCGCTTCCTTCGCGTCCTCGCGGCAGCGACCACGATTCCGAGGCCACCCAGAAGCAGCGCCACGCGGCCCGCGGCGTCGCTCCACGTCGACGTCTTGTCATGCGAGGCGATCGCGCAGCCACCCGCCTCGTACGTGGGCGGAGCAGCCGGCGGCACCGGCCGGCAGTCGACGTGCGGCCCCGGTTGCTTCGTCGTGCCCTGCTCGAGCTTCTTCCCGTAGTCGCCGGTGTTCTGGTTGTCGTGGTGGAAGCTCTCCCACTGCACGACGCCGTCGTCTCTTCCGTGTGTCTTCCACGCGAAAAGGTACCCTTCGCGCGTGGTCGCGACGACGTCGAGCGCGTGATCGCCGTTGACGTCGCCGACCGCGGGCGTCGCGACGTGCCAACCGTTCGTGAATTTCGGCCAGCCCGGCGCCTCGCAGCCCCACGCGTCGACGGCGTGGACGAAGTAGCTCGCGGTGCCGAGGATCATCTCGGGGTAATCGTCGCCGCTCAAATCGGCGATCGCGTGGTTCACGAAGAAGACGAAATCCTCGATCACGAACGGCGAGCCCGAGAACATCTTGCCGGTCTTCCCGTTCCAGAACGCGAGCAGGTTCTGGAACGGCTTGTTGTACGCGCCGCCGGCGATCGTCCCGGCGAGGCTCAGCGACCCTCCGCTCGTGATGATGTCGGGCGTACCGTCGAGATCCAGATCGCCGATCGACGGCTGGCTCAAGAACGGGAACATCGTGTCGGGCGTCGTCGCGTTCGACTGCTCGCCGAAGATGCTCGTCGGCTCGACGCCGCGCGATCCGTCCTCACGTACGGGCAATCGGTTCGGAGGATCGGCGAAGCCCACCTGCTTGCCCGGATCCGCCTTCGCGACGAGCGGCGGCGAGCCGTTGCCCTGAAGGACAACCTCGGGCACGCCGTCGCCGTCGAAGTCTGCCGAGGCCGGAGACGCGCCGAGCCCTTCGCCGACGGTGGGAAAGAGGTGCAGCGACGTCATCGAGATCGGCCAGTTCGGCAAGTACGGTCCGCCCGGCGTCTTGTTGCCGCGTCCGTCGATCATGAAGCCGGGCCCCGCGCCGTCGCCGCCGCCGAGCGTCTCGTTCGAGCCGGTCGCCAAATCCGGGATGCCGTCCTTGTTGAAGTCGGTCACCGTCGGCGTGCTCATGATTCGGTTGTACTTTGCAGCCTTCGGCGCGTGCACGAGCACCGGCCACCCGTCGAGCGGCGTGCCGTCGCCATGAAACACGTGGATCTGCCCGTCGAACGCGGCCTGCACGATCTCGAGCTTCTTGTCGCCGTCGAAGTCAGCGAGCACCGGCGCCGCGAAGGCTCCGCGCGCGTAGGCGTGCGTGGTGTCGGCGCACGCGACGGTGGGCTTGGGCTTTGCGGTGTCGAGCGGGCACGACACGACCGGCGGGAGGCGCCGCGGAAAGCCGAGGAGCGGACGGCCGCGCCGATCGATGGCGTAGATCGTCCCGACCCAGCTGGTGAAGACGATGTCGGCGCTGCCATCTCCGTCGACGTCGCCGATCGCAGGCGCGCCGCCGGTGGCTTCACGTCCGATCGTCGGATCGACGCTGCCGCTCGCGTACGCAGGGGCCGAGAGGTACGACGGCGCACCGGGCTCGCGCTCCAGATCCAGGCCGTCGTCGAAGCGCGCGTAGTACGGAAAGCCGCTCACCTCCACCGGCTGTCCGGTACGCATCGACCAAACGTGGAGCAGGCCATCGGTGGACACGAGCACGATGTCGCGCACGCCGTCGCCGTCGACGTCTGCGAGCTTCGGGCTCGGCTCGCCGCTGCCGCCGATCTTGATCGGGAAGCCGGGGAGCAGGTCCTCGTCGAGGCCGTTCTTCTGGTTCGTGATGGCGATCGCGCGGCGCGCCTCTCCGGTGACGTCGCCGCCGGGGTAGTGGGCGATCGCGCGAACGCGGAGGGTGATCGTGCGATCGTTCTCGCCGTGCGGCGAGTCGGGATCGCGCACGTGCGCGGTGTCGAGCTGCTTGGGATCGAACATCGCGAGCGCGGCCCCTCCGCCGCCGATCGCCTGCGTGCCGGGCACGTTCGAGACCTGCGCGATGAGCGGCTTCCACTCGCCCTCGCCCGGCTCCACGCCGGCGCCCCACTCCACGACGTAGTCGTACGACTTCGCGCGCGACGCCGCGACGCGCCCCACGACGGCGATCTGCGCGGGTCCGCGATCGGCGTAAATCGGCTCGAACCACGCGGGGGACGTGATGTCGACCTCCGGCGGAACGAGCCCGCTCTTCAGCGCCGTGAGCGAACGGTAAATGTTCGCGCGTCCGTACGCGAAGCGCTGGTCCCAGCCCGGCTTGCTCTCGAAGAGCCCCGCGCGCACGTCGGGATCGGCGCTCCGCGACTCGGGCACGTCGATGTCGTCCGCGTTCATCTTGAGGAGCTGGATGACCTCCTCCGCAGACAGCGTGAGCGGCGGATTCATCGACGCGGCCATCGAGTACACGAGCCCCGAGAGCCCCGCCGCGCGCCCCGTCGCCTCGCTCGAGCACGCGGTGCCGGAAATCGACAGCTGCAGCTGCCCGCCGTAGTTCGAGCACGTGTCGTACGAGATGAACGTCGACGACGAGTTCTGGTCCTGCCCCTCGTAGCGAATCGTGTGGACCGTCAGCGTATGGTTCGCGAGGCCCGGGAAGTTGTGGTGGCGCGCGTCCTCGTCGGCCATGCTCGCCACGACGATGACGCCCTTCTTGTACGCGTAGTCCATCGCCGCGCGTGAGAGCGGCGTCTGGTTGATCGCGCCGAGCGCTTCTTGGATGACCTTCACGCCGTTGTCGACGCCGTAGATGACGGCCTTGCCGAACGCGTTCGAGTCGGCGACGTAGCTGTCGGCGACGCGCAGCGGAATGAAGCGGCACAGCGGGCAGACGCCGACGCTGCCCTTGCCGTTGTTCCCTTCCGCGGAGCTGTCCCGCGCCTCGCCGGTGCCGTGGCCGTAGCGCGTGTCGTCGTAGGGGTTGTTGTCGTGCTTGAAAAAATCCCAGCCGCTGATGTCGTCGATGTACCCGTTTCCGTCGTCGTCTTTGCCGTCGGAGAAGAGCTCGATGAGATCGCCGGGATCGAAGATGCAGTTGCGGTTCAGGTCACCGGCGATGCGATCGGGTCCCTTTTTCGTGCGCTCGCCGTCGGCGAAGCACGTGTCTCCGGTGATGACCGGCGCGACGCGCGGATCGGCGCGGTAGTCGGCGACCGTGAATACGCCGTCCTCGTCGCAGTCGTACCCCGCGAGCGCGCCGGCCCCGCCGCACGCGGCGCCCGCCTTGTCCTGCGGCTGCTTCGCGCCGGCGAGCTCCTTCGCGTTGAGCCACGCCTTGTTGACGAGATCGTCCGACTCCCACTCGATGCCGCAGTCGATCTCTGCGATGACGGTGTCGGGCCGGCCAATCGTGTACGTCCACGCCTTGTCGATGCTCATCCCCGACGCGCCGAGCTTCACGTCGGCCGCGGTGTACGGCAGCGTGCCGGGGTTCTGCTTCGGCAAGTACGAGAAGTAGTTCCAGCGATCCTTGTAGTCGGGATCGTTCGGCCAGCTCGCGGGGTTGGTCAGATCGTCGCCGGCCGTCGGAGGCCACGCCGCGCGGGCGCGATCCGACTGGATTCCGACGAGGACGATTCCGAGACCGGTCAGGACGCTAGCGACACGAAGGGCACGCATGTGCCGGGCAAAATACCATGCGATTTCGCCACGGCAGCGCCTTTCATGTCTCTGTCATGTCTCGCCCACGTCACGCGCCACGGGATGCGCCTTTGCGTGCGCGTACGCGTGCGCCGTCAGTACTCGCCGAACAGATCTTGAATCCGCGACTCGAGCGCGATGGCGATCTTGTAGAGCGACGAGATCGACGCGCTCGACTCGGCGCGCTCGATTTGCGAGAGGAGCGACACGCTGAGGCCGGTGCGGCGGCTCATCTGCTTGAGCGTCAGATCCTTCTCTTTGCGGAGGTTGCGGATCGTGTCGCCGATGACGCGGTGGAGCTGCTCCTCCGGCGTGCGCGCGAGCCCCTTCTTGCGCATCACGCGCGCCAGCACCTCGCGAAACTCGTCCACGTTGAAGGGCTTCTTGATGTAGTCGACGGCGTCGAGCTTCATCGAGGCGACGGCGCTCTCTAGGTTCGGGTAGCCGGTGAAGATGACGACGGCGATGTCGCTGTCGATCTTTCGGATGCGGCGCAGGACCTCGATTCCGTCCAGCTTCGGCATCATCAGGTCGAGGATGACGAGGTGGTAGCCGCCTGTGCGCAGCTCTTCTTCTACGAAGGTCGGATCGCTGACCGCCTTCACCTGGAAGCCGTCGCGCTCGAGGAGGGTCTGCATGTAATCGCAGATCGCGCGGTCATCATCGACGATCATGATCCGAACGGCGGGCAACTCGACGGGCATCGGCGTGCTCCTTGAGGGCGGTTTCGGGGGGCGAGGCAACTTCGGCTGCGCGTTCCGTTGGGAGCGGTTGCGACAGCAGTTACAGTTAGGCTTTACTCACCGACCGGGGGTTGGGAAGGGGGTGCGATGATGATTTTTCGAAAGTTTCTGGCTAGATACATACTTCCATCCGCACTGGAATCCTCGGATCGCGTTTTCGAGAGTTTAGCCTCACTGGATCTGACACGACCACCGTGGTCAGAAAATGGCCATCCAGGGGGATTTTTCGGCTCCGCGCCTGGGCGAAGGTGCGATGCGGCCTCTCGCCGTGCTGAGGCGAGCGAAATCCTCGGCCCGCATAGGCTTCTCGCACGAAGCGATTGACCTTTGGGGTCCGGACCGCCATAAGACACCCCACGTTTCTCCGGGGCGTAGCGCAGCCTGGTAGCGCACTCGGTTCGGGACCGAGGAGTCGGAGGTTCAAATCCTCTCGCCCCGACCACGAGGGTGTCCACGGTTCGTGGACACCCTCGAGTCGGTTAACGGTTCGTGTTGGGAACCTGCCGGTTCCCCTCCTGTCGCTTCGCGAATCGTGCGGCGCACGATGGGGAGAACACCCGCCTCGCAAGGCGTTTCTCATTTCCCCTATTGGCGAGCGCCTACTTCTTCTTGGCAGCTCTCTTCGTCGCCGGCGCTGCCTTTTTCTTCGGAGCCGCCGCCTTTGCGGGCTTCTTCTGCGCCGCCGCCTTCGTCGCCTTCGCAGCCTTCCGCGGCAGCTTCGCCGCCGCCGCGAACGCGCGCGCCAGCCAGCGGCGTAGCTCGGCAGGCTCCTCCATCATCGCCTCCGGCAGCATCACCTTGTCGCTCCGCACGCGGCCGTTGCCCATCGGATCGAACAGCGACGCGCCCTCGAGCGCCAGCGCCTCGGCGCGCTCGTCTTCGGGCAACCACACCATCGTCGAGCGACCGAAGAGGCCCGCGAAGAAGTTGCCGTTCACCTTCGCCGCGACGCCTCCGAACATCTGGAGCGTTTCGAGGCGCGGATCCTTCGGGAGTGCCGCGTGGAAAATCGGATGGTGCTCCGAGGGAACTTTGACCCACGCCATCGCGCGAGCCTACTGCGAGCTTGGTTGCGGCGCGAGCCTCAGAGCGGGGCGTCGCGCGAGACGATCGTCAGATCGCCGCGCTGCGCCGGGACCGCGGTCTTGGGGCGGGCCGTCGCGATCGGCGCGGCGCTCGGGGGAAGGCCCGATGTCTCGTCGGTGACGGTCACAGTGATGGGCTCGCGCGCCGCCAGGATCTCGACGACCACGCCCTCTGGCGGAACGCCGGCGACGCGCAGCTCTCGCCACCGAGAGGTGTCGCTTGCCGCGGAGATCGCCGCGCCTTCGAGCCGGACGAATCGCGCCGAGGCGCCCGGAGGAAGGAGCAGCGTGAGATCGCGCGCGCCTCGCGCCGATCGGAGGCGAAGCGATACGCGGCGCTCGGCCCCTTCGTCGGCGCTCGCAAGCGCCTCGACGACCGGCGGCGCGAGATCGGCGCGTGGCAGATCCGTGGCGAGCACCAGCTGAGGGGCCCACGGCGCGCGCGGAGACTCGTGCGCCATCCCCAGCGCGGTGCGCATGGCATGCGGGACCGCTCCCCACGTGTGCGCGCCCCACGTCGTGTCGACCATCGCGCGAGCACCGGCCGCGTCCTCGGCGAAGACCACGTTCGCGCGCGACGGAAAGGCCTCCGTGAACGCCGGCGAGCCGGCGGCTGCTGCGGTCAAGGCGAGCGCTCCAATCGCGAGGATGCCTGGAGCGATCCAGCGCGTCTGCGGTGCGGCGAGGGCAAAGACCGGCGCGAACGCTGCAGCCAGTACCGCCCCGAGGATGGCCGCGTTGGGCGCCGCGGAGATTCCGAAGCCCGTGTAGAGGAGGAGCAGCAGCGGCGCGGCCAGCGTCACGAGGGCGAGCGCGGGGATCAAGGAAGCGAGGAGGAGGGCGCCGTCCCCGACGTCCTCGCGCTTGGCGCGCGTGGTCACGAGGCCGAGCGCGCCTGCGAGGGCGGCGGGCACCGTGAGGAGGTGGCTCACCGTCGGGAGGTCGACCGCGAGCACGACCCCGGCGATCGCCAACGTCAGCCACACGCCGCACCACGCTCCCTCGCCGAGGTCGCGCGTCGTCGCGGCGGTGGCGGCCCCGGCCATCGCCACTCCGATCGTCCACATCGCGGCCATCGCATACGGCGCGTTCGCCGTCCACGGCGCAGGGAGAACGCCCGACGACATGAGCGTGCTCGTCGACGTCACGGCGAGCGCCATCGCGCCGAGCGCGGCGAAGGGGAGCACGCCAAGGCCACGCACGAGATCGAGCGGCGTGACCCTCCGGCGCGCGATGCGGCCTGCCATCGCGAGGACCACGAGGACGAGCGCACCCCACGCGATGCGCGGCGCCCACGCCTCCGGCCAGCACACCACCCACACGCCGATGACGTCGAACCAGATCAGACGCCCGTGCGTGTCGATGTCTGCCTCGGCGAGACCGCGCGCCATCGCCAGCGCTCCATCCCCTTCGTGCTGGAGCGAGCTCCGGTCGACGTTGTCCAGGCGATCGAGTGGCGTGTGGTAGCTCGCGAGGTCTCCCAGGAGCGCGAAGTTGACCCCTTGCGGTGCCCCCGCGCGGTCCTTCCACACCGAAAAGTCGGTGCTGTTCGGCATCGACGCGTAGGCGGTGAAGAGCGCCGAGCTCGTGAACGGTCGCGGCACTTTGGCGGCGACGACACGCACGACCGCATCGTTCTCGTGGCTCGTCTCGAACAGGATCGCGGGGCCGCCGTTGCCGCGCGCGTCGACGTTCACGACGGCGCGCACGCCCTCGGCGTCTGGTCCGGCGGCAAACGCGAGCGCCCCGAGGAGCCCAGCCTCTTCGCCCTCGTCGAACAGGAGACGAACCGAGCGTGACAGCGGCGGCGCGCTGCGAAGGGCACGCGCGACCTCCAGCAAGACGGCGACGCCGGAGCCATCGTCACCCGCGCCAGGCCCCGCCGCCACCGAGTCGTAATGCGCGGAGAGCAAGATCGCGTCGGTCGAAGCCCCTTTCACCTCGGCGACCACGTTCCACACGTACGCGCACGACCACCCGCGGCACGCGAGGCCGCGACGCTGGACGGGCTCCAGGCCGACAGTGACGAGCTCCTTCATGATGCGCGCGCGGACCGCGGCCGATGCGTCGCTACCGACGGGGTGCGGCGCGCCGTCGCCGAGGACCCGCGTGAGCGTCGCGTGGGCGCGCACGCCGGAGAACCGGTCCGCCGGCGCCGTGTCGGGCAGCGCGTCCGGCGGGCTGTAGCGGAGCGCGGCGACGAAGAGGACGAGCCCCGCCAGCGTCGCAGCCAGCACCATGGCGTAGCCGCCTGCGAAACGCATGGCGCGATGGTAGCGTGGCTTTCGTGAAGATCACGGTCCTTGGTGCAGGCTACATGGGCAGCGCGATGGCCACGGTCGCGCGGATGTGCGGGCACGATGTGCGGCTCTGGGGCACGTGGCTCGACGATCCGATGCTCGATCCCTGCGCGCGCGGCGAGCCGCACCCCCGCTTGAAGCTCACGCTCGACGGCATCGCGCTTCATCGCGCGGCGGATCTGGCGAAGGCGCTCGCGGGGGCGGAGCTCGTCGTGCACGCCGTCAACTCGGACGGCGTCGTGCCGGTGATGACGAAGGCGGCGGCGCTTCTGCCCGACGTGCCGATCCTCAGCGTGACGAAGGGCTTCCTCGAGGCGAAGGGCGGCAAGATGGACCGCATCGATCTCGTCGCGAGCGAGGTCGCCGGGCGGCATCTCCGCTTCGTCCACGCCGGCGGCCCCGCGAAGGCGATCGAGATCGCGCGCCGCGTGCTGACGCTGATGCAGTTCGCGGGCGCCGACGCGGCGGTTTGCGCCGAGGCGTTCGCGGCGCCGCACATGCGCATCGCGAAGACCGACGACATCGCCGGAGCCGAAATTTGCTCGGCACTCAAGAACGCCTACGCGACGGGGCTCGGGCTGTGGGATGGGTTGGTCGGCAAGGACGCCCACAACGCGCGCGCGGCTTGTTTTTCCCAGGGGATTTGGGAGATGCGAAAGCTCGCGATCGCCGCCGGAGGTCGCGAGGAGACGGTGTTCGGCGCGGCCGGCGTGGGCGATCTTCACGTGACCGCCGCCGGTGGGCGCAATCGCGCGTTCGGCGAGCGCGTCGGGCAGGGGCGAAAGGCCGCCGACGTCGCGCGCGAGATGCTCGCGGTCGGCGAGCTGACGGAGGGCTACCCGGCCATCAAAACGGCGTGGCGCTTCGCCGCCGAGCGCGGCGTCCGCGACTTGCCTCTTCTCGAGGCGCTCCACGCCGTCATTTGGGAGGACGCGGAGCCCCGCAAGACGCTCGAGGCCGTCCGCCTCTACGTCTGAGAAATTCGTTAGCCAGCCAACGAATTCAGTGATGCTCGGCGCTCGAGCTCGGCGACGAGCGCGTCGTAGCCATCGAGGCCGTCGGTGATCCAATAACGTCCGCGCCACGCGCCCGCGGGGACGACGCGGACGAGCACCCGATCTCGCACGAGGAAGCGCCGAACGCGGACGCGCGCGACGTCGCACCACGCGAACACGTGCGTTCGTCCGTACGCCGAGAACGCGATCGCGTCGTCCGTCACCTCCACGCGGCTCGGGAAATGAAGCGTCACGAGGCCCCACGCGAGCGACGCGATCGCGCCGATGGCGAGCGCCGCGCCCCACGGCCCGCCCGTCCACGCCGCCAGCGCGAGCGCCACGAGCACGATTCCGTCCTGCAAGAGCACGCGCGTCCAGAACCGCCCGCGGCTGTACGCGCAGCGCAGCGGGGCCATCATCCCCCGAGGAGCTTGGCGATCTTCTCGACGTCCGCGTCGATGCCGATCCCCGTGAGGAAGCTGAGCGTCCGCACGATGGGCTTGCCGCGCGTGTCGTCGACCTCGGTGGTGGAGACGATGAGATCGTACCCAGCGGCCTTGCTTCCGACCTCCGACGCCTTGCACTGATCGATCGCCACCACGAGGCCGCGTGCCTTGAGCTTCTCTTCGAGCTTCTTCGCGACGACGGTGGAGGTCGCGATGGCGGTGCCGCACGCGACCAGGATCTTCTTCGTCATCCCCCTTGCATAGCCGCTCGCGCCTCGCGGGCGCAATCGTCCTTCGTCGCGGCGGCGAGGGCGCGGCGCACTCCGGCGATCCGCGTCGGGGTCACGCTGAGCGCGTCGACTCCGAGCCCGACGAGCGCGCGAGCGCCGCCTGGGTCTCCGGCGAGCTCCCCGCATACGGTGACCGTGCGCCCGGCGGCGTGCGCAGCGTCCACGACCTTCGCCACCAGCACGAAGATCCGCGGATCGTGCGAGAGCCCGCTCGTCTCGCGCACCTGACCCAGGACGGCGGCGGAGAGATCGTTCGTGCCGATGCACACGAAGTCGGCCGCACGCGCGATCGAGGGCGCGAGGGCGACCGCCTCCGGCGTCTCGATCATCGCGCCGACCTGCGTCTCGGCGGGCGCGAGAGCACGCACCTTCTCGATGTCCTCGGCGCATCGCACCAGCGGCAACAGCACCTTCGCGCCTGCGCGTCCAAGCGCGCGGACCTGGGCCGCGAGCACCTCCGGATGCAAGAAGAGGAGCTCCATGCCGCGCGCGTCGCGCCCCTCCGGCGATTTGAGCCACGGCAGCGGCTTGTCGCCCCCTGCGTCGTAGAGCCGAGCTACCACGGGCTGCCCCGCGGCGCGCGTGATGATCGTCAGCGCGGCGGCGTGCTGCTCGGCTTCGCTGGGGGCCGCGCGCCGCCCCGCGAACACGAGCTCCGTCCGCAAGAGGCCGACACCCTCGGCGCCAGGTGGCAGCTGCTCGCGGAGCGACGAGACGTTCGCGCGCACGTGGACGCCGAGGTGTGTGAGGGGCGCCGCGACCGCCGCCGCCGCCGCCTCGCGCGCGACCACGTGCTCGGCGCGTCGCCTCCTCGCGTCGTCGACCAGCGTCTCGCTCGGCGACGGCCACACGTTCGCCGGCGAGGTGGTCGTGTCGAGGACCACCAGCTCGCCTTCGTCGATCTGCGCCAGCACGAACGAGGGAACGAACGCGAGCGGCAGCCCGCGCCCGCGCGCCAGGATCGCGGCATGCGACGTGAACCCCGCCGTCTGCGCCCCGTCGTCGTCGAGCGCCGCCAGCACCCCCACGATCTCCTTGGGGAGCGACGCAACGAGCGACGGCGTGACCAGCTCGGCGACGAGCACGGTATCGGCCGACAGCCCGACGAGCCGCGCGTCGCCGCCCCGCGGTCGGAGCGCGTCCAGGAGGCGCGCGCGGGCGTCGAGGATCAAGTCGGTGGGCACCGCGGAGGTCGCCGCTTGGATCGCCGCCAAGAAGCCCTTTCCCTCGGCGAGCTGCGCACGCACGGCCGTCTCCAGATCGCCGAGGATGTGGACCTCTGGCTCGAACAGCGCGCCCTCGCGCGGTGGCAGCGTCGCGATGAGCGCGGCGAGCGATGCGTGTGCGCGCGCGAAGATCTCGCGCACGCGCTCCGCCGGATCGCCATCCGCGACGTCCTCTGCGGCCTCGGCCTCGGCGTCGACTGTCACGACGAGCGCGTGCCCGATCGCGATCCCTTCCACTGCCGACGCGCCGGTCTCCGGCACGAGATCGGCGACGAACCCACGCAGGATCAGCTCTTCGATCGCGGCGAGCGCGTCGGCGGCACCTTCTCCGGTCGCCGTGATCTCGATCTCGTCGCCGGTCGCCGCGCCGAGCGAGAGCACCTCGAGGATCTTCGCCGCGCTCGCCCGCTTTTCGCCGCGCGCGATCGTGATCGCCGCGGCGAAGCGCTGCGCGAGGCGGACGAGGCGGTTCGCGGGCCGCGCGTGCAGCGCCTCGGGAAGGCGCACGCGCACCGTCACGCGCCGTCCTTCTTCACGAACTGCGCACGCACGTCGCCGCGCACCCACCACCAGACCGCGCCGTACCCCACCGCCGCCGCGAGCCCCATCCAGAACCCCGGCGTCCCCGGTAAGAAGAGCTGGAGGACGATCCACGGCACGACGTGGCTCCCGAGCGCGACGCCCGACCACAGCCCATACTGAGCCGCGGTGCCGCCGAGCCCTTCGGGCCGGAAGCCTGCGGCCTGCGCGAGCTGGGTCGTGAGCGGCCCGAGGCTCGTGCCGATCCAGAGGATGCACGCGACGATGATCACTGCGTTGATGAGCCCGCGCACCATGTTGCCGCGCGACGCGGCGACACCCCACAGAACATAAAAGGGGAGGGCGGCGAGATCGCCGAAGGGCAGCATACGGTTGCCGGGAAGAATCACCGCGAGGAGCAGCGCGATCGGCACGCAGAGGAGCGCGATCGCCATGTTTGCCGGGTGGCCGATGACGACCGCCGCGTCGAGGCCGATGAGCACGTCACGCCCCGGAAAGCGCTTTTGCAAATAGTCGCGCGCCCCTTCACTGATCGGGATGAGCCCCTCCATCAGGATCGCGACGACCTTGGGCAGAACGACGAGCACCGCCGACATCGTAACCGCGAGGGTGAGGACCTCTTTGGTCCACGCGCCGTATTTTCCGGCCTTCCAGAGGTTCACCGCGCCGAGCGCGCCGATGAGCACGCCGAGGATCGCGCCCATGAGGATCGGCTCGCCGAGGATGCCGAGGCGCCTGCGAATGGCCGCGGGATCCGCCTCGACCTTCGCGAGGAACGGGATGCGCCGCTCGATGCGCTCCAGCGCGAACATCAGCGGCGCCCAGTTCACCGTCTCGGTGTGCGGGAGCGAAATTCCGGGCAGGCCGAAGTGGTGCTCCACCGCCGGCGCCGTCCAATCGGCGAGCTTGAAGACGACGAGCGCCGTGATGCACGCGCCGAGGACGCCGAGCGCCATCGAGTGCGTCGCCGCGTGGATGAGCGCGCCGGTGTAGATGAAGTGCCAGTAATTCCACAGATCGACGTCGATCGTGCGCGTGACCTTGGTGACCACGAGGACGGCGTTCAGGGCGAGCACGGTCGGGATGAGCGCGGCGGCGATCGGCGACGCGAACGACACCGCGGCCCCCATCGGCCACCCGACGTCGAGGATGTCGAGCTTCACGCCGAGCACGTCGGCGAACGCCATCGCCTTCGGCCCGACGACCCCCACGAGCAGGTTCACGACGAGGCCGACGGCGATGAAGCCGACGCCGACGGTGAGTCCTGCGCGGAAGGATTTTGCGAAGCCTTGCTTCAGCGCGAGGCCCAGGAGCGTGATGAGGATGGGCATCATCACCGGCGCGCCCAAATCGAGGACGTACCGGACGCCGTGGTCGAGCGACTCCATCGTCTATGCCTCCCCGTCGGTGTTGCTTCCGCGGATCGCCGCGAGCATCGCGTCGGCCGTCGTCGCCGCCAGAAGGGCCGCGCGGAGCTTCTCGTCTTGAAGGAGCTCGAGGAGATCCGACAGGCCCGCGGCGGCCTGGTCCTTCGAGGTCAGCGCCGGCATGACGACGATGCGCGCGTCGAGCTGGATCTCCGGCGAGCCCATCTGCCGAAAGCGCACCGGGGTCGCGAGCAGCGCCACGGCGACGGCCGCGGTCTTCACGTGCTGAGGCTCGGCGTGCGGGAGCCCGATCGGCGCGTCGGGGAAGGGGAGACCGGTCGGCGATTTCTTCTCGCGCTGCACCGCAGCCGCCTCGAACGACGGGAGCACGTGCCCTTTTTCTGCGAGGAGACGCGCCAGCGCACGAATCGCCTGCTCCGCGTTCGCCGCCACGAGGCCCGGAACGCAGAGCTCCGCGGAGAAGAGCGCGCGCGCTCCCACGGGACTACGCCGCCTCGAGGTGCTTTTTGAGGAACGACACCGCGCGGCCCCAGGCGACCTTCGCCGCCGCCGCGTCGTACACCTCGGGGCGCGCGTCGTTCATGAACGCGTGCTCGGCGTCGTAGAGGTGGACCTCCATCGGCACGTGCTTAGCGTCGAGCTTCTCCTTCAGAGCGAGGGCGAGCTCCGGCTTGGCCCAGCGGTCGGTCTTCGAGAAATGCGCCTGCACCGGGATGGCGATCGTGTCGAGCTTCGCCTTCGCGGGATCAGGGATTCCGTAGAACGGCACCGCGGCCGAGAGGCCGGAGACCATCGAGGCGGCGCTGAACGCGTACGCGCCCCCCATGCAGAACCCGAGGATGCCGACCTTGCCGTTGCCACGTGTGTGCGCCGCCAGGAAGTCGACGGCGCCCGCGACCTCGGAGCCGGCTTGATCGCGATCAAGCGACGTCATCAGTCCGCTCGCCTCCTCGGCCGTCTTGGCGATGACACCGTGGTAGAGGTCGGGCGCGAGGACGAGGAAGCCTTCCGCCGCCAGCCGTTCGGCGACGCTCACGACGTGCGCGTTCAACCCCCAGTACTCCTGGACGAGCACGACCGCGGGCGCTTTGCCGCTGCCGGGTGGCTCCGCGACGACACCGTCCGCAGCCTTGCCGTTCCGCGCCGTGAAGGGTGTGCGTTGGCTCATGCGCCCGCGAGGATACACAGAGTGGTAACGTATGAGGAAGAGGTCGCGATGAAAGTCACGTCGGCGTTCGTTCTCGTGGGGCTATTCGGTCTGGTGGCCCTCGGATGCGACAAGAAGTCGGACGATCCGCGCGCGTCCACGACGGCGGCGGTGGCGTCGGCCACGGCAGCGGGCACCCGCGCGATCCCGATCGCAGTCGACGCCAAGGGCTTCACCCCGAGCTCGGTCGACGTCAAAAAGAGCGAGAAGGTGCAGCTCGTCTTCACGCGCACGAGCGACGAGACGTGCGCGAAAGAGGTCGTCTTCCCGGACATCGGCCTCAAGAAGGACCTGCCACTCAACAAGGCCGTCGTCGTCGACGTGCCCACCGACTCCGCGCGAACCCTGACGTTTCAGTGCGGAATGGCGATGTACAAGAGCAAGGTCGTCATCAATTAGAGCGGAAGTCGTTCGACCGTCGCGGGCAAACGACTACGCGACGGCGCGAACACTCTCGAGCAAAATCCCGAGGAGCTCGTCGAGATCGACGTCGGAGATGACCAACGGCGGGCACACGTACACAGTGTCGCCGAGCGGGCGCAAATACGCGCCGCGGCGGAGCGCCTCCTCGTAAACGCGCCACCCGAGGCCGCCGTGGTATCCGGTCGCGCCTCCGAGATCGGCCGCGCCGATCATTCCAATGGTGCGCACGCGTGCCACGTTCGGTAGCTCGCGGATCTTCGCGAACCCCGCCTCGATGCGCCGCGCGAGCCGGGCCGCACGCGCGACGATGGCCTCGTCCTCGTACACGCGCAGCACCTCGCGCGCGACGGCAGCGCCGAGCGGATTTCCACAGAACGTGTGCCCGTAGTTGAGCGCGCGGCTCTTGTCGCCGCGAAACGCGTCGAAGACCGGCTCGGTCGTCAGCGCGGCGGCCATCGGGAAGAGCGGCGAGAACACCTTTCCGATGCACATGATGTCGGGCGAGACGCCGGCGTGATCCATCGCCCACATGCGCCCGGTGCGGCCGTACCCCGCGAAGACCTCGTCGGCGACGAGGAGGACGTCGCAGCGATCGCAAAGCGCGCGGAGCTCCCGAAGGTACTCGGGCGCGTAGATGCGCATCCCCGCCGCGCCCTGGACGATCGGTTCGACGACCACCGCTGCGATTTCGTCCTTGTCGCGCTCGACGATGGCGGTGATGGCCTCGAACGCGCGGGCGTAGGCGTCCTCTTCGGGGAAGGGGGCGCGTGCGCACTCGAAGAGGACGCCCGCGAAGGGGCGGCGGAAGATCTCGACCCCGCCGAGGCTCGCCGCGCCGATCGAGTCGCCGTGGTACGCGCCGTCGAGCGCGACGAAGCGCGTCTTCTTCGGCGCGCCGAGCTGCCCCCAGAGCTGCACGCACATCTTCACGGCGACCTCGATCGCGGTCGAGCCGTTGTCCGTGTAAAATACACGGTTCAGGCCGGCGGGAGCGACGCGGCAAAGCTCGGTCGCGAGCGCTGCGGCGGGCTCGTGCGTGGTGCCGGCGAGCGAGCAGTGCGCGAGCGTCTTGGCTTGTCGCTCGAGCGCGGCGAGGAGCCTAGGGTGCCCGTGACCGAGCGCCGCGACCCACCACGAGCTGTTCCCGTCGAGGTACGCGCGGCCATCGACGTCGTACAGCCTCACGCCCGACGCTCGCGCGACGACGAGCGGATCGCCGCCCGCGATGTACGCGTCCATCGGCGTGTAGGGATGCCAGACGTGCGCCTTGTCGGCGCGGACGATCGACGCGCGGTCCACGTTAGACTCCTTTGGCCTGCGCGCTTGCGACGCGCCGACCGCTCCGCGAAGAAGCCTCGGGCGGCTCGCTGGTACGACCGAACGGCAAAAATACGGTCGCCGTCGTCCCCTCGCCGGCGCGGCTCTGGATGATGAAGCGGCCGCCGTGCGCCTCGATGATCCGATCGACGATCGCGAGCCCGAGGCCGGTGCCGCTGGGCCGCGTCGTGAAGAACGGATCCTTGGCGCGCTTTCGCACCATCGTGTCCATGCCCTCGCCGGTGTCGACCACGTCGACCGCGAGCCCGTCGGTGCCCTCGAGCGTCTCGGTGCGGAAGCGGACGGTGAGCTGACCTTCGCCTTCCATCGCTTGGACCGCGTTGTCGATGAGGTTGTCGAACACCTGGCGCAAGTGGTTCGCGTCGGCCCACACGCGCGCGTCCTTGGCCTCGCGCTCGACGGCGACGGCGACTCCGGTCTGGCTTCGTGCGAGGCCGAGGGCGCGATCGACGAGATCATCCACGGCGAGCTGCGTGCGTTGGAGTGCGAGCGGGCGCGCGTAGCCGAGCAGATCGGTCACGAGCCGGTTCAGGCGCTCCACCTCTTCGTCGAGGATCCCGAGCAGCGTCGCCTGGTCCTCGCGCGGCACGCCCTCCTTCTTGAGGCCCGAGACCGCGTTCGCGACGATCGCCAGCGGGTTTCGCACCTCGTGCGCGATCACCGCGGCGAGCTCGCCGACCACCGCGAGCTGCTCCTTTCGAACGAGCTCGAGCTGCGTCGAGCGAAGCTCCCCGTGCGAGCGGCGCAGCTCGCGGGAGCGCTCTCGGAGCGCGCGTCGGCTGCGATCGAGCTCGCTCGCGACGTCCCAGAACCGGCCGAGCAACAGCAACGACAGACCGAAGACGAGCGCGACGAAGCCGATGAGCGTGAGCCCCGTCGTCTCGAGGAGCCCGAGGTACAGGCCGACGTCGTTCAGGATCGCCGCGAGGAGGACGACGCCGCCGACGACCACCGGGAACGCTTCGCGCCGCCCTTGCAAGTACGCGCGCGCGAAGATCCACAAGAACGCGCTCACGCCGGCCGCCGCCGTTAGCAGCGCGAGATCGAGCGCGACGCCTGCCCGATCGAGCGTCCCCTGCGTCGCCATCATCGCGACGATGGCGGCGGTCCCGTAGACGACGAGGAGCCAACGGCCGCGCCCCTTCAGCCGCCCGTAGTCGATCCCGAAGTGATCGACGAGGGCGACCGCAGGCGCGAGGGCCGCCGTCGCGAGCTGCCCCGCGAACGGCGCCGTCGTTCGGTTCGCGACGATGCGCGCCACCGCCGACACCAGCAGCGCCACGCACAAAAGCGCAAGGAGACGCAGCTCGGCGCGCCGTTGGCGCTGGAAGGCCAGCACCGCGTGCGCGCCGACGAACGCGAAGATTCCCGCCGCGAAAATGAGGGCGTCGTCGAGCAGATCCAACGCCTGCGCAGACTACATCACTTCTTGGGTGCGGGGGGCTTCGCGACGTTGGTGCCGGCATCGGGGGTTCCCCCCATGGTCATCCCCGGCATGGGATCGGCAGGCGCGTCTTTGTTGATCGTGATGGTGCGCGCCGTGGAGTTCCACGGGCCGGGGACGGGCTTGTCGTCCTTGTCCATCAGATCGAGCTTCAGCGCGTAGGCGCCGTTTTGGAGGTTGTCGAGGTAGAACGGCGTCCCGACCTTGTCGGCCTTCGCGGTCAGCGCGGCGTCGAGCCCCGGTCCCGTGACGGAGATGTTCACGTGATCCTTGCCGTCGCCCAGCGCGTCGTTCGCGAGCTGGAAGTCGATGAGGACGTGGCGCGCCATGTCGCCTTTGTATTCGCCCTTGGGGCGGCTGTAGATGAGGATGGGCTTCTTGAGGTTCGTCTTCGCCTCGCCCTTCTTGCCGACGTAGAACTCGATGACGCTCATCGCGTCTTTCGTCTTCACGCTCTCGTGGTTGGCGCGGCTCGGGAACGCGACGAGCACGTGCTGCCCCTCGTCGATCGCCGCGCCGCCGGCGAGCTCACTCAGCTTGACCGGGACCTTCGGATCGTAGATCGCCTTGTACGGCTTGTTGTCGAGGATGAGGTGGACGTGCGAGCTGCCCGTCGCCGTCTGCCAGTTCTTCACGTCGAGCTTGATGGCGTAGTCGGCCGCCTTGTCGCTCGCGACGACCTCGCCGTTCTTCGGCGCCGCGAACTTCGCGGTCGGCAGTGCGCCGGTCGGATCCGGGCTGGCCGCGCCGGGGACGAGCGTGGGCGCGGGAGCCGGCGGCGCCGCGACCGGGGTGCCCGCGTCTTCGGCGCCCGGCGGCGGGGTCGCGGTCGCGGTCGGAGTGGGCGGCGGAGGCGGCGGCGGGGGCGGCGGGGGAAGGTTGTCGTTTCCGCCGCCGCAAGCGACGACGAGACCGAGCGCGAGCGTGAGGCTCGACGCGGCGAGGAGGAGGCGGCTGCGGGTCTTCATGGCCCGGCACATTGCTCGCGATTCGCCCCTCCGCGCAATCGCTTTTTGTTCGGCCCCCGCGAGTACCGAGCTTGACGGCACGGCGCGCTCGCGTGATGAAAACGGAGCATGCCCCACCGCGAGCGCTACCTCTTCGTATGCATCAACCGCCGCGACGCCGACAACCCGAAGGGCTCGTGCGCTGCGAAGGGGTCCGAGGAGCTCGTGAAGAAGCTCAAGGAGGCGCTCGTAAAACGCGGTGCGCAGTCGAAGATCCGCGTCTGCTCGTCGTCGTGCCTGGACCTCTGCGAGAGCGGCGCGTCGATCGTCGTGGAACCGGATCACGTCGTGTACGGGAGCGTCACGCTCGCCGACGTCGACGCGGTGGCCGACGCCGCCGTCGCGGGCACGATCGTCGAGCGCCTCGTGGTCAAACCGCCTCGCGCCGAAAAATGAAGCTCACCTTCCACGAGAACCTGGCGGGCGCCTACCACCTCTTGGCCAGCCCCCTCGAGGACCGCACCGCCGATCTCAGCCTCGACGTATCGATCGATCGCCTGCGCGACTTCGTCCGCGCGCCCGCGTTGCGTGTGGAGGGCACGCTCTCGCTCGACGGCGTGGCGACGGCGTGCCCGTGCACAGGCAGCATCGGCCTGCGCGTCGCCAACGAGCAGCGCATTCCCTACGATTTGCGCTTCGCGGGCGACGACGGTCGCAGTTACCGCCTCTACGGCCAGCGCGATCTGACGCTCCCCAAGCTCACCGACGCGCTCACGGTCCTCCCGATGAGCCTGTGCGACGACACCGGCCACGAGGTCGGCCGCGCCGTCCTTCGCGTCGACGCCCGATCCCTGGCCGGCCAGCTCCGTCAGCTGCTGAAATCCGTCCGCGTAAAGGTATGGTGAAGGGTGGACCGATTGAACCCCGACTCGTCCCTGCTGCTCGTCGTCGACGTCCAGGATCGGCTGCTCGGCGCGATGGCGCCCGACGCGGCCACCCGCCTGCTCGAGAACGTCGACATCCTGCTCGACGCCGCGCGCGTCCTCGGCGTGAAGGTCATCGCGACCGAGCAGTACCCCAAAGGCCTCGGTCCCACCGTCGCGCCGATCGCCGCGCGCTTCCCCGCGCTGGGCGTGACGCCGATGGCGAAGCTCGACTTCGACGCGATGAGCGATCCCAACGTCGCGCGCGCGGTGCATCACTCCGAGGCGCGCAACATCATCCTCGTCGGCATGGAGGCCCACGTCTGCGTCTTCCAGACCGCGCGTGAGCTCGCGCGGCGGGGGTACGCGACCCACGTCGTCGCCGACGCCGTCCTCTCGCGCACCGAAGCCAACCGCGATGCCGGGCTGCGCCTTTGCGAGCACGCCGGCGCCACCGTCACGGTCGCCGAGGCCGTCGTCTTCGATTGGTTGCGACGCGCGGGGTCGGACGCCTTCAAGCAAATCTCAAAACGAATACGATAGGTTGCCAAGGCATTTGCTAATTTGTCCGTCACCTTGACGAATTGTCTTTCGTCTGACAGATTGCCCTCATGGTAGACGAAACGGCACGAGCGCAGGACATCACGGCACCGGCCGCGGACGGAATCACGGTGCTCGTCGTCGACGACGAACGCTCGAACATCGAGTCTCTCGAGAAGATCTTCCTCCGCGAGGGCATGCGCGTCCTCACCGCGCACGACGCGAAGCACGCGCTCGAGCAGGTTCGCTCGCACCGCGTCCACGTCGTCCTGACCGATCTGATGATGCCGGGCACCACCGGCCTCGAGCTCCTCCGCGCGATCAAGCAGCTGAACCCCGAGGTCGAGGTCGTCCTGATGACGGCGTACGGCTCGGTTGAGGCCGCGGTCTCCGCGATGCGGGAAGGTGCGTACGACTTCGTCGAGAAGCCGCTCAAGCGCCTCACGATCGTGAAGAGCGTTCGCAAGGCCGCCGAGCGCGGCAAGCTCGTCGCCGAGAACCGCTCGCTGAAGAACGAGATCAAGCTCCTCACCAAGCGCGAGATGGTGGGCAGCTCGCCGGCGTGGCGCCGCGTGGTCGACGTCGCGACCCAAGCCGCGCCGAGCCTCGCCACGGTTCTGGTGCTCGGTGAGAGCGGGACGGGAAAGGAGCTCCTTGCGCGCTACATCCACGAGCGGAGCAGCCGCGCGAAGGGGCCGTTCGTCGCCGTCAACTGCGCGGCGATCCCCGAGACGATCCTCGAGAGCGAGCTCTTCGGCCACGAGCGCGGCGCGTTCACCGGCGCCATCGCGAAAAAGGACGGTCGCTTCGCGAAGGCAGGCAACGGCACGCTCTTCCTCGACGAAATCGGCGAGCTCTCGCCCGCCGTGCAAGTGAAGCTCCTTCGCGTGCTCCAGGAGGGCGAGTACGAGCCGCTCGGCGGCAACACGATCAAGGCCGACGTGCGCGTCGTCGCGGCGACCAACCGCGATCTGCTCGCCGAGGTCGCCGCGGGTCGCTTCCGCGAGGACTTGTTCTACCGCCTCAACGTCATCGCCGTGACCGCCCCGCCGCTCCGCGCTCGACGCGAGGACGTGCCGCTCCTCGTCGATCACTTCCTCGGCCTCTACTGCGCGAAGAACGGCCGCCCGCGCCTGAACCCGTCGCGCGGCGCGCTCGAAAAGCTCCTCGACTACGGCTGGCCGGGCAACGTGCGCGAGCTCGAGAACGTCATCGAGCGCGCCGTCGTCCTCTCGCGGAGCGATCTGCTCACCGAGCTGGATCTCCCGGACGTCATCGCCCGCGCGACGCCGGGAATGCCGACGACGCTGGCGTTCGAGATCGGTACGACGCTCGACGACATCGAGCTGCGCGTCATCAAGGAGACCTTGCGCCACACGAAGGGCGACAAGAGCGTGGCCGCGCAGCTCCTCGGCATCTCGACGCGCACGATCTACCGCAAGCTCGACGGCGTCGGCGAGCACGACCCGAAAGAGTCCCCACCGAGCGCGCCTCCCCCAGTCTGATTGTCAAAATGTCGCGCGTTGGGCCCCGCACCGGCCTAGGGCGACAACCTGTCCGAGAGGGCGCTCCAAATCGCTGTTCAAATGCGCGATAGCGGTAGGGTTTCTCTATTGGCATGAGCCTGGCTTTGCTAAGGCTGAAGGTCCTCAACCATGGCCGTCGACCAGCTCCTGCGTAAAAACTTCTGGCTCGTGCTCGCCCCGCTCGTGATGCTCGCGGCGCTGCTGAACGCCAAGGCGATCACGCAGCTCGTCGGCATTGGCCTCGGCGCGGACGAGAAGCAGTTGTCTGCCCCGCCGCTGGTCGCCAAGGTCGCGCCGATGGCGAGCGGGCAACTGTCCCACGCCACGAACGCCGACGCGATCCTCTCGCGCAACCCCTTCGACTCGGTCACCGGCGCGCTCAACAAAAAGCCCGTCGACGACAGCCCGCTTGCGGCTCCGCTGGATCTCTCCGATCCGTTGAGCGCGCCGGCGTGCGATGCCGTGAAGGTCCTCGTCATCGCTGCGTCGAGCGATCCGGAGTGGTCCTTCGCGGCGCTCACGAGCGGCTCGTCCGACAAGGACAAGAGCGTGCTCCGTCGCCGCGGCGGCGAGTTCGGCGGCAAGACGCTCAAGTTCGTCGGCTGGGATCGCGTGTGGATGACGAGCGGCAGCTCGCTCTGCCAGGCCGAGCTCTTCAAGGGAGCCGCGAAGACCCCGCCGCCGGCCGCCGCCGCGCCGCCTGCACCTGCCGCCGCGGGTGGCGCTCCCGGTCTCGATCCTTCGATCGCCAAGGGCATCTCCAAGATCAGCGCGACCGAGTTCAACATCGATCGCGGCGTCGTCGACAAGATCCTCGAAAATCAGTCCGATTTGATGCGCCAGGCGCGCATCGTCCCCGAACAGGAGAACGGCAAGGTCGTCGGCATCCGCCTCTTCGGCGTCCGTCCCGACACGCTCCTCGGCGTCCTCGGGATGGAGAACGGTGATCGCCTCCAGACGATCAACGGCTTCGACATGGCGAGCCCCGAAAAAGCGCTCGAAGCGTACGCGCGCCTCCGCACGGCCGACCACCTCACCGTGCAGGTGAACCGCCGCGGGGCGAACACCAACCTCGACTACAACATCAAGTGACGAAAGCCCCAAGGTAAGCCGCAATCATGGAAACCGATCTGTTTCGCAAGACGATGAAGTCCATCGGGGTGATGGTCGGCGCGTGCGCGCTCTTCACGGGGATGGTCACGTTGATCGCGCTCTTCGTGGTCGGGCGCGCGGTCGGCCCGCGCGAGTCGGTCGAGCAAGGCTCCGGGGTCGTCCCCGCGTCGAAGATCGATGGTCAGCGGCCGCCCAAGGCCGACGACGCGCCGCCGCCGAAGTCGAACGCGAACAAGGCGGACCTGCCGCCGCGCGCCACCCGCGCGATTTGAACCCCTTCGTTCCCAGCTGCTGCATCAGGACCCCGAAAGGCCCCACGTGCGCTCGATGATGAAACGTCCGCTCCTTCTCTTGCCGCTCGCGTCTTCGGCGTTCTTCTTCGCCGACGTTCGCGACGCGGCCGCGCAGCGTTCTCCGTCGCAGGTCGCGCGCCCCGATCCCGCCATCCCGAACATCATTCCTCCGGCCACGGGCGCGGGTGCCGCGCCTGCCTCGCCAGGTGCAGGTGGCTCGGCGGGTGGGACCGCGCCAGGGGCAGCGGGAGCTGGAGCAGCAGGTGCGGCCGGCGGCGTGAAGCCCGTCGGCCCTGGCGGAAAATCGACGGCCGACACCGCGGGCCTGCCGCAGTTCGAGCAGACGATGGAGTTCGAGCCGCGCTCCCCGAACTTCAAGGTCGCCTTCTCGCTCGAGGACGCGGATCTGCCCGAGCTCGTGAAGGTCATCGGCCAGCTCACCGGCAAGCGCTTCATCTTTGGCGGCAAGGTCCGCGCGATCAAAGCCAGCGTCTACTCGCCGCAGAAGATCACCGTCGCCGAGGCGTACCAGGCGTTCCTCTCGATCCTCGAGACCAACGGCCTCACGGTGGTGCCGCACGGCCGCTTCCTCAAGATCGTGGAGACCGCCGGCGTCGCGACGCAGGCGACGCCGATGTACACCTCCGCCCAGGGCGCGCCCGCCGAGGACCGCTACGTCACGCGCATCCACCGCCTGTCGCACGTGAGCGCCGACGAGGTCGCCGCCGTCCTCGGCAAGTTCAAGACGAAGGAGGGGGACATCACCGTCTACGCGCCTGGCAACCTCCTCATCATGACGGACACCGGGACGAACATCCGGCGCATGATGCAGCTCGTCGAAGAGATCGACGTGGGCGAGGCCGGCGATCAGATTTGGATCGAGCCCGTGCACTACGCCGCGGCCAGCGACGTCGAGAAGCGCATCAACGAGCTCTTCGACGTGAAGGGCGGCGGCGCGGCCCCGGGCGGGGCCCCCGCGGCCGCCGGTGGCAAGCCCACGCCTCCCCACGTCACGGTGGGCGGCGGGGATCTCCACATCTCCAAGATCGTCGCGGACGATCGCTCCAACTCGCTCCTCATCGTCGCCACCGAGCGCGCGTATCTCCGCATCCTCGAGTTCATCCGCCGCATCGACATCCCGCAGACCGGAGAAGGGGAGATCCACGTCTTCCCGCTCCAGCACGCCGACGCGATCGAGCTCACCAAGACGCTCACCGAGATCGTCGCCGGCGCAGGCGGCGCGGCTCCGGCCGGCGGCGGCGCGGCACGTCCGGCAGGAGCGGCCGCACCGCAAGGCATCTTCGAGGGCGGCGTGAAGGTCAGCGCGGACAAGGCGACCAACTCGATCGTCATCACGTCCTCGCAGCGCGACTACGCGTCGCTCCGCATCGTCGTCGATCGGCTCGATCAGTCCCGTAAGCAGGTCTTCATCGAAGCAGTCATCATGGATCTCCAGCTGAAGCGCCGCGACGTCTTCGGCATGTCGTTCCACGCCGGCGACACGTTCAGCACGAGCCAGGGCGACGGCCTCATCTACGGCGGCAACAAGCCGCTCAACACGATCTCGCTCCTCCCGACCGATCCCGACGCGCTCCAGGGCTTCGCGCTCGGCGTGCGCGGACCGGGCCTCTCGGGCAGCCAGAACTTCCTCGGCACCGGCGTCACCATCCCCGCGTTCGGCACGTTCATTCAGGCGCTCGCGCAGACCGGCGACACGGATCTGTTGAGCACGCCGCACATCTTGGCGACCGACAACATCAAGGCCGAAATTTCGGTCGGCGACAACGTGCCGCTCCAGCAAAACGTCGGCGGCGGTCTGGCCGGCGCGCTCCCCGGCGCCGCGGGTGCGGCTGGCGCTCTCGGCGGCCTCGGCGGGCTCGGCCTCGGCGGGCTCGGCTTCGCGGCGCCTCGGCAGGACGTCGGCACCAAGATCTCGATCATCCCGCACTTGAACGAGTCGAACGAGGTCCGCCTCGAGCTCACCGAAGAGATCAGCGAGCAGGGAGCCCCGACCGGCGCCCTCGGCGTCATCCCGATCTCGAAGCGCACCGCCAACACGACGCTGGTCGTCCGCGATCAGCAGACGGTCGTCATCGGTGGCCTCATCCGAAACGTGCGCGCGCGGCAGGAGGACAAGGTCCCGGTCCTCGGCGACATCCCGGTCCTCGGCGCGCTCTTCCGGAAGACGGAGAACCGCTTCGAGAAGCGCAACCTCGTCCTCATCCTCACGCCGTACATCATCCGCGAGCAGAGCGATTTGCGCGTGGTGTTCGAGCGAAAGATGCAGGAGCGCCAAGAGTACCTTGATCGCTACTTCGTGTTCTCCGACTCGAACGAGTACGAGCCGCCGAAGGACTACACGCGCACCAACGGCCTCGTGGAGGACATCCGCCAGGGCTTCTTGAACGTCGACGAGCGCAAGCGCCTCGAAGAGCTGACGCGCCCGAAGGAGCTGAAGCGTCACGAGCCGGGACAGCCGCTGGAGATGCCGGCGCCCACGACCCACAGGCCGGGTATCGCTCCGGCCGGCGGCACCGCGGCGTCTCCTCCTCCTCCGAGCGGCGCAAGCGTTGTCAGCACTCCGCCCGTGGTGGGCCCGGCGCCGCCGATCAACATCCTGACGCCGTCGCGCAGCGTCGAAAAGATCGAGAAATAAGCCATGTCGGCCGAGCAGCGCTTCCTCGGAGAGATCCTCGCGCGACGCGGCGTCATCGCGGCGGAGAGGCTCGAGGCGCTGTACGCGATCCAGCGCGAGAAGGACGTCAGCCTCTCCGACCTCATCGTCAACGCGAACCTCGCGGAGGAGGCGCAGATCGCGCAGGCGCTCGCCACGGAGGCGGAGCTGCCGTACGTCGCCAAGATCGATCCCGAGCGCATCTCCACCGCGCTCGCCACGCGCATCCCCATCGCGTTCGCCAAGAACCACCGCATCATCGTCATCGCAGAAGACGAGGCGCAGGTCTTCGCGCTCGTCGCGGATCCGTTCGACACCCCCGCGATCGACGACGTGCGCGTCCTCTTCGCCAAGCCCGTCGAGGTGAGCGTCGCGGGCCGCGAGGTCATCGAGGACGCGATCAACCGCGTCTACGAGCGCGACGCCGGCGCCGGTGAGCTCGAGCAAGACGAGGGCACGGTCGACGAGGAGGGCGTCAGCGACATCCTCGACTCCGACGACGAGGCTCCGGTCATCCGCTGGGTCAACTCGCTCTTCCTCCAGGCGATGAAGGAGCGCGCGAGCGACATCCACATCGAGCCGGAAGAGAAAGAGGTCCTGGTCCGCTACCGCATCGACGGCGACCTTTACATCAAGCGCCGCGCGCCGCGCACCTTCATGAGCAGCATCGTCAGTCGCATCAAGATCGAAAGCGCGCTCAACATCGCGGAGAAGCGCCTCCCGCAGGACGGACGCATCACCAAGAAGATCGCCGGCAAGGGCTTCGACATCCGCGTCAGCACCATCCCGACGAGCCGCGGTTACGAGCGCATCGTCATGCGTCTCTTGAATAAATCGAGCGTCCTCCTCGACCTCCCGGACCTCGGATTTTCTGGCCGCGACTACGCGCTCATGGACAGCCTCATCCGGCGGCCCGACGGCATCATCCTCGTCACCGGCCCCACCGGCAGCGGCAAGACGACGACGCTCTATGCGTGCATCAACCGCATCAACCGCCCCGATCTCAACATCCTCACCGCCGAGGATCCCGTCGAGTACGAGATCGGCGGCATTCACCAGGTGCACGTCCAGCCCAAGATCGGGCTCACCTTCGCGAGCGCGCTCCGTGCGTTCCTCCGCCAAGATCCGGACGTGGTCATGGTCGGCGAGATCCGTGACAAGGAGACCGTCGAGATCGCGATCAACGCGTCGCTCACCGGCCACCTCGTGCTCTCCACCATCCACACGAACGACGCGGCCGGCGCCATCACGCGCATGGTCGACATGGGCGTCGAGCCGTTCCTCTTGCGCTCGTCGGTCATCGGCATCCTCGCGCAGCGCCTCGTGCGCGTGCTCTGCCCCCACTGCAAGATGCCGTACGAGGCGACGCAGGACGAGCTCGAGGAGCTTGGCATCACGCCCGAGCGCATGAAGACGCGCAGCGCACGCCGCTTGAAGGAGCAGTCGCGCTACTACCCGAAGACCGTTCGTGAGCCGGACGTCTTGGAGACGCCGTTCGCCGGCCCGCCCATCTTCTACAAGCCGAAGGGCTGCGACAAGTGCGGGAGCACCGGCTTCATGGGGCGCCGCGGCATCTACGAGCTCCTCCTCATGGATGACGCCGTGGGTCCGCTCGTCCTGAAGAACGCCGACTCGCAGACCGTGAAGCGCACCGCGCACGAGCAGGGCATGGATTCGCTCCGCGACGACGGCGCGCGCAAAGTCATCGCGGGGCTCACCAGCGTCGAGGAGGTCCTCGTCGCCACGCAAGAAGACGTCGAGCTCGAGCCCGATCGCCCGAGCATGTCGCAACGCCTGTCGAACTGAGGGATGCGGTGGCAGTATTCGAATACACCGGGCTCGTCTCCGCGAGCGGCAAGCAGGTAAAGGGGGTTCGGGACGCCGACAACCCGAAGCTCCTGCGCGCGACGCTGAAGCGCGAGGGCGTGCTCTTGACGAGCGCTCACGAGACGAGCGCAGCGACGGCGAAGGCCAAGCGCAACATCGATCTCGGGGCCTTCTTCCGCCGCGTGAACGTCGGCGACATCGCGATGATGACGCGCCAGCTCGCCACGCTCGTCAACGCGGGCATCCCGCTGGTCGAGGCTGTGTCGGCCCTCACCGAGCAGGTCGACAAGATCGAGCTGAAGCGCGTGCTCACCCAGGTGCGCGATCGCTTGAACGAAGGCATCTCGCTCGCAAAGGCCCTCGAGCCGCACGGGAAAATTTTCCCGAACCTCTACGTCAACATGGTCGCGGCCGGCGAGGCGTCGGGCACGCTCGAGACGGTGCTCGAGCGCCTCGCGGACTTCATGGAGGGGCAGAGCAGGCTGCGCGGAAAGGTCGGCGCGGCGCTCGCGTACCCGGTCCTGATGCTCCTCATCGGATCGGTGCTCATCACGATCATGATGGTGGTCGTCGTGCCGAAGGTGACGAGCATCTTCTCGAGCCTCGATCGCGCGCTCCCCTGGTACACGTCGCTCCTCATCGGCGTCTCTGGCGCGATCGGCAGTAACCAGATGCTCGGCTTCGTGACGTCGGTCGTGTCGATGACGCTGGTGCGCCGCGCCATGCGCCCGCCGGCCAACCCCGAAGATCGCCAAAAGAAGCCGTTCTTCGTCGGCGGCGCGATGGTGGCGGTTGGGGTGATGATCTTCGTCGGCTTCGCGGTCGAGTCGGTCTTCAGCTACGGCGTCGGCATCGGCATCGGCGTCGTCGCTGGTTTCGTGCTCGCGCGCTTCCTCGCGTACGTGGCCACTCCGACCGGCCAGGTGTGGAAGGACACGCTCCTCCTCAAGATCCCGATCTTCGGCACGCTCCTCCGCATGCTCGCGGTCGCGCGTTTCTCGCGCACGCTTGCGACGCTCCTCCAGAGCGGCGTCCCGCTCCTCAAGGCGATGGACATCGTGCGCAACGTCCTCGACAACGCGCGCCTCGCCAAGGTGATCGAGGAGGCGACGGCCTCGATCCGCGAGGGCGAGTCGATCGCCGGACCGTTGAAGCGCAGCGGAGATTTCCCGCCGATCGTGACGCACATGATTGCCGTCGGCGAGAAGAGCGGCGAGCTCGAGGCGATGCTCGAGAACGTCGCCAAGGCGTACGACACGCAGGTCGAGACGCGCGTGCAGGCGCTGACGAGCCTCCTCGAGCCGCTCATGATCGTGATCATGGGAGGAGCGGTCGGCTTCATCGCCTTCGCGATCCTCATGCCGCTCATCCAGATGAACGATTTCGTGCAGTGAAGGAAGGAGGAAGACCTGAGCCATGGCCAAACGCAGCGCGAGTCGAGTCTTCTTCCCTTGGGAGCGCAAGCGCGGGCTCTTCGGCTTCCTCGGCCGGGCGCGCGCGCGGATCGTGCTCGGCGTCGTCGTCGTCCTCCTCTTGATCTTCGTGGTGCGTCGCCGCGAGGAGACCGCGGCCGCCACGCGCGCGACGCGGGCCTCGGTGTCGACCGCCGGTCGCGCTCTCGCGTCGTACCGCGCCGACCACGGTGGGGCGTGCCCGCGCGAGCTCGGGGAGCTGGTCGCCGGCGGCTACGCGTACGATCTCCCGGTCGACGCGTGGGGCCGCCCGCTCCGCTTCGCCTGTCCGGGCCGCAAGGACACGAAGGGCATCGACGTCTGGAGCGACGGCCCCGACGGCCTCCCCGGAGGCCTCGATCGCGTCGAATGAGGAACTAAGTGGAAACGTTGTTCGGTTTAAGGAGAGAGCTCATGATTCGCAGGATCTGCCGCACCTTCAGGAAAGCCCGCCGTGTTGCCGCACGAGGCGTGACACTCATCGAGGTCATGATCGTCGTCGTGATCCTCGGCCTCATCGCCGGCGGCGTCGCGATCGCGGTCCTCCCGAAGCTGAAGAAGGCGCAGGTCGACACGACCACCACGAGCGCGCGCGAGCTCCGTCGCGCGGCGGAGACGTGGCGCGCCGCGCACGCGAGCGATCAGTGCCCGACCGCGCAGATGCTCCTGCAAGACAAGACGATCGACAGCGCGTCCAAGATCACCGACGCGTGGGAGAACCCGTTCAAGATCGCCTGCGAAGAGGACGAGACCATCGTCTCCAGCGCCGGCCCCGACAAGAAGGATGGCACCGCCGACGACATCCGAGTCCCGGAGGCCGCGAAGCCGCAATGACCTCCGGGATCTCGATAGCGCGCCTCGCCTCTGCCCGCGCGCGATCGCGCGCGGGCGCGCGGGGCATGACGCTCATCGAGATCCTGATCGTGATGGTCCTCATCTCGCTGCTTCTCGGCGGGATCATCTTCGGCAGCGGGCAGACCAACTCCGCCCAGCTGAAGCGCGTCTCGACCAGCGTGACCGGCGCCATCCGCGTGGCCTTCACGCGCGCAACCGCGACGAGCAAGAGCGGCCGCATCGTGTTCGACATCGACCAGCAGACGATGTGGCTCGAAGAGGGCGACGTGCCCATGCTCCTGCAGACGAAGGATCTGACGGGCACCGGCGGCGCCGATCCGGTCACCGAAGCCGAGCGCCGCGCGGTCGCCGAGGGTGAAGCGCTCGTGAAGGGCCCCAAGGCGCCGCGCGCGCACTTCAAAGAGGTGAAGGCGTTCGGCGCGCAGGGCAACGAGGGCGGCAAGGGTCCGCGCAAGCTCGGCGGGTCGATCGCGTTCCGCGAGATCCAGACCACGCACGACGACGAGCCGCGCACCAAGGGTCGCGCGTACCTGTACTTTTGGCCGGGCGGTCGCACAGAGCTCGCGAGCATCCAGCTCGCCGTGAAGCGAGGAAAGGACGATGGCTTCGCCGACTCCGACACGATGACGCTCCTCGTTTCGCCGCTCACCGGCAAGGTCACCATCAAGAACGGCCCGGTCCCGGTGACGCGTCCGCGCGACGACAAGGAAGCCAGTGAGCGCGAAGACACGGGGGGTGTGTTTTGATGCCTCTCCCGTCACCGAAGGCTGAAAGGACGTCTCGATCCGGCGCGCGGGGCTTCTCGCTGCTCGAGGTCATGGTCGCCGTTTCCATCCTCGGCCTCGCGCTCACCGTCATCCTCTCGGCGCAAGGCGGCCTCGCGGCGAGCAACAAGATGGCCGCGAATATGGGCATGTCGACCACGCTCTCGCGCTGCAAGATGACCGAGCTCGAAGAGAAGCTCGTCAAGTTCGGTTACCCCGAGATCGATCAGATCGACGCGCAGACAATCTGCTGCGAGGGCGTCGAGACGCCGAACTTCACGTGCGACACGCGCGTCGAGAAGGTGCAGCTGCCCAACCCGCCGGAAAACTCGCTGGGGGACGGCGGCTTCCTCGCGTCGCCTACCGGCTCGAGTCTCGCCGGGCTCGCGGGCCTCCCGGGCGCGAACCCCGCCGGCTCGTCGGCGGCGCTGAACCTCGACCTGGACGCCGGTCTCGCGAACATCGGCTCGCAGCTCCAAGGGCAGATGGCCGGCGTCGGCGGACAGAACGGCCTCCTCAACATGGTGATGGGGATCGTCTACCCCTCGCTGAAACCGATGATGGAGAACTCGATCCGCCGCCTCACCGTCACGGTCAAGTGGAAGGAGGGCTCGAGCCCCAAAGAGTTCGCGATCGTCCAGTACGTGACGAACCCGCAGCGCAGCGGATTTTTGGCAGGCGTGCCCGGGTCGGACGGCGGCGCCGCGCCCTTCGGCGGCGCAGGCGGAGCGCCAGGCATAGGCGGCGGCGGCGGTGGTGGCATCTCGCCGACCGGTCCGGTCGCCCCGCAGAGGAACTTCTGATGAGGCGAAGGACCCACCTCCGCGGCATGACGCTCCTCGAGATCCTCGTCTCGATCGCGATCCTGTCCATGATCTCGCTCCTCATCTACGGCGCGTTCGATTCGATGAGCCGCGGCAAGAAGGGCGAAGAGCAGCGGAGCGAGCGCGCGCGGCAGGGTCGCGACGCGGTGCAGCGCATGACGCGGGACATCTCCAGCGCGTTCCTCTCGATGCACAACCCGCAGAACATCGCGCTCGCGACGCGGACGACTGCCTTCATCGGCACCAACGGTGCACCCTACGATCGCCTTGATTTCTCGGCCTTCGCGCACAAGCGTGTCGAGAAGGAGGCCAAAGAGAGCGACCAGTGCGAAGTCGGCTTCTCGGTCGCAAGAGACCCCGACAACTCCGACAAGATGGATCTCGTGCGCCGCGAGCAGCTCCCGATCGACACCGATCCGAAGCGCGGCGGCGTCGTGAACGTGCTCGCCGAGGACATCGAGCTCTTCGACATCAAGTACCTCGACCCGCTCACCGGCCAATGGAAGGAGACGTGGGACACGACGCAGGCCCTCGGCGAGGCGAACCGCCTGCCGCTCGAGATCAAGCTCACGCTCACGCTGAGGAACGTCCCTGTCGGAACGCCGTCGACGTTCACGACCAAGTTCATCCTCCCGATGCAGCAACCCCTCTCCTTCGGGATCGCGCGATGATCCACCCCGAAGCACTCCAGAGGCGACGCCGCACGCGCAAGAAGGGCGAGCGTGGCATCGCGCTCATCATGGTGCTCGGCGCCATCGCAGTCTTGACCGTGATGCTGGCGGAGATGCAAGACTCGTCGGGCGCCGAGCTCGCGAGCGCGATGGCCGATCGCGACACGACGCAGGCCGAGTACATGGCGAGGAGCGCCACCAACCTCGCGCGCCTCCTCATCGCGACCGAGCCGACGATCCGCCAGGCGATCGCGCCGCTCTTCATGCTGATGAAGCGCACACCGCCGCAGTTGCCGGTGTGGGAGTTCTCCGATCGTCTCCTCGGCGCGTTCAATGACGCGGAGGCGGCCAAAGATTTCTCCGGCACTGTGGGGCTCGACACCTCGCTCGGGAAGAACCTGGGAATGCCGGGTGGTCGCTGGGAGCTCGTGATCGTGGACGAGGACTCGATGATCAACGCCAACCTCGGCGCGTCGAACGACATCGCCCACATTCGCCTCGCCAAGGAGCTCATCGGCCTGATGGCGTCGCCGCAGTACAGCCCGCTCTTCGAGCAGCGCGACGCGACGGGCACCTACCACGATCGCATGGAGATTTGCTCCGCCCTCATCGATTGGGCGGACGTGGACGAGCAGAAATTCTCGTGCGACGTGAGCCAGGCGGCGCCGGCCGCCAACTCGGTCGAGGACGCGTACTACCAGCTCCTCTCCAAGCCCTACCGCCGCAAGAACGCGCCGTACGACTCGCTCGACGAGCTCCACATGGTGCGCGGGGTGGGGGATGACTTCTGGGCCACTTTCATCGATCCCGATCCCACGAACCCGAAGAAGCGCGTCGTGACGGTGTGGGGACAGGGCGCCATCAACGTGAACACTGCCGCGGCGCAGACGCTCCTCGCGGTGACGTGCGCCGGCGCGCCGACCGCGGAGCTCTGCACCGACGTCAACCAGATGCAGCTCTTCTTGACCGCGATGATCATGGCGCGCGGCATCTCGATGGGCGCGCCGATGTTCGGCTCTCCCGCCGACTTCATCTCGATGATGAAGGGAAGCGGCATGATCGGCCCGATGCTGACGGCGATGGGCGTGAAGCCGGTGAAGTTCCTCTCCGAGAGCGAGTTCGCGAAGAGCATCACCGCCGAGAGCAAGATGTTCTCGATTTACGCGGTCGGCGTCGTGAAGGGCTACAAGCGCGAGACGCGCCTCTCGATCCACTCCGTCGTCGATTTCCGCACGGCGCCGAGCTTGACGGGACCGTCCCCGCTCGGCTCCGCCGCGCTGCCGGGACAACCTCCGCCGCCCGTGCCGACCGCGAGCGCTCCGCTTCCCGCCGGCGCGACGCCCGACGGCTTCGCCGCTGCGCTTCAGCCCAACCCCGGCGGCACCATCGTCTACTACAAGATCGAATAGGAACAGCGCATGGCAACCCTCGTCGGCATCGACATCGGAACTACGGCGGTCAAGGTCGCCGTCCTTCGCACGGCGTACCGCAAGGTGCAGCTCGTCGCGCTCGGGAGCTGCGAGATCGCGCTTGCGGGCGGTGCACCCGAGGCGATCCGTGCGGCGATGACGTCTGCACTTGGCGAGAAGGTCACCGCCGACGCGATCGCCACTTCCGTCGAGGGAGCACGCGGCGCGTTCCGTCACCTGACCTTGCCGATGAGCGCGCAGAAGCAAATCGCCGAGGTCCTCCCGTTCGAGCTCGAGACGCTCCTCCCCTTCGACATCGTCGACGCGGTCTGGGACTACCGCACGATGACGCGCACCGAGGAGACGCCCGAGGGGCAAATTCCGCTGTTCGCCGCGGTGTGCCGCACGGATGACGTGCGCGCGCGGATCGATCTCGTGAAGAGCGCGGTCGGCACCGAGCCCGAGCGCGTCGGCATCGGGAGCTTCCCGATCGCGAACTTGGTGCCGATGTCGCCGCAGCTCGCCGAGGCGGGGCCGGTGGTCCTCGTCGATCTCGGGACGCAATCGAGCGAGCTCCTCGTCTTGCGAAACGGCGAGCCGCTCTTCGCGCGCGCGATCTCGTTCGGCACGCAAGGCCTCCCCGGCACCGCGCCGCGCCTCGCGCGCGAGATCCGGACGACCATCGCGTCCTTCCGCTCGAACGGCGGTGCACCGCCCGTCAAGGTCGTACTCTGCGGCGGTGGCTCGTTCGTCTCGGGCGCGCAGGTGTTCCTCGGCGGCGAGCTGGGGCTGCCGGTGGAGGTGTTCGCGCCGCCGCAGCTCGACATGATCGCGCTCTCGCCGGACGCGCTCGGCGAGCTCCCGCGCTTCGCGAAGGCGGTGGGCCTCGCGGTCGGTCTCACGGGCCGTGCGCTCGGCTTCGATCTGCGCCGCGGCCCGCTCTCGTACGAGCGAGGCTTCGCGTGGGTGAAGGAGAAGATCCCCGTCCTCGCCGGCCTCGCGGCGGTCGTCGCCGTGAGCTTCCTCTTCACGGCGTGGGCCCAGCTCTACGCGCAGGGCAAAGAGAAGGAGACGCTCGAGAAGGCCGTCGCGGTCGTCACGCAGGACGTCCTCGGCGAAGGGACCACGAGCGCCGCGCGCGCGCAGGAGCTGCTCGGGCAGCAGACCGCGCTGAACGACGAGGATCCGCTCCCCCACGCCGACGCCTTCGACGTGATGGTGAAGCTCTCGGAGGACATCCCGCAGTCGATGATCCACGACATCGAGGAGCTCGACGTCCAGAAGGGGCACGCCGTAGTCCACGGCGTCGTCGGCACGATCCCCGACGCGCAGGCGATCGCGACGAGCCTCCGCGCCGAGCGGTGCTTCTCCGACGTGAAGATCTCGCGCACGAACCAAATGGTCGGCTCCGATCGGCAAAAGTACGTCCTCGAGTTCGACGTGAAGTGCCCCGAGGACGGCAAGGGCATGGTCAAGAAGAAGGACGCCGCCGGCTCGGGCGGCGCAGGCGGCGCGAGCTCGGCGTCCGGCGCGGGAGGCAAGTGATGGCGAACGTGCTCGACAAGCTCAATCCCCGCGAGCGCCGGCTCGCGCTCATCCTCGGCGGCTTCGTCGCCTTTCTGGTGCTCGTCGCCATTCCCGCGGTGCTCGAGTCGCTCGTCATCGCGCGTCGCGGCGAGAACGAGGAGCTACGCACGGCGCTCGGCGCGGTTCAAGCCGCGCGCGCGCAGGTTCGCGAGCGCCAATCGAAGAAGGACAGCATCGCCCACCGCTACGGCAAGAAGGCGCCGGCGCTCGCCGGCTACCTTGAGCAGACCGCGCGCTCGCAAAAGCTCGAGGTCACCGACTCCGCCGATCGCCCTGAGGTGCCGCACGGCAAGCGCTACACCGAGCGCGCCACGGTCATCCACCTCAAAAAGGCGGGGATGTACCCGATCGCGAAGTTCATCGAGGCGCTCGAGAAGAGCAACTACCCCGTCGCGGTGACGCGCCTCGCGATCCGCAAGCGCAGCGGCGAGCCCGACTCGTACGACGTCGAGATCGGCGTCTCCGCGTTCGACCGCACCGAGACGACCCCCGCGCCGCTGCCCGACGACGGCGCGAAGGACAAGGACGGCAAGGACAAAGAGAAGGACGCCAAGGACAAGAAGGGGGGCGGCGGATGAAAGAGCGCCTCAAAAAATGGGCGCCTCGCGTGGCGTTCCCGTTCTTCTACGTCCTCTGTTTTCTCGTCTTCGTCAGCTGGACGTTCCCTTACGAGAAGCTCAAAGAGCGCATCGTCGTCACGTTCAACGCGCAGCAACGCGCGACGAACGGCAGCCAGGAGCTCCAGATCGACGAGATGACCTCCTACTGGGTCACCGGCGTCGAGGCGAAGGGGATCCACATCCTCACGGCGCCCACCGAGCCGGGGAAGGGCCCCGGCGACTTGAAGATCGATCAGGCGCGCGCGCGCATCTCGATCTTCGGCCTCCTCGTCGGCAACAAGGACGTATCGTTCAAGCTCGACGCGTTCGGCGGCTCCGTAGACGGGTACTTCGACGACAAGGGGAAGGAGCGCGCGGTCGAGGTGAACCTCGAGGGCGTCGAGCTCGGACAGATCGATCCCGTGACCCAGCTCCTCGGCCTCCCGATCGAAGGGAAAATTACCGGGAAAATCAAGCTCACGATGCCGGAGGGCAAAGCAGCCAAGGGCAACGGCGTCATCGAGCTCGAGGCGCAGGACGTGGCGGTCGGCGACGGCAAGACGAAGATCAAAGGGACGCTCGCGCTCCCGCGCCTCACCGTCGGCACGCTGTCGATCAGCGCGGAGGCGCGTGAGGGCGTGATCAAGGTCACCAAGCTCGCCGCGGGCGGAAAGGATCTCGAGCTCGCCGGCGACGGCCGCATCCAGATGCGCGAGCTCGCCACCGACAGCGGAATGGACGTGAACCTGCGCTTCAAGGTCAACGACGGCTACCGCACCAAGAACGACGTGACCAAGAGCCTCTTCGGCGCCCCCGGCTCCAACGCGCCGGCGCTCTTCGAGCTCGCCGATCCCAAGGTGAAGCAGAGCAAGCGCCCCGACGGCTTCTACGGGTGGCACCTACGCGGCACGCTCGGGCGACCTGATTTCGTGCCGTCGCCGCTCGGCGGCGGAGCGACGGTCGGCGGGCAGCCGGTGAAGGGCTTGCCGCAGTGACGACGAAGAAGCCCGCGCTCCTGGTCGGCGTCGTGCACCTGCCGCCGCTGCCGGGGAGCCCGCGCGGGACGCGTTCGGTAACGGACATCGCGGCGTCGTGCGCCGCCGACACGCGCGTGCTCCACGAGGCCGACTACGATCTCGTGATGATCGAGAACTTCGGCGACGCGCCGTTCTTTCCCGGCAAGGTCCCCGCGATCACCGTGAGCGCCATGACGGCGTGCGTCCTGGCGGCGAAGCAGGCGTGCCCGGGCCTGCCCCTCGGCGTCAACGTGCTCCGGAACGATGCGGACGCCGCGCTGGCGATCGCCGCGGTGACGGAGGCTGCGGTGATCCGCGTCAACGTGCACACCGGCGCTCGCGTCACCGATCAAGGGATCGTGGAAGGAAGAGCAGCCGAGACGCTGCGTGCGCGTCGAGCGCTCGGGGCCAGCGTCTCGATCTGGGCCGACGTCGACGTGAAGCACTCCGCGCCGCTCGCGCCGCGCGCGCCCGCCGACGAAGCGAAAGATCTGGTCCTTCGCGGCCTCGTCGACGCGGTGCTCGTGACAGGGGAGGGGACCGGGCGACCCGTCGATGGCGCGAAGCTCGCGAGCGTGCGCGCGGCGACCGTCGGCGTCCCGCTTCTCGTCGCGAGCGGCGCGACGACCGAGTCGCTTGCGGCCCTCGCCGAGCACGCCGACGGCGTCATCGTCGGCAGCGCGCTGCGTGACGGCGGCGTCGCGGGAGGCCCGATTGATCCTGCGCGCGCCGCCGCCTTCGCGAAGGCTTTCCGCGCGGCATTTCGCTGAGTGGAGCGAAACGCAGCCGAGCGAAGCGCCCCTGACGCGCCGCCGCGCGTGCCTCAGAAAAGTCCGCGGTACGCGGCGCCCATGGGCCCGACGACAAGCCCGCTCGCGCTCGCGCTCGGTTCGTCGGATTTGCCGAGAAAATAGCCTACGACGGCGAGCGCGACGCCGCCACCCGCGAGGACGAACGACACGGTCGACACGTTGCCGAGTGTGCGCGCGCGATCGATGTCGTCGTACGTCGCGGGCGGGCACTGCTTGGCGTCGATGCATCCGCTCTTCGCGGAGCTGACCGCCGAAAGCGACATGACGCCGGTGACCGTGCCGACGAGCACGCCCGCGCCTGCCGTCGCGATGCCGGCCCAGAAGAGGATGTGCGGTGTTCCCGCGGGTGCGCCCGCCGCCGCGTCGCCTTTGTCGGCGGGCGGCGATGACGATGGCGACGACGCGGGCGCGAGCGGAGGCGGCGTCGCGAGCGCAGGCGACGTCCCCAACGTGAGATCGAGGAGAATCTCTTTCGTCTCGCGCTCGCGCATCGTGATCTGCTCGCGTCGCTCTCGCCCCGCCGCGCGTGCGACCACCGTGTGCGTTCCGGGGTTGACCCGCCGCGGCGTGATGAGCGTCGCCGCCGGGACCTCGGCGCCGTCCACGGTGACCGCTGCGGGCCCCTCGGCGCCACGCAGCACGATGCGGAGCTGGGGAATGCGCGCGCCGATCTCGTCGTCGAGGCGCTGCGCGTGCATGCGCGCCTCACCGAACGGCGCGGGCTCGCCGGCGCGTGTCGGGTACCGCGCCACCGCGCTCAAGAGCTCGCGCGCCTCGATGAGCATTCCCAGCGCGACGCGCTCGCGCGCCGTCTCGAGCCCGGTCGTCGGCACGTGCATGAGAGAGTCGGCCGCCTCGAACCGCTCGAGGGCGCCGCGGTGATCGCCCTTTTCGCGCCTGGCGAAGCCCTCGTCCATGAGCGAGCGCGCGGTCTCGCGATCGGATGCGGTCTGCGCGCTCGCCACGGGCGCAATCACGAGAACGAGCGACGCCGCGACGATCGCAAGCCGGCGCCCACGCCTAGAAGCCATAGTCTCGTTTCTTTGGTGTCGGACTTGGCGGCGTCGTCGGTTTCGACGGCGGCGGCGGTGCCGCTGCCGGTCGCGCGGGGGTCCTGCCTCGCGGGGTCGTCGTCGGCGGGGCCGAGGGAAGCGCGTCGAGCGGAATGACCATCGGCTCGGGCAGCGCGGCGGTCGTCGCGGCTGGCGCGGCTGGCGCGGCTGGAGTCGCAGGCGGGGCAGCGGCGATCGGCGTCGGATCGGCGGCCGCGGGAATCGCGATCTGCGCCGGCGGCGGAGGTGCGGCCATCGCAGGATGCCGCGCGTTGATCCTCATCGCGACGGCGCCGACCAGCACGAGCGCGAAGACCGAGCCGATCCCGGCCGCGAGCAACCCCGAACGAATCCGAGGCTGCGTGAGCGGCGAGCCGCTCGACGGAGGCCACTCCACGGCTGCCGACCCCAGCGTCGCCGTGCTCGTCTGCGAAGGCGGATCGACGGCGAGGCTCGTGGGCGCGTCGCTGAAGGAATCGCCGCGTAACGCGCGATCTGCGGTCCCTCCGGCGCGGTCTCGCTGCGCGGCTGCGGCGAGCGCGCTCTCGATCGACTTCTTCCGCGCGCGCGCGCGCTCTTGGAGGTGCGTCTCGAGAAACCCGGCGACCTGGGCCTGCGACGTCGTCGCGCCGATCGCCTGCATCGCCACCTCGAGCGCCCGCTGCATCTCCGCCGCGGTCGCGAACCGCTTCGTCCGATCATGGGCGAGGGCCCGCGCAACGACCGCCGCGACCTCGAGCGGCACTTCGGGAGGCAGCGGCGGCGGCGGCTCTCCGCTCGTCAGCAGGTGCAGCGTCGCCACCTCGTTGGGCCCATCGTACGGCGGCACCCGCGCGAGCATCTCGTAGAGCATCGCGCCGGCCGACCAGATGTCGGCGCGCCGATCGACCTCGCGGCCAAGCGCTTGCTCCGGCGACATGTACCGGATCTTCCCCTTGAGCTCGCCCGCGCTCGTCCGTTCCGACGCGCGATCACGCGCCTTCGCGACGCCGAAATCGATCAGCTTCGCGACGCCTGCGCCGCTCACGAGCACGTTCTGCGGCGACACGTCGCGGTGCACGACGTGGAGGAGCGCGCCCGCGGCGTCCCTCAGCTCGTGCGCGGCGTGAAGCCCCGCGCACGCGTCGGCCATGATGCGGAGGATGACGCCGGCGGGCAGCTTCGCCCCGTTCTTCTCGACCGCGCGCTGCAGCCGCGACAGCGACTCGCCGTCGATCCACTCCATCACGAGATAGAGCAGCTCTTCCTTCTCGCCTACGTCGAGCGTCCGCGCGACGTTCGGGTGATCGATCGCCGCGGCGACGCGCGCCTCGTCGAGGAACATGGTCTGGAACTGCTCTTGCGACGCGAACTGCGGGAGGATCGTCTTCACGACGACGAGCCGGTCCATCAGCCGATGCGCGCGATGCCGCGCGAGCCACACCGCCGCCATCCCACCGTAGGCGAGGGGGCACAGGAGCTCATACCGATCCAGGCGGTCCCCTGCGCGGAGGGCCCCCGGTTCCGGAAACGCGGCCACGGGTGAAGTATCGCACCGCCGACCGCCGATGCTCCTCTAGTTAAAGACCGCTCCTGCGATTCCTCGTACAGTCCCACTGGACTTTGATTTGGCGCAATGTCCGGCCGCTTCTGCTGGACGCCCCGTGGGGAGACGCGTACCCCCGCGGCACGCTGGACCGTGTCCGTTACGGAACTGACGCGTCGCTCGGGGACTGTCCGTCCGGCCTTTTGCTGGCTGTCTTTTTCCTTCAACGATTCCAAAAACTTCGATGAGGTTCGCAACTTGCAGCGGGCCGTCCGTCTCTGCACGCGTGGCCTCGCCGCCACGCCCCGGTCATGCCGGCGCGGGGTCGACAAAGGAAGCTTCCATGCAGAGGTCCATCGCTTCGCTCAGGCTGGTTCGGCTCGTTCGGCTGGCGCTCGCGCTCGTCGGCATCGCGGGCCTCGGTGGTCTCTCCGCCTGCGAGGACGGTCCGGGGCAGAACTTCAACCCGGCGCCGCCCGGCGCGGGCGATCTGCTGAACAACGGCAACTCGGCGGGCGTCGTCGATCCGACGAAGGCAGGCTACGCGCTGCCCGACGCGTCGGCAGGAACGAACAAGCAGATCCTCTGCGACGGACCGACCACGCAGAAGACGTGGGCCGCCGCGTTCCAGCAGCCGATCCTCCCGCCGCACAGCGCAGGCGGCCTCGACATCGCGGGCGGCGAAACGTGGCAAGGCCTCACGATCGAGGACGCCGAGGATCCGAAGAAGGGCGGCCTCTGCCAGAGCACCAACGCCGGCGACATCTTCGGCAACGGCACGCTCGCCAACTACTGGGGCGACAACGCCGAGATCGTCGCCAACTACCGCGTCTCGAACCACAAGATCATCGGCACGCTCCTCCGCCCCGGCTACTTGGGATCCATCGAGCTCACGAGCCGCGACAAGGCGCACCGCTACTCGATCCCGATCGCCACGCAGGTCCAGAAGGACGGCCAGCAGTGGAACCTCCACTGGGCGACGAACAAGAACTTCCTCGACGAGGCGAACGAGCTCTACGACGCGCTCATCGCCACGTTCGCGCCCGGCTTCCCGCAGGACACCGACTGCCAGGCGAGCCGCCGCTGCATCATCGGTAGCTTCGGTGACGTCGCGTACTTTTACATCCCGGCGCTCGGCGCGGCGATGTGGATCCCGAACCGCAACGCCGCGCAGCCGGCCCCGAGCATCCTGAACCGCATCGACCAGGATCTCGCGAAGGTCATGCCGTTCTCGTTCGCCGATCCGTACCTCAAGCTCGACGCGCTCGGACCGGTCGGAATCGCCGGCAAGCTCGGCATCGGGACGACCGCCTGCACTCTCCAGATGGGGCTCACGTACGGCGATTTTCTCCAGAACTGCGTGCAGAACTCCGGCGATCCGGCGAAGGACAAGACCGAGCTGAACAAGCTCCTCGGCGGCCTCACGCACGGCACCGAGCGGTTCCACTTCGACGTGCAGGGCGTCGACGTCAACTTCACCGACCTCACGCTCGGCGCCGAGGCGATCATCTCCGACGCCGATCTCCCGACGATCGACGACACGTCCACCCAGTTCGCGATCGATCAGTCCACGCTCGGACGCTTCGCCAACGACCGCGTCGGCAACGATCCGACCGCTGCGCGGGACAATCATGGCGCGGGCCTCGTCTATCTCGAGTACGCGCGCCTCGTTCAGGACGCGCTCGCGAAGTTCTTCCCGGGCAGCGAGAAGACCCTTGGCGACGCGCGCTGCCTCTCGCCCGCGGTCGATCCCAAGGCCCCGGTCTACCCGCTCGGCTGCACCGGCTTCGAGGGCTTCATTTCGCATTTTGCGAGCGCGGCGTTCCCGCGCAACGCGGTCGGCTACGACCTCTCGAAGAAGATCAGCACCGGCTACGACGGTGGTCTCAAGCCGGGCCATTTGCAGGCGGCCTTCTGCCTCGACGCCACCGGCGTCGCCACCGACTACAAGTACTGCACGAGCCCGACCGGCTCGGGGCAGGGAGACATCGTCGGCTCGAACGGCGATATCTTCGCGACGTCGTACGGCCGAGTCCTCGCCGTCATGGGGAAGAACAAGTCGACGAATCTGCCCAGCGAAGCGCAGGATGTCCGCTTCTTTTTCCGCCAGTACGTCATCGCGCTCCTCAAGTACTTCACCGTGGCCGGCACCGCGAACGAGACGCCCGACGGCGTGCACGCGGTGGTCATCGATCCGGACAACCTCTTCTTCGACTCGATCGGCGCCGGTCAGTTCGAGATCGGCGAGTACGTCGACCGCCGCTTCGCGACCAAGACCGTCGACCCGATCGATCTCGTCGTCACCGCCGACGTGAAGAACGGCATCTTCAACAGCTACAACTTCTCGCGCGACATCCTCCGCGGCGAGACGGCGCTCTACACCTCGATGCTCGAAGACCAATCGCACGGCGTCGGGCAGGAGAACACGGCGCTGCTCACGAACATGTTCGGCAGCCCCATCCTCCAGAAGGGCTGGAAGGACATCCCCGATCCGGCCAACCCCTCCGGCCCGCCGCTCGCCACCGCGTACTACTGCGCGACGACGCTCGACAAGGCCAAGTGCTCGATCACGAGCGCCGGCACGACGACCGCGTACACGCCGCCGCTCGATTCCACGGGCAACGTGATCCTCGACGAGACGGGCCGCCCGATCCTCGCCCCGTACAAGGGGGCGTTCGGCTTCTCGCGTACGACGTGGACGCTCGGCACCACGCCGGTCAGCATCGCCAAGACGCTCGACGCGACGCAGCAGGCTGTCCTCAAGATCCCGCTCCACAAAGATCCCTACGATCTGACGAGCGATCCTCCGTCCGGCGGCAAGCCCGAGCTCCAGATCATGGTGCCGTGGGTGCCCAAGCAGCCCGGCATCGGGTTCCCCGTCGCGCTCACCGGCACGCGCGACAAGTTCATCGAGACCTACCAGCTCGATCTCTCGGGCAACACGATCAGCGCGAACATCGACTACGACGTCGTGCTCGACGCGAACGGCCAGCCCGTCAAGACCGGGGACATCACCCTGAAGGCCGTCGAGACCACGGACTTTCTCGGCAATGTCTTCTTGTGCAGCGACGACGTCTCCAAGGACATCCTCGCCGTCGAGATGTACACGCCGGTCGCGGTCATCCTCGACTGGTTCGCCGCGCACCCCGGCACCTACCAGGCGTGCGGGATCATCATCCGCTACAGCCCCTATGGCAACTACGCCGACTTCATCACGTCGCTCACCAACGGAGTCCGCCTCGGCATCACGCAGGGCGGCGGCTTCGGCCGCGTCGTCGACGTCACCCTCTTCACCCCCGGCCAGTAACGGAAACGGCGGAGAACATCATGAGCTTCATTCCTAGCCTCCCCGTCTCCCGCTCCTTGGTCGCGGCGATCGCGCTCGCGATCGGCTCGTCCGTTGCGATGGGCTGCGTGAGCGATCGCCCGTCGCGTAACGGCGTCTTCAACGAGAACCAGTATCTCCGGAAGGCCTTCCTCGTCCGCCCGGCCGATCCGGGCCCCGACGGCAAGCCGCTCGAGGACACCGGCTGGCTCCTCAAGGCCTCCATCATGCAGGTCTCGACGCCGAACCTCCTCGGCGGCGCGGTCTTCGGCGTCTTCCCCGGCACCGAGAACGGCGGGGCTCTCGTCCGCTTCAAGATTACGCAAGACAAGCTGGAGATGGTCAACCAGCGCGAGTTCTCCACCGCGGTCGCCGCCGAGAACACGCGCGTGCCCGAGGTCATGAACGCGTGGCCGCTCACCAACGTGGACCTCAAGTACCGCGTGAACCTCGACGGCGAGAAGACGAACTTCTACGAAGAGAACCAAGAGCTCTCCTGGGACGTCCGCCAGTGGGTGAAGCTCAACTTCGCCAAGAACGACATGAGCGATCTGGCGCCCTTCCCGGGCATGCAAGACGTGCTCGCCCAGTGCGTCGACATGGCCAACTCCACGGTCACGCTCGTCCCCAACTCGTTCAAGGTCGACGAGCGGAACGACTACTTCGAGTGGACGACGGAGATGACCTTCCCCGTTCAGCTCACGAACCAAGCGTGCATCGACCAGTACGGCCTCCGCGGCCGCGACGCGTTCAACATCGGCAAGTACAACCAGACCGTCACGCTCAAGTACTCGATGGTCCGCCCCGAGCGCCTCACCGCCGCGCCGGGCTCCAACAACCTCGAGCAGTACGTGCCGCTCGAGGTCGGCGAGAAGGATCCGATTCGCCACAAGTACGGCTTCTTCGACTGGATCGCGTGGAACCGCGACACCACGAGCGGCCTCGTCGCGGCGCGCCAGCTCGTCATCCGCTGGAACACGAAGAAGGAGTTCATCACCTGGTACTTCGATCCGGGCTTTCCCGAGGGGTACAAGAAGTTCTTCGTCTCCGCGGATCCCAACGACGTCGGCACCGTGATGGGCCACACCAACAAGCTCCTCGCCGACTCCGGCGTGCGCGCGCGACTCCGCTTCCTCAACGCGAACGACAAGGACACCTTCGGCGACAAGAAGCTCGCGGGTGATTCGCCGGACAACCAGCCCGTCCAGTACGGCGACGTTCGGTACTCGTTTTTGCGGTGGATCAGCGATCCGGACATCCAGGACTTCTTCGCCGGCGTCACGCAGTTCGTGATCGATCCGCGCACTGGCGAGAGCGTCTCGTCGTCGATCGCGTTCAACGACTTCGCGATCAAGGACTACTACGTCCAGCGCATCGACGCGTACCTGCAGACGGTCGGCGCGAGCCTCGACGTCAACTCGCCCGATCCGTGGAAGGACCCGTCCGCCACGTGCAAGGACGGCGACACGATGCCGATCGTGCAAGCGAAGGTCGCGTCGAACCACAACGGCACCTCCACGCTCTACGCGAAGATGCAGCAGTACCTGCAGAAGCCGGTCGGCACCTTCGGCAACTTGGGCCCCGCCGACTTCACGGTGAAGCAAGACGCCGACTTCGACCGCGCCTACTACGCGCTCCTCCCGTACTACGTCTACGCCGACCCCGACTCGAACCCGTTCGTCCTCCGCGAGGGCGGCCAGGGCGTCTACGGGCCCGGCCAAGTCTGGAAGATGGTGCAGGACGAGAGCGAGTTCCACCAGACGATGGCGAAGATCGATCAGGGCCTCTCGCCCTACGAGGACGTCACCGGACCGCACGGCCTCGACAACGCGCTCGGCTTCTTGAATCGCTTCCGCGATCTCACGAACAACCACAAGAAGCTCGATCGCGCCATCGCGAGCATGATCCACCCGTACATGCACTTCGACGCTCCGAGCGCGTTCTCGTTCGAGCAGATCATGGCGCGTGACGCGAGGCACTGCGTTCCCGACGCGGACGGGAACCTCCACTGGGAGACCAAGGAGGAGTGGACGCAGAACCTGATCGACACCTACTGGTCACAGGTCGCGTGGCACGAGTTCGGTCACTCGATGGGGTTGGCGCACAACTTCATGGCGTCGATCGACAAGCCGAACTTCCCTCACTACAAAGACAAGCAGGGGCGCGATCACACCGGCCTCTACGCGTCGAGCGTGATGGAATACAACGCCGCGCCGGACCGCATCTTCTGGCACGCGGGCTGGGCGCCCTACGATCAGGGCGCGATCAGCTGGATCTATGCGAACGACGCGCGCGGTCCGGGGCAAGGCGACAGCATCTCGGGCCAGTCGGCGAGCAAGGACGCGAAGTTCGTCCCGCCGTGGAAGGACCCGAACGGCTTCAACGCCACGGGCGAGATCCAGTACCTCTTCTGCACGCACCAGCACATCCCGTACACGCCGCTTTGCCGCCAGGGCGACAGCGGCACGACGCCGAGCGAGATCATCGCCAACCAGATCGACGCCTACGAGTGGCAGTACACCTGGAGGAATTTCAGGAAGTACCGGAAGCTCTGGGACAACTCGCAGTACGCGGCGGCGCCCGCGAACACGATCATCGACATGCGGCGCTTCGTGTCGATGTGGATCTTCGACTGGAACTCCGGCGAGCTCACCGACTCGCTGCGGCGCATCGGCATCAAGAACCCGAATCCGAAGGGCTCGGACCTGCAGTACTACACGCAGCTCTCGAACAAGTTCAACGCGGAGGCCTCCGCCGCGAACCAGATGGTCGGCGCCTTCCACAAGGCCGTCATCCAGCAGGCATCAGGCGAGCGCCCTTATCGCACAGTGTACGATAAATATTATGGGGACGTGACCCAGCAGGGGATCATCCTCGACAAGCTCTTCGCGATGCAAGGATGGGTCGCGATGTGGCCGACCGACAACTACGATCCGAACCAGGCCGGCTCGTACATCGCCTCGTACAGCGGCATTGGGGACGACTCGTACACGACCGTCGCCGAGGACGCGGTCGACTCGATGATCGGCGGCCAGTACGACGTTTACCCGTATTTCGTACCGCTCGCGGTCGCGCAGTTCGCCCAGGACACGCACAGCCCGAGCTTCTCCGGGCGCATCGACGTGCGCGACTGGATCGGCGGGCACACGTTCACGCGTTTGCCGGATTTCCTGGATTATTTCCGAGACCTCGCGGTCCAGACCAACGCGATGGCGCAGAACCCGACGCTCTACGCCGGCTGCACCGCGGTCGCGACGTGCACGTACGATCCGCGCGGCATCTCGGACAACCACAACGAGTTCCTCGGGCCGGACAAGCGCCTGTGGATCTGGTCGTACGTTCCGGACCGCAACCAGTGGGTGGCGGTGCAGAAAGAGCGAAATACAGCCTCCTACGTGATCGTCCGCAATTACACCGACGACGTGATCGCGCAACTTGACGACGGTGCCCACCCGGGCGGCGCGTACGGCGCTCTTCTGCCGATGAAGTACTTCTTGGATTCGTTCAACAACTTCAACTGAGTCGCTTACTGAACAAAAAACCTGTTTTGGGACAACCTGGAGCGTCGTCGTGCTTGCGTCACGGTCCAGTACGTCGTAGGAGCATCGCCCGATGCGCATTTCCACACGGCTTGGAGTTTTGGGGGTTTTCTTCGGCTGCTTGGCGCTCACCGGGACCGCTTCGGCGGCCGGGGGCGGCGGCGCAACACAGGCCGGTAAGGGCAGCGCGGAGGGACGCGGCGGCGCGGGTCCCGGCGGCGCTCCGGGCGGCGGCGGAGGCTCGACCTCCGGCGTCGGGCCGAGCGAGGGGCGCAACCCCGACGTCGTCCGGTCCGACGTCGTCGCGAAGAAGCCCTGGGAGGTCGGCGGCACGTGGGAGACCCACCGCCTGATCCGCCAGAACGACGTCAACAACTCCAGCAAGAACCTGAACGTGCTCGGCGCCTACGCCCAGTACGACATCACGCAGTACGACCGCGTGAAGGTGCGCGCGTTCCTCTACCAGCGCTTCATCGCGGACGACGGCGAGACCGGCTTCCGCTTTGACGACATGATCTTCCAGTACACGAGGACGATCCCGCTTCCGCAGAAGTTCACGGCGCACGCGACGGGTTGGGTCACCGCGCCCACGTCGTTCGCGAGCCAGAAGCAGGGCCTGATCACTGCGCCGCGCCTCGCGCTGGATCTGTCGAAGCAGTTCGGCGAGTACGTGACGGCAGGTGTCCGCACCTCGGGCGACGCGCTCATCTACAAATACCGCACCTCCGAGGGCGGCAACTACAACCCGAAGTACGCGCTCCGTTTCGGCGCGGACGTCGAGGTCGTGATGCCGTTCCACAAGGCGCTCTCGATCGGCGCCGGCGCGGGCACCGGGTACACCTGGTACTACGAGCCGAACTCGACGAACGATCCGAACCCGCAGGTCCAGCGCCTCGGCGTCACCGGCGACCCGTACTACTCGACCCAGCCGATTGGCCAGACGTACTCGGGCGAAATTTTCGTCCGCTACATCCTGCCGAACATCATCGGCGTGAAGAGCGACATCGTCATCGCCGCGGCCGACGGCGACCCGTCGCTCGGCTCGGTCTCCGTCCTCCACGACGGCGTCGCACACTTCTACCCCGGCTACCGCCAGACGGCGGAGGTCTACGGGACGCTCGCGATCCGGTATTGATTTAGGAGCATCGCTCCAGAATCGACTTCGACGAACGGCGTGCTCTACGGGGCACGCCGTTTTCGTTTAAGCGCGCTTCGCTTCCAGAATTTCGCGGACGCGGACGGGGGCGAGATCGCGGGCGCGGGCGCGGAGGCGCTCGAGGAGGGCGGCGCGGTTGGGGGGTGAATTCGGCCCGCCGCCTCCGTCGTTGGTGGGCGGCGCGGTCGTCATGAGCGCGGACGGAACGACCGTGGCGGGAGCGGGTGTTGCCGTCGGAAAGCGCGACGGAGGCGCGGAGCGGCGAGACGCGACGGCGGGGGGCGGCTCGCTGATGACATGCACGCCGCGAACGTCGCCGATCGAAAGCGGCGCGCCGAGGTTGGTCGGCGGGGCGATGTCGGCGGCCTCGTGCTCGAGGCGCTGGCTGCGCATCCGATCGAGCTCGTCGCGATCGAACGCGGTCGTCTTGCTTGGGGCCTCGTCCTGGAAGGCGCCGCGCGGCGTGGTGCTCGGCGGAAGAGAGGGCGGCCGCGCCGTCGGTGGCGCTGGCGACGCGCTCGCCGGCGACTGCATCGACGGCGGTGGTCCCGCGAACGTGGCCTCGAGCGGCGCCTCGTTGATCGGCGGCTCCGGTCGCACCACGCCCCGCGCGCGCGCGTCACGGAGCGCGGCGGCGCGATCGATGAGCGCCTTGCTGCGCGGATCGAGGCGCGTGAAGCGGAGCGTGAGGCCGGGCTCGTCGTTGAACGCCTTCGGCTTGTACCCGACGACGCGCCCCTCGCCGCGGAGGAGCGGCGCGCCCGACGCGAGCGTCACCTCGAAGCGCAGCACGACGCCCTGCGGCCGCGACTGCGCGCCGAGGAGCACGACGCTCGTTCGCGTGAGCGTGTCGAGCTCGTGCTCGAGGAACGCCTCCTCGCTCGGGTACGGCCGCGCGATGCGGATCGCGACGGGCTGTCGTCCTTCGTCGGCCACGATGGAAGCGTACCAGCGCCGGTGGAGGCGGGGGAACAGCCATGGTACCGAGAGGCGCCATGGCCGGACGAAAGGCGGTTGTCGTAGGAGGTGGGGCACGGGAGCACGCCCTCGCGGCCGCCCTCGCGCGCGCAGGCGCCGTGGTCGTCGTCGCCCCGGGAAATGCAGGGACCGCGGGCCCGTTTCGCAACGCCGCCGTGAAGGCCGACGACATCGCAGGCCTCGTCGCGCTCGCCAACGAAGAGGCCGCCGATCTCGTCGTCGTGGGCCCCGAGCTGCCGCTGACCCTCGGCCTCGTCGACGCGCTCGTCGCCGTCGGGATCGCCGCGTTCGGACCGTCGAAGGCGGCCGCGCAGCTCGAAGGCTCGAAGGCGTTCATGAAGCGCTTCCTCGCGCGTCAGCGAATCGCGACCGCCGCGTTCGAAATTTTCGACGACGCGGATCGCGCCGAGGCATTCGTGAAGGCTGCCGCGCGGCCGCTCGTGGTGAAGGCGGACGGACTGTGCGCGGGGAAGGGGGTCGTCGTCGCGTCGTCGACGCAAGAAGCGCTCGCGGCGGTCCGAACGATGATGCGTGACCGCGCGTTCGGCGACGCGGGGGCAACGGTCGTGATCGAAGAGCTGCTCCCCGGCGAAGAGGCGAGCTTCCACGCGGTCTCCGACGGCACGCGCGCCGTCGCGCTCGTCGCGGCGCAGGATCACAAGCGCGTGCTGGACGGCGACCGCGGCCCAAACACCGGCGGAATGGGCGCCTATGCGCCGGCGCCCATCGTCAGCCCGTCGCTCCAAGCGCGCGTGATGCGCGAGGTCGTGGAGCCGACGCTGCGCGGGATGGCGGCGGAGGGCACACCATTCAAGGGCGCCCTCTTCGTCGGCCTGATGATCGATCGCGGCGAGCCGCGCGTGCTCGAGTTCAACGTTCGCTTCGGCGATCCGGAGACGAGCGTGCTCGTGCCGATGATGGACACCGATTGGTTCGCGCTGCTCCACGGCGCCGCGCGCGGCGACCTTTCGGGCGTCCCGGTCGCCGTCAAAGCGGGCGCGGCACTCGGCGTGGTGATGGCGGCGCACGGATATCCGGCCACGCCGCGCAGCGGCGACGTGATTCGCGGGCTCGATGCGAAGGGCGACCCCGGCGTGTTCGTGCTCCACGCGGGCACGAAGGCGACGCCGGAGGGGATCGTGACCGCAGGCGGTCGTGTCCTTGTCGTCGGCGCGCAAGCTTCGAGCTTGGCGCTCGCGCGGGAGCAGGCCTACCGGGCCGTCGACGGAATTCGGTGGGACGGCGAGCACCATCGCTCGGACATCGGGCATCGCGGACTCGGCTGACTCCCGACCCCGACCCCGATTCCGACTCCGACTCCGACTCCGACTCCGAGTCAGCTAGGCTTGCCCCATGGCCGACCAAAACGATCTCGTCACGATCGCAACGTTCACGAGCACGGTGGACGCCGAGCTGGCCAAGAGCCGCCTCGAGAGCGAAGGAATCGCTGCGATGCTAGGCAACGAGCTCGCGTCCGGGATGATGCCGTTTCTAGGCGCCGGCCTCGGCGGCGTCTCGCTCCAGGTCGCTCAGCACGACGCCGAGCGCGCGAGGGAGATCCTGGGCGACGCGACGTAGGCGGCCGGCGGTCGTCACGCGGATCGCGCGCGGCGGCCAGCGCTTGACGTCAGATGCGCGACTCGCGTCTCTTCAGCCCGCGCTCAATTGCTTTCGCAACCAGACCGCGACCTCCTTGGCGAAGGCCTCGAGATCGCCGAGACCACGCGAAGCTGCTGCGAAGACGGCTTCGATGTCGATGCGCGCGTAGCCGTGCGCGACCACGTTTCGCAGGCCCGCGGCCTTGCCCATGGCGTCCGCCGTCGCGACGCAGCCCTTCTTTTGGGGACAGCGCGTGGACCTCCGCGGCGTGAACCCGCGCGAGCGCCGACCCCGCTCCCGCCGTTTGGGCGTACCAAGCCTTGGCGAAGGGCGGAAGCCTCACCCGGGGAAGTCTAGCACCGATGACCCTTGACGCCTGGCACGCGACTCACGACTCTGCCGCTTCGCCATGGCCGAAATCGCACCGCTCACGCCGCTTCGATACGATCTCTCCCGGCTGCCCAAAGGCCTCGCCAGCGTCGTCGCGCCGCCCTACGACGTCATCGACGCAGCCCAGCGTGCCGCGCTCGCGGCACGAGACCCGCACAACGTCGTGAAGCTGATCCTGCCGGAAGGCGAAGGGGACGCGAAGTACGCGAACGCGGCGACGCTCTTCGAGGGATGGCTGCGCGAGAAGGTGCTCCTGAGGGACGATGCGCCGGGGTTCTATCGCTACGAGCAGTCGTTCGTTCCGCCGAGTGGGCAGAGCTCGCGCGCGCGCCTCACGCGGCGCGGGTTCCTCGGGCTCGTGCGGCTCGTGCCGTTCTCGGAGAAGATCGTCCTCCCGCACGAGCGCACGCTGAGCGGCCCGAAGGAGGATCGCCTCAAGCTCTTCCGCGCGACGAAGACGAACCTGAGCCCCGGCTTCATGCTCTACCGGGATCCGAAGAAGACGCTCGACGCCGCCCTCGATCGCGCGACGATGCTCGCCGAGCTCGACACCGGCGACGGCGTGCACCACGCGCTCGCGAAGATCGGCGACAAGGAAGCCATCGAGGCGATCGTGAAGGGCGTCGCGGCGTCGCAGCTGCTCATCGCCGACGGCCACCACCGCTACGAGACGGCGCTCCGCTACTCCGAGGAGCAGACCGCGGCGGCCGGTCCGAAAGCGCACGCCCGCGGTCGGCATCGGTACTTCATGGTGTTCTTCGCCAACGGGGACGATCCGAACCTCGTCGTCTTCCCGACGCATCGCCACGTGCATTCCCTGCCCACCTGGGGAGCCACGTCGTTCGACGAGCTCGCCGCGCGCGCGAAGGTCATCTTCGACGTGCAGGCGAAGGACGGCGGATCGAGCTCCGACGCGCTCCTCGCATGGCTCCATGAGGCCCCTACGCGTCCGGCGTTCGTGGTCGCGGCACCCGACGGCCGCGCTGTGCGCTTGAGCCTGAAGAGCGGAGTGGATCTCACGGCGCACGCCACCGTCGGCAAGCTCCACCCGACGCTCCAGCGGACCGACGTCGGCCTCCTTCACGCCGGCGTGCTCGAGCACATTCTCGGCATCACCCCCGAGGCGCAGGCCGCGAAGACCAACCTCTGGTACCCGCAGGACGCACGCGCCGCGCTCGCCGATCTCCGCGCGGGCAAAGGGCAGCTCCTCGCGCTCATGAATGCGACACCCGTGGCCGATGTGCGCACGGTCGCCGAGGCCGGCGAGGTGATGCCGCAGAAGAGCACCTTCTTCTATCCGAAGGTCCTCACCGGCCTCGCGATTCACACGCTCGAGGTCGACGTCCCCGTCGGCTGACCCGCGCGCCTCTCGCGCTTTTTGGCTAGCGGGAGCCGTTAACGCCGTGTATCGCAGAAGATAGACGCACCCATCCTCATTCCCCACGAGAGGGGAGTGATCACCTTTTCGAGGTCGATCCGATGTCCGACAAAAAGGTCCCCGCTCCGCCGAAGGCTGGCGCACCCGAAGAAGAGACCGTTCAGTTCGGCGACGAGCTCCCCGTGTTGCCGATCCGCAACGCGGTGCTCTTCCCAGGTGCCGTCGCGCCGTTCGACGTCGGCCGCGAGAAGTCCGTCGCGCTCGTCGAGGACGTGGACAACCTGACTTCGCCCGTCATCGCCATCTTCGCGCAGAAGGATCCGTCCACCGATGACCCCGGCGCCGACGATCTCCACGCCGTCGGTTGCGCCGCGCGCGTCCTCAAGGCGCTGAAGCACTCGAGCGGCAACTACTCGCTCATCCTCCAAGGCCTCACGCGCATTCGGCTCGAGGACGTTACGCAAGCCGCGCCGTACCTCAAGGCGAAGGTGAAGCGCCTCGAAGAGACCGGGCTCGACGACGACGAAGCCGAGGCGCTCTCGATGAGCCTGCGCGACATCGCGAAGCAGGTCATCCAGCTCATGCCGGAGCTTCCGCGCGAAGCGGGCTCGCTCATCGACTCGATCCAGGCGCCCGGCGCGCTGGCCGACCTCGTCGCCGCCAACCTCGACCAAAGGTATCGGTGCTGACGACACCAACGGAGTTGCAACGACGGGATGCTCGACGTGGGTTGGTGAGACCAGCGGCACGTAAAGACTTGAACCTCCGCCACCGCTAAAGGCGTAGACGCCTCCGCTCACAACCGCCAGTA
>JBBRLQ010000020.1:0-145684 GCA_038231275.1 Polyangiales bacterium
ACACAAGGCCTCACCGGCCTTTCCCCCAGGAGCGTTTCGCTCCGCTGCGCTTCGCTCCACTCACTCGATTGAAATACTGCAATTTCGCGAGGGCGACGAGGCCAAGGATCCTACGAGCACGCCGGGCCGGGCGGTTGTATGAAGGTCGGGAGGCTCCCATGCGTTTTTCTCCCCTTCTCGTTCTCGTGGTTCTCGCCGGTGCGTCTGCGTTTGCGGGCTCGGGGTGCTCGAAGCCCGAGCCGCCGGTCTTGACGCCGAAATCCGCGAAGGTCACCGCCGTCTCGCTCGCCGGCGTCGATCTCGCGCTCGACGTCGACGCGTTCAACCCGAACGCGAGCGAGCTCTCGGCGCGGAGCGTCACCGGCACGGTCGTGCTCGACGGTCGCTACACGCTCGGCGCCGCGACCATGTCGACGCCCATCCGATTGCCGGCCGGCGCGCACACCGATCTCACGGTACCGCTCGCGGCGACCTGGACCGACCTCACCGCGCTCGCGACGCTGGCAGCGACCAACCGTCCGGTACCGTTCACGGTCGACGGGACGGTGAACGTCGGCGGCGATCGGCTCAACGTCGATCTGCCGCTGCACATGGCGGGGACGCTCACGCACGACGAGCTGGTGAAGGCGGCGTCCCGCTCCCTCGACGCCCTGCCGGGGCTGAAGCTGCCGATGTGACGAAGGTCCTCGTCGACGCGGACGTGCGGTGCATGGACACTGCGGAAACGCGCGCCGAGGCGATCGCGTGGAACGATGGGCGCATCGTGGCGGTCGGCACGCGCGACGCCGTCGTGCGGGCGGCAGGGGAAGGCGCGGAGACGGTCGATGCGGATCGAGCGACGGTCCTTCCGGGCTTCGTCGACGCGCACCATCACCCCAGCATCGTGGCCATGTACGGTGGGCTCGTTCGCCTGACGCCGCCGCGCGTGGTGGACATCGCGAGCCTCCAGAAGACCCTCGCCGAGGCGGCCGCGACGCTTCCGGCCGGAGAGTGGCTGGTCGCGATGGAGTGGGACGAGATGCTCCTCGCCGAGCGGCGCCCGCCGACGCGCGCCGAGCTCGACGACGCGGTGCCCGATCACCCTCTCCTCGCGTTTCACTACAGCTGCCACCGCGCGCTCGCCAACGGACGTGCGCTCGCGCTCGCCGAGATCGATCGCGCGACGCCCGACCCGTCGGGCGGCACGATCTCGCGCGGGCCGCGAGGTGTCCCCGATGGCCTCTTGATCGAGCGCGGCATGAGCCGCGTGGAGATGTTGGCGCGCGCGAGCCTCTTGGCGCGTGACGCGGAGGGGTTCTTCGAACGACTCGGCCGCCATCACCACGCGCTCGCCGCGGTCGGCATCACGCGCCTCGTCGACGCCACGGTCCCCGGCGACGTCGCGGCGCTCTACCGCGAAGCCGAGCGCCGCGGCCTCCTCTTGATCCCGACGGTCATGATGCCGGTCTCCACGAGGGGGTACCTCGAGACGCCGTGGGACGTGCTCGACGGTCCGACGACGGAGGACGGCGACGGACTCTTGATCAACGGACCGCTCAAGCTCGTCTTCGACGGGGCGCCGGGCTGCGCGATGTGCCTCGGGTGGTGGCAGACCGCGGGCACCTTCATGCGCTCGTGGGCGATGGCGCTCGCGCAGCGCTCGCTCGATCCGCTCCGCGCGACGATGTCCTTGGACCCGCGCATCGGCCGAAAAATTCGCACGGGCATCCACATCTACGCGCGCGGCGAAGCGCACGCGATCGTCCACGCCGCGGCGTCGCGCGGATTCCAGCTCGCGACGCACGCGATCGGCAACGACGCGGTCGACGTCGCGCTCGGCGCCTACGAGACGGCCGGCGCAGCGCTCGGTCGCGCCGGCATCCCGCGCATCGAGCACGCCACGTTCTTGGATCGCGAGCTCGTCGCGCGCATCGCCGGCGTAGGGGCCGCGGTGGTCGCGCAGCCCTATTTTCTAGGCCTTCCCGCGTTCGGGAGCGCACCGTCGATACCGGGGCTCAGGATGTCCGCGCTGAGGTGGCTGCTCGACGGAGGCGTGAAGGTGGCCGGCAGCTCCGATCATCCGGTCGCCGGCTTCGATCCACTCGACGGCGTGCGCGCCGCGGTGGGGCGCGTCACGCGGCGGGGTCACGTCCACGAGCCCGACCAGGCCGTCACGCTCGACGAGGCGCTGGCGATGTACACACGCACGGCCGCGGAGGTCTCGGGCGCGGGGGCACGCGCGGGGACCCTCGAAGTCGGAAAGCGCGCGGACCTCGTCGTGCTCTCGGGTCCCCTCGCGAGCCTGCGCGATCTGGAGACCGCACGCGTGCGCGCCACGATCGTCGGCGGCACGACGCTCTTCGGCGACGTGCATAGGCCGTAGTGGCCGCTAGAAATTCTTCGCGGTGAGCTTGGCGTCCCAGCCGTTGCCGGCGAGATCCTGCGAATAGGACTGCACCATCCCGACGCCGCGGCAGTAGATGCCGAACGCGGTGTAGCTGACGTTCTGGTGCGCCTTCCAGCACGCCGTGAAGGTGCCTGCGGGGACCGTGATCGTCGGCACCGACTCCCACGTGTAGCCGGTGTTGAAGTACGGCCACGAGTGCCCATCTTGGACCGGCACGTCGAGGAAGTGGTTCCACGTGCCCTGGTAGTCGACGTCGGCTTGATCGCCGTTCACGGTCTCGTACGCGGAGCCGACGCCGCTGCAGAACGAGGAGACCTCGAACGCGTTTCGACCGTCGACCGTCTTCTGGCCGAGGACCTTCACGTCGTGCGAGCCGTTCGCGCAGAAGCCGCCGCCGACCGATGCGACGTCGTAGGTCCACGTTCGTCCGAGGGCGAGAGGCATCAGACGATCATCGGGAGCGGCGGAGTCGCCTGTCGCGCCGTCTTGTCCCGGGAGAGCGCCGTCCCTGCCGGAGCCACCGTCGCCAGACGACGAGCCGCCGGAGTCGGTGCCACCGCCGCCACCTTCACCGCCACCACCGGTCGCCCCCGACGAGCCACCCGCGTCCCCGTCACCGGGGCCGGTACCAGGTCCGCCGGTCGTCGTGGTCATGACCGCGCACGCGGCGAGCGTGAGCGTAGCGAAGCCGACGATAGAAGCGCGGAGCAGACCTTGCACGGGACCTTCTACGCCATCGCGGCGGCCTTTCTCCCCCGCCACCTGGTGCTACGCTGTCCGCGGTGCATCGCGTTCGCAGCCTCGCGCTCCTCCTCTTCTTCTGCGGGTCCAGCAGCCTCTTCGCCGCGTGCGGCACGAAGAGCTCCGGCGGCGTCACCCCGACGCCGACCCCGGACGGCGGAGACGTCGACAGCGGCGCGCCTCCTCCGAACGACGGCGGCGGCGGGAGCGACGGCGCGCCTCCCCCCGACGCAGGGACCGAAGCTGGCCCGTACGACGGCGGCTCCGGCCCCGCCAACCTGCGCGTCGCCGCCGCGAACCTGACGAGCGGCGGCAGCCAATCGTACGATCCCGGCGAGGGCATCCGCATCCTTCAAGGTCTCAAACCCGACGTCGTCCTCCTCCAGGAGTTCAACTACGGCGCGAACACCGACGTCGACGCGCGCAAGATGATCGACGCCGCGTTCGGTCAGAGCTTCTCCTACTTCCGCGAGAGCGGCGCCCAGATCCCGAACGGTGTCGTGAGCCGCTGGCCGATTTTGCAGTCGGGGACGTGGACCGATCCGCAGGTCGCGAACCGCACGTTCGTCTACGCCAAGATCCAGCTCCCAGGCGCGCACCCGCTCTGGGCCGTCAGCATGCACCTTCTCACGTCGAGCGGCACGAGCCGCAACCTGGAGGCGCAAGCGGTGGTCGCGCAGGTCAACGCGGTGGTGCCGAAGGACGACTACCTGGTCATCGGCGGAGACTTCAACACCGACAACCGCGGCGAGGCATGCATCGTGTCGTTCGGTGCGATCGTCGCGACGGCCGGCCCCTACCCGGCCGACGGCGCCGGAAACGACAACACCAGCGGCCCACGCACCAAACCCCACGACTGGGTCCTGCCGAGCCCCGCCCTCGCCGCGCTCCAGGTTCCCACCGTTATCGGCGCCGGGAGCTTCGCCGCAGGCCTCGTCTTCGACAGCCGCGTGTACACCCCGCTCTCGGACGTCGCACCCGTCGTCGCCACCGACAGCGCCGCCTCGAACATGCAGCACATGGCGGTAGTGAAGGACTTCCACCTTCAGTAGTCCCGGCGAGCCTTAGGATCAGCGCCAGGCGGCCGTTCCCGTAGAGTGACCATGGACGACCCCGCCGCGACGAAGAGAACCGTCTTGCTCGTCGACGACAGCCCCTACTGGACCGAGACGATCGGGCAGGCGCTGGAGCGCGAAGGCTACGACGTGACCGTGGTGCACGACGGGCTGACCGCGGTCGAGATGCTCCGACGCTCGCCGCCGCAGATCCTCATCACCGACTTTTTCCTCGCCAACCTCGACGGCGGGAAGCTCTGCCAGCTCGCCAAGCAGACGCACGGAGACGCGCCGATCACCACGATCATCCTGACCGGAGGCGCCGATCGCGAGCATTCGCGAACGCCGTCGAAGTTTGCCGACGCGGTGATCGCCAAGAACTCCCACGAAATCGTGTTCGGCGATCTGCGGCGATCGCTCCACCAGCTGCGCGAGAGCCTCCCTCCGCTCCCGGGCAGCGCTCCCGTCGTCGGGCACGAGCGACTGAAGCCGCGCCTCATCGCGACCAAGCTGCATGGGATGAAGCAGTACCTCGACGCGCTGCACGAGGGCATCGGTGACGCGGTGATCGGCGTCGACGCGCAGCTCCGCGTTTATTTTTTGAACTCGGCGGCGCTCGACGTCTTCGATCTGAAGGAACAGGACGCGCTCGCGCGGCCTATCGAGGAGGTGTTCGGCGTCGGATCCGACCACGAGATTCTCGTCCGCGTGAGGAACGCGCTCGAAGGTCGCGCGGCGCCGCGCAGGCCGCTCACCGTCCAGATCGGCGCGTCCACGCTGCGCGTGACCGTCGCGGGACTCGAGAGTCAAGACGGCAAGCCCACGGCGCTCCTCATCGCGCGGGACATCAGCGATCTGCGCGCCGCCGAAGAGGCGCGGCTCGCGCTCGACGCGAAGCTCCACCAGGCCGACAAGATGGTGGCCCTCGGCCAGCTCGTCGCCGGGGTGTCGCACGAGATCAACAATCCGCTCGCCGCGCTGCTCCCGAACCTGCGCCTGCTCGAGGAGCAGTTCGTGAAGCTCCAGCGCCGCCCCCCGACCGAGGAAGAGGTCAAGGACACGCGCCAGGCCTTCGAGGACTCCGTGGACGGCGCCGTCCGCATCCGCGCGATCGTCGCGGAGATGCGGACGTTCGCGCACCCCGAGCAGAGCCGCGGCGAGAAGGTCCACGTCGAGGAGCTCCTCGAGGCGCCGCTCGCCCTCGTCGCCAACGAGGCCCGCTACAAGGCGCGGATCGAGCGCGCGTACGGCGAGACGCCGGAGATCGTGGTCGATCGGATGCCGCTCAGCCAGGCATTCCTGAACATCCTGCTCAACGCCGCACAGGCCATCGGCGGCAACGATCCGATGGAGAGCTGGATCCGCGTCGAGACACGGAGCGACGCCGACGGGGTGGCGATCGAGATCTCGAACAACGGCCCGAGCATCCCGAAGAGCGCGATCGGGAAGCTCTTCGAGCCGTTCTTCACGACGAAGCCGGTGGGCGAAGGCGTGGGGCTCGGCCTCAGCCTCGCCATGGACACGGTCAAACGTCACGGCGGCGTGATCGTCGCGCGGAGCGACGAAGGGCAGCCGACCGTTTTCAAGGTGTGGCTCCCGGCGAACACCGGCGTCGCGCCTGCGGTGCGCCTCGGACGCCATCGCTCGATGCCCGCGCCGCCCGCGCGCATCCTCGTCGTCGACGACGATCGCATCGTGCGAAACGCGCTCCGGCGCATCCTCGACAAGTCCCACGAGGTCGTCTTGGCCTCCGGTGGCGAGCGCGCGAGAGAGTTGCTCGCGGCGGGCTGGTACGATCTCGTCCTCTGCGACCTCATCATGCCCGGCGTCACCGGAATGCGCCTGCACGCCGAGGTGCGCGGGCGATCTCTCGAGCAGGCGGCGCGCTTCGTGTTCCTCACCGGCGGCACCAACAGCGTCGAGGCGCGCGAGTTCCTGCACAACGTGCCCAACCTCCGCGCCTACAAGCCGCTCGACGCCGCGGAGATCATCTCCCTCGTGGAGCGCGCGCTGAAGGGCTTCGTCCGAGACCGCGACACACAGCGCCCGCTCGTCTGAACGCGCGCCAGGAGGCGTTCAGGATGCGCGCCCCTCAGCGCGTGTGCGGGCAGCCGTCGACGCGATCGGGGAGGAGCTCGGGGCAGAGCTCGAGCTGATCGACGCCGTCGCCGTCGCGATCGTCTGGGAGATCTGCGGCGGTCATGTCGACCGCGAAGCGTCCGCGCGCCGCCGGATCGCGATCGGGCACGTCCCCTGGCATCGCCATCGACGCGGCCGCGCGGCGCATGGGTCTGGCGGGGTCGCCGGAGCCCGCGGAGCCCGCGGCGCCAGGACGCGCGCTTTCGGCGGCACCGGCGACCGTCGGCGGCGGCGCGGCCGAGGGCGGCTCCACGCACCCGGAGAGGGCTGCGATCCCCGTCCACACGATCGCCCAGGCGCGCATTTCCACAAGAGTAACATACGGCCGCTTGCGGCATCATTCCCCCGCGGGTATTGCCGAGATCCTAAAATGAGCGCGCATCCCCTGCTCCTGGAAATCGGCGTCGAAGAGCTGCCCTCGTCCTTCGTGGACGCTGCGCTCGCCGCGCTGCCCGCCCTCGTGTCCGGCCGCCTCGGCGAGCTTCGCCTCCTCCACGGCGACGTGAAGGCCCTCGGAACTCCGCGCCGCCTCGCCGTGATCGTGAAGGAGGTCGCCCTCCAGCAGCTCGACTTGGACGAGGAGGTCGTCGGGCCGCCGGAGAGCGCGGCCTTCAAGGACGGCAAGCCCACCAGGGCCGCCGAGGCCTTCGCCGCCAAGCTCGGCGTCCCGCTCGATCAGGTGCACGTCGTCGAGAAGCCGGCCTCCGGAAAGCAGAAGGCGGGGCGCTACCTCGTCGGTCGCCGCGCCGAAAAAGGGCGATCCGCGCGCGAGCTCCTCGGCAAAGAGCTCGCGCTGGTCTGCGAGAAGATCCCGTTCAAGAAATCGATGCGCTGGGGCTCGGCCGACGTGACGTTCGGGCGGCCGGTGCAGTGGATCGTGGCGCTCTTCGGCGAGGAGCAGATCGATCTGACCTTCGCCGGCATCCGCTCGGGGAGGACGTCGCGCGGGCATCGCTTCCTCGCCAAGGGGGACGTCACCATCACCAGCGCGCAGACGTACGTGGAGCAGCTCCGCGCCGCCCACGTCGTCGTCGACCGCGAAGAGCGCGCGCGCGTGATGATGGAGAAGGTGGCGGCCGCGGCGAAGGCAGCCGGCGGCGTGCACGATCCGGAGCCGTCGCTCGTTGACGACAACGCGTCGCTCGTCGAGGAGCCGCACGTCGTCACCGGCTCGTTCGATCCGGCGTTCCTCGAGCTGCCGGCCGCCGTCATCCGCGCCGTCGCGCGCGGCCACCAGAAGTACTTCTGCGTCCAGAAGAGCGACGCGGAGCTCCTCCCCCACTACATCACCGTGGTCAACACCGCGCAGATGCCCGCCAACATCACGCGCGGCAACGATCGCGTCATGCGCGCGCGCCTCTCCGACGCAAAATTCTTCGTGGGGGAGGACAAGAAGGCCAACCTCGAGGACCGCGTCGAAAAGCTCGGCGGCATCGTGTTCCACAACCGCCTCGGGACCGTGCGCGAGAAGGTGACGCGCCTGGAGAAGCTGGCGGCTGCCATCGCGGACCGCGTCGGCGAGGACGCGGCGACGTGCGTGCGCGCCGCGCACCTGTGCAAATCGGACCTGGCGTCGCTCATGGTCGGCGAGTTTCCCGAGCTGCAGGGGCACATGGGGCGCTCGTACGCACTGCACGCGAACGAGGCGCCGGCGGTGGCCGACGCGATCCGCGATCACTACCGCCCCGTCGGCGCGCACGACGACGTCGCGCCCCAGGGACCCTCGGCGGTCGTCGCGCTCGCCGATCGTCTCGACTCGCTCACCGGCTGCTTCGCCGTCGGCCTCTCGCCCACCGGCACCGCGGACCCGTTCGCGCTTCGTCGGGCCTGCATCGCCGCGCTGCGAACGCTGATGGATCTCGGCGACACGAACCCGCGCTGGGCGGAGCTGTCGTTCGTCACGCTCGTCGGCGACGCGTACGCGGGCCTCGAGGGGAAGAAGCTCGATCTCACCGCCGACGCGACCGCCGCAAAGATCGCCGAGTTCTCGACGGAGCGCCTGCGCGGCCTCCTCGCCGGCATCTCGAGCAACCCGGTCGCCGACGCGATCCTCGGCAGCTTCGCCTTCGTGGGCGACGCGCGCCACACCATCGTCGCCTTCCCGGCGTACGCGGCGTGGAAGGCGCGCGCCCTCCAGAAGGCGGTCGACGGAAAGGAAGCGTGGCTCGACAACGCGCGCACGGTCACCAAGCGCCTCGCCGGCATCAGCAAGTCGGCCGCGCCGCGCTTCCACGATCTCGCGGTCCTCGGCGCGACGCCGGCCGACGCCGCGAAGAACGGCCTCATCGTGAAGCTCGTCGAGACGGTCGACGCGGCGACGAAGGATCTCGCCGGCGCGCGTCAGGTCGAGGCAGCCATCCGCTCCATGCGAGAGGTCGCCGAGGGGCTCGAGAAGGTCTTCACGGAGATGCTCGTCAACGATCCGGCCGATCCGCTCACGCCGCAGCGCCTCGAGCTCCTCAGCTACGGCGCGGGCTGCATGCTGCGGATCGCCGATTTTTCTCGGCTGGCGTGAGCTATTTCAGGAACACACGAAGGGTCGAGAGCGACTTGCCGGCAGCGGTCGTCGCGATCGCCGACACGTACGTGATCGTCCCGCCGGTCTCGGTCACCGTCACCGGGAAGGCCGCGGGCGTGCACGTCGGATGCGCCACCGACACGGTGAGATCGGCGCCGGCCGTCGCGTTGTAGACGAACGCGTGGGGAAGGCTGCCCGCTTGCGCGCTGGTCGTCGCGGCGTCCGGGAACCCTGAGTTCGTGTAGATGATCTTCGCCGCGCCACCGCCCGAGACGGCGATCGTGGCACCCGCCTCGCTGGCGCACGACGAGCGCGCGACGATCTCCACGGCGACGATCCCGCCGGTGGCCGAGTAGCCGGGGAGTGCCTGGGTGAGGAGGCTGCCGGTGCTGTCGGAGACGAGATCGACGGTCCCCAGGTCCACGCCGATCGGCGCGGACAGCTGCTGACCCGACCGTGCCCAGTATCCTGACGTCGTCGCCTGGAAGCGAAACGGGACGCCCGGCGAGAAGTCGACCGCGAAGGTCCCATTCGCCTGCGTCGTGCCCTGCCCGAGGGCCTGCACCGTAGCGCCGCCGATCGCCTTCTTGGTCGAGAGATCGACGAGCTTGCCCGACAGCGTGACCCGCGCGCCGCTCGCGTCGCCGCCTCCTCCTCCCTCGGTGGGAACGATGCCGCCTTCTCCGGGCGGGGCGGCGCCGTCGCGATCGCAGAGCGCCGAGACCGACTCCGCCGCGCAGTTGCTCCCGCAGACCTCGTCGCGACCTTGGCCGAAGCACCCGCCGTTCGGGCCGAACTCCTTCGTCAGATCCGCGGCGGTGGTCGGCGAGATCTTCTGCATGCACGCGATGTACGCGTCGCACGTAGCGTGCGCGATCGCGGTCACGTCGGGTCCGGCGTCGGTGGGGCCCGCGTCGCTCGTTCCGCCTTTGCAGCCTGTGAGCGGCGCGAGCCACACAAACGACGTAAGCGAAACGAGCGCGAGCCACGCCAAACTGCCGCGCTGCGAAGAAGACATGGAAGGATTTAGCACTCGCCCCCGGGCCGGCAACTGCGCGCGCATCACGGGGCGGCGAGCATGAACTGCTCGACCCTTCCGTCGAGGCTGCGGTACATCGACGCCGAGAGCGGCGGGCCGGCGGCGAACGTGATCTTCACGGCGGACGCCTCGATGCCGCCGCGCATTCCCTGCCGTTCGATGTCGACGCTCTTGGGTGCGCCGCGCGGGGCCAGGCGCGTCGCGGCGCTCTTCAGCATCTCGTCGGTGAGAAACGCGCTCCACTCGTCGGCGAGCTTCGCGCGATCCACGTGCCCCGACTGCATCGCCGCGAACATCTCGCGCGCGCTCTCCTTTGCGGGCGGCCCGTCGACCTTGGGCGGCGGCGGGCGATGCTCCTTCAGGAGCACGTTGGCGATCGCGTCGGCGACCTTGGACGGCGAGCCGCCTTCGGAGTTGGAGAGGACCACGATGGCCGAACGCGTGCGCGGGACGATGACGTTCTCGGCCAAAAAGCCGCTCACCGCGCCGCCGTGAGAGAAGACCAGCTCGCCGGCTCGCGTGCCGACGTTGAGGCCGCATCCGTAGCCCGTCGAGCGTCCCGTCGTGAGCGTGCGCGCAGTCGTCATCGCGCGGTACGACGCGGCCGACAGCACCTCGCCGCCGGTGAGCGCGACGTCCCACTTCGCGAGATCGGTGGCCGACGCGTACATCGCCCCCGCGGCCCACAGCCAATGCGACGGCTCTCGTGGAACCGCGATCGGCTCTTCGAACGCGAACGCGCGGTGTCCCGTCGCGAGGTTCTTCGGATCGTCCTTCGGCTCGAACGAGGCGTGCTTCATGCCGGCGCGCTTCCAGATCCCGTCGTCGAGGATCGTCGCGAACGGCTTGCCGCTCGCCTTCTCCATCACGCGGCCGAGGAGGACGTACGCCGTATTGCTGTACGAGTATCGTGCGCCCGGCTCGAAATCGAGCTTGGTCGTGTATCGCCGGAGGAGCGCGTCGGGCTCGATGGCCTGCATCATCCGGCGATCGTAGAAATCGAGGGGGTAATAGTCGGTGTAGCCCGAGACGTGGGCGCCGAGATCGTCGAGCGTGACGTCCCCCGCGCGCGCCAGGTCGGGGAAATACTTCGAGACCTTGTCGGTCATCTTCAGCTTGCCCTCCTGTTCGAGGAGGTAGGCGCCGGCGCAGGTGAACTGCTTCGTGACGGATCCGATCGCGAAGGCCGTGTCGGTCGATACGGGCTCGCCGGCGATTTTGGCGGTGGTGCCGTAGGCCTTCGCGAAGACGACGGCGCCGTCGCGCGCGATGGCGACGGAGAGGCCGACATACCCTGGCGTCTTCACGACGGCCGCGACGTAGCGGTCGATCTCGACCGTGTCGAAGGTCTCCGGGGCCTTGGGCGGCGGATTTTCGGGCGACGTCGCGGTCCGCGCCGCCTGCCGTGTCGCCAACATGAAGGGGAGCAGGGCGGTCGCGGTGGCCAGCGCCACGACGACGCTCTTGATCGGGCTGTCGGACATCCCCAGGGGATACCATCCCCACCATCCCCCGGCGCGCGCAACGAAGCGCGAGCGTGCGGCATCGGAACGCCTCGATGGACCCGACGTTCGCCCCGCGCCCCCTCGGCAAGACTGGCCGCCTCGTTTCTCCGCTGGGCCTCGGCTCCAGCTACGGCCTCCCGGCGCGCGACGTCGAGCGCGCCTTCGACCGCGGCGTGAGGTTCTTCCTCTGGGGCTCGCGCCGACGCGCCGCCTTCGGCGAGGGGCTGCGCAGCGTCGCGCGCACGAACCGCGAAGACATGGTCATCGCCATCCAGACGTACACGCGCATGGGCATGCTCATGCCGTGGTCGGTCGATCGCGCGCTCAGAGAGCTACGCACCGACTACGTCGACGTCCTCGGCCTCGCCTGGTGGAACGGACCGCCGCCGCGCCGCATCGTCGACGCCGCGCTCCGCCTCCGCGAGCAAGGCAAGGCCCGTCACATCATGATCTCGGGCCACGACCGTCCGGCGTTCACGCGCTTCATCGACGATCCGGCGATCGATCTCCTCATGCTCCGCTACAACGCCGCGCACCCCGGCGCCGAGCGCGAGATCTTCCCGAGCTTGCCGAGCGAGCGCGCGGAGAGGCAAGGCACGATCGCCTTCACCGCGACGCGATGGGGCACGCTCCTCGATCGCCGCTTCGTTCCCGAGGCCGAGGCGCTTCCGCGCGCCGCCGATTGCTACCGCTTCGCGATGACGAACCCGAACGTCGACGTGTGCCTCTCGGGCGCCAAGAACGCCGCCGAGCTCGACGAGGCGCTCGACGCCGTCGACGAGGGGCCGATGGACGCGGCCGAGCTCGCGTGGATGCGCAGGGTCGGCGCAGCGGTGCGCGCATCGACCGTGAAAAAGGGGCAAATCTCGGCGTTGACGCTGATCGACCGCCTCGCCTCATTCTCCCCGTGCGCGCCGAAGCAGCTCTCGTCGGGCTGAGTGGCGTGGAGCGAAGCGAAGCGCTCCTGACCCGCCCGTCTCTCGACGCCTGCCGGTGAGGTAGGTAGAGTGCCGCCCCAAAGGGAGCACCGGCGACATGGCATCTCGCGTCTTTTTCTTCGGCGACGGACAGGCAGAAGGCGACAGCGCGCGCAAGGACGTGCTCGGCGGCAAAGGCGCCGGCCTCGCCGAGATGACGCGCATCGGCCTGCCGGTTCCCCCCGGCTTCACGATCGCCACCGAGACGAGCGTAGCGTTCCTGGCGGACGGGAAATTCCCGGCCGGCCTCGAGGACGACGTGAACAAGGCGCTCGCCCGTGTCGAGAAGAGTCTGAACGCCAAGTTCGGCGATCCGCAGATGCCGCTCCTCGTCAGCGTCCGCTCCGGCGCGCGCGCGTCGATGCCCGGCATGATGGACACGATCCTGAACCTCGGCCTCAACGACGCCGTGTGCGAGGGCCTCGCGAAGAAAAGCACGGCGCGCTTCGCGTTCGACGCGTACCGCCGCTTCATGGCCATGTACGGTGACGTCGCGCTCGGCATCAAGCGCGAGAAATTCGAGCACGCGCTCGAGACCGCGCGCCAGTCGATCGCCAAGGCGCGCGGCATCGACACGACGCGGATCAACTCCGAGGAGCTGAAACGCAAGGTCCCCGACAGCGAGCTCGGCGAGCAAGAGCTCAAGACGATCGTGGCTGAATTCAAGGCGATCGTGAAGAAGGAGAGCGGCAAGGACTTCCCGAGCGATCCGAAAGAGCAGCTCTGGGGCGCCATCCGCGCCGTCTTCACGTCGTGGAACAACCACCGCGCGATCGTCTACCGCCGCATGCACGACATCCCCGACTCGTGGGGCACCGCCGTCAACATCCAGGCGATGGTCTTCGGCAACCTCGGCGACACGAGCGCCACCGGCGTCGCGTTCACGCGCGATCCATCGACCGGCGAACGACAGCTGTACGGCGAGTGGCTCCCCAACGCGCAGGGCGAGGACGTCGTCGCCGGCATCCGCACGCCGCAGCCGCTTACAGCAGCCGGGGCGGGAAAAGAAGACTCGCTCGAGGTGAAGATGCCGAGCGCCTTCAAGGAGCTCGCCGCCATCTCGGAGAAGCTCGAGAAGCACTACCGCGATGCGCAGGATCTCGAGTTCACGATCCAAGACAAGAAGCTCTTCATGCTCCAGTGCCGCTCCGCGAAGCGCACCGGCCGCGCCGCAGTGCGCATGGCCGTGGAGATGTCGAAGGAGGGCCTCATCTCCAAGGACGAAGCGATCATGCGCGTCGACCCGAGCGCGCTCGATCAGCTGCTCCACCCCACGCTGGATCCCAAAGCCCCAAAGAGGCTCCTCGCCAAGGGCCTCGCCGCGAGCCCCGGCGCCGCGCAAGGGCACATCGTCTTCTCCGCCGACGAGGCCGAGCGCCGCGCCGGGCAAGGCAAGCCGGTGATCCTGTTCCGCATCGAGACCAGCCCCGAGGACATCCACGGCATGAAGGCGGCGCGCGGCATCGTGACGGCGCGCGGCGGAATGACGAGCCACGCGGCCGTCGTCGCGCGCGGGATGGGGAAGCCCTGCGTCGCGGGAACGTCGGCGATCAGCATCAACTACGCCGAGCAGGTCATGACGATCAGCGTGTACGACGACAGCGGCCGCCCGATCGAGACGGTCAGCCTGAAGAAAGGCGACATCGTCACGGTCGACGGCTCGACCGGCCACATCTACGAAGGCGCGGTCCCCACCGTGCAGGCGGCGCTCACCGGCGAGTTCGGCGAGCTCATGTCGTGGGCCGACGCGGCGCGTACGATGAAGGTCCGCGCGAACGCCGACACGCCGCTCGACGCTCGCACCGCGCGCTCGTTCGGCGCGGAGGGCATCGGCCTGTGCCGCACCGAGCACATGTTCTTCGAGGAGGATCGCATCGCGGCGATGCGCGAGATGATCCTGAGCGACACGGTGGAGCAGCGCGAGAAGGCGCTCGCGAAGCTGCTCCCTTCACAGCGCGAGGACTTCGTCGGCCTCTTCCGCGAGATGGCCGGCCTGCCGGTCACGATCCGTCTCCTCGATCCGCCGCTCCACGAGTTCCTGCCGACCGAGGAGAAGCAGATCGAGCACCTCTCGATGGTGATGGGCGTCTCCGCGGCGAAGCTCGAGCAGCGCACCAAGGATCTCCACGAGTTCAACCCGATGCTCGGCCACCGCGGCTGCCGCCTCGCGATCACCTACCCGGAGATCTACGGGATGCAGGTCCGCGCCATCCTCGAGGCGGCGCAGATTATCGGCAAGGAGGGGGGCGACATGCACCCCGAGATCATGATCCCGCTGGCCATCACCCGCGGAGAGCTCGAGAAAATGCGGGCGATCGTCGACAAGACCGCCGATCTGGTGTTCGGCAGCGGCCCGCGAATCCCGTTCTCGTTCGGCACGATGATCGAGCTCCCCCGCGCGGCGCTCATGGCCGGCGAGCTCGCCGAGGCAGCGGAGTTCTTCTCGTTCGGCACCAACGATCTCACGCAGGCGACGATGGGGCTCTCGCGCGACGACGCAGGCAAATTCCTCCCGGCGTACGTTGAGACCGGCATCTTCCAGAAGGATCCGTTCGTCTCGCTCGATCAAGAGGGCGTCGGCCAGCTGGTCGCCACGGCCATCGAGCGCGGGCGGAAGGCGAAGCCGAAGCTCAAGATCGGCGTGTGCGGCGAGCACGGCGGCGATCCGCAGAGCATCCAGTTCTTCCAGAAAGCGGGGCTCGACTACGTGAGCTGCTCGCCCTTCCGCGTCGCCATCGCGCGCCTCGCGGCGGCCCAGGCTGCGCTCTCGGCGAGGGGCGCCAAGACGAGCGGCGGCACGGCGTAGCTACTTGCAGCAGCGAAAGCCGACACGTCGACTGGTGAACTTGCGCTGCTCCTGTGGGCCGACCTCGTTGCAGTGCAGGCTCTTGTCTGCCGGCGCCGCGCTGAAGTCTCCGCCGCGGACCTTGCAGTTCTGGCCGTCGGCGCTTGAGCCCGCGGTGTCGCACGCGTCCTGCCACTCCGAGACGTTGCCGCTCATGTCGAAGAGGCCCGGCGCGGTGCCCTGGCAGCCGAGGTGGCTCTTCACGTCGGCCGACGCGGCCGCGCTCTCGACGCACTGCCCGGGCGCGTACGTCGCGCCGTAGGGGTAGGTGCGTTTGGAGTCGCCCCCCGAGCACGCCGAGAACCACTGGTCCTTGGTGGGATCGTTCAGGTCGCCCGGGACCGCCAGTCCGCCGCTGCCGACCTTGCCGCAGAGGCGCTTGCCGGCCATTTCGCAGTACGCCTTCGCGTCACACCAGTCGACGCACACCACCGGCTTGTTCGCGCCCGTGAAGTCGTAGCCCTGGCACTCGCCGGTGCCGTTCTGCGTGGGATCGAAGTTGGTGTTCCAAAGGCACGGATCGGCTTGCTTGAGCCCGCCGGCCGCGGTGATGAACAGCGCGTAGTCCGCCTCGGTCACCTCCGTCGAGTCGATGCAGAAGACAGGACCGGTGCCGACAGCCGCAACCATCGGAGGGTCACCGAACGTGCCCTGGTTGCACGAGAAAGAGTTGCCGCCCTCGGGCGCGTCCGGAAGCGCGTCGCCGCCGTAGCCGGGCCCGTCGCCGCTGGCCCCGTCGGACGCACCGGGGCCGCCGTCCACCTGCGCGTCGACGGTGGCGAGCGCGCCGCCGTCCGTGGCACCAGACACGTAGGTGCCCGAGAGCCCCGCGACGAGGCTGCAGCCCGCGGCACCCAAGAGAGTCGCGGCGATCGCGAAGAGCGCACTCCGCCTCATACGCGAAAGCGTAGCACCGCCCGCGGCGGATGATTCAGCCGAGGCTTCCCATGGCCTCGTCGGAGGCGGCGATCGTCGCGTCGATGTCGGCGTCGGTGTGGGCACCTGAGATGAAGGCCGCCTCGAACTGCGACGGCGGCCAGTATTGCTTTCGCTCGATGATGCCGCGATGCCAGGCGGCGAAGCGCTTGGTGTCGCACGCGCTCGCCTCGGTGAAGTTACGGATGGGGCCCTTGCCGAAAAAGAGCGTGATCATCGAGCCGACGCGCTGCACGCAGCCTTCGATCTTTCGCTTGGCGAGCGACGCCGTGAGGCCGGCTTCGAGGCGCGCGCCGAGCGACTCGAGCTTCGCGTAGAGGGCGTCGTCGAGGCGCTCGATCGTCGCGAGCGCAGCGCTGACGCACACCGGGTTCCCGCTGAGCGTGCCCGCCTGGTAGACCGGCCCGAGCGGCGCCACCTTCTCCATGATCGCGCGCGCGCCGCCGTACACGGCGAGCGGCATTCCGCCGCCGATGATCTTGCCGAGGCACGTCATCTGCGGCTTCAGGCCGGCGCGGGCCTGGTATCCGCCGCGCGCGACGCGCGAGCCAGTCATGACCTCGTCGAAGACGGACACGGCGCCGTGCTTGGCGCAGCCGGAGATGATCTCCTCGAGGAAACCGGGGACCGGCGGGACGACGCCCATGTTGCCGACGACCGGCTCGACGATGATCGCCGCCACCCGGTGACCGCGCGAGCTGAAGAGCTCCTTCAGCGCGGGGATGTCGTTGTAAGGCAGCGTCGTCGTGTTGCCGGCGGCGCCGTTGGGGACGCCGGCCGAGTCGGGGACGCCGAGGGTCATCGCGCCGCTGCCCGCCTTCACGAGGAGGAAATCCGCGTGGCCGTGGTAGCAGCCCTCGAACTTGACGATGACGTCACGCCCCGTGAAGCCACGCGCCGCGCGGAGGGCCGCCATCGTGGCCTCGGTGCCGCTCGACACCGCGCGCATCATCTCGATCGTCGGGTAGAGCTTGTTGACCGTCTCGGCGAAGCGCACCTCGAGCTCGGTGGGCGCGCCGTAGCTGGTGCCGCGCGCCGCCGCCTCGCCGATCGCGCCGATGACGGCGGGGTGCGCGTGGCCGAGGATCATCGGGCCCCACGAGCCTACGTAGTCGGTGTACTTCGCGCCGTCGGCGCCGAAGAGGTACGCCCCCTCGGCGCGCGACACGAAGATGGGATCGCCGCCCACGGACCGAAACGCGCGCACCGGGCTGTTCACGCCGCCGGGGATGAGGTTCTTCGCGCGCTCGAAGAGGCCCTTGGAAATGGGATCGCTCATGGCAGGGCGGAGCGTATCGGAAAACGGCGGGTGGGACGAGAACCCTCAGCCCCGCATGCGCGCGATGTAGTACGCGGCGGCCGCGGCCGTCGTGAGGAAGAAGAGTACGACCAGGGCGACGAGGAACACGAAGCCGATTCCTCGGCCCGGGCGTGTCGTGACCGTGGGCACCGCCGCTTGCGCGGCCGGGACGAAGATCGGCGCGGGCGGCGGAGCGTGAAAGGGAGCCTGAGCAGGCGCCGGAGCGGGAGCGGCTCCAGGGTTGTTGCCGCCGGACGATGGCGCGACGTAGAGCTGCGCGAAGACGTCGAGCGCGCCGCTGCCGATGCGCGTGGGCTTCTCGCCTTCCGAGTCGGGTCCGTTCGGCGCCTCGGGCAGACGCGCGGTCTCCGGTGCCGCCGGAAACGCGGGCACGTCCGGCGGAGGCTGGGACGCCGCAAGCGACAGGGTCGGCGGAGCGGCTGGCGGCGCGGCCGACGCGGAGGGCCGCGGCAACATCACCGTCCCCATGATCACCGATGGCATCGGGCTCGTGACCTCGCGCGAGGGCACGTTCGACGCGCGTGCCGGCGCATACGCCGGCGCGATCAAGACGAGCGACGCGTCTTCGCCAGGCGACGACGGCGGATCGACGAGGAGGGACGAGGGGTACGCGTTCGCCGATCCGGTGAGCGTGACGGGACCGCGCCCGAACGCCGGGTTCGATCCGGTGGTGAGCGCAGGAGGCGACAGCTCGAACACGTTCGGCACCGGCGGCGGCGGCGCAGGGACCTTCACCTCGGTCGCCGGCGGCGTCGGAGGCACCGCAGACTCCATCGGCATCGAGGGCCGCGCGACGCTGTCGACGCGCTGAGGCATGAAGGTCGCTGCGAGCGGCGACGCGGCGGCCGCGACATTCCCACGCGCCTCTGGCATTCGCGTGGTCTCCGGCGGCATCTCGACGGCCGGAGGATCGGGCCGCGGCGGCATTGGTCGCACCGGGATCGGCACCTGCTCGATCGACAACGTGCGCCCTGGCTGCACGCGCACGCCCTGCACCGTGTTGTTCGACGAGATCGGATCGGCGGCCGGGCCCTTCACCGGCTCGGCGACCGCAGGGTTGCCGGCCGCCACGTCGCGCTGCATGGCGGCCTTCAGCGAGCCCCAGAACTCGCCGACGTCTTGGATGCGATCCTTCGGGTTCAGCGCGACCGCCCCGGCGAAGATGATCTCGGTCTCGTCGGGCACCGCGAGCCCCAGCGCACGCGGCGTCGGGCGGACGAGCGGATCGAGCGCGCGCGACGCGAAATCGCCGAGGTACTCTCCCTCGATCGCTGCCCGATCGCGCAGGATCTCGAGGACGATCAGCGCGAGCGAATACACGTCGGTCCACGTTCCGATCGGACCGAGCTTGTCGTCGAACTGCTCGGGCGCCGCATACTGGGGCGAGAAAATGCGAATCTGCCCGATCGTCTGCGCGCGCGGCCCGAGGGACAGCGCGTGATCGGAGATGACCTTGGCGACGCCGAAATCGAGCACCTTCAGCTTCGGCCCGAGCGACGTACCGGTCATGAAGAGGTTGCCGGGGTTCATGTCGCGGTGGACGACCCCTTGCGCGTGCGCGTACGCGAGGCCGTCGACGGCGGAGTCGAGGATCGCGATCGCCTCCTCGAGGCTGCGCCCCTTGTCGCCGTACGCGCGCCGCACCTCGAGATCGGCGGCGAGCGATCGCCCCTCCAGCCATTCGAGGACCATGTACGGCACGAGCGCCCCCGTCGCCGGCGCCATCGTGGTGCCGGACGCGAGCGTGCGCACGATGAAGAGGCTGCCCTGCGAGAGCCGGTAATGGAGGCGCGACTCGTCACGGAAGCGCTTCACGAACGACTCGACGAGCGCCGATCCCAGCGCGATCGGGAGCTTCAGGCATTTGACGGCGATCGGCTCTTCGAGGCCTACGTGGTACCCCCGGTAGACGACGCTGAAGCCCCCCTCGCCGACGAACTTGTCGATGCGGAATTGCCCGTCCAGGACCTGCCCAATGAGGCCGAACGGGTCGGTAGAGCTCACGCACGCACGATACCATCCCGCGGTCCGGTGGACTCTAAAGTGGCGAAGGTCGGGGTCCCGCGACTTGCCTTCTGCGCGCGGAGACCTAAAAAGGAAGGCCATGGAATCGCCCCGTATCTCGCGCCGGGACGCCGGCCGCCGCTTCTTCCTCGCCTCAGCCACCCTCCTCGCGCCCGCGTGGCTCGTGGCGTGCGGCAAAAAAGAGCTCACGTGCGTCGACACGATCGGCCTCACGCCCGACGAGCAAGCCGCCCGCCTCAACACGCTCGCCTACGTGGACAAGTCGCCCGACCCCGCGAAGACCTGCCTCAAGTGCCAGCAGTACAAGCCCGCGGCCGAGGGGCAGTGCGGCGCGTGCACGGTCCTCAAGGGCCCGGTGAACCCGGCGGGCAACTGCAAGTCGTTCGCGGTGAAGGTGACCTGACCGGCGGGCGTTCGACGGGCGGCGGGCGCGACTCGGTGTGATCAGAGGTCCCGCGCGATGGCGCCGAGCGTGCCGATCGCCTTCTCGATCGTGACGGACCACGGGAACCCGCAGCTGATGCGGACGCAGGTGCCGAAGCGCGCCTTCGCGGAGAAGATGGGGCCTGGTGCGACGCTGATCTTGTGCTCGAGCGCGCGGGTGAAAAGCTCGAGCGCGCTCTTGCCAGGCGGCATCTCCACCCACAGGAAGAAGCCCCCGCGCGGCCGCGAGATGCGGGTCCCGGTCGGGAACTCGTGCGCGATCGCCTCGCTCACGCGCGCCACCTGATCGACGAGATTCCGTCGCAGGCGCCGCAGGTGCCGCTCGTAGCCGCCGTTCTCCAGAAAGTCCGCGATCGCCATCTGCGGCAACGTCGCGGTGCCGACGGTCTGCGCGAATTTCAAGCGCTCGACGACCTCGCGGTAGCGACCGGGGACGACGTAGCCGACCCGGTATCCAGGGGCGAGGGTCTTGGAGAACGAGGTGCACAGCATCACGAGGCCGCTCGTGTCGAACGCGCGGGCGGGACGCGGTCGCGCTCCTTCGAAATGGAGATCGCCGTAGATGTCGTCTTCGATGAGAGGGACGCCGCGGCGCACGAGCATCTGAACGAGCTCGCGCTTGGCGTCGTCGGGGAGGAGCGCGCCGAGTGGGTTCGAGAAATTCGGCACCAAGAGGCACGCCTTCACGCGGTGCTGGCGGAGCGCGGCGTCGAGGAGCGCCAGATCGATCCCGGTCCCGGGATTCGCCGGGATCTCGAGCGCGCGCATGCCGAGGCTCTCGATGAGCTGGAGCACGCCGTAGTAGGCCGGCGACTCGACGACGATCGTGTCTCCCGACTTCGCGACGGCGCGAAGACACAGATGAAGGGCCTCCATGGTGCCGAAGGTGGTGACCACCTCGTCGGCGGAGATCGCCACGCCGGTGTCGGCGGCGCGTCGTGCGATCTGGCGGCGGAGCGCGGGGAGGCCCGGCGGCGTGTCGTACGCAATGCCCGCCCCTCCTGCCGTGCGTGCGACGGCGGCGAGGCCACGGTTCAGGCGCTCGGTCGGCAGGAGCGACGGGCTCATGAACCCGGCGCCGAGGAGCACCATGCTCGGATCGCGCGACGCGCCGTACACGCGGGCGACGAGGTCGCTTACCGTCGGGCGCGCGGCCTGCTGCGATCCTCGCGGCGCGCGCGGCTCGGGGGCCAGCGACGCGCGGCTGGCGCGAACGTAGTGCCCAGACTGCGGGCGCGTCTCCACGACGCCGCGGCTTTCGAGCAAGAGGTACGCTTGGAGCACAGTGGAGACGCTGACCCCGCGCTGATCGCTGAGCGCCCGCACGGATGGCATGCGATCGCCCGGGCGCAGCGTCCCCCTCGCGACGAGGGAGGTCAGGTCCTGGGCGAGGACCTCGTAGAGGTGCTCCTGCGGTGACGACGACGCGGCGGTCATTACGAATGCTCCGTACCGGTACAGTGAAGAACGCGCCCCATCTGTGCTGGTATCAGATCACTTTGACTGAATCTGTTCTGTCTCGCAAGCCGGCCGCACGATGAGGTCATGGTCGCAGCGCCCGTCCTTCCCCGCCGCGCGCTCCTCATCGCCTCGTTCGTGACGGTGTGCCTCGTCTGGGGCTCGACGTACTACGGCATCCGCGTCGCGCTGGAGGGGTTTCCGCCATTCCTCATCGGCGCGATCCGCTTCCTCGGCGCGGGCGGCGTGCTTCTGCTCGTCGCGCGCGCGCGTGGAGAAGCGCTGCCGAGCCGGCGCGAATGGGGCGCGGCGCTGGTGAGCGGGACGCTGTTCTTCGCGCTCGGAAATGGCCTCGTCAACTTGGCGGAGCAGTCGGTGTCATCGGGGCTGGCCTCGGTGCTCGTCGCGACGATGCCGCTGTGGGCCACGGTGTGGGCGCGGCTCTTCGGCGATCGCGCGTCGGTTGGCGAAGTGCTCGGCGTCGCGCTGGGGCTGGTCGGCGTGTGCATCCTCGAGCTCGGGGGAGAGCTGCGCGCGAGCCCGGCCTCTGCCCTCCTCTTGATCCTCGCGCCGATGTGCTGGGCGCTCGGCTCGCTCGTGAGCAAGCGCCTCCCCACGCCCCCCGGCACGTTCGCGCGAACGGGGGCGCAGATGACCACCGGCGGAACCGTCATGCTCCTCGTCAGCTCCCTCGCGGGCGAACGCCTCCACGCCGTCCCGTCGCTCGGCTCCGTCCTCGCTGTCGCGTACCTCTGCGTCTTCGGATCGCTCGTCGGCTTCACGGCCTTCTCGTACCTGCTGACGAACACACGTCCGGCGGTCGCGACGAGCTACGCCTACGTCAACCCCGTCATCGCTGTCGCGCTCGGGGTCGTCTTGGGCGGCGAGCGCTTTGGCGTCGCCAGCGCGGTGGGGGCGCTCGTCGTCCTCGGCGCGGTCGGCATCGTCGCCCGCGCGCGCTCGTCCGGGCCGCGTCCGACGCAGATCGCCCAGGCCTCCGCCGATCGCCCCAACGCCGGCCCGCACGCCGCGCGCGTCTGAACTACGATACCTGCCGTGCGCAGGTGCCTCGTCGCTCTCGCCGTGCTGACCGTCCTCGCCAGCTGCTCCGCCGAGGCGGACCGCCCGCTCGTCATCGCCTCGCGCGCGTCATCCGACACGGCGCGATCGCGCGCGACGCAGGGCACCGAGCAGGACTGCACGCCGTTCGCGTGCGACGTTGGGACCGGCGCGTGCCGCAGCGCGTGCGCGTCGAGCGACGACTGCGCCGCGGGCTTCCTCTGCGCGGGCGGAGGGATCTGCCGTAGCGCGCCGCCGTCGCCGGTGTCGACCGGTTGCCGCATCCACCGCGCGCGAGGCACGGACGGCGCCGCGGCCGGTTCGGTCTTCGCACCGATCGTCGCGTGGCTCGGCGTTCGTCGACGCCGCCGTCGACACCGAACATCTGGCGGGGCCCGACGGTGAGGTTCCCCGATCCTCAGAAGGTCGATCCGCTCGCCCTGCACATGCCGTCACGCCCACGCGCGGTCGTCGAAGCTGCCTTCGTGATCGCCTTCGTCTTGTCGGTTTCGCTCGCGAGCGGTCTCGTCATCGCCGCGGCGCTGATCGTGGTCGGCGTGGTGCTCGTCCGGCCGTGGAACGCCGTTCACGGCTCGCCTGCGCGCCGCGTGGTCACTGCGGTCCTGCTCGTTCCCGCGCTCGTCGTTCCCGTCCTCCTCGAGCGCGCCCACGACGTTTCAGGTCGGCGCATCGGAGTTCAGCTCGAACAGGCCTCGCTGCTCCCGAGCGATCCCGTGCGCGAGGGCGGCGTGGCGAAGATCGTCGCGGTGGTTCCCGGCTCGCCGGGCGCGGGCCGGCTCTTGGTGGGCGATCGCATCGTGGCCCTCGCAGGTCGACCGCTCGCCACCGCCGATCCGGTAGCCGACGTGGTCGCGCGCGTAGGGACGGAGGACGTGCCCGTCGACACCTCCGTCGACGTTCTTCGCGGCGGCGCGCTCGTGTCGGTTCCCCTCCACGTTCCGTGGCCGAAATCGCGGAGCGCCGCGTCCGGAGCGAAGGCGATTCAGGCGTTCGTCGGCGCGCACATCTTCGCGTCACTCGCGATTCGCGGAATTTGCGTCATCGCGCTCGTGATCCTCCTGGCACGCGCGGACGGGCAACGCGTTCGGCAGCTCGGCCTCCTCCGCGCGGGCGCGCTGCGCGAAATCGCGATGGGCCTCCCCGCGATGTTCGGCGCGTTCGGCGCGAACCTCATCGTCGCGATCCCGATTGGGCTCGTCAGCCTCGTGGCCGGCGACGCGCTCCAGCGCGACATGAACAGCCGCGCCGAAGGCCTCAGCGTCCTCACCGCGCAGGGCACGGGCATGGGCGCCTTCTTCACGTTCGCGATCACCGCGGTCTTCGCGGCCGCGTTCGAGGAGCTCGTCTTTCGCGGTTTCTTGGTTCCTCGGCTGCGAAGCGTGACGGGCTCATGGGTCGCCGCCGTCGTGCTCGCCAACGTGGCCTTTGCGTCCGGGCACCTCTACGAGGGTGTGGCGGCCCTCTTCCAGACGTTCGCCATCGGCGTGTACTTCTCGCTCCTCCTCTTGTGGCGAGGGCGCCTCGAATCCGCCATTTTCGGACACGCGTCGTTCAACATCGCGATGTTCGCCGTCATCACGGCGCTCGAAAAATCCGGAGCGCTCGAGGCCCTTCGGCACGCCAAGCCCTGACTCACCACTGGTACCAGCGCGTCGACGCGTAGACCGCGATCTGCGGCGCCCCGTCGAAGAGCTGACCGAACGCCGCTTGAACGTCGGGGTTCCCGTAGAACGCGGCGATGTTGATCGACGCGGGCCACACATCGATCGCGAGAAATTGCAGGCGATCGTCGCGCCCGGTGTAGACGACGTGCGCGACGTCGCCAGCCCCTTGCGCCTTCGGAGCCGCCTGCGCCGCGATGCCGTCGTGCGTCGCCTTGTCCGCGGCGAGATCCGCGAACTTCATCTTTCCGCGCACGATGACCCAGTAGTGCGGGTCCGTCGCCTTCGCCTCGTCGGGCGTTCCGTACCCGGACCACGTAGGCTGCGCGACAAAGACGGTCACCGCCGGCCGCTGGGCGAAGATGCCGGCGAACGCGGCTTGCAAATCGGGGTTCGCGTAGAACGTGTCGATGTGCGCGCCGTCGCTCCACCGATCGAGCGCGAGGAACTGGTTGGGCGTCGTCCCGAGCAGCGAGGTGCCCAGCATTACCGTGTGCGCGACGTCGCCGAGCTGGGTCGCCGCCACCTCTCCCCCCTTCGCCGCCTGATCTTGCTTTGCCTGTGCCGTCGCGAGATCTGCGTCCGCGAGTGTCCCGACGATGAGCACGGCGGAGGGCGTGGGTGCGGACGCGGGCGCGCCGGCATCGACGGTTCCCGTGTCGGGAGACGCGTCGGCGGCACCGATTGGGCCATTGGCGCCGGAGCCCGAGGACGACGAGCACGCGGCCGAGATCACGACGAAGAACGGGACGAAAGAGCGAATTTGCATGACAACCTCCGCGTCACAACCTGCGCGACGGCGGGGCTCCGCGAAGCCCCTGGGCGTCCCGGCGATCCGTCGAATCGTCCCGACCGCGGCCTCCCCCTGCCGGGGCGCGCTATTCTGAACGCATGAACGAGGAGCTCGGACAGGTCCTCCGCTCGCTGCGCCTGGCGAGCGCATTTCTCTCCCGCTCGCACTTTCGCGGCCGCTGGGGCGTCATCGGCGCGGCGAGCGTCGGGAAGATGATCTTCCACGGGGTCGCCGCCGGCGAGTGCTTCGTCCGGCTCGAGGGAGCGCGCGAGGTCACGCGCCTCGGCCCCGGCGACGTCGTCGTCTTTCCGCGTGGCTGCGAGCACCGCCTCACCAGCGCGCCCGACGCCGACGTGATGCGCGTTACGCAGGTTCCCATGCGGCGCGAGAACGATCTGCCGCTCTTCCACCTCGGCGCGGCGGGGGACGAGGTCCGGCTCGTCTGCGGAACCTTCCGGCTCGATCACCCCGCGCACGCGTCGGTCGTCGAGCTCTTGCCGCGCGTGCTCCTCGGCCAGCCTCGCACTGACGCACGCAAGCGCTGGTCGAGCGCGACGGTGGGCCTCATCGAAGAGTCGCTCGGCGAGCGCGCGCCCACGAGCGAGACCACGAGCCTCGCCGATTCGCTGTTCGTCAGCGCCCTCGTAGAATCGGCGCAGGCGTCCTCCGGACCGTCCGGCCTCCTCGCCGCCGTGCGCGACGAGCGGATCGGGCGCGCCCTCGCGCTGATCCACGCGGAGCCCTCGGGGGATTGGACCTCGACGAACCTCGCGGCCAAGGTCGGGATGTCGCGCACGCGCTTCTTCGCGGCGTTCACGAGCCTGGTCGGCGAGCCTCCGGCCAAGTACGTCACGCGCTGGCGCGCCCTCGTCGCGGCCGATCTCCTGCGCGAGCGCTCGCTCAGCACGAACGAGGTCGCCGAGCGCGTCGGCTATTGCGACGAGGACGCGCTCGCGAAGGCGTTCAAGCGCACGATGGGGATGAGCCCGACCGAGTACCGACGTTTGCAGACCGCGAACTGAGGAGAGTCGGAACGGCCAACGCTTCCCGTATCGTTGCCGGCCCGCGCGGAGGTATGGTGGCCCATGCGCCCGTCGGAGACGGCGTAGGGGGTTGAGTCATGGCCAGTTCGGCGTTCGCAGGGAAAATTGCGGTGATCACGGGTGGCGCGTCCGGCATCGGAGCGGCGCTCGCGAAGGGGCTCGCGCGGCAGGGCGCCGAGGTGGTCCTCGCGGATCGGCAGCTCGCGCTCGCGGAGGAAGTCGCCGAGACGATCCGCCGATCGGGCGGCCGTGCATCGGCATACGAGCTCGACGTGCGCGACATGGCAGCGTTCGCCCGGCTCGCCGCGGAGACCGAGTCGCGCTGCGGGGGCGTCGACTACCTGTTCAACAACGCCGGCCTCGGCGTCGGCGGCGAGATCCACACGTACTCGCCCCGCGACTGGGACGACGTCTTCGACGTCAACCTCCGCGGCGTCGCGTACGGTGTTCAAGCGGTCTACCCCATGATGCTCCGCCGCGGCACCGGTCACATCGTGAACACCGCGTCGATGGCCGGTCTCGTCGGCGCCGTGGGCGCCGGCAGCTACGTCGCGGCGAAGCACGCCGTCGTCGGGCTCTCGAAGGTCCTGCGCATCGAGGCCAAGACGCACGGCGTGCGCGTCTCGGTCGTGTGTCCCGGCGCGATCGCGACGCCCATCCTCACCGGTGGCAAGTTCGGTCGCATGAACAACGTCGGCCTCTCCGACGCGAAGATCCTCGAGATTTGGTCGCGGACGCGCCCGATGGATGTGGACGTCTTCGCGGAGAAGGTGCTCCGGGCCGTCGCGCGAAACGAAGCGATCATCGTGGTGCCCGCATGGTGGAAGGCCATCTGGTACCTGGAGCGCCTGTCCCCAGCGCTGAGCGCGAAGATCTGGGGCGCCCTCCTCGAGAAGATCCGGGCCGACATGGTCGCCGCGGGCGTCGACGTCCAGCCGGGCGCTGCGCCACGAGCCACGCCGGCCGCGACGAAGGACGAGCACGCCGCGCGCGTGTGATCGATTCGAGCGGAGGTCGGTTGCTCTAGGGCCGCGGATCGGACGGACGAGGGGGGCACTGCCACTGCCAAGGGCCGCGCTCGAGCTCGTCGTCGTCGCTGCTCTTTGGCTCGAGCGTGCAGCCCGCGTCGTTGCTCCCGTGCCACTTGCGCTCGGCGTCGGCCGGATCCGCCTTCCCGCGGCTCCCGTCCTCGGCGACGTGAATGACGTCGAACGAGGGGCCGCTCCAGCCGTAGACGCCGAACGACAGCGCGAAGCGGCCGCACCATCGGCACGCGCACGACGTTTGCTGACGCGGCCACTCGTCGCCCGCGGCCGCCACTTCGAGCAGCGTCGCCCCGTGCGTCTCGTCGTCGGGCCAGCCTCGCCACACGCGACCATGGCCCTTCACGAGCCACTCCTGCCCGGACTGCAAATCGCGAACGCGCATTCCGGCCGTCGTGAGCCACGCGACGCGCTTGCCCTTCGGTGAGAACGCCGCCATCCGCGGCGCGAGGCATCGGTTCTGATCGACGGACGCGAGCGCGCCCGTGAGCGCGTCGAAGCCACCTGAGCGCGCGTCGGCGAGGAGGACCGCGCCGCCGTCGACGATCAAGAGCCAGCGACGTGACGGATCGACGTCGATGAGATCGTCGACGAGGCGCTCGGTCCCTTTCACTCCGTCGTGCACGGTGAGGCGCGTGGGCGTGGCGCTCTCGCCGTGGTGGCCAAAGCGGGGTCGCGCGTCGCCCTCGAACGTTCGCAGCACGACGAGCCGGCCGTCGGCGCTGGAGGCCTCCGCGAAGCCCCAGCGCTCACCTCCGAACGCGGCTCCGCGCGGAGCCAGAGGGACCGGCGGCGGTGCAGGCTGCGCGACCACGGTCGGCGCGGGCACGGGCACCGAGGCCTTCACGCGAGGCGCGCGCGACGTCGCGGGCGCCGCCGCACACGCAACGAGCCCGACGACCATGAACGAGAGGGACACATGAGCCAGCGACGTCATTGCGATCGATCTCCGCCATGGATCGAGCGTCGTTCGACCGGTTGGGGCAACGACGTTCGCGAGTACCGAAGACTAGACCCTCCGGACACCAAAGTTCTTGGCACCCTGTGCGCGCGACTTGAGGAGGCCGCCGTGCCATCATCGTTCGCGGATGCAGCACCTGGCCGAGACCACCGTGCTTCACCTCCTGCGCGGCGCGCTGGCGGCGCCCGAACGCGCGCGGGTCGACGTTCACATCGACGAGTGCTCCGAGTGCCGCGAGCTGGTCTCCGCGCTCGCCGCGTCGCGTGACACACTCGGCGGCACGTTCGAGTCGGTGCCGTCGCAGTCGCCGCCCGGTCCCGCGTGGCAAAAGGGGACCGTCCTCGGAAGCCGTTTCGAGATCGAGGAGCGATGCGGACAGGGCGGAATGGGGACGCTCTTCCGCGGACGTGACATGCGCACGGGCGCAGGCGTCGCGATCAAAGCGCTGTTCCTGTTGAGCGATCAGGCCGATTTCAAGCGCTTCGAGCGCGAGGCGGACATCCTGGCCTCGCTCGATCACCCGGCGATCGTGCGTTATGTCGCGCACGGGACGACGTCCCACGGCGACGCGTACCTCGTCATGGAGTGGCTCGCGGGCGAAGACCTCGCGGGGCGCCTCGCGCGCGGGCCGATCCCGGTACCGGAGGTCTTGCGGCTGACCAAGCGGATCGCGCAGGGCCTGTGGCTTGCCCACGCCCGCGGCATCGTCCACCGCGACGTGAAGCCGAGCAACGTCATGCTGCCGGGCGGCAGCGTCGAGGTCGCCAAGCTCGTCGACTTCGGCATCGCGCGCGCCACGACGCCGGCGCAAAGCGCGACGACGCGCACGCAGAAGGGCATGCTCCTCGGCACGCCGAGCTACATGGCGCCGGAGCAAGCGCGCGGCCGGGCCCTCGACGCGCGCGCGGACGTCTTCGCGCTCGGTTGCGTCCTCTACGAGTGCCTCACGGGCCAGCGGGCCTTCCGCGGAGAGGACGTGCTGGAGGTGCTCGCGCGCGTGCTCCTCGACGCGCCGGTGCCACCGAGCCATTTGACCCCGAGCGTGCCGCCCGCGCTCGACGCGCTCGTCCTAGGCATGCTCGAAAAGGATCCGGCGAACCGCGTGGCGACATGCCGCGAGATCATCGCCGCGATTCAGCCGTTGCTCGGCGAAGGCGCGACCTCCGTGACACCGACGCCTCCACCGCCAGAGATCCGGCCGAGCGCGCGTCCCAGCGCCGCACGCAGCCAACCCCCTCGGACCCCGAGGCCCGCGCCGCGCATCGCCGTCGTCGCCGTCATCGCGAGCGTCACAGCGATTCTCGGAGTGATCGCTCTGTCGACCGTGCTCTGGCGAAGCCGCGCCGCGCCGTCGAACGCTAGCGCCGCGGACGACCCCGGGTCTTCGCAGGCGCGCACGCGGACCGATCCTTCGAGCAGCGCGCTGAACATCGCGTCGCTGGCGACGTTGTCCCTCGCGCGGACCCCGGAGTCGATGGCCGCTGTCACCGGGCACTCGGCGACCAAGGACACCGTCGGCGAGCTCACGATGACCGTCCCGTTGGCCGGCGATTCCTTCACCCGCTTGAAGCTCACGTGGGACCCGTCGGACCCGACGCACGTGGCGGAGGTCGAGCTCTCCAGCGACGCCGCTCCGCCTCACGACGCCGCGATCCGCCAGAAGCTCACCCGTCTCCTCGGCCGCCGCTTCGACAAGGACGGCCACATGAGCTGGAACGGCGCGACCTTCGTGTACGACGGCACGCGCGCGCGCGGGGACGCCGATCGAACGATCCAAGGCGCGCCTAACCCGAGCTGGAAGGCCCAGGTCGACGCGACGTGGAACCTCTTGCGCGGCGTCGTCCTGGAGCTCCCGGTCGACGTCACGGAGGCCGAGCAGCGTGATTGGCTCGGGCGCGGCTACTCGCTCGCGGCGATCGCGGGGATCGACGCGGCCGCGGACACCGATCACGCCGAGGCCATGACGCGACGGACCCTCCCGGGAGTCGCCGTGCGGACCGTCGTCGGCGTGGAGCACACGTTCGCGGTCGATCATCCGTGGTACGGCGCCGCGACGCTTACGTGGAAGAACGAGAAGGGGGGCGCCCTGCAAGAGCTCTCGCTTCGCCCGCCTCCCGACACCGACGGCAACTTCCACGATCCGGTGGCGATCGAGGCGTGCGTACAAGCCCTGGTCGAGGTCGCGCCGCGCGAAGGCGCCGGCCGTCGCACCGACCCGAACCACGACACGTGGTGGTGGCCCGCCCAAGGTGGCACCGTCCGCGCCTACCGCCACATGCTCGTCGTCTCGCTCGTGAGCCCTTTCGTTCCCAAGAAAATGGCACCGCACGACTTCGCGCGCCTCGTCCGCGCCCTCGACACGTGCGGCCGCAAGACGTGATCGCGCGGGGATCTGCGGCACATTCGAGGGTCGATGCGCGTACACTTGGATCGTGGGTGCATGGCTACGACCGGCCGCGTGGGCGGCGCTGACCGCAGCGTTGAGCGGCTGCGCGGCTTCGCCGGGACCAGGTGCATCACGCGCAGCCGTCGCAGGTCCGCGGAATCCCGCTCCGTCGGCCGCGCCCGCACTCCTTCGCGCGGGCACGTCGCCGTTCGTCCACGTCCAAGTCGAGGCGCACGGCCCGCCGCGGGCGCCGGCTCCGCGTGAAGAGCCCAAAGAGACGCCGGTCACGCCTCGGCCGGAGGCGCCGCTCGATCTCCGCGCCGATCCGCAGGGCAGCGTCGACGGCGGCGGCAGGAGTCTCCACAAGAACGTCTTCGGCGGCTCGGTGTTCGACGTCGCCACGTTCCAGCTCGGCGCCGAGATCATCCTCGTCCTTCCCGCAGCCGCGACGGTCGCGTACGGCGCACCGAAGGGTCAGGCGTTGATCTACTCCGAGAAATCCCTCGCGTTCATGGGACATCCGCCCGAGGGCATGCCGGCCGCGGGCGTGCGCCAAAACATTGGCTGCGCGTCGCGCTCGGTCACTGGCAAGCTCGTCGTCGGAACCTACGGCGAATGGGGCTCGATCGAGGGCGGCGCGCACATGGCGCTCTTCGTGCTCGTCCCGCCGAGCACGCGCGTCGTCACGCGCGCGGGGCTCGAAGGGGAGTCGAGCGAGGCGGGCACGTGGCCCGACGGGGCACCGGTCGCGGCGAGCGAGGCCGGCCGCATCGGCTACTGGTATGCGGCGACGCGCCCAGCGCCCGGGTGGAAGGCGATCGCGAGCCGCCCCGATCCTTCGCGCACCGCGCGTCGCTCCGGCGCAACGGCGCCCGCACGCGAGTCAGCTTCGACGACGCCGCCGCTCGACGATCACGAGCACGCCATCGAGGACTTCGTGACGTCGCACGCCGCCGAGCTCGCCGTCTGCGCCGAAGCGCGCCCCAACCTCCGGGCCGCGGTGATGACGTGGCGCGTGGTCGCGGGTGGCCTCGCCGAAGCCGTAAGCGTGTCTCCGATGGCCGCCAACGCGCGCGCGTTCGAGGAGTGCCTCGTCCGCAGCGTGCAGGCGTGGAAGTTCCCGGCGTCACCACCCCCCGTCGCCGTACGCGCCTCGTTCGTGTTCGACGAGTGACCCGCGACCTAGAGCCGCGGCGCGTCGCCCGTCAACCGCAGGACGCGCGCGGGGACTCCCGATGCCACCCCGCCGCAGTACGCCGTGAGGCTGCCCTGCACTCGCGGGTTACCGTCGCGACGCGCGAGCGATAGCGCGAGGGAGACCGGTTTGTCGCCGCACGCGCCGCCGCTCGCCGGGAGCGCCGCGAATTTCGCCGTGTACACCTCCCAGCTCGTCGACTCTGCGAACGTCTCGGTGCGGCCCTTCGCGGTGAGCGGCTTCGCCGGATCGAAGAGCGCGTACCCGTCTTGCCAGCCCGCGAGGGTGACATCGAGCCCTTGGTCGGACGGCGAGAGGGTCACGTCGACGGCACCGCGGATGTCGACCGCCAGCGTGCCCTGGTAGGTGGGCCGAACGGGGTTCGTCGTCGCGCTGTCCGCGCACGCAAACGCGACGAGCGGCGCGAGGAGGAGGAGAAGCGGCAGGCGCGCACGCGTCATCGCCACACCCGCGGCGTCACGTTGAGCGCGCGTGCGATCTTCGCGGCCCGCGCGTCATCTCCCTGCACCAGCCGAAATCGCCACACGACCGCCTCGTCGCCGTGCGCGGTCTCGTCGAGGAACGTCACGTCCCCCGCCGACGCGGTGATCTTCGCCGCCGTGTGCACGGACGCCTGGTCCTTGACGACGTACCAGCCGCCTCCGAGTCCCAACAGACCATCGGAGAGCGCGAGCTGAAAGTGCTCGAATTTCAGCCCATCCCTCTTCACGTGGACCGGCGCGTCCATGAGGCCGGGCGTGTACACGACGTCGCCCATCACGCCCGGGAACGTCACCGCGAAGCTCCCGTCGGCGTCCTTTCCGGCGGGCGCTCGCGCCACGATCTCGAAGTGCCCGTCCTCGACCTTGGTCGCGGTCACCGACGCGCCACGATCGCCGCCGTCGGCGGTGACCGCGATCGGCAAGGGGACACCGCCGCCAGGATCGGACGGTGGCGATCCCGAAGCCGCCGATCCATCCGCCGCATCGATCCATGCGCCACCTGCGATGCCGAGCTGCGCCTTGCCCTTGCCGATCACCTCGCGCGCGATGCGGAGCGCTTCGGTCGCGTGGGCGATGCCGTACTCGACCTCGCCGCGGAACGGGTTGATGCCGCTCGCGTCGCTCACCTCTCCAAGTGCGAGGAGCCGCCACGCGTCGCCTATCTCCGGCGCGACGAGGCCCGCCCGCTTCGCCAGCGCCTCGGCGATCGTGATCTCGCGCTGCGCGAGCGCTTGGAGAGAGCGCACGTCGTTGTCGCGCTCGTCACGGAAGAAGACGCCACGCCCACCGAGCCACTTGTGGATCCCGTCGGTCGAATTCGGCTGCCACGTTCCATCGAGGAGCGGCGGCGCGACGGGCGGCGAGGCGAGGATCCCGCGCAGCGCCTTCACGTAGCTCGAGACGGTCGTGATCGCGTACCCGTTCGCCTCGAGGCGGGCGAGCTTCGTCTCGTAGTCGCGCACGGCCTTCGCCGATTTTACGAAAATCGATGGGAAATACGGGTTGATTCCTCCCGTCGCGAGCAGCTCGCCGTCGTCGACGAACGACCAGGTGACGTCGACCGTGTCGGCGCCGATCGTCTTCTTGAGATCGCGCGACGTGATCATCGATCGATCGCCGAACGCGTAGAGAGGCTCGGGCTCGGCGTCTCCGAGCTCGTAGGAGAAGAGGTTCTTCGGCCACACGAGGACGTCCTGTCCGTTGGCCTTCATCGCCGCAGCCATCCCGACGCCGGCCTGCCCTTCCTGACAGAACACGGCACCCGAGCGCGGGACGTGGTTGTCGAGAAAGACGCTGGCGTTTCGCGCGGCGCTTCGATCGAACGCGGCGCGCGGGAACGCGAGGAACAGCTGATCGGAGTAGTGGAAGCTCATGACCTCGAGCTGTCCGCGGCCGGTCAACGTCTGGAGCTTCGCGAGCACGCTGGGATGACGTGCCGCGATCACCTCCAGCATGTACCCCTGCATCTCGACGTCGTGCCCCCAGGCCGGGTGGGCCAGGAAGAGATCGAGGACCGGCTCGAAGCTCTCCACGATGATCTGATCTTCGACCTGCTCGGCGGTGCGATCGTCCGCGGGGACGCCGAAGCCGGTCATTCCGCCGGCGACGTACTGCACGTTGAAATGCAAGACCGCGAGGGCCACCTTCAGGTTCATGGGCGGACGATACCTCGCGTCCGAGGACACCCACAAATCGTCCCGGACAGCCTCGGTGACGCAACTTCATCGAGAAATCGCGGACCGGCGAGCTGGCACGACGCTCGCTCTCGGCCCTCCTCGAAGGAGTGCCCCGTCATGGACCGTTCTCGTCTCGCCCTCGCCGCCCTCGTCGCCCTCGCGATCGTCGCCCTCTTCGCGTTGGCCACCTCTCTCGCCGCCTGCATGGGGACGGACGGCGGTCCGCCCTCCGGCGCCGGACCTGCGTTCGCCTCCGATGCATCGACCGATGCCGATGGCGCAAAGGTCGACGCAGCGCCTCCGTCCGAGGACGACCGCGGCGAAGGATACGTGCACGCGCGCGGCTGCGTGAGGTGTCACCAGTCCACCGACTCGGCCGACGGCGTCCTCTCGGGCAGCAGCACCCCACGCCCCGGCGCGCTCGCGTATCCGAAGAACCTGACGCCCGACTCGGAGACCGGGATCGGCGACTGGAGCGATCGCCTCATTTTACGGGCGATCCGTGAAGGAGTCGACGCCGACGGCGCGCTCCTCTGCGCCACGATGCCGCGCTACGCCGAGATGGACGACGACGAAGGGGCGGCGATCGTGGCGTACCTTCGTGCGCTCGCGCCGGTCCATCACGTCATTCCCGAGAGCAGGTGCGGCGGCGATCGCGGCGAGGCCGACGCAGGCGCGAACGACGCGGCGAGCGTCGACGCCGCGGCCGATGCGCCGGATTCTTCTGACGCCGGGAGCGATGCCGGGCACGACGCCGGCCCCGTGGTCTGCGTCGGCCTCGCCGGCCCCGGCACCAAGGCCTCGTGTCATGCGTGCGGCACGCGACCCTGCCAGGCCAACGGCTGCTACGGCGGCTGGGTCTGCGACACGCGCACCAACCTCTGCCAAACGTTCCCCATCGGGTGCACGGTCCTGTGATCGTCAACCTCCGCTGATCACCCTCACGGTCGTCGGCACCGCGCGCTGCGGCGCTGCGACGCCGTAGTACGGAACGTCGACGACGACCGTGTATTTCCCGCCCCACAGCGGTCGCGGCGCCGTCTTGGGGACGATGCGATGGCCGGCGTCGTCCTCGAACGGCGGATACGGCGCGGGGATCGCCAGCGCGAGCCACACGAACGAGTGCGTGAGCGTCGCCTGCGGCGCGAGCACGATGCGGTAGAGGCGCGAGGGCGGAGGCGCCGCCGGCGGTACGAGGCGCAACTGGTCGACGTTGATCTCGCGCGCGTCGAGCGTCTTCATCGCGAAGCGCGCCTTGAAGCCTTCGGACTGCACGCCCCGCGGCGGCGAGAGGCCGGTGAGGAGCGTCCAATCGTAGTGTGCGCCCGATCCCGGCGGCTCCCCTTCCAGGACGAGCACGACCGGTCGCTTTCCGGTATTCGCGATCGACAGGCGCAGGTTGATCTGCCCGCCGCCAATCGTCTCGCGCGCGTCGGGCGTGAGCGTCGCGACGAGGACGCGGAGCGACGCCAGCGTCTCTTGCGGATCGGCGCTCGGCACGATGCACGTCTCGTCAGACTCCACGCCCGCGATCGCACCCGCGCGACGGCAGCCGGGGCCGAGCCCGTCGTTCTGCTCGCTTTTGTCGGAGCGCGCGACCGAGCCAACGTCAGAGCCCGCGTCGGTGGCCCGCGCCTCCCGAGGCGGGTCGCACCCGAGGCCGGCCGCGAGGAAGATCGCCGCCCCGGCTCTTCCCCGCCGCGCCAACCCCCTCCCCTACTTTCCGCCGTAGAAGACGAAGCGGCCACCCAGGAGCGCGCCGTGTCGCTCGATCGAGCGCGAAGTGGTCACGTCGTATTCGAGCGCCGGCCCTGTCGCGAGGTGTCCGCCCAAGAGCTTCACGAGCGACCACTCGTAGAAGACCCCGGCGCCGATGAACGACTGCGCGCCATCTGCGTCGGGATAGTTCCCGGGGACCTTCACGTGGAGCGTCGTCGCGCCGATCCCGAGCTGCGTGAAGACGCCGAGATCGGCAAGCGCCGGGACGAGGCGAAGAAGCGGGAAGGCCTCGACGCGAAATCCGCCGCCGCCGCCCGACGATCGCCACGTGGAGCTCTGGTACGTGCCGCCGCCGAACCACAGCCCGAAATTGACGTAGTCGGTGAGCGCGCCCATCACGAAGAAGGAGCCGCCGCTGCCCGTCATCAAATCGCTCGACGAGTAGAACGCGGGATCGCCTATTTTCGTCGCGCCGTTGGGATAGCCGCTCGATCCCGCGACGCCGAAGCCGCCGCTCATTCCGAGGACGACACCGGCGCGTCGATCGTTGGGCGCGTCGAGCGACGTCGCGGGCTCCTCGGCGGCGTTCGCGACGCGCGGCACGAGCGTTACCGCCGGCGCCACGGGTACGAGCACGACGATCGCGAGGCCGAGGAACCGCTTCACGTGCACGAGGTTACCGCAAAACCTCGCTCAGCCAACGGCCTTGCCGGCGAGCTCGACGCCCCCTTCGAGGCACATGAGGCGAACGCGCCCCGTCGACAGCGTCTTTCCGTCGGCGTCGGTGACGACGGCCTCCCACACCTGCGTGCGCCGGCCGCGCGTCACGGGGCGCGCCGTCACGCGAATGAGCCCTTCGCGCGCGGCGCGGATGAACGACGTCGCGTTCTCGAGCCCGACGACCGACATGCCGCGCGCCATCGCGTGAACGGCGGCGCCGGTCGAGCACGCGGCCTCGATGATCCCGCAATGGAGACCGCCGTGGACGATGCCGTACGGTTGGAGGTGCTGGGGGCCGACGGTCAGCTCACCGACGACGAGCTCCTCGGTGGCCGTCTTCAGGGTGAGGCCCATCGCCGTGTTCCAGCCGCCGAGCTGCTGGTTCAACATCGCCGCAAGGTCTTCGCTCATCGACGCCAACGTTAGCGCATGCGCCCGCGAGGGTCGACGACGGCCTGTCGACGTTCTATACCGGGAAACCATGACCGAACGGGATCCCGCGCTCCAGGCCTCCGATCCGGAAATTGCGAAGCTCATCGCCGACGAGAATCGCCGCGAGCACGAGACGATGCGCCTCATCGCGAGCGAGAACTACGCGTCGCGCGCGGTCATGGAGGCGACCGGCTCGGTCCTTACGAACAAGTACTCCGAGGGGTACGCGAAGAAGCGCTACTACGAGGGGCAGCAGGTCATCGACCAGGTCGAGGAGCTCGCGATCGCGCGCCTCAAGAAGCTCTTCGGCGCCGAGCACGTGAACGTGCAGCCGTACTCCGGTAGCCCCGCGAACCTCGCCGTGTACCTGGCGTTCTGTAAGGCGGGCGACACGATCATGGGCCTCGGCCTCCCCGCCGGCGGTCACCTCACGCACGGCTGGCCGGTGTCGATCACCGGCAAATACTTCAAGAGCGTCCCCTACGGCGTGAAGAAGGACGATCACCGCATCGACATGGACGAGGTGCGCAAGCTCGCCAAGGAGCACCAGCCCAAGCTCCTCTGGTGCGGCACCACCGCGTACCCGCGCACGATCGACTGGCAGGCGTTTCGCTCGATCGCCGACGAGATCGGCGCCGTCCTCGCCGCGGACATCGCGCACATCTCCGGGCTCGTGTGCGGCGGCGCCCACCCTTCGCCGGTCGGCATCGCGGATGTCGTCACGTCGACGACCCACAAGACGTTCCGCGGCCCGCGCGGCGGGATGATCTTCTGCAAGGCGCAGCACGCGTCGGCCATCGACAAGGCCGTTTTCCCGGGCCTCCAGGGCGGTCCGCACAACCACACGACCGCCGGCATCGCCGTCGCCGCGAACGAGGCGCTCCAGCCGAGCTTCAAGACGTACGCGCAGGCCATCGTCGACAACGCGCGCACGCTCGCGACCGAGCTCACGGCGCGTGACTTCAAGCTCACGACCGGCGGAACCGACAACCACTTGATGGTCGTCGATCTCACGAACAAGAACGTGTCCGGCAAGATCGCCGCGCAGGCGCTCGACAAGGCCGGCATCGTGCTCAACTACAACTCCGTCCCCTTCGACCCGCGAAAGCCGTTCGACCCGTCGGGCGTGCGCCTCGGCACCCCCGCCGTCACGTCGCGCGGAATGGGCAAGGACGAGATGAAGAAGCTCGCCGACTGGATGGACCGCGTCGTCAAAGCGCCCACCGACGACGCGCAGCTCGCCAAGATCGCCGGCGAAGTGCGTGAGGTCTGCGCGCGCTTCCCCGCCCCCGGCTTGCGCATCTGATCGTGCACCGAGCCCGCGAACGGCTCGTCGCGACGCTGCTCACGCTGCTCCTCGGCGCACTCGCGGTGGGCTGCCCGGGCCGCCCGCCCGCGCCTCCGCGCCCGCCCGCGCCGAAGCCCGCGCCGCCACCGCCGATCCCCGACGAGGAAGACTTCGTCCCGCCCCACGTCGAATTCGAGCCAAAATGGCGGGGCGCGAGCTTCGCGCCGTACCTCGTTCCGAAGATCGATTTCGCGAAGACGGGCGGCGCGGTCGACGTGATGTTCCAGTTCCACGCCGGAATGATGAGCGAGAAGGACTGGCGCGCCGCGGGTCTGCCGGCCGTCGTGATCAGCGCGGCGTTCGGAATGGGCAGCGGTCCCTACGAGGAGGCGCTCCGCGATCCCGCGCGCTTCGGCCGATGGATCGACGAGGTCCTCGGCAAGCTCGGACGCTCCGTCGGCACCTCCCTCCACTTGCGGCGCCTCGGCGTCGTCTCCTTCTCGGCCGGCTTCGGCGCGGTCGGCAAGCTCCTCCGCCAGGGCTACGCCGACAAGCTCGACGCGCTCATCCTCCTCGACAGCATCCACACGCCGTACACGAAGGAGAAGAAGCCCGACGTGCACGGCCTCGCTCCGTTCATCGAGTTCGCGGCGCTGGCGAAGGACAAGAAGAAGGTGTTCGTCATGACGCACTCGTCGATTCGCCCGTACGACTACGCGAGCAGCACGGAGTCCGCGCTCGCCGTCCTCGACGCGGTCGGCGTGACCACGACGCCATTGTCGGGCAAGAACGCGCACGGCATGGAGCAGACGTACCGCGCCGACGCAGGCGCCTTGCACGCGTTCGGCTTCAAGGGCGAGGCGGCGAAGGATCACATGGATCACCTCGGCCTCGTCGCCGACATGGTACGAACGTACGTCGCGAAGAGGTGGGCGCGCATGGACGCCGTCGACCAACGAAGCGCCGACGCAAACCTCGACACGGAAGGAAGAGACCCTCGATGAGCCAACCGCCGAACTATCCGTATCCGCCGGGAACGCAGGGGCAACCGAAGAAGGGCGGGATGGGGATCGTCGCGATCATCCTGCTCGTGGTGCTCGGCGCCGTGGTGGTCATCGGGGGCATCCTCGCGGTGCTCGCGATCTACGGCACGCGCAAATACATCAGCGCGGCGAAGCAGACCGAGGCCAGGTCCGCGCTCTCGCAAATCGGATCGCTCTCGAAGGCGGCGTTCGCGCGCGACGGTAAGATCTGCCCCTCGGCCAGCAAGCCCGTCCCGTTCGCCGGCGTCCCGAAGGCGGCGAAGTACCAGTCGATGCCCGCGGACTGGGAGGCCGACAAGGCGGCGAACGCCGGCTTTGCGTGCCTCGGCTTCGAGATGTCGATGCCGCAGTACTACCAGTACGACTACAAGGCGACGGCGACCGGCTTCACGGCGACGGCGCGCGGCGATCTCGACGGCGACGGCGTCACGAGCGAGCTCTCGCTCGAAGGCAAGATCGTCAGCGGCAACCTCGAGGTGGCGCCGGTGCTCAAGGAGACGAACGCGGCCGAGTGACACGCCACCACGCCGGTCTCGGCGCTCGGCGGTTCTTGGTGCTCAGCGCCGCTTGATGAACTTCCCGCGCGCTTCGGGGTGCTCGTTCTCGAAGGCTTGCAGGCTCTCCTGGGTGATCTCCACCTCGAGGTCGCCGTCCTTCTCGATCTTGGACTGACACCCGAGGCGCGACGAGGCGCGCACGTCGAAGGCCTTGTCGAGGATGTCGTTCTCCTCGTCTTCCATCTCGCTCAAGAGCTCCGAGCCTTTGTGCACGTAGACGTGGCACGTCGAGCACGCGCAGACGCCGCCGCACGCGTAGCCCTCCGGCGCGCCGACTTTTTGCGCGGCCTCGAGGATCGACGAGCCGACGGGAGCCTCGGCCTCGCCGTAGCCGATGAACTTGATGCGCGCCATCAGCCCGACACCTCGGTCGCGACGTCGTCGACCTTGCGACCTTCGAACGCCTTGGCGATCGCGCGGTTCATGCGGCGCGTCGCGAACTCTTTGCTCGCGAGATCGAGCGCCTCGATGGCCGAGTGCATCTTCGCAGGCTCCGCGCCGCGCGCCGCTTCTTCCGCGTCGCGAATGGCGGCCTCGATGTGTGCGCGCTCGCCCGCCACGAGGAGGGCCTGGTCGGTGTCGATCGCCTTCTTGGTCGCGGCGACGATGCGGTGCGCTTCCATGCGTTCCTCGGCGACGCGGCGCGCGAGGAGGTCCTCTTCGCCGTGGTCGAGGGCGTCCATGAGCATCTTCTCCACCGCCTCGTCGTCGAGACCGTAGGACGGTTTCACGGCGACGGTCTGCTCGATGCCGGTCGTCACCTCTTTGGCGTGCACGGAGAGGAGGCCGTCGGCGTCGACCTTGAGCTCCACTTCGAGCTTGGCCATCCCGGCGGCCATCGGCGGGATGCCCTTCAGCGTGAAACGGGCGAGGCTGCGGCAATCGGCCACTAGCTCACGCTCGCCCTGCACGACGTGGATCTCGAAGCCGGTCTGCTTGTCCTCTTGCGTCGTGTAGGTTGCGCGCGCGCCGGTGGGGATGGTCGTGTTGCGCGGGAGGATCTTGTCGACGATGCCGCCGCCGACCTCGATGCCCAGCGAGAGCGGGAGCACGTCGAGGAGGAGCACGTCGTCGTTCGAGCTGCCCGCGAGCAAATCCGCTTGTACGGCAGCGCCGAGCGCGACGACCTTGTCGGGATCGATGTCGGCGAGCGGAGCCTTGCCGAAGAGCTTCTCTACATAGGCGCGCACCGCCGGCACGCGCGTCGAGCCGCCGACGAGGATGACGCCATCGAGCTGCGCAGGCTTGATTCCAGCGTCTTTCAGCGCACGACGGCACGCTACGCCGGTGCGCTCGAGGAGCGGGTGCACAAGCTCATCGAAGCGGGCGCGCGTGAGCGTCACGCCCTCCACCTCGACCGCCTGCGCGCCAGTGAGCGTGTGCTTCATCTGGCGTGCGAGATCGAGCGCCGCGCGGATCTCGGAGGGCGAGCCCCCCTTCGCCCCGAGCACTTGCTCGGCCACCGCGCGATCCATGTCGTCCCCACCGAGCGCGCTGTCGCCACCCGTCGACTTCACCTGAAAGACGCCGTCCTCGAGGAGGAGGATCGTCACGTCGAACGTCCCTCCGCCGAGATCGTAGACGCAGAAGAGGCCGTTCTTCTTCTTCTCGAGCCCGTACGCGAGCGCCGCGGCCGTCGGCTCGTTCAGGAGACGGAGCACGTCGAGGCCGGCGAGGCGCCCGGCGTCTTTGGTGGCCTGGCGCTGCGCGTCGTCGAAATACGCGGGCACCGTGATGACGACACCGCCGACGTTCGTGAGCTCGTCCTCCGCCCGGCGCTTCAGGGCGCGCAGAATGTCCGCGCTCACCTCGACCGGCGTGACGTCGCGCCCTCGCACCCGAAAGCGCACGACGTTGGGCTCGCCCGGCTTCGTCTCCGCGAACTCGTACGGCCCCAGGCGCCGCGTCTCCGGATCGTCGGCGCCGCGGCCCATGAAGCGCTTCACGCTGACGATCGTCTCACGCGGCTCCATCGCGGCGCGCGCAGCGGCGAGTCGTCCGACGGTCACCTCTCCCTTGGGCCCGTAGTTGACGACGCTCGGCACCAAGAAGTCCTGATCGCAGTCGGCGATCGCGGATGGGTGCTCGTTCTGGACGAACGCGACGAGCGAGTTGGTGGTGCCCAGATCGATGCCGATCGGCTTCGGGGGGGCCTTGGGGTCATAGATCTCAAGCAGCGCCATTTACAATCTCGTCCTCGATGGCGCTCACCTCGTCGAGGAAGCGCCGATAAAACCTGAGCTCGCCCAGCTTCTGGACGAGCGACGTGTCGGCTCCCTTTCGGAAGCCCTCCGACAGCGCGCGATCCGCTTCCTCGACGCGCGCCTCGATCGCCCGCGCGAGCGCGTTCACGCGATTCATGTCGCGCGCCGCCTTTGCCTCGGCGAGCGCCTCGCGTTGATCCATCATGTCCATCAAGAGCGCCGCCGACGGCTTCGGCTCCGCGCGCTCGCCCACGGCGATCCCCGCGAGCTCGAACAGCGCCTCCGCGCGCTTCACCGGATCGCGCACGATGCGCCAGGCCTCGTTGACCTCCACCGCCTTGGACAGCGCCATGCGACGCTCCCCTGCCCCGCTCCCCACGAACTTGTCGGGATGGAGCGTGCGTGACAGCTCGCGGTGCGTCTTCTCGAGCGACGCGAGATTCACGTCGAACGAAGCGCCGAGTCCCAACACCGCGAAGGGGTTCACGGTCACACCGTGAAGCTGTGACCGCAGCCGCAGTTGGACTTCTCGTGGGGGTTACGCCACTTGAAGCCCTGCTGCATCAGCGTCTGCTCCCAATCGAGCACGGCGCCGCTGAGGTAGATGAGGCTCTTCGGATCGCAGATGACGCGCACCGGCGTGCCGTCTTGCGCGACGTAGTCGTAGACGCGATCTTTCGCGTGCGGCGGCCCGTCGTGGAACTGAATCACGTAGCTGAACCCCGAGCAGCCGCCCCCCTTGATGCCGACGCGCAGCGTCGTATCGGTCGCGCCTCGCTTCTGGATCTGCTTTTTGACGGCCTCGACCGCGGCGGGCGACACCGAGATGTCACGCGTCTTGGAGAGGCTCTCCGGCGGCTTCGATTCGGCCGTCGTGGTCTCGGGGGCGGTGGCGACTTCGCTCGACATCATCACGGTGCCTCTCTACTGAGCCTTCACCGCGCGCTTGGCGGCCTGCTTGGCGCGATAGTCGGCGATGGCGCTCTTGATCGCGTCTTCGGCGAGGACCGAGCAGTGGATCTTGACGGGGGGGAGGTTCAGCTCGGTGACGATGTCGCTGTTTTTGATCGTCTCCGCCTCGTCGACCGTCTTGCCCTTGATCCACTCGGTGGCGAGCGACGAGCTGGCGATGGCGGAGCCGCAGCCGAACGTCTTGAACTTGGCGTCCTGGATGATCCCGTCGTCGGTCACCCTGATTTGGAGGCGCATCACGTCCCCGCACGCCGGCGCGCCGACGAGCCCGGTGCCAACGCTCGGATCGTCCTTGTCGAGCGTTCCAACATTTCGCGGGTTTTCCGCGTGATCGATGACTTTTTCGCTGTACGCCATTTTCTAGTTCCTCATTCCAGCGCGTTTCGAAAATTTTCCCGGGGGGGGAGCTCGAGGGAGGGTCCCGACCCTCTCTCGAACCTGATCAGTGCGCGGTCCACTGGACCGACTTCAAATCGATGCCTTCTTTGTGCATCTCGTAGAGAGGGCTCATGTCCCGCAGGTGCTTGACCTTGGAGATGACGAGGTCGGCCACGTAGTCGACCTCGTCATCGGTGTTGAAGCGGCCGAGGCCGAAGCGGATGCTCGAGTGCGCGAGCTCGTCGCCGACGCCGAGGGCGCGGAGGACGTAGCTCGGCTCGAGGCTGGCGCTCGTGCAGGCCGAGCCGCTCGAGACGGCGACGTCCTTGATCGCCATCATCATCGCCTCGCCTTCGACGAAGTTGAACGAGATGTTCAAGTTGCCGGGGAGGCGGTGCTCCATCGATCCGTTGATGTACGTCTCGTCGATCTTCGCCTGGATGCGCGTGCGGAGGCGCTCGCGGAGGCGGAAGATGTTCTCGTTGTCGGCCTTGCCTTCGGTGCGCATGATTTCGGCGGCCTTGCCGAAGCCGACGATGCCCGGAACGTTGAGCGTGCCCGAGCGCATCCCGCGCTCGTGGCCGCCGCCATCCATCTGAGCGACGAGGCGAACGCGCGGCTTGCTCCGCCGCACGTAGAGCGCGCCGACGCCCTTGGGCCCGTACATCTTGTGCGCGGTGATGGATGCGAGATCGACGTTCATCTTCTGCACGTCGAACGGCACCTTGCCGACCGCCTGCACGGCGTCCGAGTGGAGGAGCACGCCCTTCTCGCGGGTGATCTTGCCGATCTCCTCCAGGGGCTGCACGGTGCCGATCTCGTTGTTGGCGGCCATGATGCTGACGAGGATCGTCTTGTCGGTGATCGCCTTCTTCACGTCATCGGGATCGACGCGGCCGTCGGTGCCGACGCCGAGGTACGTCACCGTGAAGCCCTCCTTTTCGAGGCGCTTGCACGTGTCGAGGATCGCCTTGTGCTCGGTGACCGTCGTGATGAGGTGGTTGCCCTTGTCCTTGTAGAACTCGGCGACGCCCTTGAGCGCGAGGTTGTCGGATTCGGTGGCGCCGCTCGTCCAGACGATCTCTTTGTCGCTCTGCGCGTTGATCAGCTTGGCGACGCGGTCGCGCGCGTACTCGGTCGCTTCCTCTGCCGTCCATCCGAAGACGTGGCTGCGGCTTGCCGCGTTGCCGAACTTGCCGCTCGCGAGCTGGAAATACGGGATCATCTCGTCGAGCACGCGCGGGTCGACCGGCGTAGTCGAGTGGTAATCCATGAAGATGGGGAGCTTCGGCATCATCTAATCGTCCTTGGCGGCGGGCTTGGTGCCCGCGACGTGGAATCCGGCCACGAGCTCGGGGACGTGCTCGCGGCAATCGTGGAGATCGCACGAGCGGCACGCGTGGAGCAGGCGCTCCGGATCGCACGTGTCGCACGTGTCGAGGTAAACGAGGCTCGCTTGAAGCTCGCGCTCGAGGTCCTGCATGCGCCGGATCTGCTCGCGCGCGTCGGCGAGCTTCTTCCGGTAGACGTCGCGCATCTTGACCATCATCCGAGGCGCGCTCTGGGACTGCTCCCAGTCGCGAACGACCGTCTGAATGTCGGTCAGGCTGAAGCCCATCTCTTGAAGGCGGTGAATCCAGCGGATGCGAACGAGCGCGTCCCGACCGTACAGTCGGTATCGGCCCTTGGAGCGGGCGGCCGGCCGCAGGAGCTCGAGCTCTTCGTACAGGTGGATGGCGCGAACGGTTTTCCCGCATTTCGTTGCGAGATCGCCGATTTGCATGAGCTGATCATCCTCGAGATCCGGCGTCGACGGCACCGCGGCAGGGACCGGCGGCTCAATCGTGCGGAGGATGGGGAGGCGGATGTTGCTCATTGGTATGACCCATACGTCTTACGTTAAGGATCGACTTGAGGGAACATGTACGGTCGAGGGAGCCCCTCGTCAAGCGAAAAACCCGGCGGTTCCGCGGAGGTCGGCCTTACGATCGGCCTTCCGTAACGACGAAGAAATCCAGCTTGAGCGGCCAAACGGGCGCTTGGGGCACGGACCTCGCAAGCTCCTCCTCTCTTAAGGAAGAAGGAGCGAAGGTGGATGGCGAAGCGCGGCTCAAACGCGCAGATTCGAGTCGGCGTGGCGGATGATCGAGAGCCCACCTGGGTGTCCGGTGATCCGGACGACACCCGTCCGACGACGCAATTCCCCGTCGCCCGCGACAGCTCGCTCGACGACGCCGAGGTCGCGCAGCACTTGCCGCTGCCGAACGCCAGCTCGGGCGAGGTGATGGTCGTGCCCGAGCCCGAGTCGCTCCGCGATCTCGAGACGCTCGTGGCGATGGAGAACGCCGACACGGTCGCCCGCACGGGCCCGCGCCAGGGGTCGCAGAGCGGCTTCGTCACCGGCGACGAAGAGACGCGCTTGCGCGTGACCGGACGGTGGGAGGAGCTCCTCGAGCTGTACCTCCAGAAGCTCGAGGCGACCGAGGCGCCGAAAGGCAAGGCGGACATCTTCAAGCGCATCGCCGAGGTGTTCGATCAGCGCCTCGCCGATCCGGAGCAGGCGATCGACGCGCTCGTGGAGGCGCTGACGCTCGATCCGTTCGACTACGACGCCGTCGACATGATCGAGGCGCTCGCGCGGCGCACGAACAAGTGGTCGCCGCTCGTCGTCGCGGTCGACGACGTAATGAAGAAGTGCTCCGATCGCGAGCGGCAAGCCAAGCTCTGCGAGCACTTGATCCGCTGGTACTCGGTGGAGAAAGGCGCGCCGGAGCTCGCCGAGCAATACAAGGAGCGGATCCGGCGGCTCGACCCGAAGCACCCCCTCGTGCAGCTGGAGCTCGCGGCGGGCTACAAGGATCAGGGCAACTGCGCCCTCGCGAAGGACGCGTTCACGCGCGCGCTCGACGGGCTGCGGCGCAAAGACCGCGTCCCCGTCTACGTGGCGCTTGGGGACCTGTACGAGTTCTACCTGAGCGACGTGAACGAGGCGCAGAAGGCCTACGACGCGGCGCTCGAGATCGCGCCGGAAACGCTCGACGCTCTCGGAGGGCTGGAGCGCATCTATCGCGCGCAGGAGAAGTATCGCGAGCTCGAGGGCGTCCTCGAGAAACAGGGAGAGAGCGCGGCGGCGTCGAGCGAGGATCGCGCGCAAGCGCTCATGCGATTGGCGCTCCTGCACGAGCGGCATTTCTTGAGGTACGACGCGGCAGCGCGGACGCTCGGCGTCGTGCTCGATCTCGATCCGCGGCGCGACGAGGCGCTGGAGGCGCTCGAGCGCTGCCAGATCGCGCTGCGGGCGTGGGCCGACGTCATCGCCACGCTCGACCGGCGCGCCAACCTCGCGCGCGATCCGGCGCAGCGCGCGGTCCTGCTCGGGCGCATGGCGGAGGTGCAGGAAAGCAAGCTCTGCGATCTCGAGGCGGCGAGCGACGCCTACGAGCGGATGACCGCGGCGGACGGTAACGCGAGCGCGCCGCTCACCGAGCTCGCGCGCCTCGCCGAGAAGCGGCAGGACTGGGGGGCCACGGCGGCCTACCGCGCGCGCCTCGCGCAGCTCGCGCCCGACGCGAACCAGGCGGCGCAGATGCTCGTCCAGATCGGCGACATGCTCTCGGCGCCGGGTCGCGACCCGGACCGCGCGCGGCACTACTACGAGCGCGCGCTCGGGATGACGCCCGGACACGTCGGCGCCTGGGAGGCGCTACAGCGCGACGCCGAACGACAGGAAGATCCGTCGCGCGTCGCCTACTGCCTCGAGCAGCGCGCGGGACTCACGGACTCGCCGCGCGCGCGGGCCCAGCTCCTCGTCGAGCTCGCGCGCGTCAAGAAGCAGATCGGGTCGGAGAGCGGGGCCTACAGCGCGTACCAGGACGCCGTCGCCGCCGATCCCACGAACGAGACGGCCGCGGCCGCCGTACTGCCCGCGCTCGCGAAGGAGTCGCGTTGGCCCGAAGCGGCGCCGCTCTGCGAGCTGCTCGTCAACGCGGCGACGCGCGACGGCGATCACGAGCGCGCGTTCAGTCTGCTCCGCCTCGCGTCGCGCATCGCGACGAAGATGGACAACCTGGAGCGCGCGGTCATCGCGGCGCTCGCGGCGTACGAGCTCGATCGACGCGCGCCGGAGGGGCAGTCCGATTTGCTGGTCGTGTGCGAGCTCGCCAAGGACAACCCCGCCGTGCTCGCCCGCGCGAAGAGTGCGATCGCGGAGATCGGTGAGAACGCCGCCGCGCTAGGTGCCGGCTCCCTCGTCCACCTCGCCGCCGTCGAGCGCGCGCTGGGCGACGACGCGCGCGCGCTCGACACGTTGTCGCACGCGCTCGCCAAGGAGGCCGAGCACGTCCAGGCGCTCGCCGCCGCCAGCGAGATTTACGCGGCGCGCGGCGATTTCGAGCACGCCGCCGCCTTCAAGAAGCGCCTCGCCGAGGCCGCCGCCGACGACGCCTCCCGCTACGCGCTCCTCGTGGAAGCGGGCGAGACGTGGACCCATCGCGCCAAGAACCTCCCGATGGCCGCCCTCGCCTTCGAGGACGCGCTGATCCTGAAGCCGAAGGACTCGTGGCTCCTCCACACGCTCCTCTGGGTGTACGGCGAGCTGTCGTGCTGGGAGAAGCTCGTGGAGACGCTGCGCGCGATCGTCGAATTGGATCGCGACCCGGTGAAGAAGGCCAAGGGGGTCTTCACCATGGCGCAGGTGATGCGCGACAAGATCGACGATCCGTACCGCGCGGCGGAGCTCTTCGAGGAGACGATCGCGGTCGATCCGACGCGCCTCGACGCGTTCGAACGCGTCGTGCGCATCTACACCGAGCTCAAGGACTGGGCGGCGCTCGAAAAATCGTACCGGCGCATGATCCACCGGACGAGTGACGACGAGGTGGAGCTACGGCACGCACTCTTCCATCAGCTCGGGCTCATCTACCGCGATCGCATCGGCAACGCCGACGGCGCGCTCGACGCGTTCCGAGCCGCCGGCGCGCTCAAGCCGAGCGACGAGAACCGCAAGATCGTCTCCGAGCTCTACGTGGTCGCCGGGCGCATCGACGACGCGCTCCGGGAGACGCGCGCGGCGCTCGAGGCCGAGCCGTCGAGCGTGGGCCTCTACACGACGCTCTACGATCTGTTCCTGCGCGCGCGCACGTTCGACAAGGCCTGGTGCGCGATCAACGTGCTCGCCCACATGGGCCCGCTGTCGACCGAGCAGCGCAAATTCCACGACGACTACCCGCCGGTCGCGCTGTCGTACGTGCCGGGGATGATCACGCCGGTCGCGTGGCGCTCGCACATCCTGCACAAAGAGCTCGATCCGACGCTGACCGCGATCTTCTCGGTGATGGCGCAGGCGACGGCGCGCGCTCGAGCGGCGATGATCCCGCCTGCGCAGCGCGCGACGGCGTTCGGCGAGCCGATGCGCCCCGACCACTCCTACAACGCGGGGGCGCTGCTCGACGCGGTCACCCACGCGGCGGCAATCTTGAGCGTGCCGGTCCCCAGCGTCTTCGCGCGGAGAGGGCCTCCGCAGCCGCTCGCGATCGCGGCGTCCTCGGTGCCGGCGCTCGTTTCGTCGTGCGAGGCGCTGGACTCGATGTCGCACGAGGCGATCGCGTTCCTGGTCGGCAAGCGCCTCGCGGATCTTCGTCCCGAGCTGTTCGGGCGCGCGATGTTCCCGACGGTGTCGGAGATGACGGCAGCCCTCGCCTCCGCCGTCCGTATCGTCAAGGGCGAGATGTCGTCCGATCCGGCGATCGCGCGCGCCGATCGCGAGCTGGCGACGCTGATGAGCCCCGACGAGCGCGCGACGCTGCAAGGCGCGGTGATGCGCGCGACGTCGACGAACGCGAGGCTGGACGTGAAGCAGTGGTCGCGGCTCGCCGATTTGACGAGCTCGCGCGTGGGGCTGCTCCTGTGCGGCCACGTCGAGTACGCGCGACGCGCCATGCTCCAGGACGGCCAGAGCGCCTGCGATCTGCCGCCGCGTGCGCGTGTCCAACAGATGTGCCTCTTCGCCGTCAGCAGCGAGTTCGCCGAGCTTCGCGCGGCGATTGGCGTCGACGTGGCAGCAACGTAGACGTCCTCGCTCACTCGAGCCTGAGCTCGAGGGTGTCGTCGTCGAGGAGCGACGTCTCTCCTTGATGCGCGCCGTTCCATTCCCGAGCGAGCAGCGGCGCGACGACCTGTGGGAACGGCGGGATGGGAGTGGCCCTCGCAGAGCAAATCTAATGATGCAGTCAATCGTGTTTCCACATCGCGAAAAAGCGACGGGGAGGTTAGGCAGAGTTTTTACGATGTCATTTCAGGTACCTGCGAAAATAGTTCGAACCGCATCTGTCAAACGGAACGTCTGTCTATTATATTGGAGGACATGAAGATCGCGTGGATTGGGGGATTGGATCGCAACGAGCGGGCCCTCGAGGAGATCGCGGCGACGGCCGGCCATCGCCTCTTCTTCCATTGCGGGGACGTGCGCGGGCGCGGGGCCGAGGAGCTCAGAGGCCTGGTAAAGCGCGCCGACGTCGTGGTCGTGGTCACGTCGGTGAACAGCCACGGCGGCGTGCTGTTCGCGAAGAAGTTCGCGCGGCAGGCGGGGCGACCGGTCGTCATCACGCGCAGCGGCAGCTCGTCGACGCTGGAGCAGCTCCTCGGCGAGATGTCGCGCGTCGCGTGAAGGTGGCATAGTCGCCCCATGGACGAGGCCCGTTACCAGCAGCTCGCCGACGTCGCCCTCGGTCGCATCGAGCGCGCGCTCGGCGATCACGATCCCGACGAGGTGGACTGCGAGCTCGCCGGAGACGTCCTATCGCTGACGTTCAAGGGCGGGAAGAAATGCGTCGTCAACACGCAGCGCCCGACCCGGCAGATCTGGGTCGCCGCCAACGCGCGCGCGTGGCACTTCTCGTACGACGAAGCGACGGGCGCGTGGCTCGACGACAAGGACCGCGCCGTCGAGCTCTTCGGCCAGATCGCCCGCATCGTGAAGGACGCCGCGGGGGCGACTGTCTCGGTGTGACGTCGCGGCCCCCCTGACGGCGGCGAGTGGCTAGTTGAGCGTGTACGGCAGCGCCAGCGCGAACGCCGCGATCGTCGCGTCGAAGCTGGAGCCGTCGGTGCGCTGCATTTGGTAGGTGCCGCGCATCTCACCGCGCGGGGTCTGCAGAACGCAGCCGCTCGTGTACTCGAAATCCTCGCCGGGCCGGAGCAGCGGCTGCTGGCCCACGACGCCAGGTCCGCGCACCTCTTCGAGCTTGCCGGCCGCGTCGGTGATGATCCAGTGACGGCTCCGCAGCTGCGCGCTCGCGGTCCCCTCGTTCGCGATCTTCACCGTGTAGGCGAAGACGTAGCGCTTGGCCATCGGCGCCGATTGTTCGGGCACGTACACGGCCTGCACCGATACGCGAATGCCGTTGGTGATCGCCGTCGACACCGCCTTACCCTTTTCACGCATCTCCTCTTGTTTCAAGAGCGAACCTCCTTCGTCTCGCGCACGGGAGATGCGCGCATGTGGCTTTCCAAGAACTCGTGTGTCTTCTTCCACTTCAGGCGTGCGGCCGGACGCCAGACCATCGCATCGTAGCCGTGGATCTCGCCGGGTTGCACGAGGAGCTCGCACGATGATCCGATTCGATCGAGGGCGGCCTTCAGCCTGCGCGCGTGGGGAAGGAGCGGATCTTTGGTGCCGGCGTTGGTGAAGAACGCCGGCATCGGGCGTGTGGGGCGGAAGCCGTTCTCGAGGAGAAGCAGCGGGCTCGACAGAGGATTTTTGCGCACGCCGCCGTGCACGTCGTGACCGACGTAGAACACCGCCGCGTCGCTGAGCATGTCGCGCGCCCAGAACGCCATCTTGGGGTGGAGGCGGTAGCGATCGACGTCGGTGAGATCGAGGAACGGGTACGTCGACACGACCGCGCGGAGGGGCAGGTCGGCGTCGTAGATCGCACGCGCGAACGGCTCGGGGCGGCGCGTCGCGTGGGCGATCGCCAGCGCGGTGACGAGGTTGCCGCCTGCGCTCTCGCCCGCGATCGCCAGGCGCGCCTCATCGCCGCCGTACTCGGCGCACCGCTCGCGCACCCACAAGAGGGCAGCGCACGCGTCCTCGAGGGGCGCGGGGTAGAGGTGCCGCGGTCCGAGGCGGTAGTTGATGTTGAAGACGAGGTACCCGCGCCGCGCGTAGGCGAGCGCCATCACGCGGTGCGTGTCTTTCGACAACATCGAGAAGCCCCCGCCGTGGACGTACATGACGACGGGCATGGGGCGCCCGGCCTGCGCCGGGATGTACACGTCGAGGCGATGGGCGGCATCCCCGGGATCGGCGTAGGCAACGTCGTGATGAACGACCACGTCGTGCCGAGTAGGGTGGGCGTCGGGGAGCGCGTAACGCACGCGCGCGAAGGCATGCGCCGCCTGGTTCACTACGGCCGCTTGAACGGCGCCGCGCGTCGCGCTGAGGCGCTGACGGATGGAGGGTCCTGCCATTGCCAGCGTTCAGTCTCGCACTCTTTACGGACCCATTCCACCCTACAATCGCCCCCCATGGCCCGATCCCCCCGTCTCTCCGGCGCGGCGCTCAAGCACGTCGCGCGGCTCGTGCGTAGTCGCTTCGGTGCGATCACGCTGCCGCGAATTTTGCGCGCCGAGCTCAAGGTCAACGAGCTGGCTGCGCTCCCTCACGACGCGCGCGGCGTCCTGCCGCTGCACAATGGGCCTCTTCAAGCGCGGCCGCCGCGCGAGGCGCACGACGCGAAGCTGGCTCTGCCGGAGCGCGCATGGAGCGGGACGAGCGAGTCGTACGTCAGCGCGTACGCGAAGTCGGAGACGAGCCCCACCGAGGTCGTGGATCGCGCGCTCGCGCTCGCGCGGGAGCTCGCCGCCAGGACACCGACGATGGCGCCGCTCTACATCGCGGCCGACGAGGACGCGCGGAGAGAAGCGGCGGCGGCGACCGAGCGATACCGAGCCGGCAACACCAAAGGACCGCTCGACGGCGTGCCGTGCGTCATCAAAGAAGAGATGGCGATCCGGGGGATGCCCTGGAGCTTCGGCACGCACCTGTACGACGGCGCGAAGGCGAAGAAGGACTCCACGGTCGTCGCGCGCCTCCGTGAAGCGGGCGCGATCGTGATCGGCATGACGGCGATGACCGAATTCGGGATGACGCCGACCGGGATCAACCCCAAGCGCCCGATGCCGCGCAACCCACACGCGACCGACTGCGTCGCGGGCGGATCGTCGACGGGGACCGGCGTGTCGGTGGCGACCGGGCTCGTTCCTTTCGGGCTCGGCGCCGACGGCGGCGGATCGATCCGAATCCCCGCGGCGCTCACCGGCGTCTTCGGAATCAAGCCGACGTGGGGCCTCCTCTCGCGCGAGGGTGCCTCGGGCGGGACCGTCGCGCACCTCGGCCCGCTCGCGACGAGCGCGCTCGATCTCGCGCGCGTCCTCGAGGTCACCGGCGGTCCCGATCCGGCGGACGACGAGACGCGCTGGCAGCCGCCGCTCGCCGCCGGCCGTCTCACGCGCGCGATCGGGCGCGGAGTACGCGGCCTCCGCATCGGGATCGAGGAGAGCGAGTGGAGCGCGGCGGAGGACGTCGTCGGGCACGCTGGCCGCGAGGCGCTTCGCGCGCTGGAGAAGGAAGGGGCGATCCTCGTCCCCGTGAAGATCTCGATGGCCCGCTACGCGGCGCCGATCGGCTACGTCAGCATCGCGGTGGAGGCGCGCGCGACCCTGCGCGCAGAGTGGCGCGATCACGCCGACGAGCTCACCCCCGATCTGCAAATCACCTTCGCCACGCTCGACACGCTCACCGCCCCCGAGCTCCTCGACGCGCAGCGCCTTCGCATGGGCCTGCGGCGCGAGGTGGCCGGCGTCCTCGGCGACGTCGATCTGCTCGCGCTGCCGACCACGGCGTGCACCGCGCCGCGCGTGACCGACGCCGAGTTCGCGGGAGGAATGCTCGACGCGCAGGTGATCGAAGGGCTCTGCCGGTTCTCGTTCCTCGGCAACCTCACCGGGCTCCCGGCGGGGACGGCGCCGGTCGGGCGCGACGCGGACGGTCGGCCGATCGGCCTCCAGCTCGTCGGCGACGCGTGGGACGAAGCGACGGTGATCGCGGCGCTTGCCCACCTCGAGCGGATCGGCGCCGCGCGCGTGGTGAGGCCGGGCGTCGCGGTGGACGTCCTGGAACGGCGCGCGTGAGCTGGGATCCCGCGCAATACGAGCGCTTCCGCGACGAGCGCAGCCAGCCGTTCTTCGATCTGCTCGGGTGCGTCGAGGCGTCCGACGGCATGCGCGCCGTGGATCTTGGCTGCGGCACCGGCGATCTCACGCGCGTCCTCCACGAGCGCCTGCGCTGCACGAGCACCGTCGGCTACGACAACTCGAAGGAGATGCTCGACGCCGCCGCTGCACGCGGGGCTCTCGCCGCCGGGCTCTCGTTCGAGGAGGCCGACATCGCGGACCTCGCGCTCGCGCCAGGCAGCGTCGATCTCGTGCTCGCCAACGCGTCGCTCCACTGGCTGCCCGATCACGAGGCCCTCCTCGCGCGCCTCGCCGGCTGGCTCTCGGCGGAGGGACAGCTCGCGGTGCAGGTTCCGGCGAACCACGACTACGTGACCCACACGCTCGCGCGGGAGCTCGCCGCACGCGCGAGGTTCGCAGGTCCACTGGGCGGGTTCATTCCGCCGCAGCACGTTCGTACCCCTACCGAATACGCCGCGCTCCTCCATGGCATCGGGTTTCGCCCGATGCGGGTCTCGCTGAACGTCTACTCCCACCTCTTGCCGTCGCGCGACGGTGTCTTCGAGTGGGTTCGTGGCACCACCCTCACCGGGCTCAAGTCCCGAATGACGCCCGATCTCTACGCGACCTTCGAGGCCGAGTACCGCGCGGAGCTCCTCAGGCGCTTGCCGGACGACCGACCCTTCTTCTTCCCATTTCAACGCATTTTGATGTGGGGAAGAAGGGCGACGGCGGGCTAAATCGGGCCGCATGGATGCGACGGCCGATCTAGTCTCGTCGCGTGAAAGAAGGATCGCGCCGGCGATGAACGTTCTGATTGCCGATGACCACGCGCTCCTCCGTCGAGGCTTGCGGCAAATCCTCACGCAGGAGATGCCCGGGGCGCGGTTCACCGAGGCGAGCAACGGCGAGCAGGTAATGGCGAAGCTCGCGGAGCGGCCGGTGGACATCCTCCTGCTCGACATCTCGATGCCCGGCAAAAATGGCATCGAGCTCCTGCGGGAGGTCCGTCGCAAATACCCCGATTGCCCGGTGCTCGTCCTCAGCGTGCACGCGGAGCGGCTGTATGCGGTGCGCGCGCTGAAGGCCGGCGCGTCCGGATACCTCACCAAGGACGTCGCGCCCGACGGTCTCGTCGAGGCGATCCAGAAAATTCGAAAGGGCGGGCGTTACGTCAGTGCGGCGCTCGCCGAGCTGCTCGCCGCCGACGACGCGTCGACCGACGACCGACCGCTCCACGAGAAACTGTCCAACCGCGAGGACGCGATCTTCCGTCGCCTCGCGGCAGGGCAGACCGTCGGCCAGATCGCGAAGACGATGGCGCTGAGCGTGAAGACGGTGAGCACGTACCGCACGCGCGTCCTCGACAAGCTGCAGATGACGACGAACGCCGCGCTGATGCGCTACGCCATCGATCAGAAGCTCGTGGAATGAGCGCCGTGACGACTACGGAGGACGCCGAACGGGAGCTCGCAGAGCTGCGCGCTCTCCACGCGCGCGCGCAGGCCGCTCGGGAGGACGACGCGACGCGCATCGCCCGCGAGCTCCATGACGGGCTTGGGCAGACCTTGACGGCGCTTACGCTCGACATCGGTTGGCTGCGGGAGCGCGTCGCCGAGGACGTGCGGCTTCACCTCGACGAGATGGCCGACCTCGTGAAGGGGGCGCTCGCGTCGACCCGCCGGCTCGCCGGAGCGCTTCGCCCGACGGTTCTAGAAGATCTCGGCCTCGGTGCGGGCCTCGAAGGGCTCGTCGAGGAGTGGAGTAGCCGGACGGACATCGCGTGCCGAACCGACCTACGCGCGGAGGGCCTGGTGTTCGGGCGTCGCACGTCGATCGCCATCTTTCGCGTCCTCGAAGAGGCGCTCTCCAACGTAGCCCATCACGCGGCCGCGACCTCCGTAACGATCTCGTTCGCACATGACCGCGAGGCGGCGACGTTGATCGTCTCGGACGACGGTTGCGGCTTCTCCATGATCGAGGCTCGCGCGAAGGGCGCGCTGGGCCTTCGCGCGATGCGTGAGCGGATGGCCGCGCTGGGTGGCGCGCTGGACGTCACGTCCGCGCCTGGCCAAGGCACGCGCATCGTGGCGCGCGTACCCGTCGACGAGCCCGCGTAGACGAGAGCGGTCGGGCTACCGCGCCGCCGCGATCGCGCTTGCAGGCGAAGGTTGCGGCGAGGGTTGCGGCGTCGGGGACGCTGTGGCGTTCGCGACCTTCTGCGCGTTCGCTTGCGCCATGACGGCGGCCTGGAGCGCGCTGAACGGGACCTTGGCCACCGTCGTGGAGTCGAGGTGCGAATGCATCGCGCCCACTCCCCATGCTCCGGCGGAGAACGCACCGACGCCGCCGATGAGGCCGAAGCAGCCGACGGCGATAGCCCTGCGGATCGTTTGCGCCTTCATGGCGTTCTTGCAGAGCAAGCTTCGAACCAGGACACCGGGATCATGCCCCGACCCCGAAACCTGCCGAAATCACGTGCGTGGCGCCGCGTTTTCTGTGGCGATCGTGCGCTTCCGTGCGGGTCTGCTGCCGCACCCGTGGCCGAAATGGCTCCGCTACGGCTTGTCCGCAATCGCCGCGAGGATGGGCTCGAGGATGGCGTCGTGCGTCTCGAAGCGCGCGTCGACGGCGAGGGTCGCGGGATCGAATTTGCCGAGCGGATCCTGGCCGAACCGCACGACGACGAGATCGAGGCCCGGCAGGACGTCGACGAATTGGTTGCCGAAGCCGCGCGCGGCGAACAAATCCTTCGGCGCGAAGGGGACCATGAGCCCCTTCCATGCGGTGCCCATCGCGTCGACGGCGGGCGTGTCGGCGTTGAGCCAGAAGAGGAAGCCGTATGCGCGGTTCATGTCCTGCGACGGCGTTCGCGTCGCGGCGACGTGCGCGGCGGAGACGACCTGCTCCGTCCCCCACGTTCCGCCGTGCAAGTAGAGGTACCCGAGCCGCGCGTGATCGCGGCACGACGCCAAGACGTTCGCATACGCGGTCGGGTTGCCCGACGGATCATGCTTCCAGCTCGCGTCCGCGCCGATCGGAGACCAAAGGTGGAGGTGTGCGTACTCTTCGATCGTCCGACCCGTCGCCGCGCGGAAGACGCGCTCGAGCACCTGCACGGTACCGTTGTCGTACGTCCAGCGGGTGCCGGGAGGCGCGGCGAGCGGCCTGTCGATCGCGAAGGTCGTGCCGTCCGTGGCCAAGGTCGCGAGGCTCACGTAGTCCTCGAAGACGTCCCACTTGAGGCCCGACGTCATGCTCACGAGGTGGCGGAGCGTGATCGCCTCGCGATCGGTGCCTCGCCACTCCGGGACGAGCTCGGCGACGGACTGATCGAGGCTCGCAAGATCTCCGCGATCGATCGCGATCCCGACGAGCGCGCTGGCGTACGACTTCGCGATCGACCACGACGGATCCTTCGAGCTCCGATCGCGTCCGTTCCAGTAGCGCTCGTAGACGAGGACGCCGTGCCGAATGACCAAGAGGCAATGGGACTGCCGGGCCTCCGCGATGGCGGCGGCGGCGTCGAGGGCGGCGGTGCTCATGCCCTGCTGCTCGGGGACGCCGGTGGTCCAGTCGGGGATCGGGTACGGCACGGTCCGGCCCGCATCGGCGGCGGCGTCTGCGGCGGTCGTTGGCGACGGCCGCGCGGCGCCACCCTCGGCGGAACCGTCGGGGCTCGGCGGCGCCGGCGACACCTCGGGCGGCGGAGGCTCGGCGCGCGCCGACGTGGCGCAGCCGGCCGCGGCGACGCAGGCGGCGACGAAGACCGGCGCGAGGGCGAATGGCGGCGTGCGGGTCACGGAGAGAGACGCTAGCAAGTCGTCCGGAGGTCGCCTCTCACGGGGGCGCCAATCGCTGATTTGCGCGCGCCAATCGCGCCCGTAAGCTCACCGCATCGTGCACGGTGGACTACGCGGAACGACGGTCGAGGAGCTGCGGCGCGATCCCGTGGGGCGCTACGTGAGCAGCGCGACGTTCGCACACTTCTGCGCGCACGCGGGCCTTTGGGGGATCCTCCTGTGGGGACGACCCGATCGCGATGAGGCCCAGAAGCTGGGACGATCCCTCGTCCTCGAGCTGGCCCCGCCGGCGGTACCCCACGCGTCGATCGTCGACGCCAGCCGCCTCCAGGGCGGCGACGACACGGCGTTCGGCGCACTGGAGCGCTACGTGACGCGCCATGGAGCGCTCCTGAAGGAGTGGGTGACGCGCCTCGCGATCGTGCGATCGAAAGGCCTGGGGGGCGCCATCGTCGCGGGCGCGCGCGAGGTGTTGTCCCTTCCGTATCCGGTCCGCGTGTTCGACGACGCGTCCGCCGCGCTCGGGTGGCTCGGCGAGGCGGCTCCCGCCAACGTCGCCGCAGCGCTCGACGCGCTCTACGCCGAGGCGTCGGGGACCCCGGTCTTGCTCGGCGAGCTGCGCGCGCTGCTCGACGCGAATCTCCGAGGCCTCGAGCTCGCAGAGGCCGCGCGAACGCTCGGAATGTCGGATCGCTCACTGCAGCGAAGGCTGCGTGAGTCGGCCACGACGTTCCAGGGAGAGATGATCGACGCGCGCGTCCGCAAGGCAAAGGCGCTGCTCGTCGGCGACGCGCCCTTGACCACGATCGCGCTCGAGGCAGGGTGCGCCTCGCTCCAGCACTTCAACACGCTGTTCCGAAAGCGCACCGGGCGATTGCCCAGCGCGTGGCGTCAAGAAAAGCGGAAGAGGTAGCCGATGGAGCTGTCCCACAAGGCGAAGGAGCGGCTCGCGAGTCCGAACGTCGGACGGTGGGCGGTCCTCCTCGGCGTCGTGCTGCTGTCACCGTCGCTCGTCGGCGGGCTCGTCCTCGACGACGACTTCCATCGCGCGCGCGTCCTCGGGGCCGACGTCATCCCCATCTCGCGCCTCGACCTGTTCGATTTCTGCAACGGGCCGGCGGCGGTGCGCGCGTTGCGGGACCTCGGTCTCTTGCCTTGGTTCGCGACGCCCGATCTCAAGCTCGCGTTCTTTCGGCCGCTCGCGTCAGTCCTCCACTATGTGGAGTACACGTGCTGGCCCGAATGGCCGGTCCTGATGCACGCGCACAGCCTGGCGTGGTACGCGCTCGCGGTCGCGCTCGCGGCGCGCCTCTACGCGCGGCTGGTTCGACCGGCGTGGGCGGCGGGGCTCGCGGCGATCTTCTACGCAGTCGCGCCCGGTCACGGGCTGCCGGCGGCGTGGATCGCGAACCGCAACGCAGTGATCGCGACCGCGCTGGGCCTCGCTGCGCTCCTCGCGCACGATCGGTGGCGCCGGCATGGGCAGCGCGCGGCCGCGGCGATCGGACCGGCGTGCTTCGCGTTCGCGCTCCTCGCGGGCGAGACGGCGATCGGAGTCTTCGGCTACGTGATCGCCTACGCGTTTTCGCTCGACCGAAGCTCGAGAGGCGCGAGGGCCCTGGCGGTCGCGCCGTACGCCGCCGTGCTCGTGGTGTGGCAGGTCGCGTACCGGGCGCTGGGGTACGGCGTGCACGGCTCGGCCGTCTACCTCGACGTCGCGCACGACACGGGCGAGTTCGCGCGCCACTTCGGTCCGCACGCCGTCGCGCTGCTCCTCGGCGCGCTCGCATTTCCACCGGCGGACGTGTGGGCGGCCGCGCCGCCGGCCGGAAGGTGGGCGCTCACGGCGGCTGGCGTCGCGTTCCTGGTGTGGTTCTGCCGCGCCGTCGCACCTCTCGTGCGCCACGATCGGGCCGCGCGCTTCTGGGCGCTCGGCGCGGTTCTCGCGGTGGTTCCGGCGTGCAGCGCGATGCCGTCGAATCGAATGCTCCTTCTCGTGGACCTCGGCGCGCTGGGTCTCGTCGCGCAGCTCTTGGCCGCCCGCGCCTCGCAGCGCGCGCTGGGGCGGCTGATGATGGTCGTGCACTTGGTCGTCGCTCCACTCCTGTTGCCGGTCATCGCGATGGTTCCGTTCGCGGTGCGGGCCTACCTACGGGCGGGGACACGCGAGCTCGACGTTCGTGCGTGGTCGCCGGCAGAGACCGTCGTCATGGTGAACGCCCCGAACCTGCTCCTCCCCTTCTATGGGGTAACGGCCAAGCGACTCGTCAGCGCCGGCCGCCCGACGCTCACGCGGGTGCTCGCGTCGGGCAGCGAGCCCGTTCGCGTGAGCCGCCCCGACGCGCAGACCCTCTTCGTCCGCGTGGAGCACGGCTTCCTGAGCGAGCTCTCGACCGGCATCGTACGGGCGCGCGCGCTGGAGCTCGGCGAGACCGCGTCGCTCCATGGCCTCGTCGTCGACGTGACCGCGCTCGATCGCGAGGGCCTCGCCGTCGAGGCGCGGTTTCGGTTCGATCGTCCCCTCGACGACCCGTCGTTCCGCTGGCTCGCGTGGACCGGCGCGACGCTCGTGGAGATCTCGCTCCCCGAGGTCGGCGCCGCCGCGACGTTCGGCGACGGAGCTCCTACCCGCGCGGTCCCGACGGGCGGCTCGCCACGAGATCGGTGATCGTCCGAACGAGAAGATCGGGCTCCACCGGCTTGGTGAGGTGCACGTTGAACCCGGCGACCAGGGCGCGCGTGCGATCGTCGGAGCGCGCATACGCGGTGAGGGCGATCGCGGGGATCGCCTTGATGACCTCGGACGGCGACGTTCGAACTGCGCGGATGAGGGTGTGGCCGTCGGCGTCGGGCATCCCGATGTCGGAGACCATCACGTCACGGTGAAACGGCTCGAGCGCGGCGATCGCTTCGGCGACGCTCGCGACGGTCTGAACCTCCGCGCCGCACATCTCCAACAGCACGCCGAGCATCTCGCGGGCGTCGGGCTCGTCGTCGACCACGAGGACACGCACCCCGTGGAGCGCGTGAGGGAGCGACGGGCTCTCGGAGGGCTTCGTCGCGGTGACGGTCTTCACGCCGAGGCTCGCCGATACCAGCGCCCCGACCGGAAGGCGCACCACGAACGTCGCGCCGTGGCCGAGCCCGGCGCTCCGTGCGTCGATGACACCGCCGTGCAGCTCGACGAGGTGCTTTGCGATCGACAGGCCGATGCCCAAGCCTCCGTGTACGCGCGCGGTCGTCGTGTCGGACTGCCGGAAGCTGTCGAATACTTGCGGCAAGAACGCGGGCGAAATCCCCTCGCCGCTGTCCTCCACCACCAGCTCGAAATCGGACTCCACGCGACGGAGCACGACGCTGACCGTGCCGCCCTTCGGGGTGAATTTGACCGCGTTGGTGACCAGGTTCCACACGACCTGTTGCAGGCGCTCGCCGTCGCCGCGCATCACAGTGTCGCCGGCTTCGAGATCGACCTTGAGCGTGATGCGTTTGGCCTCGACGGCGGGCCGAATCCCCTCGAGCGCCATCTCGACCGTGTTCGCGAGATCGACCTGCGATAACGTCACGCGCATCTTTCCGCTGATGATGCGGCTGATGTCGAGCAGATCGGCCACGAGCTGGTTCTGCGCGCGCGCGTTGCGCTCGATGACCTCGACGGCGTGCTCGCGCTTTGCAAGGTTGAGCGAACCGCTGCGGAGGAGGCGGCTCCAGCCGAGGATGGCGTTGAGCGGCGTCCGCAGCTCGTGAGAGACCATCGCGACGAACTCGTCCTTGGCGCGGGTCGCCGCCTCGACCCGCGAGCGCTCCTTCTGCGACAGATCGTAGAGGCGCGCGTTGTCGATCGCGACGGCCGCGCGACGCGCGAGCTCTCCCGCGAGCACCAAGTCGGATTCGGCGTAGTGGCGCTGCGAGTCGCTGTACGCGAGGACGAGGGCGCCGAAGGTCGTCTCCTGCACGCGCAGCGGAAGCACCATCCACGAGCACGACTGGATCTGACGAAGCAGCGCGCGATGCTCGTCGTTCTGCGCGCTCGTCGCCACGGAATCAGGGTCCACGTGCGTGACGATGAGCGGCTCGCCCATACGAATCACCCGGGGGTGCCCGTCCGGCGAGTCGGAGGGGACGGGAAAGCGCCGATAGAGCTCCCGTAGGAGCGGGATCTTCGCGGGATCGACGTGCGCGATCGGCATCTCGTCGATGCTTGCCCCCTCGAGGTGCACCGCGCACCAATCCGCGAGCCGCGGAACGAGGAGGCGCGTCAGCCTGGCGAGCGTCGACGTGTAGTCGAGCGACGAGGTGAGGAGCTGCCCCGCCTCCGCCAGGAACGCGAGGCTCGCGCGCTCGCTATTCAGCTCTCCATCACGATGGCGCGCGTACTCCGCCGCGGCCTCCGCGACGCCCACGTTGAGGCACTTGGAGAGGACGTCGACCTCGTCGAGCGTGACGGTCGCCTCCATCTCTTTCGCGACCTCGACGATGACGTGCCGCAAGACTCCGTACTCGCGGACGACCCCCTCGAGGTCGTACCCGAGGCTCCATCGCTGCGCGCCGTGCTGGCGTGCGGTCGGGCTGTCGTCGCCAGCGTCTTGGCTCGGCCGCACCGTGCGCTCCGGGGTGAGCTCCTCGACGATCTCGTCGAGGAAGATCGGGATGTGATCGACGAGGAGCGACCGCGTGACGCCGGGAGGCGACAACGCCCCTCGCTGCACCTGCGCGACGAATCGCCGGACGATGGCGTCGCGGTGATCGAGCATCAGCTGTCGAAGCGTAACGGACATCCATTCCCTTTATCGTCGTCAGGGCCGTCGCCGTCGACCCTTTCCGGCAGGCTCGGGTCGCAATAGGAGCTCGAGCTTGCAACGCGTTGCGCCAAGCGCATGCTTGAGAAGGAGGCGTACGACGTCGGCCCGGGTGACCTCGAGCCCTTGTATACGAATCTGCTTCGCGCATTCTTCTACCTGGTCGACCAGGGTTTCTGGAAGTCGAAATGAGAACTGTTTCCACGCTTCGGTCTGGCTCATGAGATCACTCTCCTAGCGTAGGTGCAAGAATGGGTGACATCGTCACCCATTCTGATCATTGCAGCGACGATGCCACTCCTCGATGAGCCGCAAAGCACCGAAGCATGGGCGCCACTGCGGCGAACGCGTCACACTCGCGCAAAGTCGCCACAAGCAGCGCACGGGTCGAGGGCTTCCGCGAGGAGCGCGACCACTGGCACGGTCGCTGCGTAGCCAGAGAGCCGATGAGGTCCACCGTCGCGGTCTTGATTGGCGTGGTCTGCCTGGTCGCGTGCGCGGCGACGCCGGAGCTCGACTACGGAGACGGCAGGGTCGAGCCGAGCATCCTGCACGCCGGTGATGGCGGAGACGGGCGAGACGATGCGGGGCGGGTCGGCGAGGCCGGCACTCCAACGACAGGAGTGGATGCGTCCGGCGCGGGCGGCGGCGACTCGGGCGGAACGCGTCCCCCTCCACCGCCGATCGATTCTGGTCACGATCCCGGAGCCGATGCCGCGGCGCCGGCCTGTCCACTCGTCGTGGCGCGGGGTGTCGACTGCTGCGCTTCGCCCACGGGCCCGCGCACCTGCGTCGGTCAGGCGTGCCTGCATTGCGCGGACTGCTTGCAATCCGGGTACAAAGCGAGCGAGTTTTGCTGCGCCAAGATGAAAAGCGACGAGAAGTACAAGGGGGTTTATTGTGCCGCTTCCTCAGGATGCTGACACGAGCCCCAGATCCGCGTCGACCACCGGGGCGGCGCGTGGCTCGTCCGATGCCGCGACCCGCGACACGCGGCCCATCGTCGTCGAGACCGCGGTGGAGGTCGCGCACGATGAGCGGAGCGCCCTCGGGTGGACTGCGCTCGCAGCCGTCGCGGCGATCGCGTGGATCGTCGCTCCAATCGGGATAGGCATTCTCCTAGGGACGCTCTTGGCGTTCATGGTCCAACCCGTGTTCGAGCGCCTGAAGCCGCGGCTCGGCGGCCGCGGGTCGGCGATGGCGACGGTCCTCGGCTCCACGCTGGCGCTCGGAGGAACGATCGCGGGACTTGCTTGGTTGTTCGTGGCGCGCGGTGCGGTCCTCATGCGCGAGCTCATCGCGTCGCTCGGTCCCGACGGGCGAGGAGGAGTGGATCTGAACGCGACGGGGCAGATCTTGGCGAAGCTCGGTCTTTCGGTGCCCGAGTTCACGGCGCGGATGCGCGCGCTCGCCGAGATGGCCGCCGTGCGCGCAGAGGGCTTCGCGGAGGACCTGCTCGCGACGACTGCCAGCGCGATGCTCGCCCTCTTCTTCTCGATGCTATCGCTGCACTACATCCTCCGGAACTGGCTGTCGGTCGCCCGACTCGCCGAGGAGACCTTCCCGCTGAGGCCGGACTACACCGCCGAGCTCTTCGCCGAGTTCCGCCGCGTCGGGCGCACGAGCCTCTTCGGAACGATCGTCACCGGTCTCGCGCAGGGCGCCTTCGCGACGCTCGGGTTCTGGATCACCGGAGTGCGCGAGCCGCTCTTCTTCGGCGCCGCCACGGCGCTAGCGTCGTTGATCCCGGCTGTCGGGACGATGATCGTGTGGGTTCCAGCGGGCATCATCCTCGTCGCAGCGGGCCACCCTGCGCGCGGCGCGATCGAGCTCGCGTGGGGCGTGGTCATGGTCATCGGCGTGCCGGACTACGTGCTGCGCCCCCGGCTCATCGGCGGCGAGAGCGAGATCCCGTCGATCCTGACTTTCGCGGCACTCTTCGGCGGCGTCGAGGTCTTTGGCCTCAAGGGTCTCATCGTCGGACCGGTGGTGATGGCCGTGGCGATCGCGGTGCTGCGCCTCTACGCGAGTGAGGCAAGAAAGCGCCGCGCCGCGTTTCGTTCGCGCGCGCGCAACCAGCCCGCCGCAGGTGTGGCGGGTTCGCCGCCCACCTGACGCCTCTTGCGCGGCAACCCGCGAGAGTGCACGCGCACGAGCTGGGCATTCGCCGTGCAATGCGATCGCGCGGGGCTCAACATGAGATTCTTGAAGATCGGTTCCGCTCTCGTGCCCATCCTCGGGCTCGGCTTCGTCGTCGCGTGCAGCTCGAGCAAAGGCTCGTCGTCGGCGAGCGCGCCGAGCACTGCGGGCGATGCGGGCGTCGCGTCGGGCGACTCGGCCGCGCCGGGCGATCCGCCGACCGCGAGCGCCGCCGTGTGCGGGGCGCTGATCGCGTTCGATCAGCGGTGCTCGGACACCGCCGAGATGCGCTCGAAGGCGTGCGGCGACGGCCGCAAGACCACGTGCGACGCGTGGACCAATACGATGGGCTCCGCCTACCGCGCCGCGGTTACCGCTTGCTACACCGGAACGGTCGGATGCAACGACATCGACGCTTGCATGAGCGAGAAGCTCACGCCGACTCAGCCGACCGCGGCCATGCTGAAGGTTCGCGACGACTACTGCGCGACGTGCGGCACCGAAGTGGGCGCCAGCTGCCACGACGACTTTTACAAGATCTCGAAGGACGAGGGGAACGGCGACGGCTTCCTCGTGCTCCAGGTGAGCGACGCGGTCGCCGCCGCCATCGACGCGAAGTGCACCGGCTCCGCGCTTCATCCCGCCGACCTCGGCGCCACCACCTGCCGCGACGGCTTCCTGTATTGCGCCACGAACGAGCAGCAAAATGCAGGGCCGGGGCTCCCCGACTCTTGTTTCGCTCCGGCGCCGCCCGACGACGGTGGCACCACCGACGACGGCGGCACGGACTGACAAAGTGCTCGCGGCCTTCAAGGAGGCGGAGCGGGCGCGAGTAGCTGCGCCGGGATCGCAGGCGATGGCCGAACCAGGCCTGCCTCGCGAACCGGCGTTGTTTTCGTGCGCCTGGGCACTACGGTCTTATTTAAATTAAATACACGTCGAGGACCTGGCGGAGCGCGCTGCGCTTCCCGCATCAGGTCCTCGATCGCATCGCCTCGTGCTCGCTCTTTCGTCGCGGAGGCCTGTCCGCGACGAGATGAGTCTTCGACGTCCGTCCTTCGACGCGCGACGGTTCACGCGTCCGAGATACGCTCACGCTCGGTCTCGGGGCCGGCCGCCTCGAGCTGCTCTTCCGACGACTCGGCCTCGGGCACCGGCGGCGGCGGAGCGCTGCTCTTCTTGGTTCGAGGGCGATGCGGCGCGAGGCCGCCCTTGCGTCCCGCGACGCGCGCCTTCTCGGAGGTGAACTCGTGGGCAGTTCCGGCGCTGTGCGCCGCCTTTCCGCCCAGACTGGCGATCGCGCGAACGCGGTCGGCGTCCATCACGGCGAAGCCGCGGCGCGCGCGCGGGCGCGGTGCGGGGGGCTTGGCGCCCGTTTGATCGTTCGTGGTGTCTTCCATCGGCGAATGGTGCGCGTTGCTGTTCACGTCGGTCCTCTCTTTCTCTCGTTGTCGCTCGTGGCGTGTGGTCGCATGCGCGTCCGTCGTGGGCCTTCCCGCGTGAGTGCGCGAAACCATCCATCAGCACGACGCGTACCAAGCCGCGACGCGCCTCGAAATTCGGCGCCCGCCGCCCGACGTCCCCCTGTTCGGCGGCAAAAGCCCATGCGCGAGGCATCCTTTGATGTGGCGACGTTGCGCATGCGTGGCGTCCTGCCACATTGGCTGGCGCCCTCCGAATCGGGGCGACGAGCAGGTGACGTCGAATCACTTCGACGACGTCACGTATCCGTTTGCGTCCGCCCGCAATCGTGATCAAAGTAGGCCGGATGGCGACGACGTCTGGGGTTCGTTCGCGGCGCCGGCGCATTCTCCTTGCCGAGGACAACCGCGACGAGCGCCAGATGTACGCGTCACGCATGCGAGAGGCGGGCTGGGACGTCGACGAGATCGAGTCTGGCGCCGGCGCCCTCGAAGCGGCGGTCGCGGGCATGCCCGACGTCGTGATCACGGATCTGACCATGCCTGGAGTGGACGGCGCCGAAGCGACGCGACTCCTCAAGACGGACTCGCGCACCCGGCACATCCCGGTCGTCGTGCTCTCGGGCTTCCCCGAGCGGTCTTATGAGGCGTACCGCGCTGGTTGCCACACGTTCCTCAGCAAGCCGTGCCTCGTCGAGACCTTGCTCGAGATCATGGATGCGATGGGCCGCGAGGAGGCCCCGTCATCGCCGTCGCCTACGGGCGGCGGCTGATCGCGCGAGCCACATTTGCGCCACGACGCGCGCTTCTGCACCGCGCACCGCGCCGCCGTCGATGGCAAGCTCGGGGGATGCAACGAGCTCGTCCGAGGGCCCGCTTCTTGAAAGGCGGCCTTCATGGACTCGACGAACGGCCTTTGTAGTCTGAGAGACGGCGTCGACGCGCTGGTCATGAGCGCCGCGTGGCGTCCCGCCGCGCTCGACGTCTTGCGCGGCGCACGTGAGGGGTGGACGCCCGCGGATCTCGCACGCTGGCTCCTGGGACCGTACACGCACGCTACGTCGCATGTACCGCGCGACGCAGACGACGGGCTCGCGGAGACCACACCTCCGCGCGGCGTCGACACCCGCCGAGTGTCCGAGGTCTTGTCGTCTTCGGCGAGCGACGTGGTGGACGCACTCGAGTGCGTGCGCTCACGCGGGACCGTGGAGTTCGTCCGGGCGGCGATCGACCAGGGCGCGATCGTCCCCACGTGGGACGGGTTCTGGCTCCCGATCGACAAGCCGCGCATGCTCCTGAGCGATCGCGTCTTGTCGCTCTTCGCCGCCGACTACCTCCTGCGTCCTCGCGACTACGTCACCGATCTCGAGATCTGCGCGAAGTGCCGCGGCGTCGTGTTCGATCGCGCGGCGCGCCAGGCTGGCCTTTGCGGCGCGCATCGCATCCACGACCTCGTCGAAGTTCTTCGGCCCGCGAGCCGGCCTCCCCCGCCTCATTCGTACGCCGCGGCGGCTCACCGGATCTCGTAGCGCTTTTCGACCGTAAGCTCGACCGGCTCCGGATCGGGCGCGCTCGGATCGACCGGCACTGGCTCGTCGGCGCGCGGCGTGAAGCGCGTATCGCCGTACTTCGGAGGTGCGGCGCCCGCGTCGCCGATCTCCGCGCTCGACACCATCGTCTGCGACGGGGCGCCAGGGTCGGGGGCAAGCGGACCCGGGCCAGGCCAAGGCGCGCTCTTGCAAGCGACAGGGCCCAGCGTGAGAACGGCGACGACGATGAGCTGACGCATACGACTCACCACAGCAAAGGTCATGCGCGCCGAACGCTCGCGCTCACGTCAGCAGGGCTCTCGCGATCACGAGGCGCTGCACCTCACTCGTCCCTTCGTAGATCATCGTGACGCGCACGTCGCGGAGGTGACGCTCTGCGGCGAACTCGCGGATGTAGCCGTAGCCGCCGTGGATCTGGACTGCCATGTTCGCGATGCGGTTGGCGGCCTCCGTCGCGAAGACTTTGCTCATCGACGCTTCGCGCGAGAAGACGCGCTTGTTCTCTTTGAGCCACGCCGCCCTCATGCAGAGCAGGTGCGCCGCGTCGAGCTGCGTGCGCATATCGGCGAGCTTCCACTGGATGGCCTGGAACTCGGCGATGGCCTTTCCGAACTGCTTCCGATCGCGTGCATACTGCACGCTCTCCTCGAGCGCCGCGCGCGCGATGCCGATCGCCTGCGCGCTGATGCCGATTCGCCCGCCGTCGAGCGCCATCATCGCGATCTTGAAGCCGCCGTGAAGCTGACCGAGGAGCGCGTCCTCCGGGACTCTGCAGCCGTCGAAGGTGAGCGGCACCGTGTTCGAGCCGCGGATCCCCATCTTGTCCTCGGCGCGTCCGACCTTGAGGCCTGGCGTGCCGCCCTCGACGAGGAAGCACGAGATGCCGCGCGTTCCGGGGTGCGTGTCCTTCGGGGCGGTGCGCGCCCACACGACCATGACGCCCGCGTGGGCGCCGCTCGTGATCCACTGCTTGGTGCCGTCGATGACCCACGCGTCGCCGTCCTTGCGTGCGACGGTGCCCATGCCGCCGGGATCGCTCCCCGCGTCCGACTCGGAGAGCGCGAATGCGCCCGCGATCCACTCTCCGCTCGCGAGCTTGGGGCAGCAGCGCTGCTTCTGCGCGTCGGTGCCGAACGCGGCAATGACCTCGCCGACCATGTTCGTGACGGCCATCGTCACCGCCGTCGACGCGCACGCCCGCGCGACCTCCTGCATCGCGAGCGCGTAGGACACCACGCCGGCGCCGGAGCCTCCGACCTCCTCCGGCACGTTCACCGCCATGAGACCGAGGTCGGCGAGGCCCTTCAGGATCTCTCGAGGAAATCGCTCCTTTTCGTCGATCTCGCGGGCCACCGGCGCGATGACGCGCGTGGCGAACTCGCGGGCGGTGTCCTGAACGAGCTTCTGCGTTTCGCTGAGAGAGAGGTCCATGGGATCAGATCCTGAACTCCACTTTGGCGCCCCAGCTGCCGGGGCTCGGCATCTTCCACCCCTTCACTTCACCCACGATGCAGTCGACCTTGTCGGACGCCTCCTTGGACGGGGCCGAGACGCCGACCGCTTGGACCTTGCCGTCTTTGTGGTGCGGCGCGACGTAGAGGGTGACGTGGAACGTGGCCTTCACGCTCCCTTTGCACTTGTGCAGATCCTTTTCGTTCTTCCCGAGGATCGCGGCGATCTTGTCGGTGGGCCACGACGCGGGCGCGCGCCCTTCCGGATCGAAGCCGAGCGAGTTGCGGACTTCGGCGTCGCCTCCGTCGGGCTTCGGCCACTTGGTGGCGGTGACGACGTCGAGCATGCATTTTTCGGTGTCACGGTCGCCGAGGTTCGAGTCTTCGAGGAACGTCCATTTGACGCCACCGTCGGGGCCGACGCGAACGAAGAACTTCACGTCGCCGTGCAGGTACTCGACGCGCTCTAGACCGGCTTTGCGGCAGCTCTCGAAATCGCCGTGGAGGCGGTTCCACGTCTTTTGGACCTCTGCCGGATCGATCGATCCGAGCTCTTGAGCGACCGCCAGCTTCGGACGCTCGGGCTCGCGCGCGGTGATGGGCTCGGGGTCGGGCTGCTTCGCTTCGAGCTTCTCGCCGCCGCACGACGCGATGGCGAGCGGCGCCATGAGGAGCGCGGCGTACGGCTTCATCGCGTCAGCCCTTGAGGACGCTGGCGGCGATGACGATGCGCTGAATCTCGCTCGTTCCCTCGTAGATCTCGGTGATGCGCGCGTCGCGGTAGTGGCGCTCGACGGGGAACTCCGACGAGTAGCCGTAGCCGCCGTGGATCTGGATGGCCTTGTGCGCCACGCGCGTCGCCATCTCGCTCGCGAAGAGCTTCGCCTCGGCGGACTCCATCGTGTGGCGCGTCTTCTTGTCCTTCATCGTGGCCGCGCGCCACGTGAGGAGGCGCGCCGCGTCGAGCTCGGTCGCCATGTCGGAGAGCATGAACTGGATCGCCTGGTGCTGCGCGATCGGGACGCCGAAGCTCTTTCGCTCCTTTGCGTAGCCGACGCTGGTGCCGAGCGCCGCCTTCGCGATGCCGAGCGCTTGGCTCGCAATGCCGATGCGCCCGCCGTCGAGCGTCGCCATCGCGACCTTGAAGCCTTCACCCACGTTGCCGACCACCGCGCTCTCGGGGAGCTCGCAGCCCTCGAAGAACACCGTGCACGAGTGCGCGGCGTGGATTCCCAGCTTGTGGTCGCGCGGGTTCTGCGTGAAGCCCGGCGTGCCCTTGGGAATGAGGAAGGCGGTGTGCTTGATCTTCGGTCCCGAGCGATCGGTGACGGCGAACAGCAGGATGTAGTCGGCGTGGGGGCCGTTGGTGATCCAGTTCTTGGCGCCGTTGATGACCCAACCGCCGCTCGTCTTCTCGGCGCTCGTGGCCATCGTCTGGGCGTCGGAGCCGCTCATCGGCTCGGTGAGGCCGAAACAGCCGAGCTTCTTTCCGCTCGCGCACTCGGTGAGCGCCTCCTTCTTCTGCGCGTCGGTGCCGAACTTGAGGAGGGGGTCGCAGAAGAGCGAGTTGTTGACGCTCATGATGACGCCGCATGAGGCGCACGCGGCGCTGATCTCCTCCATCGCGAGGGCGTAGGAGAGCGTGTCCATCCCGGCGCCGCCGTACTCGGTGGGCACGGCCATTCCGAGGAAGCCGAGCTCCCCCATCTGCTTCACGATTTCGGCGGGCCAGCGGCCGTTCTTGTCGAGCTCGGCGGCCTTGGGCGCGACCTCGCGGGCCGCGAAATCACGGGCGGTCTGCTGGATGAGGCGCTGCTCCTCGGTGAAGTCGAAGTCCATTGGAAGGACAGTAGTACCCGCGCGACGCAGTTGGAAGCGTCAGGTGCCTTCAGGGAGGCGCGATTTCGACGAGGCCGGGGACCTCTGCTGCGCGATCACGAAGGCGAGGCTTGGGGCGCACCGCGACCGGAATTTTCGACTCGCGGAGCATCGCCACGTCGAACGCGTTGTCGCCGAACGCGGCGTAGAGCGTGCGCTCGCCGACGGCGCGGCGGATCGCGGCGACCTTGCCGTGGCCGTAGGGGATGGGGCGCTCGACAGCCGCGAGCATGCGATCGCCGTCGAAGCGGGACGTGGCGGCGAGAACGTGCGACGCGTCGACGCCCGCGCATCGCACCGCTTCTTCGACGACCGCACGCGGCGAGGCGCTCACGACGAGCACCTCCACGCCGCTCGCGCGCGCCCACGCGAGCGTCTCGGTCACCTCGGGGTGGAGGCGCGCCGTGAGGCCGACCGCGCCGATCACATCGCGCGCGAACGACGCGACCTCGTCACGCATCCAGCCGGCGAAGGCCCACGTCATCATCTCGCACACGAGCTCTTCGGGGTACGTGTGCGCGAGGTACGCGTCGTAGATGCGTCGCGCGATCTCTTGCGCGGTGCCGCCGTCGTCCACGCCGTGCGCCTTTGCGTCGACGCGGAGCTGCGCGTGCGCGGGCGCGAGGAACGGCCCCTTCGCGACGAGCGCGTGGAACAGATCTTCGCCCACGTCCCCGCTCCACAGCGTGCCGTCGCCGTCGCATGCGAGCACGCCGCCCGGAGACACGTCGCGCGCCTCGGCGATCCGGCGCTGCACGTCGCTCCTCGTTTGCGTCTCCACGGGCGGCAGCATACCTCAGGGGACGGGCAGCTGGTTCACCGGAAGGGGCGGCTCGTCCTCGCCGCGCACGTGGAGCCGAAGTCGGCCGACCTCGGGCCCGTCAGTCGTGTCACCCTTGACGCTCTTGTCCGGCTTGTCCGGCTTGTCCGCCTTGTCCGCCTTGTCCGGCGCGTCGACGAGCGCGAGGCGCGCGGAGAGCTCGAAATCCCCCTTCGCGTCGAGCGGACAGCGCACGGGCAAAGGAACGGTCTGGCTGGTGCCGGGCGCGATCGAGCGCGCGTCGAGCTTCGTGGTGAGCGCATCGCGCGCGCACGAGAACGGCGCGCCTTTGGACGTGATCGAGAGGACGACCCGCGCCGCGCCGAGCGCGAGGGGCTGTGCGCCGACGTTGGCGAAAAGGAGGCTCACGTGGTGGTCGCCGTGCTTCCACGCGCCAGGGGACAGCGCCTTGGTCTCGTTCTCGCCGATGAGGGCGACCTGCAGCGCCGGGCGATTCGGGAAGGCACGCGGTGCCCACGGCGCCGCGCCAGTCACCTCAAACGTGAAGGTGCCGATCGCATCGTCGTGACCTTCTTCACCCTCGCCGAATCGTGCCGCCACCGCGACGTCGTAGCGCCCCAGCGCCGGCATCGTGCAATCGATGTCGCGCTCGTAGGCGAAGCTCTGGCCCGGCGCGAGCTCCGGCGGCTCGGTGACCTTCACCGCACCACCGACGTGCGGCGCACACACGAACGAGACGCCGTCGCGCCGCGTGTGGAACGACACACGCAGATCGGCGACCTTGGCCGGGCGCTCGCTCGTGTTGGTCAGCGTCACGCGCACGCGCCGCGCGCCTGGACCACCCGCCCCCTGGAGCCAGGCGGCCGTCGACGGAGCGGCGAGCTCCGCGGAGAGCTCGGGCCGCGACGCGAGCGCGTTTTTCGCGGACGGCGCTTTCGGCGCTTCCTCGACGACGGGCCGCAGCGGCGCGGCAAGAGGCTCGCGATCGACGGTGCCGCCCCCGCACCCCGCGACGACGACGGACGCGGCGGCGAGCGCACGCGCGCGAGATTCGGCGAAGTGGATCACGCGCCTACGATACCAGCCATTTCGTCCCTCGCGGTCAACCCGCTTCGCTGCCGCGCGCCATCCCCGCCGTCATCATCACGCGGAACGCCCGCATCACGTTCGCGACGTGCTGCTCGAGTTGCAGGGCTGCGCCGGGCTGCTTCATCTGGAGGGGGCCGTCGAGGAGCAAGCTCGCGAGGCCGTGCGACATCGCCCAGCACATCGAGATGAGCGCCTGCTCCTTGCCCTCCCACCCCTTCCCCTTGCCGACGTACTTCTGTACGACGCCGACGAGCTCCGCGAAGGCCTCCTCGGCCCGGCAGTGCGCCTCCGGGAATTTTTCCATCTCGACGAGCTCGCGTCGGAACATGATCCGGAAGTGCGCCGGGAAGGCGAGCGCGAACGCGACGTACGCGTTGCCGCAGCGCTCCAGCTGCTCGCCCACGTCCGCGGCGGGCGGCGTCTGCGCGGCGCGCATGCGCGTCTGGAGCTCGCGAAATCCCTCTTCGCAGATCGCCGCGAGGATCGCCGCGCGGTCTTCGAAGTGGTGGTAGGGCGCTTGATGGCTGACGCCGGCGCGGCGCGCGACCTCGCGCATGCTGAGCGATCCGAGCCCTTGCTCGTCGATCAGCGCGACGCTCGCGCGGAGGATGCGCGCGCGCAGATCCTGTTCATCGGCCGGAGGTCTCTCCGCGGAGCGGGCCGCGGTCGCACGAAGGTTGCGAGCCATTCTTCATGGCACTGTGGCCCTCCGACTTGACACCGTCAAGGCCACACCGTAGACACTGTCAATGGACACTGTCACGTGACGCCGTCACCTGACACCGTCCGGTGACCGGTTGGAGGAGCGATGCCCACCTTTATCTCGAAATCATTCGTGTTGTTCGGGGCCGCGGCGCTGGCGTCCGTGGCGATCGCGGGCTGCGGGAAGGCGATTCCAGACGCGGCCGCAGAGCCCGCGCAGAAGGCGACGCGGATCGATGCGCGTCCGGTGCCGGTGTCGCTCGCCACCGTGCAGCGAGGGCCCATCGACCGGCCGCTCCACGCCGGCGGAATTCTGAAGCAGAAGAGCGAGCTCGACCTCGCCTTCACCGTCGGCGGCGTCCTCTCGGGCCTCTTCGTCGACGAAGGTGCGCGTGTTCACCGCGGGCAGGTGCTCGCGCAGCTGGACGCGACCGAGGTCGGGGCGGCGACGGCGCAGGCGCGCGAGGCGGTGGCCAAGGCCGATCGCGATCTGTCGCGTGTGAGGAGCCTGCACGGGACAGGCGCGCTGCCGCTCGTCGATCTCCAGAACGCAGAGACCGGCGCCGCCGTCGCGCGCGCGCAGCTCGCCGCGGCCGACTTCGCGCAACGCCACGCCGTCATCGTCGCGCCAGACGACGGGCTGATCGATCAACGGATGGCCGAGAAGGGCGAGGTCCTCTCGCCCGGTCGCGCCGTCTTCCGGATGAGCGGCCGCTCGAAAGGCGCGGTGGTCCGTGTGGCGCTCACCGACAGAGACGCGCTCGGTCTCGTCGTCGGACAGCCCGCGGAGGTCCAGCTCGACGCGGCGCCCGACGCGCTCCTGGCGGCAAAGATCTCGACGCTCGCGACCGTCGCGTCGCCGGCGACCGGAACGTTCGACGTCGAAGTGAAGCTCGACACGGCGCCGGAGCGTCTTCTGTCCGGGATGACTGCGAAGGTCACGATCCCGAGAACGCAGACCCCACACGCCACGGTGCCGCTCGCGAGCCTCGTTCGCGCGGACGGCAAGTCCGCGTTCGTATACGTCGTCGACTCGGGTCATGCGAGGCGCGCTCCCGTCGAGCTCGCGTTCATGATCGGAGATCGCGCGGCCCTGTCGGCGGGCCTCGACGGGGTCGATCACGTCGTGGGCGCGGGAGCCGCGCTCCTCGAAGACGGCTCCTCGGTCGAGGTTCGACCCTGAGCATTCCCCGGTAAAACGGCTCGAAACGCAAACGGAGAAGGCATGTCGATATCGGAGTTCGCCGTCCGCCGGTGGCAGTTCACGCTCGTCGTCTTCGTGGCGCTCATCGCGCTCGGGGTGCAGGCGCTCGTCACCATTCCGAAGGCCGAAGATCCCACCTTCCCCTTCGCGAACTTCGTCGTCGTCGCGGTCCTCCCCGGCGCGACGCCCGAGGACCTCGAGCGCCTCGTCGTCGATCCGATCGAGACGAAGCTAAAGGCGCTCGACGACGTGAAGAAGCTGACCAGCGAGATGCAAGACGGCCTCGCGGTCCTCCAGCTCGAGTTTCGCGCGGGGGTCGATCCGGATCGCAAGCGCGACGAGGTCCTTCGCGAGACGACGGCGCTGCGGCCCACGCTCCCGGCGGAGCTCGTGCGCCTCGACGTGAAGCAGTTCAATGCGGCCAAGGTGAACATCCGGGAGGTCGCGCTGGTCGCGAAGGACGTGCCGTTCGAAACGCTCGAGCGGCTCTCGCGCGCGTTGAAGCGCCGCCTCGAGGGAGTGCCGGGGGCCGGCGACGTCGAGGTCGCGGGGCTTCCTCACCAAGAGGTGCAGGTCGCGCTCGATCTCGAACGCATGCGCGCGCTCGGCGTTTCGCCCAACGAGGTACTCAACGCGATCGGGGCCGATGGCGCCAACGTGCCCGCGGGCAACGTCGAGGCCGGCGCGCGGCGCTTCAGCGTGAAGACCGGGGGCGATTACCGTTCGGTGGCCGAGGTCCGCGCCACGCTCCTCCGCGCGCCCGGGAATTCGCAGCTCATGGTGGCCGACGTCGCGACCGTGGAGCTCCGCGACGCCGAGGCGGTGCAGCTCGCGCGCTTCGACGGGCAGCGCGCGGTGCTCCTCGCCGTCGCGCAGCGCGACAACCAAAACGTGTTCGACGTCATGCGCCTCATCGAGGCCGAGCTCGACGCCTTCGAGAAGACCTTGCCGCCCAACGTGCACCTCGCGCGCGGCTTCGACCAATCGAAGAACGTCGGGCATCGCCTCGGCGGATTCTCGCGCGACATGCTCCTCGCGATCGGGCTGGTCCTGATCACGCTCCTCCCCCTGGGCGGGCGCGCGGCGGCGGTGGTGATGGTATCGATCCCGCTGTCGCTCTCGCTGGGTCTCTTCCTCTTGAAGGCGACCGGGTTCTCGATCAACCAGCTGTCGATCGTCGGCTTCGTCATCGCGCTGGGGCTCCTCGTCGACGACTCGGTGGTCGTCGTCGAGAACGTGACGCGGCACCTGCGCGAGGGTCTGTCTCCGACCGACGCGTCGATCAAGGCGACCAAGCAAATCATGGTGTCGGTCCTCGGGTGCACCGCGACGCTCATCTTCGCGTTCTTGCCGCTCCTCGCCCTCCCCGGCACCGCAGGCCTCTTCATCCGCAGCATGCCGGTCGCGGTCGTCTTCACGATCGGCGCGTCGCTCCTCGTGTCGCTGACGATCGTGCCGTTCCTCTCGAGCCTGCTCCTCAAGAGCGGCGGCGAGCACGGCAACGTCTTTTACCGCGGGATGATGTGGGTCGTGGAAGGCTCGTACCGCCGCGTCCTCGAGCGCGCGATCGTGCGGCCCAAGACCACCGTGCTCTTCGCCGCGCTCCTCTTCGCGGGCGCGCTCGCGCTGGTCCCGAAGATCGGCTTCAGCCTGTTTCCCAAGGCGGGCACTCCCCAGTTCCTCGTGACCGTCGAGGCGCCCGAGGGCGCGAGCCTCCTCGAGGCCGACCGCGGGGCGCGCTTCGTCGAGGAGGTGCTGCGCAAGCACGCGGCGGTGAAGAACGTCGCCGTCAGCGTCGGCAAGGGGCACCCACAGATTTATTACAACGTGGTCCCCGCCAACGAGAAGGCAAACATCGCCGACGTCTTCGCGGAGACGACGCTGCCCACGCAGGTCGAGCGTGAGCAGCTCTTCGAGGGATCCGTGCGGAGCTCGCCGGGTATGCGGGCGCGCGGCTCGAGCTGAAAGAGTTCGAGAATGGTCCGCCGCTCGAGGCACCGATCGCGATCCGCCTCCTCGGCGACGACGAGTCCGCGCTCGAGGCGGCGGCGTTGCGCGTCGAGGCGATCGTGAAGGACGTGCCGGGGACGCGCGACGTGCGAAACCCAAGCCGCGATCGGAGGAGCGATCTGCGAGTGAAGGTGGATCGCGAGCGCGCGGCGGTCCTGGGCGTCGCCGATCCCGACATCGATCGCGCAGTGCGAATGGCGGTCGGCGGCGTGGTCGCAGCCAAGTACCGGCGCGCCGAGGCCGACGAGGCCGACGACGTGCGCGTGACGTTGCCGCGCGCCCTCGCCGGCGGCCCCGAGGGCGGCGCGCGCCCCGGTCTCGAAGTGCTCGAAGGCCTGATCGTCCCCACCGCCAAGGGCGCGCCCGTCCTGCTCGCGCAGATCGCCGAGCTCACGTTCGAGCCGTCGCCGACGCGCCTCCGTCACTACGGAAAGGAGCGCAGCGTCACCGTGACGTCGCAGGTCGCGCCGGGATTCAACACCGACAAGCTCACGCAGGCCGTCGTCGCGAAGGTCGCGCTCGAGAAGCTACCCGCGGGCGTGCGTTTCACGCCGGGCGGCGAGCTCGAGAATCGGCAGGAGAGCTTCGGCGGCCTCGGCACCGCGATCATGGTCGCGATCTTCGGCGTCATCGCGATCCTCGTCCTCGAGTTTCGTACGTTCAAGGGAACGCTGATCGTCGCGTCGGTCATCCCCCTCGGCGTCATCGGCGGCCTCGGCGCGCTCTTCTTGAGCGGCAACACGCTGTCGTTCACCGCGACGGTCGGCTTCGTCGCGCTCATGGGCATCGAGGTGAAAAATTCGATCCTGCTCGTCGACTTCACGAACCACCTGCGCGAAGAGGGCGTCCCGCTCGACGAGGCGATCCGGCGCGCGGGCGAGACGCGCTTCGTGCCCATCCTCCTCACGACGCTCACCGCCATCGGCGGCCTCCTTCCGCTGGTCCTCGAGCACTCGCCCCTCTATTCGCCGCTGGCGCTCGTGATTCTCGGCGGCCTCGTGAGTTCCACCCTCCTCGCGCGCATCGTCACGCCGGTGCTCTACAAGCTGCTCCCGCCGGGGATCGAAACGAAAGCTTCGAAGGACGCGCGCGGAAAGGTATGGTCCCGGCATCCAAGGGCTGGGGGAATTCGGAGACGATTGGAAAATGCGTAAAATCTCGCTCGCTTCGGTCATCAGTGCGGTCAGTGCGGTCGTCCTCCTCGCCCCCGGGATCGCCGGAGCCCAGCCCGGCCCGGCCCCCGCGCAGCCTGCGCGACCGGGTCAGCTCACGCCGCCGTCCGCCGCGGCCGCGGCACCCCCGACCGCCGGGGTAACCGGCGCGACCACGGCGCCCGAAGCTACGCCGGTCGATCTGATGCACATCGAAGCCTCGGGGCTCACCGCCGATCAGGTCGGCGCGCGCGCCGCCGTGACGAGCTTCCAGGCGAAGGCACAAGAGGCGACGCTGAAAGGTGCCGCCGAGCGCATCGACCAGGCGTGGGCGAGCTTCTTGCCGCGGCTGGCGGTGCTCGGGCGTTACACGCGCCTCAGCGACTTCACGCCGCCCCCGTTCTTCACGAGCTCGCCCCTTGCGTCCGTCTCCACCACGGCTCCGGGATCGCCGACCGGGACGCCGATCCAACCGGGCTCCACCCTTCTCGCCGTGACGGCGCCGACCCTGTCGATCCCGCTCGTTCTGAACCAGTGGCTCCTCCAGGGCACAATCACGGTTCCCATCACCGACTATTTCCTGCGCATCAACCAAAACTTCACCGCGACGACCCATCAGCGCGACGCCATTCGCCTCGACGCGATCGCCGCGCGGACCAGATCTGCGGCCGACGGAAAAGTTGCATTCTACACGTGGCTGCGCGCGCGCGGCGCGGCGGTCGTGGCGGCGCAGGCGCTGAACGACCAGAAAACGCACCTCACCGACGCGAAGAACCAGTTCGCGGTGGGCAACGCGTCGCGCGCGGACGTGCTGCGCGCGGAGACGGCGGTCGCGGCCGCGGAGCTCCAGGTCGAGCGTTCGAACAACCTCTCCGATCTCTCGGAGAAGCAGGTGCGGCAGGCGATGCATTTGCCGGAGGCGCAGACGATCGCTCCGGGGGAGAGCCTCGACAACGCACCGCCGCCCGTCATCCAGGGCAACCTCGTCGCGCTCACGCAGGAGGCCCTGGCCTCGCGCGTCGAGGTGAAGAGCATCGACTTCAACGCCGCCGCCGCGCGCGAGCAGGCCAAGGTCGCCAACGCGGGCAAATATCCTACCGTCAGCGCCTTCGGCGACGCGATCCTCGCGAACCCCAACCCGCGCCGCTTCCCCGCGACGAACGAGTGGTTCCCGACCTGGGACGTCGGCGTTCAGGCCACCTGGTCGCCGAACGACTTCATCGTCGCCGGGTCCGCGGTCACCGACGCCGAGTCGCGCGCGTCCGCCGCAGAGGCCAACAAGCAGATCATCCGCGACGGGATCGAGATCGAGGTGATGCAGTCGTGGCAGGCGATCCGCGAGCAAGAGGTCGCGCTCGAGTCGACGAAGCGTCAGCTCGCGAGCGCCACCGAGGCGTACCGCGTCGCGCGTGAGCTGTTCAACAACGGCCGCGCCACCAGCACCACGCTCACCGACGCCGAGACCGAGCTCACGCGCGCGCGCCTCGACGCGCTCAACGCCACGGTCGACGCACGCATCGCCCGCGTCCGCCTCGAGCACGCGCTCGGTCGCGACCAGAAGCTCGCCGCGCAGCCGTAGAGGCCTTCACTTCATCGTCGGACACGTCGCGTCACGACGGAACTCGTGCCCGATGTGCGCGAGCGCGGCCGTGTGCAGGATATGGACGGAGTGCTGGAGAAAATCCAGGTTGGTGCGCGGCGACGTCCCCCACCCGGGCGGGAAGTTGCGCGTGAGCGGATCGTATTTGCCGGTCGCCGGATCCTGCTTGCCGGCAAAGAGCATCGTGATGTCGTCCACGGCCAGAGCGGGCTCGCCGTCATCCATGATCACCGTATTGGGGCTCGGCGCGAGGAACATCGTGAGGAGACCAAACTCGCCGACGCTGCCGACGAGGTTGTTCTGCGTCGCGATGTGGACGAGGTCCTGGAGGAGCTGCGTGATCTGGCTCGAGCTGGAGCTGCCGCCTTCGAGCACGTCCTTCGTGGCGGAGAAGCCGTGGTCGGTGAAGTCGACGAGATCTCTGCCGAGGAGGCTCACGAGCGTCCAACCGTCGACGACGGCGTTGGGATCGCACGCGACGTTCTGCGCGACGAATTTTCCGAGCTCCGAGCGACGCACGACGAGCGCGCCGTTGGCGGCGACCTCCGCGTGACCGCCGGAGCCCTTCTCGAGGATGAGGCGATCGAGGTTCGACGCGTCGAGGCGGCCGGAATTTTTGGCGTGCGGGTTGCCCATCAAGATGAAGCTGTGCGCCGCGTGCGCGCCTTGCGTGGTCGGAAAGTCGAGGCTGAACATCCCGTCGGGCGCCTCCGTTCCGTCCGGCGCCTTGTGGTGGTTGCCGCGCGCGACGACGCGAAAGCCGAGGCTCAGATCTCCGCCGCCGGTGTCGCCGACGGCGCCGATGCTGCCGTCCCCGACGATGCGCGCGAACGGCGACTGCTTCGTCCCGAACGTGAGGAGCTTCTTCAGCGCGAGCGCCGTCCCCACGAAAGGACACGTCGTCTTCTTCGAGACCATCTCCCTCCGCTCGTCGTCGTTCAACGTGAGCGGCGTCCGCGCGGCGGCGTTCGAGATCGCCTCGGTCCCCTGCTCCGCGCTCCCGTCGGCGGCGGAGCAACCGACCATCGCGGCTGCGCCCATGGAAGAGGAAAGAGCGAGGAGCGCAGGGAGGAGCACACGGAAGCATTTCTTGGTGGAGGGGATCATGACGACCTCGGCTCGATTTCGTGGAAGGACGGGCCGCCCGACGTGGCCCGGCTCCCATGTTTGCAAGTGAGATACCGTTTCGTATGTAGAGCGTGTGCGCGATTCTATATGATTGTTATTACTTTATATTTAACAACCCTAGCGTAACCGCCTGCCGCTCCCAACACCCCCCGATTGGGGAAACAAGATCCACCTACATGGTCCTACGCCGCCTCACCTTTCGGTGCGGGACTGCGTTGGTATGCTCGCGGTCGAGATGACGGACCCGAAGCGCGATGACGGGGGGCAGGACCGCGCGCTCGCCGAGCACTGGCCTGCGATCCTCGAAGCGCTCCATCTCGCGAAGATCGGCGTGTGCGTCACGACCATCGAAGCCGGCGTTTCGCGCAACGTGGTGGTGAGCGACGTCGCGGTCGAAATCCTGGGCCACCCGCGAGAGGCGCTCCTCTCGGGATCGGCGTTCGATTTCATCGTGCCGTCCGAACGGGAGCGGCTGCGCGAGCGACGCGACCGACGCCTGAGCGGCGAGGCGCTCGATCCCGTGATCGACACGGTCATCGTGGGCGCCGACGGCACCGAGCGGCCCATCACATTCGTCTTGACCGACGTGTCGATCGACGGTGCCCCGGCGCGCGTCTCGCTGTTCTGGGACATCTCGGCGCGGCGGGATGCGGAGATCGCGCTGCGCTCCAAAGAGGCGCGGCTGCGGCGGCTCTTCGAGTCCGCGCCCGACGGCATCGTGGTCTCGCGAGAGGGCGTCGTCCTCGAGGCGAACCCCGCGGCGGCGAACATGCTCGGCTTCGCCGCCGCCGAGGAGATGATTGGGACCTCCCTACGCGCCGTGCTGTCGCCGGTGGACCGCACGGTGATGGCCCAGCGCGTCGCGGCCGCACGCGAGGGGCAGCGATTGGCGCCACACGTGTACGAGGCGCGTCGGCGCGACGGCGCGCGAATCACTGCCGAGATTACGTCGGTGCCCTACGAGCACGACGGAAAGCCCGCGGTCATGGGCTTCGCGCGCGACGTGACCGAGCGCCTGCGCCTCCAGGAGCAGCTCATGCAGAGCGAGCGCCTCGCCGCGCTGGGGACACTCGCGGCCGGCGTCGCCCACGAGATCAACAATCCGCTGACCGTGATGGTGCTGGGCATCCAGGCGCTCGACGCGCGCCTCAAGCGAGCGCTCGCGCGAACGCAGCCAGAGGAGCAGCGCGACCTCTCCGAGCTCATCTCCGAGCTTCGCGACAGCGTGGATCGCGTGGCCGGCATCGTCGGCGAGCTGCGTACCTTTGGCCGATCCGACGAGCACCCGCCTCGCCCCACCGACATCGCCGCGGTGCTGGCCTCCGCGGAGCGACTCGCCGCGCACCGCATCCGTCCGGGCGCCGAGGTGTGGCCGCGCTACGACCGCATCCCACTCGTGATGGGGCACGCGCGGCGCCTCGAGCAGGTGTTCGTCAACCTCCTCTTCAACGCCGCGCAGGCGATGCCCGAGGGACGGCCCGGCAATCGCATCGATCTCCGTGCGAGTGTCGCGGAGGACGGGCGCGTGGTGATCGAGGTCACCGACAACGGCACCGGCATGCCCTCCGAGGTGCGGAGCCGCGCGTTCGATCCTTTCTTCACGACCAAGGTCGTGGGCGAAGGGACCGGGCTCGGTCTATCGATCAGCCACGGCATCGTGACCCGGCTCGGCGGAGAGATCACCATCGAGAGTGAGGTGGGAAAGGGCACCACGGTGCGCGTGCACCTCCTGGCGGCGACCGCCGGAGAGACAGCGCTCGCGCCGGAGACTTCGCGTCGACGGCCTCTCCCGCGCCTGCGCATGCTCGTCATCGACGACGAGCCCGCCCTCGTGTCGTCGCTGCGCGCGCTGCTGACCGACGAGCACGAGATCGTGACGGCGGTGACGGGGAGCGACGCGTGCGTGCTGCTCGACCAGGGCCCCGCCTTCGACGTCGTGCTCTGTGACCTCATGATGCCGGGAATGACGGGGATGGATGTCCATGCGCGCATGACGGACACGCGGCCCGAGGTGCTTCCGCGCTTCCTCTTCATGACCGGCGAAGCGTTCACGCCGCGCGCCACGCAGTTCGTCGCGTCGGTGCCGAACAAGGTCCTCCGCAAGCCGTTCTCGATCGAGGAGCTCATGACGGCCCTCGGCGATCTCGTCGCTTCCTAGAGCAAGCGTCGTTACTACGTAACGCTTGCTCTAGCCTTCAGGTGGATCGCTCCAGTCGTTTGCCCGCCACGGTCAAACGACTTCCGCTTTAGTCCTCGCGCGACGGACGCGGCACGTTTCGGCCATTGTTCTCCTCGACGGGGGGAGGAGGATGCCATGGGACGCCGCGTGCGTTTCTGCGTGGGTGCGTCGGTCTGCGTTGCGGTCGCGATCCTGGGGGCGTGCGTCACGCGCCCGACGGTGTCGAGCAAGCCGAGCACGAAGGACGTCGTTCAAATCCCGATCTTGTCGAAGAGGATCTCGAAGATCGATCTCCTCTTCGCGATCGACAACTCCGCATCGATGGGGGACAAGCAGACGCTCCTCCGAGATGCCGTTCCGGATCTGATCACGCGGCTCCTGGTGCCGCTGTGCGTCGACCCCGACGTGCCTACGACCGTCCTCGGCGCGTCGGTGAACGGCGCCTGCGACAAGGGGGAGATCGAGTTTCCGCCGCTCACCGATCTTCACGTCGGCGTGGTGAGCTCGTCGCTCGGCGGCCTCGGGTCGGGCGCGTGCGCTGCGGCGTTCCACGATCCGACGCTCCCGCAGGCCGAGTGGCACAACGACGATCAAGGGCACTTGATCGCGCGAAGCGGCGCGGGCGCGGCGGGCGCGAGGGCGCTCTTGGCATGGACGCCGGCGGCCGGTGAGCCGAGCACGTTCATCGCGGCGTTCCAGGACCGCGTCAGCGGCGTCGGCGAGTATGGCTGCGGCTTCGAAGCGCAAGAAGAGAGCTGGTACCGCTTCCTCGTCCAGCCTGATCCCTACGCGACCATCGACACGTCGTCGGGACGCGCCGTCTTCGCCGGCGTCGACGAGGAGCTGCTCAAGGAGCGGCGCGATTTCTTGCGACCGGACTCGCTCGTCGCGATCGTGCAAATCACCGACGAGAACGAATCGACCGTCGATCCGCGCTCGCTCGGGGGACGAGGGTTCCGGATGCTCGATCCGGACGGAGGCTCGGCCCCGCGCGCGACGGCGGCGTGCGCGAAAGATCCGAACCTCCCGGCGTGCAGCTCGTGCGGGTCCGACGAGAACGCCGGGCTACCCGAGTGCGCGACGCGGACCGCGGGCGACGACGTCCCGAACGTGCGCTTTTTCCACATGAAGCAGAGATTCGGAGTGGACCCGATGTACCCGGTGGCCCGGTACACGCGCGGCCTCGGCGTGGCGCCCGACGCGACGGGGGCGGCGCTCGACGTGCCCAATCGCGCCGGCACGAGCTGCACCAATCCGCTCTTCGCGGCGACGCTTCCCAGTGGCGCGAAGGACGATCTCTGCGCGCTCGCGCGAGGCCCACGCGCTCCTGGTCTCGTCTTCTACGCGGCGATCACCGGCGTCCCGAGAGACCTCCTGCCCGCGACCGGCGTGCCGTCGGTGGACGACTGGACCAAAATGCTCGGCGCGGATCCGCTCCGGTACGACTTCACGGGCGCCGATCCGCGGATGCTCGAGTCGATCGCCGTGAGGCCGGGCGTGGCCGGCGATCGCGACACCGGTGGTCAAGACTTGCAGTATGCATGCACCTTCCCCCTCGCCAAGGCACGCGCGTGCGATGCGAATGACATCGCGTGCGACTGCAAGAACGGCGGCCCCCTCTGCGACCCTGCGAACGGCGCCGTGCAGGTGCGCGCGAAGGCGTACCCCGGCGTGCGGCACCTCCTCCTCGCGCGCTCGCTCGGACAGAACGGCGTCGTGGCGTCGATCTGTCCGGACGACACCACCGACGCGTCGGTGGAGAACGCCCGCTTCGGGTACCGGCCCGCGATGCGATCGATCGCCGAGCGACTCGGCGCAATCCTCGCGGCCCAGTGCCTCCCGAGGCCGCCGCGCGCCGACGCCTCCGGTCGGGTGCCGTGCTTGGTGCTCGAGGCGATGACCGGCGACGCGATCGGCGACGACGCGTGCGACAGGCCTGCGCAAGGGCTCACGCGCGCCGATCCCGCCGTGCTCGCCGCGTTTCGTCGCGAGCACGCCGCGGCGCACGAGGATCTCTCGACGGTCGCGCTCTGCGAGAAGACCCAGCTCGTGGAAGCGGGTGGGGCGCGATGCAGCGACGATCCTCGCGCAGGGTGGTGCTATGCACGCGGGCCTGAGGCCCTCCGCGCGACACGCCAGAAGTGCCCGGAGGCGATCGTGTTCTCGCGGACGGGACAGCCCGCGTCGGGCCACACGGTCTACCTCCAATGCATCGAGCAAGCGGACTGAGCAGAAGTCGTTTGAGCGGCGCCGCTCACGGGCACGTGCCGACGACCCTGCCCATCCACGTCATCCCAGTGAACGGCCCTTCCCATTTCCCGCCGGGCGCGCCCGTGTACTCGCGCACGTTGACGCCCTTCTGCGATATCGAGCAGGACATCGATCCGAACGCGCCGGGGGCTTGGTACATGAAGTACTTGTGCTGCGCGACGAGCCGCAGCGGCGGGAAGATCTCCGCGCCGCGCCAGGTTTGCGTCGCGCTCGCGCCGTCGAGATCGCCCTGGAAGAGCACGGCCCCGGGCTTGTCGCACGCGGCGTCGCTGTCGAGGATCGCGACCTTGCCCGGCGTCGTGAAGAGCTCGATGCGCGACGCCGCGACGTCGATTTGCGGAACGTACTCGAATGCCGCGCCGCTCCCGCCGCAGTTGGTCGCGGGAGGCGAGGTGATGTTCACGCCTTCGCCGCACGCGCCGTAGGAGCTCGTCGCTTGAGGAGACGGATCGCCGGTAAAGGAGCAGGAGCCCGCGTTGACGATGCACGCGTTCGTGACGTGCCATCGGCCCCCGCCGCCAGCGATCGCCTGGCAGACCGCGGTGCCCACGCCGTTCAGACAAGGAAACGTACGACCCTCGCCGATGCGGCTGGGGTTGCTAGGCCCACAGCATCCCCCGCCGCCAGTGCCGCACGTCGCGCCCTCGACCGGATCGGGCTCGGGACCGCCATAGCAACCAGGCGCCGCGCAGGACCACGTCCCTGATCGGCACGAGCAGAACGAGCACCCGTACGTACACTGGAGCCCCTCGGCGGAGCAACCTCCGGCCGCCGGGGTCGCGGGGCAGCCGGCGGAGTTGCCGTCGGAGCCGCCGTCCGCCGCGTCGCTCCCGACGCCGACGACCGAGCCACCGCACGACGCCAAAACCGGGAGGAGCAGCGGCGCAGAGAAGAGGAGGGCCAGGAGGCGCATGCCGCTCCCAAGGGCAAGCGCCGTTCCAGCAGTGTTCTAGCCGCGATCAGCCTGCTTATTCGCTATTTTGCGTCGTCAGCGCTGTGTCGACGTGTGCCGGGGCGGCTCTGCGGTCAGGCCGCGCGCTTCTCGGGCATCGGCGCACGCGCGAGGTGAACGTCCATCTGCGGGAACGCGATCACGATCCTCTTCTCGCGGAACGCGCGCAGGATGCTCTCGCGAAGCATCGAGCAGTGTCGTCGATGGCCCCACGGATCGTGCATCCAGACCGAGACCTCGTAGACGAGCGCGGAGTCGGCGAAGGCGTTCAAGAGCACCAGCGGCGCGTACTCGAGATCGCCCCCTTTGTGCGTCTTCGCGACCTCTTCGAGGGTCGCGCGGACGAGGGCGGGATCCGAGTCGTAGGCGACGCCGACCGAGACGGCGACGCGGATGAGCGAGTCGTGCAGCGTGAGGTTTTTGATTGGCTGCTGCACGAGCACGCCGTTGGGGACGAGGATGTCCTCCTCGAAGAGCGTGCGTACTCGGGTCGCCCGGATGCCGAGGTTCATCACGCGGCAATACTGGCCGTCGATCTCGATGATGTCGTCGATCTTGATCGACTGCTCGACGAGCAAAATGATGCCCGACACGAAGTTCACGGCGACGCCCTGGAGCGCGAGGCCGATGCCCACGGCGAAGACGGCGGTGGCGGCGATGACGGCGCGAAGATCGATGCCGGCGGTCTCGAGGGCGACGATGACGGCGACGACCATGAGGACGTAGCCGATGAGGCGCTCGATCGAGCGCATGCGACGCCCCTCGGCGATCCCGCGTCGTACGAGCGCGCGGTGCATGACGTACCGGAGGACGCGCGACGCGCCGAACGCGCAGGCGAGGATGAGTCCGATCGCCAGGAGCGTCGCGGGCGTGACCGGACGACCACCCAGCTCGAAGAGCCTGAACCCAAGGACTTCCCACACCATGCCCTTCACGATCGGGATCGTCGCACCCATGGGCGGCGCGGCTCAAATTCCTGGAGATCCGACGCCCACGCACGCCCCTCGCTTGGGGCCGCTGGGCACGATATAAACGCGCACATGGCGCGCAGGCCCGTAGCGATCATCGGTGGAGGCTCATGGGGGCTGGCGCTCGCGGCTGCGGCGTCGCGCACGGGGGAGACGATGCTCCACTCGCGCCGGGCGCTCAACGGCAGCCTCCCCAAGGGCGTGACGCAGGCCCGGGATTTTCGGGAGATCGGCAAGGAGGCGCGCACCATCCTGCTCGCCGTGCCGTCCGAGATCGCGCGCGTCGTGCTCCGCGAGCTCGGCGATCACCTCGACGGGCGTCACTTCGTCGTCCATGGCGTCCGCGGCCTCGCCGGCAACTCCATGACGCGAATCAGCGAGGTCGTCCGCGAAGAGACCCCGGTTCGCCGCGTCGGCGCGGTCGGCGGCCCTGCGCTCGCGGAGGATCTGCTCGCCGGACGGCCGAGCGTGATGGTCTGCGGCTCGCATTTCCCCGAGGTGAGCACGGCGCTCCGCGAGGCGCTGGGCTGCAACACGCTGCGCCTCTACACGACCGACGATCTCGTCGGGCTCGAGTGGGCGAGCGCGCTCGTGGGCTGCCTCGCGATCGGCGTCGGCTACGCGCAGGCGCTGGGCCTGAGCCCGGGGCTCGTCGCCGCGTACATCTCGCGATCGGTCACCGAGGCGTCGAAGATCGCGGCCGCGGCAGGGGGCGACGAGCGAACCCTCCTCGGGCTCGCCGGCTACGGCGACTTGCTCGCGTGCGCGGGGCAGACCGAGCGCCCCGAGGTCCTCGTCGGCCGTGCGCTCGCGCAGGGCACCCCGCTCGTCGAGGCGATGCGCGGGATCAAGACGCGGATCGAGGCCGTCGACCTCATCCCGCGCGTCGCGGCGTTCGCGGAGTCGAGCAAGGTCAGCTGCCCGATCTTCCATTCGCTGCGCGACGGCGTGCTCGCCGCGAAGGCCACCGAGGACATCGTCCAGACGCTGATGACCGCGCCGATCGAAGATCGCGGCTGATCTCCGGCCGCGCGCCCCATCCCATGCGTCCCGTCACGCTCCGCACGCGCATCCTCGTCCGCGAGCTCGCCAGCGGCGAGGTGCTGGCCATCCCGGTCTGCGATCCCGCGCACGCCAGCTTCGGCGGCGAAGAGGACGCGCTGCTCGAGCAGTCGATGTTCCTCTCCGAGCACCTCGCGCGCGCGAGGCCGGAGACCGTCGCGCGCTTCGCCATACCGGAGGGCACACGTTTGCATATTACACGCGTCCTCGTCCCCCGCGAGGAGCTGCCGCACGCCGTCGCGGTCACCCAGCCGATCGAAATCCCGAGTGTCGTCATCCCGTCCACCGCGCGCGCGAAGAGCGACGCATGGGTGGTGATCGTGCCGCTCGACTACACGTTCTTCGTCCCCGCGGGCGAGGACCTGGACGAGGCCGTGAAGAGCGAGGTGCTCCGCCTCGTCGCCGCGGAGGAGGCGGGCGCGACGCACTACCTCGGCCTCTTGCCGGGCGTTCACGATCGCCTCGAGCCGCTCGACGTGAGGATCGATCGCTCGTCCGACGGACCGGCGGGGCGCGCGGCGTCCCATCGCAAGGCGATCGCGCAGCGCGAGAAGCGCAAGCACGCGGTGCTCGTCCTCGAGTCGGTCGCGACGCCGCTGCATCAAGACGAGGCGCGCGCGCGGCCGATGCTCGGACGCGACGCCGACGCCAAGCTCCTCGCGGGCATTCTGGGCGGCGACGAGCGGCAGAGCGTGGTCCTGGTCGGCGAGCCGAAGGTCGGCAAGACGGCGCTCTTTCGCGCGTGGCTCGCCGCCGAAGTGGAGGCCGGACGTCCGCGCCTCGTGTACGCGACGAGCGGCGCGCAGCTCATCGCGGGAATGAGCGGCCTCGGGCAGTGGCAAGAGCGCGTTCGCCGCGTGATGGACGCCGCGCACACGCTCGACGCCATCCTCTACTTCGACGATCTCGCCGATCTCTTCAGCGAGCGGGCGCACGGGATCGATCTCGGCGGCGCGATGAAGCCGTGGTTGGAGGAGGGCAGAGTGCGCCTCGTCGGCGAGCTCGCCAAAGATCGCGCGGAGGTGGTCGAGAGCCGCCACGTCGGCTTCTTCTCGTGCACCAGCCGCATTCGCCTCGAGCCGATGTCTCCGGTGCAGGCCCTCGTGGCCCTCCGCGCGCACGCCGCGGCCGACGGCAAGCACGAGCCGCACGCCGTTCAGGTCGCCGACGACGCGCTCGTCGCGATTTGCGATCTCGCCGAGCGGTACCTCCCCTACGAAGCGTTCCCCGGAAAGGCGGCGCGCTTGTACGACGATCTGCGCGCGAGCCAAGAGCTCGGGAGGAGCCGCGCAGAGGGTGCACCGGCGCCCCGACTCTCGGCCGGCGACGTGTTCGATTGGTTCAGCGTGCGCACCGGCGTGCCGCCGTTCCTCCTCCGCGACGACGCGGCGCTCCGGCAGGAGTGGATCGCCGCGCATTTCGATCGACGCTTGATCGGGCAAGATGACGCGAAGGCGCGCGTGCGAGGCACCATCGCCGTCGTGAAGGCGGGGCTCCAGCCCGCGGGAAAGCCGCTCGCGACGTTCCTCTTCGTGGGCCCCACCGGCGTCGGCAAGACGGAGCTCGCGCGCGCGACGGCGGAGCTGCTCTTCGGCCACGCCGATCGCCTGGTTCGCTTCGACATGAGCGAGTACACCGACCCGTGGGCGGCCGAGCGCCTGATCCGCGGCACCGAGCGCGGCGACGGTCTCCTCACGCGAAAAGTGCGCGAGCAGCCGTTCTCGGTCGTGCTCCTCGACGAGATCGAGAAGGCCCACCCCGCGGTGTTCGATCTGCTCCTCCAGGTGTGCGGCGAAGGGCGCCTCACCGACGGGCGCGGAAAGACCGCGTACTTTCACAACACGATCCTCATCATGACGAGCAACCTCGGCGCCGCGCACCGCAGAGGCGCGGTCGGCTTCGAGGGGACCGGCGCGTCCGACGACGGGTACTACGTGAAGGAGGTCGAGAAGACGTTCCGGCCGGAGATGGTCAACCGGATTGATCGCATCGTCGCGTTCCGGACCCTCACGCGCGACGAGATCCGCGCGGTCACGCGCCTCACGGTGGAGCGCGTGCGCACGCGGCGCGGGCTCGCCCAGGGCGCTTTGGAGCTCGTCGTCTCCGACGCCGCCCTCGCGCACCTCGCGGAGCGCGGCTTCAGCGACGCGTACGGCGCGCGGGCGCTGCGGAGGCACGTCGAGGATCACCTCACCACCCCGGTCGCGCGCCTCCTCACGAGCCTGACCCACGGCGGCGGCCGCGACATCGTCGACGTGCGAACGGCCGACGAGCCCGAGTACGAAGGCACCTCGAACCTCGTCACGCGCGCGTCGTCGGGCGGCCTCGTCTTCTCGCTCCTCGGCAAGCCGCGCGGCCTCACGGCGCCGATGACCAGCGTCTGGGCCCTCTCCGAATTGCGGCGCGAGCTCCAGAAGTACATGCGCCTCGACCGCGTGACCGAGCTCAAGGCGCAGCTCGAGTTCGTGATCGCGCAGCTCAGCTACGGGGAGCCGGGGAAGAAGAAGAAGGGGTCGGAGCTCGCGCGCGCCGGCTCGGAGGTCGGCCGCCTCTCCTCCGAGCACCACAAGCTCCACGAGGTGTGGTCGGCGCTCGAGGGCGCGTACACGGATCTCCAGAGCGCCGAGGAGCTGGGCTTCGCGGCCTTCTTCGCGGGCGAGCGCTTCGACGCGCTCCTCGAGGAGGCGCACGCGATCAAGGCGCGCTTCCGCGCGGGGCTCCTCCAGGCGCTCACGTGCCGCGATCCGAAGCGCTTCGGCGTGACGCTGCTCCTCCAGGAGCTCGACGACGGCCGCGCGTTCGACGCCTGGCTCGCGCCGCTCCTCGACGCGTGCGACGCGCGAGGCTGGGAGCTGGAGCTTCACGTCGACGCGAACACCAAGGAGGATCGCGCGGGGACCAAGTGGCCCGAAGCGCGCCGCTGGGGTCCGCCGCGAACCGCCAAGGCGTTCAAGGACGTGCTCGGGGATCGGGGTCGAACCTTCAAGAACGTGCTCCTCCGGGCGCGCGGGCCGAGCGTCGGCATCCTCCTGGGACTGGAGGGCGGCCTCCATCGCTTCCACGACGTGCACCCCGACGTCCGCCCCTGCCACATGCTCGCGATGCGCATCGCCTTTCGCGCGACGCTCAAGGACGACGACTGGCTCTCGCCGACGATCGCGCCGCCTCTACCCGCCGCCGCCGATCACGCGCGCCGACAACAACCCACGCGCGAGGTGCTCGCCAACGAAGGGGTCGTCCACGTCTTCGCCAAGCGCGCGGTCCTCAAGATCCCGCTCGCCGACTACTGGTCCCGCTTCGACGAGATCGCGCTCGAGCACCTGCTTCTCTTCGAGACGCGCGACGATCTCGATCGCGACGTGACCCTCGCCGCCATCTTCGAAGACGAGTGGGACGACGTCACGGAGCTCGTTCGCCAAGGGCACCTCATCGAGGCGAACAAGCGGTACCGCGAACGCGCGGGAGTCGGGCTCAAGGAGGCGAAGGACTACGTCGACTCGCTGAGGGGCAGCTGACGATGCACGTCACCGTCCCGGTCTATCAGAAGCGCGCAGGCCAGAACCTGGAGTGGATCACGCTCGGCCTCGGCACGCACACCAAGACGCGGGCCGGCACCAACGCGCAGAAAATCCAGGAGAAGCTCACCGACGATCTGCGCCGCGCCGCCGAGGGGGCTCCACCGCGCGATCTCCCGTCGTTCCAGCTCAAACGCGGGACTCGCCTCGAGCGCGTGCGCGTCGAGCTCGTGTTGAAGAGCGAGGGACAGAAGCGGAAGCCCTCCGGTCTCGTCCCGGTGATCGTCGAGCCGCGCGAGGCCGGCGACGGCGCGCGCTTCGTCATCGCGTACCACCCGGCGCGTCAAAGCGAGTGGTTCCCCGTCCGCGAGGGACAGACGCTGGCCGAGCAAGCCAAGGCGTTCTTCCAAAAGGCGTGGGCGGGCCTCGACGACGAGGCGCTCGGCCTCCTCTGGTCGAACGGCCGCGATCTGCTGAAAATTCTAGCGTTCTCCTTTCGCCCGCGATCGCTGCTCGACGAGCTGCCCGACAAGAAGAAAGGCATCTGGGACGATCTCGACGCGGATCCGGCGCGGCAGAAGCAGAAGAAGGCGCCGGCCGGCATGCAGGTCTTGCCGCGGCTCGGCGTCGATCTCACCGCGCGCGCCGAGACTCGCCGCGACCAGGCCAGGCCGCGCCCGCCCTACCGCGAGCAGCTCCAGAGCCTCCTCTCTGCGGCGAAGAAGCAGTCGACGCTGCTGGTCGGCGCGCACGGGGTCGGGAAATCGACGCTGCTCGATCAATGGATCTTGGATCTGATGGAGGCGGAGGACTTCCCGTCGCACCGGAACCTCGACCGCGTGACCCACGTGTGGTCGCTGGGCGGCAAGCAGCTCATCGCCGGGATGTCGTATGTCGGCGATTGGGAGAAGCGCTGCGTCGATTTGCTCGAGGACGTACGCGGTCGCAAGGTGGTCCTCATCGTCCACGATTTGCACCTTTTCGGGCAGATCGGCCGCGCGCGGGACAGCGATCGCGCGCTCGCCGATTTCTTCCGCGGGCCGCTCGCGCGCGGGGAGATCGTCCTCGCCGGCGAGTGCACGGCCGAGCAGCTGCGGCGCCTCGAGGAGGACGCGCCGGCCTTCGCGGCGCTTTTCGCGCGCGTCTTCGTCCGCGAGGCGACGAGCGAGGAGACCTTCCGCATGATGGTCGGCACTGCGCGGCGGCTCGAGATGGAGAGGAACGTCACGTTCGACGCGTGGGCCTTCCAGACGATCCTCGAGCTCGGCGCCGCGCTCTTCCCGTCGCACGCGCTGCCGGGAAAGGCCATCGACATGCTCGAGCGCCTCGCCCACGAGCACGACGCGGAAGAAGGCGACGATGCGACCGACATCGACGGCGATCTGGTCACCGATCACTTGACCGAGCGCACCGGCCTCCCGTACCGCCTGATCTCTCCGGGCGGCACGCTGAAGCAGAGCGACGTCGAGGCAGCGCTCGCGCTGAAGGTCATGGGGCAGCCCGAGGCGGTCGCGGCCGCCGCCGATGTCGTGGTGCGCGTGCGCGCAGGGCTCACGGATCCGAAGCGTCCTTACGCCGTTCATCTGTTCACGGGGCCGACGGGCACCGGCAAGACCGAGCTGGCGAAGGCGCTCGCCGAGTACCTGTACGGCGGGCCGTCGCGCCTCCTCCGGCTCGACATGAGCGAGTTCGGCTCCGCAGACGCCGTCGCGCGTCTCATCGGCGACGCGTGGACGCCGGACGGTCTCCTCACGAGCGCGATCAAAGAGCAGCCGTTCAGCGTAGTGCTCCTCGACGAGATCGAGAAGGCGCATCCCGCGGTGCACAACCTCCTCCTCCAGCTCTTCGACGAGGGCCGCCTCACCGACGCGGCGGGCAACGCGGTGAGCTTCCTCCAGTCGGTCGTGGTGATGACGTCGAACCTCGGCGCACGCACGCGGCCGCCGATGGGGTTCACGGAGGCGCCCGATCAAGTGATGCTCGAGATCGCGCGCGCGGTGCGCGAGTTCTTCCCGCCGGAGCTGTGGAACCGCATCGATCGCGTCGTGCCGTTCCGGCCGCTCTCGCGCGAGGTCGCGGTCGACGTGGCGCAGAAGGAGCTCGCGAAGCTCCTCGGCCGACGCGGACTCGCCGATCGCAACATCTTCGTCCACGCCAACCGCGCCGTGGTCGAGCGGGTCGCCGCCGACGCGTTCCGCCAAGAGGACGGGGCGCGCTCGCTGAAGCGCTTCCTCGAGGATCGCATCGGGTCGCGCCTCAGCGAAGAGATCGCGAAGGCCCCCAACGCGGCGCTCCAGGTCGTTCGCCTCTTCGACGGTGAGGACGGCTTCGTCCTCGAGCACGAGCCGCTCGTGGAGGCCGAGCCGTGCGGAGATCGTTTCGCGCTCGAGCCGCTCCTCGAGCTGCCCTTGGCGGACCTCCAGGCGCGCCTCCCGGAGCTGGTGACGAGCCTCGACGAGATCGAGAAGAGCCCGCGTTTCCTCGCGATCGAGCAGCAAATCATACGTCTCCTCGCCGCCCGGCGCGAGGGACGGGTCGACGCCGGCGACACGATCTTCGATCTGGATTGGACGCGCGCGAGCCTGAAGGCGTTCCGCGACAAGATCGAGCGCCTGAGCGTCGCGTCGCGCGATCTCGGATACGAAGAGCTCGAGGCGCGGCAGTTCGGGACGCAAGAGGTCGAGGTCGGCGGCGCGCTCGTGCGCATGCGCGTCCTCTCACGCCTCGGCGAGCGAGACTCGGCGCGCGCCATCACGCGGCGTGAGCTCCTCGAGTGCTTCGCGCAGGTGCAGTTCCTCGCGCGGGCGCTGGGGAAGGTGCATGACCCCACGCAGCACGCCGTGAAGGTGGAGGTGCTGCCGATCGGGAGCGCGGCGTCGCTCGCGAAGTGGCTCGCGGCAGCCTACGCGGGAAAGTGGGGGCAGCTCGCCGGCTACGCGACGCTCGCGCGCGGGACGGCGCTCGAGGGAACCGACAAGCGCCACCTCGCCGTCGCGCTCGAGGCGAAGCCGGACCTCATCGTGCTGCGCATCCAGGGCATGTGCGTGCGCGACTTCGCGGAGCTCGAGACCGGCACCCACGTCTGGCAAGGCGCGACGACGGCCCCGGAGCTGGTGCGCGTGCGCGTGCTCACCGACGACGGTCGCCCGCTCGCCGATCACGTCGAGGAGCACCGGCGGCGGCGCGACGCGTTCGAGAAGGCCGCGATCGCCCCGGGGCGCGAGGCCGAGAACCCGTCGCGCCTCCTCCCGATCGCACGCACGATCCGCTTCGATCCGCCGCGCGCCGGCCTGGCCCCGCTCGCGCTCGAGGATTTCGCGATGGGGCACGGCGGGACGTTCCACGTGAAGACGATCGCCGAGGCGCTCGGCACGCTGTGGCTCCTTCGCATGACGCGGGAGGCGCGCGCATGAGCAAGAAGAGCCTTCGCGTGTATTTCGTCGACCACGGCGTCGAGAAGAAGTCCGGCATGCTCCTCCGCGTGTGGGACAACTTCTTCGACCGCCCGCCGCCCGCCGCGTTCGGCGCGAGCGAAGCCGACATCCTGGAGCAGCTGGAGCAGCAGCTCGCCGAGCTCGAGGCAGAGACCGCGGGCGAGCTCGAGCGCTACCTGTGGGACGAGACCTTCGCGACGCGCGAGGTGCGCATCGTCGTGCACCCGCGCTCCTCGATCAAGAAGCGCGCAGTCATCGGGAAGAAGGAGATCCCGATGACGCTGACGTATGCATACTGCAAGCTCCCGGGCGGAGGCTTCCGCGTGATGGTGCCGCGCTTCGGCGGGTGGTTCATCCTCGAGGATCTCGCGCTGGCCCCCGAGGTGCTGCGCCACGCGGTGTCGAGCTGGCTGCTCGGCGAGAACCCGCGCTGGGTCTACGACTTCCGTCACGAAGGCGAGGAGGTCGTTCGCGAGTGGGCGCCGGCGATCTTGAAGCGGACGCCACCGCGCGCGTCCACCGAGGCCGCGGGCGACGCGATGCCGACGACCGCGCAGGTCGCCGAAGAGCTCGTCGAGCGCGCGGCGAAGGGGAAGCTGCCGATGCCGGTCGGCGCGTCCCCGGAGCTCGCGCGCGCGACCAGCGATCTCGCGAAGCTGCCGCCGACGTCGATCCTCCTCGTGGGCCCCAGCGGCGTCGGCAAGACGGCGTGGGTGCGCCGCGCCGCGCATCTGTTCGTGACCTGGCGACGGCAGCCGAACAAGAAGGCGCCGCGCATCTGGGCGACGAGCGCGGACCGGATCATCGCGGGGATGGTCTACCTGGGCCAGTGGCAGGAGCGGTGCATCGCGCTGGTGCGCGAGCTGTCGCACGAGGGGGACTACCTCTACGTCGATCGCCTGGCGCCCCTCCTGCGGCCGCAGCCCGACGGCTCCAGCATCGCGGACTTCCTCGAGCCCGCGCTGGCGGCGGGCGAGCTCAGCCTCATTGCAGAGTGCACGGAATCGGAGCTCGAACGCATGCTCCGCGAGCGCCCGACGCTGGTGGGTCGCTTCTCGCTCGTGCGCATCGCCGAACCGTCGCAAGAGGCGGTGCTGGAGCTCGTGGGCCTGTACGCGCAGAAGCGCGGCGGGACGGCGCTGCACGCGTCCAGCCTGAAGCGAATGGTTCGTCACCTCGCGTCGTTTCAGCGGTCGACCGCGTTTCCGGGAAAGGCGATTCGCTTCGTCGACTGGCTCGCGAAGGAAGGGGCGAACAAGACGCTCTATCCGCGCGACGTCTCCGAGGCCTTCTCGCGCTACTCGGGGCTCCCGCTGGAGCTGATCAGCGACGACTACCCTGCCAGCGCCGAGGCCCTCGCCGGAGCGCTCAAGGCGCGCGTCGTCGGGCAGGACGAGGCGTGCGACGCGTGCGGACGAATGCTCGCGCGCTTCAAGGCGATGATGACCGATCCCGAGCGACCGACCGGGGCGCTGCTCTTCGTCGGCCCCACCGGCGTCGGAAAGACCGAGCTCGCCAAGCAGCTCGCGCGCACGACGTTCGGCGACGCGAAGCGGATGATCCGCCTCGACATGAGCGAGTACATGCTGCGCGGCGCGGCGAATCGGCTGCTCGACACCTCCCCGGGCGTGCGGAGCCTCGCCGCGCAGGTGCACGAGGAGCCGCTCTCGCTCGTGCTGCTGGACGAGATCGAGAAGGCGCACCCCGAGGTGTTCGATCTTCTCCTCGGCGTGCTCGGCGAGGGGCGCATGACGGACTCGAGCGGGCGCCTCGTCGACTTTCGCGGGACGATCGTGATCATGACCTCGAACCTCGGCGTGACCGATCGCATGCCGGTCGGCTTCGGGGACGCGCTGCCCGGAGATTTCCTGCGCCACGTCCGCGCGCATTTTCGGCCGGAGCTGTGGAACCGCATCGACCACGTCTTGCCGTTCCGGCACCTCGCGAAGGAGGACGTCGCGCGCATCGTGGATCTCGAGATCGCGGCGCTCGGCGCGCGGACGGGGCTCGTGCGGCGCGCGGTGCGGCTCGAGGTGAGCGTCGCCGCGCGGGCATGGCTCGCCGAGCGCGGGTACCACCCGACCCGCGGCGCCCGTCCGCTCAAGCGGCTCATCGAGGAGCGCGTGATGACGCCGCTGGCCGCGCGCCTCGCCGCCGAGACGGCGCTGAAGGACGGCGTCGCGCGGGTCGTCTGCGAGGGCGAGGGCGAGAGCGGGGCGGCGCGCGGCCCCCTGATCACCTTGACGTTGGGCTGATGGATCCCCTCGACGACGCGCCCGACGGGCATTGGCTCGGATCTCTGGAACGGCACGATTTGCGGCGATTGCTGGGTGCGCGATCGCTCGCCATCGCGCTCGCGAGCCACCTCCGGTACGCGTCCGCGCCGCGGCGCGAAGGGGCGGACGTCGTCGCGGCGGTGACCGACGACGGCGCGGCGACCGACGAGACGTTCCAGGTCGCCCTGCGCATCGACGCCGACGGCGCGCTGGTCGGCAAATGCTCGCGGTGCGCGGCGCTGTTCGGCCCATGCGTGCACGTCGGCGTCGTCGCGGTGGACCTCGCGTGCTCGACGCCGATGCGCGAGGCGCTGCTCGCACGCGAAGGGACGAGCACGATCGCGGACGGAGCGCCGGCGCGGCGTCGAGGGCTGCACCTCGAGCTCCAGTTCGACGGCGCGCTCGGCGCGTGGGTGGCCCCGGCGGCGCAGCCGATGCCCCTCGAGCTCGCGGCGGGACCTGCGACGGTCGCCGAGACCGGCCCCGGACGCGCATACGGCGATCGACGCGACGCGCCGGGAGGTCCAACGCTCTCGATCCTCGTCCGCCCGCGCGGCGAGAAGCGGCTCCTCTCGGGCCGCGAGATCCAAGAGCTCTGCGCGACGGTCGGCAAGCTCCTCCCTCGCGATCGGCGCGTCCTCGAGCACGCGCGGGATCGCGGCAACAAGAAGGCGGTCTTCGCCGCCGGCGTCGAGGCGTCGTTGGCGCTCGAGGCGATGCGCCTGCACGGCGCGGTGATGACGACCGGGGGAAAGACGGTGCTTCGCTTCCGCGCGATGCCGGTGAGGCCGGTGCTGCGCCTCGGCCGCGACGCGCCCGATCTTCCACACGGCTTCGACGCCCTCTCGTCGTTCTGGGTCACCGCCGACGGCGGCGCGTCGTTTCCGTTCGCGGAGACAACGCTGTTTCCAGGGCCGTTCCCGTACTTGTGGACGCGCGCCGGCGCGATTCACCCCGTGCCACCCGACGTCGATCTGGACTTCGCGCGCCAGCTCGCGCGCGCGCCGATCCTGTTCGTGCCGCCCGGCCGCCTCGCCGACGCGGGCACGCAAATCCTCCGAGCGACGCGCGGGCGCGGGGTGTCGGTGCCATCGCACGAGGTCTTCGGGCTCCCGCCGCTCGAGCCGCCGCGTGTCGTCCTTCGCCTCGAAGGAGAGCCGCTCGCGGTGGTGGGGACGCTCACCGCGCACTACCGCGGGCGCGCGATCTCGCTCGTCCCTTCGGATCCGTCGGCGCCCGAAGATCGACGGGACCTCGACGCCGAGGCGCGCGCCGTCGCCCTGGTGGCCCACGTCGCCGACGCCGACGCGAGCGAGGAGCCGGTCTCCGCGCGCGGCGAGCAGGCGATCGCGTTCTGGCGCGATGGGCTCCCGCACATCCGATCGGCCTACGATCCGCGGATCGAGGTGGAGCTCACGCCGCGCCTCGCGGGCATCCGTGTCGGGGCGCCGCTGACCGGGCGCGTTCACGTGGTGCTCGAGGGTGACTGGCTCAAGACGCGCCTCGATTTTGCGGCCGGCGATTTGCCGGTGGAGCTCGATCGCGTTCGCACCGCGCTCGCGAACAAGCAGCGGTGGGTCGAGCTCGACGACGGGACGCTCAGCCGCATCGAGTCGCAGATCGAGTCTCTCGTCGACGAAGCCGGCGCCGTCATGGGCAAGGCAGCCGAGGCGCTCCTCCCCTTCCACCAGCTCGGGCGGCTCGAGCGATGGATCGACGCGAACGACGGGAGGATCGACGCGGCGACCGCAGCGCTGCGAAGGCGCCTGCGCGCGCTCTCGGTGGCGCCGGAGCCGCAGCTTCCACGCGGCCTCGAGGGAACCCTGCGGCCGTACCAACTTCACGGCCTGGCGTGGCTTCAGTTCCTCGAAGAGCTCGGCGCCGGCGGGATCCTGGCCGACGACATGGGGCTCGGAAAGACGATCACGACCCTCGCGTTCCTCCTTCGCCAAAAAGAGGCGCGCGGCGCGGCGCCGGCCCTCGTCGTGTGCCCCACGTCGGTGGCGACGAATTGGCTTCGCGAGGCCGCGCGCTTCACGCCGTCGCTCTCGCTCCTCCTCTTCCATGGCCCCTCGCGCGACGCGACCACCCTCGCAAAGGTCGACGTCGCGGTGACGACGTACGCGATCCTCCGCGCGGACATCGACGCGCTCGCGAAGATCCCGTTTCGCACGGTGGTCCTGGACGAGGCGCAGAACATCAAGAACCCCGAGAGCGCCACGACGCGGGCGGCGGCGAAGCTCGCAGCGAAGACGCGCCTGGCGTTGTCGGGCACGCCGATGGAGAACCGCCTGCGCGAGCTCTGGTCGCTCGCGTCGTTCGCGAACCCTGGAATCCTCGGCGCGCCGCGCGCGTTCGAGACGCGCTTCGAGCGACCGCTCACCACCGATCGCGCGGCGCCGGTGGCCGCCGAGCTCCGGGCGATCGTGCGTCCGTTCCTGCTGCGTCGAACGAAGGCCGACGTCCTCACCGAGCTTCCGCCCAAGACCGAGATCGATCGCGTCGTCACGCTCACCACAGCGGACAAGCGCATGTACGACGCCCTCGCGCACACGCTCCGCGATGGCCTCACCGAGGACGTGCGCGCGCGCGGGCTGCGGGCGGCGTCTTTGTCCGTCTTCACCGCGCTCACGCGCTTGCGGCAAATGGCGTGCGATCCGCGGCTCGTGGACCCGAGCCTCGTCGCGGTGGCGAGCGCCAAGCGCGAGGCGTTCCTCGATCTCGTGCGCGAGCTCGTCGCGGAGGGGCGGCGCGCGCTGATCTTCTCGCAGTTCGTGCAGCTCCTCACGCTGTGGCGCCGCGATCTCGACGAAGAGCGGATCCCGTACGCGTACCTCGACGGCGCGACGACCAAGCGCGACGAGGTGGTCCGCCGCTTCCAGGAAGGGACCGCGCCGCTCTTCCTCATCTCGCTCAAGGCGGGCGGCGTCGGGCTGAACCTCACCGCGGCCGACACGGTCATCCACTGCGATCCGTGGTGGAACCCCGCCGTCGAAGACCAGGCGACCGATCGCGCATACCGCATCGGGCAGGACAAGCCGGTCACCGTGGTCCGCCTCGTCGCGCGCGGCACGATCGAAGAGAAGATCCTGGCGCTGAAGGCCAAGAAGCGCGACCTCGTCGGCTCCTTCATCGGCGACGACGGAGGCGCCTTGGCCGGCATCACAGAGGACGATCTGCGCGCGCTCCTCGGCGACGCGGAGCTCGCCGACGACGACGGCACCGGCGCGCCGGAGGACAAGACCGACGCCCTCGCGACGATGACCGAGGTGCTCGACGAGGAGTACTACGCGCTCGTGAAGGAGGCGCGGAGGTGGCTCCTCGAGGTCGGGCGCTTCGAGAGCGCGCTCGCCGAGAAGCTCGACCTTCCCGAGTCCTTCGCCACCCGCCTGGCGCAAGGGCTCCCGTTTCCATGCTCCCGCGGCCTCGGCGATCGCCTCCGGGCCCGCCTTCGCGTCGCGTGACGCCGCTTGCGAGTGGCCTCCCGGCGGGTTCGGCGCTACGTGTAACCGGATGAAGAGCTCCCTTATCCTGGCCCTCGGTACCGCCGCTGCGTTCACCCTCACCGTCTCTGCAGGCTGCAGCAGCTCGAGCTCCGGCAACCCCGTCACACAAGGCGACGCCGGCGGGAACGACGGCAACGTGCAAGAGGACACGGGCGGCGGCGACACGTCGACGGGGGGTGACACGGGCGCCGACGCCGGCGACCTGACGACACCGATCACCGGGCTGACCGACAAGACGTGGACGTGGGTGCCCTTCGCAGGCGCCATCTGCCGCGACGGCTCGCCCACCGGCATCGCCGTCAACACGAACCCCGGCGCCACGAAGGTGATGCTCTTCCTCGAGGGCGGCGGCGCCTGCTTCAACGACTTCACGTGCGTCCGCAACCCGGCGACGTTCGGCAGCGCCGAGTTCGACAAGTGGAAGGCGGCGAGCCACCCCGGCCTCATGGACCGCGCCGACGCCGCGAACCCCGTCAAGGACTGGAACATGGTGTACGTGCCGTACTGCACGGGCGACGTGCACGCCGGCAACAATCCCAACGGCCAATCCAACGACGGCGCGCGCCAGCAGTTCGTCGGCTACACGAACATGGCGCGCTACCTCAAGCGAATCGTCCCGACCTTCGCGAGCTCGACGCAAGTGCTCCTGACCGGCGTCAGCGCCGGCGGCTTCGGCACCCTCGCGAACTACGAGCAGGTCCAAAAGGCGTTCGGCGCCGCACCGGTCGACATGCTCGACGATTCGGGCCCGCCCTTCGAGGACCCGTTCCTCGGCGCCTGCCTTCCCGACCAGTTCCGCTCGCTCTGGAACCTCGACGGGACCTTCATCCCGCTCTGCGGCGCCGACTGCGCCGGGGCCGATGGCGGGATCAGCAACTACCTGACGAAGTACATGAAGCACGTCACCACGACCTACCCGAACCGCAAGTTCGGCTTCATGGACTCGCTCAACGACGGAACGATCTCGTACTTCTTCGGCTTCGACTCCAACGGCTGCACCGGCCTCACGCAAAAGACCGAGGCGGAGTTCACGGGCGGGCTGAACGACGTGCGCACGCAGCTCGCGTCGTCGGCGAACTTCGGGACGTTCTACTTCACCGGCACCGACCACACGACGCTGAGCTCGCCCACGTACGACACGCGCACGGCCGGCACGACCAAGCTCAGCGACTGGGTCACCGCCTTCGTCGGCGGCACGGTCAGCCACGCCGGCCCCTAACCTTCATTTCAGAGCTTGGCGGCGGTGCCGACGCGGGAGCGCAGCTCGGTCGCGGCGGAGCCGGCACACCAGGAGAGGAGATCGCCGCGCTTGTTGGCGAGGGTGAGGTCGGCGATGCGTCGTGTGTCGGCCTCGCCGGTCATCTGGGCCATCGCGACGGCGAGATCGCCGCATGCCAGGAGGCCGGCGCGGTGCGCGGTCAGCTCGACTCCGCGAACGTAGGCGGCGAGATCCATCCGACCGCCTCGATCTTCGAGGGACGCCACTGCTCTTGCCAGCGCGTCTTTGGCGGCGCCGTCGGGATCGAGGCGCGCGCCGAGACGCTTGGCGCCCTCCTGGATCGGCTTGGAGGCAGGCATTTTCGGCATCGCGAGCTTCACGGCCGCGAGGACGAGCGCGCTGAGATCGGCGACGCTCGGGTAGAAGACGAGCGCGTAGTGCTCTGGGCGGTAGTACGTGAGGTGGCGCGCGGCGAGGAACGCGAGCTGCGGAACGGCGAGGCCACTCGTGACTTGGGGGCCTAGCGCGGTCGCCGCGATCGGGCTCTGCACGGCCGCGACGCCGCCGGGAACGTCCGGGACGACGTACAGGTCGGGCAGCTCGACACCCAAGAGCTGCGCCGCCCACGCGAACGAGCGCACGACCGACGCGGTGCTCTCCTTCGCCTGCCGCGCGCCCTCGGGGAGCTCGACGAGCCGATTGGCTGCACGGAGCTCGCTCGTGCGCATCGCAATCGCCGCAGGCAAGATCGCGCGCAGGATGTCGCCGACCTCCGCGTCGACGCCCGGCGCGGCCAGCTTCTTCCACGCAGCGTCATCGAGCGGCGCCGCGGGACGGAGGCTCCCGCTCGTGGCCTTCACTTGCTCGAGGTAGAGCTCGTGATCGACCTCCGCGGCGCCGAGCTCGGTCAGCGCGACGGCGCTAAGCCACGCGCGATCTGCGCGCGACGCGCGGACGTGCAGCTCGAAGAGACGCTTGTAAGTGGCGGCGCGCGTCGGCGCGTGACGCGCGGTCTCCTCGAGCTCGCGCGTGGCGGCGTCGGCGTCGCCACGCGCGAGGAGGAGCTCTGCGAGCATCGCGCGCGCGTCTCCGTCGGACGGCGCGCACGCCAGCGACGCCCGGTAGGCCTCGATCGCCCCCGCCTCGTCCTTCAATCGATCGCGCCTCAGCACCGCGAGGCGCTTGCACACCTCGGCGGCCTTCGCCCGCTCACCGCGCACGACGAGACCCTCGGTCACGACAAGCAGCTCCTTCGCCAGCGTCTCGTGCTCGTCGCGACGCGTCCGCACGGCGACGAGCGCGAATAGAGCACGCTCATGCGTCGGATCGTCGGCCAGCGCACGCGCCAGGATCGTGCAGCCGCGCGCGTCGTCGCGGAGGCGTCCCAACGTCACGTCGGCCTGCAAAAACCGCAGCTCCGCGCGCGCCGCCCCTGCCGCGTGCTCGTGATCCCCCAGCTCGGCGAGCGCTCCGAGCGCGCCCGCGAGCTTCGCCCAGTCTCCGGCCTTTTCGTAGAGGAGGCGCAGCTTCTGAAGAACGCCCGCGTCGCGCGGCACCAGCTCGTGCGCGTCCTCGAGGACACGAACGGCGCGCGGGCCGTCGCCCAGCTCTTTCTCCGCGATCCCCGCGAGCTTGAACAGCTCGTCGGCGCGTCGCTTCGGATCGGCCATCGTCGCGGCGAACGACGCGCGAAAATCCGCCGCGCGTCGGAAGTCCCTGAGCTCCGTCGACAGCGCGACGAGCGCCTCGAGCGACCGCGCGTGGCCGGGTGACTCCTTCAGCGCCTTCTCGTAGTTGAGCTCCGCCTCGCGAGATTTTCCCTGCGCGCGCTTCACCTCGCCGAGGTACGCGTAGATCGACGCCTTCGCCGCGGAGTCCTCGGCCCCTACGACGAGCAGCGCGCGCTTGTACTCCTCGATGGCGCGATCCCACTGGCCCTTCTCGCGCGCCTCGGCGGCCGCGAGCAGGATCGGATCGAGCGCCGGCAAGACCATCGGGCGCAGCGAGCGGTGCGGCTCCGACGGCGGCGCGCGCATCGACGACGGCGGCGCGCGCATCGACGGCGTGGCCGGGGGAATCGGCGCGGCGTCGAGGACGACGTCGGTCGCTCCCTTCAGCAGCGCGAAGGCCGGAACGCGCGACGCGAACCCGGCGTCCTCGCGGATGCGCTCGTAGACCCGTGACGCGACGACGTCACCGCGATCGGTGCGCAGCTCGGGTCCGTCGAGTAGCGAGAGGTAGAACCGCGTGAGCGGCCACTCGTCAGCCGCGCCAGCTCCCTCCGGCAGCGCGTGCGCGCCGACCAGCAGGCCTGCGCCGCTGTCACGAACGCCGAGCGCTCCGGCAGCCGCGTCGACGTGCTCGGCCGCGCGCATGACGTCGTCCGACATGCCGTCGTGGCGAAGATCCATCACGAAGAACGCCTCGCGGGGGCTCTGGACGGCGATCACGTCCCCGAGAACGCCGAGCGGAACGGTCGCGTCGTCGCTTTTCCCCACTCGAATGCGCAGGACGCCGTCGTCGTCGAGGCGGGTCGACGCCGCGAGGTAGACGAGCACCGTGTCGTCTCCTCCGGCCATCCCCGCCGCATCGGCGACCTGGCCGCCGAGCCGCGCGGTCGTCGCGAGGTTGATGACGCTCCACCCCGACAGCGCGAGCCGCTCACGCAGCGAAGCGACGGGCGCGGGGATCTCCTCGTCGGGCAGGGTCGGCGCGATGACGAAGGCGACGCGCATGGACAGAGGAGCTTACGACAAAAACCGCTCACGCGAAGCGGACGACGAGCAGCGCGTGATCGGAGTCGGTGGTCGTGGGTCCGTCGGGATCCAGGGTCGAATGATCGCGGAGGCTCGCGTTGAGGAACGCCGCTTCCCTCGCCCGCGCAGCGAGCTCGGCAGACGCGAGGATGTGATCGAGCTGCTGCTTGGCGCCGCGGTGGAGGATCGAGAAGCGCGCGTCCATCGGCACCGTCGCGTCGCATGCCACCAGACTCCGACCGCACACGATGCGAACCGGGAGCGAGGAGGGTCCGTCGTTCATATCGCCCACCACCGCCACCTTCGCGGCCGAGTCGCTCGCGAGGAGCCCATCGACGATCCCCCGCACGAACAGGGCCTCGGCCGCGCGCGCCGCCATCGCTCGGAGCATCCCCTCTGCGTACTCTCGTTCGGTCGCCGGCAGGATCGGAAGCTCGGCGCCATCGAGGAGGGGCACCGGCCGTCCCGACTTGAAGTGCACGACGAGGAGATCGACTTCCCCCAACCCCGGCGCCCGCACCTTCGCCTGCACGATCCCGCGGCGCAGCGGGATTCTCGGCCCGAACGGCGTCCGATCGTTCACGCCGAACCTCGGGAAGGGAAGCTCCGCGGCGGTGTGGATTCGGCTCGTCACGATCGGCAGACGCGAGATCAGCGCGTTGCGGATTCCACGCTTGTCCGCCGGCCCGACGACCTTCGCCCCGTACCCAAAAGGCCCCACGCGCAAGAGGAGCGCCGAAAGCGCCTCCTCGGACCCCACCTCCTGCAGGCCGACGACATCGGCGTTCGCCTCCTCCAGATGCAACGCGAGGTCGTCAATCTTGGCGCGGTCCGCCTCGAAGAAGTCTTTCACGTTGAAGGTCGCGAGGCTGAGCGGCATGAGGTGGCTCCGGGGCCCATTCAGGCTATCCTCTTTCTTCATGGAACCGCTCTCGGAGGACAACCTACGCTGGCTCGTTTCCCGCTTCGCCCACCTGATGGCGAAGTACGGCGACGTCATCGGCACGCCCGATCTCGTCCTTCCCACGGGAGAGTTCTTCCCCGACGAGTTCACGCTCGATCCCGACGGCGTCCTTCGCGTCGCCAAGCGCCTCCTCTCGTATGCGCCGGTCGGCGAGGGTCTCCCGTTCGGCGTCGCGTTCCTCGAGGCAGGCGACAAAGCGCCGAGCGGCGGCGGATGCAGCAGCGGCGCGTGCGGAACCGGCGGCAGCGGCGGCGGCGCAGACACGGCGGGCGGCACGTTGCTCGAGAGCGACGACGGCTACGGCATCACCCTCGCCGTGGCCGACACCGGCAACCCCACGCTCATGACGACGGCCCTGGCGCGGGGCGTCGGTGCGATCGTGCTCTCGGAGGCCGGAGAAGAGGCCGATCCGGAGCTGATCGGCGGAATGAGCGAGCTCACGGCGAGCGTGATCGGCTTCGGCGTGCTTCTGACGAGCGGCGCCTACGTCTACGGCAAATCGTGCGGCGGCGTGCGCATGCGTCAGGCGACGCACCTGACCGTCGACGAGCACGCGCACCTCCTCGCGCTCTTCTGCCGCGTTCACGACAAGAAGCCCGGCGCCGCGCGCGCGCACCTCGAGACGACGCAGAAGGAGGCCTTCGAGGGCGCCCTTGCGTGGGTCGACTCGAACCCCGAGATCGTCGCCGCGCTCCAGTCCCATCCCGAGACGCTGACCGACGGCCTCTTCTCGATCGCCGCGCCCAAGGGCCTGCTCGGCCGCCTGTTCGGCAAGAAGGCCACGACGCCCGACGCGATCGCGCCGAAGTCGAAGCGCCCGCCCCGCACCGAGGCCGAAGAACGCCGCCTGGCCGAGGCGCGCGCCCTCGTCGAAGAAGCGCTACGTACACGATAAGACGGCGCACATCGCGGACCAGTCCGGCAGCTGCGTGAGCAAGTAAGCCCGACTCGTCGTATTCTCGCGGTCCTCATGGATCGCCTCGCGCCCGTCGCGCCGTCGGACGAAATCGATCTCTACGTACGCACCTACACCTCTCTGCTCCGGTCGACGGGCGAGGTGCGGGTGCGCGCATTGGAGGAGGCCCACGCGTACAGCACGTCGGCGCTCCATCCAGGCGCGCTCGCGCCGGAGCTCGACGCGTCGGCCTTCGCGTACGCCGCCGCGCGTCTCCCGGCGACGATGATCGCCACGCGCCACGTGATCCTCGGCCAGTCGCACGAGCTCTTCGAGGCAGCCGGCTTCGACGTGCGCACGTGGGCGATGGTGCGGACGCGCGGGCGACGGCGGCCCCTGCGCTACGACGGCAAGAGCACGCTCGCCGTGTTCATCGCCAGCGTGAGCGACATCGACGATCTGGTGCCCATCGTGACGGCCTACCAGATCGAGTGGAACAAGATGCACGCGCTCCTCCGCGGCGCGTCGTTCGAGCGCGACGGCGCGGTCGACGCCGGTGTCGTGCGCGCCTCCTTCGGAGTCGACGAGGCGGTGTGGCAGAAGATCGTCGACGCGTTCGGCAGCGCGCTTGCCGATGGGCTTCGGGCGATCGCCGCCGGACCCTTGGATTTGCGGCTCCGAATGCTCGCGGCGTCGTACTCGCAGTACCAGCGCTCGGCGCAGAGGTGGTGGAGCGGCGTGGAGCCGACGTACATGCGCGCCGCCGAGCCGCGACGCCCTGCCGTCTACTTCGTGTCGTCGAACACCCACGCGGTGGCGAACTTGCTCGGCGGCTACGCGCGCGCCAAGCAGGAGGACATCGCGGCCTACGCGCGCGCGAAGAACCCCGAGGGCCTCGCCGACAAGGTCGATCAGGTGCTGGCGAGCGAGGACGACGCCGAGCGGTCGAGCCTCCTCTATTACCTCCTGCGCGGGTATATCCACGACGGGCCGACGGCGCGCATGCGCGAGGTCCGCGAGTTCGAGGCGCGGTGCGGGCTCGTGCACCTGTCGGAGCCGGGCCACATCGACGTCGACGCGCAGCTGCTCGATCTGTCGAAGGTGCGCGCCGAACAGCTCGATCCGCGCCTGCGCGTGCCCGGGCTGGAGCGCCTCGCCAAGAGCGACGCAGTGATTCTGAACATCGACTACCCGCTGGGCATGGCGGCGTACCACCTGCTCTCGCGCATCGGGCAAGGCGTCGGTGAAGTACGCGGCGTCTACGTGATGGGCAAGGCGGCGACCTTGAACGGCCGCGTCGGCGACGTGTCGGTGAGCGGCGCGGTCTACGACGAGCACTCGCGCAACACGTTCATGTTCAAGAACGCGTTCCACGCCGATCACGTCCGCCCCTACCTGCGCTTCGGCTCGGTCTTCGACAACCAGTCGGCGCTGACGGTGCGGAGCGCGTTCCTCCAGAACAAACCGTACATGGGCACGTTCTACCGCGACGGGTACACCGTGCTCGAGATGGAGGCCGGACCGTTTTTGAGCGCGATCTACGAGCTGGTGTATCCCTCGCGCGTTCCCACCAACGAGATCGTTCAGCTCGCCGACAAGACGCCGTTCGATCTCGGCATCCTGCACTACGCGAGCGACACGCCGTACTCACGCCGGCAGTCGCTGCTCTCCAAGAGCCTCTCGTACTTCGGCGTCGACGCGACCTACGCGTGCGCGATCGCGATCGTGCGGAGGATCTTGCAGCGCGAGGTCGAGCGCGCCGGCTGAAGCACGCCCGACACCACCAACCACCGGCCTACATCTTCGCGCGACGACGGAGCGCGACGAGCGCGAGGCCAACGAGCGCGAGCCCGCCGAAATCGCCGGGCGCCCGAGCGGGCGAGGTCGAGCAGCCGCTGCTGCTGGAGCCGCCCCCGTTGTCAGGCGTGGCGCCGTTGCCCGCGTCGGTCGCGACGACCGGCGGCGCATGACCGGCGTCCGGGACCGGCGTAGTAGAGACGCCCGAGTCGTCGCTGGGGCTGCCCGCGTCGTCGCCCGGCGTCACGCCAGAATCGGCCTCCGGCGGCGGCGCGACGCAGAGGTTGGTCGTCGTATCGCACCGCTTGGGCGGCGCGCAGTCGGCGTTCTTCGTGCACTCTACGCACGTGCCCTTCTTGGGTCCCGCGGCCGTGAAGCACGCGCCGGGCGTGCAGTCGGTGTCGTCGGAACAAGCGCGGCATACGTGGGTGCCCGTGTCGCAGATCGGCGTGCCGCCCGAGCACTGCGCGTTGCCGGTGCACGCGTTGCTGGCGCACGAGTCGTCGGTGTCGTCGTTCGACTTGATGCACGTCGCCCCGGCCGCGCACGGCGCGGTCGCGGTGCACGCGACGCACTGGCCGAATTTGTGGTTCGTCGAGTCCGTCTCGCAGACCGGTCGCGCGCCGTTGCACGCGACCACGTTGTCGGCTGCCGTGCATGCGCGGCAACCGGCGATCGCGGGTGAGCTCCCGTCGCAGATGATCGTCGGCGACGTGCCGATGCACGCGCCGCGCGAGTTCGACCATTGCTTTTGCACGGTGTAGCCGGCGACGACGGTGTCGGAGCTGGAGCCGCTCTCGCAGATGTCGCCGATCTCGCCCTGGTTCTTGTCCGTCGAGTACCAGTACCAGGCGGACGGTCGAGCGATGGTTGCGACGCTCGACGGTACGAGGCCGACCTCGGTGTCCGTGATCGCCTCGACGAGCTCGTGTGAGTGGATGCTGGTGGAGGTGTTGAAGCCGAAGCCGCAGTCGGGGTGGACACCGTAGGGGACGCTGAGTCCCTTGTAGACGATGGTCGAGTGGTACGCGCCGAACTTGACGCAGGACTGATCGCTGCCGAGCGAGATCGTGACGCCGGGCGGGAAGTCGAACATGTAGATCGAGTTCACGTTGCCCGCGGCGTCGGTGACGGGCGCGGGCAATTTCCCGGCGTTGAGCTGCGCGGCGAGCTCGACGCCGATCTGATCGTCGATGATGGATGTCGGCGTGAGGCTCGGCGTGATCGTCACGCTGCCGCCGAACGTGCCGCGGCCGATGCGCTGCCCGGAGCCCTTCGCGCCGTCCTGCCCGTTCAGGCCGAACGTGTCGTACTCGGCGAGCCAGTCCATGTACACGCTGTTGGTGATCGCCGTGTAAAAGCCGCCGATGCCGTTCTTGAGCGTCGTGTTGACGCTCGGTCCCCAGTTGACGGCGATGACGTGGACATTGCTGATCACGCGCCCACCCCAGTACGTGAGGAGCTGATTGGGGGCGCTGACGATCGGCGCTGACGTACCGGGCGTGACCGAGGCGCGCCCGCGACGCGGCGCCACCGTGCCGTCCGGCAAGCGCGCAGGTTGCGCTTAGCGCGGGAGCGGGCGTTCGGTCTCGAGCGGCGTGGCCGTCGTGCCGATCGCCTCCGTCGACGTCTGCGGGCGCGCCGCCTCGCTGGAGCAAGCCGCGGCGAGCAACACCGCAGCGGGGGCGGCGACGAACGAGCTCCTCGAGATCATGCGAATCCTCCAAAGGCGCGACGACATGGGGGTCCCGACGCGCGCGCGCGCAGTCTGGCCGTGGCCGCGCCGCTGTCCAGGAAGAACGCGCCGGCGGAGGTACAAAGCGCCCCGACCTTGCGCCGCCGCTCACGCAGATTCCGTGTTGCGTGAATCTTTCTCGTGCAGCTACAGGACGCCTCTCCCGTGCCGTTCTCGGGACCGAGGTCTCCGATGAAGACGATCGCGTGCGCGCTGCTCCTAGGCCTTGCGAGCTGCGCCGGCACGCCGCGCGCGAGGCCTGTCCCTGCGCCGTCCCATGATCTGATGACGCAACCGCGCGACGAGGCGATCTCGCCGACGACGCCGACGCGGGGCGCTTGCACGGACCACACGACCGCGGAGTGCATCGCGATGGCGCACGATGGCGAGCAGCACACCGAGCTCGGAATGCAGGGCGCGTTCCCCGCGGCCGTGTACGCGCACGTCTCGTCGCGCCTCGACGTCGCGTGCGAGGGTGGCGATCTCCTCGCCTGCGCCGAGCTCGGCCACATGTACGCGTCGGGGATCGGCGTCGCGGTCGACAAGGGCCGCGCCAACGACCTCTACCAGCGCGCCTGCGACGGCGGTGAGCCCGAGGGCTGCGCGCAGCTCGGCCGCGCCTACCTCGAAGGCTCCGGCGTCGCCGCGAACCCCGCCCATGGGATCATGCTCCTCGAAGGCGCGTGCACGCACGTCAATGGCGAGGCCTGCTTCCGGCTCGGCGAGCAGTTCGCCAGCGGCACGCTCGTCCCGAAGTCGCCCTCGCGCTCCGCCGAGCTCTTCGGCGCCGCGTGCGAGCACGGCACAGCCATCGCGTGTGTGCGGCTCGCCGAACAGGTCGCGCGCGGCGACGGCGTCGCGAAGAGCCCCACGCGCGCCGCAAAGCTCTACGATCGCGCGTGCGTCGCGGGGAAGGCCTACGCGTGCGGCGAGCTCGCCGAGCTCTACGCGCGCGGAGACGGCGTCCCCCGCGATCCCGCGCGCGCGCGCGAGCTCTCGACGCAAGCCTGCAGGGCCGGCTACGTCATGGCGTGCGCGAAGTAACCTCTCGCACATCGCGAGGCGCCGAGAGGCGAGTGGGGGAGGCTCGTCGCGACGGCGACGAGGGGCGAAGCCCCGCTAGGCGGCTTAGATGTGGCGAACGTACTCGAAGTCGACGGGGCGCCCCTTGATGCCTTGCTTGGGCGCGCCGATCCAGTTGGCCATCTGCGTGTGGTCCGACACCGGCTTCTGCATCAGGCTCTTCACGTACGCCTTGTCCGCATCGCTCGGCAGCCACGCGTCCTTCTGCGCGTCCCACTCCTCTTTCGTGAGCAGCTTGCCGTTCGGATCGGCGCTCACCCCCGAGTAGATGCCGATGTGCCGGTGGAAGCGCCGGTGCGGGAGGGTCAGCTTGAAGCCGATGCCATGCGCCTCGATCGTCCGGTTCCATTTGTCGACGCCGCGCTGGCAGTCCTCGACGTACGCGTCGCGGAGCACTTCGTTCATGGCGTTGCGGAGCGGCACGTCCTCGCGCACGAGCTTGCCGTCCTTCACGACGTCGACGCCGTACGTCCCCTCGAGCGCGCGATGATCCTCGTGCTGCTCCTCCTTCGCGCGCCCCTTGATGCCCGTCGCGAACGACGCCGCGGCATTCGACGAGATCTCGCCGCCGAACAAGTCGAGGCTGAGCGAGTACCAGAGGTTCAAGTACTTCTGCATCGTCGGCAGATCGATGAGGCCGAGCTTGCGCACGTCGTCGGGGTGATCTTTCTTGTGCTCCTTCATCTGCCCCGCCGTGCGATCGACGACGCGCAGGATGCCCGTCTCGCCGACGAACATATGGTGCGCCTCCTCGGTCAGCATGAACCGCGTCGTGCGCGAGAGCGGATCGAACGAGCTCTCCGCGAGCGCGAGGAGCTGGAATTTGCCGTCGCGATCGGTGAAGAACGTGAACATGAAGAACGAGAGCCAGTCGGTGCACGGCTCGTTGAAGGCGCCGAGGATGCGCGGCTTGTTCGGATCGCCGCTGCGGCGCTTCAGGAGCTCATCGGCCTCCTCGCGGCCGTCGCGTCCGAAGTACGTTTGGAGCAAATAGACCATCGCCCAAAGGTGACGGCCCTCTTCGACGTTCACCTGGAAGAGGTTGCGCAGATCGTAGACGCTGGGGCACGAGTGGCCGAGGAGGCGCTGCTGCTCGACGCTGGCCGGCTCGGTGTCACCTTGCGTGACGATGAGACGGCGAAGCGCGTTGCGGTGCTCGCCGGGGACCTGCTGCCAGACCGGCTCGCCGAAGTGATCGCCGAAGCCGATCGTGCGATCCTTCACCGGATCCGCGAGAAAAATGCCCCAACGGTAGTCGGGCATCTTCACGTAATCGAAGTGCGCCCACCCGTCCGACGCGACGCTGATCGCGGTGCGCAGGTAGACGTCGTCCATGTTGAAGTCGCTCGGGCCCATTTCCTTCCACCAGGAGATGAACTCGGGCTGCCACGCCTCGAGGGCGCGCTGGAGCTTCTTGTCGCCCGACAGGTTGACGTTGTTCGGGATCTTCTCGTCGTTCATCACGCTGCTCATCTCAGCACCGCCTCCAGTCGAACTCGGGTCGCTCGGGCCTTCCGTAGAGCGTCAACGCGCCGCGCTCGCCGACCGCGTTGGGGCGCTGGAAGATCCAGTTTTGCCAGGCCGACAGGCGGCCGAAGATCTTCGTCTCCATCGTCTCCGGTCCGCCGAAGCGGAGCGAGGCTTCCATGCCGGTCATCGCGTCGGGTGACATGCTGGCGCGCTCCTCGAAGGCGATGCGCACCTCGTCGTCCCAGTCGATGTCGTCGGGCGCGAAGGTGACGAGGCCCGCCTTCATCGCGGCCGTCGTGTCGATCTCGCCGGCGGTCTCCAGCACGCGGGTCACCCGCTCCGGCTCGCGGAGGAAGCGCGACTGGAGGCGCGTGAGGCCGTTGGGCATCGGGAGCGGCCCGGCGTTCATCGGGGAGACCGCCATCGTCACGCCCTCCTCGTCCTTCATGTAGACGCGGTCGCTGGCGAGGGCGAGCTCGAGGAGCGAGCCCACGAAGCACGATCCCGGCTCGGCCAGCGCGAAGAAGCTCTTCGACGTGATGTCCATGCGCTTGAGGACGCGCTTCATGTGGAGCGTCACCTCGCGCACGAGGCCGTCGTCTTTGTTCTTCGCGAGGAACGCATCGGCGGCGAGCACCGCGGCGTGGTCGCCGGTCGTCTTCACCGCGACGACCGCGATCGTCGGCCGGTTGAAGCGCAGCTCGAGGAGCGCGTCGTCGAGCTCCCGGAACGCGCGGAGGACCCACGCGCCGCTGCCCGCCTTCGCGAGCTCGTCGACCGACTGCGGCTCTTTGCCGTCGGGCGCGCGAACGGTGAGGGTCGCCTTGCGCGCCTGCGGATCCAGCGCCAAGGACACATATTTGTATTCTACACTGTTCTCGCCTCGCTTCGCTTCGAGCGGCGCGAGAGCGATCGGCGTGAACGACTTGCGCTTGCTCCGCGCGACCATCGCGGCCGCGCGGCGCGCGATCGCCTCGTCGAACTTCGCCTTCGCGGGCGCCTCGTCGATGAGACCCCACTCGACGGCGCGCTTTCCGCGCACCCCCTCGGCGACCGTGGAGAAGACGTCGGCGAGATCGCGGCGGACCTTTCGCTTGTCGACCAGGCGCGTGAGGCCGCCGGTGCCGGGGAGGACGGCGAGGAGCGGCGCCTCGGGGAGGCTGACCGCGCTCGATCCGTCCTCGGCGAGCACGATCTCGTCGCACGAGATGGCAAGCTCGTAGCCGCCGCCGCTCGCGGTGCCGTTTAGCGCCGCGAGGGTGGGGACGCCGCTCTCGGCCGCCATCTCCTCGAGATAGAGGCGCGTCTCGTTGGTGAACTTGCAGAAGTTGACCTTGAAGCCGTGCGTCGAGCTGCCCAGCATGTAGATGTTGGCGCCCGAGCAGAAGATGCGGTCCTTGCCGCTGGTGATGACGAGCGCCTTCACGTCCGGGTGCTCGAAGCGAACACGCTGAATCGCGTCCGCGAGCTCGACGTCGACGCCGAGATCGTACGAGTTGAGCTTGAGCGGGTAGCCGTTGGGAGACGACGTCGGTCGCAGGCCCTGGTCCTCCTTGATGTCCATGACGAGGCGCGCCACGCCGCCGCCGTCGCCGGCGCCGTTCTTGGCGGGCGGCAGCTCGAGGCGCCAGTGCACGTAGCGGTCGGGGTGGGTCTCGAAGCGGACCGGCTCTTGCGAAGGATTTTCGTGGGCGCCCATGAGTGAGGGGATCCTAGCCCGCAGGAGGCTCGTTGCAAGTAGTATAATGCACTTGTTGTGTATCTATCGTGCACTATAATGCACACATGAAGTCTGCCGCGCGGAGGGCCCCCCTCCTGACCGACTTGGGATGGGCCATTCGCGCCGCCCGGTCCGCCCAACAGATCTCGAGCCGCGAGCTCGCCGAGCGCGCCGGCGTGAGCGCGCGCTTCCTCGTGCAGCTCGAGGGTGGCAGCGGCAACATCTCAGTCGCCCGCCTGAACGACGTCGCGCATGCCCTCGGCAAGACCCTCAGCCAGCTCTTCAGGGAGGTCGAGCTCCACGGGAATCCCTCGATCACCGGGACTGGCAAGGGGCGGAGGGTCATCGCTCTCCTCGGCCTTCGCGGTGCCGGAAAATCCGCGGTCGGCGCCCAGCTCGCGAGGCAGATGAAGGTTCCCTTGGTCGAGCTCGACCAGCTCATCGCCAAAGAGGCGGGGATGGATCTGACCACGATCTTCGAGATGCACGGAGAAGAGTACTTCCGGCGCCTCGAGGCGATGACGCTCCGACGCTTCCTCGAGGCCGAACCCGCGGCGGTGCTCGCGACCGGCGGCTCGATCGTGATGCACCCCGAATCCTACGTCCTCCTCCGCGAACGGACGATCACCGTCTGGCTCAAGGCTCGGCCGCAGGAGCACTGGGATCGCGTCGTCGCGCAGGGCGACGGGCGTCCCATGAGCGGCCGCCCCGCCGCGATGAACGAGCTTCGGCGCTTGCTAAAGGAGCGGACTCCGCTCTATGCCCAGGCGGCGATCGTCGTCCCCACGTCTAAGGTCACCGCCTCCGCCGCCGCGGACCTCATCGTCCGGCACTCGCGGCCTTTCATGGAGAAGGAATCATGAACGTCCTCGAGAGCTACTTGTCCGGGAAATGGGTTCGTGGCAACGGCCGCGAGGCCACGCTGCTGAACCCTGCGACGGAAGAAGCGCTCGCGAAGACCTCGACGGAGGGGCTCGATTTCGCGGGCGCCCTCACCCATGCGCGCGACAAGGGGGGGCCGGCCCTCCGCGCGATGACGTTCGAGGCGCGCGGCGAGATCTTGCGCGCGATGTCCAAGGCGATCCACGCGCACCGCGACGAGCTCATCGGCCTCGCGATCGCGAACGGCGGCAACACGCGCGGCGACGCGAAGTTCGACATCGACGGCGCGATCGGCACGCTCGCCTGGTACGCGGACCTCGGCAAGGAGCTTGGCGCGACGAAGATCCTCCCCGACGGAGACGATCTCCAGCTGGGACGTGGCGCGCGGCTCTTCGGCCAACACGTCCACGTGCCGCGCCATGGAGTCGCGGTCCACGTCAACGCGTTCAACTTCCCCGCGTGGGGCCTCGGCGAGAAGGCCGCGACGGCGATCCTGGCGGGAATGCCGGTGGTCTCGAAGCCGGCGACGAGCACGGCGCTGGTCGCGTGGCGCCTCGTTCAAATCCTCGTCGAGACCAAGGCAATCCCAGAAGGCGCGCTCTCGTTCATCGCGGGGAGCACCGGCGATCTTCTCGAGCATCTCTCCGGCCAGGACGTGCTCGCCTTCACGGGTTCGAGCGTCACCGGCGCGACGCTCCGCGGAGGCAAATCCGCGATCACGAACAACGTCCGCGTCAACGTGGAGGCCGACAGCCTCAACGCCGCGGTGCTCGGTCCGGACGTCGAGGGCGGCTCCGACGTCATGAACCAGTTCTTGGCCGATGTCGTCCGCGACATGACGCAGAAGACCGGCCAAAAGTGCACGGCCATCCGCCGCATCTACGTGCCGCAGGCGAAGGTGGAAGAGGTGGTGGAGGCGATCCGCGAGCGTCTCGCCGGCGTGAAGGTCGGCGATCCGTCGCGCGAGGACGTCACGATGGGCCCGGTCGCCACCGCGCAGCAGCTGAAGGACGTGCGCGAAGGGATCGGCAAGCTCGAGGCCGCCGGCAAGATCGTCTTCGGCAGCAAGACCGAGGTGACTGCGCTCGGCAGCACGGGAAAAGGCTATTTCCAGAGCCCGGTGCTCGTTCTCTCGACCGCGCCGCGCAAAGACGACGCCGTCCACAACCACGAGGTCTTCGGGCCCGTCTCCACGGTCGTCGCGTACGACGGCACCGCCGCGCGCGCCGCGGAGCAGGTCACTTGGGGCGGCGGAGGGCTCGTGTCGAGCGTGTACTCCGACGACAAAGCGTTCTTGGAAGAGACGGTGCTGGGGATCGCGCCATTCCATGGGCGCGTGACGATTGGCTCGTCCAAGATCGCGACGCAGGCCGTTCCCCCCGGGATGGTGCTGCCGATGCTGGTCCACGGCGGACCAGGCCGCGCGGGGGCCGGCGAAGAGCTGGGCGGCCGCCGCGGGCTTGCATTCTACATGCAACGCACCGCGCTACAGGGCGATCGCGCGATCCTCCAGGCTTTGTCGGGGAAGCGCTGACGTTTCCGTCAGGAGCGTTTCGCTCCGCTGCGCTTCGCTCCACTCTAGTCGTCGTCGGACGGCGGGAAGCGGCTCTCGAGACGCGCGCCCGCCTTCGGCAAGAGCAGGCGGACGATCGAACGCTCGTACTTTCGCTCGCGGACGTTCCACTCCGACAGGTCGACGCGCATTCCCGCGTCGTCGCCGAAGAGGATGCGGATCTCCGGACGGAGAGGATCGCGGGAATTCACGCGTGTCACCATCGCCGGGTGGCCGTCGGTGAGCTCGACGACCATGCCCGGCGAGAAGATCCCTATCGCGCGTACCGCGACGTCGAGCCACGCCTTGTCGAAGTAGCGGCCGGCCAGCATCGTCGCCGCGCGGACGGCCGCTTCGGGCGCGTCGGAGTCGGTGGTATCGCCTAGCGGGATGCGGACGCGCTCGATGTAGTTGGCGATCGACACGATGCGCGTCCCTTCGTGCGGGATCGAGCCCTCCAGCGCGGGATAGCCGCGCCCGTCGACGCCGCGATGGTGATCGAGCGCGGTCGCCACCCACAGCGCCGGGCAGCCCCCCTCGAGGAGCGCGCGCGCGCCGAGGAGCGGGTGGTGCCGCGCGTACCGTAGGCCACGCTCGTCGAGAAGCGGCTCGGGTACGCCCTGGAGCGCAGCGGGCAAGAGCAGCTCACCGACGTCGTGGAGGAGCGCTGCGCAGGTGACCTCGACGGTGATGGCCGAAGACAAGCGCCCCTCGCGCGCGATCGCGGCGCTCATGACGGCGACGTTGGTGCAATGGCCGGCGAGATCGAGCGCACCCTCGTCGAAGCGTCGCGTCCGGAGGGCAAAGCGGCGCCCGTCGACCGACTCCACGATGGACGACGCGACGCCGCGCACGAACGCGAGATCGATCGGCGCGCGGCCGCGGATCCGGAGGCCCACGTGCTCGAGGATCTTCACGACGAGCGGCTCGATCTCGCGGTGCGAGCGTTCTTCGCGATCGTAGTCGGAGCGATCGACGTCGCGGAGCGCGACGAAACGGACGAGCACGTGGCCCAGCGTGCTCGCGATGCGATCGCGGGCAGCGCGCGGATCGGCAGCATTTCCGGCCTCGGCGAGGCTCTCGGCGAGCGTCGTCATCTCCGGCTTCTCGATCCCTTGCAAGAAGACGAGGCACTCGATGCCGTGGCGGGCGAGCGCGTCGAGGAAGCCCGGCATGCGCGTCCGCAGCTCGGGCATCGGGCGGTCGTTCACCACGAGCTCGCCCTCGACGAGCGCGACCACGATCTCCGAGATGCGCGCGAGCACCCGCGCGAACGTCGCGGTGGCGGACTCGTCCGCCCGATCGATCGACGGATGGCCCGCCGGGTATTGCGCACGCGACACGATCGCCGTGAGGAGCCCGTGCAGCGCCTCGACCGCCTCGCCGGCCTGCGTGCGAGTGTCAGTCACGGCCTTCCTCCATCGCCTTCTCGCACGCCTTGCGCACGCGCCACGTCGCCGATTGGAGGCCCTTCTGGAAGAGCGTCGGCGCGCTCGCGGCGCGCGATCGACGTAGCCCTTCGGCGGCGCGCTCGCGCAGCTCGGCCGAGAACGCGCGCTCGATGAGCCCGCGCGGCTCGAGGAGACGATAGAGCGCGGCAGCCGCCTCATCGCTCGGCGACTTTCCGAGCGCCTCCAAGGCACGTCGCCGTAGGTCGTCGCTCTGGTTCTCGTCGAGGATGCTCGCTTCGATCGAGTGCGCAGCGGCGGCGCTCATCACGACCTCGGCGAGCCCAGCGATCGCCGTCGCGCGCACCTCTTCGGACGCGTCGAGCAGCATCGCCGAGAGGAAATCGGAGGCCCGCGGCTCGGTGGCCATCGTGCGCATCGCGCGCGCGACCTCGAGCCGGACCTTGGGGTGCGGATGACGCGCGACCTGCGCGAGCTCGTGCGCGCGCATGCCGACGCGGGCGCCGAGGATCACCATGTTGCGGACGACGAACCAATCGGTGGACGCCAGGCGCGGCTTCACGTGGGGCACGACCGCAGGACCGACGCCCGCGAGGATCTCGAGGAGCGCGCGCCGGAGCTTCCGGCTCGTCGTCTTTTCCAAGACCGCGAAGAGCTGATCGGCGCGCGTGGGGGCCGCGAGGCGCAGGAACGGCGTCAGCTCCTCGAGGCGCTCGTCGTGCCGCTCGAGATCGGCGAGCATGAGCGGCGCGGCGTTTCCGCGCACGATCGCGGCGAGCGCGCCTTGTGTAGCAGCGATCCAACGCGCGTCGTCGACCGCCGTGAGCGCGCGCGCGACGCCCAGCGCCCCCGAGATGCGACCTATCTTGACGAGGGCAACGGCCAGCCCCGGCGCGCGCGCGGCGACGTCGGCAAAATCGACGAGGCGCGCGCCGAGGAAGCCGAGATCCGTCGCCACCCGGTGATCCAGCGCGTCGAGCCGAACACCCTCGAACCCCTCGGCGGTCGGCGGGCGACCGGCCGGGTGCGCACGAAACGCCGCGCGCTCGTCGCGGATCCGCGCCGCGATCTGGGACAGGACCGCGCGCTCGAAGCGGTACATGTCACCGTCGCGCGGCGGCTCGGCGAGGCCGGCGATGACCTCGTGGGTCGCCGGCTCGTCGAGCGGCAGGTCGTAGAGGAGGCGCGCCAGCTTACGCAGAACCTCGATGCGCGTTCCCGCGTCGGGCACCACGGCGCGGAGCGCGAAGTAGAAGCGATCGAGGTGCGCCGCGTGGAAGCGGACGCTCGGCAGGCAAAGCAGCGCGAGCGCGTGGGGGCCGAGCGTCGCGAGGACGTCGGAGAGAGGTCGCCTCGCCGCTGCGTCGAGCGCCGCGAAGCCGAGGACCACGCGATCGCGCGCCTCCGGTCCGAGCTCCTCGAGCACGCGGACCACCTTGGGCTTCAACGCGACGCCGCTCTTCGCCTCGGTCTCCGCGACCAGATCCGCGAAGCCGGCCAGCACCTGCGCCAACGCCCGCTGCGGCTCGGCTTGCTCGAACATTCGCGCCAAGAGCTTCGGCTCGTCGAGAAGCTCCACAAGGTCGGCCTGGGGTGCCGGGCGCCGGTCCTCGACGCCGCGGAGCAGCGCGAGGAACAGATCCCGCAGGCGGCGGATGCGACGATCCTCGGCGCGCTCCTCGTCGAGCACGTCGTGCGCCAGCTCCTCCACTTGGACGCGCACGACGCCGCGCTGCACCGTCAGCGCGCGCATGCCGCCGCCCGCGAAGACATCGTTCACCGGCATCACGGCGATCGCCATGAACGCGGTGAGCTCTTCGAGCGTCACGCCGGAGAGGAAGCGCACGAGCACCACCCCGCGCTCGTGAAAGTACGGCGCCATCCTCGCGCGGAGGCCGGGATTCGTGGCGTGGACGGTGCCGATCGTCAGGGCGTCCTTGAAGACGCCGAGCGTCACACTTCCGGTCGCGCGCAGCGCCGCGCTGAGGCCCTCGAACGCTTTGGTGCCAGTGACCATGCTGACGGGATGGCCGACGGAGTACTGCGCCGCGCGGCCGATCCACTGCCACAGATCGAGCACCCACTGCTCGTCGGACGGGGGCGCGATGCTCGGCATCGTACCCGATCATACATCGCGTCAGGTCTCGCGGGGGTCCGTGGAGCAGACTCGATTGCGCCCCAGCGATTTTGCCCGGTACATGCGCTCGTCGGCGCGCTTGACGAGGGCCTCGGCCGGCGCCGCCTTGTCGCACTCGCCCAGGTCGGCGACCCCGATGCTGACCGTCGCCCGGAGCGTCTCGCCGGCGTGAGGGACCGCGAGCCTTTCGACGTTCAGGCGAATGCGCTCGGCGAGGAGGAACGCCAGCGCGAGCGGGGTCTCTCGGAGGAGCAGCGCGAACTCTTCGCCGCCGTAGCGCGTGAGCATGTCCTCCGCCCGCACCCGGTCCGCGATCGCCTGCCGAATGGCGCAGAGGAGCAGATCGCCGCCCGCGTGGCCGTGCGTGTCGTTGACGCTCTTGAAGTGGTCGACGTCGATCATGAGAACGCCGAGCGAGGTCCCGTGGCGACGCGCGTAGCCGACCTCCAGCTCGAGGCGCTGGAAGAAGTAGCGACGATTGAACGCGCCGGTCAACGGATCGCGCGTCGAGGCCTCGTAGAGGCTGCGCAGGAGCCCGTCCTCCACGTCGTCGAGCCAGCCGATCTGCACGACCGCCGACGGGCCGAGGTGGATGCGATCGCCGCTGTTCAGAGGGACGAAGGCGACCGGATCGCCGTTCAGGATGGTCCCGTTACGCGAGTCGAGATCCTGGACGAAGAGGAGGCCGTCGCGGTGAACGATGCGGCAGTGCTCGCGGCTGACGCCGCTGTCCTCGATACGGATGTCCGCGGCCTCTGAGCGTCCGAGGATGTACTCGGGTTTCTCGTCGAGGGAGACGACCCTGCCCGCGTGGATGCCCGACATGACCGTGAGGCGCGGGCGCCCGCGCGAGCGCGTCGCGACGGGAACGAGCGTGGTGCTCGAGCCCTGCTCGTCGTCGCCGTCGTCCCACTGGCGGTAGACCGCGAACGCGGCGCCCGGCGTCGCGAGCTGGATGCCGGACTCGGGCCGCTTCGGGATCGGCTTGGCCTTCGCCTTTCGCCCCAGCTTCATCGGGTCGCACCGTCGGTGACGCTACGGAGCTCGACGAGCTTGCGATCGCGCAGCTCGAGGAAGCAGTCGTAGACGTCGAGTCGCGGGAGATCGACCGCCGCGGCGATGACGGCGAGCGTCGAGCAATCGTCGACGTGCAGAAGCAGGAACGCGGCGCGGTGATCGAGCGCGGCGGGCCGCACGCCGGTGCGGACCGGAACGATCATGTCGAGCGGCATCGCGACGCGCATGAACGTCCCGCTCGCGACCTCGCGGACGTGGAGCGGCGGCGCGAGCGTCGGACGCGACGACGGAGGAGCCTCTTTACCCTCCGCGAGCTCGATGAGGCGCCCGTCCGGCAACACCCGAAACTCACCGGAGCGGAGCTCGCTCGGCGAGAAGGTCGTCTCGGCGTTGGAGCGTGACGGATTGCCCACGCGAGCATCTAGAGCAAGTCGCGCACCACCCCCGGAAGCGGCCCGCGCAGCGTCATTTCGGGGAGTTGAATGGTCGCGGCCGCTGCCACAGTCGCGTCCCGGTCCAATCCCACACGGGCCTTTGTGGACCGAGAGGAGACGGTCAGGGCGCTTGCCATTGGAGGGCGTAGGCCCCTTCGTGCGCGTGAAATCCTCGGAAAATCGCGACGGTCGCGGCGTCGGAGGCGAGACCGTCGGCGCCGAGGTGAAAGCTCCCGTCGGCCGCGGCGCCGTTGCCCGCCAGCGTCGAGAAGTCGCTGACCGCGTCGAACCAACGCGCCGGCTCGACGCGCACCACGAGCGTGCCGCCGGGCTGCGTAGAGAAGAGGACGGGGATGTCGGTGACCTGGCGCAGCGCGAGGAGCGGCGACTCGCCGGGCGTCGCGGGGCTCGCGGGCGTGAGCCACGACGAATCGATCGGCAACGCCCCCGCGAAGGGCACCGTCGTCTCCGCGCGCGTCGCGGTGCCGGCCACTTCGAGGATCGGCGTCGCGTCGTCGCCGCCGTCGGGCAAGAGCCACACCTCGCCGGTCTGCGCGACCTCGGCGACGCCTTCTCCATCGACGCCGAAGGGAACGGGCGAAGGGGAGAGCGCGTCGACCGTCACCTGCGCGAGCACCTGCGCGATGTAGCGCCCGCTCGAGTAGCCGCCGGTGGAGCGGCTCTGCGAAATCGGCACCGCGTGGTTCACGTACACCGGTCCCACGCGAAGCCGCGCGCGCGTGAGCGTCACCGACCATCCACTCGGCGTCGTGAAGGTGTACGCGCCGCCGCTCGCGCCATCGGTCCCGCGCGCCACGGCGTGGAACGCGAACACCTGGCTGCCGGTCGATCCGGAGCAACCGATCCCGAGGGCGAGGCCGATCGCGAGCACGACGCCGATCGTGAGCCGCTTCATCCGCCCACCTCCGGAAAGAAGATCGTGAGCGTCAGCATGAACGTGCGCGGCGCCCCCGCCGTGAAGTGCCGCGCGGCGACGAGCGTCGGGTACGGCTGGCTGTGGAAGTCCGACACGTAGTTGAACTCGCCGAGCCGGTAGCGCCGATCGAGGAGGTTCTGCGACGAGAGGCCGATCTGGTAGCGCGTCCAGCGCGCCGACGCGCCGACGTCGACGGTGAAGATCGTGTCGCTTCGTTGCCCATACGGCAGCGCGCGGCGCCCGACGTAGCCGAGGCCCGCCGACAGCGTCCCGCGCACGTCCCGCCCTGCGATCGAGAAGAGATCGCCCGACACCGCGGTTTCGCTACGCAGAACGAGATCCGGCACGTACGGCAAGAGGAGCCCGGTGTCGTCGTATTTGGCCTTCACGGCGGTGACGTTGATCGCCTGATCGATCCACGAGCCGGTGAGCCTCCCCTCGCCCATCCACCCAGTGCGCGACGTGCCGCCCGCGAGCACGTTGCGCCCCGAGGTCTCGCTGAAGACGAGGTCCTTGTCGACGTGCGTGCCGAAGAAGACGCTGCGCGCGCCGAGGCGCATGTCGCGGAACGTGCCGGCGTACACGATGCCGCCCTCCGCGGCGTCGACGCGCGCGAACGGGGTCTTCGTGTCCTGCGTGACGTACACGGGATCGACGGTGCGCGCGCCCATGCCGTAGCTCGCGGCGAGCGTCAGGCCGGAGAATGGACCGAGGAGCACCGTCGCGCGCGGCTGCGCGAGGACGCTCGACGTGCTGCTGCGCGTGTTGGGCTCGCGGTAGCCGCTGCGGTCGAGCGACTGGCACGGCTGATCGACGACCGCGCCGCGAGCGTCGGGAGGCGCCGCGCAGTGATTGTTCACGTCGTACGTGAAGAGATCCCCGCGCACGCCGCCGCGCACCGTGATCCAGTCGATCCCGGGCTTGACGCTCGCGTCGGCGAACATGCCAACGTTGGTCATGACCGCCGACGAGTCGAGCTCCTTCGTGTACGGAACGAGCGTGCCGAACCGATCGCGCTGCTGCGTGCCGGTGACGTCGTCCACGCGCGCGAGGTAGCCGAGCTCGAGCTCCTGCGGCACACCGAACAAGTCCGCCTTCGTCCGCGCCGAGCCGCGCGCGCCGATCGTGTTCATCGTCGTGTCGAGATCGATGAGATCGCCGCGCGGATCGTGCGGGCTCTGGAATGCGCCCTGCGTATCGAGCAAGAACCCCGTAAAATTCTCGCGCAGGCGCATCGTGCGGTGCGTGACGAAGACCTGCTGCGCGAGCGTCGTCTGCCCGGTGCGCGACGCGACGTCGAACGCGATCGACGCGCGCGAGGCGTCGCCTCCTTGCGTGGCGTCGTACGTGTCGTAGAAACCGGCGCGACCGACCTGCTCGTCGTCGGCGCGCAAGACGCCCGCCGAGCCGTAGTGCGTCGCGTACGCGGTGCCGAGGAGGCGAAACGTCGTCTTCGGCCCGAGCTTCCCCTCGTACTGCGCCATCGCCGTGCCGCGCTGGGCGCGACGGTTCTGCCCGAAGCCGTCGGTCTTGTAGATCTCGGCGCCGCCGAAGGTGTGCGTGCTCTCTTTGGGCGGCCCCCACAAGAGGAGCGCGCGGTGCGTGCCGAACGATCCGAACCCGTACTGCGCCGTGAGCCCGCGCTCCGCGAGGCCCAACGTGTACGCGGCGCTGCCCGCGACGGCGAAGTTCCCTTGGCGCGGATCGTACGGTCCTTCGGTGACGCGCAAAGACTCGACGAGCTCCGGCAAGATGAAGTGCGTGTCGGCGTAGCCGCTCCCGTGCGGGTTGCCGACGTCGTTGATCGGCATGCCGTTGAGCGAGAACTCGATGTCCTGCCCCTCGCGCGCGTCGAAGCCGCGGAGGAAGACCTGCTCAGCGTGCCCTTCGCCGCCTTCGTTCGAGAGGAACACGCCGGGCGCGAGCTTCAAGAGCTCCTGCGCGTTCTTGCGCGGGACGGCGCGGAGCTGGCCGATCTGGATGTCGATGTCGCTCGCGCCGTGGCTCGCCGGGCGCGAGACGCCGGAGACGGTGACCTCGTCGGGCGCCGCGTCCTCGATGCCGGGCGTGCCCCCTTCGGCGCCGGTGGCGGGCTTCTTCTTCGGCCGCTTCTCGGCCACGTGCACGTCTCCATGCGCGTGCGGTGGTGCGCCGGCGACCGCGGGCGGCGAGAAGTGAAACGGAATGTGCACGCGCGCGCGGACCGCGACGCCGTCACGCAGCGCCGGGCGAAACACCCACTGCTTGGCCGCTTCGAGCGCCGCTTCGTCGAAGCCGTGACCGACCGGCTCGGTGATGGTCGCCTCGAGCACCTTCCCGGTCTTGTCGATCACGACCGTGACGATCACCGTCGTGTCGAGCTCCTCCCCCGCCGGATACATCGCGTCGACGTGCGAGATCGGATCGGGCGCCGTCACGTGCGCGGGCTGCGCGAGCGCGATCGGCGACGTGGCCAGCACGGCGAGCGCGGCGACAGAGAAGGTGCAGGCGCGGGCGCGGCGGCGCATTTTTCTTAGGTACAACTAAGTATTACCGTCGTCAACCCCTCGCGCGGGGGCCGGTGGGGCGTTCCGCTACGAAAGGTAAAGGACCTCGCGCACGCGCTTTCGAGCGGCGTATCGTACGTGCGTGTCGAAGGTCGCCTTGCTCCTCCTTCCCCTTCTCGCCGCGTGCGCCACCGTGCAGGTGACCGGACCGGAGCCCGAAGACTCTGGCCTCAGCGGTCCGTGCAGCTCCGAGACGCTGGTGCTCTGCGAAGCGGGCGCGGCCGGCGCGCCAGGCTGCGCGTCGGATCCCGACGCGGGCCATTACCAGGGGCTCATCCCGGGGAGCCGAAGCTACCCGGCTGGATGCGTCGTCAATTTTCCCGACCCGCGCCCACTCCAGCAGACCGGCGAGTGCGCGCTGGCCGCGCAGTGCACGTGCACCGATCCGTCACGCGCCTCGGGCACGCAGTGGACGTGCGTGCGCTGACGTCGGCCGCCGCGTTGGCTCTGCGATGACGAACCCGGCCGGCCACCCGATTCGCCCGTCGCCAGCCTCCCTCACCCGCCCTCACCCCATGGCGTAGAAGAACTCCTCGCGCACGATCTTGTCGTTCTCGACGGTGAAGAGCGCGGCCTCCTCCATCTGGAAGCGGCGGCTGCTCGGCTTGTTCGTCACGTCGTAGGAGAAGCGCACGATGAACTTGTTGCCGTGCGGCCACGGGCCATCGACCTTCGCGCTGTGAATCTCGTGCTCGCTCATCCACTGCTTGCCCTTCTCGGCCACGCCCTTGAGTCCGCGTGTCTCTGCCGACTTGCCGGGAGGCGCGCCGGCTTCCACGCTGACGACGTCCGGCGAGAACAAGGTCTCAAGTGCGACGTGGTTTTGGTGGGTCTGGCACAGCTCGACGTACTTCTTCGCGATCTCGATCGTGGTCATGAGAGGCCTCCTTGGCTTGAACCGGCTCAACCTGGCCGTGCGGCCTTCGAACGTCAACCCACCGGGAGGACCGGCGCGTACGCATCCTGACAGGCGTGTGTCAGCGTATCGCCCGCGCACCTCTGGGTTTCGGCCCGTGGTAGAACCGCTCGCCATGAACGATCTCACCGGCCGACGCGCGTTCGTCGCCACCTCGCTCGTTACCGGCTTCGCGCTCGCCGTGACGCCGATCAGCGCGGACGGCGCGGACTCGGGCATCCCGGCCGCGCACGTCGACATGATGAAGGCGGAGCTCGCGGCGGCGAACAATCCGTCCGAGATCGTCCTCTATCCGGACACGCCGCACGGGTTCAACGCCGATTATCGGCCGTCGTACCGCAAGGCCGCGGCCGACGACGCGTGGAAGCGCATGCGCGACTGGTTCGCGAAGAACGGCGCAACGTGATCGAAGCGGGCGCGCTCCTCTTCGACATGGACGGCCTCATGGTCGACAGCGAGCCGCTGTGGTTCGAGGTCGAGAAGGACTTCGCGCGCGCGCGCGGCGGCGACTGGACCGACGCGCTCGGCGACGCGTGCGTCGGCAAGGGGCTCCTCAACACGATCCGCGTGATGGGCGAGGTGTTCCACTTCGAGGTCCACGAGACGGCGATGCTCGACGAGATCATCGACGCGTTCATCGCGCGCGCCGCCGAGCTGCGCCTCAAGCCCGGGTGTGCAGAGCTGCTCGACGCGATGCACGGGCGCGTGCCCGCCGCATGCGCGTCGTCGTCGCACAAGCGCCTCGTCGAGAAGGTCCTCACGCAGACGGGCATCGCGCGCTACTTCGACGCGGTAGTCACCGGCGACGCGGTCGCGAATCCGAAGCCCGCGCCCGATGTCTTCCTCGCCGCGGCCGCCCGGCTCGGCGTCGTTCCCGCGCGCTGCGTCGTGCTCGAGGACTCGATGGCCGGCGTCACCGCGGGCCGCGCCGCTGGGATGCGCGTCATCGCAGTGCCCGAGCACGATCCCGCAGCGTTCGTCGCGATGGCGGACGTCGTCGTGAAGGATCTCTTCGAGGCGCGCGCGCAGCTCGGGCTCTGAGTGGAGCGAAGCGCAGCGGAGCGAAACGACTCCTGACGGAGAGGCGTGACCGGCTTTTCCGGTCACGCCTTGAACGCCGCGCCGGGCGTCACTTCGTGCAGAGGCGAATGTGGCCGCCCGGCACCCGATAGTCCGGCACCGCGACCTCGGCGCACGTGAGGCCGGTCTGGCAGAGAAACAGGTTGTCGCAGAGCTCCCCTTCCTTGCTCAGATAGGGGACGGGCTCCGTCGGCCCCGGATCGCCACTGACGAACCAAAGGTCCGAGCCGCTGAAGGTGTGGAACCGCCGCGGGCTGACCTCGAAGTCGATCCGCACGTCGAGGATGTTCTCGTTCATGTGGAGGTACACGCCGCGAACGCTCGACGGCGTGGTGTCGGTCCCCGAAACCAGGCCACCAACACTCGCCGAGTAGAACGTGTAGGTGCCGAAACCCTTGCCGGTGAGGTCCCGCGCGAAGCCGCCATTGCCGTCGGGGTTCAAACCGAACCAGTGGCCGTCTTCGAGAAATTCGATGCCCTCGTGCGCCGTGAATGCGAACGGGGACTCCTTGAAAAAATTGCACGTGAACCACTGGCCAACGAGCGCGCGAGAGAAGGCGGCCGCCGTCTCCGGCTGCTCCGCTTGCCCGTGGCCGCCCCCGCACCGTGCGGCGACGTCGACAGGCCCACCGGGACCTCCGCCCGACGCGCCGCTCGACGCGCCACCGGATGATCCGGACGCCCCTCCGCTGCTCGTGCCCGCTTTGCCGCCGCACCCCCACACGACCACGACCACCGCCGCGACGGAGACCAGCGCCCCGGGCCGCACGGACCTACGCCGGCCCCTTCACCGTGCAGAAGCCGCCGATGCAGCGCGTGCCCAGGGCAGCGTCGCAGCAGTCGCCGTCGCCCGTGCATTTCTCCGATGTCTGCGAGCAGCCCGCTTGCGGCGGCTGGCACACCTTCGGCGATTTGGGATCGTTCGGATCCTGCGGGCGGCAGAAGCCGTTGCAGCACTCGTCGCCGGTGTCGCACGTCGCGCCGTTCGCGCGGCACGGCTCGAGCGCCCACGCGCCGCGCTCGTTCTTCGTGTCGGACTGGTTCGGCAGGTAGAACGGCGGGTGGCTGGGATCGACGCCGGCGCCCGCGGTCGTCGAGATCGCGGCGACCCACAGCTGCTTCCGCGCGTTCGCGCCCTGGTAGACGTTGCCGTACTCGCGGATGCTCGTGAACACGATCCAGAAATAACCGCCGGCGGTCACCGGGAGCGGGAACGGCTCGTAGTTGCGCTCGGCGTCGATCGCCGCGTTGCCCGCGTTGAGGATCGCGAGCGGAAGGTGCTCCTTCGTCCCCGCCTTGATCATCGAGAGGTGCCCGGTCGACGTGTCGAAGCTGCTGTTGGGTCCCCAGGTCGGCAGCATCATGTCGTAGCTCGTGAGGTAGTTGTTCCCCTCTTGCAGGACGATGAAGTTCGGGTCGGGCAAGAAGTTCACGAACTTGGTGACGAGGCCACTCGCGCCGTTGTCGAGGAGGTTGACGCGGTTCGAGAACGTGAGCGTGTTGGTCGCGGCATTCACGTTCAGGTCCATGACGCTGATCGAGCGGCTCGGGGTGCCGAACGCCGGCGTCTCACCGGGGCCGTTGGTGAACGCGTAGTGCTTGCTGTCGGAAGAGATCGACGGAACGAGCGCCGCGACGTTCGCGCCGAGGCCGACCACTGTGGCCGGGGTGAGCGTCTTGTTCACGTCGTCGATCTTCCACGCTTGCTGGTTCACGCCGCCCCAGAAGTTGTTCTGGCTGCGCATGACGTACTGCCCGTCGGGCGTGAAGTTGCCGAAGGAGAGGCCGCGCGAATCGCCGCCCAGCCCTGCCGGCGAACCGGTGATCTGGGTCGCCGAGCCGTTCGCGCCGACGTTGTACACGCCGGCCTGCGCCGCGAAGGTGGCGTCGTCGGCGCCCGTCGACAGGCGCGTTCCGTTCGCCGAGACCGAGTGGCACACGACGCAGCCGGGAATGAGGAGCTGCGCGGGCTGACGGACGCCGGGCTTCACCGAGTAGAGGCCATTTTGCGGCGTTTGGTACGTCATGTAGTAGACGGAGCCCTTGAGCGACGCGGGCGCGACGATGATCGACGTCTTCGCCGGACCGTACGCCTGCCCGGCCGCGGCCTTCGTCACCGCGACCTCGAGCTTCGTGCCGCCCGCGGTCTGCATCGCGCCGTCCCAGATGTCCTGCGGGATGCTGAACTGCGGGGTCCCTGCAGTCTGCACGTGAATCAGACCTTCCCAGCTGAAGTGCGGCGCCGTCATCGCGATCTTCGCGTCCTCGGGCGGCACGCTGCCGGGGCTGAACTGGAGGAGCGGCGCCGTGAGGCCGCGCGGCATGACGGTCTGATCGTACGGGTAGAGGATCTTCGTCACGTTGGCGCCGCCCGGATCGGGCTGCGGAGGACCGCCGAGCGCGCCGGTGTTTCCGCCCGACGGGCCCGGATCGCCCGGCCCTTGGAGCACGGTCTCGGCGAGCTTCACGTCGACGACGAGCTTGGCCGTTGCCTTGAGCGAGCCCCACGTCACCGTGACCGCGACGTTCCCGCCGACGATGCCGGTCGTCGTGAAGGCGCCGCCGTTCGTGATGTCACCCTGCGCGTACGTGTCGAGCGACCAGGTCACTTGGCTCGTCAGCGGCGCGCCGTCGAGCGTGGCCGCGAACGCCTGCTTCACCGGGGTCTTCTTGTCGATGATGATGACGTTCGCGGTCGTGGGGGTGACCGCGAGGACGTGACCTCCGATGCCACCGTCCCCGAGGAGCAAGCCACCGTCATCCCCGGAGCCGCCGCTGCTCCCGTCACCGCCGCCGTCACCGTTGCCGTCGTTGAACCCAGAGGGAGGGCTGGTGCTCCCGCATGCCTGCAGGGCCGCGACGAGCAACGCGAGGAGAACGACGAAGAACCAAGAAGCGCGCGCCGGCCGTCCGCTCATGTGCCGAAAATAGCACGCGCGGCGGCGGTGGGCTTACCCGTTCAGGGCAAAGCGCGCGATCGTCGCGACGTCGACGATGACTCCGCGCGTCGAGAGGAACGCGGCGTAGCGGTCGGCGATGTAGGCAAGCGCGTTCTCGTCGGCGCTCCGGAAGGCGTCGCCGTTCACCGGATCGACGAGCTCGAGGACGCCCATCCAGCGGGGGCCGATCGACACCGGCGCGGCCATGACGGCGCTCATGTGACCGAGCTCGGCGAACCGAGCGATGCCGGAGACCGACACATTTCGGAGGTTCGTCCACGAAAACGGCCGCCCACCCGGCATGAGCAGGCGAATTAGGGGGTCGCGCGCGTCCTGGCGGGACAGGATCATGCTGTCTTTCGCCTCTCCTTTCGCCGTCGCGACGACGAAGCTGCGTTTGGACGAGTCGTACAGATGAACGAGCGCCGAGCGCGTCGGGATGGTCTTCGCCAGCACGTCCAGCACGTACTCGGCCCCCTCGAGCGCGTCGCCGAGCAGCTCGAGATCGTGGATCCGATCGAACAGAACCGGGATGAGATCCTGCGTCGGCACACGCTGCGACATCGGCGGTGGAGTGCTCTTCGGGCGCGCGGCGGGGCGCGGGACGTTTGGCTTGGCCTCTTCGACCAGCGCGAAGTCCGCGTCCGAGAGGCTCTCGATGCGCGGACGCGGCGGCGGGGGCGTCGGTACCGCGCACGGACCGGGACGAGGGATTGAGCCGGGACGCACAGTGGAGGCCGAAGCGTTGCTCATGCCCGGGGAGAAGAGCAAGACGCGTTCCTCACGTTTTACGCGGAAAAATTCGGCAGTTCATGAGATTCGCGACGGCAACATTCTGCCGCTTGCCCGAGGATCGGCAGACTCTTGCCTGCCGTCGGTCGGGAGAACGGGCCAACGTCACCCCAAGAAGCCGAAGACCAGGTTCAGGGTGAGCGCCACGATCGCCGTGTTGTAGAGGAAGCTCAGGATTGAGTGGACGAGGACGTCCCGCCGAACGATCCGGTTGGTGACGCTGACGTCGGACGTCTGGAAGCACATGCCGATGACGAAAGCGAAGTACGCAAAGTCGCTGTCGCACGGAGCCTCGTCGCCCGGAAACACGAGGCCCCCTTCTCCGCCGTCCCCGTCCCCCTCGTCGCGGTAATAGAGGTGCGCGTAGCGGAAGGTGTACGCGGTGTGGGTGACCGCCCATGACGCGGCGACGGCGAGGAAGCACATCCCGACGAGGAGATCGGCCATGCCGCCGGTGAGCGTCTTTGCGTGGCGCATGGCGAACGTCGCGGCGAAGAGGCTCACCGCCGCCGTGAGGACCACGGTGGCCATCACGAACGTGCGACCCGGATCCTCCGAGCCCGCGCGGCGTCGTGTCTCTTTCGGATCTGCGGTCGCGATGATTGTCCACGACAGCGAGAGGAGGACGAGCGCCCCTACGTCCCAGCCGCCGACGAAGCGTCCGGCCCAGCTCAGGTCTTTGGGCATCCCCAGCATCGCGCCGACACCGAAGATGACGGCCAGAACCAGCCTCCCTCGGGCCGATCGCGGGTCGTACCAAGGAAACGCGAGCGACGCGTCGTCGCCCGCACCCGTCGGTTTCGAGGAGGCCTCGGTCATGCCGCGCACTTCTCCTCGACCCCGTGAACGTGGAAGGGGAATGAAAGGGGGGTGGAGCCGAGGGGGATCGAACCCCTGACCTCATCCATGCCATGGATGCGCTCTCCCAGCTGAGCTACGGCCCCTGAGACGAGGGCATCTCTACTTCGAAGTCCCCGCTGTGTCTCGTGTTTTTTACGGCGTTCGCCGAAAACGGCGGAGATTCGGAGGGATCGGCGCGGCACGCAGGACGAGAATGGGCGGCCATCAGCCCTTCACGCCGAGGCGCTTCATCATCTTCTGGAGGCCGAAGCGCGAGATGCCGAGCATCTCGGCGGCGCGCGTCTGGTTGCCCGCGGTCTTCGCGACGGCGTCGCGGACGAGATCGGCCTCGAGGGCGTCGACACGCGAGCGGAGATCGGTGCCGCGACCGCGGGAGGCGCCGATGGCGGAGCGCCCGACATCGGGAGAGAGATCGGCGACGTCGATCGAGCCCTCTGCGAGGACGACCGCGCGGCGGATTTCGTTCTCGAGCTGGCGGACGTTGCCGGGCCACGGAAAGCGGACGAGGCGATCGAGGGCGGCGCGCGTGACCTTCACGTCGCGGCCGGGGGCGTGGCGCGCGAGGACGTGGGTGACGAGGAGCGGGATGTCCTCGGGGCGCTCGCGCAGCGGCGGTACGCGGAGCTCGACGACGGCGAGCCGGTAGAAGAGATCCTCGCGGAAGGTGCCCGCCTTCACCATCGCGCCGAGATCGCGGTGCGTGGCGGCGTCGACACGGACGTCCACGTGGCGCGAGCGCTCGCCTCCGACCGCGCGGACCTCTCCGTCCTGAAGGACGCGCAGGAGCTTGGTCTGCATCGCGGGGGACATCTCGCCGATCTCGTCGAGGAAGAGCGTGCCGCCGTCGGCCGCGTCGAAGAGGCCGGCGCGCGTAGACGAGGCGCCCGTGAACGCTCCCTTGACATGCCCGAAGAGCGTCGACTCGAGGAGCGGCTCGGGGACGGCCGCACAGTTTTCGCTGACGAAGGCGCGACGACCGCGGGCGCCGTTGGCGTGAAGCGCGCGCGCGACGAGCTCCTTGCCGGTGCCGCTCTCGCCGACGAGGAGCACCGGCACGTCGCTGGCGGTCACGCGATCGGCGAGGCGGAGGAGCTCGCGCATCGGTGCGCTTCGTCCGACGATGGCGTCGTAGGGGAAGCGTGTCGCGTCGCCGCGCGCGGACACGAGCTCGGCGCGCGTGGCGTCGAGCTCGGCGTCGCGCTGGGCGAGCATGCGCGTGACCTCGGCGCGTGCGCGGGCCTCTCGGCGAACGGCGCGCTTCAAGAGGACCTGGTCGCGCGCGTCGGCCAGGGCGATGGCGGCCTGGCTCGCGACGAGGCGAACCCAGGCGAGCTCGCGCGGCCCGAAGGCTCCGCGACGCGCGCGATCGTCGAGGTACACGACGCCGAGTGTCTCGCCGCGCGCGACGAGCGGAACCGCGAGGACGCTGCGCAAACGGAGCGCGTGGACCGACGCGTGGAGATCGCCGATCTGCGCGTAGGCGTCGGTCGCGACGACGGCGTCGCCCGTTTCCATGGCGCGGCGCGCGATGCCTTGCGAGAGCGCGAGCTGCTCGCCGACGAGATCACGGCGGGCGAGGTTACGGGCGGCGCGCGGGACGAGGCGACCGTCGGGCGCGCGCAAGAGGAGGAGGCCGCGCTCTACGCCGGTCCACAGCACCATCGTGTCGAGCACCTGCTCGAGGAGCGGACGAAGGCGATCGCGGGACGCGAGGGCGCGGACGATCGCATCGAGCTGGGCGATCTGGCCGGGCAGGAGCTCGGTCTCTCCTTCCATCGTGCCGACGCGCGCCCACGGGACCTGCGCGAGGGACGAGGCGAGCTCGGCGGGCGTGCCGTCGCGCAGCGTGCGGGCCGCGACTTGACGGAGGACCTCGAAGCGGCGGGCGGCGTCGCCGTCGGCGCGCGACTCGGCGAGTCGAACGGCCGCGTCGAGGGCGGGGCCGCGTGAGCCGAGCGGCGCCGCGATCGGGAGGAGCGCGCGAAGCGCGGCGAGGACCTCTGCGCCTCCGTTCGGATGCGTCCCCGCGTGGATCGCCGCGGCGCGCGCGCCCCACCATTCCCAGCTCGCCGAAGGGCCTACGCGCGTCGCGTCGCCGTCGCCCGCGCGGACGCGATCCTCGGCGATGGCGTCGGGCGCCCACACGAGCAAGCGCGCCGCCGCGCGGAGGCGATCCTCGTCTTCCGCCTCGGCGAGCTCGCGATCGGCGGCGATCGCTTCTTCGCGCGCGCGCGAATCCCCCGCGGGACGCGATTCGACGACGGCCCACCGCGCGTACGCGTGCGCGCGCATGTCGCGCGTGAGGATGGCGAGGCGCTGCGCTTCCCGCGCGGCCTCCTCCGCCGCGTGCGTGGCCCCGACCGCCGCGAGCGCGCTCGCCCGTGACAACCATGCGCGCGCGACGAATCCCGGTCGACCTAGGCGCTCCCACAGGAGCGCGGCGCGCGTCGCGCTCGCCAGCGCGCGGTCCATGCGCCCCGCGTCGGCAGCGGCGGCGGCCTCACCGGTCGCGTACGTCGCCTCCTCGATGACCGCGCCCGCGTGCGTCGCGAGCTCCACTGCGCGCCCGTAGGCGCCGAGGCTGGCGGCCGCGTCTCCGCGCGCGTGGTGGAGCATCCCCAATGTCGCCTCGAGGCGCGCGCGCTCGGCCGGCTCGCGCGCCTCCGCCAGCGCGCCTTCGACGACGCGAAGGCCCACGTCGTAGGCGCCGCGACGGTACGCCACGAGACCGCGCACCTCGGCGGCGGCCGCGCCACGCGTGGATTCCGCGAGGATTTGTGCCCGATCCGTGTCGCCTCGGTCCCACGCCACGCGCGCAGCGAGCGCCGTCGCGCCGGCGCGTTCGGCGCGCTCCGCCGCGTCGTCGAGATCTCCGCGACGACGCGCGAGCTCGGCCTGAAGCGCCACCGCGTCGTCACCGACCTGCCGCGCGACCGCCGCCCACGCGCGCCCGATGTCCCCGCGCCGCATGAGCGCGCGCGTGACCTCGAGGACGATCGTAGGCGGCGCGCGACCCTCCGCGACGGCGTCCTCGGCGAGCGCGATCGCGGCGGCGTCGGGCAGTGGACGCACGAGCTCGCGCGCCAGCCACGCCCACCTGTCGTCGCCTTCGGGCGGCGCGCGACGGGGAGCCGAGGCTCCATTGCCCTCGACGTCGTCGCGCGTCCACGCTGCCAGCGGGACGTGGCGCGCGAGCTCGACCAGACGCGCCGCGAAGGTCCCCTCGTCCTCCGCCGACATGACGGGCCACGTCGCCGCGCTCGGCCCCACGAGCGCCACGACCCAGCGCGCGCGCCCGACCGCGCCGAGCGGCGCGATCGGCCCTGTCCCGCCGCGCCCGAGCTTCGCTTGCCACGCGCACGCCTCGTCGATCCACGCGCGAACCGGCTCTCCGATCGCCGCCGCCGCGCGCGCCCCGTCGCGGATCTCGTGCGCGCGCAGGCCGAGGTACGCGCGCTTCACGACGGCGACGCGCGCACGCGCTTCTTCTTCGTCGTCGACGACGAGCCCCAGGACGCGGGCCGCCCGATCCGCCGCCCACGCCGCGCTCGGCCGCGCGCCGGGAGCTCGCGCGGTCATCGCCTCGGCCCACAGCGCCGGCTCACCGCCCGCGCCCGCGAGGATCTCTTCGAGCACGACACCGAGCGCATGGATGTCCGACGCCAGTCCCACCTCACCATCCTCGCGTGTCTCGGGCGCCAGGTACCGTGGGGTGGCGCCGCGCAGCCCTTCGCCGACGCCAGCGGACGCGCTCAAATCGATGAGCGTCGCGCCGCGCTCCTCCGGCACGTCGTGCGAGGGCGCGCGCTCTCGCGGCGCGAGGACGATGTTCCCCGGCTTGACGTCCCCGTGTCGAACCCCCGCCGCGTGCAGCTCGGCGAGCCCGCGTCCCACGCCGTGCGCGACGATCGCCGCCAGCCTCCGGCGCTCCTCGGCCGTTCCTCCACACCGCCCCTCCAACACGCTGCCCGGCGACCATGCGAGCGCCACGAAGATCGCGCCCGCGACCACACCGGCATCGAGCGCTTCGGGCCCCCAGCGCCGCCCGACGCGCGCCACGAGCTCCGCCTCGTGCAGGGCGAGCGCGCCGTCCTTCCCCACCTTGATCGCCGCCTCGCGACCGTCCGCCCGTCGCGCGTGAAGGACGGACGCGGCCGCCCCTTCGCCCGCCTTCTCGACGATCGCCCAGCCGAGCCCTGCCAACGCAGTTGCCGTGGGGTCGATCGGACTCTTCACCCCATAAAATGAGGCGATTTTGACCCGAGTGTCAACTCAGTTGCCGCAGCTCATGCCCACGTCGACGATGTCCGTTCCGGTCAGGACCATCACCGAGGCCGAGCCGTCGGACTTCATGACCTTGAGCTCGTGCACGCTGCCGGTGTTTCCCGGCCTTCCGAGCCAAAGCGACGCGACGCGTCCGTCGGGCAGGACGCACGGTGAGTTGTCGTCGGTCTCGGTCGGCGGCGAGAGCTTCACGGGCGACTTGGTGCCGCGCGCGACCTTCCAGATTTGCTCGGACGGCCAGTCGGCCTCGAAGACGAAATCCCCCTGCGGCGTGTAGTCCGGGTGGTGGAGGGCGTGCGTGTCCGCATGGTCGGGCCCGTCGCTCGGCGCGAGGACCACCTGGAAGCCGGTGCCGTCGGTCCGCACTTCGCACATCGAGGTCGGTGGCTGCGCGTACAGATCGGCGCCGCAATCGAAGACCGCGCGCGTGCCGTCGGCGGCGATGCTCACGTCGTGGTGGAACGCGAACGACGAGTCGGCGGTGAGGAGCACCGGAGCGCCCCACGCGGAGCCCGTCTTCTTGATCGCGTAGAGATCGACCGAGTGCGGGCCGCCCTTCGCGGGGTACACGATGACGCCGCCGCCCGCGGAGACGGCGGGCCGCGCATCGGCGAGTTGGAGCGACGCGCCGGACGGCTTGATCTCACTTCCCGCGGTGACGAGTCCGGTGAACAGCGAGAGGCAGCTCCCGTTCCCGCATCCGAAGCGCGTGCCGCTCGTCACGAGCCAGTCGCCGTCCTTCGACGATCCGACGTAGTTGTCGGTGCCCGGTGAGATGCCGTTCATGATGCTCGACGCGTCGTCCACCGCGCCGCCGACCTTCGCCGTCACGCGGTGCCACGTGCCGTCCGGCATCCGCAGCGTCACGCGCCCATCACCGCGCGGCAGGGGAGCGTCGAATACGGCGTCGGACCCGGCGTCGAGGAGCGCGCCGTCCGGACCATCGAGCGGGCCGTCGGTGTGACCGCCTTCACCGCTGGATCCGCTCGACCCGCTGGATCCGCTCGACCCGCCGTCCCCCGTGCCGCCCACGGGCGCGTCCGCGCTCGACCCACACGCCGCGAGCGCGACGAGGGCAGAGACGGGCGCCGCCGCGCTGAGCAGCCGAAGGACTCGCACCTCTAGAACCGAATTCCGTTCTCGGCGCGGTGCTTCCACCAGCGGTAGGCGAGCAGCACCGTGGGCACCGCCGCGACGACCGCCGCCACTGGAGGCGCCAGCACTCCGAGCGCGACGGTCCCGGCCACAGCCGCCCCCGCGACGAAGCCCTTCCGCTGCGACTCCGCGACGATTTCCTTGCGCGTCTTGCTCATGGTGCCTTCCTACAAGGTGCACACCTCCCGCGCGCGGCGCAAGGTGACGCTCGAATTTCAGCGGTTACGAGGTGCAGCACCCTCACTGCGCGAGGGCCCGCAGCTTCTCTTCGTCGATCGCTACGGCGAAGTCCCACCCGACGCAACGCGTACCAGGCAGCTCTGCCGCCAGCTTCTCCGTGAACTTTCGGAACGCGTCCTCGATGCTCTGCCCTTGGTACGCCATACCGATGACGCCGACCGACTCCCTCGTACGAACCGAGTAGAGCGACGCCGAGATCTCGAACACATTGCGATCGATGCGCCGCGCGGCCGAAGGCGACGACGGCGTGCCGCTACGCCCGCGCTGTCCTGTCGCGAAACGATTGGACGAGGGCGGCGCTCGCCCGACCGCGCCCGCGGGGATCGGTTGTGGCGGCCGGCCCGCGATCGTGAAGAGGACGATCAGGTCCGACTTGGCCATCGGCGCGAACTCCGCGAGGATCTCGTCGGTGACGCCGCTCGCGCGCGTCGTGTCGTCGAGCGTGGCGACGAGACTCGGCGACGCCTCGACGAGGCGCGGGCCAATCGCGATCTCGCAGGAGCTGCCGCCGAGCGGCGCCGAGAAGCGAGCACCGAGCGCGTCCCAGGACTCGGGGTTCATGCGCCCGTCCTTGAAGATCCCGAAGACGCTCACCGTGCGCGGCGGCGCGTAGGTCGGCGCGTAGCGAACGTCGAAGGACGTGTCTCCGCCGCACGCGACGAGCGCAGCCGACGCGATCAGCACGGTTCGCACGATCCCTACGAGTGGACGCCGCATCGGTCGGGCATCCTCACAAATCGAAGGGCCGCCGACAAGCGCAAGGAATGCGGAACGGAATGCTTTGACGAAGCATCCCGCCCGGCGTGATGCTCCAGGGGTCGTGCGCAGAAGGATCGAATCGCTTCTCGCCCTTCCGCGCAAGCTGACGACACAAACGTTCCCGATCGCGACGGCGCTGCGCCGCACGTTCGCGGCGGGCTACGGCGTGAAGGAGGCGCGCGCGGATCTGATGGCGGGCATCGTCGTCGGCGTCGTCGCGCTGCCGCTCTCGATGGCCCTCGCGATCGCCGTCGGGGCACCGCCACAGCACGGGCTCTACACCGCGGTCGTGGCCGGCGCGGCGATCGCGTTGACCGGCGGGTCGAAGTTCCAGATCGCCGGTCCCACCGCGGCGTTCATCGTCATCCTCGAGCCGATCGTCCGGCAGTTCGGCCTGAGCGGGCTCCTCACCGCCGGACTCATGGCCGGGGGGCTCCTCGTCGCGATGGGCGTCGCGCGCCTCGGTCAGCTCATTCAATTCATTCCCCACCCGGTGACGACGGGATTCACCGGCGGCATCGCCGTCGTCATCGCGACGCTGCAGGTCCGTGACGCGCTCGGCCTCCAGATCGCCGAGATGCCGGAGAGCTACGTCGGAAAGCTGACCGCCCTAGTGAAGGCGCGCGGCACGGCGTCGCTCGCGGAGGTCGGGATCACGGCGCTCACGCTCGCGCTCCTTCTCGGCCTTCCGAAGGTGATCAAGCGTGTTCCGGCGCCGCTCATCGCGCTCGCTGTGGCGAGCGCCGTCGCGGTCGGGTTGGCACACCTGTTCCCTTCGTTTCACGTCGCGACGATCGGCTCCAAGTTCCACACCACCGTCGGCGACACGGTGTACGCGGGCATCCCTCCGCTTCCACCGCGCCCGATCGTGCCGTGGGGCCAAGGGCACTTCACCCTCGCGATGGCGCGTGAGCTCTTCCCCGCCGCGTTGACGATCGCGATACTCGGCGCCATCGAGTCGCTCCTCTCCGCCGTCATCGCCGACGGCATGACCGGCAAGCGCCACGACCCCAACGCCGAGCTCGTCGGCCAGGGCATCGGCAACATCCTCGCGCCGTTCTTCGGGGGCATCGCCGCCACCGGCGCCCTCGCGCGCACCGCGACGAACATCCGCGCGGGGGCGAAGTCGCCGTTCTCCGCGGTCGTTCACTCGGCGGTCGTGCTCCTATCGATCGTCTTCCTCGCGCCGCTCGTGGCGTACGTGCCGATGGCGTCGCTCGCCGGACTCCTCCTCCTCGTCGCCTGGAACATGTCGGAGCGCCGCCATTTCAAGCACATCTTGCAAGTTGCGCCGAAGAGCGACGTCACGGTGCTCCTGACCTGCTTCTTCCTCACGGTGTTCTTCGACATGGTGAAGGCGGTGGGGGTCGGCGTGGTCCTCGCGGCGCTCCTCTTCATGAAGCGGATGGCCGAGCTCACACAAGGACGACTCGGCCTCGCGGGAGAGGGCGACGGCGACACCGATCGGGATCTGCCTCAGGGCGTCGTGCGCTACGAGATCGCCGGTCCGCTGTTTTTTGGCGCTGCGCAGCACGCGATGGGGCAAATCGAGCGTCTGCGCCCCGACGTGCGCATCGTCCTCCTCGACCTGTCGCGCGTGCCCGCGATCGACGCGACGGGCCTCGTCGCGCTCGAGAGCGCGTGCGACGCGCTCTACAAAGCGAAGCGACGCGTCATCATTTGCGGCCCGCTGCCCGAGCCGCGCCGGGTCTTCGACAAGGCGGAGCTGTCGCAGGCGTACCTCGCGGCGGGCATCGACGAAGGGAGGACGCTCGCACGCGATCTCATGCAAGCCGCGGCCGATGACGCGCCGCCGTCCCGCTCGCAGATCCCCCCGCCTCCGAGCGCGGCCTGAGAAATGCGACCCGCGCCTCTCCTCGTGATCGTCTTCCTCGCGTGCACGCGACCGACTCCGACCCCGACGCCGACCCCGACGCCGACGCCGACGCCGACTCCGACGCCGACTCCGACGCCGACTCCGACGCCGACGCCGACTCCGATCCCCGACGCCGGTCCGCGCGCGCCGGGGCCGTACGAGCTTCCGTTTCTGGGCAAACGCAGCGTCTATCTCGCGGTCCCACACGCGCGTCCTTCGGCGCAGCGCGTGATCGCGAACCTCCATGGCGTCTGCAACCCGCCGGGATATGCGTGCGGGTTTTGGGTGCACGCCGGGAGCCAGCGCGGATTTTTGATCTGCCCTACGGGGAACGCGACGTGCGGACCGGGGCAGTACAACGCGCCGACGTGGACCGAGTCGTTCGAGAAGATGGATGAGGATCTGGAGAAGGCGATCGCCACCGTTGGCGACGCGTACCCCGGTGAGCTCTCGCGCGACGGCGCAGTCCTGACCGGATTTTCGAAGGGCGCGTACGCCGCCGTGCGCATCGCGCAGCTTCATCCGGGAAGGTGGCCGTACCTCGTCCTGAACGAGGCCGACGTATCGCTCGACGTCCGGACGCTTCGCGCGGCGGGCGTGCGCGCGGTGGCGCTCATCGCTGGCGAAATCGGCGGCCAAATCGCCGGCGAACGCAAGACCGCGGCGGCGCTCGCGAAGCAAGGCTACCCCGCGCGCCTGTGGGTCATGCCGAAGGCGGGGCACTTCTATTCGTCCAACATCGACGACCTCATGGGCGAGGCGATCGATTGGGTCATCGCGAACGGCGAGGCGGCGGACGCCGGCGCAAAATAGCGGCGCGGTTCGCGTCGTCCTCACGTTCGTGGTGCCGCTGGGCCTCAAGACGACGGCGCCGGCGCAGGCGCTGGGGCACGACACGTCGGCGAGCAGCTGACCGAGCCTCGTCGCCTAGAACCCGTTCAGCTCCGACCAGAACGGCGCCGGGCCGGCGAACGCCTCGTCGAGAAGCGCGGCCACGTCGGGATCGCCACCGATCACGCCGTCCATCCACATCGCGCGCGCGCGCGTGGCCCCGGCGTACACCTGCGAGAACGCGCCGATGGACATCGCGAGTCGCGCCTTGGCCTTGCGCGCGCGCACAGCGGTCGCTCCCGATGGACCGAACGTGAGATCGAAGCTTGCGGTCTGATCGGCGAAGACCGGATCGCTCAAATCGACGCCGACGAGGCCGCGCGCGCCGCTCCTTGCCGGTCCCGGGTGCAGAGCGAGCGCGCGTCGGAGGTCGACGACGCGGAGCATGGCCCCCGCGAGGACCTGTCCGACGATCTGGTGACGCGCGCAATCGGCGGACTCGACGGCGTGCCCGCGACCGGTGAGCGCTGCGGGCCCCTCGCCGCGCGGAAACGCGACGTGAATCCGCTCGAATTGCTCGCCGAGCGCGTGCAAAAACCCGTAGAGCGCGCTCCGGCCATCGGGGGTCGCGGCGACGAATTCCTTCACCATCATGTCGGACGCGATCTGGTTCGGCTCGCCGCGGGTCTCGTAGAAGAGGTACCCGTCGATCGCGCCTCCGGCCGCGCCACGCCCACGGGACGGCCGCACGCAGACGACGCCGTCCTGGATTTTCCCGAACACGCGCGCGCGCCACCAGTTGGTGGTGCGGACGAGAGGCCCGGTCCGGCCCGCGCGCCATCGGTCGTAGCAATCGGCGAGCGCCGGAAGATCCTTCTCGGGATCGAGCCTGCGCACGTGACGGCGCAGATCGCTCGGTCTCAGCTGCGTGGGGGGGACGACGAACATCTCCGGCCAGTCGACGCGCGCGTAGCCGAATTTTTCGTAGAACGGCGCGGAGAACGGGTAGAGCGCGCTCAGCGGCTCACGACGTTTGCGCATCCGCGCGAGGAGCCCTCGCATCAGGCGGTCCACCGCGCCGCGTCGACGGTGCTCGGGCGCGCACGCGACGACCGTGATCCCCGGGCACGACACCTCGGCCCCGGCGAGCATCATGGTCATCTTCGCAGCGGTCGCCTGCGCGGCGAGGACACCGGCATCCTCCGCCACGAGCGTCTCCCCGTGAAGGACGTGCTCGCTCTTGGCGTAGTACGCCGCGACGTACTTCGGGTCCCCGAGGCGGAAGGCTCGGATGAAGCCCGCGGCGAGGGCTTCGGACTCTTTGGCGGGATCGGCTGTGCGGATCGTCAGCGACACGCGCGCGATGCTACCACCGCCATCACCGCCATCCCCTCCCCCACCTCGATCAAAATCGAGACGCGGAGGGACCGTCGGATCAGGCCGAGCGCTCTTCGTACGCGAGGATGTGCTCCAGCGCGTCCGTCATCGCCAGGGCCAGCTGGCCCTCGGGCGCGTCCGCCTTCTGCGGCGTCGCGGCCTTCATCCGGCGACCGGAGGCGGGACGAGACACTCCGGAGGACGGGGTCTCTGCTTCTTGCGTGCGTCGTGCGGCGGCGAGGGTTCGCATGTGATCCAATTTGTACAGATAGCCTTAACCGACAGGGCTTGGTGAACTTTTCGGCGACTTTCCGTACGTACGGACCGGAAGAAGCGGCACTTAAGGGCTGCGAGAGTGGAAGCATTAGCGCTTCTCAATCCAGGTGCCAGTCTCATCTTCACCGTTCTTCGTTCTCGCGCGCGTTGCGTGCGCGAGAACCGGCGTGGTCACCTCGGGTGCCACGTGGTCTACGCGAATTCTTTGATCTGGAGCTTTTTGACAGACCAGTAACGCGCCATGATCATGCGCATGGAAGCTCCCCATGATCGACGCGCCGTCGTTCGCCGCAAGGATCGCGCGGCGTACGACTGGCCCGCCATCTTCGGCATTCTCGACGAGGCCCTCCTCTGCCACGTCGGATTCACCGTCGACGGGCAGGTCTTCGTCCTCCCAATGGCGTTCGCGCGCGTCGGCGAGACGCTCTACTTGCATGGCGGCGCGGCCAGCCGGATGCTCAAGGTCCTCCGCCACGGTGTACCCGTATGTGTGACGGTCACCCTCCTCGACGGGCTCGTCCTGGCCCGTACCGCGTTCCACCACTCGATGAACTACCGGAGCGTCGTGGCGTTCGGCACCGCGCGTGAAGCCGAGGGAGAGGAGAAGGATCGTGCGCTGACGGTGCTGGTCGATCGCATGGACCGCGACCGTTCGAACGTGGTGCGCGCCCCGAACGCGCGTGAGCTCGCCCTCACGCGCGTCCTCGCGGTGCCCATCGAGGAGGCGTCGGCGAAGTCTCGGACCGGCGGCCCGATCGACGACGCGGCGGACTTGGCGCTCGACGTCTGGGCCGGCGTCATCCCGCTCTGCACCGTCGCGATGGAGCGCGTGCGCGACGGCGGCTAGACTGGCGCTGCGATGCTCGATCCGCTCGTCGTCACCGCCAACGTCACCATCCCGGCGCGCGATCTGTCGTGGCTCGCCGTGCGCGCGTCGGGGCCGGGAGGGCAGAACGTTAACAAGGTGTCGACGAAGGTCGCGCTCACGTTCGATCTCGCGGGGACGGCCGCGCTCGAGCCGGCGACGAAGGCGCGCTTGGCGGAGGCGTTTCCGTCGTACGTGGACGGGCGCGGGCAGCTCACGGTGACGAGCCAGGCGACGCGCGAGCAGCCGAGGAACCTCGAAGACGCGCGAAGCAAGCTGCGCGAGATGATCGCGCGCGCGCTCGTCGTGCCGAAGAAGCGCAAAAAGACTCGCCCCACGAAAGGCTCGCAGCGCCGCAGGCTCGAGGCGAAGCATCACCAGGGCGACAAGAAGCGCGATCGACGAACCGTCGAGTAGACGCCGCCGGACCCTGCTCGTTTCGCTCGTTTCGCTTGTGCACGCGCTGCGCCCGATGTCCGCGGTCGCGGGCGCTCGTGCAGCCGCTGCGCAGGCGCGCACGGGACGACGGGCACTTGTGAGCTCGGAATGCGCGGCAGACGCCTTGCACTTGGTCGGGGCATGAAGAAGACGGCAGGGTTCGGGATTCTCTTGGCGAGCGTGGCGAGCGGTTTGGTGGCGAGCGCATCGATCACCGCGTGCACGGCGGACTCGTCGAGCGGCAGCCCCGATGGCGGGACGGCGGACGCGCAGACCTTCGACGCGGCGGTGCCCGACACGGCCACGGGGACCGGACCGGACGCCGCAGGACCCGACACCGCGCCGCCGCCGGCCGACGACGCAGCTCCTCCTCCTCCTCCTCCTCCGCCTCCTCCGCCGCCTCCGCCGCCTCCCGTCGACGCAGGCAAAGACGCGGCAGACGCGGGTGTGATCGTCGGCTGCATCCCGCAAGAGGTCTCGACGCGCTACGACGCGACCTGGCTGTTCGGCAAAGGCTGCCGCGCCGACTGGAACGGGTCGAACCAGGTGACCTTCTCGCTCAGCAACGTCGTCTTCACCGGCTTCGAAGGGACGATCGCCGCGGCCAACGCCGTCACCGGCCAGCTCTTCGCGGCCTCCGACGGCATCAACCTCTACGACGGCACCGGCACCAAGACCAACACCACATCCCTCGGCGCCACCGCGTCCGCGTCTCAGCCCGTGGCGTTCATCGGCAAGCCGGGCAGCACGTCGGACTTCTACATCGTCACGAACGCAGGAGCGGTCGGCGGCACTCCTCCGGCGGGATTCTACGTGACGCCCCTGCCGTGCGGCCAGCTCACGCCGTCGGGCGCGCCGACGCTGCTTGCAGGGACCGAAAGCTTCACCGAGGCGCTCGCGACGGTTCGGCACGCAAACGACACCGATCGATGGATCCTGGGCGTGGCGCCGACGGGCATCGCGGTCCTCCCGCTCACCGCGACCGGGTTCGGCGCGCCGGTGATCTCGCCATGGGGTGGCGTCATCACGGGGGCGAACGCGCTCCAGCGCGCATTCATCTCGTTCGCGCGCGACCGCCACACGTTCGCCATCACGCTCGAAGGGCTCGGTCTCCTGACCGGAACGTTCGACAACGCGCTCGGCACCGTCTCGAATTTGAAGAAGATCGCGCTGCCGCTGAACACGTACCTCTACAGCGCGGCGTTCTCGCCCGACGGCAGCAAGCTGTACGCGTCGGAGTGGGCCGGGAAATACTGGCAGGTCGATCTCGGCGCGCTCGCTGGCGACGCAGGGACTGCCGTGACCGACCTCGGGACCGCCGGCGGCGCGCTCCGCCTCGCGATCGACGACAAGCTCTACCTCACGACCTACGGCCAGGCGACGCTGACGGTCATCCAGAACCCGAACGCCGCGGCGGCGCTTCTCCAGACGAGCGCGGTCAACCTGCCGAGCGGCTGCACCGCGACGTACGGCTTCCCAGGCATCGGCGACCTCTAACGCACTAACTACACGGCGGTGCAGAAGTGAGCGCTACAGGAGCCGTTTCCTCGGGTGAGCGTCCTCCGATCCGAGTCCGAATGGACGAATGAGATCAAAAATTGGGATGATCCGTCGACCAAACGGGCAGCAGTCGTTGTGGGACGCGGTTCTCTTCGGTGCATCCGACCCGCGTGCGCTGATGGATCCAGTCCTTCGTCGGGTCGATGAGATCCTCGACGACGAGCTGCTCGTCGACGGTGTCCTCGAGCGGATGCGCGGGCGCTTTCCTCAGAGCTCTCGGCGAGGGCGCCGCGGCACGCCCGCGGAGACCGTGCTGCGGATGTTGGTGCTCAAGCACGTGAGGAACTGGAGCTACGAGCAGCTCGAGTGGGAGGTCACTGGCAAACCTCCGAGCGCGTGATCCCGCGTCCACGGTACGCGCCTACCGTAGTCGGGCCGCGCGGGTCGTCGCAGGGACGACAGTGCGTCGTCGGGCCACCGACGAGCGCCGTCGGGCACAACCTCGGTCGGAGGTGTCGCGCGGCGCGCACAGCGTGTGCGCGCCGCTACACGACGCTTCCGCATCTACCCCGTACTCGCGCGGAGTTGCGCAGCGGGTCGCATCGGCTCGGTTCGTGCTCAACGTTGGTGCATGCGGTACCGCTTTCCTTGCCTTGTCCTGGTTCCCCTGCTCCTCGCGTGGTCAGCGCACGCGCTGGCCGCGGAGGGGGCGCCCGTGCATGCAGCGACCGACGAACCGGAGGATGCGCCGCCTCGACGCTTCGTGCTCTCGCTCGAGGCGCTGGGTCTCCTCACCG
>JBBRLQ010000021.1:0-132956 GCA_038231275.1 Polyangiales bacterium
ATCTCGCCGTCCAGGCGCTCACGAAGAAGGTCCGCGGTCCGGTGCTGTGCTTCGTCGGCCCTCCAGGCGTGGGGAAGACCAGCCTCGCGAAGAGCATCGCGCGCGCGACGGGACGCAAGTTCGTGAGACTCGCCCTCGGCGGGGTTCGTGACGAGGCGGAGATTCGTGGGCACCGTCGTACGTACATCGGCGCGATGCCCGGCAAGCTGATTCAGTCGCTCAAGAAGGCGGGTACCAACAACCCGGTCTTCCTGCTCGACGAGGTCGACAAGATGTCGACGGACTTCCGTGGCGATCCGGCGGCGGCGCTGCTCGAGGTGCTCGACGGTGAGCAGAACGACACGTTCAACGATCACTACCTCGATCTCGACTACGACCTCTCCGACGTCATGTTCATCACGACGGCGAACACGCTGAGCGGCATCCCGGTGCCGCTCCAGGACCGCATGGAGATCATCCAGCTGTCCGGCTACACCGAGTTCGAGAAGATGAATATCGCGGTCAAATACCTGGTGCCGCGCCAGAAGAAGGATTGCGGCCTCGACGACGTGCCTTTCACGCTCACCGAGAACGCGATCCGCACCGTCGTCCACCACTACACGCGCGAGGCCGGCGTCCGCTCGCTCGAGCGCGAGATTTCTTCGATCTGTCGCAAGGTCGCGCGCCACGTCGTGAACGAGGGCAAGGAGTCCCCGATCGAGGTCGTCGCGAAGAACGTCCCCAAGTACCTGGGCGTGCCCAAATACCGGCTCGGCAAGAAGGAGGAGCACGACGAGGTCGGGCTCACCAACGGCCTGTCGGTCACGAGCAACGGCGGCGGCGAGCTGCTCGCGTGCGAGGTGGCGGTCGTGCCCGGAAAGGGCAAGCTCGTCATCACCGGCCTCCTCGAGAAGGGGATGGAGGAGAGCGCGCAGGCGGCGATGAGCTACGTGCGCTCACGCGCCGCGGTGCTGGGCCTGGAGCCGGATTTCTACCAGAAGGTGGACGTGCACGTTCACTTCCCGGAGTTCATCCGCAAAGACGGCCCGAGCGCCGGCGTCACGATGGCGACGAGCCTCGCGTCCGCGCTCATCAAGGTGCCGGTGAAGCGCGATCTCGCGATGACCGGCGAGCTCACGCTGCGCGGGCGCGTGATGCCGATCGGCGGCCTCAAGGAGAAGCTCCTCGCGGCGCACCGCAGCGGCATCACGACGGTCATCGTGCCCAAAGAGAACCGCAAGGATCTGCGCGAGGTCCCGCGCCGCGTCCTCAAGGCGACGCGCATCGTGCTCGTCGAGCACATGGACGAGGTCCTCCGCGAAGCCCTCTGCGTCTCCGACCCGGAAGCCGTCTTCGGCCCCCCGCGCGAGACGATGGAATACCGCGACGGCGAGCTCGTCACGCTCAAATCGCGGAAGCCCGGCGGAGGCCCGCCGCCCGAGCCGGCCGCAGCACCCGCGAACGCGTAGCGCGAAACGCTCTCGCTACTGGCCCCAAACGCCGCCGTGCTCCGCACGGCTTCGCCCAAAGGGCGATGCGGGGAGGCTCCAGACGCTCCCGCGTTTGGAGGGGTGCGCAGCACCCACAAGAACAGGTAGCCGTGCGATCAGCCCCCGTCGTGCCGTCGCGCCCCCGCTCTCCCCTACCGCCGCCTCATTTGATAACCGGCGGCGGAGGAACCGGCGGCTTGCCGTCGTTCTGGATGCAGTACGAGAGGTCGAAGAGCATGAACTCGAGCGCCTTCTCTTGCGGCGAGAGGGTGGCCGTCTTGCAGCCCGTCGGCCACGGTTGCGTGTGCTTGTCGCCGACGCCCGATGACACGTGCAGATCGCTGTACACGACCTTGCCGCACTTCTGATCGTCCGGAACCGCCTGCGGCGTGTTGAAGGACATGTACTGCACGGCTGGCCCTGCCGCGTAGTTGATCCACATTGTCGTGTTCGCGGTCACGCTCGTGAGGTTGTCGCGCGCGCCGCTGATCGGAAGCTGTCCGTTCTGCGCGAGCGGCTCGACGGCGGTGAGCCAGTCGGCCATCGCCTTTCCCTTGGGGAACGTCGAGTTCACGTCCGCCGTGATCGGATCCGGGGGATCCGGCGCGTCGTTCCACGCGCCCAGGTTCGTCCATGGGGAGACCTCGGTGCCGCCGCCCTTGTCGTCGATCGCGTCGAACCAGAAGCGGTGCCAGTGCGACGCAAAGACGCGCCCGCCCATGTTGGCGTATTGGCCCATCGCGTCGAGGGCGGCTTGCGGCTTGCCCCCGATGTCGGTGCGCCCCTCGCACGAGAGGAGGACGAGGTCGTATTTTTTGAGGTTGTCGATCGACGACCAGAACGGCTGCGCGGCCGTGAACGTGGCGCCGCCCTGGAAATTCGAGGTGCCCTCGAAGCCCGTATAGAACTGCACGCGCCCCGCTCCGCCGCCGACGCTGAACTCCTTGTCCTCGATGCCGACCTTGCGGAGGAAACACTCGAGCGCGTCTGCGCCGCCGGTCGTGATCGCGATGAGCGGGATGTTGCCTTCGGTCTGGTTCTTCGGCAGGCGCGTCAGATCCTTGAGCGGCGCCGTCGTGAGCGGGTTGTCTTTGCACTCCTGGATCGTGATCGGAAGCGTCACCGCGCGCCGCCACTTGCCGACCTGGACGACGAGCGGGAGGTTCGCGTCGATGGGGACGTTGTCGAGCTTGAAGTGCCCGGTCGCGTCGGTGAGCGTGGTGACGAGCGGGTTGCCGGAGACGGCGCCGCACTTGTCGCACGACGCGCCGCTGGCGATCGGGGCGAGCGGCGCGTTGGGGACGTAGACGACGATGTTGTAGAGCGGGACCTTGCCGGCCGGATCGTAGACGTAGCCCGAGAGCGACGTGGTGCCGCCGCCGGGGCAGGTCTTCTGTTTGAGGCAGAGCCCGGTGCACGGGACCGTGCCGCTCGAGCCGCTTGAGCCGCTGCTGCCGCCCTCGCCGAACAGGTCTCCGCTGCTCCCGCTCGAACCGCTGCTGCCGCTGCTGCCGCTAGAGCCGCTGCTGCTGCCGAACTCCGAGCCGTTGCCGCTGCTTCCGCAGCCTGGTCCGGCGAGGACCATCGCCGCGCCGACGACTGTCGCCGCGATCAGCGAAAATTTGCTGCGCTCGAGCATAGGGTAGACGCCTCCAGGTGAAAGGATGGCCCACTGGCGTCATTCCAGCCGGCTTTCGACGGAGGGGTCGGTACGATTTGTCCGGCGGTGTACGAGCCGGTCGCACGGCGGCGGGGCTCAGAGATCGTCGATGGCGAAGAGCGCGGCGCTCGTGCCGGTCTCGATCCGCTGCCACGGTTCTGCGCGCGCGAGGTCGCGGGTGACGAGCAGGGTTCCGTCGTCGCCCGCGACGTAGGCGGCGTCGCCCTCGAGGAGCGCGCCGTGGAGGTTCGCGGTGCCTGCGCCGGTGACCGCGTGCCATTCGCCACTCGCGTCGCGGGCGATGGCCGTGCCTCCTGCGCCGACGGCGATGGCCGCGGTGCCATCGTCGCGCACGGCGATCGCGTCGAGCGCAGCTCCCGCGCGGGCTTCACGCGCGAACGATGCGCCGCCGTCGACGCTCGCCCACGCGTTGCCGAGCGCGTCGACCGCGAGTGCGAGGTGCCCGCCGGGGTCCATCGCGACGCCACGGAGATCGCCGGCGCCGTCGACGTGCACGGACGCGAAAGTCGCGCCGCCGTCGGTCGATCGAAGGACGGTCCCGGCATCGCCCACCGCGAGCTCGATCTGCCCCGCGAGTGCGACGCCGCGGAGCGCCACGCCCGTGCCGCTCGAGACGCGCTCCCACGTCGCGCCGGCGTCGCGCGTCACTTCGAGGGTTCCGTCGTCGCCCGCGAGGAGTCCGTGCGACGCGTCGGCGAAGCGGATCGCACGGAGCGTCGAGACCGTGTGCGCGTCTTGTGCCGCCCACGAGAATCCGCCGTCGAGCGTGTGCGCGACGGCGCCGCGCGATCCGACCGCCCAGCCGTCCGTGTTCCCCACGCACGCGACGCCGAGGAGATCGACGGCGGCGATCCCGGGAACGAGACGCGCCGACCAGCCGTGATCGTCGAAGGTCTGCACCAGCGTACCGCCTGCGCCCACCGCGGCGCGCCACGCCGTAGAAGGAGGCGTGCCGCCTTCGCCCGAGGTCGGCTTCGGCGACGAGCTCGAGGTACAGCCGCACAGGACCGAGGCGATCGCGATCGCGATCGTCGCCATCGAGGTGGTGGTGTTCATGAACGTGAGCGTAGTGGGAGCGGCTGCGCTGACAAGTCCTCCGCGCGGCGAACGGCCGTTTCCTTGCTGCGGATGCCGTCTCCTCGCGCGCCGCTCCGATTTTCGCTTGACGTTCGCGGGCCTATGCCTATTGTACGCGCCGTCTTCCACGGGCGGGTAGCTCAGTGGTAGAGCGCTGGCCTTACAAGCCGGATGTCGCAGGTTCAAAACCTGTCCCGCCTACAGCCGGGGCAGGTTCGAGATTCGACGAAGACGAGAGACGCGCAGACGAAGTCGTAGTAGTGACGCATCGCAGTACCGCTTCGGGGCGGTAGTTAAGTTGGTTATAACGCCGGCCTGTCACGCCGGAGGCCGCGGGTTCGAGTCCCGTCCGCCCCGCAAAAAGGAGCTTGTCCACCGAGAGTGGACAAGCTCTTTTTGCTTTCGCACGCGTACTCGAGATCTTGTCCCTTCGTATCGCGCTCGCTCGGGGACCACGATGGCATCCCAACGTGACCGCGTCACAAGGTCTTCAGGTACTCGATGACCGACTTGGCCTCGGCGGGTCCGAGATCGGCGAGGAACGGGTGGCCGCCGACGCCGAGGCCCGCCTTCGATCCATCGTGCTCCCACTCGCCGTGGGAGAGCGGGCCTCCGGGTGCGCGCGCGGGGAGGCCCACCGTCCCGAGATCGATAGGCGCGTCCAGGTCGACGACGTACTGCGTCGCGCGATCCGAAGGCGCCGTCGCCATGACAGCGAGCGAGGGCCACTGGCCGGCGTGACCGTACGGCGCGCGCGCCCAGATGCTCGTGAGGACGGGGGGGACGTAGCCGTCGGTCCGCCGCGTCTCGAGCAGGCCGTGCGTCAGCGACGGCTCGTTCGCGGCGCGCACGAAGTCGTCGGTGACCACGCGCGCGCGCAGCGGATCGGTGCCGACCGTCACCACCGGGACGACGCGCTCGGTGTACCGCGCGACGCGGCCGCCTTCGCCGTAGCTCCCATGGCATCGCGCGCACGCCGCGGAGAACGCGGCGCGTCCGCGCTCGGCGAGCGCGCGATCGATCGGGCCGGGGAAGGGAAGGTCGCGCGGCAGGTGACGCAGGTACGAGGAGAGGCTGGGGCCTTGCTTAGGATGCGTCCAGTACCACTCGGGCCTTACGCCGATCGCGAAGTCGGCCTCGACGACGAGCGCATCGAGGGAGCCCTCGGCCGCGCCGTCCCAGCTGAGCGTCGTCCGATCGGCGAAGCCGATGACGTCGGGGACCTTGGTCCAGCCCACGTCGTGGCCGGTCGTGACCGTGCGGCCCAGCGTCAGCCCGATCGCGAGCGCGAACGACTCGATCGGCGCGATCCGTCCCGGAGGAGCGTCCTTGACGCGTCCGAAGAGCTCCGCGCGAACCCTCGCACGCTCGCGCATCGCGTCGGCGGTCGCGCGAACGAGCGTCGCGCGCCACTCCGCGGGCCACGGGACGCTGCGCTCCCTCGCGATGGCGCTCGCACGCGTGGCGAGCGCAGTGCGATCGAGATCGGCGCGTCCACCAAGCTGCGTGATCGCCGCGTCGTAGGCGTGCGCTCGCACGCGCTTGTTTCCGAGCCCGATGACGACGCGCTCGCCCCCCGGCCACCGCACGCGCTCGACGTGGCAGAGCGCGCAGCTGGTCACGAGGAACGGGACGCGCGTGAACGGGTCGACCGTAAGGTGCATTCCGAACGGCAGCCCCTCGCGCCGATCCAGATCGGCGCTCGAAGGCTCGGCGGCGCGCGCGAGGAAGCCGAAGCGCGCGGCCAGCTGCGGGACGTCGGCGCCGAGCTCGCTCGGGTACGTCGAAAGGAGCGCGAGGAACACTGGATAGGGAATCCCGGTCCGGTACGGATCGCCGATCCCCGTTCGCGTGAAAGTCTCCTCGCCTGCCGCGCTCGAGATTTGCGGCGCCCGGTATTCGGCGGGGTCCGACATCGGGAGCGGCGCCGCCTTGGTCGCGCGTGGAGCCTCGGCCGGGTGCGTCTCCGCGCCGCCGCACGCGCCGACGAGGACGCAGAGGAGGACGATGCGTGTCGGGCTCATCGCCTCGTGGGTCGTAGCACGATCGAGCGTCGACGAGGCGCGGCCACCCGCGGTCGCGCGTGGCTCAGGCCGGATGCGCGGGATCGGCTCCCCAGACGCCCGGATCGCGCAGCGTGGGCGGCTCGTCCTCGTCCTCGATCACCAGAGTGAGATCCGAGACGCTGCGCACGAAGTCGAGGCGCGGCAGCGAGATCTCAACCCCGAGCTCCTCCTCGACGCGCGTGACGATCAGTACGAGGTCCAGCGCGTCGAGGCCGAGGTGCTCGCGCAGGTCGAGGTCGTCGAGCACGTCGGCGGGATCGATCTCGAGGTGTCGGGCGACGGCAGCCTTCACGGTCTGGAGCATGAGGGAGTCGGGACGGGTCGTCATGGGTGAAGAACCTCCGTGAGCGCGGGGTAGGTCGAAGTCGGCGTCGCGATCCAGCGCGCGCCGTGCTCACTCTCGTTGGGGCAACACGCGCTGCGGAGCGATCACTCCCGCTCGATGTTTTTTTGTGGACGGGGTCAGCGCGCGATCACGAGAAGGACCGTCGCGCACACCGCGATCGACGCGCTCGCGACGATGACCTGCCACCCTCGGCGGACGTGCGAGCAACGCTCGGCCTTGTCGGCCACGGGCGTCGGCCCCGACTCCGTCAACCTCATCCCGCGCAGCGCCGTGAAGCCGCAGGTACGCGTCAGTCCCGCGTAGACACCGTACGTACCGAAGAAGAGCGGAAACGCGAGCACGCCGCGGTATGCGGCAGGTGCGCCGAGGCCGAGCAGGAGCACCGCGAGCGCCAGCGCCGCGGCGATCATCGTGACGCCGACGCGGAGCTGGAGGTTCTGCGCGTGCGCGTCCAGGTTCCCTAGCGCCTTCTCGCCCATGCCTGCAAACATAAGCCGTTCCGAGCGCGCCGCCAGTGGCAGCGTTTTCGCGGATTGGCACGAAAAACGCCACCACGACGGACGGGCGGTCATCGTACCCTCGGGCTGGGCGCGTTCCCGACATGATCAGGCTGCTCATCCGTTGGTTGGACTTACGCGAAGGAGAGGGGCGCGTCGTTGCGCAGGCCTTCGCCACGCTCTTCCTGATCATCGCCGGGCACACGACTCTCGAGACCGCACGCGACGCGCTGTTCCTGAGCAAACTGCCTCCTAGCCAGCTCAACGTCGTCTACGTCGTGCTCGCTGCGGTGACGTTCTTCGTCAGCTCGGGCGCGACGCGCTTCGCCGCCGCCTTCGGACGCCGCAACGCGCTCCTCTGCTCGCTGGTCGTGGCGGCGTACGTCACGACGCTGCTCCATCACCTCGCGCCGACGCGATCGGTGGTCCTGGGGCTCTATGTCTTCAGCGGGCTCGTCGGCGCGGTGTTGTTGCCGCAGTTTTGGCTCCTCGCCGCGAAGCTCCTCACGGTCTCGCAAGGACGACGCCTGTTCGGTCCGATCGCGTCGGGCGGGGTGCTCGGCGGGGTCGCTGGAGCGACCACGGCCGCCGCGGTGGTCCACGCGTTTCCGGTCACGAGCCTCCTGCCCGTCGCCGCCAGCTTCTTCGTCGCCACCGCTGTCGTCCTCACCACGATCGCATCCGAGGAAACCACGCTCGCGGAGAGCGCCGGCCGCGCCAGCCCCGGCAAGAGCTGGGGCGAGCTCTTTCGCGAGAACCCGTTCCTGACGCGGATCGCGGCCATGGTCGCCCTGACGACGGCCAGCCTCCTCGTCGTCGACTACCTTTTCAAGTCGACCGCCGCGCGCGCGTTGCCCGCGGCGGAGCTCGGCTCGTTCTTCGCCAAGTACTACGCCGCGGTCAACGTCCTCTCCCTGGTCGTCCAGCTCTTCGTCGCGAGCCGCTTGATCCGGCGCCTCGGCGTCATCCCCTCGGTCGCCGTCATGCCGTTCCTGCTCGTGGGCGGCGGTGTCTTCACGTTCCTGGGCGGCGGGGCGCTCCTCGTGGTGCTGGCGCTCAAGTCGATCGACGGCGGGATGCGGCACTCGCTGAACCGCGTCGCGTCGGAGCTCCTCTACTTGCCGCTGCCAGGCGAGGCGCGCGAGCGAGGGAAGACGCTCATCGACGGCGTACTCTCCCGGATCGTTCAGGCGGCGATGGCGGGCGTGCTGCTCGTGCTCGCCGTGCGTGGGTTCGCGACGCCGCGGGTGCTCGCGGCGATTGTCGTGGGGCTGTCGCTCGCGTGGCTAGGGGTGACGATCAGCTTGCGCGGAACGTACTTGGATCTCTTCCGCCGCGTCCTTGCGCGCGATCCGCACGCCGCGGGTGGCAACGAGCTCGGCCTCGATGCCGCCGGCGCGCTCGTCGAGGCGATGGCGAGCGAGGATCCGGCGAAGGTGCTGGCGGCGATGGACATCCTCGCCGAGAACAAGCGCCAGAACCTGATCCCGGCGCTCATCCTCTACCACGACGCGCCGAAGGTCCTAGAGCACGCGCTCGGCGTGTTCGGCGAGGCGAAGCGCGAGGATTGGATTCCGCTCGCGGAGCGTCTGCTGTCGAACCCCGACGAGGACGTGCGTGTCGCCGCGGTGCGCGCGCTCGCAAAGCACGGGAGGGTGAGCGCCCTGAAGCGCGCCTCCGAGGACACGAGCTCTCGCGTGCAGGCGTATGCGGCGTTTCACTTGGCGCTGCAGACGGCGAAGGGGGATCTCCTCGAGCACCCGCTCATCGCCGCCATCCTGAAGGCGCCCGGCGAGTTCGGGCACCAGAGCCGCCTCGGCCTCCTCCGCGCCATCTCCGACACCGGGGAGCCGCGCGCGACCAGCGTTCTGCTCGAGCTCGCGAGGATGGAGATCGACGGCCCCGAGCTCGTGATCGAGCAGGTCGCTCAGGCGATGGCAAAGCTGAAGGACGAGCGCTTCGTCCCGCGCATGGTGCAGCGCCTCGGCCGGCGCGTGGGGCGCGAGGCGATTCGCGACGCGCTCGTCGCGATCGGGGAGCCGGCGCTGGACGAGCTCGAGCGCGTCCTCGTCGACTCCTCGTCACCGCGCCGGCTCCGGGCGCAGCTCCCACAGACCATCGCGCGCTTCGATTCGCAGCGGGCGTGCGATCTGCTGCAAAATGCGGTCATTGGCGATGCTGACGGCCTGGTTCGCTACAAGGCGCTACGCGGCCTCGGTCAGCTCGTCGCGAGGAACGAGGTCCGCGTCGATCGCGCCCGCATCGAGCGGGAGACGCGGAAGAACCTGGAGGACTACCTCCGCCTCTTCGCGCTCGACGTCGCGCTCACGTCGCACGACGGCGAGCGTGCGCTCGAGAAGACCGCGTCGGGGAAGCTGCTCGCCAGCTTGCTCGAGGACAAGATGGCGCAGGCGCTCGCCCGCGCTTTTCGGCTCCTCAAGATCGCCTACCGGCAAGAGGACATCCACCGCGTGCACGCCGCGGCGCTCTCGTCGGACAAGCGCGCGCGCGCGAACGCCGGAGAGTTTCTCGACGCGCTGCTCGTGCGCCGCGACCAGCGCACACTTCGCGTGCTGCTCCGCCTTTCACTCGAGGACGCGCCGGCGGCGCAGCGGATCGCCGAAGCCGAGGGGTTGGTGGGCGCCGCGCCGAAGGACGCGGACGCCGCGCTCGTCATGCTCGTCGAAGACCACGACACCGCGATCGCCGCGCTCGCCGCACACCACGCCATGTCGCTCGGCCGCCCCGAGCTCGAGGCCAAGATCCAGCGCGCAAAGAGCTCCCGCCCCCTCATCGACGCCCTCGGCGAGCGCCTCTTCGGCGACGCGAGCGGTCCGCTGGAGGTGCAGGGTGTCTGACGTCTCGGAGACGGCGCGCATCAACCGCGAGGTCTTCCTGAAGACGATGGTGCCGCGCTCGCGCGGGACGCTCTGGGTCACGAGCCGCATGGCCGAGGCGATGGAGGACGTCGACGTACGCGCCGGTGGCGTGATCTTCGAGGCCGGCTCGTCCGCCGAGCACTACTACTTTGTCGTCGCCGGCGACGTCGAGATGACGCGTCCCGGCGCCAGGCCCTGGACGGTGACGGGGCCCGGCCTCGTCGGCGTGGTCGACGTGGCGCTGGGCCGCCCGCACCTTCGCGCCGCGGTCGCGAAGGGCGATGCGCGGCTGCTCCGCCTCGAGGTGGCGGTGTGGATGGACGCGCTCGAGGACAGCTTCGATCTCACGTACGCCGTGCTCCAAAACATGGCGCAGACGGTCTACGGCTTGCGGATGCGGCCGCCGCCCAGTGGAGGCTTCGATGCCACGCCCGACGCGATGCGCTCGGCTTCGCTCCGCACGGTCGTCGATCGAATCCTCTTCATGCGGGACGTCGCCCTCTTCGGGCACGCCGCTACCCAGGCGCTGACGACGCTCGCCGAGGCGACCGAGACGATGGAGCTGTCGCCGGGCGATGCGCTGTTCGGCAAGGGCGTCCACCCGGAGCGCATCTTCGTCGTCGCGTCGGGGGAGGTCGAGGCCGTGCACGACACTGCGCCGATCGTCGGGAAATTCCGCTGCGGAAGCGTCGTCGCCGGCCCCGCGGCGTTCGTGCGGCAGAACGGCGGCTTCTCTGCGCGCGCGACCGTCGCGACCACGGTCCTCGCGGTCGATCTCGACGACTACTTCGACGTCATGGAAGAGCACTTCACGCTGGTCCGCTCGGCGATGATGTTCATGGCCTCGGACGTCGACGCGCTCCTCGAGCGCGACGCGACCCGCTCGCCGGGCCCAAACGTCCGGTGATTCGGGCTCGCCTTTGCGTCGCCGACCGCGGCGCCTACCTTGTCCGACGAATCGACGACGGCCCGCTCAAGTCGCGCGCGATCGGGCCCGTTCATTCGTGGGCAATGGCCCAGTCATCACTCGCATCCCTCGCTCCGCTCGCCTTCTCCGATGGCACGGTGGGTCCCTCGTCACCGCCGTGCGCCCGCCAATCGGTGGACATCAACACCGCGTCGGCAGACCTCCTGCGCAAGAGCGTCCCCAAGGTGGGCGCCGTCCTCGCCCAGCGAATCGTGGAGTTTCGCGAGCAGAACGGCCCCTTCAAGTCGGTCGACGATCTGATGCACGTGCCTGGCATCGGGAGGCGCCTCGCCGAGAGCCTGGTCCCGCCGGCGACCACCGAGTCGGGCATCGTCAACGTTCGACACGCGACGCTGCCGCCGCCGTGGGGCGCGCCGACGGGGACGTCCTTGAACGCGGCGGCCGACGAGGCGCTGACGTCCACGCAAGAGACCACGGCCGCCACGACCGAGAACCTGGACGACCCGAGCTCGGGTGCGAGCACGCCGGCGAGGCGTCCGAGGACCGGGCCCGTGAAGACCATCGCGCTGGCCGTGGCGGTGCTCGCGGGCCTTGTCATCGGCATCTGGGCGAACACGCAGTCGGTCAAGAAGCCGGCACGCGAGCTCTCCGAGCGCATCGACGTGACGCGCGTGGAGAACGAGCAGACGCGAGCAGAGCTCGAGCGGCAGCGCGCCGAGATCCTCCGCACGCAAGACGACGTCAAGGCCCTGAGCTCGCGCGTCGAGACCGAGAGCACCGAGCGCAAGGCCGACCACGCGCGCGTGTCGCGTGACGTCAGCGTGCTGCACGACACCGTCAAGAAGGCGAACCAGAGCAACGAGGCGCGCATCCAGCGCCTGCGCGAGACGCTCACCGAGATCGAGCTCTACCATGGCGCGAACATCGCCCACCCGACCGGCGCGAAGTGACGTCGACGACACCCGGGGCGGTCGCTACAAATCGTACGTGCCGCGGACGCCGAGGGTGACCCACTGGTGGTCATGCACCGGCGAGCGGTCGATGTTCCTTCCGTAGACGACGCCGCTCTCGTGCCCGTTGGCGCCCATCGCCATGCCGACGAATGGCCCGAGCTTCGGCGCGCGCAGTCCGCTCCCGAGCGCGAAGTCTCCGCCGAGCTGCGCGTCGAAGAGCACGATCCCCGTTCGGGTGACGTGCGCGCCGCTGTCGCCCGACACGCCGCTCAGGTGAAGGATCTCGTAGCCGAGGCCTAGGCCAAACCAGGGGTCGAACGTGCGCAGCGGCGAGAAGTGGTACTGGAACGTCCCGCCGATCCGGTAGTCCTTCGCCGCGCACGTTCCGACCGCGTTCGCGCAGTCCGTCCGCGACGCGACCGCGAGCTGCCCGGTGAGCCCCAAGTAGACATGCGTGCTCGTCCGATAGCCGAGATCGAGCTGGATCGGCAGGAGGCTCGGCGTCTGGTAGGTGAGCGAGCTCGCAGACGACGCGTCGAGCGCGCGGACATATCCGGCGCGTAACCCGATCTGAAATCCCTTGATGACCGGATCATCGACCCGCGGTCCGAGCGGCGGCGCAGGCAGGTCGGGTGCGGCGCTCGCGGTCGTGCCGGCGACCGTGAGAGGGGCAGGCGAAGTCGTCGGCGCTGGCGCGGGCGCAGGGGTGGGCTCCGGCGTCGGCTCGGGGCCGGGGGCTACGTCTTGCGCGAGGGCGGTCCCGGGCAACGACAAGAGGAGGGCGGAGAGGACGAGGAAGCGCATGGCCTCCCTTCAGCAGGGCCCGTACCAAGCGCTTCCGCGCGAAATTGCGGGGGTTCCGCCACCTGCCCGCGCGCCGTTGTGTGCCAGCGCGGCGCGACCGTCAGGCTCGCAAGCTCTCAGAGCGCCTTCATCAACGGAATTTCGTGCCCCTTCGGACAGCGCGCCGCCATCTTCTCGTCGGCGTCCTTCACCGAGAGCTTTACCTTTGCGCCGCACTCCGGGCACTGGACCTCGACCGTCTCGTCGCCCTTCTTGCCGCCATTCTCATGGACCATCCGTCATCCTGGGGGCCGCCGTCGCCGCTTTGCAAGGGGAGGTCGAGCGGGGGCCGAGGGAGCGTGGCAAAAACGCGCATGATGGTGGCACCTTACCGACTAAGAGCTTCTAGCGTGGGGCGTCCAGGCGTATAACCAGGGACTCGCAAAAGAGGGCTTCCATGACGGATCCGACCATCGAGGAGAAGGTGCGCGCCATCATCGTGCGCATCGCGAAGATCGAAGCTGGCTTCAGCCCGGACGCGGACATCTTCCGCGAGCTCGGCGTCAAATCGGCCGCAGCGCTCGATCTCCTCCTCTCGCTCGAAGAAGAGTTCAACATCGCGATCAGCGACGACGCGTTCGGCGACGCGCGCACCGTGAAGAAGATCGTCGAGCTCGTGGCGAGCCTGCAGGGAGCGGCGGCGTGAGCGGGCCCACCTGGGAGGCGGTCGACCTCAAGAAGCAGGTCGACGGCGATCTCGCCGCGGACATCGAGAAGCAGGGCGCCTACGTGTCCCCTGAGATCTTGCGCGTCAAGGTCGAGGGCGGCCAGGTCCGCTTCGAGGTGAAGGCCGGCGCCAACGTCGCCGACACCAAGGCGAAGGTCGATCGCTACGTCGATCTCATGGTCGCGAAGTTCCGCAAGATCCCGCGCAAAGTGCTGCACACGCGCGAGCGGAAGAACAAGGCGCCCCTCCGCACCGGCGTCTACGAGGAGCTGAAGAAGCGCGGCTGGGTGAGGGAGCTCGGTCGCGGCCAGGTCGCCCTCACCGGCCCCGCGCTCAACGTCCTCCGCACCGTCGACGCCGACTGCCGCGCGATGGGCATGACCCAGTTCGGCGCGAAGGAGGAGAGCTACCCGACCCTCATCCCGTCCAAGACCCTCGGGCGCTGCGGCTACTTCTCGAGCTTCCCGCAGACGGTCTCGATGGTCACGCACCTCGTCGAGGACTTCGACACCATCGAGCACTTCCGCCAGGCCAACGCCGAGACGACCGACCTCATCGTCCCCGACGCGCGCGCTTTCGCGACGCCGGAGGCCTGCCTCTCGCCGGCAGTTTGTTACCACTGCTACCGCGGCCTCGAGGGGACCAACCTGAAGGGCGGCCCCAACGTCGTCACCACCGTCGGAAAGTGCTTCCGCTACGAGTCGACGAACATCACGGGCCTCGATCGCCTGTGGGACTTCACGATGCGCGAGGTCATCCTCGTGGGCACCGAAGAAGAGGTCTCGACGCGGCGCGAGAAGGGCATCGAGCTCGTGAAGGCGCAGATCGAAAAATTCGATCTCCAGGCCGAGATCGAGAGCGCGAACGATCCGTTCTTCAGCGCGGCCTACGCGACGAAGACCTACGCGCAGCTGCGCGGCGATCTGAAGTTCGAACTGCGGCTCTCCGTCGAGCCGGGACCGAACGGCGAAGCGCGCTCGCTCGCGTGCGGCAGCTTCAACCTGCACGACAACTTCTTCGGCCGCACCTTCACGATCAACGCGCAGAACGGCGAGCCGGCCTTCACCGGCTGCATCGCGTGGGGCCTCGAGCGTTGGGTGCTCGCGTGCTTCACGCAGCACGGCTTCGAGGCGAGCGGGTGGCCCGAGGCCATCCGCGCCAGCGTCTGGGGAACATGAAAGCCCTGGACCAAATCATCCTGAAGGTGAAGCGCCGCGAGACCCCCGCGGCGCAGATGGCCTACCGCGCGTACCGCACCCTCATCGAGTTCGACATCCCCGACAACCAGGCGATGAAGATGCTCTACGGGTCGCTCTACGTCGGCCACCACATCTACGTCGACGCGCGCGAGTGGATGCTGTCGAAGTTCATGTACGCGCCGATGCTGCGCGCGCGTTGCGAGTACGCGGGGAGCGGCCTCAACGTCACCGCGCCGCCGTACGTTCGCGGCCACGCACGCATTTCGATCGGCTCGAACTGCACGTTCTCCACGTTCTCGCTGCACACCGGGCGCTTTGTCGATCGGCCGGAGATCTCCTTCGGCGACGGATGCTTCGTCGCGGGCCAGGTTCAGTTCACGCTGAACAAGAAGATCACGATCGGCAACCACGTCCTCATCGCCGGCCGCGCCGACATTCAGGACTCCGACGGCCACCCGTCGGATCCGTCGCGCCGCATGCGTGGCGAGGACATGGACGAGACGGACATCGCGCCCGTCACCATTCAGGACTACGCGTGGATCGGTCGGGATGCGCACGTGCTCAAGGGGGTCACCATCGGACGGGGCGCGGTCGTCGCTGCCGGCTCGGTCGTCGTGACCGACGTGCCGGAGGGGGCGATCGCGATGGGCGTCCCCGCCCGTATCCTCAAGCGCTGAGATGAACCCGTTCGACCGCGCCTTGCTTCACGCCAAGCGAGGGGACTCGCCGGCGGCAAGGCTCGCGCGTCACGCGTACCATCGCCTCCTCGCGTGGGATTTGCCAGAGACGGAGGCACTGAAGGTGCTTTACGGCACCGCGTTCCAGCTCGACTACCTCGCGACCGACGCGAAAGAGTGGGCTCTCTCGAAGCTCTTCTACTCGCCGATGGTCCGCTCGCGATGCGACAGCGTCGGCAAGGGACTCAACGTGACTGCGCCGCCGTACGTTCGCGGCAACGTACGCATCCACATCGGCAACTTCTGTAATTTTTCGAGCTTCGACATCCGCACCGGGAAATTTCCGAAGGATCCGGTGCTCACGTTCGGCGACGACGTGTGGGTCGGCTCGAAGGTCCTCATCATGCTCACCAAGAGCATCACGATCGGCAGCCACGTCCTCATCGCCGGCCGCACGGACATCCAGGACGCCGACGGCCACCCGTCCGAGAGCGATCGCCGCGAGCGCTTCGAGCAGATGGCCGAGGAGGACAGTAAATCCGTCATCATCCACGACTACGCGTGGCTCGGCCGCGACGTGCACGTGCTGAAGGGCGTCACGATCGGCCGCGGCGCGGTGGTGGCGGCCGGCTCGGTCGTCGCGGCGGACGTGCCCGATCATGCGCTGGCGATGGGCGTCCCCGCGCGCGTGGTGAAGGTGAGCCCTCCACCGGAGGCAGACATCCCTCCGTACTCGCGGCCCTACACGCGGTAGGCGGCGGCGCGCTGCTCCTCACGGCTTCCACGGGTTCATTGGCCCCAGAGTCGGAGTCGGAGTCGGAGTCGGAGTCGGGGTCCGGGTCGGGTCCGGGTCGGCGTCGGAAAAATAGCGCGGAATCTTCGATAGATGGCCCCCACGAAAATCCTCTGTCACAGTTGGATCGCCTCCCGCGACGATCGGGTGTGTACGCCCTCAAGATGCCCGCCGAAGCCCACGCACTGACCGATCCCCGTTTTCGTCGCGCGCTCACCCAGATGGTGCGCCGCCGCGTGCCCGAGAGCGAGGCGGAGGACATCGTGCAGTCGTCGCTCGCCGAGGCGCTCGCGTCCGAGCGCGCCCCGGCCGAGATGGATTCGTTGCGGCGGTTCGTGTGGGGGATTGCTCGCCACAAAGTCGCCGATTTCTACCGCCGCGCCCGTCGCGAGCGGCTCGACGTGCCGGAGATGGAAGGCGAGGGCGCGCCGCACAGCGAGCACGACCTGTTGCGCTGGGCCGCGCGCGAGCTTCCGGACGGCAAGGACGCGGAGCAGACGCTCCAGTGGATGCTCCGCGAAGGGGAAGGGGAGAAGCTCGAGGCGATCGCCGAGGCCGAGAACGTCCCCGCGCCGCGCGTGCGCCAGCGCGTGAGCCGTCTGCGCAAGCACCTGCGCGAGCGATGGGCGATCGAGATCGCGGCGCTCGCGGCGATCGGCGTCGTCGTGGCGCTCATCGTGTGGGAGATGAACCGTCAGCCCGGCAAGCCGATCACCAATGAGCCGGCGCTCCACGAAGAGCCCAAGCTGAAAGCGCCGGAGCCCCCGAAGTCGATGCCAGGGACCACCGACGTACCGAACGATTCGGCCAACCCGCTGCAGGTGGCGCCGCCGGTCCCCTCGAGCGTGCCAACGACCTCGCTCACGCCGGGGCCCACGATCGATCCGACGGCAGCCCCGCGGCCCACCGCGCCGCCGTCGAGCGGCACGCCGTCGATCCCGGCGCCGCCCGCAAAGAGCAAGTCGAGCGGCAAGCCGGCCCCGATGGGGAAGACGTCGTCCGTCTTCGACTCGGACGGGACCCCCTCGCCCGCGCCGGACGTGAAGTCCGACGCCGAGACGAAGAAGCTGATGGAGCGCAGCCTCGGCGGGTCGAAGAAGTAGCCGCTACTTCTGCTGCGGGCGCGTCGACGTGTCGCCGGGGGCGAGGTTCTCGAAGGAGAGAGTGCGCCCGCTCTCGAGACGCACGCGCCAGAGCGGCACGATCTGGATGCCAGCCTTGCCGAGCGAGCGCGTCGCACCTTCGAGCTGGTGCTTGACGAAGAAGCTCGCCTCCCACTTCATCCCCATCGCCTTTAGCGCGTGCAGCTCCACCAAGAACCCCACGCGCCGCAGGCCGCCGCCGCGCAGCTCGGGAGGTGTCCAGGCGTCGTAGCCGTAGCCGACATCGGGCGCGGTCTCGAACGTGCAGCCAGGGAGGTACGGGTAGTCGATCGTGCGGCGCGAATGAAGCCACGTGTACGAGACGACGCGTTCTCCGTCGAGGCCGAGGACCCAATACTCACCGCGCGCCAGGCGCGTGCGCAGATCTTCGACGTGCTCGGCGTTGTGATGCTCCACCGGCAACCGCGCGAGATCGGCCTCGGTTCCCTGCACCCACCGCACGCGCTTTGCCTCGGGGGAGGCGTTGGGATCATCGAGAGGAACGTCGGTCGAGCATTTGCAGACGTAGACCTCGCGCGCCAGAACGATCACGCGGAACATCGTACATGATCCGGAGTATGTTGGTGCCATCGCTGCGAAGGCCTCGTCTCTTTTGGGCAGTGCCGTTCGGGGTGCCGCATGGACGATCCTCACTGGGATCGGATCCCGCATCGTCGGCCTCTTCGGAACGCTCTGGCTCACCTACTACCTGGCGCCTGAAGTCCAAGGCGAGGTGTCGGACGCGTTCATCGTCGTCCTGACGGCGCATCAGCTCTCCACGCTCGGGGTGCAGCAGTACCTCGTGGCCGGACCCGAGCCCGAGAAGGGGCTGGCGTGGCACGTGACGGTGTTCCAGTTCGTCCTCGGGCTCGTCGCGTTCGGCGCAGTGATCCTCCTGCGCGATCAGTTCGGCGGGTTCCTCCACGCGCCGACCATGGGTCAGTACGTGCCAGGCCTCGCGCTCGCGATGTTCATCGAGCGCCTTGGCACGGTCCCCGAGCGCTTGCTCTCGCGCCAGATGAAGTTCCGCACGATCGGGCTTGGCCGAACGCTCGGGGAGATGGCCTACACCGTCGTGAGCGTCGTGCTCGCGTGGCGGGGCTTCGGCGGCATGGCGATCGTGTACGGCAACATCGTCCGCACCATCCTCTACTTCGGAGTGCTCGCGCGCGCGACGCCTCGGGCCGCGTGGATCTCCCCGAAGACGCCGCTCTCCCTCGACGCGCTGCGGCCGGCGCTCCGCTATGGGCTGCCGCTGTGGGTCGGCGCGTTCGCGACGTTCGTGTCGCGGCGCTGGGACAACCTGATCATCTCGGCGCTCTTCGGCGCGCACGTCGTGGGCGAGTACAACCTCGCGTACAACCTCGCGGACATTCCGGCCACGCAGGTCGGCGAGCAAATCGGCGACGTGCTCTTCCCCAGCTTCGCGCGGATGGAGCCCGAAGATCGCAAGCGCGCGCTCGTCCGGTCGACGGGCCTCTTGTCGCTCGTCGTGTTCCCACTCGCGGTCGGCCTCGGCGCCGTCGCGCCGACGGTCGTGCACGTCATGCTGCGTCCCGAGTGGTACGGCGTCGCGCCGATGCTCGTCATCCTGTCGGCGCTCAGCGTGACACGCCCGGTCGGGTGGACGATCCAAGCGTACCTCCAGGCGTCGCACCGGCCGCGCGCGTCCATGTGGCTCGGGCTCGCGAAGATCGCGTTTCTCATGACGGCGATGGTGGTGTTAGGAAAGCTCACCGGGCAGCCTCTGTGGGCGTGCGGGGCGGTGGGGCTCGCCTTCGGGCTGCACTCGCTCGCGAGCATGTTCGTCGTCTCGCGCGACGACGCGGTCAGCGTCTGGACGCTCCTCGGTCGCTGCGCGCCGCCGCTCCTCGCCACGTTGCCGATGGCCGCGGCGATCTACGGCGTGCGCGTCGCGATGGAGCGGACCGGTGGGGTCCCTCCGATCGCCGGCCTCGCGATCGAGCTCGTGACAGGCGGCGTCGCGTACATCGTGAGCGCGCTCGTCCTGGCGCGCACGACGGCGCGCGACTTCACGACCCTCGTGCGCGACGCGATCCAGCGGCGACGCGGGAAGGCGTAGCCTCCGAGGTGGAGCGCCCGCCGATCGCGCGGAAGGCCCGCTCGGCCTCAGGCAAGCCGATCGCGACGAGGCCTGGCACCACGTCCTCGCGCATGCCGTCCCAGAACGCGCGCGCGTAGCCGGCGTCGGTCAGCGTGCCGAAGTTGGGAGAATCGACGCCGCTTCGTGCTTCGGGTCGCGCGCGCGCCCAGGCCTCGCCGTGCGCCGCGCCGCACATGTCGCGGTAGTGCGCGAAGACCTCGACGAGCTGGCGCGCGAGGACGTCGCGTTCACGCCGGCACGCGGCGGTCCCGTCGTCGCGCATGAGGAGCGCCCCGAGCTCCCACCCGAGGCGCCCGTGGAAGGTCTCGTCGTCCACGATCGCACGGACCGCGTCCTTCGCGACGGGCACGGTGGCGACGCGAAGGCACCTTCGGAACATGAGGCCGCTTAGCGTCTCGCCGATGCAGAACGCGGCGATGACGGTCCCGCGCACATGGGCACGCAACGTCCGCGCGGTCACCGGGAGATGAAGCGCGCCGGGATCGACGTCCGCCGCATCGCCGCCGCAGAGCTCCGTCATGCGGAGCGCGATGTCGGTGTGGCGAACCTCGTCGGCGATCATGCGTGCGAAGGCCCCCGCCCAGTCGAGCGGCGCGACGAGCACGTGGAGCTGCGACGACAGCTGCGTGAAGAGCGCGAGCGAATGGAATTCCTGCGCCGCCCGCGCATGCCACGCCTCCGCTGCCGCGGACAGCTGCGCCTTCGAGTAGTCCTCGCGCGCGAGCTCCCACCGGATCGTTCCGCGGCGCGGCGCGGCGATCTTCGCGTGCTCGGCGGCGAGCTCGAGATCGCCCGCGTCGGTCGCGCGCCGGAGCCGTACCATCGTTCCCGCCCGCGCCCGCCCGCGCTACTTGGTCTCGGAGTCGTCGGGCATCGGGAGAATGCGCCCGGGCGGCGCGTTCAGGATCGGAAAGCGGCGCCTTCCCCCGTCTCCGCCACCGTCAGCGTCGACGAGCGGCGCGCTGGCGGTCGCGGGCGGCGTTGCCGTCGCGTTCATCGTCGGAGGCTGCGGCGGCTCGGCCGGCGCGGCCTTGTCGCACCCGGCGGCGAAGGGGACCACCGCGCCGAGGAGGGCGGCGCCTTGCGTGAGGGCGGCGAGCCGAGCGAGCCGTGAGATCTTCATGGTCCCCGGTGGTAGCACTACCAGCGGTCCTCGTCGACGCCGCGCACCGTCTCCTCGACGCTCATCTGCGGGGAAAATTCCAGGTCCTGCCGCGCGCGCGCGTCGTCGACCATGCAGACGTAGCGGATGTGATCGAGCTCCGGCGCCGGGAAGGTGGTGAGGCGCAGGGACCACATCCTCCGGACGAGCATCTTGCCGATCGTGTACGGCACCGGCAGGCTGGCGCGGCCGAGCATCTTGATCGCGCGAGAGAGCGGGAGCGGCTCGGGACCCGCGACGTTGTAGATGCCGCGCTTGGACGGCGCGAGCGCCCGCCGGATCGCGCCGACGACGTCCGACTCGTGGATGACCTGGACCATCGGGTCGAACCCCATGAGCGTCGGCACCGTCGGCAAGCGCAAGAAATTCGACGGCGCGTTCCGCACGGTGCCGAGGATGTGCACCGGCCGGAGGATGACCGTCTCGGTCTGCGGGTGCTTCCAGAAGAAGCCCTGCGCCAGCATGTCGACCTCGATGAGATCGCGGATTTCGCTGAACCGCGCACCCCCCAGCAGCGGCGCGTCCTCGGTCAGGAACTGCGCATTACCGGCCTGCGGCCCGTAGACGTTTGCGCTCGAGAGGACGACGAGCTTCGGCACCTTGAACTGCGCGACGTACTCGAGCAGCTTCGCGAAGCCGGCGACGTTCCACTCGTGGTGCTCGGACGCCGACGCCCGCGGATCGTGCATGACGCCGAGGTGCACGACCGCCTGCACGTCGCCGTGGCGGAATACGTCCTTCAGCTTCTTCCGGCGGATGTCGACCTGCTCGTGGTCGACGTCCTTCGGTTTGTCGGGGAAGGGGCGTCGGTCGACGCCGATGACCTTGCGCTCGCGGTGCAGCACGCGCGCCAGGCGCTTGCCGAGCCTGCCGCAGATCCCGGTGATGACGACCGCGCCCGCCCCTTCCATCGCGCTCACCAGAACACGTGCTTGCGGTCCTTGACGCCGCGGTTGAGCATCGACTGAATCATCGATTTGACGACCCACACCTTCTCTTCCATGACGGCGTCGTCATCGTCGGGGTCGCCGTCGAAGGTCATCGGCTCGCCGAAGTAGATGCGGTACTTGGTGGGGAGGGGGAGCTGGCCGCCGGGGAGGAGTAGCTGCGGGATCACCGGAAACGATGGCATGCGGAGGAGCTTCGCCAACGTCTCCACGTTCGCGACGCTCACGTACTGCTCCTCACCGCCGACGACGGCGACCGGCACGATCGGCGTCCCAGTCTCGATCGCGAGGCGCATGAAGCCGAGGCCGAAGTCGGTGAGCTGGTAGCGGCGATCGAACGTCTTGCTGATGCCGCGCGCGCCTTCCGGGAAGACGAGGAGCGCCTCACCTTGCTCGAGCAAGCGCTGCGCGTTCTCGGGGACGCCGACGACCTGGCCCACACGCGCGAACAGCATGGACACGAAGGGGAGCGTCTGCGTCCACTTCTCCACCATCGCGCGGACGAAGCGCGGAGGCTCGACGTCCATGAAGAGCGCGGCGCCGATGAGCGCGCCGTCGATCGGAACCTGGCCCGAGTGGTTGGCGATGAGGAGCACGCGCCCGGTGGGGATGTTGGCGGCGCCGTAGACCTCGGTGCGGAAATAGCGGCGGTGAAGGAACGCCGCGGATGCGAGGGCCCACTTCGTCCACTGCGGGTCGAGACCGAAGGGGTCGGTCCCTTGCGTCGTGAGCGCGAGCGGGACGCGCTCGAGGCGGCGGTTGAAGTCCTCGCCGAGCAGCCCCGTCATCCACCCGTCGACCGCGCCGCCGGCGGTGCCGAGCAGGCCCTTCGCCAGGGCACGCGCGCCGCGCGCGAACGATCCAATGCGGGCGAGGTTCGACACGGCCTTGGGATACCCGACACGCGCGCCGAGGTCGATAGTCGAAAGTGCGACGCCCCCGTCGCGCATCGCGTGCGCCGCACGCTGTGGTAGTCGTGGGCGATGCGCTTTCCTTCGCCGCTGCGGCCTGGCGATCGCGTCATCGTCGTCGCGCCGTCGAGCCCCTTCGATTCGGCAGACCTCGAGCGCGGCCTCGCGTGGCTGCGCGAGAGGTACGAGGTCGTCGTCGACGAGACGGGCGTACGCGCGCGGGCTGGCTACCTCGCCGGCGACGACGCGCGCCGAGCGGCCGAGCTCGCGGGGGCGATGGGCGATCCGCAGGCGCGCGCGATCGTGGCGGCGCGCGGTGGGTACGGAGCGATGCGAATCCTCGACGCCCTCCCGTGGGACGCGTGGGCGGCGCGGCCGTCGTGGCTCGTCGGCTTCAGCGACATCACCGCCCTGCACGTCGAGGCGAACCGTCGCGGCGTCGCGAGCGTCCATGGGCCCCACGTCACCGGGCTCGGCCGCGGCGAGCACGCCGTCGTCCGCGACTCCTTTCGCGCGTCGCTCGAGGAGCCAACTGCGCCGCGCGTTTGGGAGGGGCTTCGCGTCGTGCATTCGGGGAGCGCCGTGACTGGCCCGCTCGTCGGAGGCAACCTCGCGCTCGTCGAAGCCATGGCTGCAGCCGGCCGCGATCCAATCCCGCCCGGCGCCGTGCTCGCGCTCGAAGACGTCACCGAGCGCCCCTACCGCCTCGACCGCATGCTCACTTCGCTCCGTCTCTCGGGCGCCCTCGCGCGCGCCGCGGCGATCGTCTTCGGCGACTTCGACAAATGCGATCCCGGGCCCGACGGGGTCAGCGCCTGGGACGTGCTCGCCGAGCGCACGGCAGATCTCGGCGTCCCCGTCGTCGCTGGAGCACCGTTTGGGCACTCCGCGCGGAACGAGGCGTTCGTCCTCGGCGCGCACGTCACCGTCGACGGCAGCGCCGTCCGCTTCGCATCATTCACGTGAAAGGAGCGTGAGCCGACTCAGCGCTTGGGCGTACGGCCCTTACCGTTGGTCGGATGCTCTTCGTTGTCGTCGACGATCTCGACGAGATCGCTGTCGTCATCGGCGATGAGGAGCTCCTCGTCGTCGACCATGATGGCCGGGGACGAGCCGATCTCCGTCTCGTCGCTCACGTCGACCACCATCTCGGACGGGTTCAGCGGCGCGCTCGTCTGCGTGTGGTCGGAGTCGTAGCGGCGAACCTTGGGGTGGGCATGCGTCGTATCGAGCGGATCGTGCCCCTGCGCGGCGAGCTCCGTCGGCACCGGCATCTCGCCGGTCGCGCCGAGGTTGTCCTCTTCCTGCATCGTCGGCTGGTGCGGCCGCACGTCCGCCATCGTGTGGGTCGCGAGCACGCCGGTGTCTTGGGATTCGGGGCCGGGGAGCTGATGCGCGATGAGCTCACCGGCGTCGCTCGGGCTCTCTTCGCGGACGGTGCTCGGGGCGAGGGCGCTCGGAGCTCCGACCACGTTCGCGGTCGCCTCGTCGGCCGACGAACGGAAGGTCATGTCCGCCGGCCGCTCGGCGCGCTCCTTCGAGCTCAGCGCCACGGTCTCGAGCGAGCCGGGCTTCACCGTCGGCGCGCCGAACGCATCGAGGCTGGTTGACCCGGTCGGCGCGTCGCCGAGGTCGTGGTGACCGTGCACGAGCACGCCCTCGTCCAGGTCGACGTCGAGCTCCGGGAACGCGCGCGTCGTGTGCGCTTCGTCGCCGTGCGCGTGCGCGACCTCCACGGTCTCGGGCGGCAGGGGCGGCATCCCTCCGTTCGGCGGAGAGGACCGGGTCGTCGGCGAGGAGAGCGGCGGCGGCTGCGAGCGTCCGGCGGTCGGCGGATGCGACGGCGGCTGCGAGTACGACGCGGGCGACCCGAGCGAGGACGGTGGCTGCGACGACGGTCCCATGATCGGCGGCGCGTAGGCGTCGTCCGCGTTGGGGTCCGGCTTCTTGAGCATGTTGCTCTTCGAGCGCTCCAGCCCCTGGGTCGCCTCGGCGTCGCCCGGCTTCATGCGCAGCACACGGCGCCACGCGTCGGCGGCCTCGCGGGGATCGGCGAGCTGCTCTTCCCACATCCGCGCGACCTTGCGCGCGAGCTCGGCGCGGGCGTTCATGTCCTTGCCGCGGAGGATCTGGTCCTCGTAGAGCTGGACCATCCCGCGGTAGTCGCCGAGCTCGGTCAAGAGGCCGCTCAGCTCCGACATGACGGCCTGATCGGTCGGCGACAGGTCGTGGAGCTTCTTCAAGTCTGCGGCGGCGCCGGGCTTGTCGTTCATCTGCTCGCGGCGGATCTTCGCGCGTCGCGCGAGTAGCTGGCGGACGAGCGGCCCGTCGAACACGTCGGTGAGGGCGTGCGTCAGCGACTCTTCGGCGCGCCGCGGATCGCTGATCTCGATGCCGAGGCCTTCGAGCGCGTCGAGCGTGAGGGTGTCGACGTGGGCGACGAGCGCGTCGCCGAGCCACGCGAAGGCCTGATCGACGTCGCCCAGATCCGTGTGCGCCATCGACGCCGCGCGCCGGAGGAGCGAGCCGCGCGTGCGACCGCCGTCCCGCGCGCCGGTGCCCCCCGCCGCCATCGCCTGGCAGAGCGCGCGGCGGAGCTTCTCGCCGCCGGCCGCCGCGTCGCCCTCGCGCGCCGCGGTCTCGACCGCCGTGAGCGTCTCGTCGCTCGGCGTTCCGGTGATCGCGAGCTCGAAGAACCCGCGCGCGCGATCGAGCTGGCCACGCGTCGACGCGATCTGCGCTGCGCGTCCGAGCGCGCGCACGCGATCGGCGGGCGCCTTCGACCGCGAGACCTGGCGCTCGTACAAGTCGATGACGTCGTTCGGCTTCGCCGCGAGCTGCGCGAGGCGCTCGAGGAGCGGCTCGGCCTCGCTCGGCGCCACGCTCGTGAGCCCGACCTCGCCGTGCTGGATCGCCTCGTTTCGCGGCATCCCGGCCTTGACGCGGCTCTCCGCCTGCCGCACCAGCTCGTTCGCGCGATCCTGCCCCGTCGCGTCGCGCGACAACAGATCGTGCGCGACCGAGAGCGCGTCGTGATCGTTCGTCTTGGACGCGAGGTTTTCGAGCCGCTCGGCGAGCTCGCGGTCGGCGCCCTTGCTCCGGACGATTTCCATCGCGACGCGCGCCGCGTCCTGCTCACGCCCGACCGTCTCGAAGCGATCGAACGCGCCACGCAGCGCCGTCGTGCGCTCGGCGCCGTGCTTGGCCTCGAACCACCACTCGACGAGCTTCTGCGCGACGATGCCCTTCCACCCGAGCCGATCTCCGAGCTCGACGTAGTCCGTGCGGCACGCCGCGTTGCCCTGGTCGGCGAAATCGGTGAGAACGGCGAGCGCCTCGTCCCCGCGATCGAGCTTGTCGGCGAGGATGCCGGCGAGCTTGCGCGTCATGACGCTCGCTTCTTCTTCGTCGCCCTCGACCTCGATGCGCTCGGCGAGGAGCGTCGCGACGCGATCCCACTGCTCGGTCTTTTCGCACAGCTCGCAGAGGCGCGAGAGGGCGTCGAAGTCCTCGGGGTCGCCCTTGCGGACCATGTCGAGCGCGCGGATGGCGCTCGGCGCGTCGCCGAGCTGATCGTAGAGGCGGGCGAGGCGCACGGCGATTTGACCGCGCTCCTGAGGATCGGCGATGAGCTTGAGCTCGCGCTCGAGCGCGTCGGAGGCGGCGGCCGGTTGGTCGCGCGCCTCTTGCAGGTCGGCGATGGCCTGGAGCGCCGGACGGCACGTGGGATCGAGCTCGCGAACGATCGCCTCGTAGCGGTTGATCGCGGTGTCGACGTCGCCGATGCCCTCGGCGAGGAGCTCGGCCTCGCGCAGCGCGACGCGCGCCTTCTCGGCCTTGTCGACGGTGTTCGCCTGGAGGCGGCGCAGCAGCGTGACCGCCTCGTTGTGATCTTCGCGCTCGACGGCGTAGTCGACGAGCTTCTCGAGAGCCTCGCGATCGTCGCCGTCCTCGAGGACCTTGAGCCACAGCTCGCGCGCGAGCTCCTTGTCTTGGAGCTGCGTGGCGTAGAGGTTCGCGGTCTGGCGGCGGATGGCGACGCGCTTGCCCCGATCGGTGACGCGATCGCCGCGCTTGCCGAGGAACTCGGCGAGCTTGGGGAAGTCACCGCGCGACTGATAGCGATCCTGGAGAGCGGAGGCGTAGTCGTCGGCGATCGGATCGAGATCGGTCGCTTGCTCGAGCCTGACGAGCGCGGCGTCCTCGTCCCCCGCCTTCATCAGCTGGTCGGCGGCGCGCGCGTAGTGGCTCGCCTGTCCCTTGGTGTCGCTCGCGAGGAGTCCGCGCTGACCGGCGGCGTGCGCGGCGCGCTCCCATTTGTCGAGCGTGACGAAGCAACGCTCCGCGGCTTCCCACAGCTTCGGAGACTTGACGAGCTCGGCGGCGTCGCCATAGGCCTCGCCCGCGCCCGCGGTGTCGTTCAGCTGCTCGCGGAGCTCGCCGAGGCGCTCGAGGAGGCCTCCGCGCGCGGTCAGGTCGTCCACCTGCGGCGCGTTGTCCGCGATGATGTTGGCGGCCATGTCGAGGAGGCCCGCCTTCTCGAAGAGCTTCGACGCCGTTTGGGTCGGTCGCTCGTCGTCGGGAGAGAGGCGCGCGATGCGACCCCACGCCTCCGCCGCCGCGCCGAGGTCCTTCCGCTTCTGCTCTTGGAGGAGCGCGAGCTTCTTCTCGAGGGCGATCTTCGTGTCGAGATCGCTCTCGGCGGTCGCCTCTTGCTCGAGCAGGTTGGCGAGATCGTCCCAACGCTGCTGCTTCTCGAGGAGGCGCGTGAGCGCGGTGCGGGCGCTCTCGTCGGTGCGATCGATCGCGAGGAGCTGCTTCCACGCGGAGATCGCGCCGTCGATGTCGCGCAGGTTCCCTTCGCAGAGGCCGGCGACCTCGCGCAGGCGCTCCTTGCGCGTTTCCATCGCCTCGTTCTGCGACGCCTGCAGGCGAACGCTCGCGAGGAGCACGTCGCGCAGCTGCGCGTAGTCACGCTTGCTGCGGAGGTAGTCCTCGATCCACGCCAGCGCCTCGGGGTGCGCGGGATCGGCGTCGAGCACCTCCTTGTATTTGACGAAGGCCTCGGGCTTCTTCCCCTTGCCGGCGAGCATCTGCCCGGCGTCGAGGATTCCCTGGAGCTTGTCGGGCGTGAGCGGGCCGCCGGTGTTCGGCTGCGCGCGACGGAAGCTCGCCTCGCTGCTGCTCTGCGGCGCAAGAAACGACGCGCTCTCCTCTTCCTGCAGCGTGGGCGGGTGCGACATTGCCGTCGGCGCTTGGCTGTGGTGCTGCGCCGGCGGCGAGCTCGCGTGCGGCGGCGGGAACGCAGAGCCGGCGGCGTGACGGGCCTCGTTCGCCATCGTCCCGTTCGGGTTCGCCTGCAGGTACGCGGCGTAGCGCGGCCGCGACTCGGCGGCGCGCCCGAGCTGCTCGGCGTAGTACGCGAACAGCTGCAGCCCTCGATCGCTGCCGGGCTGCAAATCGAGCGAGCCGGACGCGTACGCGAGGCCGTGCTCGCCGTCGTATTGCTCGGCGAGCGACACGAGCAGCTCCGCCGCGGTCGCGCGCTCCTTCGGCGGGATCGGCTCGCCCGCGGTCGCGCGATCGATGACGCTCGACGCGTACTCTTGCGCGAGCCCGGGGTCCTGCTCGTCCATCTGCCGCGCGGCCAGGAGGACACGCGAAGCGCCGGAGAGATCGCCGGCCTGTCGCCGCGTCCCGGCCTCGTCGCGCATGAGCGCGAGCCGGCGCGTGGGATCGGACTCGATCTGCAGCTCCGCTTGGTAGAGCGCCAGCGCCTCGTCGAACTGCCCCTGCGCCTTCAGCAGCTCGCGCGCTTGGAAGATCGCGTACGCGCTCTGCGGATCGAGCTCGATCGCTCGGCGGTAGCTCTCCACGGCCTTCTTCGGTTGGCTGAGCGGCGGCTCGCTCCACAAGCGCCCGAGCTCCTCGTGCATCCCCGCCAGCTCGCTGCGAAGCTCCGGGTTCTGTCCGATGAGGGCGGCGATGGCCTTGGTGCGACGCTCGAGCAGCGCGACGAGGCCGCGAAAATCACCCTTCTCGCGGTAGAGCGTCGCCAGTCGCTCGGCGGCGACGGCCTGCGTGGGGTCTTTGTCGATCGCCATCATGAGGACGCGCGCGGCACGGTGCGCGTCGCCCAGCGTCGTCGACCAGACGTTCGCCGCCTCGGCCAGCCAGTGGCTCGCGTACGAGGGATCCGGCGTCTCGTTGCCTACCTTCTCGAGGAGAAAGGCATACGATTTCGGATCCTGCTCGCCCGCTTGATGTGCGTACGCCAGTGCTTCTTCGTCGTGGGGGTCCGCGACGAGGCGCTGGACGATCGCGTCGATTTCGGCCGGATCCATGGGCAGGGTGGCGCGAACGCTACCATCAATCGCCAGGTAGAACTACCTCAACCGACCGAAAACCCGACGTTTTCAGCTCACTCGAAAATCCCGTACCTGGACGACGGCGCGGCGCTCGGCGAGGCCGCGGGAATGGAGGTCGGGCGTGTTCCGGCTCCACGTGGGCGCCAGCCGCCTCTGGGGTTGGCTTTGGGGAGGTTCTCGGCGTTCACGGTCGGCGCGTCGAGGCTGCCTTTTCCCGTCGCGCTCGTCGGCGCGGCCGTGGTGGTCGGGGCGGGCGGATCGGGGACCGGATCGGTCGTCGCAGCGGTCGGGGGAGTGCGCGGATCCATGGCGGGCGACGTGGCGTGGGGTTCGCGTCGGCGTTGGCCGGCGACGAGGCCGAGCGCGACGCCGAGCGCGACGACCACCGCGATCGAGAGCATGATCGCAGCTCCGCGCCGGCGAGTCGTGGGGAGCGCCTCCTCTAGAGGCATCGGGTCCGGCTCGTCGACGATCGGACCGCTCAGGGCGGAGGGCGGAGGGACGCTCATGGGCGCCGGGCGCACGCTGCGAACTCCGCTGGTGACCGCTGCGCCGAGATCGAGCGTTCGCGCGAGCTCGTTGCTCATCTGCTCGGCGGTGCTCGGTCGCCCCTTCGCCTCCTTCGCGAGCGCGCGGTTCAGCGCGGCCTCGAGCTCCGCCGGGATGTTCGCCTCCGGGCACGCCTCGCTCGCCGGCTTCGGCGCGGTCTTGATGTGGCGCGCCATGACGACGATCGCGTCGTTGTCGGTGAAGGGCGGCCGCCCCGTGAGCATTTGGTAGAGGATGACGCCGAGCGAATACAGATCGCTGCGCGCGTCGAGCGGTTTGCCCTGCGCCTGCTCCGGGGACATGTAGCGCGGCGTGCCGAAGACCGTCCCCGCCTGCGTCTCCACGGCGTTCATCGGCGAGTCGTCGGCGCTCGTGATCATCTTCGCGATGCCGAAATCGAGGACCTTGACGATCTCCTCGACCTGCCCGTGCTCGCCTTGCTTCACGCGCGCATAGAAGAGGTTGTCGGGCTTGAGATCGCGATGGATGATCCCCTTTGCGTGGGCCTCTGCGAGAGAGCGGAGGGCTTGGCGCGTCGTCTCGACGGCGAGGTCCACCGGGAGACGACGAAGGCGCTGGAGGCGCTGGCCGAGGCTCTCGCCCTCGAGCAGCTCCATCGCGAGATAGAACTCGCCGGACTCGCTCTCACCGAAGTCGAAGACGGTCACGGTGTGCGGCGACGCGAGGAGGCTGTTGGCGCGGGCCTCGCGGAGGAAGCGCGCCTTCGCGGTCGCGTCGCTCGCGCGATCGCTCCTCAGGATCTTGATCGCGACGTCGCGCCCGATCGCGTGCTGCCGCGCGCGGTACACGGTGCCCATCGATCCCGCGCCGAGCTTGGAGAGGATCGTGAACCGGTCGCCGAGCGTGCGGCCGACCATCGGATCGCCTTCGATCCCGGCGAGGTCGGACGGCGCCACGAGGGGCGTCATGTCGTCTGCGCACGTGGTGGCGCGCCCGTCGTAGTAACGCCTGCACTTCGGGCAAATCTTCGCCACGCCAGGAGCCCCAAGAGCCCCGCTGGAGGGGGTGGGGCCCGGTAGGGGAAGACGCGCAGACGGAGTGGACACGGCTTCGCTCATGGTCGCGCGCCCGGCGGCCCGGCGCAAGCTTGCCATGGCGGATTTTACCTGCCGGACAGCCTTCCGAGGGCTATCTGACGCGGCATCTGGCGCGCCACGCTGTACAGCTACTGCAGGGGCAGCACGTTGCGCGGATCGCAGACCACGGTGGCGTCGTCGGCGAGGACCTCGCCGGGCCCCGATTTGGCAATGCGCGCCGCGATGTCGACCCCTTCGCGGACGCGGCGGGCTTCGAGGGGGAGATGGATGAGCTCTGGCGAGCCGGTATCGCCGACGAAGCCGACCAGATCGCCGTTCTGCATGGCCGTTCCGGCCGCCAGGCCAGGTGCCACGCCGTCGAGGTGGCCGTACAGCATGACGTAGTCGCGGAGCTGTCCGGCTTCGCGCAGCGTGTGGCGCGTCACGACGGTCGTGCCGAACAGCGGCCCGACGTAGAGGACGTCGGCGCTCCCTTTCTGATGCTCGAGGGCGACGACCTTCACGGGGGTCCCTCGCTTCTGCGGAAGGTCGACGCCGCCGTGGCCGATCGCGCGCAGCGTTCGGCCGCGGCGCTGCTCGGCGTCAGGGCGATCGAGGTCGTAGCCGCTGACGACGTAGTGGCCGCCGGGGAGGCCGGGCGGGATCGGGTAGGTGTAGAGATCGTAGCTCTCGGGCCGATCGGGCCGCCGCGGGATCTGCGCGTACTGGGCCCAGCGCCCGCTCCGCTCGCGGTGCGCGTTGGGGAGCTCGGCGGCGCCGGGAAATTCGCCGTCATCGTCGGTGGGGAGGCGCACGCACGCGTTGCCGTCGGGCAGCGTGCCGGTCGGACATCCGGCCTCGGCGAGCGCATGCTCCGCGGCGGCGCGCTGGAATACGAAGGGGATGCGTCGCGCGGGAAGCTCTGCGCCCGCGCTGCCCACCACGAGGGCGCATCCGGCGAGGAGGGCAGGGAGGACGAAGCGCACGTGATCAGGATAGAGCGGAAGTCGTGTGGTAGACAGGTCCCGTGAGCACCGACATCCAAGCCCGCCTTGACGCCCTCTTCGACGCCGAGCGCGCGGTCCGCAAGACGCACGAGGAGCTACTGCACGGCGATCGCGCGGCGCTGATCAAGGCGGTACGCGCCGCCGTGGACTCCGCGCTCGCCGACGTCGGAGACGCGGGCGACGACGCGAACGTGCGCCTGGTTCGTCTCGCGGCGCTGCTCGGCGACGTGGAGGGCGGCGGCGAGGTCGCGGTCGACGCGCTCATCGATATCCTCGCGTGCGAGGAGCCCGAGGCGCGGCACGTCGCCGGTCAGGCGCTCGAGGATCTCGCGTTCGATCGGTTCAAGGAGGTAGCGCTCGGCATCGAACGCGCGCTCGTACGTTTGCCGGTCGGGAGCGCCGCGTTGACGGAGCTGCCGTACCTCCTCGCGGAGGTCGCCGAGCCCGGGTGCGTGAAGCTCCTCGGAAAATTTCTCCAGCACGCCGACGCGGACGCGGTCGCCTCGGCGATCGAGGCCCTCGTCGAGATGGGCGATCCGGCCGCTGCCGCGATCTTGGCGCCGCTCGAGAAGGACGCGCGTCAGGTGCAACTCGACGAAGAAGACGCCGAGCGCGTCTCGATCGGCGATCTCGCCGCAGAGGCGCGCCAGCTGCTCGCGGAGCTGGAGCCGGCGCCGGCGACGCGAAAGGGCGCGCGTTGAGTCAGCCCCCGCCGCCCTCGGCGGGCCGTACGCGCGGCAGCTCGCCGCCGCGCCCGAGCCGGCCGCCCCTGCGCGCGCGCCCGGTGCTCGGACCGAGCGAGGCGGCGCTGTTCGAGACGTTCGTAGTCCCTCGCTACATGTCGCTCTTCGGCGATCTCATGATGGAGATGGTGGCCGAGGGGCCCGACGCTCAGGTCGTCCACCTCCAGTGCCGCACCGGGTATCCCGATCGTGGCATGCTCGCGAAGCTGCCGGGCGCGCATTTCTACGGCGTCGATTCGTCGGCGCCGGCGATCGAGCTCGCGCGCGCCAAGGCGCAGACGATGAGCGGCATGGTGGCGAGTTACCGGACCGGCGAGCTCCCCGTGCCGCTGACCGCCGGCGCGTTCTCGCACGGCTACTCGCTGCATCCTTTCGTCGTTCCCGACGAGCGCAAGCGTCTCTTCGCCGAGCTCGCGCGCCTCGTCGCGCCGCGCGGTCAGGTGCTCGTCGCGATGCCGATGCGTGGGAGCTTCGTCGAGATCGTCGACCTCTTGCGCGAGTACGCGCTCAAGCACGAGGCCGGCGAGGTGTCGAAGGCCGCCGAGGCCGCGGTGCTCCTGCGTCCGACGGTCGACGAGCTGAAGAAGGAGGTCGCGGCTGCCGGCTTCGATTTCGTCGAGGTCGAGCTCCGCGCGCACACGCTGGCGTTCAAGAACGGCCGCGATTTCTTCGAGGATCCGGTGACGCGCCTCCTCTTGGTGCCAGAGCTCGCGATCAGCCTCGGTGACGCGAGCGAGGCGCCGTTCGCCTACGTGCGCGACGCGATCGATCGCTACTGGAGCGACGACGATTTCACGCTCACGGTCCTCGTCGGCAGCGTCAGCGGCCGCCGCGTCTAACGCGAAGCGTCCGCTGCGAGACTCAAGGAGCGCTTCGCTCCAGCTGCGCTTCTCTCAGTGGCAGAAGCCGTCGATGCAGACGCCGGCACCCGGGCAGAGCTTGCCCTGCGTAGGATCGCACTCCGAGCCGAGGTTCGTCGCCGAGCCGCAGACGGAGTAGGTGCCCGTGCTCGTCGTTACCGCCTTGCACTGGTTGAACTTGTCGGCCGCCTTGCACGTGATGCCCGCTTCGTTGTTGCACGCGATGTAGCAGCTGTGGTGGATGCACACGCTGCCGTTGGCGCACGGCGGCCCGACGACACCCTCTTGGGCGCACGTGAACGTCGGCTTTTGATCGGGGATGCAGCCGCCGTCGACGCAGACCTCGCCGGCAGGGCACGTGTCGCCGGGCTCACCGCACGGCGTCACGCAATGGTCTTCGACGCACACGGTGCCGACCGCGCACGTGCCGCCGTCCGCGGTCGCGCCGCACGGGTTGGTGTTGCCGCTGCACACGTTCGTCTTGCTGTCGCACGTGTAGCCGACCGGGCAGGGCGGGAGGCCGGGGCCGCAGCCCGGGGTGCACACGCCCTGAACGCACTGCTCGTTCGCCGGGCACTGCGTCGTGTCGAAGCACTGGTCGGCCGGCGCGACGCACGTGCCGTCGAGGCACTTCGAGCCCGCGACCTTCGCGGCGCACTCGGCGTCGTTGTGGCAGCCGGTGAAGGGCTTGCCGCCGTCCGAAGCGTCGCCGGGGCCGGCGTCGGGGAGGAACCCGAGTGGCACGCACGCGAGCGAGCCGCCGGAGAGCTTGCACTGGTAGCCGCTCGGGCAGCCGGTGTTCGAGCAATCCCCGGGGTGACACTGGTCGTCGGCGCCGCAGTTGTAGCCCGGCGCGCAGTCGGACGGCCTTCCGCATGGGTTACCCGGCGCGGTCGCGTCGGGCTGCACGTAGCCGCCGCTCACGCACGAGCCGTACTGCCCGTTGTACTGACACGTCGTGCCGTTCGGGCAGTCGTAGTCCGAGCCGCACGAATACGCGTAGCAGTCGCTCGAGTAGTAGTCGTTCGGGCAGGAGTAACACTCTCCGCTCTGGAGGCAGACCCTGCGCCCCTGCGACTCGGGATAGATCGGGCAGCCGCCGAGGACGATTGCGCCGAGACCAACGAGGACGAACGACACCCAGGCTTTCAATTGCATGGCGGTAGGAAAGGTAGCAACCCCCGTGCCTTGGACAACCGAAAGAAGACCGGCGCGTTCCCGGCGCAAATATGCCCCCCGCCAGGATGTGGGCGGAAAGCAGTATCCGCCCGTTCACGCGGTCCCTGGGCGTCACAGTCAGGGCTCACGCTGCGGTTGAGCCGTCGGAAGGAGGTTCGTCCGCCCTCGGCATGGCCCTCGGAACAGGGATCGCGCGACCCGGGGCTCCCTCTGTGTCGGGATCGGCGGACCCACCCGCCGTGTCCCTCCGGGCCCCCATGACGGGCGTGGGTGGGTCGACTCGGGGCTTGTTCGACAATGGAAGAAACGGCGTGATAGCGTTGTAGAAACCCAAGGGGCGAATCGCCGTCACGACGCGGCGGCGCATACAACGCGAGATGGACGTCCAATGCGACCGTTGCAAGACGGAGTACGAGTTCGACGACGCGCTCGTCAGCGGGCGGGGCACGACCGTCAAGTGCACCAACTGCGGGTTTCAGTTCAAGGTCCACAAGCAGGGCGGTGAGGCGGTCGACGACCGGTGGATGATCAAGACCACCGATCAGCGTGATCTGGTCTTCCACACCTTGAAGGATCTCCAGAAGGCCATCCTCGCCAAGCAGGTCGGCAAGCACGACACCCTCGCGAGGGGCAGCGCGCCGCCGCGGGCGCTCGGAGCGATCGCGGAGCTGTCTCCGTTCTTCGAGGAGCAGAGAAAACGGCAGACGAGCATCCCGCCTCCGTTGCCGGCGGGCCGCCGGCCGTCGAGCCCCGGGATCGAGCCGCGGCCGGGTACGCAGCTCGGGATGCCGACCGCGCCGCGGCAGCAGACTCCGGTCGGCCTGTACGCGCCGCAAGCCGCGCCGCCGCCCGCGCCCGTCGAACCGCGCCCGCCCCGGCCCTCCGACACGCTCCGTCCGCCCGAGAGCGGAGCCGTGCCGCCGCCCGTCGACGACGTCCCGATCCCAAAGGCCGACAAGGTCCTCCCGATGCCGGTCGTCGCCGTCGCGCCGACGCCGATGGACGAGTCGACCGTCCCGCTCCGCAACGGCGCGCGCGTCCGCGAAGAGGTCGCCGTCCTCAAGCCGCCGCCGCAGCGGCCGCGAGCTTCGTCGGCGCCCGAGGTCTCTTCGCCCCTTCCGCCGCCGCCTGTGCGGCGCGAACGTCTGCCGTCGTACGACGACGTGCTCGAGACACAACCCCCCGCGCGCGGTCGCCTGCGAAGCGAGATCGATTCGAACTTACCGAGCCAGCGTCCGGCGCGACGCGTTGGCGGGTGGGTGATCGCCGCGATACTTATCGTCAGCGTCGGGATCGGCGGCGTGATCGTCGGGCAGAAGTACATGCCAGGCGCCACTCCGACGACGGTGGGCGCGGCGCCGCTCGATCCGCGCGCGCAAGAGTTCTTACGCACCGGCGAGCGCGCGCTGGACGACGGCGATCTCGAGACCGCCAAGGAGAGCTTCGACAAGGCGAGCGTCATCGCCGAGAAGGATCCGCGCGTGCTCCTCGGCATGGCGCGCCTGGCGACCGTGCGCGCGGACATCCCGTGGCTGAAGCAGCGCCTCTCTCCGCAAGACGCTAGCGACGAGACGAAGCGCAGCTGGTCGGAGCTCTCCGCGAAGGCGCGGACCCTCGCCGACACCGCGCTCACGGCGGCCCCCGACGACATCGGCGCCGTGCGCGTGAAGATGGACGCGCTCCGCATCGCGGGCGAGCGCGAGCAGGCGCGCGGGTACGTGACCAAGATCATCGGCAACGCGCAGCAACCCGACACCGCGTACGTGCTCGCGGCGCTGGACCTCGCCGAGCCCGAGCCGCTCTACAAGACGATCATCGAGCGCCTCCGCGTCGCCGCGCAGGCAGAAGGGAACAGCGGGCGTGCGCGCGCCGCGCTGGTCTATGCGCTGGCGCGGAGCGGCGACGGGGCAGGGGCGAAGGGCGAGCTCGATCGCCTCGGCCTCCTCACGCGGCCCCATCCGCTCTATGCGCCACTGAAGGCGTTCGTGGAGAAAGCGCCGGCGAAGGGCGACGGCGGGGTGGCGCCGGTCGCGAGCGGTCCCGTGGTCGACGTCAACAACCTCCCGCGGCAAGGCCTGGGCGGCCCGCCGACCGGCGACTCGAAATCGCTCCTCGCTCAGGGCAACGCGGCCATGCGCCGCGGCGACTACGATCGCGCGAACACGCTCTTCTCCGCCGCGCTCGACAAGAACCCCGGCGACTCCGAGGCGCAGGCCGGCCTCGGCGACGTCGCGCGCGCGCAGCACAACAACGCCGGCGCGCGCGCGTCGTACCAGCGCGCGGTGCAGATGAACGGGCACTACCTCCCCGCGCTCGTCGGTCTCGCCGACGCCGAGTGGGATCTCGGCGACAAGGCGTCCGCGCAGAAGCGCTACAAGGACCTGGTCGAGAATTTCCCGGACGGCGCGCTGCCCAACCACGTGAAGACGCGCGCGGAGGGCGGCGCTCCTGCCCCTGCGCCTGCTCCGACCAGTGCTCCGACCGTGGCACCGACGACGGCATCGAGCGGATCCGCCGCGCCGTGAAGAGGGTCGGCCTCGCCAGAGTCGGCCTCGCGTGCGGACTCGCAGGCGTCATGGCGCTCGGTTGCGAGGGGCGCCCGCGACCCGCGTCCGGCAAAGAGTCCGCGCCCAAGCCACGCAGCGGTCCTGCCGTCGTGGTGTTGGATTTGTCGGGCGGCGTCCCCGAAGAAGAGAAGGCGCAGCTCCTCGTCGCGCCGCGGCGACGCAGCTTCGATCACCTGGTGCAGACGATCGGCGACGCCGCGAAGGACAAGGACACGCGCGCGTTCTTCGTGCGCTTCGGCGGCGCGTCGCTCGGCATGGCACGCGCGGAGGAGATCGGCGCGCTGCTCGAGAAGGTCCGAAAGGCGGACAAGCCCGTCGTCTGCCACGCCGACGGCTTCACGAACTCGACGATGCTCGCGGCGGCGCGCGGATGCTCGAAGCTCTACGTGTCGCCAGCAGGAGAGGTCGAGACGATCGGCATCGCCGCGCAAATCGTCTACATGCGAAAGCTCCTCGCCGACGAGCTCAAGATCTCGATCGACATGCTCCAGGTCGGGAAATTCAAGGGCGCGGAGGAGCCGCTCACGCGCGACGGCCCGAGCGACGAGGCGCGCGCCTCGCTCGAGTCGACGCTCGCCGACATGCGCGGGAGCTGGCTCGACGGCATTCGACAGGGGCGAAAAGCGCTCGCGAACGCGGACGCGGTGGAGGACGGTCCGTACGCGCCGACGCGCGCCAAGGAGCTCGGGCTCGTCGACGAGGTCGGGTACGCCGACGACGCGCTCGCCGAGCTGAAGAAGGTCGCCGCCGCGCCGCGCGAGGACGTCCGCTTCGGCGCCGGAGCGCAAGACAAGCCCGACGATCTCGGCGACATCGTGCGCGCCCTCGCTGGCGGGGGCGGCGCGCCGATCGCCCTGGTGCGCGCGACCGGTAGCATCTCGATGTCCGGCGGCGGCGGCCTCTTCGGCGGGCGCAGCGGCATCACCGAGCACGATCTCTCGCGCACGCTCGCGAAGGTCGAGCGGGACCAGGACGTCAAGGTCCTCGTGCTCCGCATCGACTCACCCGGGGGCAGCGCGCTCGCCAGCGATCTGATCTGGCACGATCTGATGCGCGTCCGGAAGAAGAAGCCGATCGTCGTCAGCGTCGGCGAGATGGCGGCGAGCGGCGGCTACTACCTCGCGAGCGCAGGCTCCGTGATCTTCGCGGACGCGGGAAGCATCGTCGGGTCCATCGGCGTCGTGGGCGGGAAGCTCGCGATCGGACCCGCGCTTGAGAGGTACGGCGTCCACACCGAGACGTTCTCCGGCAAAGGGCGCGATCCCAAGGCCGCCAACCGTGCGGCGTACTTGTCCGCGCTCGTTCCGTGGGACGAGCCTACGAGGGTCCGCGTCAAGGAGACGATGACCGGAATCTACGATCTGTTTCTCGCGCGCATCGTCGAAGGCCGATCGACCGAGGGCCGGACCCTCACCGTGCAGAAGATCGCCGAGAGCGCGGAGGGGCGTATTTTCAGCGGTCGCGAGGGCAAGGCGCGCGGCCTCATCGACGAGATCGGAGGGCTCGACGACGCGCTCTCTCGCGCGCGCAAGCTCGCCAAGCTCCCCGAGGACGCGGGCGTCCAGGTGATGGGCAGCAAGGGCTCGTTCCTCGATGCGCTCGATCCGACCGGCGGCGATTCGGACGAGCGCGCCGAAGCCCTCGCCCGCGCGCGCGCCGGCGTCAGCGCCCTCGACGCGCTCGAGGAGGCGGCGCCCGACGTGGTCCCGTTCGCGACCAGCCTGCTCCCGCTCGCCGAGGGCGAACGCTCGGTCCTCGCCATTCCGTTCGCGCTCGTCGTTCGCTGACGGTCGGCGCCTCGCGTCCGCTCACTTCGCCGCGACGCCGACGACGTTGGGCAGCTCCCAAAACTCGTCGTTCGCGTCGCGGCGGAAGAACGTCGTCTCGTAGTCTCCTATCCCGCGTACGCGCGTCGGGCCAGCCTCTACGAACAGCGACGCCTCCGGGCCACCCTCCACGTAGAACATCTGCGCGAGTCGCAGCTCGGGGGCCGCGATGACGGCAGCGAAGTCGGTCATCGCATAGGGCGCGCGCGTGTGCGCGAGGACGACGCGGCCGTCGCGGTCGATGCCGATGGCGGCGGCGCTGAAGACGCGGCTCTCTTTCCAGGGGACCGCGTGCCCGTCGCAGTCGAGGAGGCGGTAGTTCTGGAAGACGACTTTGTAGTCCGCGCGAATACGGGGAAGGTCGAAGCCTGGGCAGTCCCGGCCGAACGCCGCGGCCTCGGGGAGGCCGGCACGCGTGGGCGAGAAGGCGAAATAGCCGCCCATCTTCGAGAGATCGTGGGCCTGGTTCACCGTCGCGCCGTCGACCATGAAGCCGACGCTCTGGCCTGAGGGCTCGTACATCGACGCGTTCACGACGGCGACGAGACCGAACTCCTTCGCCCAATCGGGGGCGCGTCGCCGGCGCCCTTCGGCCTTCGCGGTGAGCAAGCGCAGCCGGAAGTGGGACGGATCGATGCGTACGAGCGTGATCGTCTTCACCGTCTCGAGCGTGATGCCTGCGGGCGCCGCAGCGTCGGGGACGGCCGCGGCGGCCGAGGGAGTAGCGACGGGCGCGGCCGTGGTCGTCTCCGTTCCGTTGCGCCGACCTCCGTCGCACCCTGCCTCGAGAAGCGCGGCCGCCGTCAACGACGACAAAAGGAGGAGGGAGCGGCGCGCGGGCACGTCGCGGGTACTACGCGCGGCGGCGCGCGCGGCTTCCGGATTTGCGGCGGTCGGGGCGCGCACGGCGGCAGTCTAGGCGCGGCATGGCGCGGCGCGAAACCATGGGATTTTTGGCGTGGATCGGCCGGCCGGCGCCCGGCGAAGCGCGCGGGCTGGGGACAAGCCACAATCTCGCGTAGTTTCGCGCAACTGCGATAAAGTGACAGGGAACGATGGACGGGCCGGTCACAGAGGGGGCGCCGGAGACGGGGGGCGACGCGCCCTCCACGAAGGTCGAGACGCTCCCGCCCCCCGAGTGGACGGGGCCGAGCGTGCAGACGCGCGGGCGTCAGTCCCACGCGCCGCCGCCCGTGCAACGGCGAACCGGCCGGCGCGCGGAGGAGGCGACCGTGCGGGCGCGCCTGGACGACGCCCGGCGCGACGGCAACCAAACGCTGGTGCGGCAGCTCGCGACCGAGCTCGCGCGCGCGCTCGCGGCACGAGAGCGCGATCTCGACGAAGCATCGACGCTCGCGCACGAGGCGCTCGGCGTCGCCGAGGACGACGGGCTGCGTCGCGAGCTGTCGGCGTGGCTCGAGTCGTTGGGCGACCCGGGCCTCGCGGCGGCGGAGCTACGAACGCTCGCGAAGCGCGCGGCGTCCGAGCCTCAGACCGCGGCGGCGCTGCTCCTGCAGGTCGGCATCCTCCGCGCCCGCGCCGGTGATGCCATCGGCGCCGACGAAGCGTTCGCGGAGGCCGCGGAGCTCGATCCGTCCGACGCGCGCGCGTGCGAGCTGGTGGGCGCCCTCTCGGCGTGGGCGCCCGAGGTTGTCCCTGCACGCGCAGCGGCGTCGGCGTACGTGGAGGCGGCGGCCCGGCGTGGCGCCGAGGGCTGGGACTCCTCGAAGGAAGCGCAGCTCGAGAATTTGCTTCGCGCGGTCGAGACCGATCCGTCGCACGAGCCCGCGGTGCGCGCGCTGTCGGTGGCGCTGGACGCGCGGGGGCGGCCGATCGCGGCCGACGAGGTCTGGCGTGCGCATGCTCACGTCATCGCGCGCGAGAGCCCGGAGCGCGCGCGGGCGATCCACGCGCAGCGGCGCCGTGCGGCGGTCGAGACCGAGGACATCGCTCGGGCGTTAGGCGCGGCGCTGGACGAGGGGCTCGACGGGGTCCATGACGGCGAGGACGCCGCGCGGTTCGACGACCTCCTCCTGCGCACCGGCCTCTTCGAGGTGCTGGCGGAGCGCCTCGCGCTCGCGGCCGAGCGCACCGGAGAGCGGACCGGCCGGGCGCGCCGGTACGAGGAGCTCGCGCGACTCTGGGAGGGTCCGCTCGCGAGCCGTACGCGCGCGGCCCGCGCGTACGCAGACGCGGTCGCAGCGTCGCCCGGGCACGAAGGGGCGACCGCCGCGCTCGTGGAGCACGTCGCGCGCACACGCGACGCGGAGCCGCTCGTGGACGGGCTCGCCCGCGCCATCGCGCAAGACGACGGCGGCGACGAGGGAGTGAGGCGCGGTCGGCTCGTCAGCGCGCGCGCGCTCGCACGCGTCGCCGAAGACGACCTGCACGCGCCGGGCATCGCCAACTGGGCGCACGAGCAGGCGCTGGCGCTCGCGCCCGCGGGATCCGTGGAGCACGCCGAGGCGCGCGCCGGAATGCGGCGGACGCAGCCGGGGGTAAACCAGAAGGTCGGCGATCTCGTGCGGGTCCGCGACGGCCTCTCGGCGGGCTCCGAGGCCGTGCGCGTCGATGCGCTCCGCACGATCGTCGGCATCCTCCGCGGGTTGCCCGGCGACAGCGACATCCTCGCCGAGATGCTCGACGAGCTGGCGCGGGTGCGCCCGGCCGAGCACGACGTCGCGCTCGACGCGGCGCGGGTCCACGCGGGCCGTGGCGACGTCGCGGCGGCGCGGGCTCTCGCGCAAGCGGTCGCGGACGACACGAAGGGCTCCGTCGAGGACCGCACCGCCGCCGGGCTCATGCTCGCCAAGCTCGCGCGCGCGGCTGGAGAACCGGAGCACGCACAGCGCGCGACGAGGCAGCTGCTCGACCTCGCTCCGCGTAGCCGCGAAGTCGCGGCCGTCGCGTGGGCGAACGCATCGCTCGCCGGTGACCGGCAAACACGCGCGGTCGCGCTGCGCGAGCTCGGCGCGGCCGCGACGTCGCGCCTCTCCGCGGTGCTCTTGGCGGTCGCCGCCGAGGAGCTCGCGGCCGCGGGCCAGCTCGACGAGGCGCGCCGCGCGGCCGAGCGAGGGTGCCAAGCCGACCCACACGACGCGCGTTGCGCCAGCGCGCTGGCGTGGATCCTCTCACACGCCGAGACGCTCGATCGTGCCGGCGCGGTGGCGCTCGAGCGCGCGATCGCGACCGGCGTCGTGACCGCAGCATCGTCGGCGTCGCTCGCCCGCGCGATGGAGGAGCTGGGCGAGAGCGACCCGGCGGTCGCGTGGACGCAGCGCCTCGTCACACTCTCGCCGGGCGACAAGGCGAAGATCCAGCTCCTCTTCGAGCGCACGCTGCGTGCCAAGGAGCCGTCGCGCGTCGCGGACGCCTTCGCGTGGTCGTTGTCGCAGCCGCTGCCGGGTCACGAGCTCGCCGAGCTCCTCGCGCCGTCCCTGATCGCGCTCTCCACGCTCGATCCGGATCGCGCCGTCGTCGCGGCGCGGAGGACCCTCGACGTCCTCGGCCCGCGTGACGCGGGGCTGCGCGCGACGCTCCGGGACGTGGCGGCCCGCGCGAACGACGCTGCGTTCGGCGCCGCGGTGGTCGAGCGCTGGTTGGCCGCGGGGGCGCAGGTCTCCGACCGGCCCGCGCTGCTCGCGGAGCTCGCGGAGCAGCGCGCCAAGGCGGGCGATCCGGATGGCGAAGCGCGCGCCCTCGCACGAGCTCTTCGCGAAGGGGCACCGGCGGCCGACCTCGCCGATCGCGTGGTCACCCTCACGGGCGAGACTCTATCTGCCGATGGCGAGCTCGCCTGGTTGGCGGCGCGCGCGGAGGTGCTGGTCGCGCGCGGCGACAACGCGGGCGCTGCGCGGGCGCTGCGCGAGCTCGGCGGTGCCGCGTGGGATCTCGCCGACGATCGTGCCTCGGCGGTGGGCGCGTGGATCCGTGCGGCGAAGATCGCGCCGGCGCGCGGCTACATGACCCTGGGCCTCGACCTCGCGCGCTTCGCCGACGGCCCCTACGCGCTCGACGTGCTCGAGGACCTCGCCGCGCACGAGCCCGACGCGGTGCGTAGCGGTGTCATCGCCGCCGAGGGCGCCCGCGTCGCGCTGTCGCTCGGCGATCACGCGCGCGCGATGGATCTCGCGCGTCGCGCGCTCCAACAAAACCCGAACCTCGGCGACGCGCTGGAGATCGTCGAGCGCTGCGCTGGCGCGACGGGAAGGCTCCTCGAGCTCAGCTCGAGCTACGACGAACTCGCGCGTCGCGCCCTCGGGAGGTTCGGCCGCCGTGCCGCGCACTACCGCGGCGCGCGCTTCTTCGAGCATCGCGGGCGCCTGGACCTCGCGCTGAAGCACGCGGCCGAAGCGTTCACGGCGGTGCCGTCCGAGGGGAGCACGCTCGCGCTCCTCTCGCGCGCGGCCGATCGCGCCGGCTCGCGGACGGTGGCGGTCCGCGCGATCGAGCAGGTCGCGGAGCTGGCGCGAGGTCCGCACGCACGCGCGGCGTGGTTGCTCCGCGCGGCCCACGTCGCAGGCGGGGGCGAGGAGGGGGCGCGCCAACGCTTCGACGTGCTTCTCCGCGCCGTCATGCTCTCGCCCGACAACGCCACGCTCGCGTACCTCGCGGAGACGGCGCGCGAGCTGCTCCAGCTCGTCCCCGACGAGCGCGAGGTCGTGCAGCTTCGCCTGTCTCGCGCGAGCACCGCGCTCGGCAAGAAGATCGACGGGCCCGAGGGCGCGCGCGTCGCCATCGCCTTCGCCGAGCTGTCGATCGACCTCTTCGGCGACGCGGAGGGCGCTCTCGAGGCGATCGAACGCGCTCTGTCCGCCGACGGCGATCTCGAGGAGTTTGCGCGGCTCGTGCCGCGGGTCGCCATGCTGGCGCGGTCCGACGCGGCGCCCGAGTCGCTCCGGCGCGCGATGGATGCCGCGCAGAAGCCGTACGCGAACGTCGGCGTGCCGGCGCTGAAGATGCTGAGCGCGCTCGCCGGCGCCCTGGGCGACATCCCGATCCGCACCAAGGCGCTCGTGATGGCCGTCGAGAAGGACAACGACGACGAGCGCTTGGTCTACGAGGCCGACGAGGCGCTCTCTACGTGCCGCGATCCCGAGCTGCTCGCGCGCTTCGCGAAGAAGGTCCCGGACGAAAAGCGCGTCGACTCCATGCGGGCCCACGCGCGCGAAGAGTCGGCGGCCGGTCGTCACGACGCGGCGATCTCGGCGCTCGAGCGCGCGGTCGAGCGGGCAGGGATGGCCTCGCGCCGCGAGGTCGAAGCGGAGCTGCAGCGTGAGTACGACGCCGTCGGCTTCGGACCGGACGTCGAGGGTCGGCTCCTGCGCGAGGCCAAGGACCAGAACGCGCCGATCGTGACGCGCGCCGACAAGTGGGCGGAGATCGCGCAAGGCCGCGAGGAGATCGGCGACGTGAGCGGCGCCGCCGATGCGCTCGGCTCCGCGACGTCGCTGGATCCCGAGCCGCTCGGCAGGTGGAGCGAGCTGGAGCGGGTCGCCGAGCTCTCACACCGGCATGACCTCCGCGTCGCTGCGCTCAAGACTCTGGTCGAGCGCCTCGGGGGCGCCGAGCAGGCCGTCCCGACGTTGAAGCGCCTCGCGCGGGCCCTCGAGGCGCATGGCGATGCCACCGACGCCGAGGCGACGTGGCGACGCATCGGCGGGCTCGAGCCGCTCGACGAGGAGGTCGACTACGCCATCGAAGCGCTCGTCACCGCGCGCGGCGACTACCGCGAGCTCGCGGCGCAGCTCGAACGCCGCGCCGAGCGCCTCGGGCAGAACAGCGCAACGCGCGACGCGCTCCGGCCCGTGCGATTGAGGCGCGCCGCCATCCTGGAGCAGCGCCTCGATCGCGTCGCCGAGGCATGCGAGGAGCTGGAGCGCCTCCTCGCCGAGTGGCCGGACAACGAGGCTGCGCTGTCGTATTTGGCGGATCTGTACGAACGCACGGAGCAACCGTCGCGGGCCGTTCCGCTGTGGCAGCGCGTCGCCAACCTCGTGCACGATCCGGAGCATCGCGCGGAGCTCGTCTTGCGCGGCGCGCGCGCAAGCATGGCGGCCGGCGAGCTGGAGGCGGCGCTCGACCGGGTGCGCCAGGCCCTCTCCTTGCGACCGCAAGACCCCGAGGCACTCGAGCTTCGCGTCGAGCTCGCGCGTCAGATGAAGAGCTCCGGGGAGCTCGGCGACGCGCTCGACGATCTGGTGTCGGCGTCGGCCGACGACGCGAAGGTGCGCAGCGACATGCTGGTCGAGGCTGCGCAGGCCGCGGCCCGCGCGGGCGACGTGCAGGCCGCGCTGGAGCGCGCCCCGCGAGCCGCCGACGTCGCGCCGCAACGCGCCAAGACCCAGCTCTTCGCGCGTGGCCTCGAGTACCGCATGCGCGGCGCCGGCGCGCCCGACGAGGCCCGCGCGACGATCGATGCGCTCGGGAAGATCGCCGAGGGCCTCGACGTCGAGGACGCGGCGCTCCAGACCTTCCTCCTCGCCGAGGCGCTCGACGCAGTCCAGGGCGGCGGCGCGGGTCTGCGGAAGCTCAGCGAACGCTACGCCGAGCTCGGCGCGCACCCGCTCGTCGCCGTCGCGATGGCCGAGCGCCTCGTCGCGCAGTGGACTTTCGCGACCGCGGTGCCCCTGTTCGAGGCGGCGCTGAGGGGGAACCTCCTCGGACTCCGGCGGCGCGGGATCGTCGCCCTCGCGGCCGCGGACGCTGCGGCGCGCTGCGAGCGCACGGCCGACGCGATGCGGTTCCTCGACGAGGCGGCCGCCGATCCCGAGACACGCGCCGCGGCGCTCCGGCGGATCGCGCAGCTCGCCGCGGCGGGAGGCGACATCGAGCGCTCGCGCAAGGTGCTCCTCGAGCTCGCGCGAACGGCGGAGGGGGCCGATCGCGCGCGGACCCTCGCGCAGCTCGGACGAACGCTGTTCACGTCGCCGGAGCCGCAGGATCGCCTGGACGCGGTGCAGGTCTTCGTAGAGGCGATCGGCGCCGCGGCCGACGCGCCGGATCTCGTGCAGGATCTGGAGGCCGAGCTGCGCGAGCTACGGCGCCGCCAGTCGATGTCGCCGCAGGCGATGGCGTCCCTGCCGCCTCCCGAGCTCGTACGCGATTCGCAGCCGGTTCGCGTCGAAGGTGCGCCCTCTAGCCCTGCGTTGCCGGCGGCGCCGCTCTCGGTGCGCGATCTCGAGCTCGCGGTCGAGTCGGCGACGGTGCCGTCGGAGCGCGCCGCGCGGCGTGTCGCGCTCGCCTCGGCCAAGCTCGACGAGGGGCAGCTCGACGAGGCCGAGAAGATCCTGATGCAAGCCTTCGTCGAAGGGTCCCTCGAGGCCGGCGACATGCTCGCAGGGCAGCTCGAGGCGCAAGCCGGCCGCGCGTCCGAGCTCGTGCGCGTCCGTCGCCAGCTCGTCGACATGGTGCCCGGGGATCTGCGCCGCCTCGAGGCGCTCGTCGGCGCGGCACACGCCGATCACAACGGCGTCTACGCGCGCGCGCTGGAGCACGTGCAGCGCGCCTTCGACCCGGGCGCCGGGCCGGTGCCGCCGCCGCCGCTCACCGCGCAAGCGGAGCAACCGAATATCCTGCGAATGCTGGTGCGCCACTCGTACGAGCCGGCCGGCGAGGCGCTCGCGCTCGCGTGGGAGGGCGCCGCCGCGACCTTCGCGAAGACGCCGCAGGTGTACGGCCTCACTGGCCTGGAGCGCGTCGTTCCCGGCGCGTCGTCGACGGTCGCGCGCTTGTACGAGATCGCCGTGCGCCTCCTCGACGCGCCGCGCATTCCGCTCTTCGTGCGGCGCGCGCTGAGCCCGCTGTCGCACTCGGTGGCGCTCCTCCAGCCGCCGTCGGCGATCCTCTCCGGCGACACGCGCGACGACGGTCCCGAGCTGCGCTTCGTTCTGGGTCAGGCACTCTCGAGCGCGTTGCCGCACAACGCGCTGGTGCTCGGCCTCGGCGACCCCGAGGCACGGCGCGTATGGACGGCGCTCCATGGCGCGTTCGGTCCGCCCGAGATGGGCCGCGAGCTCGACGGCGAGAGCGGGAAAATGGCGGAGAACTTCTGGCACGTCTTGCCGCCGCGCAGCCAACGGCGGCTGAAGGAGCTGCTCGGCGGCGGTCCCAAGACGCGCTTCGAGCTCGTCGCCGAGCGCGCGCGGCAGAGCGGTCGGCGGGTCGGCCTCTACCTCACCGGTGACGTCGCGTTCGCGGCGCGCGCGCTCGTGCGGGAGCACCCCGACGTGGCGTCGGTCGAGGAGCTCTCGTCGGAGGGCGGGGTCGCCCAAGTGGCGTCGCGACTGCCGTCCCTCGCGGACCTGTTCCGCCTCGCGGTGCGCCCCGAGTACGCGGACGCGCGGTGGCACCCCGAGACCCCCGCGTCGCGCCGGCTCGGCAGCGGAAGGGCGAAGCCCCTGTGAACGTGCGGCGCAGGCACGCAGCAGCAGCGGCCGTCGCGACGATCTGCGCGTCGCTGGCGGCCGCGTGCATCATCGCAGATCCCTCGACCGATTTCCCGCTGCCGCCCGATCGCCGCCCTACGATCATTCGCGACCACGCGGTGCCGCCGACGTCGCGCGTCCTGGGAGATCTCCCCCCGAATTTCACGTTCCTGATCGATGTCGAGGCCGACCCGACCAAGACGGTCTACTGGCACCTCTTCGTCGACTACGACGACTTCCACCAGAACGGCCCGCCGGCGGGGCTCGTCGGGCGCGACAAATCCGATCCGCAGATCGGAGCCGACGCGGGCGTGAGGCAGATCGCGCTTCAACCCGACATTCCGTTCGCGCCCGATCCAGGGCGGTGCCACGTCATCGAGGCGCTCGTCGCGCTCTCGTTCCAGTTCGATGTCGGCGCACAGGCGCACGCGTTCAAGCCGCCGGGCGGTGACAGCATCGTTTGGTTTTACAGCCCGACGGGCGATCTCAGCGGGTGCCCGGTCTTCGACGCGGGCATCGATGGCGGCAGCGGCCCCGACAGCGCAGGGGCGCCCAAGGTGACCGAGGGAGGAGGAGGCTCCGGATGAGGCCGGGAGCGTCGCTGGCATTCGTCGCGATCGTCGCCGCGTGCGCGCCGGTCGGCACGGGGTCGAGCGCGGTCGTCGTCCGCAACACCTGCTCGGCGACCTCCGATTGCGCGGCATACAAGCAGATCAGCGGCGCGCTCAAGTGCTCCGACACCAACGTGTGCCAGGCCCGGGCGGCGTTGGATCTCACGTTCGTCATGACCCTGCCCGACGGTGCGGTCTACGCTCCCGGTCACACGTTCGTGGCGAAGCTCGCGAGTCTCCCCAACGGCCGCGGTTGCCCGCCGGCGCCCGGCTGCGTCACGCGGGCGTTGCCGTCGCTCGGCGAGTTCGCCGGTGTCTACACGGCGACGACCGGGGTCCAGTCGACCGCCAACTTCTACCTCGGCACGGGCGTTCGCTCGCTGCCCACGCAGCCGACATTTCGCCACGCGTGGTCCTTCGTCGACGGCGCGCTGCCAATCGACATGGATCTCCTGGGAATGACTCTTCAGCCCCTCGTCGCGGCGCACGTGTTGAACGACGAGCAGCTGTATCCGTCGCCCAGCCTCACGGACAAGAACGTCGCGGCGCCGAGCATCGGCTTCGACATCCTGCTGCCTGCAGGACAATACGAGGAGACGCTGGCTCCGGTGTGGCCGTTCTCGGTCGCGTTTCCGCCGATCGTGTCGCAAGGCGCGACCCCGAGACCGGGGCCTCTCGCCAAGCGCGACCCGAACGACTTCCAGAACGCCGCGCTCGGGGGCGGGTCATCGGGCCCGTCGCTCACGGCGAACGCGCACTTCGTCACGGTGACGCGTGGCGCTGGGCTCTCGCTCGCAGGGTGGACGTTGCTGCTCCGCGACTCGCTGACCAAGCGCGCCATCTCGTCGGCGCCGCGCCTCACCACCGCGGATCGAGTGACCCTGTTCACGGTGAACCAGCTCGCGCCGAGCGACAGCGGAAAAGGGGAGACGATCCGTGACGCCGTCGAGCTCGTGCTCTCGCCGCCGGCTGACGAGAGTCCGCGCCTCCCCGAGCTCGTCCTCCCGGCGCTCGCCAACCGCGTGCCGCCAGTCGCCCCGTATCCGCTCCTGCCGTTTCAAGCGCTCGTGGACGGCATCGTCCTCGCCGACGACGGCGGCGGTGTGCAGTCCGACGTCGTGCTCGTGTCCCAGGAGATCGCGATGCTCGACAGCGAGCTCAGCGCGAGCGACGTGAGCTTCGTCGATCACTTCTCGACGAACGCCGGAGGGCTCTTCACGCGCTCGCTTCCACCAGGAAAGTACACGGCCATCGTCTCGCCTCCGCTGGCGACGGGTCTCGGCAAGACCATTTCGGTGCTCGACGTGGGGACCCCGACCGCTCCTGGTCAGCACCAGGGGCGGAAGACGCTGCGCCTGGCGCGGCCGGATCTCCTGCGCGGCACCGTGCGCGTCGCGGACGGGCGGGTCATGCCGGACGCCGAGGTAGAAGCGCATCCGGCGGCTCTCTTGCCGTATTCCGTGGATCTCGACGCGCGCGACCCGCGCAGGTGGCCGCGGATCGTGCGGACGCGGACGAACGGGGCAGGGGACTTCGTGCTGCCCGTCGATCCGGGCGGCACCTTCGACGTCGTCGTGCGCCCTCCGGCGGGCACGGGCTTTCCGTGGGTGGTGATCCAAACGGTGACGTCCCCGAGCGCGGACCTCGCGCTGGAGATCCCCGCGCCGGTCGTCGTCTCCGCCACGCTTCAGGATCCGAGCGGACTGCCCGCCGCGCAGGCGTTCATCCAAGCGTACGTGGGCGTGCCGTCGGCCATCCCCGGCGCGCAGTGCACGCTCGACAACGACGCCCTGCAACCCAAGCGCGATGGGACGTGTCCCGCCAATACGCCGCGATGCTTGTCGGGCCGTTGCTTCGCGGTTGTGGGACTCGAGATAGGCAGGACGCGGACCGACGATCTCGGGCGATTTACGCTGTTTGTGGACGGCACACCGCGTTGACGCGCGCGCCCGCAATCTCAATTGCGTGGGCTCATCCTCTGATACACTCGCCGGTAGCTCATGGATACGGAAGAGAAGATCAACCTCCTGGCGCGTGTGGCGGCCCGAAGCACTGCCGTCGGCGAGGGAGGCTCGCCGCCGGTGAGCATCCTCACGCTCGCGGCGGCGTCGTACGGATCACGCCCCTCCGACGAGGCGACCGTACCGACCGGCTTCGATCCGCAGGCGTGCGCGCTCTTCGAGTCGATCGTAGAAGGGGCGTTCCTCGTCGCCTCGGCCGACGGCGTCATCGACGAGCAGGAGCGAAAGACGTTCGAGAAGGTCGTGACGACGGCGTGCGGGGGAGCGGTGCCGCCCCAGGCGATCAGCGCGCTCGTGTCCGATTTGACCGATCAGCTGTCGGAGGACGGCCTCGATGCGCGGGTGAAGGCGGTCGCCGAGCATGCGCATCGGCCCGAGCACGGGCGAGAGGTGCTGCGCATCGCCGCGTTGATCGCGCAGGTGAGCGAGAGCGTGAGCGACGTGGAGCGCGCGGTGCTCGCGAAGATCGCGCAGGCGTGCGGGATGCAGGCGTCCGACGTCGAGTTGGCGTTGTCGGACGTGAGGTCGGCGCTAGCGGCGACGGGGTAGCCTACAGCGCCTTCATCGCCTCTTCGAACAGCTCCGCCTCGCTCGCGCGCCCCTCTTCCCGTGCGTCCCGTGCGAGCCGCGCCAACACCTCGCGCTGCTTCGGCACCAATCGCGCGCGCCTCTCCGCCGGCGCATCCTCCAGCCGCCCGCTCAGCAGCGCGAACAGCTCCAAGCTTCTCCCAAGTCGCGACAGTCGATGCGCGAGCTCGTCGACCACGGCATCGTTCTCCGGATTCGCCTGCAGCGCGCGCGTCAGCTCCTCCACGCGCGTCTCGTCGTCCTTCGGATCGAGCTCCGCGGCGAGAGGCTCGACGACGCGCGGCGCCATCTCGGCTCCGGCCTCCACCGCCGCTGCCGGTACCTCCACGGGCGGCCTGCCGACGATGCGCAGTCCGATCTTCCGATACGCGTCCTCGACCACGGCGTCGCGCGGTCGCAAGCGCAGCGCGCACGCGAGGTGGCGCTGGGCGGCGAGCAGATCGCCCTGCACCGTGTCTTCGAACGTCGCGCCCTCCACGAGCAACGGGACCGCGTGGGCCGCGGCCACCGCCGCGCCATCGAGCGAGCCCGCGAGCTCGCGCAGCCTCGCGAACGCGAGAGATGCGCCGGCCAGATCGCCGAGCGCCGCGCGCCATCGTCCTTCGAGGCCCCTCGCGACGAGCGCCTCCGGTGCGTGGTTGGGGATGGCGCGCACTCGAGCCACCGCGGCGGGACGGTCTCCGAGGGCATCGGCCAGCGCGCGCGCGAGATCGAGGAGCATCGCGTGGACCGGCTGCTGCGCCGCATCCGCGAGGTCCACGGCGCGCGCGAGCAGCGCAGCCCCCCGCGCGGCGCGTCCTTCGGCGACGAGCGCCGCCCCGAGCCCCGCGAGTCCCGACGGATCATCCGGCGCGTACCGCAACGCGCGCTCGTAGAGAGGCAGCGACTCCGCCGCCACGCCCGCTGCCTGCCACGCGTCACCCGCGCGACGCCACACCGCGTACTTGTCGCGTGCGCCGGCCGCGAGAGCCTCCAAGTGCTCTACGTCCCCGAGAGCGTCCTCGAGCCGCCCCGACGAGAGCCGGCGTGCCACGCGACCCCATCGCAGCGGCGCGGCATCGGGCGCGCGTGCGATCGCGAGATCCAGCCAGATCAGGGCGTCCAAAGGATCCGTCGTCAGCTCTGCGGCGCGCGCGTACGCATTGGCCGCGAGGAGCGGCGCCTCCTCCTGCTCGCCTGCGCGCGCGAACGCCGCGATCGCGCCGCGCACGTCGCCGGACTCCGCCGACAGCTCCCCCGCGAGCACGCTCGCGCGCCCGTCTGGATCGCGCGACGCCTCGCGCAGCGTGAGCAAGGCGGCCTCGGCGCGCCCGCCCACGTGCGCGTCGATCTCGGCGATCCTGCGGCAAATCTCGGGGTGGCGCGGCGCGCGCTCTAGCGCCGCCAGATCCAGCGCCCGCGCGCGTTCGAGCTGCCCCGCGAGGCGCGCCTCGTCGGCCTCGCGCGTGATCGTCGCCGCCTCGATCGCGCGCGTCGCGTCGGCCGTCGTCGGGGCGGGGACGCCGTCGCGAAGTGCGTGCAGAATCCACGTATCGTCGTGCGCGGCGAGCGCGGTGACGACGAGGCCGTCAGCGTCGGGCGCGCGCGCTCCGGCGTCGGGGAGGAGCGCGCGGGCCATGCGCGCGCCGAGCCCGGTCATGCGAAAGAGCGCGCCCTGACGCGCCGCGAGGCCGCCAAGGATCGCGTCCATCGCCCCGATCGCGAGCGCCGTCGCCGGTCGCGGCAGGCCTACGCCGCGCGCGTTCGTCACCGCGAGGCGGACCTCGTCGGCGCGTGCCTCCATCGCCACGTCGAACGCGACGACGCGCGGCTTCGCTTCGGCGTCCAGCACGTCGCCCACCTCGCTCACGCACACGATCGCCCCCGCGCCACGCAGCGCGATCCACACGCGCGGCGCGTTCGGCGACAAGAGACCGCGCAGCCGCGGCGCGCACCATCCCTCGAGCGCCCTCGCGCTGACCTCGAGCGCGACGCGATCGAGCATGCCGCGCTTGTGACGGAACCGCGCGACGCCCCCCGAGACGTCGATCGGAAAGCGCGCGCTCGGCAAGCGAACGGACAGCTCGGTCACCACCACGCATCCGAGACGCGCCGGTCGCGCGAGCTCGAGTCCCAGGCCCGTCTTCGCGATCGCGAGGCGAAGCTCGACCGCCGGCACGTCGCGCCAGACCTCGGGCCGTGCCGCGGTGTTCACGTCGGCCGCGGCCATCGCGCGGCGATGCGCAGGCGGAGTCTTGGGGGCGTCGGAGATGCTCACTCCACGAAGGATCGTAGCAGGGGCCCACGAAACCCGCGATTTTCCGTGCTATGCGGAGGCGTGCGCGCCAAAGACGTCCTCGGCCCCGGCTCCCCGCTCGCCGGGCTCCTGTCGGCGTACGAGGACCGTCCCGCCCAGCTCGCGATGGCCGCCGCCGTCGAGGACGCGCTCCGCGCCGAGCAGCCGCTCCTGGTCGAGGCCGGCACCGGAACCGGCAAGACCCTCGCGTACTTGGTGCCAGCGATCCTGAGCGGCAAAAAGGTCGTCGTCTCGACTGCGACGCGTGCGCTGCAGGAGCAAATCATGACGCAAGATCTGCCCCTCGTCGCGCGGGCCCTCGCGCCGTTCGGGGTCGAGGTGAGCGCGGCGCTCATGAAGGGCTTACCGAATTACTTGTGCAAGCGCCGCTACGCCGAGCTGCTCACCACCGCGGGGGCGCGCGTGGCGACCGATCGGCACCTCGCGCGGATCGACACGTGGGCGCGCGAGACCGAGGTGGGCGATCGCGCCGAGCTCACTGATCTGCCCGAGGACGCCGAGGCGTGGCGCGAGGTCCAGTCCTCCACCGAGACGCGCATCGGTGCAAGGTGCACGTATTTCGACGAGTGCTTCGTCACGCGAATGCGCCGCGAGGCCGAGGACGCGCGCCTCGTCGTCGTGAACCACCACCTCTTCTTCGCCGACCTGGCGCTTCGGCGCGGGCGCGGCGGCGACTACGCCAGCGCCATTCCCAACTACGACGCCGTCATCTTCGACGAGGCCCACCAAATCGAGGACGTGGCGACCGATTTCTTCGGCGTCCGGGTATCCACCGCGCGCGTCGACGCCCTCGTCCGCGATGCGCGGCGGTCTTTGCTCTCGCTCGGGCAGCTCGAAGGCACGGGCGCGCGCCCGCTGCTCGATCTCGTCGAGGAGTCGTCGCGCGCGTTCTTCGCCACGCTCTCGCGACCCAGCGCCGAGTCGCGGCGCATCCTCACGGCCGACGACTGGACCGGCGACGTCCTCGCCGCGTACGGCAAGCTCGATGCGTGCGTCGAAGCGCTCGCCGCGCACGCAGGAAAGTCCGCGCGTGACGAGGCGGTGCTCCTCGTCGCCCGCCGCGCGACCGAGCTGCGTGAGGATCTACGCACGATCCTCCGCGGCTCACGCGAAGCAGGCGATCGCGTCGCGTGGATCGATCTGCCCACCGGCGCACGCCGCACCGCTTCCCTGGGCGCAAGCCCCATCGAGCTCGGCCCCACGCTGCGCGAAGCCCTCTTCGATCGCGTCCCCGGCGTCATCCTGACGAGCGCGACGTTGGCCACGGCGGTCCTCGGCGCGGAGCCGAGCTTCCACTTCGCCAAGGCCCGCCTCGGCGCACCGCCCGAAGCGCGCGAGCTCGTCGTCCCTTCGCCCTTCGACTTCGCGTCACGCGCGGCACTCTATGTCACGCGCTCGATGCCTGACCCGCAAGACCCCGGCTGGGACGCCGCGTGCGAGAGCCGCGCCGCCGATCTCATCGCGATCACCGGCGGCGGCGCCTTCGTACTCTGCACCAGCAACCGCGCGATGCGGGCGATGCATGCGGCCCTGAAGAAGCGCCTCGACCTGCCGGTCTTCGTCCAGGGCGAGGCCCCCAAGCACCTCCTCTTGTCGAAGTTCCGCGCCGCCGGCAACGCGGTCCTCGTCGCGACGATGAGCTTCTGGGAAGGGGTGGACGTCCCCGGCCGCGCGCTTCGCCTCGTCGTGATCGACAAGATTCCGTTCGCGGTTCCCACCGATCCGGTCGTCGCGTCGCGCTCGCAGCAGATCGAGCGCGCCGGCGGCAACGCGTTCTCGCAGTACTCGGTGCCCAGCGCGGCGATCACATTGAAGCAGGGCTTTGGGCGCCTCATCCGCACGCAGACCGACGCCGGGATCGTCGCCATCCTCGACCCTCGCGTCCTCACGCGCGGCTACGGACGGATGCTCCTCGGGAGCCTGCCGCCCGCGCGCCAAATCCGCGACATCGACCAGCTCCGCGCCTTCTGGGAGCACGTCGACGAGGGCCACCCGGCCTGAGGCCTCTCCACCAGCTCCTCCTCTAGTAGTGCCCCGCACCGGCTCGCCTAGGCGAGTACCGCCGCGCGCGACTCCGTGCTACTTCCGGCGCCACCATGAGCGAGATCACCGCCGTCCTGGCCCGAGAAATCCTCGATTCCCGCGGAAATCCCACCGTCGAGGTGGAGGTGCAGACCCAGAGCGGCCGCGGTCGCGCCGCCGTCCCGAGCGGCGCGTCGACCGGCGAGCACGAGGCCATCGAGCTCCGCGACGGGGACAAGAAGCGCTTCGGCGGCAAGGGCGTCCTCAAGGCCGTCCAGAACGTGAACCAAACGCTCGGACCGAGCATCCTCGGCCTCGACGCGCTCGATCAGGCCGAGGTCGACAAAGTCCTCCGCGACGCCGACGGCACGCCCAACAAATCGAAGGTCGGCGCCAACGCGATCCTCGGCGTGTCGATGGCGGTCGCAAAAGCCGCGGCCGACGCGGTGGGCCTCCCGCTCTGGCGCTACCTCGGCGGCGCAAACGCGCGCGTCCTGCCGACGCCGCTCATGAACATCCTGAACGGCGGCGCGCACGCCGACAACGGCCTCGAGATCCAGGAGTTCATGATCGTCCCGTCCGGCTCGCCGAGCATGGCCGAGGCGGTGCGCTGCGGCGCGGAGATCTTCGCGTCGCTGAAGAAGGGCCTGAAGGACAAGGGCCTCACCACCGCGGTCGGCGACGAGGGCGGTTTCGCCCCGAAAATCGGCACGAACGAAGAGGCCGTTCAGTTCGTCGTCCGCGCCATCGAGGCCGCCGGCTACGCGCCGGGCAAGGACGTCTTCGTCGCGCTCGACTGCGCCGCGAGCGAGTTCTTCGACAAGAAGAGCGGCAAGTACACCTTCGACAAGAAGCCGATGACCGGCGCGGAGCTCGTCGCCGTCTACCAGAAGCTCACCGAGACCTACCCGATCGTCTCGATCGAGGACGGCTGCGCGGAGGACGACTGGGACACCTGGAAGCTCATGACCGACAAGCTCGGCAAGAAGGTCCAGATCGTGGGCGACGATCTGTTCGTCACCAACGTCGAGCGTCTCAAGCGCGGCATCGAGGGCGGCTACGCCAACGCGATCCTCGTGAAGGTGAACCAGATCGGCTCGCTCACCGAGACACTGGACACGATCCGCATGGCCACCGAGGCCGGCTACCGCTCGATCATCAGTCACCGCTCCGGTGAGACCGAGGACACGTTCATCGCCGACCTTGCGGTCGCGACCAATGCTGGCCAGATTAAGACCGGGAGCTTGTCACGCTCCGATCGCGTCGCCAAATACAACCAGCTCCTCCGTATCGCGTTCGAGCTCGGCGAAGGCGCGGTGTACGCCGGCCGCTCGCCGTTCGTTCGCCGGTAACGGAATCCCCGCGGCCCATCGCGCGTAGAGACGTCACGAACTTTTCGCTTCAGGAGCCTCACGAACCCCATGAAATCCAAGGTCGCCGTTCTCAAGTGCAAGCCGGAGACGATCCTCAAGGACATCGAGCGCCTCTGCGAGATGGCCGGCATGAGCCAGGCCCTCGAGAAGGGCAAGACGACGATCCTGAAGGACAACATCTCCTGGCACTACCCGTTCCCCGGCGCCAACTCGACGCCGTGGCAGATGGAGGGGACGATTCAGGCCCTCCGCAACGCGGGCTACCCCGACGTCTCGTGCGTGCAGAACAAGACCGTCGTGACGAACGCGTTCAAGGGTGAGGACCTCAACAAGTACGTCCCGCTCTTCAAGAAGTACGACATCCCCGTCCTCTACAACTTCAAAGACAGCGACATGAAGTGGGTCGAGTACCGGCCCAAGGCGAAGATGCACGTGCTCAACAAGATCTTCCCCGAGGGCATCTTCATCCCCGACTACTTCTTCGGGAAGAACATCGTCCACCTGCCGACGGTGAAGTGTCACATCTACACGACCACGACTGGCGCCATGAAGAACGCGTTCGGCGGGCTGCTCGCGACCAAGCGTCACTACACGCACTCGTGGATCCACCGCACGCTCGTCGATCTCCTCGCGATCCAGAAGGAGATCCATTCGGGCCTCTTCGCGATCATGGACGGAACGACCGCCGGCAACGGGCCGGGCCCCCGCACGATGATCCCGGTCATCAAGGACTACATGCTCGCGAGCAGCGATCAGGTCGCCATCGACGCGGTCGCCGCCAAGATGATGGGCTTCGATCCGCTGAGCCTCGAGTTCATCAAGGTCGCTCACGACGACGGGCTAGGAGTCGGCGATCCGCGGGACATCGAGATCGTCGGCGACGACATCTCGAAGGAGAGCTGGGGCTTTCAGGTCGGCGACAACGGCGCGAGCAAGGTCGGCGACTTCATGTGGTTCGGGCCGATGAAGAAGTTCCAGAAGATCTTCTTCCACACGCCGCTGGTGAACGTCTTCATCTTCGGCAGCGAGGCCTACCACGACTATTACCGGTGGCCGATGAAGGACAAGAAGACCTTCGAGAACTGGAAAGAGGAGACGTCGTGGGGCCGACTCTTCGCGGCGTACGAGCGGGGGGAGGCCGAGCGCGTCACCGGACCGTCTCCGCGCGGCGGAAGCGCGGCGCACCCTTCGGCCTGAGCGATCGGTGCGGCCAAAAAGGCGCAAAAAGCGTAGGCGGTGGAAAAATCCGCCCTGGCGATTGGGACACGCCCGGGGCGGGTGATGTAAGATCCGCTGCGAGTGAAGACGATCGAAGAGCTGCTTCGCAATCTCGCGCGCCCCGAGGTGCTCGAGTTTGCCTTGGCGAGCGATCGGCTGCCTTGCGTGAAGGTCGGCGGCTCGTTTCAGCCCGTCGACGGAGCGGCGCCGACGACCGACGCGATCCTCCAGATGCTCGTCGGCGTCGGGGGTAGCCGGTACGTCGAGTCGCTCACGGCGAAGCCGACGCAGTGGACCACGCGGGTCGATGGCCTCGGCGTCATCACGATCTCCGCCATCATGCGCAACGACGTCGTGCAGGCGCGGTTCACGCTGACGAAGCGCGAGATCCCGAGCGTGCAGGCGCGGCCGGTGCCGCCGACGATCTCGAAGGACACCGTGACGGTGACCCCGACGGCCCCGCAACAGGTCGCGAGCGCGAAGCAGAGCTCGAGGCGCGACGCGGCCGAGCCGCCGCCGACCACCGCGCCCGCGCCACTGCCGCCCTCGCACGGCGACGACGACGACGAGCCGACGCTGATGAACCAGCCGCCCGCGTCGCCGCAGCCGGCGCAGTCGCGGCCGCGCCTCGAAGTCCCGCTCGAGATCGAGCTCGACGACGGAGATCGATCACCGTCGCAGGCTGTCGCGACGGTGGCGCCCGTCCCCCAGGTCCCGCCGCCGAGGCCGCCGCTGCCGTCTCCGCTCGACGACGACGACGCGACCGCCGAGATCGACATCCCGACGGGCCCGGGGCCGCACCTCCCTCCCATCGTCGTCGTGAACCACCCGCCGTCCTCGCAGCGGCAGGTCGCAGCGCCGACGACGTCCCCGCGGCCGTCGTCGGAGGGTAGGGTATCGACCGCGACGCAGCCGCTCTCGACCGCGCCAGCCACGACGAAAGCTGCGCCCCCGAGCGCGATGCTGAAGGACGGGAAGGAGACGGTCCGCGGTCTCGGTCTCGGGGAGGACCGAAAGCCGGAGGTGCAGCCGATGGCTCCGCCGCCGAAGTCGTCGCCGCAGGTCGTGCCGCCGCCGCTGGCCTTCGCGCCGCCGCCCGCGCCCGCGCCGCCGCCGCCGTCCGCGCCGGGTCCTGTCACGCCGCCTCCGGTCGTAGCCAAGCCCGCGCCGTCGCCGCAGCCCGCGCAGGTCGCCGCCAAGCCTGCGCCGGTTCCTGCGCCGCCGCCGGTCGTCCCCGCCGCGCGCGCAGGGCGTGACAAGCACGGAGAAGATCCGAGCTCGCCGAGCATCAGCATCAGCATCGCGGAGACCGCGATCATCGGGCAGGGCTCGGGCAGCTCAATGCAGCCGTCGACCGGCATGGGGCTCGACGAGCTCCTCGGTCTCGCGCGCAACGCGAAGGCCAGCGATCTTCACGTCGCTGCCGGCCGCCCCGCGCTCCTGCGGATCGCCGGGGAGCTCGTGCCGCGAACGGCGGAGTTCGAGGGGCAGGTGCTCGACAGCATCGCGCGCGAGATCGTCCCGGCGCGCGCGCGGCGAGCGCTCGAAGAGGACGGCGCGTGCGACTTCGCATTCGACCACCCGACGCACGGTCGCTTCCGCGTGAACGTGTCGCGGCAGCGCACCGGGATCAAGCTCTGCGTCCGCGTGATCCCTCGGCAAATACCGTCGATCGCGTCCCTCGGCCTGCCGGAGCTCGTCGCGCGCGGCGTCCGCCATCACCAGGGCCTCGTCCTCGTCACCGGCCCGGCCGGGCACGGAAAGACGACGACGCTTGCGGCGCTCGTCGATCGCATCAACGACGATCCGTCGCTCCACGTCGTCACGGTCGAAGATCCCATCGAGTTCCGCCACCCCAGGAAGCGCGCGCTCCTCAGCCAGCGCGAGGTCGGCACTCACACGGCTTCGTTCGCCACGGCGCTCGCCGCGGCGCTGCGCGAGGATCCGGACGTCATCGTCGTCGGTGAGCTGCGCGACGCGGAGACGGTACGCATGGCGCTCTCCGCGAGCGAGACCGGGCACCTCGTCCTAGGCACGATGAGCTCGCCCTCGGCCGCCAAGACGATCGATCGCGTGATCGATCTCTTCCCGCTGTCGGAGCAAGAGCAGGTCCGCCTGACGCTCGCCGGGGCGCTACGGCTGATCGTGAGCCAGCGCCTCGTCCCGAGCGCCGATCACTCGCGGCTGCACGTCGCGGTCGACTTGCTGCCCGGATCGATCTCCCTCTACACCCTCATCCGAGACGGCAAGACGCTCCAGATCCCCAGCCTCCAGCAGCGTGGACGTGCGAGCGGCATCGTGCGCATCGACGACTCGCTCGCCGAGCTCGTGCGCGCCGGAACCGTGGATATCGCGATGGCGAGGAGCTTCGCCGAGGCGCCGGACGATTTCGACGCGCTCGTCGGCCGGGCGCCGCCGCCACCCGCGCAGGTCCCGTCCCCGCCGCACGCCCAAGGCGGGATGCTCCCCCGAAAACGCGCGCCCGAAGAGGCCGCGATGGATCTCGGCGGCCTGCTCTCCAAGGCCGGCTCGCTGTTCGGGAAGAAGGGCTGACACGTGGCGAAGATCGATCGCCTGTTCGACGACCTCATCGCCAAAGGCGGGAGCGATCTCCACCTCGGCGTCGGCTACCCGCCGCTCGCGCGCGCGCGCGGTGAGCTAGTGCCGCTGCGCGATGCGCCAGTCGACGCGGCGGAGATGGCGTCGCTCCTCTTCGAGATCACGACGCCGGACCAGCGGAAGAAGGCGGAGGAGTCGCGCGATCTCGACTTTGGGTACGCCTTCGGCGACAAGGCGCGCTTCCGCGCGAACTACTTCTACAAGGCGACCGGGCTCGCCGCCGCGTTCCGCCTCGTCCCGAGCAAAGTCCAGTCGCTCACGGATCTCGGTTGTCCCGACGTCCTGCGCCGGCTCGCCGATCGCCGATCCGGGCTCGTCCTCGTCACCGGCCCCACCGGCAGCGGCAAGAGCACGACGCTCGCGGCGATGGTCGATCACGTCAACGACACGCGCGCGTGCCACATCCTCACGATCGAGGATCCGATCGAATTCGTCCACGAGCCCAAGAAGGCCGCGGTGACCCATCGCGAGATCGGCGTTCACGCGTCGAGCTTCGCCGCGGCCATGCGGAGCGCCGGGCGCGAGGATACGCAAGTCGTCCTCATCGGCGAGCTGCGCGGCAAGGAGACGATGCTCCTCGCCCTCCAGCTCGCGAGTCAGGGCATCCTCGTCTTGTCGACGCTCCACACGAACGGTGCTGCGTCGACGATTGATCGCGTCATCAACGCGTTCCCGGAAGGCGAGCAGTCGCAGGTGCGCGGGATGCTCGCAGAGTCCTTGATCGGCGTCGTGTCGCAGCAGCTCCTCCGCCTCAAGGAAGGGGAGGGGCGTGTCGCGGCGATGGAGATCCTCGTCGGCTCGAGCGCGCTGTCCTCGATGATCCGCGAGGGCAAGATGCACCAGATCGGGAGCGTCATGCAGGGCGGTCAGAACGCCGGAATGCAGACGATGGATATGGCGCTCGATCGGTTGCTCGCCGCCGGGAGGATTCTGCCGGAGGACGCGCTTGGCGTCGCGAACGACAAAGAGGCCTTCGCGCGTATCGTGGCGAGGACGCGCCCCGATCTCGTCGACCCGAATCACTACGGGTAAGAGAGTCCCAGACGAACGCGGCTACATCGCGCGGCGGGCGTATGTGGACCAGTCGGCGCGGAGGCCGCGGGCGATTTTCAGGGCCATGCTCATCACTGGGAGCTGGGAGTTCACGCCGATGCTCGTGGGGAGGACGCTGCCGTCGGCGATGATGAGGTTGTCGCAGCTCCAGGCTTCGCCGGTGGGCTTCACGACGCCGCCGCGCGGATCGATGCTCATTTTCGCGGAGCCGAGCGGGTGGAAGGCCATGCACTCGATGCGCTTCGCGCTGGGGGGGCGTTCGGTGAGAAAGTCCAGCTCGGCTTCCGATTTGAACGTGGTCGAGCCGAAGATGGGGAGGAGCACTTCTTTTGCGCCGGCGGCGAAGGCCATTTTGCCGACGATCTGGATCCCGCGGAGGAGGCGCGCCTTGTCGCGCGGCGACATGCGGTAGAGGAGGAGCGGCTCGCGCGAGATCCAGCGGCGCACTTGGCCGCCGCCCTCGTCGTGGATCATGCCGCCGAAGAAGGCGAGGTTGGGGAGGCGCTTGGCGAGGCGGCGGTGCTCGCGGCCGACGCCGGGGAAGGCAGCGGCGAGGACGTTCACCGCGGTGTAGACGCCGACCAGCGTGATGCCGTCGTCGTGGAAGTGATCGGAGTAGACGCTCTGGAGCGCGCCGTCCCAGCCGTGAACGGCTTCGTCGAAGAGGGCGCCGACGCGGAAGCCGGGATGGAGGGTGACGTGGCGACCGATGTCGACGTCGTCCATGCCGCTGCGCCGGAGGAGCACCGGCGTGTGGAGCGAGCCGCACGCGACGATGACGACCTTGGCGGCGACCTCGAACGCGATCTTGGGCTCGCCAGTGACGGGATCGAGGAGCCGGCCGCGCACGCCGGTCGCGCGTCCGCCGGCCATGTCGATCTTTTCGGCGAGGGCGTCGGAGAGAATGGTCGCGCCGTGCTGAACCGCGTCGGGGAGAAACGAGACGTCGACGCTCATCTTCGCGCCGTTGGGGCAGCCGAAGTTGCAGCGTGACGCTCCTTTGCAGCCGCTCGTGTTTCGCCGCAGGCTCTTGATGGGGATGCCCATCTTGTCGGCCCCCTCGACGAAGAGCTCCGTCGAGCGCGAGCGCATGTGATCAGGGACCGTCTCGACGTGGATGTCGCGCTCGATCTCCGAAAAATAGGGGTCGAGCGCGTCGGGGCTGACGTCGGGGAGCTTCAGATCATTCGACCAGCCGTGCAGGATGTCCTCGGGAACGCGGAAGCAGACGCCGCCGGTGAGGACGCTCGACCCGCCGACGCATTTTCCGGCGAGGGTCGCGATGAGCGGCGTGTCTCCGAGCCCGACCGCCGCCGACAGCCCGGCCTCGCGAAAGAGGCTGCGGATTGCCTCCGACGGCGGCATCGCGCCGTATTGCTCCTTGGTGTAGTGCCCGCCTTCTTCGAGGACGAGAACGCTTCGCCCGTCCCGCGCGAGCTCCCGCGCGAGCACAGCGCCGCCCGCGCCCGATCCGACGATGACGGCGTCGACCTTCGCGCGGAAGGGGCGCGTCATCTCTCGGCCGCGGAGGTATTCGCCGGGGGTGTTCATGAGGTCGTGGTCGCGGTCGCGGTCGTGGTCGTGGTCGTGGTCGTGGTCGCGGCCGCAAGCGGGGTCGGGATCGCCGTCGGGGTCGTCAGAGGAAGCCCGCGCCGATACCGATGGCGTTCAGGCCCGGGATACCCCAGTGCGGAGAGCTCGATCGCCGATTCGAAGAACAGGATCGACATGATGGTTTTGTACGCGACGACGATCAGCGTCAGCTCCGCGATCTTCGAGCGATCCATCGCCTCGAGCATCCGCGTTTTTTCCGCGCGTGGCAGCCCCTCGAACGTCGAGAAGCGGCCCAGCACGAACAGCGGTGCCCATCGGACGACATCGAGCATCACGAGCAGGCCCCACCGCAGCGTCTTGCTCGCCGGGCTCACGAAGCGATCGACCTCGTCGACGAACGCGTCGAGCTGCGCAGGCTCGACCTCGCCGTCCGCGGAGAAAAACGCCTCGGCGAGCCCACGAACGACGGGCCGATGCCGCGCCCGAAATGTGGTTCGTTGGTAGGGGCGGGGAGGCGCGGGACTCGTGAGAGGAGCGGAGGGGCTCACCCCCTCACTTTACGGCACGCGTCCAAAAAGATTTGGAATTCAGCGGCGGTGGCGAGGCGCCGCGTACGAGCTCATAGTGCCGCCGCGGTAATGGTACCCGTACGATCCGAAGCCGCCGCGGCCCTGGTAACGGAAGGGCTCCTGCACCCAAGGCCAGTGCGGGCCGACGTGCGGCGACGGCGTGAGCGGCCCGTCCCCGATGAAGCCGAGCGAGACGCTGCGCGGACGGTCGCGCGGGACCGGCGCCGGATCGAAGACGGCAGGCACCGGCGCCATCGTGTAGGCGGCCTCCGCACTGGCTCCAGGTGTCTCGAGGTCCCAGACCTGCTCCGGCGACTTCGGCTCGAGCTCGGATTCGTGGCACCCCGCGAGGGCGGCGGCCACGAGGAGAACCAGGATGTGGCAGGCGGAGGGAGAAGGGCGGGGGCGCATCGGCTTCCCCCTTTGCAATTCGTCGACCATGGCCATCACCCCAATTTTTTCTCGGAATAGCCGGTACCGCGGGACCGCGCGCCCTACTTCCGCAGGTAGGCTCGGCTGTCGCCGCCCCGCTCGAGGAACTCTTCGTAGCTCCCGCCGAAGTCCGTCGCGCTCGTGAACTTAACCCCGTCCTTCTCGACCGGCGCGAGCTCGATGACGCGATTCACCAGCGACGCGACGAAGTGCCGGTCGTGGCTGACCACGACAACGGTCCCCTCGAACAGCTTCAGGCCGTCCAGGAGACCTTCGATCGACTCGATGTCGAGGTGGTTGGTCGGCTCGTCCAAGATGAGGACGTTGTGCTTCAATAGGAGCAGCTTCGACAAGAGCAGGCGCGCGCACTCGCCGCCGCTCAACGCCTCGACCGGCTTCAGCGCCGCCTCACCGGAGAAGAGGAGGCGACCGAGGATCGACCGGATCGACTCCTGCGGCGCGGCGGTGTCGAAGGCGTAGAGCCACTGGAACGCGTTGGTCCCCGCCGACGCGTGCGAGAGCGCTTCGTGGTGGTCTTGGGCGAAGTAGCCGACGGACGTGTCGTGGCCCCACTTGACCTGACCCTTGCCTCCGTCCGGCGCGAGCACGTCCTTCTTCGTGTCCGCGTCGAGCCGGTCGAAGCCGCCGACCATCAACTTGAGGAGGGTCGACTTGCCGATGCCGTTTGGGCCGATGACCGCGATCTTCTCGCCGCGGTTGATGTTGATTGCGAGATCCCGAAAGATATTCTTGGTTTCCGTGCCATCTTTGAAGGCTTTTGAAACGCCTTCCATGCGCAGAACGTCGCGCCCGCTCGGCTTGTCGAACTCGAAGCGGATGAACGGACGGACGAGGCTCGTGCGCTTCGAGCCTTTGGTCTCGATGTCGCCCTCGAGCTTCTCGATTTGCTTGAGGCGCGACTGCGCCTGCTTGCTCTTGCTCGCGTGCGCGCCGAAGCGCTGCACGAACTCCTGGAGCTCGGCGACCTTCTTCTTGGCCGACTGCGTTTGCTGATCGGCGCGCTGCTTGTTCTCGTACTTCTGCCCGATGAACTCGTCGTAGCCGCCGGTGTAGACGGTGACGGTCTGGTAGTCGACGTCGGCGATGTGGGTGGCCACCGAGTTCAAGAAATGGCGGTCGTGGCTGACGACGACGAGGGTGCCCTTGAACTCGTCGATCAGGAACGTCTCCAGCCAGCGGATCGAGTCGAGATCGAGGTGGTTGGTCGGCTCGTCGAGGAGGAGCACGTCCGGCTTGCCGAAGAGCACCTGGGCGAGCAGCACGCGGAGCTTGTAGCCCGCGGCCAGCGTGTTCATCTTCTCGTGGTGCCGGTCGGCGCCGATGCCGAGGCCGGCCAGGAGCTCGCCCGCTTCGCTCTCGGCAACGTAGCCGTTTTCTTCTGCGACCACGCCCTCGAGCTCGCCGAGGCGGACGCCGATCTCGTCGGTGACCTCGCCCGCGAGGAGGCGCTCTTTCTCGGCCATCGCCTCCCAGAGGGCCTTGTTGCCCATGAGAACGGCGTCGAGGATGCGCTCCTCGTCGTACTCGAAATGGTTCTGCTTCAGGACGCCGAGGCGGAGGCTGCCGGGGATGGAAATGCTGCCCGTGTCGCTCTCTTCGAAGCCCGAGAGCATCTTGAGGAGGGTGCTTTTTCCCGCTCCGTTGGCGCCGGTCAAACCGTAGCGCTTCCCGGGGTCGAACTGCATCGTGACGGCCTCGAAGAGGATCTTCGGGCCAAAGCGCTTGGTCAGGTTCTCGAGGAGGATCACGGCGAGTTCTCGGTATCCCAAGCCCGAGGGGCGCGCAACTCCGAGAATTGGAATTGTTGGCGCAGGACCCCTACTATTTCGCGTAGTTCGTGCGCGATCCGTCCTTCTACGTGAGTGGGCTCCTCGACCTGGACCGGACGACGGACCCGGCCGAGCGCCGCGCCATCTGGCGGCAGTCGATGGCGACGCTCGCGCGGGCGACGTCGGAGGGGCCGGGGCCGCTCGAGGGGCTTCAGCCGGAGGCGCTCCTGAAGGGGCTGCGGCCGGCGCTGCAAGGAGGGCTCGCGGACGATCTGGACTGGCTGGCGCCGGCGGCGGCGGCAGGGGCGCTTTATGAGCTCGCGAACGCGCTGCCGGTGGGGCCGGAGCAGCGCGATCTGGGGCGGCGGGTGCTCGAGCGGCTGCTCGCGGCGAACGCCGAGGCGTTCGTGCAGATCGCGACGCGGATGGCGCGAACGAGCGGCAAGGGGCTCGGGAGCGCGCCGGTGCGGGCGCGGATCGCGCTGGCGACGGAGCTTCCGCTCGGCGTTCAGATCCCGGACGGCGCGCTGGCGCTGGCGCTGGCGGCGAAGCGCGAGCTCGCGCGCGAGTTCCTCGTGGTGCCGTCGATGCGATCGCTCCCGTCGCGTCGGCTGGCGGCCCGCCTGTTCGAGCGCGCGGCGCGGGAAGCGTCGAGGCGCGCGGCGCAAGGAGAGCAGCACGGCACGCGGCCATTCGCGCAAGACGTCTTGATGACGGCGTGGACGCGGCTCTTGTCGGATCGCGAGTCGCTGGTGTGGCGGCACATCGCGGTGGCGCGCGGTCTCCTCGCGCCGTGGATGCCGGAGCAGAAGCGCGCCGTCGAGACCGAGCTGTCAGTGTCCCTTTCGCCGACCGAGTGGCGGCGCGCAGCGACGTCGGCGGCGGCGCTTGCAGCGGTGAGCCCTGACGCGGCGGTGCGCTTGTGCACGGGCGCGCAAGCAAACGCGGTGCTCGAGAAGGATCCCGGATCGGCGGCGGCGTTCGTATGGGGGATCGCGCGCGCAGCGGAGGCGGAGCCCGACGCGGCGGCGGCGATCCTGGACCACGTCGGAGGTCGCGCGCCGCTCGAGGTGGCCGAGGCGGTCCTCGAGCTCCGCGCCGAGTATGGCGCGTCGGCGCTCGTCGATCGCGCGGCGGGGACCGTGCTGGCGGCCCTCGCGCGCGCGCCCAGCGCCAAGGCGGACGACGGCGCAGAGGCGCTCCGTCGCGAGATCGCGCGCGATCTGGAGCTCGCGCCGAGGGACGACGCGCCGCTTCGGGATCAGCTCGCGGCGGCACTCCTGAAGTTCCACACCGACGGCGCGCGCGCGGCGTACACGGCGTCGCTCGACGTCCTCGATGCGGCGCAAGTCGAAATCGAAGCGCTCGAGGCGGTCGCGCCCGAGGAGGACGAGGCCGAAGGTCGCGGCGGCTCGCTCGCACGCAGGACGTCGCTCGCGGTGCTGCGCGACTTGGACGCGAGTCTGCTCGAGAAGAACCTCCTCGGTGACCTGCTGCGCCTTGGCGAGAAAGAGACGATCCGCGCCCACGACGAGGCCGTCGACGGCATGCGTGAGCGGCTGAGCGAGTGGATCCTCGTCCGCGAGCGCGAGCCGCTGGTGGCGCAGCCGAAGGTCAAGGTCATCACGCCGACGCACCCGACCTTGCGCATGCGCCGCCTCCGCGCGCTGCTGCATCTCGTCGACGGGGACGTGGGAGACGCCCAGGAGGACGCGACGCGGACGACGCGCTTGCGCCTCCGTTGGCTGAAGGTGGCGGCAGCGCTGCTCCGACGCTTCGAGGCCGATCCGCCGAGCATGCTCCGCCGCACGATCGTCGCCGCCCTCGCGCGCGCGCTCGACGCGCTCGTCCGAGTGGGCGCGTGCGACGTCGCCGACGTGTTGCTCGTCGTCGCGCGCCGCGTGACCGATCCGGTGGAATTCGAGACGCTCGCCGAGGCGTCGATGGACCCCGATCTCATCCACGTGCTGACGCGGTGGGCCGTATTTTTGCGAGCGTCGACGTCGAAGATCCAGATCGTCGCCGCCGACGAGCTGCCGCCGCAGTCGATCGCGCTGAGCGTCGCAGATCCCCGGGCGATCAAGCTGCGCGCGCTCGGCGAGCTGTCGCGCGAGCTCGCGCCGGACGCCTCGGGTCGCATCGAGTCGCTGCGCGCCGTGCTCGAGCGTCTGCACTCGGCGGTCGTCGCGGTGTCGGCGGCGACCTCGCTCCAAGCGCTGTCGACCGGCGACGGGAGCGAGCCGGACGTGCTCGTGTCGCTCGAGTCTTGGCTCGGCTCGCTCGCTCAGCTCGGCAGCGGCGCGCTGGCGAGGCTCTCTCCAAGCGAGCGCGCGAGCATGCCGCCGCCGTCGACGATGGCTGCTCGTCCACTCTCTGTCGCCGTCGCGCGCGTCCTCTCCGGCGCCGAGGCGAAGCTCGAACCGGAGACGCTGCGCGCGTGCGTCGACGAGCTCCTCGGTGGCGCACCGGCGGGCGTCGCGCGCGTCGTGTCGGGCGTCGTGTGGGGCCTCGCCGATCTCCCGTCGGCGCGCGAGGAGGAGATGGGCGTCGCGCTCCTCGTGCAGAAGCGCTTGCCCGACTGGCTACCGCCGCGACGGACGCTGGGCGGTTTTTACGTGATCCGAGGCCTCGGCGCCGGCAACGTCGGATCGGTGTTCGTCGTGACGCGCTACGAGGACCGACACGAAACGAAGGCCGAGCGCTTCGCGCTGAAGGTCCCGGAGTATTCGGCGACAGCGGCGCGCAGCCTCTCCGAGGCGCAGTTCCTCGATCTCTTCCGCTCCGAGGCATCGGCGCTCCTCGCGATCCCGAGCCACCCGAACGTCGCGCGCTTCGTGACGTTCGACGTCGGCGCGCGTCCGAAGCCGATCCTAGTCATGGAGCTCGTGCCCGGCGTCACCCTCGAGAGGGTGATCCGGTCGCGCTCCCTCGACATGGAGCGCAGCCTTCGCCTCCTCGACGACGTGCTCGCAGGCCTCGAAGCGATGCACGGCGCCGGCGTCGGTCACCTCGATTTGAAGCCGTCCAACGTCGTCATTCGCGACGGCGACGAGGCAGTGCTCGTCGACTTCGGCCTCGCGGGTCGTCACATTCGCCCCGGCTGCGGCACGGGACCGTACGGCGCGCCGGAGGTGTGGGGCGCGATCCCGGACGGCGTCGTCCCCACGCCGATGGCCGCCGACGTCTACGCGTTCGGCTGCCTCGCGTACGAGGCGCTCACCGGCGAGGTCCTCTTCGACGCCGAGACCGAGGTCGCGCAGATCGCTCAGCACGTTGGGCACGACGGCATGCCGCCTAAGCTCGCGGCGCTCGGGGCGCGTGCGGGGATGGCGCCGCTGGTCGAGCTCTTGCGCACGACCCTGCGTCACGCCGCCGACAAGCGGCCGAGCGCGGCGGCGGTTCGCGCGACGTTACGGCGAGTGGCGCCGCAGCTCGCCGGCGTGGCGTGGCCCGGCCCCGCGGCGTAACCTACGCGAAGATGCCGCCCGATCCGATCGAAGGCGTCCCCGACGCGGACGGCGCCGACTGCGTGGAGTGCGGACGATGCTGCCACCACGGACCGTCGACGGTGCACCTGCTCGAGAGCGACGACGCCCGCATGGGCCCGCTGCTCCTTGCAGAATACACGGTTCTCGATCGGCGCCCGCCGGGGTGGCGCTTCCTCAAGAACACCGGCGAGCGCTGCGCGGCGCTCGAGGTGTCGGTGCCGGGGCAGTACCCATGCGCGATTTACGAGCATCGCCCCGAAGACTGCCGCATCGTGGAGCCAGGGTCGCCGGCCTGCCTCGAAGCGCGCCGGCTCGGTCATCTGGGGTCGAGCGTCGGCTTCGTTCGCGCCGCTCCGGTGGGGATCGGCGCGTGAGACGAATCCTCCCGGGCGCCCTGGGCGTGCTCCTGCTCGTCGTCACGAGCGGCTGCGCGGCGCCGCCTTACGAAGCGCGCGGCATGTACTCGCCGGCGGAGGCGTCGCAGATCCTACGCGAGCACCCGTCGCACGCTTGGATCGTGAGCGGCAACGAACGTCGCGAGCTCGGCGTCGGCGGCCGCATCGAAGCGGACGGCGCCGGGTTCCGCGCGGTGCCCGCGAAGGGTCGCGGCGGATCGCACGTCCGCAAGCTCGAGGACGGCGACGCCGTCATCGTGGACGAGGCTGGTCACGTCATCGGCATCCGCGCACGGAGCGGCGCCGAGACCGCCTTCGCACCGGGCAGCGCATCGCTCCCCCCGAACAGCGACGAGGTGTTGGTCCAGGAGACCGCCGACGTCGAAGGGACACGCCTCGCCGCCGGTGACAAGATCGAGGTGCTCGCGTCCTACGCGCCCGGCGACAAGGTGCCGGGGCTGGGGCACGTCGAGGAGAGTCGAAAGCTCATCCCGCTGGTCGCCGGATCGCTGCTCTTCGCGATCACGTACGGGCCCGTCGCGTACGTGGGCTTCGCGAGCTCGCTGAAGATCGATCGAACGCTCCTGGTCCCTGGACTCGGTCCGTGGATCGATCTGCTCGCGCGTCCGAAGTGCACTCCGCCCGACACACCCGTCGCGCTCCCGGTCGACGCGTGCACCGGCGAGACCGCGGCAAAGGTCGGCCTGGTGACGAGCGGGCTCGGACAGGCCGTCGGAATCGTCCTCATCGTCCTCGGCTTGCCGGCGGAGGCGGTGCTCGTGAAGGACAACGCCGCCACGTTGCGCGTCGGGCCGTTCGGCGCGCGCGGCGAGTTCTGATCTCGGATCAGCCGCGCGGGCGCGTGCGCGCTGCCAGCTTCTCGGTCGCCCGCGCGGCGAGGTACCCGATCACGCCGGCGCCCGCGTCGAGGAGCTCGCCGCTCGCGGGCGCGTCGACACGAACGACGCGCGGACGTGCGCTCCCGTCGTTGACCGTGACGAGGACCCGCCCCGAGCCGAGATCGACGGACAACGATCGCGCACGCACCCCCGGCTCGCGCGCCTCCAACCACGCGAGCATGGGCGCCGCCGCCGCGAACGCTGCACGCGCCTCGGCTCCTCGCAGATCGACGCCCGCCTCGCCCGACACCAGCGCGATTCGCGCGTGATCCTCGAAGAACCGAAGCTTGAACGACGCGATCACTCCCCGAAGACGGCCTTCACGAGCTCGCCCGAAGCGTCCATGCGCACGAGATCGGCATAGCGCCCGACCGGCCCCGGGCCTACGAAGACGACCGGCAGCTCGTCGTCCTTCACCTTCGCGGTGCGGCACACGAAATCGAGCGTGTTTTGATCGCCCGCGACGTCGAGCTTCTTGTACGCGATCTTGCGCGCGTCGAGCGTCTCGCAGATACGCCCGAGCTCGCGCGCGTTGCGATCCTTCTCGAAGTACACGGTCACCGGCGCCGGCTCGCGCGCGATCTTGGTCGTGCCGCCGGCGTTTCGCAGCGCCGCGAGCTTCGCCTGGGCGGCGCGCCGCTTCTCGAGGTCGGCGGTCGAGCAGAGCGGCTGCCCGAGCGTCGCGTTGAGGCGTCGCGCGAGATCCTTCGGCACGCGCACCGGCGCGAAGCCGTCGAGCGCGGGGGAGGTGATGGCGGTGTGGAGTCGGGTTCGGAGAAAATCGAGCATCGTGTCCTCGTGTGCCCTCAGGGAGGGGTTATCTGGAAGGTGTCGCGCACGACGCCGTCCTTGTCGATGGCCTGTCCGGAGATCGTGCTGCCGGCCGTCGCCGCGGCGACGTCGACGATGAGCGCGTGGTAGTAGGGTCCGCTTGCGACGCGCTTGTCGCAGTAGCTACGGCTCGTGTTGAGATCGGGCTTCTCGATGATCCCGCCGCCGCCGCCGGTCGTGACGTACGTGATCGCGTCGAAGGTGAAGCGCTCGTAGCCGTGCATGTGGGCCTGGAGCACCAGCGGCACTTTGTACGTCTTGAAGAGCGGGCCGTAGTACTGAAACGCCGTGGGATCGTCCCCGGTGTCGCCGCACGTGACGAACGGCTTGTGAAAGTAGACGATCGAGAAGCGGTAGCCGGGCTTCTTCGACGCGTCCTCGAGGGACGACACGAGCCAGTTGCCTTGCTCGGTGCCCGGCGCCACCGACTGCTCGGTGTCGATCGAGAAGAACCACACGCCGCCCGACTGGAAGCGGTAGTACGCCGCCGTCCCGTCGAAGCCGGCGTCGTGGAAGAAGCGCAGCGTGTACTGCGCATACTCGCCGGGCTTCTCCGACTCGTGGTTGCCGATCGCGGGGAAGAACGCGCCCTGCGCGAGCAGCGGCTGCATGATCGGGAACCACCCCGACCACGTCTCGATCCCGGACGCGTAGTACTGGATGTCGCCGCCGTGGACGATGAAGTCGGGGTTCTTGGGGAGCGTCTGCGCGATGATCTTCTTCGTGTTGTCGTTGATGGTCGGGTTCGTGTCGCCGATCGCCATGAAGCGGAGCGCGTCGCCCGCAGCGCGCGCGGTGCAGAAGCGACCCGCGTAGCTCGCGTCGGCGGCGAGCGCGTAGCGGTAGCACGCGCCTTGCGTGAGCCCTGTCAGCGCGGCCTCGTGCATGTAGAAGGTGCCGGCCGGATCGGGGAACTTTGGGGCGAGCGGCGTGATCGTCTGCTCGGTCACCACCGTCGCCGCTTCGACAGCATCGACGCTCATCGGCGCGCCCCCAGCGCCGCCAACCTCGGGCGTGATCGTCACGCGCGCGGCGGTGCCGGCGACGCACGACTCCCAGCGGATCTTTGCGTTCGTTGCGTCGACGCCGAGGACCCACGGGCCCTTCGAGAGGCCGCCGGCGCCGCACGGGAGCGCGACGGCGGCGTCGTCCGTTCCATCGCCGCCATCGTCCGCGGGGAGCGTATCGACCGACGAGTGCTTGCACGCGCTCTGGCCGAGCACGCTTGCGAGCGCGACGAGCAGCGCGAGAGGAAGACGAGCGAGACGCGGGAGACGAGCAAGACGCATCGGGCGCGCACCATAGCGCGCGGCGACGAACGCGTGGCAGCCCCATCGTTCGTGTGGCGGGACACCTGGCGACGATACTGAACACGTGTATAGTATACGAATGCCGCTTCACGCGATGCACGCGCTCCATTTCGTCGCCGCGTGCGACGCCTGCGGCGCAAGGTCGGCGCTCGTTTGTGCCCGCGAGCTGCCGAGCGCGCGGCGTGAAGCGGTCGCGCGGCTGACGACGCTCGGGTGGTCGCACGCGGCGCCGCCGAGCGAGCGCGCGGAGACGCGAAAGTGGGTGGAGGCCGAAGGGGCAGGGCAGTGGCGCTGTCCACTTTGCACCATGTAAGCCCAGCGGAGCGAACCGCGCGTGACCTCAAGATCCCGCAAGTCCTGAGCTCGTGACCGAAAAGGACCTGACTGGCTTTTCCGGTCAGGCCTTGGCGGGGCGGGATAAGCTTCGAGGGGATGGCGGAGGAGGCGAACCTCGCGCGCGCGATGCTCGAGCTCCAGCGCGATGGCAAGACCGGCGTGCTCGAGGTGCGCGGCGACGGCGTGCGGACCGTCTTCTACTTGGATGGAGGCGTCCCCGTCGCCGCGGATCACGGGACCCTCGGCGACACGCTCGGCCGGCTCCTCTTGCGGCAAGGTCTGATCACGCAGTCGGAGTACGCGCGCGCGCTCGACGCGATGGTCGGCGAGACCAAGAAGCGCTTCGGCGAGATCGTCGTCGAGATGGGGCTGCTCACCGCGCCGGAGGTCAAGGCGGCGCTCGCGGCGCAGCTGCGGATGAAGGTGATCCATTGCCTCGGGTGGGAGTGGGCGACCTGGACGTTCCAGGCCGACCCTGAGCGCGTGAAGGCCGTGGGGCATCACCCTTCGCGCGTCGAGCCGCTCGTCCTCGCAGCGGCGCGCCTCGCGGAGCCGTGGCGCCTCGACGAGATCTTGCTCCGGGCGCGCACGAAGGCGATCGCCCTTCGCGGCGACGCGGACGAGGTCGCGTCGAAGTTCCAGGTTGGAGCGCTCGGGCAAGAGCTCCTCGCGCGGCTCGACGGCACGATGCGGAGCGAGGAGCTCCTCGCGCGCTACGAAGGCTCCGGCATCCTGCCGCTCCTCGCGGCGCTGGAGCTGGCGGGTGCGCTCACGTATCTGGACGTGTCTGCGGCGGGGCCGACGCACGAGTCTGCGCCGCCGCCGAGGCCGAAGCGTCGCCTCGTGCTCCCGACCGTTCCGCGCAAGACCGCGGCGCCGCCGGTGTCCGCGAGGCGTCGCGCGCGCGCGGTGCTGCGTAGGCTCGAGGCGTCGCGCGTCGAAGGCGACGTGGCGACCCCGAAGGACGAAGCGCCGCAAGGGGCGCGGGCGAAGGCGCTGGTCGCCGAGCAATGGTTCCATGTTGGCAAGGCGCTCCTGCGCGCGAACCGCTTCACGCAGGCGCTCCCGTCGTTTCGGCGCGCGGTGGAGCTCGAGCCGGCGACGAGCGAGTACGTCCTCTACGCCGCGTGGACCGATCTGCGCACCGCAGCCGATGACGGAAAGGCGCGCTCGCAGCGTGCGGCGTTGAAGGAGGCGGCCGCGAAGGCGGCGCGTCAGGTGCCGAGCGTCGCACTGTCGCACTACGCGCTGGGGTACCTCGCGCGCACCGACGGCGATCTGGTCCTCGCCGACAGCTCGCTGCGGCACGCGCAGCGGATCGATCCGGAGACCTTGGACGCGGAGCGGCACGTGCGACTGCTGCGTCGCGGCGATCCTCGCGGAGGGCCGCCGCTGTCGCTCAAGGCGCGCCTGCCGATCCCGCGGCCGTCGTCGAAGCCAAAGCAAGTGTCGGCACCGCCGCCCGGCGAAGACGAAACGGAGCCGACGCCCGCAGTCGCGCCCGCGCCGAAGGACGAGCCCGCGCCGCCGGCGGCTGCTCCGGCGGATCTCACGCCCGCGCCGGTTCCCGTGCACGTGCCTGTGGAGGCGCGCTCGCTACCCGACGTGGCCGAGGCGCACCCGAAACGACCGCAGGTCCCGAGCACGCCTGACGCTGCGCCGCCGCCGCCGCGCGAGATCGCTTCGCGGACGTACGGCGCGCGCGACGCGGTGATCGGCTTCGTGGTCGGCGCGGCGGCGTTTTCGGTGCTGCTCCTCGTTGCGCCGTCGCTTCGCCGGGGGCCGTCGACAGTCTCACGCGAGCCGCCGCCAACGGTGACGAGCGCGTCCCCTCCGACCCCGCCCGCGACCCCGACCCCGACCCCGACCCCGACCCCGACCCCGCCCGCGACCCCGACTCCGACTCCGACTCCGACTCCGACTCCGACTCCGACTCCGACTCCGACTCCGACTCCGACTCCGACTCCGACCCCGCCCGCAAACGATGGCCTCCTTCGCCTTCCCGACAGCGCCAACGGGCATCGCGTGTTCGTCGACGGGCGCGTGGTCGGCGAGGGATCTGCGGCGGTGCGCGTGCCGTGCGGTGTTCGCGCGGTGAAGGTGGGCAGCGGGGGGAGGGTGCAGACGATCAACGTACCTTGCGCGGGCGAAGCGAGCGCGCGCGACTAGCTTCTTTTTGGGGTCACTCCCGCCGCTTGCCCGCTGCAAGCGAAGCGACCTCTGCTCGATTCGCTAAAGGGCTGAGGGGCGCGTGCCGTTCACCGCGGCGTGACCCGTCCTCTGCGCTCCATCGCGCTGTTCGCCGCCCTCGTGGGTGGAGGGTGCGGCTCGGCGTCCGACGGTGGCGCAGCCACGACGACGAACGAGTGTGCGGCGGCGGGGACCTGCAGCGCGGGCGATGCGCCGAGCGACACGCGCCCTGCGGCCGCGATCTGCGTGACGTCGCCTGCGATCGTGCGCGGGGGGTCGTGCGCGGCGCACGCATCGCCGACCGACGCGCTCGACGACGCGCTGGGGCGAATCGGGCTCGATCGATGCACATTGGCCCACTCCGCCACCGATCTCGCCGTCGGCAAGCTCGATCCGCGCGATCCGCGCGCGATGGCGGACATGCTCCCCTCGTTCGCGCGGCCCCTCGGGATGCCGGCGTATGGCGCGGCGCTCGCGCGTGACTGGGACGCCGCGCTCGCGTCGAAGATCCCGGTGACCTCGGCGATCCTCGCGGCGGCGGTGCGGCGTGGAGCCGCGGTGCAGGCGTGCGACGATCCCGCGTGGTACGCGTTCGCGACGGACGATCCCGCGCCGCTTGCGAAAGCCCTCGCCGACGTCGGCGCCGCGCGCGCGGACGTGAGCGGTGTTCCGCGTGACCTCCAGATCGCGCTCGCGCCGATCGTGCGTGCGCTCGCGTCGACCTCGAACGACGTGGTCGCCGCGCGCAAGGTGGGGCCCAAGACCGCCGACTCGCTCGCGTCCGTCGCGACGTGGATGCTCGGCATCCGCCACTTCGAGCTCGACGCCGACACCGTCGCCGCGATGGACCTCGTCGACGTCGACGCCATCACGGTCGCCGCCGCGCGCATCGCCGGTGTCGTCGAGCGCGCCGATCTCTCGCGCTTCGCGGGCGCGGCCGTCGCCGACGTCACGCTCGCCACGCCGTTCGGCGCGATCGTTCTTCGCGGACCCGGGGCGCACACCTACGAGGCCGGCGGACCGGCCGACGGCGCCGCGTTCGTCCTCGACACCGGCGGCGACGACGTCTACCGCGCCGCGATCGCCGCCAGCTCCGTCGCGCGCCCCATCTCGATCGCCGTCGATCTCGCCGGAGACGACACGTACGCGTACGCGGAGACCAAGGTCGCCGCGGACGGCGTGGGCCGAAGGCTCCCAAGCGACGGCGCCGGTCGCGCGTCCGACGGCCGCACGCTCTCGCGAACGCTCCGCCAAGGCGCCGGCGTGCTCGGCGTCGGGCTCCTCTTCGACCTCGGCAAGGGCAACGACACCTACCGGTCCCTCGTCGGCGCGCAGGGCGTCGCGACCCACGGCGTGGGCGTCCTCTTCGACGAGGCCGGCGACGACGCGTACGTCGCGGAGGGCTTCGCGCAAGGGGCGGCGGCGTGGGGCATCGGCCTCCTCCTCGACGGCGCCGGCAACGATACGCGCGCGCTCTACGTGCAAGGGCAAGGCTACGGCTTCACGCGCGGCCTCGGCGCGCTCGTCGACCTCGCGGGCAACGACGCGTACGTCGCCTACGCCGGTGACTGGAAGGGCGCGCCCACGTCGCTCGCGTCGGACGTGCTGTACCCGAGCTCGCAGCTCACGGGCGCGAAGACCTCCGGCATCGCCGCGAACATGTCGCTCGCGCAAGGCTGTGGCGCCGGTCACCGTTGGGACTGGCCGGACGCGGGCTTCCCCAGCCCCGGCGGCATCGGCGTGCTCTACGACGCGAAGGGCGATGACACCTACGGCGCCGGCGTCTTTGCGCAAGGCACCGGCTTCGTCCAGGGCCTTGGTCTCCTCCTCGACGGCGCCGGCAACGACGCCTACGACGCGCTCTACTACGCGCAAGGCGCCGGCGTGCACATGGGCCTCGCGCTCTTCGACGACGGCGGCGGCAACGACACCTACGACGCGAAGGTCCCCGTCCAGACCGCGGCCCTCGGCGTCGCGCACGACGTGTCCGCCGCGGTCCACGTCGATCGCGGTGGCGACGACGTCTACCACGCGCCGGATCTCTCGCTCGGCGCGGCCGAGGACGACTCGATGTCCGTCTTCGTCGCGATGGGCGGGAATGACGATTTCCAGGCGGGCGGCGCATGGTCGCTCGGCGACGCGATCATGAGCCAGAGCGACGCCGCGCGGAAGAAGGTCATGACCGTCGGCGTCTTCGTCAAGGCCGGCGGCGTCGGGCGTTACCGCGTCGGGAGCTCCTCCAAGCTCGAGCCGCGCAGCGGAAAGAGCTGGGACTCGACGCGCGAGGACGGCCCCGTGTCGGTCAAGGCCGTCGGCGTCGACCGCCCCAAGGGCACCGCGGCGCTCTAGGGCAATCGTCCGACGCGCAGCGCGGCCCGCGCGAGGAATACCCTTCGTTTGCCCGGTGCTACGGTGGTGAGATGCGCACGAAGCTCCTCGCTGCGGCCGCCATCGCGATCGTCGCGGCGACGCTGTACTTCGTCTTTGCCGGCAAGAGTGACGAGGATCGCATCCGCGACACGCTCGGGCGGCTCGCGAAGGTCGTGGAGATCAAGGACGACGGCAGCAACCCGCTCCTCCGCATGGGGCGCGTGCGGGGCGATCTCGACGCGCTCGTCACCGACGACGTCCATGTCAGCATCCCGGAGCTTGGCGGCGCGCGCCAAGGGCGCCAGGGGATTTCGGAGGCCGTGACGACCGCGCAGCTCGTGTTCGCGTGGGCGCAGGTCGATCTGCGCGCGATCGAGATCAAGCTCGAGCCGGGCGCGCTCACGGCGCAGGCCTCCGCCGAGGCGCAGCTCAAAGGCAAGACCCGCGGAGGCGAGACGCGTCGGGACGATCGCAACGTCGACTTTCTCCTCCGCAAGGGCGACGGCACGTGGAAGGTCAAGAGCGTGACCGTCTGGGCGCCGAAATGATCCTGCGGCCCCGCGCCGACGCCGACCCGCGCAGCTAGAGCTGAACGCCGAAGATCTCTCGAACGCGCGCGTAGGTCTCGCGTCCCGGGTCGATGTCCGCGAAGCCGACGCGCATCGAGATCGTCCCGCCGTCGCCCCACGGCCACCAGAGCCCGAACGCGACGAGGTTGCCGCCGAGCGCGCCCGACGTGAAAAGGTACTGTCCCTGACGAAGGCCCCCGTAGCGATCGATGTAATCGCGCAAGACCTGCGGCGCCTTGGCGATCGACTGCGACGTGAACTCCACCGGGTAGGCCTCGGTGATCGCGGCTCGCGCGCTCGTCTCGAACTCCGTGCTGAAGGAGGAGGTGATGCAGGTCATGCGGCTGTCCCAGCTCCACCCGCGCGAAGGCCACGCCGCGCGCACGCGACGCAGGGCTCCAAAGAGCTGTTCGTGGAGGGCCGGGGCAGTCGCCATGTCTACAGCGTACCCAAAAAAAGGCACGAGGCGGTAGTAAGCTCTCGTTCGTGGCCGGCTTTCCCGGGATCTCGCCTCTGATTCTCTTCGTCGCAAGGCACGGCGAGACCGATTGGAACGCCGAAGGGCGCCTCCAGGGGCACACTGACGTGCCGTTGAATGCGCGCGGTCGGGCGCAGGCGGTCGCGCTCGGCGCGGCGCTGGCGGGGGTCGGGATCGGGGCGATCGTCACGAGCGATCTGGCGCGCGCGAGGGAGACCGGCGAGATCGTCGCCCGCGCGCTCGGCGTCGGCGTTCCGTCGCTCGATTTACGCTGGCGCGAGCGAGGGTTCGGCGCGTTCGAGGGACGCACCAAGGTCGAGATCGCCGCGTCGGATCCCGAGGCGTGGCGCCTCTGGACCGAGGATCCTCGCGCGCGACCTCCCGGGGGCGAATCCCACGAGGATCTCGCCGCGCGTGTCCTCGCCGCGGCGACGGATGCGGCCACCCTCGCGCGACCCGGTGCCCCGGCTCTGGTCGTCTCCCACGGCGCCGCGGTCCACGCGTTCCTGCTCGCCGCCACCGGCCTCCGCGCGCCGCCGCTCGGGAACGGCGCTGTCTATCGCCTCTCCTTCGACGGCCTCGGGTTCGACGATGCCCGTCTCGTGTGGTCCGGCGACGCGGACCCGCCGATCTACGCGACGTTCCCGCGCGAGACGAAATGAGGTAGAGGAAGCCTGCGAAGACGCAAACGGGCCTATAGCTCAGTTGGTAGAGCTGCGGACTTTTAATCCGTAGGTCGTGGGTTCAAGTCCCACTGGGCCCACAGAGAGCAGATCGCTGGTGATTGCTGCGATCGACGATGGGGTCCGCCGGGCTCCGTCAGTGACACGCGATGTCGGTGTTCGCGCCGTTCGGGGTCCCCAAGAAGAGCCCGCCGTATTCCTGCGACGACCACCCCCAGCTCGCCCATGACGTGCGCGAAGAGGCCGGGCACGCCGCGGGAAACGCCATCGACGCTCCCGTAAGCCACGGCAAGGTCGCGTCGTACGTCAGCGTGTCGATGGTCACGCCGCCGAGTGACACCGTGATCGTGTCGCCGGAATTCTTCAGAACGTCGCTCGCGCTCCCCGCGAACTCGTACACCCGTGCGCCGAGACCATGGTTGATCAACGGATCGGCGCTGTCGGCGACCACGAACGAGCCGCCGGGCGGAAGGAGCGTGGTCGTGGTGATGTCGAGGTAGTCGGAGGTGGTGCCGCGCGGCGACTCGACGCGGAGCCCGCGGAGGTCGAGGTTGCACGCTCGGGTACTTCTCACTTCGAGCCACTCGCCACGGTCCCCGCTGCCGATCTGAGAGGCGATCATGATTTCCACGATGACGAGATCGCCCGGCCCCAGCGATCCGCAGTCGGAAGGAGCCGAGTCGACCGGCGCGTCGACTCCGCCGTCCGAACGCGGTCCGCCATCGGGAAGCGGCCCGCCATCCGGAGGCGGCGGAGGTGGAGGCAGAGGCGATCCATCGTCTGCCCGACCGCTATCGCGGTGATTGATGACCTGTCCGTCGATCCCGGGGGAGCCGCTGTCCTCCAGCGTGTCTGGCGGCGCGGTTCCCGGATGGAGATCGTCGAGATCGCTCCCCCCGAGTAGCGCCGAGCACCCTGAGAGAACGGCAACACCTGCGAGAATGAGTGCGCGCATCAGAACGCCCCCGTCGCGCCGACGCCGCCACCGCCAGGCAACAGGAGGGGCCCAATCGACGCCGACTTCGGAGCCGGCTCGCTCGGTGTCGTCAGCAGAAACACACCGACGCCGACCCCAACGAGGCCCGCGCCGACGCCGAGGGTGCCCAAGAGCGACAGCGTCCGAAACTGATCCGCCGCCGCGAGCCCCTCGCCGTCGCACGCGTGCGACGCGTCGCAATGAGCGAGCGCGTCGCGTTTCTTTTGAGTGGCGAGGATTGCCGTGACGCCGCCGAAGATGAGCGCGGCGGCGCCGGTACCCAAGGTCACGAAGGCCGCCGTTTGCCGCGTCGAGGGCGGCCGCGACGAAGAGGCCGTAGACGCCGCGGTCGCGTGCGGCGGCGCAGCGGCGACCGGAGTCGCGACGGAGTCCGGCGTTGAGGGGGCAACGGGCGGAGAGACTGTCTCGAGGGGCGTCGGCGCGACTGCGATCTCCGCCGTCTCGGACTCCTTCAGTGCGATGGGGTAGGTGCGGTCCTTGCGCTCCGGCGTTCGAACGACGAGCGTGTGCTTGCCGGGGTTCACACGCGCGGTCGCTCCAAGCGAAACGGGCGCCCCGTCGAGCAGGACCTTGGTCCCCTCCGGCGAACCGGGCACGAGCGAGACGCGTAGGCGGCCCACGCGGCGCTCGAGCCGCATGGCCTGATCCAGGCCGAGCGGGGCGCGATCGTCGCCGGGCTGCAGCATCGCCGACATCTTCTCCAGCTTCGTGAGCGCCGCGGTGAAGTCGCCGGCGTGCTCGTCGCATTGGGCGAGGTTAAGCAGTGTCCCCGCCGCCGGATCGAGGCGCATGCTCTCCGCGAACTTCGGACATCCGGTGGCGAAGTCGCCGCGCGCAACCGCTTCGCGGCCCTCGCGGAACAACGCATCGGCGGACGCTTTGCGGGCACCTTGCGCCGCCGCCGAACCGGCAATGGCGAGCGACAGCGCGACGAGGGAGGCAGAGAGGCGGTGACGCATGGATCTACTCACGGCGGTCATAAGGGTTGGAACGTGGTGAAGGAGGGGTCGGTCGCGTCGGTGTCGCCTTGCCGATGCCGAGCACGCGATTGGTCTTGGTGGGGGCCGGCGGCGGAGGCGGCGAATCGGTCAGTGACGCTCCCTCCGGCTTTGGAGCGGCGTCGATGGGGACGGTAGGCGGCGCGTTCGCCGGCGGTGCCGCGTTGACGGTTGGAGGGACGGGCACAGCAGCCGACGCCAACTCGGCGCGTCCAACGGCCTGCGCCGAGTCGGTGCGAACGGCGTCGACGAGGATGGCAAGGCCGACGACTGAACCGAGAGCGAGCACCACCGCGCCCGCCAGCACGATCGGCGAGGGGCCGGCGGTGTGGAGCGTGGGCACCGTCGGCTTCGGTGGGAGGATGAGCGTCGCGGCGAGCCTGAGGTCCACCGAGTCGATCGCGGCGGTCGTACGCATCACCGATGCGGACGTTGCGGCGCTCGCACGGGCGCGGGCGAGCGCTTCCTGCATGGCTTTCGCACCGGGCCAGCGGTCGGTTTTCTCGAACGCGACCGCGCGGTCCACGAGGTCTACGACGTCTCCGGGAAGATCGGGGCGAGTGGCCGCGAGGCTCGGGAGCGGCTCGGTCATCGCTGCGCAGAGCTCCTCGTTGACGGTCTCGCCTCGTCGAGGAGGATTGCCCGTGAGCAGCGCAAAAAGGACCGCGCCACAGGAGTAGACGTCCGATCGGGGGTCCACTTCGCCGAAGCGCCCGCGTGCGAGCTCGGGCGACATGAACGCTGGCGTCCCGAACGACGAAGCCTTGGCCGGGGCGTCGTTGTCCATTTCGCGCTCGGCGACGAAGGCGCTTCCGAAATCGAACAGCTGGATCCGTCCGTCCCTGCGCAAGAAGACGTTCTTGGGTGCGACGTCGCGATGCTGGATGCCTTGCGCGTGCGCCGCACCAAGCACGTCGAGCACGCAGTCGGTGATTCGAAGCGCTTCGTCGACCGCAAACGGCGAAGCGGTCCGTTCGAGCTTCTCGTTGAGCGTCTCCCCATCGAGCCTCTCCATCACGAGGTAGACGGATCCGTCTTCGGCGACATCGTCGTCGAGCACGCGCACGACCCCGTCGTGCCTGACTCCGTTGACGGCGTAGCCTTCACGCAGAAACGCCGCGCGCACGGCCCGATCCGCGGCAAACACCGGGTGGAGCATCTTGAGAGCTCCCTTGCTCCGATTTCGGTGCGTCGCGGAGTAAACCGCGGCCGTCGCGCCCACGCCGAGCAACGCATCCAGCCGCCATTTCCCGCCGATGAGCGCGCCGACGCGTGAGCTTGCGGAGGTCATCGCCCGTTGACGAGCACGGAGCATGCCGAAGGTATGGCAGCGTGTTCTTTGTACCTACACTCGGCAACGGGCGGCGGCGCAACCCCTGAAGCGCAACCCGTTGCCCTCGAGGCGCACGCGCGGGGGCGGCGTTCGGCGCAAACGCGCGCACCCCATCGTGGTCCAGCCCCTGCAACCGGTGGGGCAAATGATGCTTCGCAAGCTCCTGGTCTGCGCGACGTTGGTGAGCGCGTACGCGGGGGCCACGGGGTGCTCCTCTCACGCCGACAGCAGCGGCGTTGCAAGTGGAGGCGAAGCAATCAACACGAGCGACCGGCCGCCGCCCGGCGGCAAACCCCGGCCGGCCCAGCTGAGAAACCCAGACTACGGGTTCTGGGACCCCGGTCTCGTCACGGCGACTGCCCGTACCGCGTACGACGCGCAGGACATGGGGACGCGCGCGAACCCGATCGTCCCCACCGCGTGCCTTTACCCCGACACCACCGATCCGATCCTCATCAACGGGGAGGCGTGTGGGAACGTCCACACGCTGCCGCCCTTCGCGAACGCGAACGCGTGGACCAACGCGCCGTCGTGGCCGCTGAAAGACTTCTGGGTCGTGCAGATGAACGATGAGGGGGCCTTCGACGCCTGCAACAGCGGCCCTCCCGACGCGTCCGTCCAGCGTTCGAGTCCGGGCAACGGGATGATGGGGCTCACACTCCTCGACACCGGCGAATCGCTCACGCGAAGTCACCTCGTCCTCAACTACACCTTCAACGGACCGTGCGAGCAGGCCGCGCCGTTCACGCGCATCCCGTTTCTGTCGTTTGGGGCGCACAAGAGCCGCGGCAACGGCAAGCCGATCGCCGCGATCCACCCGAGCCCCGGCGTTCCGAGCCACGTGAGCTTCACGCTCAAGCTCTGGGACATCAGCTCCAACGCCACCCCGATGGCGTCCGAGCTGTGGACGGTCTCGTCGTGGGGCGGCATCACGCGGATGATCTTCATCGCCGTCGGTCGCTCGAATCTGTCCTTCGGGCACGTGCACCGGCATTGGAACTGGCCCATCGCCCAGAGCTTCCTCGCTCCGGGAGCCGACATCGCCTACTACGACAGCGAAGAGCTCGAGGCCCGATGCCCGGGCGCGATGACGGCGACGAGGGACGGCCGGGCGGTCTCGACGTCGCTCTTCTCCACCGACGATCACGCGACGAATCTGGGGAGAGACGTCAGCTACGATCTCGACCTCGAGGCGCTCTACGGGTGTGCGAGCGCCGATGGCTCCTTCGATGCGCCGGCCCCCTCGACCGCGGACATCCCGGTCGACGGCGTGTTCTGGTCCAACGAGATCGCGGGTAGAGGGAGCCCTTCGTGGCTTTGGACAAGCGTTCACGGAATGGACGTGCACTGAAGTGGAGCGAAGCGCAGCGGAGCGAAACGCCCGCGCAACCCCCGAAGCGCAACCCCGTTGCGCTCGAGGCGCACGCGCGGAGGCGGCGCGGGTGTAGACGCCCGTACCCACATGGTGGTCCAGGCCCTGCAACGCGCTAGGCATGCGCAGGACCCCGACCATCACCACGCCTTCACCGGCGTCCGGCTCTTCTTCTGTTTCTGTTTCGTCGGACACCGGACGGGCGCGCCGGGTGGTCGGGCTCCTCGCGTTCTTGGTCATGGCCGTCGCGCCGGCGGCGTGCGTCACCAACGGACCGGACGACACGCTCGCAGGCCTGCCGCCGGGCGACGCCCTCCCCGACACGGGGGTCCCGCCCGACGGCGCGGGCGCGGCGCGCCGTTGGGGTTGGGGGCAAGCGACTGGGAGCAGCGACGCGCACACCGACGGCGGCGACGGAGCCGCGCCGTCGGACGGCGGCGTCGCGTCGGCGTGCGGCGCCTGCGCCGCCGGCGAGGCCTGCTCGCCCGCCGGAAAATGCGCGCCATGCACCAAGGCATGCGGCGCGAACGGGGTCTGCGCGCTCTCCTGGGAGACCGGGCCGCACTGCCAGTGCGCGCCGGGCTACTACGAGACGCTCTCGGGGTGCGCGCCGGTCGCCGGCAGCCCTTGCGCCGGGATCACCTGCGGCGGCCACGGGACTTGCTACGCGGCACCTCCCTTGTTCAGCCCCGAGTGCCACTGCGAGGGGGACACCGTCAGCTACGGCCTCACCTGCTCGCCGCGCAAAACGATCCGCTGCATCGACCGAGACGGCACGCTCAAGGACAAGGGCGCGGTCCGCTGCAGCGCCGACGACACGACGTTCGAGGTCTGCCGCGACGGCGACGGCGACGGCGCCGTGGAGTGGGTCGCGAGCGGCAAGCCGAGCTGCGCCGCGGGCCCCGCCTGTTCGCAGTGCCTAGAAACCAAGTGCGACAACGGCGATGGTACCGGCGGCCAGGCGTGCCCCACCGGCACCGTCTGCATGGGGATGGTGCACGAGACCCCCGTCTACCGCTGTCAGCCGTCGTGCGACTGCACCAACTGCGGCACGTGCGATCCGGGGCAGTTCCACGGCTACCAGCGCGCGTGCGGATCGGACGCCGACACCTTCGAGAACCCCACCATCGTTTGCAAATCCCCGTGCCCGCACGCCGGCGACGGGTGCTTGCCCTATGGCCAGTTCGCCTTCTGTTTCCCGAACGAGGGCTGCGCCAGCGCAGCCCCGCGCTGACGCGGATCCGCGGAATTATCGGCTGCGCCCCGCGCGCGGTAAGCTTGGACCGGGATGCCGACGCGCCTACGTTTCACCTTCGCCGCGGCGGCTGCGCTGCTGGTCGCCGCCACGCCGTCGGCGGCGCGCGCGGACGAAACCGTTCGGCGGTGCATCGCGTCCTACGAGCGCGCGCAGGTCCTCTCGCACCAGGGGCAGCTCGGCGACGCGCGGCGCGCGCTCTCGCAGTGCCTCGACGAGCGCTGCCCCGCCACGCTCCGCAAAGACTGCGGCGCGTGGCTCGCCGACGTCGAGCAGCGCCAGCCGAGCATCGTGGTGCGCGTCGAGGCGGCCAAGCCTGCGGCGATTACGTCCGTGGAGCTCGACGCCAAACCGTGGGTGCTTCCGCCCGCAGGTCGGTCCGCGGAAGTCGACCCGGGGTCGCACGTCCTCACGTTGCGTACGGCCGAAGGGTCCGCGAGCGTGCGCTTCGTCGCGACCGAAGGACAGAAGCTGCAGTCGGTCTCGGCGCGCTTCGCGCCTCCGGCCGCGCCGACCGCGCCGCCGCTACGCGCCGAGGCGCGCCCGATCTGGCCGAGCCTCCTCCTCGCGGGGGTCGGCGTCGTGTCGGTCGGCTCGTTCGCGTTTTTTGGCCTCACGGGGCGCGCCGACCAGCGCGGGCTGGACGCGTGCGACCCGCACTGCACCCACGACGACGTGAGCAGGGTGCGGACCAAGTACATCGTCGCCGACGTCTCGCTCTTGGTCGCTGCAGTCTCGTTCGTCGCGTCGGCCGTGCTCCTCGCGACGGGCGGCGGCGACGCGCCTAGAGGAGCCGTCTCGTCCGGAGCCGCGCGGTGACCGACGAGGTCCGGCAGCTCGGGCGCTACGCGATCCACGACTCGATTGCGTCCGGCGGGATGGCGCGCGTGCACCTCGCGCGGCAGCTCGGTTCCGCCGGCTTCGCGCGCCCCGTGGCGATGAAGATCCTGCACCCCAACCTCGCCTCGGATCCGCGCTTCGTCGCGATGCTCATCGACGAGGCGCACCTCGCGGCGCGCATCCGGCACCCGAACGTGGTCCCCATCCTCGACATCGTGACCGCCGATCGCGAGATCGCCCTCGTGATGGAGTTCGTGCACGGCGAGTCGCTGGACAAGCTCATCGCCGCCGCGCGCAAGGCCGGCGAGCCGATCGAGGCGGGCGTCATCTCGACGGTCATGGTCGGCGCGCTCGAAGGCCTGCACGCCGCGCACGAGGCCAAGGCGGAGAGCGGCGCGTCGCTCTCGATCATCCATCGCGACGTGTCGCCGCACAACGTGCTCGTCGGCGTGGACGGCGTCACGCGCGTCACCGATTTCGGCGTCGCCAAGGCCGCCTCGCGTCTCCAGAGCACCGAGACGGGGGAGCTCAAGGGGAAGTTCGCGTACATGGCCCCCGAGCAGCTCGAGGCGAAAGCGCTGACCAGGGCCGTCGACGTCTGGGCGGCGGGGCTGCTGCTCTGGGAGCTCGTGGCCCGGCACCGGCTCTTCGTCGAGGAGTCGGTCGATCTCATTCGCGCGATCCGGAGTAAATCGATCGTCGTGCCGTCGTCCTCGGGCGGGACGGACCTCTTCGACGCGATCGCGATGCGCGCGCTTTCGCGGGACCCGCGCCAGCGCTTCGCGACGGCGCGCGAGATGGCCGAGGCGATCGACCGCCAGTGCCTCCCCGCGTCGGCGCGAGAGGTTGGCGCGTGGGTGGAGCGCCTCGCCGCCGGCGGGCTGGCCGCGCGCTCGCAAATCCTCGCGCGGATCGAGCGCGAGGCGAGCGCCCTCAAGGGGACGGGCGGCGCGTACGCGTCGGAGCTCGCCGCGCTCGGCGTCGACGTTGCGCCCGGGCCGCCGCCGGAGCGGTCGCCGTCGCCGTCGACGCTCGATTTCCCTGCGGACGCCCCGTTGCCGACGCGGCCGGTGCTCGGGCGGCAGGCACCGCCCGCGGCCGTGACGCGTCGGTCCGGAGGTCGGCCGGCGCCCGACGACGCCCCTGGGGACGCCGGCTCGGCGACCGTCGCGGCGACGCCCAACGTCCTTGGGGCGAAGCGCGCGCCTCCGAGCGATGGAATGACGATGCTCTCCGCCGGGCATGAGCCCACGTCGTCTCCGCCGTCCACGGCCGCGCCGGTCGCCGTTCGCATCGTCCCGCCGCCGACGGCGGCCGCGGTCCAGCCTACGCCCGCGGCGGTCGAGACCCCGACGGTCACGACGGTCGCGTCGACGCGGCGGCGCCGGAGGATCCTCGTCGCGATTGCGGCGATCGCCCTTTCGCTCGTCGTGCCGACGGCGTTCGTCCTCCGCGCGCGCAGGCTTGCCGACCTTCGCCGCGCCGCGCGTGAAGAGACGCCCACCCCGATCGCGTCCGTGGTCGCCGCCGCGTCATCCGCCGCCACGTCGTCCGCCGCTGTGGCGATCACGCCTGCTCCGGTCGCGTCGAGCGCGGCGGTGGCCAGCGCGGCGCTCGCGCCCCGCGCGGGCGGGGCGAAGGGGCCGCGCCCACGCGAGCGTCCGTCCGGCCCGCGCCCGGCACCGAGCGCGGCGGGCCCGCCGCCGGACCACTGCAACCCGCCCTACTCGGTCGGGCCGCCGCCCGACTTCATCCGGCACCCCAAGCCCGAGTGCTTCGAGCGCTGAACCGCGCACCCCCGGATCGGCTAGTATTCGAGGGTGAAGGTGACGGCACATCGGGCGCTCGGCCTGTCCGCGGTCATCGCGGCGTGTTCGCTCACGCCGCTCGATCACTACGACTCGCAGAACGGATCGAGCGACATCGACGCGGGCGATGCCACGTCGGGCGAAGGGGCGGCGCCGGACGTCGCCCAGGACGCGCTTCCACTCGACGACGGCGGGGCGCCGGACGTCGACGCCGGCCCCGGCGCGCCGTGGACGCGCTACTCGCTCGACACGTCGAGCGCCGCCGGCGCGCCGTGGACGGTGACGCCTCTCGAGCAGCTCTGGACCGGCCCGAGCGCGCCCCCTCCGCGGGGCGTCGTCGCAGCGGTGCAGCTCGTCGACTTCTCGCGCCTCCTCGTCATCACGGGCGACGGGACGCTGTACGTTCAGCAGGACGGTGGCGTGTGGATGAGCCCGATGGCGATCACCGCCGCCTTCCCGCAGATCACCGGCCCGGTCGACGGCATCACGCACATCCCGTACGCATTCGCCGTCACGCTGCAGCCGGACGCAGCGCTCGTGGAGTCGCTGCTCCTCCAGAAGGTCCCGCAGTACTGGTACTACCAGTACCTGCCCAACGATCAGCGCGTCTTCGAGAGGACCGGCACGACGGTGGACGTGCCGCCCCCCGGCGCGCCGGAGGGGACCGGCAAGCTCCTCGCGAACTTCGAGATCCTGGACCTCGGCAACGCGGACGCGGCCGTCCACTTCCGCCGCTTCGACGTCTACGGCGACGGCAACGTGTACTCCTTCGACGCCGCCGCGACGTGGACCAAGACCCCGCTCGGCGCGCACCCGTTCTGGAGCGGCCGCGCCGGCGCCCCCGCGCTCGGGAGCATCCGCGCCACGTACTACGACCAGGGGAGCACGACCTTGCACGTGATCGGTCCGTGAGGATGTTAGCCTTCCGGTGGGAGGCGATCTCGACGTGACCAAAGCACGCGCCGATGACGCCACGCGGACCGTGACCGCCGCCGCCCGCCCGCGCGACGAGCGCGCGGGGCCGCGCCTCGTCGCTGTGTGGACCGACGGCTCCCTCATCCTGCCGCTCACGCCGGGCGCCGCACTGACGGTCGGACGCGGCGACGACGCGGACGTGCACATCGCCCACCCCTCGATGTCGCGTCTCCACGCCCGCCTCGAGATGGGGCCGCCGGTGCGCTGGACCGATCTCGGGAGCTTCAACGGGACCTGGGTCGACGGGCGGCGCCTCGGCCAAGGGGAGCGCGCGGAGCTCCCGCACGGCGCGGTGGCGGAGCTCGGGAGCGTCCTCGTGATCGTCGAGCCGGGCGCCTCCTCACCGACGCCGCCGCGCGCGCCGCGGGGCCGCGACGTCGTCGTCGTCGATGCCGCGACGGTCGCCGTCTATCGCCAGATCGAGCTCGTCGCGCAGAGCCACTTGAACGTGCTGCTCCTCGGGGAGTCGGGTGTCGGCAAAGAGCTCCTCGCCGCGCACGTTCACGCAGCGTCGCGTCGCGCGGCGGGGCCGATGGTCAAGGTCAACTGCGCGGCGCTCGTCGACACGCTCCTCGAGGCCGAGCTGTTCGGGTACGAGAAGGGGGCCTTCACCGGCGCGACGCACGCGAAGATCGGGCTGCTCGAGTCGGCCAGCGGCGGCACCTTCTTCCTCGATGAGGTAGGAGATCTGCCGGCGGCGACGCAGACCAAGCTCCTGCGCGTCCTCGAGGCGAACGAGGTGCAGCCGGTGGGCGCGCTCAAGCCGAGGCCGCTCGACGTGCGCTACGTGTCGGCGACGAACCGTGACCTCCGCAAGCTCGTCGCCTCCGGCGCGTTCCGCGAAGATCTCTTCTTCCGGCTCGACGGCTTCTCGCTGCGCGTGCCCCCCCTCCGGGATCGCATCGGGGACGTCCCGCCGCTCGTGGAAGCGTTCGTCGCCGACACCTGCGCGCGCGCCGGACGCCCGCCGCCACGCATCGCCGAAGATGCGATGGCGCGCCTCCTGTCCTACCCGTGGCCTGGGAACGTTCGGGAGCTCCGCAACGTCGTCGCGCGGAGCGTCGTGATGTCCGCGGCCGACACGCTTCACGCCGCGGATCTACTCTTCGACGCCGAAGGGGGCTCGCCCGCCACCGCGCGCACGCTGAAGGAGGTCCCCGCCGCGGGAGGTGACGCCGCCGCGCGCGAGGCCATCCTGCGCGCGCTCGCCGAGAGCGCGGGCAACCAGAAGCGCGCCGCCGAGATCCTCGGCGTCTCCCGGAGGACGCTACAGTACCGGCTCGATGCGCTGAAGATCCCTCGCCCGCGCAAGGGCTAGCAGCTCACGAGGGAACGATCGACATCGCGCGGCGGGCGCGCGGCGCTCCATGCCCCGAACCGGGTATCGTGATGGGAGTGCTAGGCGTGAGGTCGATCTTGCCGCCCGTGCTCGCGGTGCTCCTTCTGACCCTCGCCGCTGCGGTGGCAACGGGGCCGCGTTGGCAGCGGCGCGTCGCCGTCGTGATCGGCGGCGCGTCGATCTTCCTTCCTTGGCTCCTCCCGCCGGAGCCAGCTGTCGCTCGTGGCGTCCTCGCGCTCGTCACGAGCGTGTGGACGATGCGCGTCATCGATCTGCGCCGCGGGACTTGGTCATTGCCCGCGCGCGTCGTGCACACGTTCTCCGTCGTCGACACGCGCTTGCTCGTCCGCGGCCCCCGGCGGCTCGACGTCGCCGGCTTGTTCAATGCGCTGGGGTGGATCGCTGCGGCGGTCGCGGCGGCGTGGGGCCTCGGCGCGCTCCACGCCGCCGGCGGCGAGGCCTGGATCACGCGATGGGCGATCGGCGTCGTGCTCGTGTACGCCGCGATCTCCACGCTCTATGGCATGATGGCAGTCGGGTATCGGGCGCTGGGCTTCCAGACGCCGCCGCTGCACGTCGCGCCGATCCTCGCGCGTTCGGTGCAGGAGCTCTGGGGCGAGCGATGGGCCAAGCCGATCAGTCGTTGGCTGGGCGAGACGTGCTTTCGTCCGTGGGCGCGCACGCGGCCGCTCGTCGGCGTGCTGGCCGCGTTCGCGGTGAGCGCGTTCTTTCACGCGTATGCGGTGTGGGTGGCGCTCGGCGTCTTCGATGGGCTCGCGCTGACGGCCGTGATGTTCGCGTACTTCGTTCTCCAAGGCGCGGTGATGAACGTCGAACGCGTGGCCGGCGTGCGGCGGTGGCCGGCATGGGCGGGGCACGCGTGGACCGTCGTCTGGATGCTCGCGTTCGCGCCCTTCTTCGTCGAGCCGGCGCTACGCGTGCTCGGGTACGCGGCGCCGGCGCGTGAGGGTGCGACGGTGTCGGCGCCGCGGTGATCGCCGGGCTCGTCGCGGACCTGGATCACGCGGCTGGCGCGCAAGGCCAATGGATCGCCGGGCCCGAGGGGGCAGTTCGGCCCATGTCCGACGGCCACGACACTGGTGTCCGGCGGTCGGGACAGCGCACGCGGTCCTTCGCGACGACGCGCGGAGACGGAGCCTCCGAGCGCATCTCCCTCGCGACGACGCGCGCTAACGTCGCGAGTCGTCGCGAAGCGCCGACGATCCAGGCGCATCGTCGTTCGTGGCACGCGGAGTGCGATGCACCCGGCCATGATGACCTCGACGCGCAGCGTGTTCGCGATCGCCTCGCTCGCCCTCGCCTCCATCGCCTTGGGGTGCGGAGGCCACGACGGCGAATCCGCCTCCCAAGGTGTCTCGAGCGACGAGCTCGGCGCGGGGCGCTACGGCGTCGACTATTCGTTCGCGCGCCCTTCGCCCGCCACGCTGCGCGCCAACGGCTACACGTTCGCCGTGCGCTACCTCAGCTACGAGCCGGCGAAGAACCTCTCGCGCGGCGAGGCGCAGGCGCTGATCGCCGCCGGCATCGACGTTGTCTCCAACTGGGAAGAAGGCGCGAGCGACGCCCTCAAAGGTTTCGCGCGCGGCGCGTCCGACGCCAGCGAGGCCGCGCGTCAGGCCGCGGAGGACGGCGCGCCCGCGTCGCGCCCGATCTACTTCAGCGTCGACTTCGACGTGCAACCGAGCCAGCTCGCCGCGGTCGAGGCGTACTTCGAGGGCGTTGCCTCGGTCATCGGCGTCGCACGCACCGGCGTGTACGGCGGGTACTACGTCGTCAGTCAGCTCTTCGACGCCGGTCGAATCAAGTACGGCTGGCAGACATACGCGTGGTCGCGCGGCAAATGGGATCCGCGCGCGCAGGCGCGTCAGATTCAGAACAGCATCCTCGGCGGAACCTGCGACAAGGACCAAGCCATCGCCGCGGACTTCGGGCAATGGGGAAGCGGCGGCGCACCGAGCGGCGGCAAGGGCGTCGCGGAGATCGCGTTCCAGGCGAACACATCGAGCCTCTGGACGGTCGGCAACGCGGGCAACAAGGACTGGGGCCTCGGCATGATGCCCGGAACGAGCCCGAGCATCGCCGCGCTCGAAGGCGGCGGCTTCGAGGTCGCCTTCCAAGCGAACACCGGCGACCTCTGGACGGTCGGCGACGCCGGCAACACGAACTGGCACCTCGGAATGATGGCGGGCTCGAGCCCGGCGATCACCGGCCTGAAGGGCGGCGGCTTCGAGGTCGCGTTCCAGGCGAACACGACGAACCTCTGGACCGTCGGCAACGCGGGTAACAAGGACTGGGCCCTCGGCATGATGAAGGGCACGAGCCCGAGCATCACGGGGCTCGACACGGGCGGCTTCGAGGTCGCGTTCCAGGCGAACACGACGAACCTCTGGACCGTCGGCGATGCGGGCAACCAGGACTGGCAGCTCGGAATGCACAGCGCATCGAGCCCCAGCATCACCGCGCTCGCCGGCGGCAAATTCCAAGTCGCGTTCGAGGCGAACACGACGAACCTCTGGACCGTCGGCGACGCCGGCAACAGGGACTGGCAGCTCGGAATGTACGCGGGCACGAGCCCGAGCATCGCGGCGCTCGGCGGCGGCAGCTTCCAGGTCGCGTTCCAGGCGAACACGACGAGCCTCTGGACCGTCGGCGACGGCGGCGACAAGGACTGGGGCCTCGGAATGATGCCCGGCTCGAGCCCGAGCATTTCGTCGCTCGGGGGTGGCGGCTTCCACGCGACGTTCGAGGCGAACACGACGAGCCTGTGGTCCGCCGGCACCGACGGAGTCACCGACATGCAGCTCGGCATGATGAAGGGAACCGGCCCGTCGGGATCCTGACCCGCGCGCCTCGTCGGGGGAAACGGACACGACGAGACTGTCCGCATGTCGTGGTCGGTCGAGAAGGACTGCGTGCGCGAGACGCGCGGACGGGTCGACGGACGGCGGCGTCACGTGGAAGCCGATGTTCGACATGGTGTTCCGCCGTCACGCGCCGAAGGTTACGGCCGACCGCGACGGAGCACGTCGGCGACACGGTGGGTAAGGCTCGTCCCTTCGATGGTTCGCCCGCTTCCCATCTGGACCTCGAGGCGTCCAGGCAAAAGGTCCAGTTTCATGCCCCTCGGCGCATGAATTCCGGCCGCTTTTAGCGCGAATTTTGGTGGATCGACAGTTGCGTGGGAGTGGGCAATGCCAATCCGCCGCGTGGGTCGACGCGCCTCGCTGATTCTCCTGTTGGCGGCGGTGGCCTGCGGCAGCTCTCCGCGCGACTCGGCGCCTCCCGCCCCCGATGGCGCCGTCGCGACGACCGACTCCGGTGCTCCCGCGGACCTCGACGCTGGCAGCCCGAGCGATGCGTACGACGGGAGCGACGCGGGATTTCCGGCGATCGACGCGTCCGCGCTGACGCCGTGCCCCACGACCGGCGCGGGCGCGTTCGCGGTCACGGGCGTCACGTGCTTCAACGCGACGCCTGCTGCGATCGGCGCGACCGCCACCGGCGAGAACGCGACGGTCCCCCACTACGCGATTCGTCCATCGGCCGCGGCGCCGGCTACCTTGGTCCTCTTCCTCGTGGGCAGCGGCGGGAAGCCGTCCGGCGTCGTGAGGACCGATCCGACGGTGAACCTCTACGCCGCCGCCGCCGCCGCCGGGCGCGCCGTGCTCGGCCTCGCGTACAAGAACGACGCGTCGCTCGGCAGCCTCTGCAAGCGCGCCGACGCCTGCTACTTCCCGTCGCGCAAGAGCATCATCCTCGGCGGATCGGAGCCGGGGTCTGCCATCGACGTGACGCCGGACGAGAGCGTCGTCGACCGCACGGCGCGCGCGCTCCGCTTCTTGGCGGCCGGGGATCCCGGCGGCGGATGGGGAGACTTCCTCACGACGCGCGATCCCGGCGCCGATCCGACGGCGGCGATCGCGTGGCCCAAGATCCTCGTCGCCGGGCATTCGCAAGGAGGCGGGCACGCCGCGGCGATCGCGAAGCTCTTTCCCGTCGCGCGCGTCGTGCAGCTCTCCTCCACGTGCGACGGCACGACCGGCGGCGCCGCGGTCTCGTGGACGAACGGCGCCGCGGGGCCGTGGGCCACCGATCCGGCGCAATTTTACGGGTTCGCGGCAACATCCACGCTGGCGCCCGACGGCACGGGCGACACGACGTGCCCATACCACACGCTCAATTGGGCGAACCTGGGCATGCTGCCGTCACGCCAGAACGACGCCGCGGCGCTCTGCGGCGCGACGGGAGACACGCACAGCGCGTCGCTCCAGTGCAAAGACAACTACCCCGCGTGGCTTCAGCTGTTTCAGTGAGGTCGCGCGCATCAGTCCTCTTCCGCGCGTCCGCGGTACGGGTGTCGCGTCGAGAGTCGCCCGATGCGCGGCTCGCGGTCGGAGTCGGCGTCGGAGTCGGAGTCGGAGTCGGAGTCGGGGTCGGAGTCGGAGTCGGAGTCGGCGTCGGCGTCGGCGTCGGAGTCGGCGTCGGACCACGGGTCGCGCTTCGGCGACGGATCAAACTCGTTGGGGACGTCGATCGCCCCGCCGGTGTCGTCGCTCTCCTCCTCCTCGGCCGCCAAGATCGCCTCGAGCGATGGCGTCGTGCCGTCCTCCAGGTAACGCCGCCATAGCTCCGGATGCTCGCGCTCGCACAGCTTCCGGAGCGCCATGTCGCGAATCCGCACGATGGGCTTGCCGTCGGTGCTGCTGCGCGGCCGGTTCCGTAGCTCGCTCGGTGGGTAGACCGTGAGCTCGATCGGGAAGAGGTCGGCGACGTTCACGTGCGTGAAATCCTGGTTCTTGCCGTTCTTGCGGATGCTCACGCGCTGCGTCTCGTGCGTCCAGCCGAGGCCCGCGACGTGCGCCTCGACGCCCGCGGCGTCCCACGCGAACACGTGGAGATCGACGTCGCTGCCGCTGCGGACGTGGCCGGTGGCGACGGAGCCGATCAGGCGCGGCGTGAATTTTTGGAGCGCCTCCATCGCCTCGAGCGCGCAGATGCGCATCGCGAAGAGGCGCTGCGTGCGACCCTCTCCTTCGATCTCCGTGACGAGCTCGAGGAGCGCCTGCTTGATCTCGCCGTTCGACGGCAAATCCCGCGGACGGTAGCGCATCGCCTTGGCGTCCGCCTGGCCGAGCAGCCGCTTGGCCGCGAGGCGCTTCGCGGTGAAGTACTGCTTCACCTCTTCGCCGTACATAATCTGCGCGGCGAGCTGGGCGATCGCGGCGCGGAGGCCGCCATAGCGTTCCCAGCTCATCGCGCGTCGGGGTCGAAGCTCCCGTCGTCGGCGTTCAGGGTGTCGTGGGCTCCGTCGAAGAGCGCGTCGTACGCGTCGATTGCCGGGGTGACGCGCGCGCGCGGATCGCGGCCGGTGAGGTCCCACCTGCGAAGCTGTTCCAGATCGCGAAGCGCCGCGGTGCCGAGCCATCGTCGCCGCGTGCGTCGCGCGTTCTTGAGCAGATCGAGGTGATGGCGCACGAGCCAGACGGCGCGCGCCGGGAGCAGGCCCTCGAGGAGATCGGCGCCGACCTCGTCGTGGAGCGGCCCGTCGATGGCCTTGCCGACGTCGTGGAAGAGCGCGGCGGCCCAGAGCACGCGATCGTCCGTCGCGCGCCGCGCGAGCGCGAAGACTTGCAGCGAGTGGTAGAGCGCGTCCCCTTCGGGGTGCCAGCGCGGGGATTGTTCGATGCCGTCGAGACCGGAGAGGAGCGAGAACAGTTCGTCGTTCATTCACCAGCGGGGCGACTCGCCGCCGCGTGGCCGCCTCGCGATGGCGAGCGCGACCCAAGGGAGAGGATAGCGCAACCCGGGTCGGCGGCCATCGCGCGCGCAGGTACCCCGATCCGGCACCCTCCTGCGGCGATGGGATGGACGCGGCAGGCGCCATCGCAGGGAGCGGCGGCGCCGCGCACGCGGACGAAAGGAGCCAGGGGACAGCGATGACGAAACGCAGCGATCGAATGTTCATGGCGGGGCGATTTGGCAGCCCCGCACCGACGAGCAGGGCAGACCGACGCGATTTCGCGTGTCGTTCGGGCCGACGAGGCGGTCCCTCGCAAGGGACGGGCCGCGGCGTGCACCGCGCGGGTCTCGCCCGCCGCCTCAGGACGAGAGCAAGGGTTCGAGATCGAAGACCGGCATCCCTGCGTCCTCGAGCAGGCGCTCCAGATGTTCGGTGAGCCCTCGCCGGCGCGAGGGGATTTTGTGCTCGGCCTCGACGAGACGACGACGACCCTCGTGCAAGCGCCACGCGATCGTGCCGCGCGAGCAGCCCTGTACGACGGCGGCTTCCGCGTTGGAGAGTCCCTGCAAGGTCACGAGGACCACGGTCGTGCGCATCTCCGTCGGCAGCGCGTCGAGCGCGCGGAGGACACGCGCGTAGGTTTGGCGAAGCTCGGCGGCGCGGCGCGGATCGCCGTCGGCGTCGACTTGCACCGCGCGCTCGATGCGCGGATCGGCCTCGTCGATCGACGACTCGCTGCGACGAGCGTGGGTGCGCCGCGCGTCGAGCGCGCGGTTGACGGTGAGGCGATAGACCCAGGTGAAGAACTCGCTGCGGCCTTCGAACTGCTCGAGGGCCCGGAACGCGCGCAGGAACACGTCTTGGACGATGTCGTCCGCGTCGCTCTCGGAGCCCGACAGGTGCAGCGCGAGCGCGAAGATGCGCTTGCGGTACCGGCGCACGAGCGCATCGAACGCGCGCGGCTCACCCGCCTTGGCGCGCGCCACGAGGAGCGCCGCGGTCGCAGCCTCGCGCTGGGCAGGTGTGGTCATCACGGTCTTGGACGTCGCGAGGGGCTCATTGGTTGGGGAAATCTTCGCGCCAACCGACGACCGGCGCGCGACGTCTGACCTGCACGATGAAGCTCACGTGCCCCGCCTGCCACGCCAAATACTCGATCTCCGACGAACGCTTTGCCGGGAGGAGGGTGACCATCCGCTGCAGACGCTGCGGCGAAGCCTTCCCCGTCGAAGTGCCGGGAGAGAGTGACCAAATGTGCGACACGCCGCCGATCTCGATGCCGGCCCCCCTGGTGGGCGAGCGGAACGAGAGCAGCGTCCTCTTCTCGCTGGCGACGCTGGCGAGGACGGCAACGCCTCTGCCCGCGACGGCGCCGACCGACGCGTCGTCGCTGATCGATCTGCGCGCGCTCTCCTCGGCAATGGCGAAAGAAGGTGCGAGGGACGGAGAGGAGGCGTCGTCGTCGCGCGTCGATGAGGTCCTCCACTTGGGTGGCGCGTCTCTGTTCGGTCCGCTCGCCGCGCCGTTGGCGCTCGATCCGGTCGACGATCCGGACGCGAGGCGGAGCAAAATGCCGCTGGCCCTCGCGTCGACGATGCTGGCCATCGTTGTCCTCGTAGGCGCTGCGCTGTTCGCCACGGCCAGCGCGCCGTCGCCGGCGTTGGCGCAGCTCCCAACCGCCTTCGACACGCGGCCGACCGCGTCACCGCTGCCGAGCATCGCACCGACCACGCCCCCGACCGCGACCACGACCACGACCGCGACTACGACCACGACCGCGACCACGACCGCGACCGCGACCGCGACCGCGACGACGACCACGACCACGACGGCGACCAGATGGACGACGGGGAACGCGACCGCGACCGCGAACCCGGCGTCGGCCGCGGCAACGACGGTGACGCCGAAGTGTTGTCTCGGGGAGTCCGCGACGAGCTGTCAGGTTCGCCTCAGCGTCGGTGCGCCATGCGGCGAGGCGCCGGCTCCGTCGTCCACGCCGTCGACGTCTGCATTCGATCGAACCAGCGCCGCTCGCGCCCTCGCGATCGACGTCGCCGCCTGCAAGCGGGCGGACGGCCCGAGCGGGGCGGGGCACGTGCGCGTGACGTTCCAGCCGAGCGGGTCGGTGTCCGCCGTCGACGTCGCGCCGCCCTTCGCCGGCACCGCGACCGGTGGATGCATCTCGCAGCGCTACCGCGGCGTCAGCGTACCTGCGTTCTCGGGGGGCGCGCTGACCGTCGGCAAGAGCTTCGCGATCCCGTGAGATCCGTGTCGACGGGGCCGCGATGTTTGCGCTCCGCATGCTGTCTTTGCGCCGAGGCGCTCCGAAGATCCGCGAAATGCACAAAGAGCCGGCGGGGTGTGGATCGTGCACCCGATGCCGAGATGACCAAGAAAATGCGCGTCGCGCTCGTCGCCGAGCTCGGCAAGCCGCTCGTGGATGCGGAGTGGGACGTGCCGTCTCCGGGACCCGGCGAGATCCTCGTCGCCACCGAGGCGTGCGGCGTTTGCCACACGGATCTCCACGCGGCGGCCGGCGATTGGCCAGTGAAGCCGAAGACGCCGTTCGTTCCCGGCCACGAGGCGATCGGCCGCGTCGTCGCGCTCGGCCTGGGCGTCACGAACGTCAAGGAGGGGGATCGCGTGGGCGTGCCGTGGCTCTACTCGGCGTGCGGGTATTGTGAGCACTGCCTCGCAGCGTGGGAGACGGTCTGCGCGAAGGCCGAGTTCGGCGGCTACACCAAGAACGGCGGCTTCGCAGAGTACCTCCTCGCCGATCCGAGCTACGTCGCGCGCATCCCGGCGAGCCTCGACCCGAAGCAAGCCGCGCCGCTCATCTGCGCGGGCGTCACGTCGTACAAGGGCATCAAGGAGACCAAGACCAGACCGGGGGAGTGGCTCGTCGTCTCGGGCGCCGGAGGCCTCGGCCATCTCGCGATCCAGTACGCGAAGGCGATGGGGCTCCACGTCTGCGCCGTCGACATCGACGACGCGAAGCTCGCGCAGGCCAAGGCGCTCGGCGCCGATCTCGTCGTCAACGCGGCGCACCCCGGTGCGGCCGAGGCGGTCACCAAGGGCACGGGCGGGGGCGCGCACGGCGTGCTCATCACCGCGCCGTCGCTCGGCGCGTTCAAGCAAGGCGTCGCGATGACCCGCAAGCGCGGCACGTGCGTCCTCGTGGGCTTGCCGCCGGGAGATTTTCCCGTGCCCCTCTTCGACGTCGTGGCCAACTGCGTAACGATCCGCGGTTCGTTTGTCGGCACCCGCGAGGACATGGCCGAGGCGCTCGCCTTCGCGGCCGACGGCAAGGTGAAGGCCGAGATCGAGCTCCAGCCCCTCTCGGCGATTAATTCGGTCTTCGATCGGCTGAGGCACGGCGGCGTGGCCGGCCGCGTCGTCCTCGACTTCGCCGAGGCCACAGCCGGCGTTCGCCCGACGACGTCTCTGCCCAAGAACGGAGCTTCCGCGGGCGTTCGTTAGGTTCGGAAACCGCTTTAGGACCGCTACCCGATGCCCGCGACGCCGAGCAGGTGACCGATGAGCGCGGTCGTCGCCATCGCCGCGCCGCCGCCCACGACGACGCGCAGCGCGGCCCTGCCCATCGGGGCTCCGCCGAGCCGTCCGCCGAGCGCGCCGAGCACGGCGAGGCTCGCCAGGCTGAGCAGCGCGATCGCGGCGACGCGCAATGGCGCCGGCGCGAGGAGGAGCGCGAGGATCGGGAGTAGGCCGAGGGCGGTGAAGCTCGCCGCCGAGACCAGCGCCGCCTGGACCGGGCGCGCGAGCTTCGAGGGCTCGAGGCCGAGCTCGTCGCGCAGGTGGGCGGCCAGGCGGTTGCCGCGACTGAGCTGCTCCGCGACGTTCGCCGCGAGATCGGCGTCGAGGCCGCGCGCGCGGTAGATCGCTGTGAGCTCGACGAGCTCTCCCTTGGGATCGCGTGCGAGCTCCCGCTTCTCGAGGGAGATGTCGGCCTCCTCGGCGTCCCGCTGCGAGCTGACCGAGACATACTCTCCTGCCGCCATCGACAGCGCGCCTGCAACGAGCCCTGCGATGCCGGCGACGAGCACGGTCCCGTTCGACGCGGACGCGGACGCGGACGCGACGCCGATCATCAAGCTCGCGGTGGACACGACGCCGTCGTCGGCGCCGAGGACGGCCGCGCGCAGCCAGCTCCCGCGGCTGGCGCGGTGGCGCTCGATCGTGGTTGGGCTCCGGGCGTTCATCGGCGCGAGGATACGTCACCTGAAGAGCAACGCGCGCCGCGCTCCTCAATCCTCGTCAGGGGCTTCGCGGCGCGTCTTCGAACTCGGCGTCCACGACGCCCTTCTTCGCGCCGGCGCCGTTGCTGCCCGAGGGCGGCGCGGCTGTGGGACCGCCTGCGGGGGGCGCCGCGTCCTTCTCCGCGTACATCGCCGCGGCGACGCGGTGCGACTCCTTCTCGAGCCGCTCGCTCACGGCCGTGATGGCGACGTCATCCTGCTGCTCGATGGCCGCGCGCGCCTCTTTGACGATGGCGCCGAGCGACGCGACGTCGTCCGGCGTCATTCTCCCGTTGCTGTCGGCGACTGCCTTTTCCATCGCATAGCAAAGGTTGTCGAGCTTGTTCCGGCGCTCGACCTGCTCGCGGCGGACCTTGTCGCCGGCCTCGTTCTCCGCCGCCTCCTTCACCATCTTCGCGATGTCGGCCTCGCTCAGGCCCGAGCTCGCGGTGATGGTGATCTTCTGATCCTTGCCTGTCGCGGTGTCCTTCGCCGTGACGGCGAGGATGCCGTTGGCGTCGACGTCGAACGTCACCTCGACCTTGGCCATGCCGCGCGGGGCCGGCAGGATGCCGGAGAGCTGGAAGCGGCCGAGCGTGCGGTTGTACTTTGCTTCGGGGCGCTCGCCTTGCATGACGTGCACGTCGACGCTCGGCTGATTGTCGGACGCGGTCGAGAACGTCTCCTTCCTCTGGGTCGGCAGCGTCGTGTTGCGCGGGATCATCACGGTCATGACGCTGCCGAGCGTCTCGATCCCGAGCGACAGCGGCGTCACGTCGAGGAGGATCATGTCCTTCACGTCGCCCGACAAGACGCCGGCTTGCACCGCGGCGCCCACGGCCACGACCTCGTCGGGGTTCACGCCCTGGTGCGGCTCTTTGCCGAAGAATTTCTTGACGGCCTCCTTCACCATCGGGACGCGCGTAGACCCGCCCACCAGCACGACCTCGGCGATCTCCGCGACGGTCTTGGTGCTGTCGGCCAGCGCCTTGCGCACGGGCTCCATCGTCCGCTCGACGAGCGGCCCTATCATGTGTTCGAGCTTGGACCGCGAGAGGCGCAGGTCGAGGTGTGCCGGCCCGGCGGCGCCGACGGTCAAGAACGGGAGGTTGATCGACGTCTCCTGGGTGCTCGACAGCTCGATCTTCGCCTTCTCCGCGGCCTCCCGCAGGCGCTGGAGCGCCATCTTGTCCTTGCTGACGTCGACGCCGCTCGACTTGCGGAACTCCGCGACGATCCAATCGATGATCACGTTGTCGATGTCGTCGCCGCCGAGGTGCGTGTCGCCGTTCGTCGCGAGGACTTGGACGAGGTTGTCGCCAACCTCGAGGATGGAGATGTCGAACGTTCCGCCGCCGAAATCGTAGACGGCGATGATCTCGTCCGTCTTCTTGTCGAGGCCGTATGCGAGGGCCGCCGCGGTCGGCTCGTTGACGATGCGCTTCACGTCGAGCCCGGCGATGCGTCCGGCGTCCTTGGTCGCCTGGCGCTGGGCGTCGTTGAAGTACGCGGGGACGGTGATGACCGCCTCGGTGACCTTCTCGCCGAGGTAGTCCTCCGCCGCCTTCTTCAGCTTCATCAGGATCTGCGCGCTCACCTCTTCCGGGCTAAGTAGCTTGCCGCGGATGGAGAACGCGCTGTCCCCGTTCTTCGCGCGCTGGGTCGTGTAGGGGACGCGCTTCATCTCCTCGCCGACCTCCTCGAACTTTCGCCCGATGAAGCGCTTGGCGCTGAAGATCGTGTTCTCGGCGTTGGTGACCGACTGGCGCTTGGCGATCTGCCCGACGAGCACGCCGCCCTTGTCGTCCCACGCGACGACGCTGGGCGTGATGAGAGATCCCTCCTCGTTGACGATGACCTTCGGCTCGCGGCCTACCATGATGGCGACCACGCTGTTCGTCGTGCCGAGGTCGATGCCGATGATCTTGCCCATGGGGTGTGGTCCTTCCGACAAGCGGGTTGCGCGCCCCTGAGCGAGCAACTTCCGGGCCCCGCCGCCGATGCACTCGCGGGCGCAAAGACGCGTCGTTTGCGCGCAACGCGTGCGTCGCTCGTGGCGAGAACGCGGACCGGGGCGCTCCTGCGCGCCCGATCCCGACGGACCCGCTCGGATAGGTCAGGTGCGGTGCCGTGGCGCGCGGCCGACTCAGGTCCCTCGCGTGACGGTGACCACCGCTGTGGACGACGCGTCGTCGATCGACACGACCTTGACGACCAGCCCAGGATGCGTGCACGTCATGCCGGCCGCCCACGCCTTGTCGGCGCTGGGGCTCACGACGATCTTCGTGCGTCCGGCCTCGATGCGGTGGACGAGGACGCGCGACGCCGGCGCGCCGACGTCCCAGCCCGTGTTGCGCACGAGCTCCACAGTGTAGAAGCTCGCGCTGTCGATCGGGACCTCGACGACGCGAATCCCCGCGACCTCCGGGTGGTTCACGGCCGCGAGCGTCACCGTCGTCGTGGTGCCTGGCGCCGGCGTGAGGATCTCGGACGTCGTGAAGGGGCTGAGCCCCAGGTTGGCTCCGAGGAACACACGCTGTCCGGCGATGAAGCCGTTGGCTCCCGGAAACCCGTCGCGGTCGCGCATGCCCGGCGCGGGGTGCGCGTAGTTAAGCTGCGCGCTCATCTCGTCCCAGGGATCGCAGTAGTCGCCGGGCGCGCCGCCGCACGCGCTCAGCGCTTCGTCCTGGGCGTGCGAGAGGCCGTACGCGTGGCCCATCTCGTGGGCCGTGAAGTCGGTGTCGAGGTGATCTTGCGCGATCGTCACCGCGGCACCCGCGGCGCCATCGTCCGCGAAGTCGACGTTCTCGACCGCGAGCACGCGGAAGTAGCTCGTCATGTCGAGCGTCGGGTTGGCCTTCTGGGTCGCCGCCACGCATGCGTTGTAGAAGGCCGCGCGGTCGTGAATCGTCGCCTCGAGGACGGGATCGCTCCGGCTGCCCAGCGACGTCCATCCGACCACGCGTGAGCCGCTCAGATCGAGCCGGCCGTACGTCATCTCCGCGTAGTAGTCGAAGAGGTTGTCCTTCCCCGAGCCGTCGACGAGAAACAGGCGACGGGCGGCACCTTCCGCTCCCGCCGTGTCCGGCGTCTCGTCGAAGCGGCACATGAGCACGAGCTCGGGTGCCTTCATGGCATCGGGCTGCATGCATCTGGCGCCGACGTTGACGAGGCCGGGGTTGCACTGGCTGCCGCCGCACGCGAGGAGGCCGGGGGCGCCGCACGGGACGCAGACGCTGCGCGCGATGTTGTACGTGAGCCCGACGAGGCAAACGCTGGTGCAGCCGACCTCCTCCTCGCCGCACGCGTGGCTCCCCGAGCCGCCGCAGGTGTCGGGATCGGAGTCGACGGTGCAGATGGGCTTCTTCTTCGCAGCCGACAAGCCGCGCGACGACGACGGATCGTCGCCGTGATCGCCACCGCCCGTCGTGCCTCCGCATGCGGCCATCGCGCAAATGAACAGGGAACCGAGCCTTCGCGTCGTGAGCATGAGCATCCTCCGTATGCGCGGTGCCTCCGCGGGGTCGACTGGACCGGGCCTCCGGCCTCGCGATCCTCCGCGGCACTCCCTACGCGTTCGAGGGGTGTTCGTCGCGAGCTCCCGGAAGCTGACACGCCACCTTCACGCGCGGCGCCCGTGAGGTGCGCGGCGTGATACGACACGCCCGTGTCCACCGACGACACCGCGCCTGCTCTGCTCGAGCGCGCGCTCGCGGGAGACCGGAGCGCGATGCACGCGCTCTTCGTACGCGTCGCGCCCGTCATTCAAGCGCGCATCGCGCGCGCGCTCCTTCGTCGAAGCCGCGCGTCGGGGCGCGATCCGCGGCAGGAGCTCCGCGACATGACGCAGGAGGTCTTCGTCGCGCTCCTCGCGGACGACGGCAAGACGCTACGGGCGTGGAAGGCGGAGCGCGGCATGTCGCTCGAGAACTTCGTCGGCCTCGTCGCCGAACGGCAGGTCGCGTCGATCATGCGCACCGGCAAGCGGAGCCCTTGGAAAGAGGATCCCGTCGTCGAGGAGGACCTCGCGCTCCACGCCGGCGCGAGCGACGGGGAGGGGATGGCGGCGTTGTCGCGCGACACGCTCCAGGCGCTCGTCGACCGGCTGCGGGAGGAGCTCACGCCGAAGATGCTGCGGCTGTTTTATGCGCTGTGGGTGGAGGAGCAGCCGGTCGCCCAAATATGTGAAACGATGGAGATGCAGCCCGACGCGGTCTACGCGGCCCGTTCGCGCATCGCCAAACGGGCCCGCGCCATCGCGGTCGAGCTCGAACGAGAAATGTCAGATTCCGGGCGGCGCCCGACGAACTCCTAAGGTGACTGGATGGCGGAGGATCCCCTCATGAAAGAGCTCGGCCGCATCGCGCGGGAGGAGGACTCCGCGCGGGACGACGCGGAGGCGCGCGAGCTCTTGCGCCCGTTCAGCCCGGAGGAGCTCCGGGGAATGGCGGAGAGCGCGACCAAGGCTGTGCTCGGAGAAGGGCCCGAGGCCGCCGTCGTTCGCCCGGCGGAGGCGCGCGCGCGTGCACGGTGGGCTGGCGCGGGCCGGCCGCTGACGATCGGCGCGTTCGTCGTCGCGGCCGCGGCGGCCCTCTTCTTCTGGATGCGGACCGCTCCCCCCGCGATGCCGGACGGCGCGCTTGCGAGCTACGAGCTCGTGGTGGAAGGGGGCGAGCGTCCTACGCGCGCGGGCGATCCGGCGAGCGTGACCGAGCCAGTGCGCGTGGCGCGCGACGGGCGGCTCGTCATCGTCGCGCGGCCCGCCAAGCTGGCGACGGGGGTGGGCGCGGTCGTCTGGATCGCGCGCGGCGAGTCCCTGGCGGCGTGGAACGTCGCTCCGCAAGTGTCGGCCGAGGGGGCCGTGCGCGTCGAGGCGGGCCCGAGCGCCATCGCGCAGCTGCCGGAGGGCTCGAGTCGGCTCGTGGTCTTCGTCGGGGCGCCGAGCGCGCTGCCGTCGAGCGAAGGGGCCGCGCGCGACGTGCGGCGTGCGCCGCCCGCGGGCGTGCGCGTGCTCGAGCGCGCCCTCGACGTCGCGCCGCGCTGACCCGCCGATCCGTCAACGGACCAGGACGCGAAACGCGCCGTAGTCGGCGACGCCTTGCTTCCACGCGTCGATCTGCGCCTCGCGGAGCGCTTCGGCGACGTCTCCATCCGGCCGCAGATGCCGGTACAGAGCCGCCGCGAGGATCGCCGACGCCGCGTCGTCCACTGTGCGCGTCGCCGCCACCACCGCGCCCGCGCCGGCCACGAGGAAGGCCTGCGCGAGCCCCAGGCCTTCGGCTTGCGCCTCGCCCGACGTCCGCGCGGTCTCGCACCCGAGGAGCACCACGCCCGCCGGCGCGTGGGGAAGCGCGAGGATGTCGGCCACCGTGAGCTCGGAGTGATCGGCGAGAGGAAGCGCGCTCTGCCACCCATCGCGACCGGCGAACTTTCCGTGACCGGCGTAGTGGAAGAGGCGCGCGCCCGCCAGCGCGGACCTCACGGCCGCGCCGGTCGCCGACGCTCCCGTGAGCACGGAGACACGCGTCTCGCCCGCGTCGCGGAGCTGCGCGGTGACCGCGTCGACCTCGCGCCGCGCGAACGGCAGATCCGACGTGGGATCGCCCACGACGAGGACGCCCACCGAGACAGGATCGGCGGCCGGTGCCGCGCCGCGATCGGTGGGGTAGACGACGGCCATCTTGGCGACGAGCGGCGCCCCGTCCCACGGGAGCGCGTGCACGTCGATCGCGCGCGCGGCCCCGAGCGCCACGACGGCGAGGCGCGGGGCCGCGGCGAGCTCGACGCGAAACGGCGAGAGGATCGCGCGGGTAAGGACCTCCGGCGACGCCGACGGATCGACCGCGCCGAGCTGCACGGCCCGTGTCTTGCGGCCCGCGGTGAGTAGCCCGAGGAGGCCGTGCTCGGTCGGGACGAGCGCGAGGGTGACGTCGCGCGTCGCGGAGGTGCGCCGGATCTTGTTCGGTTCGACGAGGACGCGCGCCAACGCCCCGTCGAGCGCCGCACGGGCCGCCTCTGCGCGGGCCGCACGCTTCGCGCCGCTCGCCGCGAGCGACTCCTTCGAGAGCTTCCAGTCGTCCGTCCCCTCCCGCTCGAGCGCCTCGCGCTCACGGCGGTAGGCGCCGACGGCGTCGAGCCACTCGTCGGCGGCGGACGGGGGAAGGGCCGCGAGGCGGTGCCGGCTCTCGAGCGCGTCGAGCACGCGCGATCGAATCCGAACGACCTCCCGCGCGGCGTCCTCCGGTCGCCTCATCGCGACGAGGAGCTCCACGCGGCGCGTATCCGCCCGCTCTTGCTCGCTGGCGAAGCTCTCGCGCCCCTCGCCGAGCGGAATGCTCACGAGCATGCGCTCGGTGAGCGCGGCCGCTTGCTCGAGCGCCGCGAGCGCGTCGGCGTCTCGGTGAAGCGTGGAGAGGGCGAGCGCGCGGCCGTCGAGGGCGAGCCGCAAGAACCCGTCGTCGCCAATGCCCCGCGCCATCGCCGCCATCTCGTCCCACGACGCGAGCGCGTCGCGTGCTCGCCCGCGCGCGAGCTCCACCTCGGCCCTGGTCCGCAGGCGATCGATCGTCACCTCCACCCTCGTGTGCGGCGCCGCGGCGACGGACGCCCGCAGGTGCTTCTCCGCCTCGTCGACGCGACCCGCGCGAAGCTCGGCGCGAGCCATGTACGCCTCCAGGTTCGCGATACGGGCGGGATCGTACGACGCTGGACAGCTCGTTCGGTACGTGACGAGCGCCTTCTCCAGCCACCCGCGCGCGTCCGCGGCGGCGAGGCCCTGCGCGTGCGTGCCGACGGCGCCGCGCAGACCGAGGAGGTCCGCCAGATCGCAGGGATCCATGTCCGCTTCGAACGCGCGCCGCTGGCCGTCGAGAATGGCGAGCGCGTCGTCGACGCGGCCGAGATCGTCGAGCATGGAGGCCTCGAGCTGCTGCGTCATCCGCTCGAGGCGCACGAGGCCGAGCCGCGCGGTCTCCTCTTCGGCGAGGCGGCACTCGGCGAGCGCCTCGCGCGACTGGGCGGACATCCCCAGGATGGCGGCCGTGTAGTACCGGACGCGCGCCACACCGTCGGGGTAGTGAGCGGACAGCGCCGCTGCGCGCGCGAGGACGCGCCGGGCTTCGACCAGTCGCACTCGCGCGAGGAGCGAGAAGACGAGCGCGAACGCGTCGTCCGCGGCCTCGGAGGCGCGCCCCGCCGCGTCGCCGAGCCGAATCGACTCGTCGAACAATCGATCGACGTCGTCGTCGCGCCCGTCCGCCAGCGCGATCCGCGCGAGCGCTCCGAGGACCAGCCCGCCCTCACCGGCAGCGCGCGCCCGGGGCAGGTCCGCCTCGAGCCGGGCGCGCGCCTCGGCGAGCTTGCCCGCCGCGCGCAGCTCCGCCGCCTCGCGCACCGAAGCAAGCTTCGCGGGCGCGGGCGCGAGGGCGAGCGAGAACGCGCGACCGATCGCGGTGACCTCCAGCTTCCGGCCGCCTGCCGGCGCCAAGGTGATCAGCGCGCCTCCCCGAACGTCGATGCGCGACCGCACCTCCGCGGGCGCGCCGTCGATGGTGAGCGCGGGCGTGTCGGGCGGTGCGGGTACCCAGACGCGAAGCGCTCCGCCGGGCGCCATTTCGCAGACGCCCTCCTTGGTGACGGCCGCACATCCGGAGAAGCGCGCGCCCTCAATCGGGGGAAGCGGCGGCGCGGCGTCGGCGACCGCGCGCGGCTTCTCGCGGGCGCAACCAAGCGCAAGCGCGACCGCGAGGGCGCCCACGACGAGCAGCGCCCGACGCGTACGCTCCCGACCCGCTCCGGCGCGCATCGCCTGCGGTCATGCCACGCGCATCGCAGGGCCGCAACGCGACGCGCCCCGCCTCTCCGTCAATCCATCAAAGGCGGCAGGTGTCGCAGCCGCGCCCGCCGGTCGTGCCCGTCGGCAAGATCACGATGCACTGGTACAAATTGACGATGTACGCGATCTTCGTGTACTGGAGCGTCCCGCAAAACACCGAGCTGTCGATGCGCGAGCCGGGCGGGGCGAAGGCCGAGCCGTCGGCGTTTCGCGCGTTCTCGTAGGCGTAGGTGCACACGAGATCGCTGGACACGAACGGGTTCGGTGCATCGTAGTAGGCGTGCCGCTGATCCGCGCCGCCGTACGGCGCCACGGGGTAGCGGGTCGCGTACACCCCTGCGCCCGGCTCGCCCGGCGTCCAGAGTCCGCCGCCGGCGAGCGAAATGTCGGGACACGCCGCGAGGTACGACGGCACGCCAATCTGGTAACCGAGCTCGGTGTTGCAGATGGTGTTCGGCAACGTCGCGCACACGAGCGGGGGCGGAGGCGGCGGTGAGCAGCTCGGATCGAAGACCGTGCACCTCCTCTTCAGCTGCACGCCCTCCCCCGGCAACGTGCTCGACGGCGGATCCTGAGGAGTGCCCGAGCAGCCCGTCGCGAGGGCGGTGGCGAACGAGATCACGGCGAGGGACGTCGCGAGGGATGCGCGGAGGGTCGTCATGGGAGGTTCCTGGGCAGGGGGAGCAAAGGGGAGGGGGCGGCGGGGCTTCGTGGTGGCGAAGAGGACTACGCGACGACGGCCGGCGTTCTGACACCGAATTCGTAGGGCGTCAATTTAGGTAGCTCGAGCGCGTTCAAGTCGTCGTCATCCCGCGGAAAATCACCCCCGACGAAGCTGATCGAGAACGAACCGGATGCGAGCAGCGTCCTCGGGCCGGGTCGCTCGCGCCATCAAGAACTCGAGCACGCGCCCCACCTCTGGCCCCACGGCGGCGTGCTTTCCGACGAAGGACACGAGCGAGCCATCCAGCGCCGGGCTGGTTCCCCCCGAGATCACGGCTGCCGAAATGCGCGACAGCTCCTCCGCCGTCACCGGCTGCGCGTCCAGCGAGCGCAGCGCCGCCTCCTCGACCTCGGGCGCCGCATCGCGGATCAGATCCGTGAGCGCGCGCCGAACCTCCGGCTCCTTGAACCGCCGCAGCGCCCCCGCCGCGCTCGCCCGCGTGCGCGTTTCCTTGCTGTGCGCGTACGCCAGAATCCGCTGCCCATCGCCGGGCGCCGCCGCCGCCCCGAGCGCGGTCAAGAGCGCGCCTGTCTCCTTGGGCGTCCTGGCGGTGGCGAGGTCGGCGCGCAAGCGGCCAGCCATCGCGTCCGCGCGCGCGTCTTCACCTTCGCGCCGTGCCGCGAACGACACCGCCCCTGCCGTGTACGCGGACGCGAAGCGCGCCTCGTCGCCGCGTGTCCGCGCCGACGCGTATGCCCGATCGACGAAGGCCAGGGTCTCCGGCGTCGGCGCCGGCACGAACGAGAGGCGCTGCAAAAGCGTGGGATACGCCGGACTCGTCCGCCCCGCCTCCGAGGCCAGCGCCTCGCACATGGCCGACTGCGCCTCCTTCGTCGACGCCGACGCGAGCAGATCCATCACGAGCCGGCGCTGCGCGTCGTTCGTCTTCGCCGCGGTGAAGAGCGGCACGAGCTTCTTCGCCAGCGCCGAATCCTGCAGGAGGAGCCCGGACGCGCGCGTGACGAAGCCCTCCTCGAGGGTCTTGCCGTCGTACGACCCCAACGTCCGCTCCGCGTCCTCGAACGAGAGATCACCGACGCGCTGCGCCAGCAGCTCGCGCTCAGGGACCTCACCGCGCCGTAGCGCGCCGGCCGCGCGCGCCTCGAGCGACGGATCGAGCGTCAGCGTCGTGGGTGCCTCGAAGGTGCTCACCTCGACGAGATCGAGGCGGAAGGTGGAGACCACACGAAGCGCGGGCTCGGCGCCCTTCTTCGCGGCGACGACGAGCGTCTCGCGATCGTCGATGCGCGAGAGGTGCCCCTTCGGATCGAGCGCGATCGCCGCGTGTGCGTCGACGTCGCGCGCGCAACCCTCGCAGCCGATGAGCGCGTACAGCGCGTCGTAGCTGGTTCGCCGCCGCGTCATGGCAAGCGGGCCGTCCATCGAGTACGCGACGCGCGCCACTCCGGCCGGCGTCGTCTCCGTGCCGCTCCATTCGCGCGGGCCGTCCGCCGGCACCACGACGGTCATCGCGGCCACGAGCGTCTGCGTCACGCTCTTCCAGAGCTCGGGCGCCGTCGCCTTGTACAAGATGCGCTCGGGCTTGCCCGTCGGCGCGAGCTCGACGAACGCCTCCTGGTCCGCGAAGATCGCGCGCGCGGCGGCGTCGTCCCCCAGGAGATCGCCGCCGAGGATCTTCCACGCGTGCTCGTCGACTCGCGGCAGCGTCAGGGCAAGCACGGCGCGGTCGCCGTTCGTCCCGAGCGCCCGGAGCTCCAGCGCGCCCGCGAGTGCGATCGCCGAGGCGAGCTCCCCGTTCTCGCCGAGCCCCGGCGTCCTGGCCGACGTCGTGGACGCGAGGTCGAACGTGTAGCGGTAGCGGGTGCCGGTAGCCCACGCCAGGTGAGCGCGCGGGGCTTCGGTCTCGGTGGACCCGCTCGACGCGGCGTCCAGTGCGGTCGGGCCGCGCCGCGAAACGGCGACGGCCCCGAGGAGGAGGAGTGCTCCGAGCGCGGCGGCGCCGGCGAGGGTCCTGCGCTTCACGGCTTCGGCACCACGTTGGGGGGCTGCGCCGTCGCGAGCGCGATGACCGGATAGCCCTTGTCGAGCGGCTTCCACAGATCGTGATCGTAGGAGACGCCGTCCCAGGAGAAGATCGTGTGCTCGATACGGTTGCAGCCGAAGATGTAACAGATCTCCGCGTAGGCCTTCACGTCGCCCTTGAGGAGAGTCAGGCTGAGGTGGGCGTTGTTCGTGAGGTGCAAGGCGAGCGTCTCGGTCGGCACCCCCTCGTCGTCGTAGAACGTCTCGGTCTTGAGCTTCACGCCGGCGGTGAACGGCAGTCGAACCTCGGCCAGAGTGACGTTGCCCTCGATGCCCGCTTCGGCCCCGAGCCCGGCAAATTCGCCGCCGATGGCGCCCCACGCGCGGCCCGTCGCCCTCGCATACGGCGACAGCGTACCGCTCAGCGCGACCTCGGGCGACAGCGCGCAGAGGTCGGTGCTCTGCGGGGCCTTCGCCGTCACCGTCGCGTCGAAGCCGACCGCGAGCTCCGCGCTCGCCCCCACCGTCACGGGCACGAAGCCGACGAAGAGCGTCTGGCTGTAGCTCGGCCCGCCCGACGCGGGCGGCGGCGCGAGGTGGAAGTCTCCGACGGTCGTGTCGCCATAGACCGGCACGTCGAGGATCGTGAGCGAAGCGTCGGTGACGAGATCGGGGTTACCCGCTGCGCCGGCCGACGCGTGGATGCTCGCCGTGGCGACGCCGATCGACTGCTTCAGGATGTGGACGGTGACCCCGACGTCGCCCCAAAGCTCCGGCTGCATGTTGCACACGGGCTGCGCGTCGGTCGACGCATGATCCATGTGCACGCCCCAGCGCATTTGATAGTTGTATTCTGCACTGAACCAATCGGGGTCCCCGAGGCCGTTGCTGCCGACCTTCGAGTCGCCGACGGTGCCTTTGTCGATCCAGGGCAGATCCTTCACGACCTTGGTGCGCTGGTCCTCGGCGTATCCGAGCCACACCTCGAGCGCGTCCCAGTCGCTGCGCGCGTCGGCGCGGGTGGCGGAGGCGTTCATCGTCGGGAACTGCGAGACGAAGTTGTCGCCGGTGTCGCGCATGCAATGGGTGAAGTCGGCCTCGCGCTTGACGTCGGCGAGGTGGAGGTACTTGACGAGCGACTTGGGCGACCAGTCGCAGGAGATGCCCGCCGGATCGAGGCACCCGTGGTCGATGCTCCCGTCGCGCGGGCTCGTGTGGCGCCACTCGCGGACGAGCGCCAGCATGAGCGCGTCCGTGTAGAAGAAGAACTCGAGGGTCTCGGCGGTGATCGGCGGCCGGTAGTTGCCGGGGCACGCCGGATCGGGCGGGACGTCGGGCATGCGCAGGTGTCCGCACGAGTCGTAGCGGGAGGGGTGGAGGTACTGCTCCGCCTTCACACCGAGCTTCGTGAGCTCGCCCTGGAACCGCGCGAGCGCCTGGGTGAAGGAGATCGAGCGGAGCTCGATCTTGCGGTACTCGGCCAGCGTGAGCGCGAGCGGCGCTTGCATCTCGCGCATCTCGAGATCGTGCGCCACGCCGTCGACGAAGCTGTAGTCCTCGGCGAACCCCGCGGCGAAGGCGGTCATGAGGGCCGTCGTCTCGTCGAGGCCGTAGAACCGGGCCATTCGCTCGTTGAGCCCCTGCACGATCATCGACGCGAAGAACGGATTCTTCTTCACGGTCTGCGCGACCATGATCTCGCCGAGCTGAGGGCGGAACTGGAAGGGCAGCGGAGAGCGGGCGCCGTCGCGCGAAAACAATGTCGGCTTGTCCATCCCCGGCAAGCCGTCGCCCGCCATCGCGAAGAGCTCGCCGAGGCAGAGGTAGTCCGACTTGCAGCTCGCGGCCGCCTCTTCGAAGCGCGTGTAGTCGTAGTACTTGTCGAAGACGTAGTCCTCGCACGACGCGATGGTCGTCGTCGTCGGGTGGCGCGAGCCGAGCTCGGGGTGGCGGCCGACGATATCGAGGCCCGCGAAGGTCCCTGGCAGGAGGGCGTTCTGCGCGATGCTGGCATACGAGAGATCCGTGTTCAGCGCGCCGGTGCGCGACAGGGACGAGTCGTCGAACGGCTCTTGCGCGGCGTCGATGAGGATTCCGGGGTGGCGCGGCATCGTCGCCGGCAAGATGACCTGGTCGAGGCTCGCGCACGTCTGCTGGTTGGGCCCGCACCCCTGGTCAGCGGCCCACTGCCCGTGAAACGAGTTGGCGACGACGTCGCGGCACGCCGTCTCGTTGATCCGCTTGCAAAAATTGAGCGGCGAGGCGCGCATCTCCTTTTGGCACTCGGTCAGCGTCGGCGCTGGACAGTGGCGCGGAGGACCGGGCGGCAGCGGCGGCCCGATCTGGGCGCTCGCGGCGGCGCTGGCCGAGAGGATCGCCGAGACGGCAAGACAAAACGCGACACGTCGAGACATGGACGGCTCCTTCGTGAACGGAGCGGGCGCGAAGCGGGTCGGGCCCGCGCGCGCGCTCGCCGGGTGGGTGCAAGAGGGCTACGCGGCGACCCGCGCGAACCTGACATCTTGCGGCGCGCTGCGCGGCCGGAGGTTACTCCACGGCGTACACGTGGACCGCGAACCCGGCGAACGCATCTTGGAACACGCCGGAGGTCACCGGCACCGTGCGCCCTTCGCCGAGCACGGTAACCTTCGACGCCGGGCCCCGCTGGACGGTGAAGCTTGCGGTGCCGGCCGTCGTGCCCATCGACACCGCGAGCACGTAGAGCGTCCCGCCGCGTCGCTTCACGAGCGCGTCCACTTTGCCTCCGCCGGTGACCGCGACCTTCACCGCGTTCGTGATCGGCGGCGTGTCGAGCGCCGGCGCCAGCTCGCGGATCTGCGCGTTGATCGCCGACACTGCGGACTTCATCGCCGGATCGTCGAGCAGCGCGTGATCGTCCTCGGTCGGCGTGAACTGGTGCACGAAATATCCGATGCCCATCGACCCGTGCACGATCGACATCCAGACCTCGGCCTTCACTTGCTCGGGCGTCGGCTTGCCGTTCGCCTGGCCGATGCGCGTGCACTCGATCCAGTTGTAGACGGGCTTCTTGTGGTCGACCCACTGCCCGAGGCGATCGACGCCGAGCGGTACGTCGAGGAGGTCGAGCCCGTCGTTCACCGGGTAGAGATCGAACGAGACGATGTCGGCGCCTTTGCAGTAGTCGGGGTAGTCGGCGATGCCCGAGCAGCTGCCGCGCCCGACGTAACCGGTGTTGCCGACGCCCTGGCCGAGGTTCAGAAAGATCGGGCGCGTCGTGTCGGACTTTTGCATCGCCGTGTACTTCGACTGGATGGTGGCGGCGGAGATGCACGGTCCGTAGCCGCCTTTGCCATCGGGTTGCGCGTTGTCGGGCTCGTCGGTCTGCGCCCAGCCGTCGAGCGTCTTGTTGGCGACGCCGAGGGTCGCGGCGCTCTGGTCGACCAGGACATGCAGGCCCGCTTGCGCGATCGTCGACAGATCCGCGGCGGTCGGCGTGTTCCACAGACCAACGTAGGTGTTGACGCCGATCGCGGCGTACTGCGCCGCGAGACTCGGGTCCTGGAGCCAGACGCCGATGGGGAAGAACGACGGGTCGGCCGGCGGCCCGTTCGTGAAGCGCGCGTAGTACGCGGAGCCTCCGGCCCACGGTCCGTACTCGTCGCCGTAGGCGTTCGCGGCGTCCGGCGTCGCGCTCGCGTCTGAGCCCCCATCTGCGCCCGGCGGCGACGCGTCGTCGCCTGGCAACGCACCCCGCGCGTCGGTGTCCGCGCTGGCGTCGGCGCGTGCACCGCCGGTTGGGCCGAGCGTCGTGTCGTCGCCGGCGGAGCATGCCGCGAGGAGTAGCAGCGACACGTAGATCGCAGCGGTAGCGCGGCTCGAGCGAATCATGACGCGATGGGGTGCAAGCGCAGCGCCCGCCCGCGGCCTCGCATTTCCGAGGATTTGTGCGAACGGCGGGGTGCTCGATCCCCCTCGCGCGAGGGGGATGGTTCCCCCTGGGCCCACGCGGCGGCGGAAGCGCCCTCTTTACGCCCCGATGGTATGCTCCTCGGCCGTGGAGATCGCTCGCGACAGGACCGCGCACCTCCTGTCGGCGGGGATCACGGCGTTCGCGCTCACCTTCGCCGCGCCGGCCGTCGCCGCGCCCACCGACGAGGCCGACGCGCTCTTCGAAGAGGGCCGGCGCCTCATGGACGAGGGGAAGCTGCCGGACGCGTGCGCCAAGCTCGAACGGAGCTTTCAGCTCGCGCCGCGCCTCGGCACGATGCTGAACCTCGGCGCGTGCACCGAGCGGCGCGGTCAGCTCGCGCGCGCGATCGCCCTGTACGAGCGCGCGGCGACCCTCGCGCGCCAGACGGGCCGCGCCGATCGCGAGGCGGTGGCGCGCGAGTACGCCGCCGCGCTTGAGGCCAAGGTCGGCAAGCTCGTCGTCGTCCTCGAGGAGCCCGCCGCCGATCAGCTCACGCAGATCGACGGCGAGACGATCTCCACGCGGGGGGGCCTCGTGCCGCTCGACCCCGGGCGGCGCCGCCTCGTCGCGCGCGCGGCCGGTCGCGCGCCGTTCGAGAAGGTGATCGACGTGACCGTCGGGGCGACGATCACCGTGAAAATTCCGAGGCTCGCCGCGCTGCCTCCGGCGGAGGACGCGCCTCGCGCGAGCAGCACGCGGACGTGGGTGGTCGCGTCCGGCGTCGCGCTCACGGTCGTCGGGGCGTCGGTCGGGACGTACTTCGGCCTCCGCGCGCGCTCGAAGCACGACGCGTACACCGCGCAGTGCGACGCGCGCGGCTGCACGCCGGATGGACTGACGCTGAGCGAGGACGCGCGGACGGCGGGGAACGTCTCGACCGTCGCGTTCGCGGTCTCCGGCGCCGCCCTCGCGGGCACGATCGTCGCGCTCGTCCTCTTGCCGGGCCCCCACGCGCAGCCCGCGCGCGTGACGGCGCGCGTCGTGCCGTCGCTCGGCGGGCTATCGCTCGCGGGGAGCTTCTGATCGTGGCGGCCGACAAGGACACCGAGACGGCGACGTCCGCGATCGGGCACTGGGTCTCTCCCGACGGCGCGGTCCTCGTCGTGCTCGACGGCGACGCCGTGCAGCGCGAGGTCAAGATCCCCGGCCGCATCGGCGGCGTCCTCAAGATCGGCAAGGCGCCCGACAACCAGCTCGTTTTGCCGGACGCCACCGTCTCGCGTTACCACCTCGAGATCGTCCGCGGCGACCACGGCATCGTCGTACGCGATCTCGGGAGCCGCAACGGCACGTTCATCGGCGGCGCGCGCATCAAGGAGGCGACCGTCGAGCCGGGCTCCCTCCTCAAGATCGGCGACGTGAGCCTGCTCGTGCGCGTGGACCTCGCCGGAGCCATCGTCCCGCCGAGCCCTCACACGCGCTTCGGCTACGCGCACGGCCGCAGCATGCTCATGCGCCGCCTCTTCGGCCTCCTCGAGCGCGTCGCGCCGAGCGAGGCGTCCGTGCTCCTCATCGGCGAGACGGGGACCGGCAAGGACATCCTCGCGCGTTCGCTCCACGACGCGAGCCCCCGCGCGCGCGGCCCCATGGAGGTCGTCGACTGCAGCGCCATCGCCAGCGGTGTCATCGAGAGCGAGCTCTTCGGGCACGAGCGCGGCGCGTTCACCGGCGCCGTGAGCGAGCACGAGGGGGCGTTCGAGCGCGCGCGCGGCGGCACGGTCTTCCTCGACGAGATCGGTGAGCTGCCTCTCGACGTTCAGCCCAAGCTCCTCCGCGTCCTCGAGTCGCGTCAGATCCGCCGCGTGGGCGGCAAGAAGACGATCGACGTGGACGTCCGCATCGTGTCGGCGACCACCCGCGATCTCGCAGAAGAAGCGCGCGCCGGGCGGTTCCGACAAGACCTGTATTTTCGGCTCGCCGTCGTCGTCGCGCACGTGCCCGCGCTTCGCGAGCGGACGGAGGACGTCGACGTCATCGCCGAGCAGATGCTGACCGGCTTCGCGCCGGGGCTGACGCTCGATCCCCAGGCGCTCGCGCAGCTGCGCTCGTACGCATGGCCGGGCAACGCGCGCGAGCTGCGAAACGTGCTGGAGCGCGCGGCGATCCTCGCGCAGGCGTCCGGCGCGCGCTCGCTCCAGGGCTTCGACCTCGGGCAGCCCGCGCCGACCGGCGGACCGCTGCACGAGTTCGTGGAGGGCGAGTCGTACGGCGACGCGCGCGCCCGCGTGGAGCTCGCCTTCGAGCGCCAGTTCGTCACCTGGATCCTCGGCCTCCACCGCGGCAACATCGCAGCGGCCGCGCGCGCGGCGAAGATGGATCGAAAGTACCTGGGAGACCTCGCGCGCAAGCACGGCCTCTCGCCGACGGGCGGGCGCTGATCCGCCCTCCCGCGACGGGCTAGACGAGGCCGGGCATCGGCCCCTTGAACCCGAGCCCCGGATCGTCGATCCCGAAGTGCGCGTCGGGGAAGCCGAAGGCGTTGAGGATCGACGTGAAGAGGTTGTGCGTGCCCGTCTTGGATTGGTAGGCGCGCGGATCGGCGGCGGTGTTGAAGTTGAGGTGCCGGCCCGTGCGGAACGCGCCGCCAGCCGACCCCGCCATGAGGAGCGGCATGTTGTTCTCGCTGTGGAACGAGCCGTTCGAGAACTCGCTCGTGTAGAGCATCAGCGTGTTGTCGAGCATCGTGCCGTTTCCCTCGGGCACGCTGTCGAGCCCCTCGAGCAGGCGCTGGAAGAGGCCGATGCACCAGCCACGGTTGGCGACCATCTCGTCGAGCCACTGCTGCTGCTTCGCGAACTGGGTGCCCTTCGCGCCGCAGTCGCTCGCGACGTGGTGCAGCGAGTGACCGATGTCGAACGCGACGTCGCCGAACGGCGTGGGCAGCCAGTGGGTGATGATGTCCGCGAGCTCCAACGTGGCGACTTGGGTGAGGCCGCACCGCATCGCCGCGAGGATGATGTCGACCATGATCGGGCCCACGTGCTCTGCGTCGGCGTCCTGCACCTTGTGATCGACGTTGATCGGCGTGCACGTCACCGTCTGGAGCGTCTTGATGCGCCGCTCGAGCTCGCTCAGCTGCGTGAGGTGCGCGTCGACGACCTGACGGTCCTGCGATGAGATCTTCGGCTGAAGGGCCTTGTAGCCATCCATGACGCCCTCGAGGACGCTGACGCCCATCGCCTGACGCCGCACGAGCTCGGGGTTCGGCGTGCCGGAGCCGACGCCGCCGAGGTACGTGTCGAAGGCCTTGCCGGGGTTCGTCTCGGAGTTGACGGGGCTCGCAGGACCGGAGAAAAAGGGCGTTCCGTACTGGTGCCCGTCGACCATCACGTTCATGGACGGGAAGGGGAGCGGGGTCTGCGCCGTGAGACGCTTGGCGAGCACCTGATCGAGCGACGGGCCCTGCGCGAGCACGATCTGGTTGCCGGCGGCGTCGGTCGACTCGGTGGCCTTCGCCGACGTCATGATCGTGCTGTTCGCCCAGCGGTGGTCGCCGAGGTACGGCGACTGGATCACGCCCGCCGCGTTGTCGACGCCGCTCAAGAGGAGCAGCTTGCTCTTGTGCGCCTCCAGCGCCGCGTGAATGGGACCGAGGACAAGCGTCTCGCCGGGATCCTTCGGGGCCCACAGATCGTGCCCTTGCTCGGGGCCCGTGCCGTCGAGCCGGTCGCCGAGCTTGTTGATCGGGTAGCGCTGCACGCTACTCGCGGTGCCGCCGTGGCGAAAGACGACGATGAAGCGCTTGGCGATGCTGGCGGTGTTCTGCGGGTTTCCCCACGAGTCGCCGTGCGTCGCCTCGAGGACCGGCAGCGCCAGCATGAACCCGCCCGCGGCCCGGAGGAACGCGCGACGCCCGAAGTTCGTCCCTCGCTTCATCACGGCGTTCCCTTTCGCATGTACTGGAAGGCGGGGCTGTCGATGAGGCCGACGAGCGCGTCGCGGAGGCTCCCCGACGCGGCGAGGCGGTCCTGCACGTACTTGAGCGACGTGGCCTCCTGCGCGCCGACGTCGCGCGCGAACGCGGCGCGCCAGGTGCGAGAAGCGATGCAGTCCTTCACCTGCCGGCTCGCGGCGAGCTTGGCGGAGAGAGCGACCGCCCCGTCGAGCGCGCCGGCGACGTCGCTGCCGAGCAGATCTCCCGCGGTGTCGATGTCGGCGGTGTACGTGACGCCAGCTGGCGAGACGCCCTTCTCCTTGTCCTGCCACTGCCCCAGCGCGTCGTAGTGCCCGAACGCGAAGCCGGTCGGGTTCAGCTTCTGGTGGCAGCTCGCGCAGACCGGATCGAGCATCGTTTTCGCATCGACGGTCTGGCGAATGGAGAGCGGCTTTCCGGACGGATCGGTCTCGCCGCCCTTGATCATGACGTCCATCGCGGCGGGCGGCGGCGGCGGGAAGGTCGTGCACATGAACTCGCGCCACACCGCCGAGCCGCGGCGAATGGGGGAGGGGATGTCGGGGTTCGCGTAGACGAGCAGGAACGCCGCGCGCGTCGCGATGCCGGCGCGCTGGGCGGCGGGCAAGGTCACCCACGCCCACGTGTCTCCCTGCGGCGCGCCGTCTTTGACGCCGTAGAGCGCCGCGAGGGGGCCGTTGACGAACGCGTCGGTGGAAGTGAAGAGCGCGTCGACTTTTCCGCCCTGCTCCCAGACGCGCCCGACGAGCTCCTGGGTTTCGCGACGCACCGCCGCGCGCAACGCAGCGTTGTCGCCGGGAAAGCGGGCGGGATCCTTCACCGCCTCTTCGATCGACACGTGCCGCGCGGTCCCATCGAGCTCCATCCACGCCGTCATGAACTCGATGATCTTCGCGCGCGCGCGCGGATCGTCGAGCATGCGCTTGGCCTGCGCGCGAAGCCCGTCACCCTTCAGCTGCCGCTGCGCCGCCGCCGCGAAGAGCGCATCGTCGGGCATCGAATCCCAGAGGAAGTACGACAAGCGGCTCGCGAGCTCGTACTGCGTCACGCTGAGGAGGCCGGGCGGGAGGCCGTCCGTCGCCTCTCCCTCCTCGTGCACGTACACGACCTGCGGCGACTGGAGCATGACGCGCGCGAGGACGTCGAGGCTGTCGGCGAACGAGAACGTCGTCCGCGCGGTCTTGTAGATGCCGGTGAGCCAGGAGAGCTCGTCGGGCGTGACCGGATGACGGAACGCCTTCGTTCCGAAGTCAGTGATGAACTTCGTCGCGCAGTCGGCGGTGCCCGCTCCGGCGACGTCGCACGTGGCGATCTTCTTGTGGGCGCCGAGCGCGGTGAGCTGCGTCGCGGCGTCGTCGAGCTTGCTCACCGTGAGGAGCGATGGGATTCCGCCGGCGTCGGTCGGGATCTTGATGCTCGCGACGTCGGCGTCGGTCAGGCCGAGGAGATCGCGCACGGTCCGGCGGTACTGCGTCGGCGTGAGCGGATGGAGCGCGGACGGCGCCGCATCGAGCGTGACGCCCGCGGGGACCTCGGGGCCGCCCGGCACCTTCGGCGGCGGGCTCTGGCTCCCGCTCACGTCCTCTTGCGCCGACGTGCAGGCCACGAGCGCCGCGGCTCCCCAGACCAAGAGGCTCCTCATGTCCACGCAGTTTGCAAGGCGCGGTCCACGCGGGAACCGGGCGCCCAGATGCGACATTAGCGACAGGAGGGGGATCGATCCCCCTCCCCGAAGGGGGATGTGTACCCCTCAACGGCGCACCTATTTTCCTGCGGCTTTGAGGTGCGCGAGCACCCGGTCGCCGAGGAGGACGTGGTCGTAGACGGCGAGCTCGTCGATCGCGCCGGAGTACGCGTTGCCGGTGCACGTGCAGTTCTGTCCGCCGATGGTGAAGCCCTTGCCGATCGCAGGAATGGAGACGCTGTTGGCGCCGGAGGACGCGCCGAGTGTGCCGTCGACGAAGACCCTCAGGATGTTCCCGTCCCAGGTCGCGAGCACGTGGTGCCAGGTGTCGGCCGGCGGCGCGGTCGCCGTCGACGACGCGTGATCGGCGGGGCTCGCGTAGCGCTCGAAGCCGATCCCGTCGCTCCCGCCGAGGAGGTTCCACCCGAAGCGCGTGGTGTCCCAGTCCTCGTGATCGAGCACGAACCCGAGCCCGCTCTGCGCCGCGTCGCGCTCGAGCCACATCTCGACGGAGAACGCGGCGGTGCCGGCGAACTCGGCGATCGCGGGCATCGTGATCGGCGCTTGGCCGCTCAGGTGCACGGCGCCGTTGGGATCGCCGGTGAGCGCGCCCGGCACCGCGTAGGTCGCGCCGAAGGTCGGGTACGTGCCGTCGGCGGCGCGCATCTCGTCGCGCGCGGTGCCGCCGCCGGTCTCGCCGAAGCGCAAGTAGAAGAGCGGCGCGTCGGCCATGACTTCGCGCGCGTAGGCGGAGGCGATCGCGCCGTCGGAGCCGTCGCGTCCGCCGGCTCCATCGGTCACGACGTCGGCGCTGCCGTCCGTTCCCCCGTCGGCGCCGGACCCGCCTTCCGTCGCGCCGGCGTCGGCGTCCCGGAGGTGCTGCGGATCGTTGCCGAGGAGGGCGTTGCACGCGACGAGCGAGCACGTGAGTGCCATCGTCCCGAGCGCGCGCGCCATGGCGACATGGTGGCGGCCTTTCACCCTCGCGACAAGGTCGGCGAGCGCGCGAGAGTGCCGGCGCCCGTTCGCGCTGGTACGATGGGACGGTAGTGACCTCCTCGCCCGGTACCCTCATCGCCGACAAATACCGGCTCGATCGCGTCATCGCATCGGGGGGCATGGGCGTCGTCTACGCCGCGACGCACATGATGCTCGAGCGGCCCGTGGCGGTTAAGGTGCTTCGCGGTCACCTTTCCGACGACAAGAAGGCCGGCGCGCGGCTGCTCGGCGAGGCGCGGGTGGTCGCGGGGCTGCGCAGCGACCACATCGCCCAGGTCATCGACGTCGGGCTCCACGACGGCGCGCCGTTCGTCGTGATGGAGCTCTTGGAGGGATGCACGGTTCACGAGGCGGTCCACAAAGGCGGCCCGTTCGACGAGACGCGCGCCGCCGATCTCGTCATCCAGGCGTGCCACGGCCTCGCCGAAGCGCACAAGCGCGGCGTCGTCCACCGGGACGTCAAGCCCTCGAACCTCTTCCTCTCGCGCGACGACGATCGCGAGACCTTGAAGGTCATCGACTTCGGCGTCTCCAAGGATCAGTTCCTCGAGAAGCCGGGTGAGGGAGAGGCGACGACGACCGGCACGCTCCTCGGATCGCCGTCGTTCATGGCGCCGGAGCAGATCCGCTCGGCGCGCGACGTCGACGGGCGCGCCGACGTGTGGTCGCTCGGCGTCGTCCTCTACTTCATGCTCACGGGCAAGAGGCCGTTCGAGGCGGAGTCGCTCCTCGAGCTCATGACGCAGATCGTCCACGAGGCGCCGCGCCCGCTCCGGGCGGTGCGGCCTAGCACCTCGGAGATCCTCGCGGCGGTGGTCGCGCGCTGCCTCGAGAAGGAGCCGGCGCTTCGTTTCCCGAACGCCGCCGAGCTCGCGCGTGCCCTCGCGCCGCTGGCCTCTACGCGGATGCGGGCGCTCGCGGCGCGCGTGCCTGTCGCGGCCGCGATGCCGTTGCGCGAGGCGGTCCCGGAGACGGTCTCGGAGCCGGCGTCCGAGCCGGTGGCCGAGCTCCCGGTCGAGGAGACCGCGTCGCTTCGGGGGTTCGTCCCCGAGACGACGACGCGCGCCCGCCGCCCGCGTTCACTCGTCCTCGTGGCCGGCGTCGTCGTGGGGCTCGGGGTGGGCCTCTCGCTCGTCCTTACGCGTCCGCGCGCCGCGGTCTCGCCGCCGGCCGTCACGCCTTCTGCGCCGACGACGATCGACACGACCGCGTTGCCGTCTCCCACGCCACCCGCCGCGCCACCGTCGCCCGCCGTCTCCGCGCCGCCGAAGGTCGACCCGCCGCTGACGCCGACGAGAGCGCATCCTTCGCGACGCTCTCCGCAACCGCCCGCGCCTTCGAGCGCGAAAGCCGCGGCCGTGTCGCCGCCGCCCGCGCCTCCACCCCCCGCGCCGAGCGCTCCGGGGACGAAGCGCGATCTGCCGACGACGCCGGACTGACGAGCGCCGTGCTCTTTCCCGGCCGTCGCCGCGCGCTCGGCGATCCTCAGTGCGCGGTTGCGCTCGAGTGGGACCGAGAGGCGTCCGGCGCGTACGCATGGAGCCCGCGCGCGCGCTCGGCGATGCCTTCGGCCGGCACACCCAGCATTTGGCGGAGCTCGCCGACGGTCATCTTCAAGAGCTCCTCGTAGCGCGCCTTGAAGTCGGGCGCGGTGCTCGCGCACAGCGGGAAGAGCGACGCGCCGTCGGATCGTGCGGCCCGCCACGCGCGGAGCGTTCGTCGGGGCGCGAGGAACACGCCAAGGAGCACCCCCGACGCGACGATTCCGCCGACGTAAGCGCCGAGCGGCCGGAGCCCTTGGCGCGCCTCCCACGCGGAGATTTCCCCCTCGCCCGCGAGATCCGTGCCGAACCCGGTCGCGACGTGGTGAAGATCATGGAGCATGATCCCCGCGCGGTGCCGGGCGGTGTTCGGCACACGGAAGCGGAGTCCGAAGAACGACGCGTCCGTCCACTTCGCGTCGTACGCGGCCAGCGTGAAGCCGTTCTCGGCCAGATACGCGTCGCGCGCCTGGCGAACGGTCATCGCGGACGAGAGGGGCGGCTCTTTCATGGATGAGATCTAGGTCCGGCTCCGCTGCCGACAAGGCCTCCGCAGCCCGCCGCCGCTTGTGACTGACCCGCGGCAGGGTAGCCTCGCGGGCAGCGCCCTGCGATGGGAATGCAGTAATCGCCCGCCGCCTGCCTCAGGTAAAGAGCTCCGGCACGTTGCCGGTGACTTCGCCGAGCACGTTCGCGGCGAGCCCGGCGGCGTTCATCGCGCTGACGAGCACGTTGGCCGGGTGCTTCCCCGTCGCGACGACGTGCTTGCCGGGCTTCAGCCCTCCCGCGCGCCCGGCGATGAGGCACGCCATGTTCTCCGTCGAGTGCGAGCTCCACTGCTTTCCGCTCGCCGGATCGTAGCCATGCCCGCCCTCGTGCAGCATCACCGCGACGGTGTTGTCGAGCAGGTTGCCGCTGCCCTCGGGCGTCGCCTTCAGCTTCCCGATCAGGTACGCGAAGTGCTTCATGTGCCACGCGATGGCCTTGCTCACTTGCAGCGTCACGTCGTTGCCGGGGATGCCGTGGTGCCCGATCTCGTGCAAATCGCTCGCCTGACCCGTCATCGCGAACATGTTGAGGTGCGACTGCGCCATCGTGAATTGTAGCGACGCGACGCGCGTGAGATCGCACACGATCGCCATGTGGATCAGATCGCAGAACACCTTCGCGCGCTGCTCCTCGCCGCTGTAGCCGAGGTTCTGATCGAAGGTCGTGCCCTGGTTGCCGCCGAGCGCGGGATCGGCGCCGGGATCGCCGGGCTTCACGCACGTCGCGCTCGGGACCGGCGGGATCGCCGCGATGCGGCGCTCGAGATCGCGGATCTCGTCGAGGTGCGCCTGCAGGCGTTGCTTGTCGGCGGCGCCGAGGCGCGTGAGCAGGCGGCCCGCGCGCTTGTCGATGAGATCGAGCACGCTCTTGCGCTGGCGGAGCTCGAATTCGGCTTGTTTTTGCGCGCCGCTGTTGTCGGGCGGGACGAAGCTCGAGAAGAGCGAGTCGAACGCCTGCCGCGGGCTCACCGTCGCGGGGATCGGCGTCGGCTTCTGCCCGGCGGCCGCGGCCTTGTACGAGATGATGTCGCGCCCGTACGGCGCCGACACGCTCAGGTACCACGCCGCTTGCACGCGGTAGACGAGCGACTTGAACGTCGTCGTCGTCCCGATCGCGTCGGCGACGAGCTGATCGGAGGTCGGCCCCATCACCGTCTGCGCCGGATCGGACCGCATGCCCGAGAAGAGCGGGCTCAGCGAGTTGATGTGAAAGTCGTCAGAGCGCCCGCCCGCAGGGATCGCGCCGCCGTTGTCGTGCGCCGTCGGGATCTTGAGGCCCGAAACGACCGACACGTCGCCTTGCACGGCCGCGAGCGGCGCGAGCGCGCTCTTCAAGTCGTAGTTGGCCCCGACCGTGTTGGGCACGTAGTCGTTGATGAGCGGATCGTCGTCGCCGCCGAGCGACTGCCCGTCGAAGCAGACGATGTAGCGCTTGGGGATCGTCCCGGGCGGTCCCGCGTGCGACCGCTTGCCATCGAACATGATCTCGAGCGCCGGCAGCGCGATGGCCACGCCGCCGAGACCGCGCAAGATCGCCCGTCGACCGAGCTTCAAGGACGACATGCGACCTCCATCACTCCGCCCTCCGGAAGCCGAAGCCGCCCTCGGCGACGACCTCCAGCATCAGCGGCGCGAAGCCGTGATCGGCGTTCTTGAATTTTGTGGTGAGGCCTTCGAGCACCGGCGTGTCCTCGCTCGCCTCGCGCCGTCCGATCGCGAAGCGATAGAGCTGCGTCACCACGCACGCCTCCAGGTTGCCCGACGCGAGGAGCTTGTCGGCGAGCCCCGCCGGTCCGTTGAAGGGCCCGACGCCGATCAGCTCGCCGGCGCCGTCGATCGGGCACTCGGGCTTGCCGGTCTCCGCCGCGCGGAAGACGCCCGCCTTGTCGTACGCCTCGAGGCCGAAGCCGATCGGATCCATCTGCGAGTGGCAGCCCTGGCACGCGCCGTCGGTGGCGTGGGCCTTGTACTTGTCGATCTTGCAGTTGCCGGGCGCGTCGCTCGGAGGGTTGTCGCTCTTGGTGGTCGGCGGCGGCGGCGGGATCTCTTTGCAGAGGAGGCGGTTCTGCACGAATTTCCCGCGCTGCGTGGGGCTCGTGTCGGTGAACTTCGCGCCGGCCGACAGGACCGAGCCGTGCGAGAGGATCCCTTTTCGACCCGTGGTCCCGTACGGAACCCACGCGCCGGTGGTGCTGCCCGGCTTCGGCAGGCCGTAGTGATCGGCGAGGAAATCGTTCGCGAACGTGTCGCTCGACGTGAAGAGGTCGAAGTACGACGACGGCTTGTCGAAGACGACACGGTTGATGAGCGCCGCCGTCTCTGCGCGCAGCGCCGCGGTGAGATCGGGCGGGTGGGGGAGCTGGTGGAAGCTGAGCCAGAGCGCGTGGAAGCGGTTCACGCGATCGCGCGCGCGCGGGTTGGCCATCATCGTGACGGCGGCGGCGCGGATGTCGGCGGGGCTGCCGAGCTTGCCGGCGGCGGCGATGTCGAGGAGCGCGTCGTCGGGCGTCGTCCCGAGGAGGAAGTAGGAAAGGCGCGTCGCGACCTCGAAGTGGTTCAGCTTGAAGACGCCGGCGAGGCCCTGAACTTCGGTGCCGACCTCGACGCGGTAGAGGAACTCAACGTCCTGGAGCATCGCGCGCAGGACGAGCTCGACGCCGAGGTCGAACGAGTTGCCCTCCACCGCGAACGCACCGAGGGCCGCATACTCGTCCACCTCCGCGGCCTCGAGCGGCCTCCGCAACGCGCGGCGCCCGAACGTGGTGATGAACTTCTTGAGGCAGTCGGCGTCGCCCGGCCCCGTCGGCGCGCACGGGAGGATCTTCGCGTGGATCGCCGGATCCGCGAGCGCGCGCTTCGCCGCAGCCGTCGCCAGCGTCTCCGCCGCGTCGATGAGCGCCGGCGAGACGAGCTGCGTGGCGTAGTTGTTGTCGAAGGGATCGTTCACGTCCTCCGGCAGCGTCGCGAAGCCCGAGCTCGTCGCATCACCGAGCAGATCGCGCAGCGTGTCGTCGTATTCGGTTCGCGTGAGTCGCCGCGCGCCGCTGACCACCGCGGTCTGCGCGTGCGCCACGTCGTTGGGGGCGGCGTTGGGATCGCGCGGCGGCAGGAGCTCACCGTCCGACGAGCACCCGCCCAGCGCCGCGAGCACGAGGGGTACGAGCGTACGTTTCCAGCTCCGGCGCATCGTGTCTCTAGGCGTAAACGTCTCGTCGCTCGGCAACCAGGCCGAAACCCCGCGCGAGCGGATTTGTGGAGGGGATCGTCCGTCGTTCTCACACCTTTCTCGTGGTCCGTCGAGGACCCAGGCTGTCTGTTCTCGCGCACCTAGCGCCTCGGCGGTTGCAACGGCGACGCCTTCGTGGACATCTGACGATCCATGCTCTTCGACCCGTTTACCCTCGGTCCCATTCCGCTTCGAAACCGCGTCGTCATGTCGCCGATGACGCGAAGCCGATCGATCGGCAATGTCCCCGGCGATCTCGTCGCGACGTACTACGGGCAGCGCGCGAGCGCGGGGCTCATCATCACCGAAGGAACGTCCCCGTCACCGAACGGCCTCGGCTACGCGCGCATCCCGGGCATGTTCTCGAAGGAGCAGGTCGCGGGATGGAAGAAGGTGACCACGGCCGTTCACTTGGCGGGCGGGTGCATCGCGGTTCAGTTGATGCACACCGGGCGCGTCGGTCATCCTGCGAATTTGCCGAAGGGAGCGCGCATGCTCGCGCCGTCGGCGATCGCGGCGCCGGGCGAGATGTGGACGGACGCAGAGGGCAGCAAGCCGCACCCGGTCCCCGAGGCGATGACCGCGGCCGACATCGAGACGGCGATCGCCGAGTACGCGACCTCCGCGGCGCTCGCGCGGGAGGCGGGCTTCGACGCGGTGGAGCTGCATGGCGCGAACGGATACCTCATCGAGCAGTTCCTCAACGTCGCCTCGAACACGCGCACCGACGAGTGGGGCGGATCGATCGATGGGCGACTGAAGTTCGTCCTCGCGGTGATCGATCGTGTCGCCGCGAAGATCGGCGCCGATCGGGTCGCCATCCGCCTCTCGCCGTACGGGGTCTTCGGGGGCATGCAGCCGGACGCGGACACCGATGCGCTCTACACGAAGCTCGCCGAGCAGCTGTCGGCGCGAAAGATCCTCTACGTGCACCTCGCCGACCACAGCTCGATGGGCGCGCCGAAGCCGAAGCCGGAGCTCATCGCCGCGATCCGTCGCACGTTCAAGGGCACGATGATCCTCTCGGGCGGCTACGACAAGGAGCGCGCGGAGGCGGATCTGAAGGACGGGCGCGGCGATCTCGTCGCGTTCGGTCGTCCGTTCCTTGCGAACCCGGACCTCCCGGAGAAGCTGAAGAGCGGAGCGCCGCTGGCCGCGCCCGACCATGCGACGTTCTACACGCCGGGCGAAAAGGGCTACACCGACTACCCTTCGCAGTAGCGCGAACGAGCCAGGCGCCCGACCTTCGTGGCATGATGAGGGCGTGGAATCGGGCGCATCTCCGCTCACGCCTGGCTACCGGCTCGATCGGTACGAGCTGCTCTGCCCGATCGCTACCGGCGGCATGGCGCAGGTGTGGCTCGCGCAGCTCCGCGGCAAGCGCGGCTTCGAGAAGCTCTTCGCGATCAAGACGATCAAGACGGACTTCACCGACGACAAAAGCTTTCAAGAGATGTTCCTCGACGAGGCGCGCATCGCCTCGGGCATCCAGCACCCCAACGTCGCGCAGATCCTGGACCTCGGCGAGCAGGACGAGATCCTCTACATCGTCATGGAGTGGGTGGACGGCGACACGTTGTCGCGCATCCTCAAGCTCGCGCGCAAGGGCGGCAAGGCCGTGCCGATCGGCGTGGCGCTCCGCGTGGTCGCGGACGCGTGCGAGGGTCTGCACGCGGCGCACGAGCTCTGCGACGAGGAAGGCGCCTCGCTCGGCGTCGTCCATCGCGACGTCTCCCCGCAGAACCTCCTCGTGAGCACCGCGGGGAGCGTCAAGGTGATCGACTTCGGCATCGCCGTGGCCAAAAACCGCCACGCCGGGACGACGCGCGAGGGCATCGTCAAAGGCAAGGTGCGCTACATGGCGCCCGAGCAGGTGAACGGCAAGACGACCGATCGCCGGGCGGACGTGTGGGCGATGGGCGTGTGCCTCTACGAGCTCATCACCGGCGCGCTGCCGTTCGACAGCGACAACGACGTCGACGTGGTGCGCCGCTTGATGAGCGGCGAGGCGCCCCCGCGTCCGGGCGGCGCGGTGCCCGAGGCGGTGGATCTGATCCTCGGGCGCTCGCTCGTGCGCGTCCAGAGCGCGCGCTTCGCCACGGCCGCGTCGATGCACCGCGCCATCGAAGAGGCGATCGACGACATCGGCGTGGCGGCGACGAACGAGGACGTGGCGGAGTTCGTACGCAGCGCGTGTCCCGAGCTCGAAAAGAAGCGGCGCGAGACGGTCACCAAGGCGCTCACCGCCGTCAAGACCCGCGCCACCGCAGCCAAGGCGCCTGCCCCGGCGGACAGCGGCATCTCGCTCGACGAAGCGCTCGCGCCGACCGTCCTCTCGGGCAAGATCCGCGAAGGGAGCGATCCGCCGAAGAGGGCGCACGAAGAGTCCAAGCCCACGCTGCGCGCCTCCGAGCTCGTGCGCGAGCGGCCCTCGCGTGGCGGTGGCATCCTTTGGCTCCTCGCGGTCGTGGGCGGCGTCGGTGCCGGGGCCTGGTTCGCCTGGCCCGGCGGAGCACGAATCCGCGCCGCGCTCGAGACCCCGGCGCCGCAGCCACACCCCGAGCCTTCGATCGCCGCACCTCCGCCACCCGCGAGCGCCGTCGTCGACACGTCGCCGTCCGCGGCACCCTCGATCGATCCGGCGACCCTCGCGATCGCCGATGCCGGCACCGACGCGCCGCACCACGCGACGAACGATCCGCGTCGCCGCATGCACCTCTGGCCGGTCGTGCCTGCACCTGCCGGCTCCGGCGCGGGCCTCCTGCCAGGCCTCCCCCCCGCGCCGAGCGCGTCGCCGGACGACGATAACCCTTACTGAGACGACGCGACGCGATCCTGATCCGGATCGAAGCGCGGCAGCCGAGTGAACCCCTCCTCATCGCGCACGCGCGGGAGGACGGTCGGGACAGGCGCGCGATGAACCGCAGCGACACGCGACGCGGGGGCGCGTCGCGGTAACGCGGTCGTGGTCGCGGTCGTGGTCGTGGTCGTGGTCGCGGTCGTGGTCGCCGTCATCGTCGCGGTCCCGATCGGAGTCGGAGTCGGAGTCGGAGTCGGAATCGGAGTCGGAGTCGGAGTCGGAGTCGGAGTCGGAGTCGGAGTCGGAGTCGGAATTGAAGCGACTGCGTGTCTCGTAGGCTCGACTCCAATCGTCGCCGCAAGCACCCCGCTCACCCCCAGCATCAGCGCCGTCACCGCGATCGCGATGACCTGCTTCGTGCGGCGCGGCATCGGCGGCGGCACTTCGCGTGGCGTGACGTCCGCCTCGACGAGGAACGCATCCAACCTCGGTGCCCCCAGCTGACGCGCCGGCGGCACCACGAGCTCGCCGAGATCGATCTCGGTGTCGCGCCGCGCCCACGGGGAGATGTCTTGCCTCCTCCTCGGCCCCTTCGCCCGGCGCGCGGCGGCGGGCAGCGGGGGCGGTCTCGGCGCGCGGAGCTTCCGGATCGCCGCGAGCGAAAGGATCAGCGACGTGTCGAGCATTCCAGAGCGGCGCGCGCGCGACGCGTCGAGTTCCTCTTGGATCGCACGCGCGACGTCGAACACCGTCGAGCTGAAGTGGGGTGAGCGCACGCTGGACCTGTACGCAAGTCCCGCGCCGTCGTCTCACGCGCGCGCGCACCGTATTTTCTCGGCATCGCGAGGGTGGATCCTCCGAGAAACGCGGCAGGAATCGCGCGCTCGTCGCCGGCGAAAAATTGCCAGATCGCCTATTTGATCGGCGGCGGCGTGTAGATCTTCTTCACGTTCGACCCGCCCACGAACGCGTACGAGCCGGCGTTCCCATAGCCGTACGCGACGATGCAGAACGGCTTGTCTCCGCTCATCGTGTGCGCCCCCTCGGTCAACGGGCAGCGTCGCGACACGTAGTTCGTTCCGTCGAGGACGCCGCTCGTCGCGCTCGTGCAGTTCGCGCCGATCGCGACGCCGTCGATCGTCACGTTCGTCCCTTCGGGCATCGCGATGACGACGTAGTTCTTGAGCCACGTGCCCGGCACGAGGAAGAGGTAGTCCTGGCGGTATTGATCGATCGCCGGCAAGACCGTCAGCGACGGATCGCCGGTCCCGTCGTCGGTGTAGTCCTGGCTGACGAGGATCTGACCGATCGCGACCGGCTGCGTCGCGTCGACGGTGAAGTCGCCGGTCACGAGGATGTCCTTCACTTGCCCGGGCGCGAGCGAGAAGTGATCGTTGGGCGCCGGCAGGTTCGTCTTCACGTCGGCCGTCGCCGCGACGCCGAGGAAGCGGATGTAGTCGGGCTCGATGAACGACGAACCGCGCGGCGGGCTCCGCGGGATGACGAATTTTTTGCCGTACGACTCCACCGGCAAGAGCTGCTCGTCGAGGTGGTCGAGGCAACACGAGCCCGGGTTGGTCGCCCGCGGAGGCGGCGTCGGAGAGGTCACGCCGCCCGAGAGCTCCGTCCCGACGAAGACCGACACCGGCGCGCTCGCCGTGACGATCGAGCCCGTGAGATCGCCCGGCATGCCGTCGGTCTCGAGGTTCAGCACGTCGAACGGCCCGAGCGTCACCTGCACCGTGCCCCCCTTCGGCGTCGCGGGGATGCCGCCGCCTGCGAGGATCGCCTGCGACACGACGACGGTGACCTGTGTTCGCGCCTGCGTGCCGAGCACCGTGAGAAATCCGCGATCGATCGGCGATCCGAGGAAGCTCACCGGCTTGCCCGACGGCCACGACAACGCGCGGTACGTCTGGCCCAGCGCCGGCGTCGGCAAGAGGAGCGACGCGTCGTTCGAGTACTGCGCCCGCAGCGGGTTGAACTGGTAGATGACGACGGGCTGCGTCGAGGTCACGCGCATCGCGCGCGACGAGAGCATCGTGCCCGGCCCCTCGTTTTTGCCTTGGAGGCTGCCGTCGATCTCGCGCGTCGGCATCTCGAGGACGGTGAGGGCGCCCGGCGCGACGCTGACCTTCTTGACGAGGCTCAGCACCGGCGGCGCGCCCGGCGCGGCCTCGTTCTGCTCGATCAGCACGTCGGTCGTCGTGTCGCCGGCGTTCGAAATGACGAGCCCCCACGGCGCGCCCGCGGCGTCGTTGAACCCGTCGTTGTTGTTGTCGAGGTCCACCGCCCAGAACTCGCAGCCGACGTTCGACGTCACCACGGTCGTCGCCGCGCAGCCCTTCTGGCACGTGCCGCCGATGCACACCTCGCCCTTGCCAGTGCACTCGCCGATCTTCGCGCCCGCGTTGCCCGCCGCGTCGCACGCGTGAATCTCGCTGCCGACGCAGACCTTGCCGTCCTTGCAGAGCGCGATCCCCGGCCCGCCGTCGGTGCCGATGCCGCCGAGATCGCCGCCGTCGACCGCCTCGAAGCCGGACTTCTTGCTGCCGCACGCCAGGACCGCGACGAGCGCCGCGCCGAGCAGACCAAAAAACCGGGCGTTCATGACCACGGCCTAGCACGGACCGGCGGCCGAAAAACGCACTACTTGATCGCCGAGAGGTGCACAACGAACCACTCGCCGCGCCACGAGATGAGTGACTTCACCACCGTCGCCTGCGCCTTGCCGTCCGCGCGCTCCAAAAGCAGCTTGCTCGCGAAGACGCGCCAGTACCCGATCTTGTTGTACTCCTCGCCCGGCTCGACCCACCGCGGCGCGGGCCCTGCTTCGAACCGAACGAATTTGGCGCCGGCGGTGTCCTTCCCCAGCTCTTTGTGGAGCTCGTGGATGTCGCGCGCGTACGCGCCGACGAGGCGCCGTTTCCAGTCTACGGCGGGGTTCTGGATCGCCTTGACCTGCGCGTACGCGGCGAGCGGAAAGAAGAAGGGGAGGGCCCGGTCCGGATCGTCCGCGACGATGGCGTCCCACAGGACCGCCACCCTCGCGTCGAACGCGGCGCCGGACGCCTCGGGCTTGTCGCGCGTCTGCGGAAGGGTCGCAGGATCCACCGCCGGAGCAGCATCGGCGATCGGAGTCGGAGTCGGAGTCGGAGTTGGAGTCGGCGTCGGCGTCGGAGTCGGAGTCGGAGTCGGAGTCGGAGTCGAGCTTGACGGACTCGCGGACTGGGTCGCGCCGTCCCATGTCGGCGGCTCGTGACGGAGACAGCCCGCGAGCGACAGCACCAGAGGAAGAGACACGCCAGAGCTGCGCATGCGCGCTCTTTACCATGGCTGTAAGATGCGCTCTCGTTCCGTCGTTGACGCTGCAGGTGGCCGGCGGCTACCTCTAGACTCACCATCTTGTGGGGTGGGTCGCTTCTTGGAGGACAGAATGAAGACCGTTGCGTCGTTCGTGTGCGTGGTCGGCGTCGGTCTCGTCATCGGTGTCGGGTGCAAGAAGGACGAACCGCCCCCCGTGGCGCCGAACGCCGCGAATTCGGCGTACCCACAGGGCTACCCTCCGCAAGGCTATCCACAGCAGCAGGGCTACCCGCAGCAGTACCCGCAGCAGTACCCGCAGCAGCCGCAGGGCTATCCGCAGCAGCAGCAGCAGGGCTATCCGCAGCAGTACCCGCAACAGCAACCGCAGGGCTACCCGCAGCAGCCCCCGCCCGCGACGCCGCCCGGCGTCACCCCGCCGCCGCAAGGCGCCGCGCTCGCGGTCCCGGGCCCCGCGGCGCTCCCTTGCTCGAACGATTCGATGTGCCTCACCCACAAGTGCAACACGCAATACGGCAAGTGCGCCTTCCCTTGCGAGACGGACAACGACTGCATTCAAGGCGCCTTCTGCTTCAAAGGCCCCGTCCCCGCCTGCCTAATAAAGCCCCCCGGCCAATAACCCCCACAAATTCAAACAAGGCTTGGCGGGCTCGCCTCTCCTTTGCCCCGTAAGGACACCACGCGCCGGCGCATCCGCTTCACTAGCCACTCACCAGCGTCGCCGGCGCGAGCGCGCCCCCCGCCAGGGGCAAAGGAGAGGCGAGCCCGCCAAGCCGCGCGCCCCGTCAGTATTGCTTCGTAACGAAATCCATCGTCGCGTTCGCAGGCCACGAGAGCCCGCGAACGTGACGGTCGACGCACGACGAGACCGCACC
>JBBRLQ010000022.1:0-131538 GCA_038231275.1 Polyangiales bacterium
CGAGAACAACACCATCGAGGGGTATCTGCAGCACGAGTACTCGGTCATCAACTCGCTGCGCGCGCCGAAGCAGAACGACGGGAACATGGAGGTCGCGCCCGCCGATCGCTTCTTCACCTACAAGCACTACCTCGACGGCAATGGCGAGCTCATCGACCCGCACGTGATGCGCATCATCGCGAAGTGCATGATCCGCAACAAGCCCGACAGCTACTGCTCCGCGCACGATCTGGAGACGCGCGGGATCAGCGAGCTCGTGCAGGATCTCATCGATCTGTACGCGGTCTACGGCGTCCACCCCGCGGCGCGTCCGGCGAACCTCGCGCGGCGCGGCCAGGCGGGCGCGAGCCGCAACGTCATCGCGCGCTCGCTCGATCGCATGGGCAACCGGCTCCGCCGCATGTGGCTCGCGATCTTCCGTCGCAACAAGTAGCCGCCCGGGACAGGCCCACCCGCGCCGCACGCCCGCCGCTCGCGCGATCAAAAGAGTCGCGGGATGCGACCGGCTCCGCGTAGCGGGTCATTGCCCGCGGAGTCGATCGCACCCCGACCCCCCGATCCTGAGCAAGGCCCGCGCCACCGCGCGATTGGCCAGTTTTTCCCGCGTTCCGGAGGTGGCGCGTGCAATTTCTGACGGCGCGTCCCCCAAATCCGAGTATGAGGCGCGGGGAAGAGGCGGCTTATGTTCCAGGAGCAGCTCGAGCACGAAGACGGTCGCGTGGAGCTCAAAGAAGGCGTCGTCTTGGACGATCCCGCCCTCTTCAACGAGGACCTCGCCCCCACGAGCGTGAGCAAGCGCACGTGGACGACGTACACGTACGCCGCGCTGTGGATCTCGATGGCGCACTGCATCCCGACCTACATGCTCGCGTCGGGCCTCGTCGCCCCCGAGCCGCGCGGCCCCGGGATGAACTGGTGGCAAGCGCTCCTCACGATCCTCGTCGGCAACGCGATCGTGCTCGTGCCGATCCTCGCGAACTCGCACCCCGGCACCAAGTACGGCATCCCCTTCCCCGTCTTCGCGCGCGCGGCGTATGGCGTCTTCGGCGCGAACGTCCCCGCGGTGATGCGCGCCCTCGTCGCGTGCGGGTGGTTCGGCATCCAGTGCTGGATCGGCGGGCAAGCGCTCTCGACGTTCTTCCGATCGCTCATGCCGCAGACGTACGCCGCGCTCAACGCGGAGCCCATCGCCGGCCACGGGATCACGGAGTGGGTGAGCTTCCTCCTTTTTTGGGGGCTCAACATCCTCATCGTCTACCGCGGCATGGAGCTGCTTCGCAAAGTGGAGAACTGGGCGGCGCCGTACGTGCTCGTGATGACGGCCGCGCTCGTCGTGTGGGCGATCACAGAGGCCAAGGGGCTGGGGCCGATGCTGACCGCGCCGAGCCATTTTGCGACGTTCGGCGACTTCTGGAAGAAATTCGTCCCCAGCGTGACCGCGATGATCGGGTTCTGGGCGACTTTGTCGCTCAACATGCCGGATTTCACCCGCTACGGGCGATCGCAGCGCGAACAGGCGATCGGGCAGGTGGTCGCGCTTCCGACGACGATGACCGTCTTCGCGGCGATGGGCGTCTTCATCACCAGCGCCTCGGCGGTCATCTACGGCGAGGCGGTGTGGGATCCGGTCGATCTCGTCGGCCACTTCACGTCGCGCATCGTCGTCGCCGTCTCGATGTTCACCGTCGTCGTCGCGACGCTCAGCGTGAACATCGCGGCGAACGTCGTGTCGCCGGCCAACGATTTTGCGAACATGTCGCCGAGGCGCATCAGCTTTCGCACCGGCGGCCTCATCACCGGCGTGATCGGCATCCTGATGATGCCCTGGAAGCTCATCGCCGATCCCAGCGGGTACATCTTCAAATGGCTCCTCGGGTATTCAGGCGGCCTCGGCTCGATCGCCGGCGTGCTCATCTGCGACTACTGGTTCGTGCGCAAGAAGCGCCTCGCGCTGGCCGATCTGTACCGGCGCCACGGCGAGTACGCGTACGCGAGCCTCGGGACGAACTGGTCGGCGGTGATCGCGACGGCGTGCGGGTGCTTCTTCGCGTGGGTCGGGCTGCTCGTGCCCGCGCTGCGCGTCATGTTCGACTACGCGTGGTTCTCGGGAAGCATCGGCGCAGCGGCGATCTACGCGCTCCTCATGCGATCGCACCGTCCCAGCGACGCGAGCCTCAGCGCACCCTGATCTTCGGCGCGTGGGCCTGACGGGTGCGCAGCGGATGGCGTGACGCCGCGACCGGGCCGGCACTCGCTTGCGGCGCGACGACGGCGGGGCCGTGCGAGGTGACGCTCCACCCGACGACCCCGCACGTGACGAGGGCGGCGCCCGCGGCGATTCCGATGACGGCGCCCCATAGCGGCGACAATCGGGACATGGCCCCCGGTGGCGGCGCGTCCGAGTAAGACGCCGGCAGCAGCGACGGGGACGGCGTGTACGCGTACGGAGTCCCCATCACCTGCGCGCGCACGGAGCCCTCGGACGCGTAGCCGACCGAAGGCGCCGGCGGAACCGGGGGGGGCGGAGGGGGCGGCGACGGCGCTGGCGGCGCAGCGATCGCAGGGGGCGTCGTCTCGACGGGCTCGGGCGGAGGCACAGTCGCGAGCACGCAGACGAGCGACGCGCGCCCTCGCTCGCCGTCGGCGACGTCATGGAGAATTCGCGCCATCTCCGCGGCGTCGAGCCTCCGACGCGCGGGATCCGGCTCGAGCCCGCGGCGGAGCGCGTCGGACACGGAGCGAGGGAGGTCCGGCCGCTGCGTCTCGACGGGCGGAATGCTCGGCTCCGCCATCGCGCGGAGGAAATCGATTTCGGAGAGCCGACCGCGCGTGAACGCCGGCGCGCCGACGAGAAGCTCGCGCAAGAGCAGGCAGGCCGCGTAGACGTCGACGGCCGGCGTGATCGTGCCGCCCAGCACCTGCTCGGGGGCCATGTACCCGTCGGTGCCCTTGATGAGGCCGTCCTGCGTGTCGCTCGGCGTCCCGCTCACCTTGGCGATGCCGAAATCCGCGAGCTTCACGAACCCATCGCTTGGTACCAGCACGTTGCCCGGCGACACGTCACGATGGATCACCGGCGCCGGAGCGCCTGTCGCGGGATCCCGAGCCGCGTGGGCCGCTGCGAGCGCGGAGAAGACGCGGCGCGCAACGTAGAACGACGCCTCGTCGGGGAGCCGCTGACCGCGCGACCGCAGCGTCGTGCGGAGCCGCGCGAGAGTGACGCCATCGACGTGCTCGAGCACGAGGGCGAGCTCGTCACCGTCCTCGAAAAAATCGTAGAGACGAACGATCGCGGGGTGGCCGAGGCGCGCGTAAGCCATCGCCTCCTGCGCGAGCATCCGCGCCATCGTCGGATCGGAGCGGTGGCGTGGGAGCAGGCGCTTCACGACGACCTGGCGCTCGAAGCCGAACGGCCCGCGCGACGTCGCGAGGAGGACTTCGCTCGTTCCCCCCATGCCCAGGCGGCGCACCACCGTGTATGGGCCAATCTTCGCCGCGTCCGACATCGTCGCCGTGCTTCTACACTCCGAAGCGACCGTTTCTCCCCGTCTCACGTTCGAGGAGGATGCTAACCGTCATTTAGACGCCGCAGAGACGTCCGCGAGCACGCGACGAAGCTCTGCAAAATCGAACGGCTTGCCCACCCGGCGGTTCGGCACCGAATCGAGGAACGCGCGCGCGGCCGGGGTGAAGGCGCCGGCGGTCATGAAGACGAACGAGCCCGCGGTGTCGGGTCGCGCGGCGATGGCCTGGCGATAGACCTCGACTCCGCTCACTCCCGGCATCATCAGATCGCAGAACACGACGTCGAAGGTCTCCCCTTCGAGCCGCGCGAGCGCGTCCTCCCCCGACGTCGCCAGCACGAGCTCGTGCTCGCGGCCGAAGATCTTCTGGAGGACGCGCCCGATGGGCGCCTCGTCGTCCACCACCAGGATGCGCAGCGGCGTCGGCGACGACGGGAGCTGCACGGCGGCGCGTGCACGGACCGTCGGAGTGGCGGCGGCGGGCAGCGTCACGCGCGCGACGGTGCCCCGCCCGGCCTCGCTCTCGAGCTCGATGGAGCCTCCGAGGGCGTCGACGATCGCGTGGCAGATGGATAGGCCTAGGCCGGTGCCCACGCCGACCGGCTTGGTCGTGTAGAATGGGTCGAAAACGCGCGCGAGATCGCTCGACGGAATGCCGACGCCCGAGTCTTGGATCTCGACGACCGCAGCGCCGGTGGGGCTGGTGCGCGTCCTCACCCGCAGCGTGTGCTCAGCTCCTTCAGGGAGGGACTGCACGGCGTTGACGAGCAGGTTCAAGAACACCTGCGCGAGCCGCGCGTCGCTCCCGAGCACCCGCGGGACTTCGCCGTAGTCACGCACGAGGCGCGCGCGGTGGCGGATCTCGTTCTCTGCCATGTGCAGCGCCGTGTCGAGGACCGTGCGCACGTCGACGGGTCGCCGCGTGTCCTCCGCCGGGCTCGAGAACGTCCGCAGATCGGCGACGATGTCCCGTACGCGTCGTCCGCCGCTGACCGCGTCCTGGATCGCGGGCAGCAGCTCCTCGAGGCGATCCATGAGCGGCCCCGCCTCGGGGAGCGCGCTCAGCTCGACGACCGCGCGCTGCACGAAATCGAGGTTCGCGAGCACGTACGCGAGGGGGTTGTTGACCTCGTGCGCCACGCCGGCCGCCAGCGTGCCCACGCTGACCATGCGATCGGCGTGTTGCAGCTGCACTTGGATCCGGCGCCGCTCGGTCACGTCACGCGCGAACAAGAGCGTGGCCTCCGCGCCGTCGAAGTCCACGAAGTGCTGCGTCGCCTCCACGAAGAGGAGGGTCCCGTCGCGGCGGAGCATGCGAAGCTCGCTCGACGTGCCGGTCAACCGATCGAGCCGCGCGCGATCCTCGACGGCCACGAGCTCACGGAACGGGAGGTCGACGAGCTCGACGGCGTCCTCGTAGCCGAGGATGCGCCCGGCGAGGGGGTTGGCGTAGACGATCGAGCCGACACGATGGACGAAGATCGCGTCGGGCGCGCGCTCGATGAGGCGCCGGAAGCTCGACTCGCTCCGCTCGAGCGCTTGCTCCACGGCGCGCCGTTCCGTGATGTCCTCGGCGACCGACAGCACGACGACCCGCCCGCCGATCCGTACGGATTGCGAACGGACCTGGAACCAAATCGCGCGGCCGTCCAGCGTGACGAAGCGGAGCTCGCGAAGCAAGACGGGCTCGCCCGTCGACAAGACTCGCTGCACCTGCGCGCCGAATGCCTCGCGGAGCGCCGGGGGGTAACCAAGCTCGTCGAAGCGCTTGCCCGCGAGCTCGGAGGTCGTGCGGCCAAGCAGCTGCGCGTGCGCCTCGTTGGACAAGACGCAGCTGCCGTCCTCTCCGAACACCACGACCGGCGACGGGAGCGCGTCGAAGAACGTCTGCGCGAGCGGCTCGTCGGTGGTGGTGACGGCGCGCAAGCGGCAATAGAGGAGGTCGCCGTGCGGGTCGACCTGCCACGACATCCAGCGGTAGCTTCCGTCGGGCTGCTGCCAGCGCGCGTCGAACGTCCCGCGGGTGCCGCGCGACGCGAAGCGCTGAAGCGCCCCTTGCGTGCGCTCGCGGTCCTCGGGGTGAACCATCTCGACGCAGGGCTTCCCCACGATCTCGGCCTCGGCGCAGCCGAAGACAATCAAGAGAGACGCGTTGACGTGGTGGACCCTCCCCTCCGCGTCGAGAACGCAGAGCGCCTCGCGCGACTGGGAAAAGAAGCTCTCGAAGACCGCGGCCGTCACCAACGTCCGAACGGCCTTCTTGGACGCCCCTTGAGAGCGAACGAGCGGTCGCGCTCGGAATCGGGGTCAGAGCGCGAACGTGCCGCGTTTCACGAAGCGGCCGTCGCCGGTCTTGCCGGTGTACTTGCCGTTCTCGACGACGACCTTGCCGTGCGACAGCACGTGTGTCGGGAAGCCGACCACTTCTTTCCCCTCGTAGGGCGTGTAGTCGACGCGCATGTGCAGCGTCTTGTCGCTGAGGATGTGCTTCTTCTCGGGGTCCCACACGAGCAGATCGGCGTCGGCCCCGACCGCGATCGTCCCCTTCTTCGGGTAGAGGCCGAAGATCTTCGCGGGCGCGGTGCTCGTGATCTCGACGAAGCGGTTCATCGTGATGCGGCCGGCCCGGACGCCGCCGTCCCACAGCATGTACATGCGCGTCTCGACGCCAGGCATGCCGTTGGGGATCTTGGCGAAGCTGTCCTTCCCGAGCTCCTTCTGGCCCTTCATGCAAAAGGGGCAGTGGTCGGTCGAGACGACCTGCAAATCATGCGTGCGGAGACCGCGCCACAGGTCCTCCTGCATGCTCTTGGGTCGCAGGGGGGGCGTGCACACGAACTTGGCGCCCTCGAAGCCGGGCCGCGCGAGGTCTTCCTCCGACAGAAAGAGGTACTGCGGGCACGTCTCCGCGTACGCCGGCATTCCGCGATCGCGCGCCTCGACGACCTGCTTGAGCGCGCGCTCGGCCGACAGGTGGACGATGTACACCGGCGCGCCGGCCATCTCCGCGAGGCACAGCGCGCGGTGGGTCCCTTCGGCCTCGGCGATCTGCGGGCGGGTGAGCGCGTGGTAGATCGGCGAGGTGTGCCCCTTCGCGAGGGCTTGCTGGACCAGGATGTCGATCGGGATCCCGTTCTCCGCGTGCATGCAAATGAGGGCGCCAAGCTCCGAGGCCCGCTGCATTCCGCGGAAGATCTGTCCATCGTCGACGAAGAGGACGCCCGGGTAGGCCATGAACATCTTGAACGACGTGATGCCCTCCGACACGACCTGCCCCATCTCCTCGATGGTCGCGTCGTTCACGTCGGTCATGATCATGTGGAAGGCGTAGTCGACGGCGGCCTTGCCCTCGGCCTTGCCGTGCCAGAGGTCGAGCCCCTTCCGGAGCGGATCGCCCTTGGTCTGGATCGCGAAGTCGACGATGCAGGTCGTGCCGCCGTGCGCGGCGGCCAGCGTGCCGGTCTGGAAGTCGTCGCTCGAGGTGGTGCCGCCGAACGGCATGTCCATGTGCGTGTGAACGTCGATGCCGCCGGGGAGCACGTATTTCCCCTTCGCGTCGATCGTCACGTCCCACGGGCCGGGCGGCGCTGCGTCCACGCCGAAGATCGCGGCGATCTTGCCGTCGACGATCGCGACGTCGGCCGCGTACGTGTCCACTGCCGTCACAACCGTTCCACCCTTGATGAGCGTGCGCGTCATGACCGCCGAGGATAGACGAGGAGTCGTTTGGCCGGAACGGGCAAACCGCTCGAGGGTAGAATGGCCTCATGAGGAGCCTTGTCGTCGCCCGATCGGCGGAGCGCGTCGCCGCGATCGTCGACGTCCTCCGCCGCGAGGGCTTCGCGGTCGACGTGGCGCCGCCGCCGGTGACCAAGGAGCACACCGACTTCGCGGCGATTTTCCTCGACGACCAAGACGGCGAGACCGCCGCGACGCTCGACGCGTTGCGCGCGCTGTCCGACGCCGACGCGCCCCCCTTCGTCGCCGTTCTCGGCGTCCCCAGCGGCGACGAGGTCGCCGCGACGTACGTGCGCAGCGGCGCGCAGACCTGCCTCCCCGTCGAGCCCGGCGAGTTCGAGCGCCGCATGCGCTTCATCACGAACGCGATCCAGGTCCGCGCGAAGCTCAGCGCCGCGATGCGCGAGCTTCGCGCGACCGAGGAGCGCTGGCGCGTCGCGATCGGCGCGCTCGACGAGGGCATCATCATCCAGGCCGCCGATGGCCGGGTCACCAGCATGAACGCGGCGGCGGGCCGCATCCTCGGCATGACCCCCGAGGAGGTCGAGGCGCGGGCGTGGCGGAGGCCCGAGTGGGTCGTGCGCACCGTCGACGGCCGTCGCGTCCCTCTCGACGATCTGCCTGGGGCCCGGGCGCTTCGCGAGAAGCGGCCGATCGCCGGCGAGGTGTACTGCCTCACGGGCCCCCGCGGCGACACGCTGTGGGGGCTCGTGAGCTCGCACCCCATCCTCGACTCGAGTGCCGGCACCAGCGCCGCTGTGGTCACGACGATCCGCGATCTGACCGAGCAGCGGCGCCTCGAGATGCACGTCATGACGACCGAGCGCCTCACGTCTTTGGGACGCCTCGCCGCCAGCGTCGGCCACGAGATCAACAACCCCCTGACCTACGTGCTCGGCGGGATCGACGGCGTCGCCAGGCGCCTGCGCGCGCTCGGCTTGCGTGAGGAGGTCGAGATGCTCGACGAGGCGATGCTCGGCGCCGACCGCATCCGCACGATCGTCCGCGACTTGCGTGTATTCTCCACGCGTTCGGCCGAGGCCTACGGACCGGTCGACGTGCGCCGCGTCGTCGAGTCGTGCACGCGCATGGCGATGGCCGAGATAAGGCCGCGTGCGCGCCTCGTCGCGACGCACGGCGAGGTTCCGCTCGTCCGCGGCAACGAGGCGCGATTGGCGCAGGTGGTCCTGAACCTCCTCGTGAACGCGGCGCAGTCCCTCCCCGAGGGAGGCCTTGGCGACAACGTCGTCGCGGTGGAGACGCGGCGCGAGCCGGACGGCAGGGTCGCGATCGTCGTGCGCGACACCGGCGTGGGCATCGCGTCGGAGAACCTGCCCCTCGTAACGGAGCCCTTCTTCACGACGCGCGCGGAGTCGGGCGGGACCGGCCTCGGGCTCTCGATCTGCAAAGCGCTCGTCGCGGCGCAGGGGGGCGAGCTTCGTATCGCGAGCCCGCCGGGCGGAGGAACCGAGGTGACGGTGCTCCTCCTCGCCGCCACCGACGAGGCCGCGGTCGCGGCGCAGGACGATGTCGTTGTGGTGCCGACCGCACGACACCGTGTGCTCGTCATCGACGACGAGCCCTTGATCGCGCGGCTCATCGGCGAGTGCCTCCGCGGCTGCGAGGTCACGATCGCGACGGGCGGTCGGCAGGCGATCGGCATCCTTCGCGACGGGCTCCCCTTCGACGCCGTCGTCTGCGATCTCATGATGCCGGAGACGAGCGGCGTCGACGTGCACGCCTTCGTCCTCAGCGCGCGCCCCACGCTGGAGCCGCACATGCTCTTCATCACGGGCGGCGCCTATACGCCGCGCGCGCTCGCCTTCGTGGCGTCGGTAGCGGCGCGCTGCCTCGAGAAGCCGTTCACGCCCGACGCGATCGTCCTCTCCGTCGAGCGCGCGGTGAAGGGCTTCTGAGCCACGAGCCCGCGCCCTAGCTGACGAGCGACGACGGGGGCGCCTGCTCGCGGAGCTCGTCGGCGACCTCCCGCAGCTCGATGCGGAGCGTGCGCGCGGTCTCGTGCCGATCCTGCGGACGCTTCGCGAGCGCGCGCATCAGGATGTCCTCGAACAGCGGATCGATCCCCGGCACGAACTCCGAGGGCCGGCGAGGCGGCTCGGTCTCGTGCTTCATGAAGAGCTCGGCCAGCGTCGCTGCGGTGAACGGGTGCGCGCCGGTCGCCGCCTCGTACATCGTCATCCCGAGCGCGTAGATGTCCGTCCGCGCGTCGAGCACGGCGCCGCGGATCTGCTCGGGCGACATGTACGCCGGCGAGCCGCAGATCATGCCCCCGATGGTCAGCTCCTCTTCCGTGGCGCCACCCGACCCGTTCTTCAGCTTGGCCATCCCGAAGTCGCAGACCTTGACCAGATCGGTCGCTGCGAAATCGTCGTCGACCGCCGGCACCAGCAGAAGGTTCTCCGGCTTGATGTCGCGATGGATGATCCCCTCCTGATGCGCGACCGCCAGCGCGCTCGCCACTTGGATCCCGATCTCCACGACGCGCAAGAGCGGCAGGCGCCCTTCGGTCTGGAGGATCGCCTCGAGCGAGCGCCCGGCCACGTACTCCATCACCAAGTAGAGGAGGCCGTCCGGCTCCTGACCGAAATCGAGGACGCGCGTGACGTTGCGGTGATCGAGCCGGCTCGCCGCGCGCGCCTCGGCCTTGAAGCGCTTGACGAACTGCACCTCGTGTTGGTTTTGCGCGTGCAGGACCTTCACGGCCACCGCGCGACCCAAGTCCGTATGCATCGCGCGGTACACCGCGCCCGCGCCGCCGGCGCCGAGGAGCGCCTCGAGCTTGTATTTCCCAGCGACCACGCGCGACAAGAGCGGATCCTTCGGGGGCGGGGCCGCGACCACGACGACGGAGAGAGCCGCCGGACGCAGGCCGGACGGAGTGGCGGGCGGCACACCGGCCGCGGGGCCGGGCGAGGGAGGCACCGACTCCTTGACCCCCTCGATGAAGCAGCGGTCGACGACCGTGTCCTCCGACGGCGGCAGCGAGAAGGCGACCGGGATCGACTCCGGCCGCGCGGCTGCGTCGGCCTCCTCGGGCGGCGGGACCGAGTCGGACTCTGCCGGCACGTCGAGCTGCTCGGAGATGAGGTAGAGCTCCGCCGCCTGCACGCGCGTGCGAGGCCGAAATCGGAACGGGATGAGGCCGTCCGCCGGATCTCCCGCCCGCTCGCCCATGACGGAGACCTTTCGGTCGAACCCCGTCACCTCGAAGTGAAAGACCGCCTCATCGGGCATCTCTGCCAACAGGTCGGCCGGCAACCGTGTCACGCCGTGACGAAGCGCGGCGCGCACGACGCGGCCGAGAATGCCGACGTGGGACAGCCGGACGACGAGCTCCGCAGGGGTACTCACGGGGAGCGACCAATATAAGAGGGGTAAAGGGAGATTGGGGGCCCTCGTTTCCCCAAGCGCTGGCCCACCTGGACGCACCTTTGCTCAAGCGCATGCGCCACGACATGGCGGCCGCGTGTTGTGCCGCGTCGGCACACCGTACCGAGCTCTTTTTCGCGGAAATTGTCGGGGTTTCGCCTGGTACGTCCCGTGCTGAGTGACACCCTCGTGAACCCATCCATCCCGCTTCGTAGGAGCCTCCTCGCGTCGCTCGTTGTATCGCTGCTCGTGGCATGCGGAGGCTCTGTGGCGCCCGACCTCGGGGGCTCGTCCTCGTCGAGCGGCGGCAGCAGCAGCGGCAGCTCGGGAGGCTCGTCGTCGAGCAGCTCCTCGTCGGGCGGTAGCTCTTCGTCCTCTTCGTCCTCGTCCTCGTCTTCGTCCTCCTCCTCGTCCTCGTCCTCGTCCTCGTCTTCCTCCTCCTCCTCCTCCTCCTCGAGCAGCTCGGGCGGCGACGCCGGTAAGTGCACGGAGGGCTCGCTCGGCGATCCCTGTCCATGGGACTGCCCGTTCGGTCCGCGCGCGCGCTGCACCGGCGGCAAGTGGACCTGCCCGAAGCCCACCCCCGACTGCGACATCTGCACGGGCCCCGTTCCCTTCTGCACCTGCGGCTCAGCGACCTGCGACACCGCCTCGCAGTCGTGGGTCTGCGCGGCGAGCTGCGTCGACGCCGGCTGATCGGGATTCCGTCCTCTTCTCCTTTGACTTCTCCTTGACCCATTCTCCACAGGGTGCATAACTGTCCCCTTTCCGCGCGGAGCCCCCTTCGAGGCCAGCGGGAAAATCTCGGGGAGTTGTGGGCAGTTAAGGAGCGGGAGCATGCAGAAGCATTACGTCGAGAAGGTCCGCAATTACATCGGCGGCGAGTGGACGAATTCGACGAGCAGCGAGTACGCCTCGATCACCAACCCCGCCACGGGCGACGCGCTCGGCAGCGTCCCGATGGGCACGAGCAAGGACGTCGACGCCGCCGTCGCGGCTGCGAAGAGCGCATTCAACACCTGGCGCGATGTCCCGGTGTCCGTGCGCGCGCGCTACCTCTTCGATCTCCGCAACTTGATGGAGCAGAACTACGAAGAGCTCCTCTCGATCTGCACGCAAGAGCACGGCAAGACGATCGACGAGAGCAAGGGCGACGTCCGCCGCGGCATCGACAACGTCGAGACCGCCGCAGGCATGCCCGGCATGATGATGGGCGAGTGCCTCGAGCAGATTGCGAACGGCATCGACTCGGTCAGCTTCCGCCAGCCGATGGGCGTCTTCGCCGCGATCGCTCCGTACAACTTCCCGTCGATGGTCCCGTTCTGGTTTCTCCCGTACGCGATCGCGACCGGCAACACGTTCGTCGTGAAGCCGAGCGAGCAGGTCCCCTTCTCGCAGCTCCGCCTCTTCGAGCTCCTCGACAAGCTGAAGCTCCCCAAGGGCGTCGTGAACATGGTGAACGGCGGCAAGGACGTCGTGAACGCCATCCTCGAGCACAAGGATATCGCGGGCGTCTCGTTCGTCGGTTCGAGCGCGGTCGCCGAGCACGTCTACGACCGCTGCGGCGCGACCAAGAAGCGCTGCCAGGCCCTCGGCGGCGCGAAGAACTTCACGATCGTCACCGACGACTGCGACTGGGACAAGAGCGTCGCCAACATCATCGATAGCGCGTTCGGGTGTGCGGGGCAGCGTTGCCTCGCGACGAGCATCGTCCTCGGCGTCGGCCCCGCGCACGCCAAGCTCCGCGAGAAGCTCGCGGAGGCGATGAAGCGGATCAAGGTCGGCGAAGGCCACCAGCCCGGCGTCACGATGGGCCCGGTGATCAGCGCCAAGCACCGCGAGAAGGTGCTTGGCTACATCGAGAAGGGCATCAAAGAGGCCCAGCTCGTCGTCGATGGCCGCGCCTGCAAGGTCGACGGCTTCCCCAAGGGGCACTGGGTCGGCCCGACGCTGTTCGACAAGGTCACGCCCGACATGGTCATCGGCAAGGAAGAGATTTTCGGACCGGTCCTCTCGATCATGGAAGCGAAGGACCTCGACCAGGCGATCGCCCTCACCAACGCGCACCCGCTCGCGAACGCCGCGTCGATCTACACGTCGAGCGGCGCGGCGGCGCGCAAGTTCACCCGCGAGATCCACCCTTCGATGACCGGCATCAACATCGGCGTCGCCGCGCCGATGGCGTACTTCACGTTCGGCGGCAACAAGGGCTCCTTCTTCGGAGACCTGAAGGCCCACGGCAAAGACAGCGTCTCCTTCTACACCCAGAACAAGACCTCGATTCAGAGGTGGTGGTAGCCATGCCGCGCAACGTCACCGTCGGGTTGATTCAGGCAGCGACCCCGTTCGATCCGAGCTGGAGCGTCGACAAGGTCAAGAAGGCCGGCCTCGACGTCCACATCCCGTTCATCGAAGAGGCGGGCAAGAAGGGCGTTCAGATCCTGGGCCTCCAGGAGATCTTCAACGGCCCGTACTTCTGCCCGTCGCAAGACACCAAGTGGTACGACGCCGCCGAGTCGGTGCCCGGTCCGACGACCGAGCTGATGCAGACGTACGCCAAGAAATACAACATGGCGATGATCGTCCCCGTCTACGAGAAGGAGCAGGCGGGCATCCTCTACAACACCGCCGCCGTCCTCGATCACGACGGGAAGTACCTCGGCAAGTACCGCAAGAACCACATCCCGCACACCAACCAGTTCTGGGAGAAGTTCTTCTTCAAGCCCGGCAATATGGGCTACCCGGTGTTCCAGACGCGCTACGCCAAGGTCGGCGTCTACATTTGCTACGACCGCCACTTCCCGGAGGGCGCGCGGCTCCTCGGCCTCAACGGCGCGGAGATCGTGTTCAACCCGTCGGCCACCGTCGCGGGCCTCTCGCAGTACTTGTGGAAGATCGAGCAGCCGGCGCACGCCGTCGCCAACGGGTACTTCGTCGCCGCGTCGAACCGCGTCGGCACCGAGGCGCCGTGGAACATCGGCAAGTTCTACGGAACGAGCTACGTCGTGAACCCGCGCGGCGAGTTCCTGGCGACCGCGAGCGAGGACAAGAGCGAGCTCGTCGTCGCGACGTGCGATCTCGACCAGATCGAAGAGGTCCGGAAGACGTGGCAGTTCTACCGCGATCGCCGCCCCGAGACGTACGAGGGCATGACCAAGCTGTGAGCGGCAACCCCTCGAATTCCACGCTTGCCTGAAGATCGCCCATGACGTCACGCTTCCAGCTCCCGGACGACCGCGTAGAAAAAGCACTGCCCGACAAGAAGCCGCTCCTCGGCCTGGCCGAAGCGCGGGCCGAGGCAGAGCGGTGCCTCTACTGCGTGGACGCGCCGTGCATCAAGGCGTGTCCCACCGAGATCGACGTGCCGACCTTCATCAAGAAGATCGCGTCGGGCAACGTCCGCGGCTCCGCGCGCACTATCTTCGAGCAGAACCTCCTCGGCTACTCATGCGCGCGCGTATGCCCGACCGAGGTTTTGTGCGAAGGCGCGTGCGTCTACAACGGCTGGCAGAAGGCGCCGATCAAGATCGGCCGCCTCCAGCGCTACGCGACGCAGCACGCGACCGCGCAGGGCGAGCCGGCGATGTTCACGGCCAAAAAGGCGCCGACGAAGGGGCGCCGCCGCAAGGTCGCGCTCATTGGCGCCGGGCCGGCCTCGCTCTCATGCGCGGCGTACCTCACTCTCGAAGGGCACGAGGCGACAATCTTCGAGCGCCTCGCGGTCCCCGGCGGCCTCAACACGAACGGCATCGCGCCCTACAAGCTCCACGCAGAAGATGCGCTCCACGAAATCGAGTGGGTGCTCGATCTCGGCGTCGCGATCGAGACCGGCAAAGAGATCGGCCGCGACATCTCGGCCAAGGATTTGCTGGCGACGTACGACGCGGTGTTCATCGGCGTAGGGCTCGGCAAGGACACGCCGCTCGGCATCCCGGGTGAGGACGGACCCTGCGTGCACGGCGCAGTGCAGTGGATCGAGCGGATGAAGACGCTCAAGAAGAGCGACGCGAAGCTGCACCTCGGCCGCGTGATCGTCGTCGGCGGCGGGAACACGGCGATCGACGTCGCCCGCGAGAGCGCGCTGCTCGGCGCCGAGCACGTCACGATGGTCTACCGCCGTGGCGCCGAAGAGATGAGCGGCTACCTCCACGAGATGGACGGCGCGCGCAAAGAAGGCGTCACGCTCACCGGCAACACCCTCCCCCACTCGTTCGTCCGCGACGCGCAGGGCAAGCTCACTGCGCTCCGCGTCGTCACCGCGCGCGACGGGAAAGCCGTCCCCGGCACCGAGCACGACATCCCCTGCGACGCGGTGGTCGTCGCGATCGGCCAGGCCAAGCTCCGCGATCTGGCCGCGCAGTTCCCGGGTGTCGAGGTCGACGCGCGCGGCTGCATCAAGGCGGACCCCAAGACCGGCGCGACCGGCAACCCCAAGGTGTGGAGCGGCGGCGACTGCATCAACGGCGGCAAAGAGGTCGTCAACGCGGTCGCCGACGGCCGCAACGCCGCGCGCACCCTCACCGCCATCTGGGCAACCAAGGCCAGCGAGTAGCCAATGGCGGATCTATCCACCGATTTCTGCGGCATCAAGAGCATCAACCCCTTCTGGCTCGCCTCGGCCCCGCCGACCAACACCGGCGAGCAGATCATGCGCGCGTTCGACGCCGGCTGGGGCGGCGCGGTGTGGAAGACGCTCGGCGATCCGATCGTCAACGTCACGAGCCGCTTCGGCGCCGTCGACTACGCCGGCCAGAAGATGATGGGCCTCAATAACATCGAGCTCATCACCGATCGCCCGCTCAACGTGAACCTGGCGGAGATCCGCGAGGTCAAGAAGCGCTACCCGAAACACGTCGTCATCGCGTCGCTCATGACCGAGACCAAAGAGGACTGGCGCGTCCTCATCCAGAAGTGCGAGGACGCCGGCGTCGACGGCCTCGAGCTCAACTTCGGCTGCCCGCACGGCATGTGCGAGCGCGGAATGGGATCGTCCGTCGGCCAAGAGCCCAAGCTCCTCACCGAGATCACGAGCTGGGCGAAGTCGTTCGCCAAGACACCAGTCTTCGTGAAGCTCACGCCCAACACGGGCGACATCGTGGAGGCCGGCCAAGCGGCGGTGCATGGCGGCGGCGACGCGATCAGCCTCATCAACACGATCAAGAGCATCGTCGGCGTCGATCTCGAGCGCATGGTCCCAGTACCGCGCGTGGGCAACGGCTCGAGCAACGGCGGCTACTGCGGCCCCGCGGTGAAGCCCATCGCCCTCCACATGGTCGCCGCCCTCGCGCGCGACGAGATCGCCGGCAAGGTGCCGATCAGCGGCATCGGCGGCGTCGCCAACTGGCGCGACGCGGCGGAGTTCATCGCCCTCGGCGCGTCGAACGTGCAGGTCTGCACCGCGGTCATGCACTACGGCTACCGCATCGTGGCGGACATGATCGAGGGCCTGTCGGAGTTCATGGACCGCCAGGGCATCGCGAGCATCGCCGCGCTGCGAGGCCGCGCCGTGCCCTCGTACAAGGAATGGGGCGAGCTCGATCTCGGCTACAAGCTCGTCGCGAAGATCGATCCCAAGACGTGCATCGGCTGCCAGCTCTGCGTGACGGCGTGCAACGACGGGGCGCACCAGTGCATCTTCACGGGCCCCGGCGAGCGCGATCGCCCGCCGCACGCGCACACGAAGGGCAAGGCCATCTCGCCGAGCCCCCTCCCCCTCGGCAAAATCGCGGGGGATCGCGTGCCGTGGATCGACGAGCCGGAATGTGTAGGATGCAACCTTTGCCAGCTCGTGTGCCCGGTCCCCGGCTGCATCTCGATGGTGGAGCTCCCGGGCGGCAAGCACGAGACGTGGAACGATCGCGTCGCCGCCGGCACCGCCAAGGTCCCCGGCGGCATCCACGACTGACGACGAGCTAGTTCGGCCGCTACTTCGGCGACAACTCCGGATCGCGAAGGATCGCGCCGTCGACGCCCCACGAAGGCTTCGCGGTAGAGCGTGCACGTCGTCGGCGCGGCCTTCGTGCAGTCCGTCCATGTGGCCCACCCTTTTCTTTTCGTACGGTAGGCACAGAACTTCCATCTGCCTACACCGTCGGAAATGATCGCCCACGGAGCTCGTCCCATGAAGCCCCAGCTTTTCGCGTGTTTGTCTCTCGTGCTCGTCGCCGCGTGCGGTGGCGCGGCGTCCAGCGAAACTGGATCGGCAGACCAGGATGCGACGCAAAAGCACAAAGGCGATCACGGGGCGTCGAGCGACACCTTCCCCGCGTTCACGGTGGAGACGCCGCAGATCAAGAACAACGGCGGCGCCGTCCTCACGAGCCCGAGCATCGTCACCATCACGTGGGCGAGCGACGCGAACGGCGCGACGTACGAAGACTTCGGCGACGCGATCGGGACGACGTCGTATTGGCGCGAGGCGACGAGCGAGTACGGCGTGGGCGCGGCGTCGAGCGGCGCGTCCAACCACGTCCGCATCGCGACCGACCCGCCCGCGGCGATGACCGACGACGCCCTCGAGCAGCTCATCGCGACGAACGTGAAGGAGGCGGCGACCAGCGGCTGGCCGTCGTGGGACGATCAGAAGCTCTACGTGCTCTACGTCCCCGCCGGCGTGAAGGTCACGTCGAAGGACACCGGCAAGGACGCGTGCGACGACGCCGAGGGCTACCACACCGAGGTGCAAGCGGGCTCGAAGATGGTCGTCTACGCCATCGTGAACGAGAACTGCAAAGACGAGGGACAGTCGGTCATCGACTACGCGACCGCCGTCGCGGCGCACGAGCTCGGCGAGGCCGCGACCAACCCGCACACGAACACCGCCGAAGCGTGGGACGGCTTCGACGATCTGCACGCCGGCTACGAGCTCTTCCAGCAGCACCAGAGCGAGGACGGCGACGCGTGCGAGTTCTTCGACGACGCGTCGTACCGCCAGACCGAGGCCGGCTTCTCGTTCATGGTGCAGCGCATGTGGTCGAACGCCAGCGCCGCCGCCGGTCACGATCCATGCGTGCCCGTCTCGGGAGGCGCGTACTTCAACGTCGCGCCGCAGGACCTCGCGACGGTGGACGCACTCCAGCCCGATCGAAAGACGAAGCAGGCGTTCGGCGTGCACGTGCCGGTCGGCAAGAGCAAAGACATCGCCCTCGGCTTCTTCAGCGACTTCGCGAGCGAGCCGTGGACGATCGCCGCCGTCGAGGGCGACGGCATGAGCGCAACGAAGACGAAGCACCTCGACGTATCGCTCGACAAGACCACCGGCCAAAACGGCGAGAAGGCATGGCTCACCGTGCACGCGAAATCACTGGGTCCCAAGCGCGGCACGCTCGTCACCGTCGTCTCCACGTTAGGAGACAAAAAACATTTCCAACCGATCCTGATTCAGACGAACTGAAGCTCGTCCGACTCGACGTCGGTCAGTGCCAGTGGTCGAGCGGGAGGGGCGCGTCGAGATCGTGTGCGGTCTCGACCGGCGGCTGGGCGCGCGTGTTCGCTTTGTAGGTGTGCTCCTTCGCGGGGAAGGCGCCGGAGCGGACCTCCTCGACGTAGGTCTTCATCGCGGCGACGGCGGCGTCGCCGAGCTCGGCGTAGCGCTTCGCGAACTTGGGCGTGTGGCCGCGCGAGAGGCCGAGGAGATCGGTGCAGACGAGCACCTGGCCGTCGCACGCGGGGCCGGCGCCGATGCCGATCGTGGGAATGGTCACTTCTTGGGTGACGCGGGCCGCGACGTCCGGCGGCATGGCCTAGAGGACGATGCAGAACGCGCCGGCCTGCTCGAGGATGCGCGCGTCGTGGACGATGCGCTCGGCCTCTTCGTCGCCGCGGCCCTGCACCTTGAAGCCGCCGAGCGCGTGGACGCTCTGCGGCGTGAGGCCGACGTGACCTACGACCGGGATGCCCGCGCGCACGATGCGGTGCACGTGCTCCGCGACCTCGGCGCCGCCTTCGAGCTTCACGCTCTCGAACGCGCCGTCTTTCATCAGCTTGCCGGCGCTCTCGACGGCTTGCAGCGCGGAGACCTGGTAGCTCATGAACGGCATGTCCCCGACGACGTGCGCCCCGACGACGCCGCGCGCGACCGCCCGGCCGTGGTAGCAAATCTCGTCCAGCGTGACGGGGATCGTGTTCGCGAGGCCCTGCACGACCATGCCGAGCGAATCGCCGACGAGGATCATGTCGACGCCCGCCTCGTCGACCAGGCGCGCCATCGTGAAGTCATACGCGGTGACCATCGCGATGGCGGGGCCGCCACCGATACCGCCACCTCCTGACGCGCCGTTGAGCTTGCGCGCGCGGAGTTGCGGGACGGTGATCTTGGAGCGTCGCCCGGCAGGCGTTCCAGAGTTCGCGTACATACCGATCCTGGTCGCGGCCGGGGAAGCGTCGCGGGGCGGTGTGCCTCCACGCGCGTGATCGGTCTGCGCCTATACGATCCCGTAGCTCCTGGAAGGACCGATGGCAAGGGGGTATGCTCCTACATGGCGGCGATGTCGCGAGAATGAGGCGGGATTTGCACGGAGAAGAGGCCCTGACGCCGGCGCTCGACCTGGAGCGGCATGCCCCGCGCGCGCTGCTGATCGGTCTCCTCCTCGCGGGCCTCCTTCACGCGACCGCGGTCGCGTACGGCAAGCTCATGCCTCCCGAGCCTCGGCCGCGGATGTTCCCGATCGTCGTGCGCCCGATCGAGATCGACCTCACGCCGCCGCCGGCGCCGGTCGTGATCGTTCCGTATGATCTCGAGGAGACGACGATCGAGGTCCCTCGACCCGCCGCGACGCCGACGCCGACGCCGACTCCGACTCCGACTCCGACTCCGACTCCGACTCCGACTCCGACTCCGACCCCGACGCCGACTCCGACTCCGACCCCGACCACGACCCCGACCCCGACCACGACCCCGACCGCCGTAGTCCCCCTCCCTCCTCGGCCTCACGGTCCGGATCGCTCCAGCCCCGCGCGCCTCGGCGGCAACGTGAGCTGGAAGTGCCCCTTCCCCAAAGAGGCAGATCCGGAGATGCGCCACGTCGTCGTGCGCGCGCAGGCGGAGGTTCGGCCCGATGGGACCGCGATCGCGGTGTCCATCCTCGACGATCCGGGGTACGGCTTCGGCCGAGAAGCGCGGCTCTGCGCGATGCAGCACACCTACGTGCCGGCGCGGGGACACGACGGAGAGCCGTCCCAAGGTTTCACCGTGCCCTTCAGCGTGCATTTCGACAAATATTGAGGCGCGTCGCCCTTCCGACGTGCGAGTGGATCTCCGCTAGAGACCCCTGGTAGGGTGCCCCTTCGATGCGTCGATCCTGGATGGCCTTCGCCACGTTCGCGACCCTCGCCTTCTCGGCAGGCGTGGGCACGGGATGCGATCGTCCTCCGTCGGCCGATGGCCTCCGCGAGTGGACGCCCACCGATCACGATCGCAACGACGAGAAAGAGAAGCTCCAGGCCGGCGCGCAGGCGACCTCTCAGAGGGGCGCGCCGCGTGCGCCGGGGAGCGGAGGCGGAAATGCGGGAGGCGGCGCGGCCCTCGCGGACGCGACCTGGAAGATGCAGTGCGCGCGATGCCACGGCGCGACCGGCCACGGCGACGGTCCCGAGGGACCGATGGTGAAGGCGCCCGACCTCACGAACGAGGCGTGGCAGGACAAGGTGCAGGACGCCGAGATCGCCGCCACCATCAAGGCCGGCAAGGACAAGATGCCGAAGTTCGAGCTCCCCGATACGATCGTGCAGGGGCTCGTCGCACGCATTCGCGCGTCGCGGGGGCGATGATTGAAGCTCGGCAGGCGCAAGCTCGCCCCGATCCTGCTGGTCGCCGCGCTCGCGCTCATCTGGCTGATCTTCGGACGGAAGGCCCCGGCCGATCAGGTCGTCCACGTGGTGCTCGGCGATCGCGCGCCGCGCATCACCGCCATCGCGCTTCGCTATACCGCGGAGGGGGAGACGGAGGCCGCCCGCGAAGCGACGTTCCGCTATGCGCTGGGCCAGGCGCCCCGCATCGTGACGCATGAGCCGCGCCTCGCGGGCGGGAACTACATGGTCGAGATCGAGCTCAGCGAAGGAAACGATCGCGCAGAGGTGCGACGTAAGGTTAAGCTCGACGGCAGCCCCGTGAGCCTGGACGTCAAAGAGTCTTTGCCATGAGCGATTCGGACAAACCCGAACCGGTCAGCGTCCGCAGCGACGTCGACATCGCGACGCGTGCCGCCGGTGCGCGCGCCGGTGGGAACCTCACGATCGTCGCGGCGGTGCTCTCGGGAACGCACAAGGGGCTGACCAAGCCGATGGGCGGCCGCATGCGCATCGGCAAGGCGCAGGACAACGATCTGGTCCTCACCGACGACACCGTCTCGCGCCACCACTGCGAGCTGATTCGCTCGCCCGAGGGGATCCACATCCGGGATCTCGACTCGACCAACGGCACCCGCGTCGACGGGACGCGCGTGCGCGAGGCGATGGTGCAGCCCGGCAGCGTCGTGAAGGTGGGCGAGGTCGAGATTTCGCTGCGCCCGTCGACGCAGAAGATCGAGGTCCTGCCGAGCGACAAGCCGCAGTTCGGCACGGCGATCGGCCAGAGCCTCTCGATGCGCACGATCTTCGGCGTCCTCGAGCGCATCGCGCCAACCGACGCGACGGTTCTCCTCGAGGGAGAGACCGGCACCGGCAAGGACGTGCTCGCGCGATCGATTTGGCAAGCGTCGCAGCGCGCCCCCAAACCGTTCATGGTCGTCGACTGCGGCGCCGTCAGCTACTCGCTCATCGAGAGCGAGCTCTTCGGCCACGAGCGCGGCGCGTTCACCGGCGCGGTGAGCTCGCGCCAAGGGGCTTTCGAGCTCGCCGACGGCGGCACGGTGTTCCTCGACGAAATCGGAGAGCTCCCCCTCGACGTCCAGCCCAAGCTCCTCCGCGTCCTCGAGACGCGCGAATTCCGTCGCGTCGGCGGCAACAAGACGATGCACACCAACGTGCGCGTCATCGCGGCGACGAAGCGCGATCTCCTTCGCGAGGTCCAGGCCGGCAAATTCCGCGAAGACCTCTATTTCCGCCTCGCAGTCGTTCCGGTGACGGTGCCGCCGGTGCGCAGCCGCCGCGAGGACATCCCGCTCCTTGTGACGCACATCCTGAAGGCCTCGGGAGCCACCGAGATGAACGTCGCTCCCGAGACCCTCCAAGCCCTCGCCGCCCACGACTGGCCCGGCAACGTCCGCGAGCTCCGCAACGTCCTCGAGCGCGCGGTGTACATGGCGCAGGCCGTCGGCAGCCGCGAGCTGTCCGTCATCGCCCTGCCCGGCTCGGCGGCGCCGATCGACACGGCGTTCGTCTTCGAGCCGGGCAAGAGCTACCGCGATACGCGCGCCAAGTACGACGGCGAGTTCGAGAAGCGCTACGTCAAGTGGCTCCTCGGGCGACACACCGGCAACGTCAGCGCCGCCGCCCGCGAGGCCAAGATGGACCGCAAGCACCTCCACGACATGGCCAAAAAGCACGGCCTCCGCGGCGAAGGCGGCGACGAAAGCTGACGGTTCGCGGCTGATTTCCCCCTAGATCTGCTGCGCGGAATGGTTCCGGCAGGCCGGTGGGCCGGGTCGCGCGTAGGCTGTGGGTGGGATGGACGAGGACACAGTAAAGGAGGGGGCGCCGCGGGGTCACACGGCGCCACTCGGGCCGTCGCTGACGGCCGCCCCGCGCCCGCCGGTGGTCGCCGGCTACGATCTCCTTCGCGTCCTTGGGCGCGGAGGGATGGGGATCGTCTGGGAGGCGATCGAGCATCGCCTCGAGCGGCGCGTGGCGCTCAAGGTCCACGCCGGGGAGTGGTCCGCGACCCAGGTCGCGCGCATGTGGTCGGAGGCGCGCCTCGCCGCGCAGGTCGCCGATCCCGGTGTCGTCGCCGTGCACGATCTCGGCGCGACGATCGACGGCGCGCCTTACTACACGATGGATCTCGTGGAGGGGACCGATCTGCGCGCGGTCCTCAAAGACGGCCCACTCCCGCAAGCGCGGGTGCTGACGCTCGGCTCGGAGATCGCGCGCGCGCTCGGCGCAGCGCACGAGCGCGGGATCGTGCACCGCGATCTCAAGCCCGCCAACGTCCTCGTCGACGCGGTCGGGCGGCCGCGGATCTTGGACTTCGGTCTCGCCTACAGCAAGGCTGCGGGACGGGATCTGTTCGAGAGCGCGATCATCGGGACGCCCGCGTACATGGCGCCGGAGCAGCTCGCCGGCGAGGCGGTGGACGCGCTCGTCGACGTTCACGCGATCGGCATCCTCCTCTACGAGATGCTCACCGGCCGCCGCCCCTACGAAGCGCTCACGCGCGAGGAGCTCACGAAGAAAATCCTGGAGCACACGCCCACGCCGCCGAGCCAGCTCGCGCCGGGCGTTCACGCCGACGTCGAAGAGATCGTGATGCGCTGCCTCGCGAAGAAGCCGCAGGAGCGCTGGCAGCAAGCGCGCACGCTCGCCACGACGCTCGACGATCTGGCCCAGGGCCGCCCGCTCCACAAGAGCCTGAGCGCGCGTCCGTCCTTTCGCAAGCTCGCGGCCACGCCGATGCCTCCAGGCGAAGGCGAAGAGGGCGAGCGTCACTCGATGGCCGGCGAGGACGGTCTCGTTCGCGACGAGGCTCCCGTTCACTTCACCTGGAAGTGGGACCTGCGGGCGAGCCCCGCGGCGATCTGGCCGTTCGTGGCCAACACCGAGCGCCTCAACAAGGCCGCGGGCCTTCGCCCCGTCCGCTTCACCGACACGATCGAAGAGGACGGAAGCCCGCACCGCACCGGCGAGCTCTCCGCGCTCGGCATGAACGTGCGCTGGCGCGAGCATCCGTTCGAGTGGGTGAAGGATCGCGAGCACAGCGTGTTCCGGCGCTACGAGCGCGGGCCGTTCGCGGCGCTGTGGAACCGCGTGCGTCTCGAGCCGAGCAAGACCGGCGGGACCCACCTCGTCCACGAGGTGTGGCTCTTGCCGCGCGGCGTGATCGGGCACGTGGCGTCGAAGGTAGAGGTGGAGCGCCGCCTCGCGCGGGGGCTCGACAAGGTGTACCGACAGATCGACGACGCGCTGGCGTCGGGAGGCGGGCAAGATCCGTTCGAGCCGCCGCATCAACCGACCGAGGCGCAGCGGGCTCACGTCGAGCGCAGCGTGCTCGCGCTGGAGCGACGCGGCGTCGGCGGCGCGCTCGTGAAACGCCTGGCGGCTCTCCTCCTCGAAGCGCCCGGCAAACGCCTCGAGCGCCTTCGACCGTACGAGCTCGCAGACCTCTGGAGCGCGCCACGCGAGGACGTGCTCGATCTCTTCCTCCACGCCGCCAACGCCGGATTGCTCGATCTCGCGTGGGACGTCATCTGCCCGCGCTGCCTCGGCCCCCACGAGTCCGCGCTCGGCCTCGGGACGATCGCGCGCGAGGCGACGTGCGGCCCGTGTGCGACGCGCTACGAGCGCGACCTCGCGGAGTCGGTGGAGCTGATTTTTCGCCCGCACCCCGAGGTGCGACACGTCGAGCTCGAGAGCTACTGCGCGGGCGCGCCGGGTTTGCGTCCTCACGTCTTCGCGCAGCAGCGCCTGGCGCCGGGAGAGACGCGCCGCCTCGTCGTGCGGCTGCCCGCGGGCACGTTCCGTCTCTCTCGCGCGCGCGGCCACGGCTGGGACTTCACCGCGAGCGCGTGCGGATTTCTCGCCGACGCCACCGCGCACATCGAAGACGCGGCCATCGCGGCGAGGCCTGCCGTCGTCCGTACCGGCGACGTCGCCTTCACGCTCACCAACGACACTGCCCACGAGGAGCTCGTTCGCATCGAGATCCCCGGCGCGCGCGGCGACGGGGTCAGCGCCGCCGTCGCGATGACGACGCCGTTCTTCCGGGATTTTTTCTCGAACGAGGTGCTCGCCGAGGGAGAGCACGTCGCCATTCGGCGCCTTGCGTTCCTGTTCCTCGAGGCGGACGGAGGCGGGCGGGTGCTCCGCGACAAAGGAGACGCGGCGGCGTGGAGCGCGATGCAGCGCCTCGATGTGCTGGTCCTCGCGGAGGCGCGAGCTCATCGTGGCGCCGTCGCGCCGTCGGCAGCGGGGTCGTACCTGGTCGCGTTCAGCACGGCCGGGCACGCCGCGGCGGCCGCGGTGGCGATCTTGAAAGGCGCGGTGGAGGCAGGCCTCGATCTTGGCGCCCGCGCGGCGCTGCACGAAGGGCCGTGCATCGCGCTCACCCGCGGCGCGAGGCCCGAATATTTCGGTCGAACACTGCACCGCGGCGCGCACCTCGTCGCCGACGCCGCGCCGGGAGGGCTCGCCCTCTCTGCCGCGGTCGCCGCGGATCGCGACGTCATCACCGAGCTCCTCGCCGCGGGCGCGCGCCTCGAGGTCGTGACGAGCACCTCCGGTCCCTACGCGGGCTCCCGCGTCACGCGCGCCGTCATCGACGCCGCACCGACCGCCGAGCCCGCCGTCAAAACAGCGCCGACACCGTGATGCCGAGGATGTACGCGCGCGCGTTGCCGATCGGCTGACCGCCGAGCGTGAACTCGTCGTACGAGAGGACGAGCATGTCGCCGGACAGCCCGGCGCGGAAGCTCTCCATGATGCCGAGGATCCGCCCGTTCTTGGCCTGCGCCGTGTACATCACGCGCGCGCCGACCAGCCAACTCGAGAACGGCGACAGCTCGCGGTCGCCGGTCCAGTACTGCCCCTTCGGCCCGAGCGGGCGATCGCCGCCCGTGTAGTCGTCGCTCCAGAAGAGCGCGCCCGACTGCTTGTAGTAGCGACCGCGCGCCATCACGCGGAGCGACTCGCCGAGGTATTTTTCGAACTCCGCCTCCACCGTGAGGCTTCGGACGTCCCAGGTGTCGTAATACCCGCGCACGCCGAGGCGCGCCGCCGCCTTGATCGGCTTCAAGAACAGGTTCCCGCGCACGGCCAGTGCCTCGCGCGCTCGGTTCTCCGGCTCGTGCTCCTGCGCCTTCAGCCCTTCGCCGAGGATGACGCTGCGGTACGGGCTGCTCTGGAACCCGCTGTTCACCTGCGCGGTGTAGACGAGCTGGGTGACGAAGATCGGCGTCCACGCCTGCGACCACGTGCCCTGGAACCCGTCGACGCCGATGTCGCGGGTCGTGCGGAGGGGATTGCTCTTCGTGAAGCAGCCGTTCGAGTCCTCGAGCGCGCGCCAGCGGGCCGGCGCATCGTTTGCAGACTGCACGCGATCGCACACGCGATCGAAGTTCCGCGCGTAGCTGATCTCGAACTGCGAGTTGTGCTCGTAGGTGTCGGTGCGTGCGGCGACGTTGAACGAGTTGGATTTGTAGTCGTTCTCCGTCGAGTACGCGTACCCGCCGGTGAGCTCCACGTTCTCCTTTTTCAACGTGAAGCCGCCGCGCGCCATGTTGCGGAGATCGTGGACGCTCGCGGCGGTGACGACGTCTGCACCCGGGTGCGTGTTCTGGTACGCCGGGCCCGCCTTCACCGCGATGCTGGCGCCGCTGACGACGTCGGCCTCCCATCCCGCGCGGATCTTGAGCCAGTCGGTCGGCGCGACCTCGAGATCGGCGCCCGGCGTGTACACGGTCATCTTGGTGCGCGTCGGCGACTCGTGGAAGAGCGTGTGCGTCGTGTCGAACGTGACGACCTCCGCGCGTGCGGGGGCCGCCGTCGCGACGAGCGCCGCGATCCCTGCCCCGACGAGCGCGACGAGGCGACTCAGTTGCACCCGCACCCTCCGCCCACGGCGCTCGATCCGCCGTAGGCCCCTTCGCGATTCTCCAGCGCGTGCCGCAGCTGCGCGGCCGCGTGCGGGTCCCCTTCGAACTGCATCACCGGATCGGCGAGCACGGCGCGCTCCTGCGGCTTTACCGTCACGCACCCAAATGTGCTCGCCGCAATTACGATACAAATCATACGGACGGGGATCATCTTAGAAGTAAACTCCCATCCCACCGGAGTAGGTCTGCGCGTTCTTGAACGAGTCGGCCGTGAAGAGCGTGAGGTTCGTCACCTCGACGCGGACGAGGATGCGCCCGCGCAGCGCCAGCAAGAACCCGCCGCCCGCGCGTCCCGCGTAGAGGTCCTGCCGCTTCAAGACGAACGAGTCGGAGTTCGGGAAGACGCTGAGGCCGCCGCCGCCGATGCCGACGAAGGGCGAGAGCGGCCAGCTCGGCGCGAGGTGCACGGTCACGCCACCCCCGTAGAGGATCTGCGCGCCGTCGGCCGTGAGGGCGTCGCCGATGAAGCCGTCCAGCGTGATCGTCTTGTGGAGCACGAGCGACGGGCGCGCCTCGATGTACCCGAATCCTTGCACGCCGCGATCGGTGATCGGGATCCTGAGCATGCCTGCCACGATGGCGAGGCCGCCCCGCGCGCCCTCGAGCGGGGGCGGCGCGAAGAGCCCGGGCCGCGACGGCGCGTCCGCCTCGCCGGCCTTCACGGCGAACGGCTGTACCTCGTCCCCGAGCGCGTACGCCGCGCGTCCGTCGGGCAAGATGACGCGAAGCCAGAATCCTCCGCCCGTCCGCCCGTCGAGCGCGAGCGTCTCTCCTCGGTGCGCGGTGTAGATGACGCGGTACGAGACGCCCGGCCCCGACCGGATCTCCGCGGCGTCGACCACCACGCGGGCGAACGCCTCCGGTTCTCCATCGGCCCGGGCCGGCGCGCTCGCGAGGAGGACCCACGCGGAGACGAGCAGCGCGAAGAGTCGGGCGATCATGGCTTGGTGGCCCAGGTGCGGATGACGTCGACGATCGGATCGTCCTTCGCGAACACGGCTCGCGGGTGGTTCGAGCCGGTCGGCCGGATGAAGAGCGGCGCCGTCAGGTAATCGCGGCTCATCTCGATCGACGCGGCCTCCAGGTTCCCCTTGGCGGCGTTCACGACGACGCCGACCGGATGATCGCCGCCGCCGCAGTCGACCGGATCGTGATTGACGAGCGCGAGCCCCGAGACCGCCGACGAGTTGAAGTGACAGCCGTTCGCGCCGTCGCCGGCTCCTTGATCCCCCGAGCCGCACTTGCGCGCGAAGAGGAGCTCCGGCTCGACGTGGCAGAAGAAGTAGTCCTGGTTGAACTGCTCCTGCGGCACGACGAAGTTCGTCCCAGGATCGACCGTCGTGCACGCGAAGCTCGGTGCGCCGATCGAAAGAGCAAGGATGAGCCCTCCGACGCCGAAGGGGGCGACCCCGCCGAGCCCGGCGTGCCGTCTTCCTCCTCCTCCGTCGTCCACGCGTCCGACGATACGCCACCGGGAAATCGCCCCGCAACTTCCACTCGCGGCCGTGTGCCTCTGCCCGCGGTTTCGTGTTCGCGCCGACACACACGCACTTCTTGCTCGCCACCACCAACCACGGTCATTTGCGCGTGATTGTTTTTCTTTGTCGTTTCGTTGCCCTACACGCGCCCACCTGGAACGAGCATTGCGATGACGGTTGGTCGCTTTTCCTTGATCGCATCGGCTCCGGGTCTGTAGAAGTTGGACCCCCGGGTACAAGCTGTCGTAGCCTATCTTACATGTAGGGCGTAGTCGGCCCCACCTGCCGCAACCCTGCTGGAGAACGCCACGAAATGAAGAAGCTGACCCCCTGGTACCTCGTCGCCCTCGCGCCTATCGCGGTGGCGGGCTGTAGCGGTGCCTTTCTCGGGCAAGTTACGGTGCTGGTGGTGACCGTGGCGATTTTTGTCGGGACGTTGAGCTTGGGGCGGGCCTGAAGATTCGGTTCGCGTCGTTTAGAGGCGCGCTTTGTTTGTGCGGGCCCTGCGGGCCCCTCCAACACTAGAAGTGTTGGAGCCCTCCCCGCCTCGCCTTTCGGCGAATCGTGCTTCGCACGGCGAGAAGAGGGAGAGATAGGCTTCGACGGTACGATGGACCCCGAGGGCAGGCTTAAGCGTCTCGACGAGTTTTCGCTCGTGGATTTGGAGTCGGTTCGGCTCATTCTACGCGGGGATTCGGTCATCGACTGGCATCGGCTGAACCTCTCGAGCGAGGACGAGGCGCACGAGCTGCTCGTCGCTCAGGAGATGCACCCCGAAGAGCCGGGCGATCGCGCGCGCATGGAGTCGGTGAAGAACGAGGCGATCAGCTACCTGCGTCGCCACTTCGAGTACCCGATCCCCAAGCCCGTCGAAAAGGCGAGCGTCGAAGAGATGCTCCTCCTCGCGAGCGGCCAGGGTCATCGGCAGATGTGCGCGTGCACGATCCTGAAGTGCATGCACATCATCCAGCACCTGGACGGGCGCGAGCTCCTGTTCGTGCTGCCGCTCTCCGACCAAGAGGTCTTCCACGTCGTCGAAGAGAAGGTGTACCGCGTCATCGGATCGATGCTCGCGGGAGGCTTCCCCATCACCGAGTTCATCGGCGGTCGGAAAAACAAGGACTCCCTCTACACGAAGCTCCTCTCGAAGCAGGAGACCGTGGCCGCTCAGATCTACGACAAGCTGCGCTTCCGCATCGTCACGCGACAGCGAGGCGACGTGTTCCCGGTCTTGCAGTACCTCACGAAGCGCCTCTTCCCGTTCAACTACGTGATGCCTGGGCAGAGCATCAACTCGATCTTCCAGTTCAAGCAGTTCTGCCAGCAGAACCCGCACCTCCGGCCGATGCTCCCGGAGATGCAGGCGGGCCGCGACGACGATCTCACGCCGAGCGACAACCGCTTCAGCGCCGAGAACTACCGGATCCTCCACTTCGTCGTCGACATGCCGGTGCGCCTGCCGCGAAAGATCATGGAGCGCGCGCCGTCGTCGGCGTGGCCGCTCGGATCGATCATCTTCGTCATCTGCGAGTTCCAGGTCATCGATCGAGAGACCGAGGAGGCGAACGAGCAGGGTGAGGCGTCGCACGCGAAGTACAAGGAGCGCCAGAAGAAGGCGGTCATGCGCCGCCTCCAGCTCGGCATGCGCGAGATGAAGATCCCACCCCCCAGCCGCCGCCGCAAAAGCTAGGGAGCGTCAGTCCGCGGTGTACCGCAGAATGACCGGCAGGAAGAAGAGCACCGAAAAGACGAGGAGCGCGATGACGGTGACCATGATGCCGGTCGTCACCGACTTCTTGTCGTAGGCGTCGAGCGCCGACTGGTGGACGGCGAAATCGTGCTGCGCGGCCTCGGCGGCGCGTCCCAGGCGAACGATCTCCTCGCGCGCGCCGTCGAACTCGGTGCCGAAGGTCTGGCTGTCGCCGACGACCGCGCGGGCGAACTGGGCGAAGGCCTGGTTCATCGTCTCGCGCGCCGCATCGGCCGCGTTGGCCTGGCCGCCGACGTGGTTCTTGAACCACTCTTCCAGCGCGGCGCGCTCGTTGCGGGCGGCGGTGAGTCGCGCCTGCGCGTCGGCGACGTTCTGCTTGGCGGCGCCGTGACGCGCGATGAGATCGTTGATGACCGGCTGCGCCTGCGCGATCTCCTTCGCGCGCTGCTCGCGCTCGACGGCGCGCGCGGTGACCTGCGCCTGGAGCTGCACGGGGTCGAGCCCGGCGAGCGAATCGGACGGGCCAAAATCCGGCGACGACGCTTGCGGCGTGCGGGTTCCGCTGATCGACGGCATCCGCGGGGAGGAGCCCATCGCCATCGCTGGCGACATGCGCGGATCGGTCTGCGGAGGAGGCGCGAAGCTCGAGAGCGCGGCGCGCACGGCACCTTGCATGTTCCGCGCGTCCGGCCACCTCTGCGTCTTCTCGAAGGAGAGCGCACGATCGATGATCGCGACCACGGACGGCGGTATGCCCGTGACGACGGAGGCCAACGACCGCGCCGGACGCGTCGCGCTGTAGACGAGCTGCTCGGTGCCGGTCTGCGCGTCGTGGACGTGGAGGCCGGAGACGAGTGTGAACATCGTCGCGCCGACGGCCCAGAGGTCGGTGCGGCCGTCGATCTCGCCCCAGCGCGCGAGCGCCTGCTCAGGGGCCATGAAGGCCGGCGTGCCGATGACCTGGCCGGCCCGCGTCGCCTGCTTGGCGTCCTGCGCCGTCTCGAAGACGCGCGCGATGCCGAAGTCGAGGACCTTGAGCATGCCCTCGCGCGTGAGAAATAGGTTCTCCGGCTTGATGTCGCGATGGACGATCCCTTTGATGTGCGCCAGCGCGAGGACGTCGAGGAGCTGATCGGCGAAGCCCAGCACCTCGCCGAACGGGAGGCGACCTGCGTGGCGCTCCCAGCGCTGATCGAGCGTCTCCCCTTCGAGCAGCTCCATCACGAGGAACGCGTTGCCGTCCTCGCTCACGTCGTCGTCGAGCACGCTCACCGCGCCGGGGTGCTCGATCACGTTCGCCGCGTAGCCCTCGCGGAGGAAGCGCGTGCGCGTGTCCCCTTCCCGCGAGAACTCGGCGTGAAGCATCTTCACCGCGACGCGCTTCTTGTTGCGGTGCGTGGCGGAGTACACCGCGGCCATTCCTCCGACGCCGAGAAGCGCGTCGAGGTGCCACTTGTCCTTCAAGACGGAGCCGAGGCGCGACTGCGCGCGGAGGCGTTGCTGGTCGACGATGTTCGTGTTGAGGGTTTGGGTCACGGCCCACCCTTGCGCGGATCGTTCGGGCCGAACGCGCTGCGCAGATCGATGTCGAGGCGCTTCAGCTTGGCCTCCGCGCGCTGGACCGTGGCCTGGGCCATCGCGAGCTCGTCGGCGACGCGGCGCTCCTCGGACTGGACGACCGACGCCGCGGCCTGGAGCTCGGCGATCTTCTGATCAATCTGCGCGAGCTTGCGGCTGTGGGCGTCCATCTCGCCGATGAGCGCGCTGTCTTTCTGGCGGAGCGTCTGCTCGTTCAGGCGAAGCAAATCGAGCGTCCGTCCGTACTGCGGGTTTCGCTCGGCGGCGCCGCGCGCGCGCTGTCCGAGCGCCACCAGCGCCTGGTCGATGGCCTTGGACGCGCGTTCGGCCTGCTGGCGGCGCTGCTTCAGCGCCTCGCGAAGCTCACCGAGGCGCTGGCGGACGCGCCAGGCGTAGCGCGGCGCCTGCCAGAAATGCTTCGGTGGATCGCCGAAGTTGCCGAGCATCTTCGCCTCGAACGATTCGACAGGGGCGACCGAGGGGCGCCGCTCCGCGACTCCGGCGGGGATCGGGCGGAACGACGGTTGGTGCACGGCGGGCGACATCGAGTGACCCTTCGCCGCGTTCTGGAGCGCCATCGCCCGAACGGGCGGGCCGCCTTTGACGTCGAGCTCGAGCGAGAGGCCCGCGCCACCCGAGCCGCCGCCGAACGCGTCGTCCTCGTCCTCGAACATCGCGCCGCGACCCATATCCTGCTGGACTTGTGGTGCGGATGTGCGGGCGGGAGGAACCGACCGGCCGTCCTCGAGCTCGACCATCCGGCCACCGGCGTGAGAACGCGGCGAACCGAAATCGAGATCAGGGACCGCCGAAGGCCCGTTCGGACGCCCCGTCGCCTTTCGGCCGCAACGGCGGCATGCCGAGTTCGGATCGTAGCCTTCGGCCTGGCACCAGGGGCAGGCCGACATTGTGTGGATGATAGCCCAAAGGTCTCGCCGTCCGCTCAACTCTCTCTGGGGGTTCGGAGGCGCAGATTTCTTGCCCGGCGGGCATCGAACTAGTGCTACGTCCTCCCACACGCCCATGCGCATCTACAGCTCCAAGGTCCCGACGATCGCGCAAGAGATCACGCGCACGCTCCTCGCCGCGAACGACATCGAGTCGGCGTCACCGAAGGAGGTCGAAGCGGACGTGGCGGCGGTCCTGAACAGCTACCTCGCGACCGACAAAGAGGTCACCGAGGCGACGAAGGATCTCCTCGAGCGGACCAACCGATCGCAGAGCGAGTTCAGCCGCGTCAAATCGCAGATCGCCGAGACCAAAGGCATCAAGACGGGCGAGGACACGCTCGACTACTTGCTGGACCAGATCGTCGAGATCTTCAATCACTCGGCGAACGTCGACGAGATCTTCGCGCAGGACCACGAGCTGCGCCGCAAGATGGCCCCCATCTTCAAGAAGCACATGCTCATGGACGAGGCGCTCGACAACGAGGTGCGCGCGCAGCTGAAGCACGTGACCGAGGGCTCGCGCACGTGGGACATCGAGTACGCGCGCGTGATGGAGCAAGTGAAGCAGAAGCGCGGCGTGCGCTGACTCGCCGCGCGACGGCTCGAATCTCGACCAAGGAGGTTCCCTCTTGCGAAGCATGACGGGATTCGGGGCGGCCGCGGCGCCGCTCGTGCACGGGAGGCTCGTCGTCGAGATCCGCGCGACGAATCACCGCTTCGTGGACGTCCGCGTGAAGCTCCCCCACGCGCTCGTCGAGCTCGCGACCTTCGCGGAGGCGGCGCTGCGTGAGCGCGTGTCGCGAGGGCGGTTCGATCTGAGCGCGCACCTCGATGGCGCGGCCCTCGCGGCGCCGGTGCTCGACAAGGAACGCGCGCGCTCGGCGTTCCGCGCGCTGACGGAGCTGCGCGACGAGCTCGCCCCGGGGCAGGAGGTTCCGCTGTCGCTCCTCGCGAGCGTCCCCGGGATCTTCGCGCCTCCGCTGGAGGGTCACCTCGACGAAGCGAAGGTCGCGGTCCGCGGGGCGATCGCGGGCGCGCTGGCGGCGCTGGACGCGATGCGCGACGAGGAAGGCGCGAACCTGGGGCGCGACATGCAGGCGCGCCTCCAAGCGGTCCGCACGTCGCTCGAGATCGTTCGCGCGCGGATGCCCGACCTCGCGATCCAGCACAAACGCCGCCTCCTCGAGCGCGTCGAGCGCCTGTCCCTCACCGGGGAGCTTGGCGCCGACGGGCCGCGGGTCGAGCAGGAGATCGCACTTTTCGCCGACCGCGTCGACGTCTCCGAGGAGCTGACGCGCATGGGCAGCCACCTCGATCAGGCGTCCTCGCTCCTCGGACGCGCCGAGCCGGTGGGGAGGCGCGTCGATTTTCTCCTCCAGGAGATGACCCGCGAGTCGAACACCATCGGCGCGAAATCGCCGGACGCCGCCGTCTCGCACGCCGTTGTCGAGATCAAGGCGGAGATCGAACGGATGCGCGAGCAGGTGCAAAACGTCGAGTAATGTGGAAGTCTTCGTGGTCCCGGCAGCGCCATGGACAACGACTTCGTGCTCCTCATCCTGTCGTCGCCGAGCGGCGCCGGGAAGACCACCCTCACGCGGAAGCTGCTCGAGAGCTTCCCGGAGCTGCGCTTCAGCGTCTCGCACACGACGAGGTCCCCGCGCGCCAACGAGGTCGACGCGCGCGACTACCACTTCACCGACCGCCGCGGCTTCGAGGCGATGGTCGAGAAGGGCGCGTTCCTGGAGTGGGCCGAGGTCCACGGGAATCTGTACGGCACCTCCCTCGCCGAGATCGATCGCGCGAAGGCCGACGGCTGCCGCGGGATGATCTTCGACATCGACTACCAAGGCGCGCGCCAGATCCGCGCCAAGCTGCCCGACGTCACCGGCGTCTTCATCCTGCCTCCGTCGATGCAGGAGCTGGAGCGCCGCCTCCGCGGACGCGCCAGCGAGACCGAGGAGGTCGTGCAGCGCCGCTTCGCCGTCGCCAAGCTCGAGATCGAGCACTACGCGTTCTTCGACTACGTCATCGTGAACGACGCGGTCGAAAAGGCGTTCGATCAACTGAGGGCCGTCATCCTCGCCGAGCGCGCCAAGAGGACGCGCCGCGCGAGCCTCGCCGAAGCGCTCCTCCGCGAACGAAAAGCCTAAAAACGTAGGACGGAACATATGCAATCTGCACGCTTCACGCTCGCCGTCATCGGCGGCAGCGGCCTCTACGACATGGACGGCCTCACGGGGGTCGAGGAGATCACGGTCGAGACGCCGTTCGGTCCGCCCTCCGACAAAATCGTCCGCGGGCACCAGGGCGACACGACGCTCCTCTTCTTGCCGCGCCACGGACGCGGCCACAAAGTCGCTCCCCATGAGATCAACTACCGCGCGAACATCTGCGCGCTGAAGATGAGCGGCGCGACGCACCTCGTCAGCGTGAGCGCCGTCGGCTCGATGAAGGAGGCGATCCCGCCGGGCGATCTCGTCGTCCCCGATCAGTTCATCGATCTGACGAAGAAGCGCACGACCACGTACTTCGAGGACGGCATCGTCGGCCACGTGGTCTTCGCCGATCCCGTGTGCCCGCTCATGGCCGGCGCGCTCGGCGACGCGGCGTCGAAGGCGGGCGGCAAGGTCCATCGCGGCGGCACGTACGTGGTGATGGACGGCCCGCAGTTCTCGACGCGCGCGGAGAGCCTCCTCTACCGCTCGTGGGGCGTGTCGGTCATCGGCATGACCGCGATGCCCGAGGCAAAGCTCGCCCGTGAGGCCGAGCTTCCGTACGCCACCCTCGCCCTCTCGACGGATTACGACTGCTGGCACGAGAGCGAAGAGGCCGTCAGCGTCGAGGCGGTGATGGCGGTCATGAAGAAGAACGTCGTCGTGGCGCGAGGGACGATCGGAGAGCTCGCGAAGGCGCTGCCCGATCCGGCGAAGAGCCCGGCGACCGGCGCGCTCCGCGGCGCGATCATGACGGCGCCCGACCAAATCAGCGCGGCGGCCAAGAAGCGCCTCGCCTGGCTGCTCGGATAGCGCGAGGTCGCGAAGAAGCCTCCCCGGAGGACGCCGATTTAGGGCGATTTTCGTGTGATTTTCGCCGGCGTTCGCAATATGGTTCGCGCTCGCAAATGTCGTCCCCCTCGTCGCCTCGTAAGCCCGAGCCCCTGCTCGTCGTCGGATCGCTCGCGTTCGACGATCTCGAGATGCCCTCCGGCACGTTCAAGGACGTGCTCGGCGGCGCCGCCACCTACTCGTCGCTCGCCGCGTCGCTGATCGGCGCGCACGTCCGCTTGGTCGGCGTCGTCGGCACCGATTTCGACGAGGCGCACCTCGAGCGCCTCCGCAAGCGCGGCTGCGACACGCTCGGCGTCGAGCGGGCCGAGGGCAAGACGTTCCGCTGGCACGGCCGCTACGCCAACGACTTGATGAGCCGCACCACGCTCGACACGCAGCTCAACGTCTTCGCCGATTTCCGGCCGAAGATCCCGGCGGCGTACAAGAGCTCGCCGTACGTGCTCCTCGGCAACATCCACCCGACGCTCCAAGTGAGCGTCCTCGATCAGGTCGACAAACCGAAGCTGGTGGCCGCCGACACGATGAACTTCTGGATCCACGGCGAGCCCAAGGCCCTGGCCGAGATGCTGAAGCGCATCGATCTCCTCATCATCAACGACGAGGAGGCCCGCGACCTCTCGGGCATCCACAACCTCGTCAAGGCGGCCGCCGACGTCAAAAAGCGCGGCCCCTCCAAGCTGATCATCAAGCGCGGCGAGCACGGGGCGCTCCTCTTCGACGACGGAGGCGTCTCGTTCGTCCCCGCCTACCCGCTCGACGACGTGAAAGACCCGACCGGCGCCGGCGACTCGTTCGCAGGCGGCCTGATGGGGTACATCGCCCGTTACGGCCTGGAATCACCGCACGCGCTGCGGCGCGCGATGTACTTCGCGTCGGCGCTCGGGTCGTTCTGCGTGGAGGACATCGGCCCCGCCCGCCTCGCGGCGATCACCAAGGCCGACCTGGCCCGGCGCATCGACGCGTTCGCCCAGATGGTCGATCACGGCGCAAAGCTCTCGTTCGTGGACTGAGCGTGGTAGGGTCTTTCAGGTCGTAGAGTAGTTCTTGGAGTCATCGAGGAGGCTTTCGTCCATGCGCGTGACGGGCTTGGCGAAGTTTGGGGCGAAGTTCGGCGTGGCTGCGGTCATCGGCGGCGTTGCGGTCGTCAGCGCGTCACTCGGCGCGTGCGAGGATGAGCATCGGCGATCGACGGCGACCGTGGGCTGCCTCGGCACGTGCTGCGCGGGACCGGGCGAGTTCCCGGCCTCCGACTGCGATCCGTCGAGCAACGCGTGCGTGCAAGACACCGCAGGCGCCTGCGCGATCGACAACACGAAGTGCGGCGCGGGCTCGTGCCTTCCGCTGGCCAGCAACTCCGGAAACGTGCTCGATTTCCGCTTTCGTCGTCTGAACATCATCAGTCCCCCGTCGCTTACCTACTCGGTGAACCCGACGCTCCAGACCGCCGTGATCGACTCGGCAGTCGACCTGAAGGCCAAGCAATGCGGCGAGGTCGGCAAGGGGACGTTCAGCTGGCTCCTCCGAATCGACAAGGCCGCGAAGACGCTCACGACGGGCGGCGCGCCTCCCTCGACCGATCCGTTCAACGCCGGTTACTGCTTCTACAACCACACCGTGAACGTCGGCGGGACGCCCATCGCGGTGAAACAGGTCACGGTCGGCCTCGACCCGAGCAGCACCGACACGGTCTTCACGTCGCTGTCGATCCCGAAGCTCTTCGTACCGATCTTCCTCGACGCGACCGGCAGCTCGGTCATCATCCTCCCGCTCTCGAACCCGGTGATCAAGAACCTGACGGTGAGCGACAACGGCAACTGCGTCGGCTCCCTCAACACCGTCGCCCTCGCCAAGGACTGCACCGACGTCTTCAGCGACTGCTCCAAGTGGCATACCGCCGGATCGCTCGGCGGGTACATGTCGCTCGAGGAGGCGGACACCGTCTTCATCAAGGAGCTGAACCAGTCGCTCTGCGTCGTGCTCACCCAAGCCGCGCCGCTGACGAAATGCGCGCGCGATCCGGCCGGCAAGGTGTCCGCAAAGGGTGACTTCTGCTCCACCACAGGCAAGCCCGGCGGCTGCCAGGACAGCTTCTGGCTGTCGGCGACGTTCGCGGCCTCTGCGATCAAGATCAACGACGGCTCGACGACCGCGACATGCCAAGGCGGCGCCGACGTCGACGCGGGAACCGACAGCGGCTCCGACACCGGCAGCGGCGGGGACACCGGATCCGACACCGGCGCGGACGCGGGCTCCGACGCGCCTGCCGACGCCTCCGACGCCGGCTAAGCGTTCCGAGACTCGTTCGAGGCGACCTCGCGCAGCCGTCGTAGGGCGCGTGGTCCGCGGCGCGATCCTGTCCGAACCGCGTCTCGGGCCTATTGACGCAGCCGTTTTCGCGCTGCGTTACACGTGTTTTGTGTACAGTTCCCGCGGCGGGCGGCGTGCCCCCGTGTCAGACTTTGGGCGTTTTCCGTGGACCCGGTTGGGGCCGGGGAACGCGGAAGTTGGAGGTCTCATGCTTCGTTGGTGGCGGCATGCTTTCGCGATCTTGGTCGTGCTCCTGGTCGCCTCGTGCAGCGGCGGCGGGTGCTCGAGCGGCTGCTCGGGATGCGGGACGACTCCCCTGCCCGGCGGCTTCCAGAAAGCCAACGCCATCGACAACGCCGCCGCCGTCCGCGTGACGCGCAGCGGCCTCGATTTCCTCGCGGCGAACATCCCCACCGTCGCGTCGCAGGTCATCAAGGCGAACAACGGCGTCGTCACCTTCGAGATCCCGAAGTCGACGTCGCACCAGACGTTCATCGGCATCGGCGTCGACATCGTCATCTGCCGCAACGGCCCCAACGCGAACAACAACCCGCCGGAGTGCATCGCCGAGATCAACATCAAGGGCATGAAGCTCCACATGGACGCGATCACGCCGCACTCCATCAAGGTCACCGGGACGGTGCCCGTGCGCCTGCAAGACCTCCCGATGAACGCCAGCGTGATCGGTGACTTCGAGGTCGGGCTCGGCAACGGCGGCTGCAACGGCGGTACCCCCAAGTTCGACTACAAGGAGTTCCCCGTCGACATCGAGATCCCGCTCATCAAAGAGACGCGTGCGCCGCGCGACGGGTACACGAAGATCGACGGCGACAACGCGATCATCAACGTCGACATCCAAAAGGGCGACGTCTCGATTTGCAAGGACTGCGGCATCATCAGCCCGGTCTGCGACGCGGTCCTCAACTTCGTGAAGGACCTCGCGTTCAACACGCTGATCGGCGGCGTCACCGGCCAGCTGAAGAGCGCGATCAAGTCCGCGTTCTGCACCAAGGCCAACACGGCGCTGAACCCGTCGTGCCCGCCTGGCAGCCACGACGACGCGGCGGGAGACGGCGGCGTCGACGCGGGCGCCGGTGGCACCTGCGTGTACGACGATCCGGCGGCGAAGGGCGCGTGCGTGCCGATGGAGCTCGGGACCGACGGCCACATGGACCTCGGCGCGGCGCTTCAGAGCTTCTCGCCCGGTACCGCGGGCGGCCTCGATTTCGGGCTCGCCGCAGGCGGCGACATGGACCCCGCGCCGCGCAAGCCCGCGGATGACGTCGGCTACAAAGGGCACACGCCGAACGGGATGACCCTGGGGTTCCTCGGCGGCACGCTCCCGCAGCCGCAGTCGGCGTGCGTCCCAAAGGCCGACAACCCGATCCCGACGGGCATCCCGGTGCCGGACGAGATGGTGCAGGACACGCAGACCCCGTGGCCGGCGACCGATCCCACCGGGCCGCACCTCGGCATCGCGCTCGCGGGGCGCTTCTTGAACCACGCGCTCGGCTCCGCCTACAACAGCGGCGTCTTGTGCCTCGGCGTGTCGACCGAGCAGGTCGCGCAGTTGAACAGCGGACTCTTGAGCGCGCTGATTCCATCGCTCAAGAAGCTCACCTTCGAGAAGACGGGCGCCCCTGTCGCGATCGCGACGCGCCCGCAGCAGCCGCCAACCATCACCATCGGCGGCGGGACCGACATAAAGAAGGACCCGCTGCTCCTCATCCTGATCCCCAAGTTCAACATCGATTTTTACGTATGGAGCGACGATCGCTTCATTCGCACGTTCACGATGACGGCGGATTTGACGGTGCCGATGAATTTGCAGACCGGCAAGGATCCCAAGAAAAACCCGAATGGCGGCCTCCTGCCGGTGCTGGGCGACATCGGGCTCCAGAACGCCAAAGTCACCAACGCCGAAGAGATGCTGACCGACGATCCCGCGCTCATCGGCGCCGCGCTCTCGTCGATCATCCAGGGCTTCGCCGGGCAGGCGCTCGGCGGCGGGCTCAAGCCGATCGATCTCTCGAGCTCGCTCAAGTCGCTCGGCCTCGCGCTCACGATCCCCGACGGCGGGATCCGAAAGCTCCACAAGGGCACCGACGACTTCCTCGCCATCTTCGCGGACCTCGGCACGCAGCCGCCGGCCGCGATCGTCGAAGCGGACACGACGGCGCGCCTCGTCGGCAAGATCGTGCACGCGGAGGCGATGGGCCTCACGACCGCCAACGATACGAAGCTGCCGGAACTGCACCTCACGCTCGGCTCGTCGGCGGCCAACGTCGAGTACACGTGGTGGATCGACGAAGGCACGCACAGCGCGTGGTCGCGTGAGACGGATCTGACGATCAAGGATCGCTACCTGTTCCTCCAGGGCAAGCATGTGCTGAACGTGTCGTCGCGCGTGATCGGGCTGCCCGACACCGAGGACGCCACGCCCGCGGAGGTGCCGTTCACGATCGACACGCTCGCGCCGTACGTGAAGGTGACGCGCGGCAAGACCGAGGGCACGGCGACCCTCGACGCGTGGGACATCGTCTCGCCGACGTCCGCGCTGCGCGGGCGATTGCGCACGACCGACGCGCTCGGCAAGGTCTCTTCGTGGAGCGACTGGCGGCCGTTCGCCGAGCTTGTCGACCTGAACGCGCCCGGCGCGCACGCGGTCGACGTCGAGGTCGCGGACGAAGAGGGCAACGTCGGCAGCATCTCGCAAGGCCTCATTCGTGGTCACGGCGACACGACGCTCGGCGCCGGCGGCTCCGGCTGCGGGTGCAGCACGCCGGGCACTGCGCCTCGACTCGAGTCGGCCGCCGCGCTCGCGCTGCTCGGCGCGTTCACGTTCCTCCTGATGCGTCGGCGGCGTCGCGTTCACCCCGGCCTCGTCGGCTTGGGCGCCATTTGCGTCGTCGCCGCGACCACCGAGGGCTGCGCGTGCGGAAGCGGCGACGGCGGCGACGACGGCAAGACGCACTGCGGCCCCGACTGCAACACCAAGTGCCAGGACCCGCTGCCCGTCGGCCTCGTCGGCGCGTACACCTCCGTCGCGAAGGCGAAGGACGGCAGCGTCTGGGTCGCCGGGTACAACGAAGAGTACGCGGCACCCACCGGCGAGCCTTCGCTGTACGGCGATCTCGTCGTCGGCAAATACGACAAGGGCAAGCAGCTCGTCTCGTGGATCACGATCGACGGTCTCCCCGCCCCGCGCACCGACAACACCTGCCCCGACAGCGATCCGCACAGCTGGCGCGGCGGCGAGTCGGAGCCGGCCGACGACGTCGGGCTCTGGACCACCACCGTCTTGAACGGTGACGACAATCCGATGGTCGCGTACTTCGACGCGACGCACAGGGCGCTGAAATTCGCGTCGTGCGGCGGTGGGTGCGACGATCCCCACAACTGGTCGTCGCACGTAGTCTCGCAGAAGGCCGGGAGCGACATCGGTCGCTACGCGAAGATGCTCCTCGTGAGCGGCAACCCCGTCATCGCCCACCTCGTGATGGAACCGGGCAACGCCGGCAAGATTCGCACGAAGGTCGTCCTCGCGCGCGCGACGAACGGGTCACCCAAGGCGACCACCGACTGGACGATGGAGACGGTGACCGCCGACGAGAACGGCCCCTGCCGCGCCAGCCTGTGCGCGAGCGATCAGGTGTGCGTGAAGGACACCGGCGCGTGCCAGGCCAAAATCTCGGGCTGCACGCCGGCCGACTGCGGCACCGGCAGCGCGTGCGTCACCATCGCGAGCAAGGCGACGTGCAGCACCGTCATCGGCGACGCCAGCGGCGAGAGCTACCCTAACGCGATCGGCGACTACATCAGCGTCGCGCAGGGGCCGACCGGCCTCGGCATCGTGGTGTACGACCGCATCCACGGAAACTTGCTCGGCATGCACAGCGAAGGTGGCGGGTGGAAGACGTCGATCCTCGACGGCGAGACCGGCACGCGCGGCAAAGACGCGAAGGACACCGGGGACGACGGCATCGGCGCGTCGCTGTTCATCGACAGCAAGAACCAGTGGCACGTCACCTACGTCAACGGCATCACCGAGACGCTCAACTACCTCGTGGCGCCTGGCGGAGCGAGCCCCAAGCCCGAGCCGATCGACGACGGCGACGGCACGAAGGTCGACGGCAAGGCGTTCGCGGACGGAAAGCACGTCGTGGGCGACGACTCGTACGTCACCGCGGACGACAGCGGCAACGTCACCGTCATGTACCAGGACGCGACGGTGGGCACGCTTCGCGTGGCGAACGGCGCTCCCCAAGGCGGCGGCGCGCACAAGTGGACGATCAAGGTCGTGAGCCAGCCGAACAAGTTCGCCGGATTTTTCCCGCACCCCATCCCCGGCCAGCCGGACATCGCCAACTGGTTCCGCAGCATCGATCCGGCGACGAAAGAAACCACCGGCGACGTGGCGTTCATCACGCCCTGAGCAGTCTCGAGCTCCCGCCCGAGAAGGAGCCTACGCCGCGCGCCCGTCCAGCTCGTCGAGCGTGCGGAGCGCAGGACCCGACTCGCGCTCGCGCTCGGCCATGACGATCTCGAGGAGCTCCGCGCGCGTGACGACGCCCATCTCGAGGACGGCACGCATGTACCCGTCCACGTAGCCGTGGGCCCGGGCGAGGCGCGCATAGGCCTCGCCGGCGCTCTTGGCCTTGAGCACGTCGCGCAGCATCAGCTTCAGCTCGGCGATCATCTCGGTCTTGGTGCGCATGGCCAACCCGTAAGGGAGGGCGCGCCGAATGGCCAAGTTTCCGATCGAATAGTGGAGGTTTCGTGGGCGTTATTGAGCGAACGTCGAGTGACCGGAACCGGCAATCGACGGTAGCGACCCACAAGGAGACTAGCTCAGTCGTTCCATTCACCGGACGGTTGCGCTAGTAGACGAAGAGCTCGGATGACCCCGAACGACGCGCGCGCCTACGAGGTCCTGACGGGCCACGCCAAGCTGAGTCAGCTGGTGACGATCACGCGCGATATCTTGGGCTCGGCGGCCGAGACCAAGCGCGCGGAGTGGGCGGACGCAGCGCGCGTGAAGGCGAAAGCCGAGGAGCTCGGGGTCACGCACGACGATGCGTCGACCGAGCTCGGAAACGTGCTCACGGTGCTCGAGAAGGGGCCGCAGACGGAGTCGGAGCGGGCGCTCGGCGCGGCGCTGTGGGCGCACGTGCTCGCCGACGTGCCGCCCAAGACGAGCGAGGACGAGGACAAGGCCGCCGACGATCTCCTGTGGCTCGCGGGGCGGACGCCGTTCGACGCCACCGGGCTCGTCGATCGCGCCCTCGGCGACTCTTCCGACGAGATGTGGTCCGCGGTCGCGGATCGCGTACGGCGGATCGAGGCCGGGACGCTCGCGCCGCTCGGTCGAGGCGAGGCGTTGTGCGGGTGCGCGGCGATCGCGGTGTCCGAGTCGGCGGCGGCGCGCAAGCAGGCTGCGGCGCTCTCGCGTGAGCTCAAGGACCCGAGCCTCGCCCGCCTGATCGCGCCGCGCGAAGAGCCGGCGCCGGCGCCCGCGTCGCTACCTAAGCAAGAGGCGAAGGCCGAAGACACGAAGCCCCTCGCGCTGGTCGCGGAGAAGAAGCCGGAGGAGAAGAAGCCGGAGGAGAAGAAGCCGACGGTGGTGATCGACGCAGGCCCGCCGCTCGCCGACGAGCGGATCACCGGCGAGATGCTGCCGACGCCGCGAGGACCGGTCGCCACCGCCGCGCTCGCCCTGACCGGCATCCTGTTCGTTCTCCACGCCGCGCGCCTCGTGGGTCGCTTCGCGCTTGCCTACAAGCGCCCCGCGGAGGTCACGCTCTCCGGCGAGAGCGTTCGCATCCGTGCCCGGACCGAGATGCTGGGCCGTACGCTGCGCGAGCGCGAGACGGTGATCTCGCGCGCCGCGCTCGCACGCGCCACCCGCGAGGTGCGCTATCCGCGGATGTCGTTCTACGCCGGGCTCCTCGCGCTCGCGGTCGGCAGCTACGTCGGCGTCGCCACGCTCGTCGATGGCGTGAGGTCGGCCTCGCCGTCGCTCCTCCTCACGGGCCTGGTCGTCATCGCGCTCGGCATCGGGCTCGATTTCCTGCTGGGGAGCCTCGCCCCGGGCGCGACGGGCCTCGTTCGCGTCGCGTTCGTGCCGCGCAAGGGACCGATCATGTGCGTCGGCAACGTCGACGCCAAACGCGCCGACGCGGCCCTGAAGCGCCTCTCGCACGCACGATAACCGGACCCCAGCCGGACCTATCCTCCGACGCGCTCACCGACGACCACGTCGAGCTTGCCGCTCGTGGCGCGGAGCTCGAAGCGTACGGCGCGCGCGCCGCTGGCCGCCGCGCAGGCGCGCACGGCCGTCGCGGTGGCGGCGTGCGAGCGATCGATTTCCTCGTTGTTCGAGACGTCGAAGACGCGGAGGTCGAGGCCGGTTCCCTCCCCTTGCGCGCCTGCGGAGACGCGAACGCATTTGCGGGCGGGCACTTGCGTCTCCCACGAGAGGAGCTTGGCGGAGTCCACGGTCGCACCGCGCACGCCGAGCGCGGCCCCCTCGTGCATCATGCCGGCGCCGTCGACCGCGCGCGCGAGCATGCGCGCCGCCGCGAGCGGATGCTTGGTGAACTCGCCGTCCTGCCAACGCTCCTTGCGCGCGAGGACCGAGAACGGACCGGGGCGGCCGCGCGTCTCGAGGTCGAGGCGGACTTTTCCCTTTCCACACGCGAACAGCGTCGCGCCGTCGGGACCCTCGGCGCTCGTCACGAGGGTGCCCGCGTCGTCCCACACGTTCGCCTCGACGAGCGCGAGCGGCGCACCGGCAACGACGTCGACTCGCGTGCACGCCGGCGTCGGCCCGAGATCGAGCGGCAGCGACGCGCGACGGCCGATCGTGAGCGCGCCGGACGTCGTCATTCCCGGCGCCGCGTACCCGGCCTTCGCGAGCGCCGCGTTGCGGGCGTTGCGTGTCTGCTCGAGCGGCTGCGCCGGCGCCACCCCGGCCACGTCCGCGCGCGCGGACAGATCCCGCGCCGTTCCACCGCGGGCGCGCGCCACGACGACGGCCGCGAGGCCGCGCCCCACGTGCGGGCGAACCGACACGCTGCCCGTGAACGCGACCGGCGAGCACACCGTCGCCGCGCGATCGGCGCCGCCTTCTTTGGCGCGCGCGACCACGCGCCCGTCGCCGTCGAGGACCTCGACCTCGAGGAGCGCCACCGTCTCGTCTGGGACGACGATGAGATCCACGCAGCCGTCCGCTTCGATGGGGAACGTCACATACCCCGACGCGCGCGCGTCGAGGGCGATCGCGAGGCGCTTCACCTCTTCCCACGTCCCGCCGAGCGCCGCGCGCCGGCCGCGCACCTTGTCGTCGAGCCCCGGCCAGGCCTCCGCCGGCCGCGGACCTTCGCCGTAGCCGCCGCGCGCTCCGACCGCCCGCGCAACTTCGATCGCGCGATCGGCGGGCACGAGCTGAGCGCCGAGCGCCACGAGCCCCTCCCCCGCCGCCACGTGCGCTGCGAGGTAGACGCGCTCGGGATGGGGAGGACACAGGAGCAGCGTGGGACGAGGATCGGGTCCTTCGTCGACGGCGACCGGGTTGCCTTCGTCGGCGAACGCGGCGATGTCGAGGTCCTCGACGCTCCCCGACGCGCGACCGTACGCGAGCAGACACAGGTCGGTCGGGATGTCGACGAACGCTCCGACGCGCTCTCCCTCCACCATCTCGCCCGACGCCGCGACGGAGAGCGGTCCTGCGCCAAAGCGCGAAGCGCGCTGCGGGAGATCGGCGAAGAGGACGCGCGACTCGAGATCGCCGACGGTCACACGCGGCGCGGGGAGGGGGGCCTTCACAGGTTTCGCGGGCGGAGGACGAGCTCCGCCGCATGCGGCGTTGGCGAGGGCGAGCGACAGCGCACCTGCGACGAGCATAGCGCGCGCCTTCACCGCGACGCTCCCCAGATGCCGCTGTCGATGCGGAAGAGCGCGAGGCCCCATGCGAGCCCGGTGCCGCGGGCGTCGACCTCGATGCGGGCGCGCGACTGCTCGCGCGCGCAGAATGCCACCGCGCCGGCCTCGTCGTTGATTCCACGCTCGTCGCTCGATTGCCGCGCGCCGACCATCGCGCGGACGCCGACGCCCCGCGCGTGTCCCTGCGTGACGGCGGCGACGGCGACGTAGCAGCCCCCTGGCTCGAGCTCGACCGGGACCACGGTGGAGCCCGTCGAGCCTTGCGCGAGCGCGACGGCGGGCACTGGCGGGCTTCCGATGTGGCGCGCCAGCATCGCGCCGGCCATCTTGCCGCGAGCCTCCGGTCCCCACGCCCACGGGAGGTTGCGCGGCAACGGCCACGACGCGTGCGTGAAGAGCACCGTCGACCCGGGCGGCGCGCCCGTGAAGGTCAGCGCGCCCTCGGTCTCCTTGCCGAGGCACGTCTCGATGTGCACGTCGGGCGCGTCGGTGCGATCGCGACCGAGCATCGTCTCGTCCTCTTCGTCACGAAGCTCGGCGTCGACGTCGAGGCGGAAGCGACGGTTCTGCGTGGCGGAGCGCGGATCGTTGGCGAATAGCTCCAGGCGATGGCACCCGGCGTCGAGCCCCACGTGACCTTCCCCGTTGCCGTCGACGCCGGCCGTCCAGCCTTCGCGCGTGGCGATCGCGGCGCCGTCGCGTCGCGCGCGACCCTCGGCGACATCGGCGCGGTGCGCGGGCGGAAGGAGCGGAGGGAGCACGCCGGGCTCGGCGGACGGTGGCGTCACCCCGCCGGTTCGCTCCGGCAACACCGTGCGCAGTGGCGGAACCGGGCTCCGCGAGTGGGCGACGAGGATCTCGATCGCGCCACGCCCCGCGTCGCTCGTCACGACGATGCGTTTGAGCGCCGGCCCATCGCAGCGGCCGATCTGCACGACGCCCGCGACGCTGGCCGCGCGCGCGCCTTCGTCGGGCGCGAGCGGATCGTCGTCTGTGCCGCCGATCTTGACGTGGAAGCTGAGACCACGCGCGCCCACCATTGCGACGGTCGTGCAGGTGCCCTCGGGCGCCGCCGGCACCGCGAAGATCGCAGTCTCGTCCTCGTAGACGAAGCGCGTCGGCGAGCGCGTGACCTTCGCGCCGACGCGCTGCCACTCGTCCTGCACGCGCGATGCGACGTCACGAAGATCGGCGCGCGCGGGGCGCGTGACGATGCCGGCCCCCGACGCGAGCCCGAACATCACCGCCCACGTGCCGAGGTTTCGAGTCACCCACCTCTCACGATACACGATGCCGAACGCGCTCGCCCGGCGCCGCGCGAGGTCGAAGCTCAACCTTCCACGATCAGCGGGGCCTCCACGAAGCCCCGACGCAAAGGATCCCACACGAAGAGCTTCCGATCGTCGACGACGCCGGCGCGCACGCTCGTGACGAGGTACGCGAGCTCGTACGTCGGCTCTTCTCCGCCGGCGGTCGCGGCCGCGGCGTCGGTGTCGGAGAAGTAGGACCCGACGTCGAGGTGCGAGTGGTAGAGCACCTTCACCGGCCGGCCGTTCGCCTCCCCTTCGCGCACCGCCCGCGCAAATTTCATCGGATCGAGGTCGAAGTACATCCGCCCCGTCCGCGGGTACGTCTCCGGATCGAGCGCGTGGAGCTTGTTCGCGCGGTTCTCCATCGGCACGACCTCGTCGATGCGGAGCGCGTCGCCGGCGGGGCCGCGGAGCAGCCCACAGCTCTCCTCGTCTCGCGCATACGCGGCGCGCGCCTCCTCGAACACGCGGTCGAGGAGCTCCTTGCCGATGACCACGCCGGAGACCGCCCACGGATGGCTCGTCACGTCTCGCATCGCCTCATCCTCTCGTGGCTTCACCAGACATATTTCTTCTCCCACTTCATCGGCGCGAAATACCGGTCGCCGCGGTCGGCCACGATGACGACGACGCATCCGCCTGCTCCGCTCTCCTGCAGCTCCTCCGCGAGGCGCACGGCGGCGAACACGTTGGCGCCCGACGAGTGGCCCACGTTGAGCCCTTCCTTCTGCGCGAGCAGCTCGGACATGTTCCACCCGTCCTCGGTCTGGACGCGCACGGTCTCGTCGGGGATGCCCGCGTCGTAGATGGCGGGCACGATGCTCGACGCGAGGTGCTTCAAGCCCTCGAGCCCGTGCATCGCCTCGGTCGGCTCGACGGCCAGGCACCGGATCTTCCGCGCGTGCTCCTTCAAGCGCCGCGTCGTCCCCATCATCGTCCCCGTCGTGCCGATCCCGGCGATGAAGTGCGTGATGCGATCGCCTAGCGCTTCGACGATCTCTGCGCCGGTGCCGAAGTAGTGCGCGAGTGGGTTTTGCGGGTTCGAGTACTGGTCGGGGTAGTAGTAGCGCCCCGGCTCCTCCTTCACGATGCGCTGCACGTGGAGGATGGCGCCGTCGGACCCTTCCATTGGATCGGAGAAGACGATCTCGGTGCCGAACGCGCGCGCGATGTCCTTGCGCGCTTTGGACACGTTCATCGGCATCACCAGGCGCACCTTTACGCCGAGCGCGGCGCCGAACAGCGAGTAAGCGACGCCGGTGTTGCCGCTCGTCGAGTCGATGAGGATCTTGTCGCGCGTGAGCTCGCCGGACGCGAGCGCCTCCTGCATCATGCGGAGCGCCGCGCGATCCTTGACGCTGCCGCCAGGGTTGCAGAACTCGAGCTTCGCGTAGACCGGGACGTCCGGGCACTTCTCGGTCACCTTGCGGAGGCGCAAGAGCGGCGTGCGGCCGACCGCGTCCACGATCGACTCCGAGCGAAACGCGCGCGCGAGGCTCACGACGCCCCGCCGATCCAGGCGCGACGAAGCGCGACGAGCGCCGCGTGCGCCCCCGTCGCCACATCGCGCGCCGCAGGATCCGCGATCTCGAACGGCAGCACGTGGACCTCGGAGGCCTCGCCGTCGACGCTCGCGCCCGCGGCCTCGAGGTACCTCCGCTCCACGCGCGCGGCCTCCCCGCGGGTCGCCAGTGCGAGCGAGGTCCCGGCCAGGCGCGCCTGACCTGCCTCGCCGACCTCGACGAGGCGCGTCTGCCGCGTGTAGCGCCGCGCCGCCACGATCAGCCGCCGGCGATCGCGGGGACGATGCTGATTTGATCGCCACCCTTCACTTCGGTGCCGAGCCCGTTCAGGAAGCGAACGTCCTCCTCGCCGACGTAGATGTTGATGAAGCGCCGAACGCCCTTCGCGTCGAGCAGGCGATCCTTGATGCCGGGGTGCCGCTTCTCGAGATCCTCGATGACGGCGCCGACGGTGCCGCCATCGGCCGGGACCTCGTCCTTGCCGCCGGTGAGCGGGCGGAGCGGGGCGGGAATTCGAACGATCGTGCTCATGGTCTTCTCCTTGGTCATCCTTCGCAAACACTCGAGTCGGGCGGCGCGTAGCGGGCAGGGTCGATGTGATCGATCGTTCCGATGCGCCGGACGCCACAAAGCGCGCACCCGAGGCGGGCGGGGACGCGGCGGCGGCGGAGGGCGTCGGTCTTGCCGTCGAACGTGACGAGCGTGCCGGCCACGTCGGCGCCGTCGATCATGGCGAGCGCCAGATCCGCCTGGAGCGCCCCGACCACGCCGACCATCGGGCCCACAACGCCGGCCTCCCCGCAGTTCGGGGCGTCGCCCTCCGGGAGATCCTCGAAGAGGCAGCGGTAGCAGGGCCGCCCTCCCCGCGCGACAGCGAACGCCGTGCCGTGCCAGCGTACGGCCGCCGCGTGCACGATGGGGACCTTGGCGATCGCGCACGCATCCGCGGCGAGGAACTTCGTCGCGAAGTTGTCGCTCCCCTCGACGACCAGATCGTATCCGCCGACGAGATCGACGGCGGTAGCGGGGAGGAGCCGTGTCCGATGCTCCTCGACCTTCATGCCAGGCGCCTCGCGCGCGAGGGCCTTCGCGGCGGCACCGACTTTGTGCGCGCCGACGTCGGCGTCGGTGAAGAGGATCTGACGATGGAGGTTGGTGACATCGATCTCGTCGTCGTCGCACAGACCGAGCGTGCCGACGCCGGAGCGCGCGAGCACGAGCGCGGAGGGGCACCCGAGGCCGCCGACGCCAACGACGAGGACGCGCGCGCGCGATCTCACGGCGCCTCCTCCGGGAAGTAGTCGGCGAGGCTGAAATACCGCTCTCCGGTGTCGCACATGACCGTCACGACGTGCTTGCCCGGCCCGAGCTCTCGCGCGACGTCGTCGGCGACGAACGCGGCGGCGCCGGCGCTGATCCCGACGAGGAGCCCGCTCTCACGCGCGAGGGCCAGCTTCGCCTTCCACGCGTCCGCGTCGGACACGGTTCGCACCTCGTCGACGACATCCGCATGATAGTTCTTCGGCACGAAGCCGGCGGCGAGTCCCTGGATTTTGGTGGGTCCGCGCTCTCCGCGCGAGATCGTCGCGCACGCTTCCGGCTCGACGGCCACGATGCGGGGACCACCGCGCGTCGCGGGTCCGAGCTCCGCGCGCAGCGCCTTGCCGACGCCGCTGATCGTCCCGCCGGTCCCTACGCCGGCGACGAACGCGTCGATCGACAGATCGCGCATCGCGTGGAGGATTTCGCGCGCGGTGGTCTTCGCGTGCACCTCGGGGTTGGCGGGGTTGCCGAACTGATCGGGCAAGAACGCGCCAGGCGTCACCTCCCCAAGCGCGCGCGCCGCGCGGATCGCCCCTTCCATCTGCTCTTCGGCCGGCGTCAGCACGATCTTCGCGCCGTAGGACTCGAGGAGCTGGCGGCGCTCGAGGCTCATGCTCTCGGGCATCGTCAGGATGCACGTGTACCCCTTCACGGCGCACACGAGCGCGAGCCCGATGCCGGTGTTGCCACTCGTCGGCTCGATGACGACGCCGCCCGCTTGGAGGCGTCCGCTCTTCTCCGCCTTCTCGATCATCGCGAGGCAGATGCGATCCTTCAGCGAGCCGCCGGGGTTCAAGTGCTCGAGCTTCGCCCACACCGTCGCGCGTGGCGCCACGGCGGCGTCCCGCGCGGGCGCGAGACGAACGAGCGGCGTCTGCCCGACGAGATCGAGCATCGACTCGGCGATGAGGAGCGGCCTCGGCGTCGGTGCGGCGCTCATGATCAGATCACGTAGACGCTCGGCGAGCGCGCTCCGCGGACGATCCCGGCTTGCTCCGCGCGCGCGCACACGTCCGCGAGCGTCAACTTCGAGGAGCAGGCCTCCATGTCGTGGGTGAGATCGTCGAGGATCTGATCGCACAGCTCGCGCAGCTCGGGCGGAGCGGCCGCGCCCTTTCGCGAGGCCTTCGGCGTGGCCCCCTCGGTCGCCTTCAGCACGTCGCCCACCCGGATCTCCGCCGGCGCGCGCGTGAGCTGGTAGCCCCCTCGCGGGCCGCGCTTCGATGCGACGAGCCCCTCGCGCCGGAGGTCCTGGAAAATCTGCTCCAAGAAGCGCAGCGGGATGCGCTGCCGACGCGCGACGTCCTTGATTTGCGCCGGGACGGCGGCGCCGTGGAAGGCGAGATCGCTCAGCGCCCGAACGGCGTAGCGACCCTTGCTGGAGACGCGGATCATGGTGTCGACCTGAGGATTTCTAATTGTTGCATAGGAATTGTCAAGAATCATTGGGCCTGCCAAAAGTGCTACTGTTTCGGCCCAATGCTGGGCTCCGACGAGGCGCGCGACCTCCACGATCGTTTCCCCGCGATCGATCTTCACGCCGACACCCTCATGTGGACGCGGTGGCTCGGCTACGACCTTCACGCGCGCCACTCGCCGCCGCTTCCCTTCGCGGCGCTCGGCGGGCACGTCGATCTTCCGCGGATGCGCGACGGCGGGATGGGTGCGCAGTTCTTCGGGCTCGTGTCGCTGCCGATCGTCGATCGCGCGCGCGGCTCGGCGGCGGTGGTCGACGCGCAGATCGACGCCCTCGACGAGACGATCGCGCGTCGCCCGGGCCTTCGCCTGGTGAAGAGCGCCGCGGAGGTCGAGGCCTGCCGGGCGAACGGCGAGCTCGGCGCGCTCCTCGGCATCGAGGGTGCCCATGCGCTCGAGGGGAGCCTCGACCAGCTCACGCATTTCGCGCGGAGGGGCGTCCGCTACCTCGGCATTTTGCACTTCAGCGCGAACGAAGCGGGCGCGCCTGCCTACGGCCGCGGCCGCGACGACACCGCCGGCCTCTCGCGCTGGGGCCACGAGCTCGTCCGGCGGTGCGAGAGCGAAGGCGTGCTCGTGGATTTGGCGCACATCAACAAGCGCGGCTTCCTCGACGCGTGCGCCGTGGCCACGAAGCCGCCGATCGTGAGCCACACCGGCATCCTCGGCGCCTTCGATCACTGGCGGAACATCGACGACGAGCAGCTGCGCGCGGTGGCCGATCGCGGCGGGTGCGTCGGCGTCATCTTCTGCCCGCGCTTCGTGGGCGGCGACGGCCTCGAGCCGGTCGTGCGTCACCTGAAGCACGTACTCGACGTCGTCGGCGAGGACGTGCCGGCGCTGGGGAGCGACTGGGACGGCTTCATCATTCCCACGCGGCCGCTGAAGGATCCGACGGGCCTCCCACTCCTCACCGACGCGCTCCTCGCCGCCGGTGTCTCGTCGCGCGCGATCGGCAAGATCCTCCGCGGCAACGTGATGCGCGTGCTCGCGGAGGCCTGAGCGGGCCTCAGGTGACCTCGACGTGCTCGACGTCGAGGCCGCTGCGGGCGAGGCGCTCGCTGATCCGTGCTTTCCATTCTTCGCGATCGGCGCCGGCGGGGGCGTCGATTTCGACGCGTACGCGGCCTCCGTCGGCGTGGACCAGCACCGTCGCGCCCGCGAGCGCTCCCGAGCCGAGCTCCATCCGCACCGACCCGCGCCGACCGTCTCCCGCCCACGCGATGCGCCTCACGAGCGCCGGCAAGAGATGCTCGAGCGACGCCCGCGCGTGAACCTCGGGCGCCGAAGCGGCAGGGAGGATCGCGACGCCCGCGACCTGGGGCGGCGCGAGCTGAGCGAGGTGACGCGCCGTGGGATCGAGCGGCTCGTCGTGGTGCGCCCGTCGGCGATGCGTCTCCTCGGAATGCGCCGGCGGCCTCGGCCTCGTTGACTCCCGCCCATCGCCGCGCGGAGAGGCGCGATGAGCCGCGTTGGCCGTCGCATGGGCAGCCATCGCGGGCGGCCCCTCGGTACGCCCTTTCGGTCCTGACTTCGACGTCGCCGCGGGACCACGAGGTCTGATCAGGAGGTTGCGAAAAGGAACCGCCGGTCCGCCGTGCGCCGCGCTTGGCGTCGCCGCGGACCCCTTCGGAGTGGCAGGAACGCGCGAGGGGGTCGCTGGCGAGGTCGTCATGCTCCCCCATCGGCACGACCGGCGTTTCGTTGCTCGAAATCCAACCGGCTTGACCCCAGGGCGCGCTGGGATACCGTGAAGGGGTGCGAGGAGTCGCTCTCCCACATCGGGGGACATCGGAACTGGATTGATGGGGAGTCCAGACGTGCCACTGCAAGCGTGGACGGTCGCCGCGGCGATCTCCGTCGCTCTCCTTGGTTCCCTCTTCGCGGCGGGGGACGCGGCGCTGACGTCCCTGCCGGAGGGGCGCCTGCAGGCGCTCACGGAGCTCGGTGGGACCACCGGGGCGGCCTACTCGCGCTACGCGAAGGATCGAGCGCGCGTCTTGTCACGCTGGCTGGTCGGGCGCGTCATCGCCATCAGCCTCACGGCGGCACTCCTCGCCGATTTTGCCGATCACGCGTTCTCCGCCCGCGTCGGGCCGCTCGTCGCCATGCTCGGCGCGGTCGTCACCTACGGAACGTTCGCCGAGGTCCTCGGGACCCTCGCGCGGCGACGCCCCGAGCAGCTCGGCACGCTGGCGCTCCGTTTCCTTCTGCCGCTCGAGTGGGCGGTCGTCCCGCTCGCCGAGCCGCTCGCCTTCTTGGGGCGCTTCATCAGCTCGCGCCTGCCGGAAGAGTCACCGCGCGACGCCGCGCGCCTCACGGAGACGGAGGTGGAGTGGGTCGTCGCCGAGGGCGAGAAGAGCGGCGCGCTCGCGGAGGAGCCGGCGGAGATGATCCGCAACGTGCTCGACTTCAAGGACCTCACGGCGCGCGGCGTCATGGTCCCGCGCCGCAAGCTCAGCGGGATCGAGCTGTCGACGAGGCTCGACAAGGTCGTCGAGCTCGTGTCGACCGAGAAGCACTCGCGCTACCCTGTCTACCGCGAGACCCTCGACAACATCGTGGGCCTCCTCTACGCGAAAGATCTCTTCGCCGTGGTGCGCGACGGCGAGATCGACAAGAAGACCCTCGGCGATCTCATCCGCGCGCCGGTGCTCTTCGTCGCCGAGTCGCAGCCGGCGGCGAGCGTGCTGCGCGAGATGCGCGCGCGGCGCCTGCACATGGCGGTCGTCTCCGACGAATTCGGAGGGACGGGCGGCCTCGTCACGGTCGAGGACATCATCGAAGAGATCGTCGGCGAGATCCACGACGAGTACGACATGGAGAGCGAGCCGCTCATCGAGGATCTCGGCGGCGGCAAGTTCATCTGCGACGCGGCGATCCCGCTGGCCGATCTCGCGGTGCGTCTCGGGCGCGAGCTGCCGAGCGACGGCGATTTCGAGTCGCTGGGCGGCCTCCTCGTCCACCAGGCGGGGCGCGTGCCGCCGGTGGGAACGAGCTTCATCTTGAGCGGCTTCAAGCTCACGGTGCGCGAGGCGGACGAAACGCGCGTGGTGAGGGTCGACATCGAACCGGCGCCGGAGGTCGAGCCCGCGACGACGACGGGCGACACCCAGGCGGCTTCGTGACGCCGCCGCGCGCGCTGCGCCTCGTCTGCACGCTCGCGGGCGCCCGCGCCAAGTCTCCTCTTCTTCCTCCGCCTCCTCCCTTCGGCCTCGCCGCGTACGTCGACGACGATGGCGCCGACATCGCCGTGCTGCTCGACCTCGACGCGGAGGCCTCGGAGCGCGCGCAGGTCGAGGTCGCCGCCGCGCAGATCCCGGCCGCCGACGACCAGCCCGCCGGGCGACGCGTCTTCGTCCTCGCCGCGCGCGCGAACGTCGGCGGCTTTTTTGCGCGAATCTTCGCCCGAGGACGCGGGCACGTGACCCCCGCGGTTCGCGCCACCGCGCTCCTGGCGCGCGGCTACGTGAACCTCGGCTCCGACGACTCCGGCGCGCTCAAGACCGTCTGGGGCGAAGCTACTCCGTCACCTTCTTGAGCGCGCTCGCGAGCGTATCGGCGCGCTCGACGAGCCCGGGCTTGGTGTCCTGCACGATGTCCCCCGGCGCCTGCTTCTCGCCTTGGATCTCGCGGAGGATGCCGGCCAGCGCGGCGCCGAGCTGTGCGATCTGCCCCTGCGTCTCGCTGGGGCACACCTTGTTGAACGAGCTCGGCGTGACCGCGAAGCCTGCGCCCTTGCCGAGATCGCCGCCGTTGTACTTGTCGATCTTGCCGTTGCCGCTCCCGCCCGGATCGGCGAAGACGAACTCCTTCGGCAGCGCGACCTGATCGCCCTGGATCTTGATCGGATCCTTCAAGGCCGCGAGGATCGCGCTCCCGTCCTTGGTCGCGACGACCATCAAGTTGATGGAGACCGACTGCCCGGCGAGCTGCTCGCTGATCGGCTTCTGCAGCTTCGTGAGCTGGTTCTGGAGGAAGAGCTTGCGATCGTTGAGCGACTGCACGCTCGTCACGAAGTCGACGAGCTCCTGTGTGGTCGACGACGGGAAGCCGCTGAAGCGACGCCCGGCGAGCTGCGACCCGTCGAAGTCGACGTTGATGCCGCCCAGATCCTTGATGAGGTCCGTCGGGTATTTGTGATCGCGCATGAGCTGGTTCTTGCCCGCTTCGACCTTGTCGCCGAGCAGCTTGATCTTGCCGCGGGCCTCGTCGACCTTCCCGGCTAACTCCGTCGCGTCGCCTTTGCTCTTGCCGCGCGCCGCGCTCTTCTCGCTCGCGCCGCCGGCGACGTAGCCGATCGCGACCCCCATCGCGCCGACGAGCAGCGCGACGACGAAGCCCATCCGTCGGGCACCGCGTCGTGCCTCGTGGACCGCTCCCTCGTCGACTTCGATGCGCTGCGCCTGGGGCGGCGGCGCGGCGGCCGCGGGGGCCCGGTACGGCGTGGCGACGGCGGCGAGCGGGTTCGAGGGATCGATGTCGCGCGACGACGAGCCGCCCCCCCCGCCGAACGGCGGAGGTCCGACCGGAACGCCCGGAGGCACCGGCAAGGCCCCGCCCGGCATGGGCGTGGGAGGAGGCAGGGCGACGCCGCCCGACGAGCCTGCGGGCGGAACAGGGATCCCCGCAGGCACTTGCGCCCCGACCTGCGTCTTTCCCAACCGCGCCTTCAGGTCAATCTTCGGCTTTTTCTCGTCGGCCATGCGTCTCCTCACGCGCGCGCGCGCCGCGCTCGCCGCGACGTTAGTTTCTCGGGCCCCGCCCTGTCAACGTCACGACGCCGCTATGGAAAACGCAGGGGGCCTTCCCGTCTTGGGCCCGCTGATTGTTGGACCTCCGCACCTACATATCCTTACACTCACAGGATCGGAGGGCGCAACGCATGGACCGTCGAACGATGCCTCGTGCAAGCCTTGGAACGATCCTTCTCAACAAGTACATCGACGGCTTCCCTCACCTGGTAAAGCTCGTCGACGTCTCTGCGAGCGGCATGCTCGTCCGGCGCTACTCGGAGCCGGAGCTGCGCCGCGATTTCTACGCGGTCGAGCTCGGTGTCCCCGGGCGGACGGAGCGGATGTGGCTATGGACGCGGCACGTATGGAAGTCCGGAGATCTGCAGGCGCTCCGGTTCACGGGCATCGATCCGATGGACCGCGCGCGGCTGAAGAAGATGGTCGCCGAAGTGCGTCGCGCCGCCTGATCGCACGATCGCGCCTGACGTTCTTGCTGGTCGCCGCGATGTTCGCGGCGGCCGCGTGCTCGAAGGACCCGGCGCGCGAAGAGGCGCTTCGGATCGAGCGCGATCAGGTCTCGCTGCGCGCGGTCTTGGACGCAGAAGGGCGCGTGCAGAAGGCGTTCGACGAAGAGGGGCGCGCCGAGAAGGCCCACCGCGATGACGAGGCGGCGGGGCTGCTCGAGACGCGTGTGATTCCCGCGATCGACGCGACGCTCGCGCTGGCGCGCGCGGCGACCCCCGAGTCCGCGTGGGGACGCGCGCGGCGTGACGAGGTGGTCACGGCGCTGCTCGATCGAAAGGAGGAGCTGCCGCGCTACGCGAGGACGCTCCGCGATCACGATCAAGAGGCCCAGCTCGAGAGCGCGCTCAAGCAGGCCGAGATCGAGAAGCGCGTGCTCAAGGCGACGCACGCCATCGCCGACGGGCCTTCGGGCGACGCAGGGAAGCCGCTGTAAGCATCACGGCCGCCGTGTAGACTCGCAAAAGGCATGGCGGCGCGCGTCCTCGTCATCGACAACTACGACTCGTTCACCTTCAACCTGGTGCAGTACCTGGGCGAGCTGGGCGCGGAGACGCGCGTGGTGAAAAACGATGCGATCGATGTGCCGGGCATCCTCGCCGACGCGCCGAGCGGTGTCCTCGTGTCCCCGGGTCCCTGCACGCCGAACGAGGCGGGGATTTCGCTCGCGTGCGTGACCGAGGTCGCCGGAAAGATCCCGATCTTGGGGGTTTGCCTCGGGCACCAGGCGATCGGGCAGGCGTTCGGCGGGAAGGTGATCCGCGCGGGCCGCCTGATGCACGGGAAGACGTCGCCGATCGAGCACGACGGACGGACGATCTTCCGTGGCCTCCCCGCGCCGTTCGAAGCGACGCGCTACCACTCGTTGCTGGTGGAACGCTCGACGGTGCCGGACGCGCTCGAGATCAGCGCGTGGACGGCGGAGGGAGAGATCATGGGGCTCCGCCACAAGACGCTCGCCGTCGAGGGCGTGCAGTTTCATCCCGAGAGCGTGCTCACGCCGGCAGGAAAGCAGCTCATCGCGAACTGGCTGGGAGCGCTCGGACAGGCCGGAGGCGCGGCCGCGTGAGCGCCGACTTCCCTGCCCTCTTCGCAAGAATCGAGGCGCGCGAGCCGACCCCCGATGACGTGCGCGCCGCGTTCGAGGCGATCCTCGCCGGCGCGTGGACGCCGGTGCAGACCGCTGCGTTCGCGATCGCGCTTCGCCTGCGTGGTGAGACGAACGACGTGATCGTCGCGGCGGCCGAGGTGTTGCGCGCGAAGATGACCGCGCTCGATCATGGACTGCCGAAGGTGGTCGACACGTGCGGCACCGGCGGCGACGGCGCGCGGACGATCAACATCTCGACGGCGGCCGCGGTCATCGTGGCGGCGTGCGGGCTGCCGGTGGCGAAGCACGGCAACCGGTCGGTCTCCAGCCAGTGCGGCAGCGCCGACGTGATCGAGGCCCTCGGGGTGCCGGTCACGCTGCCCCTCGCCGGCGCGCTTGCGGTGCTCCGCGAGTCGGGGATGGTCTTCCTGATGGCTCCCGCGCACCACCCGGCGCTGGCGCACGCGGCGCAGGCGCGGCGTGAGCTCGGCGTCCGCACGATCTTCAACGCGCTCGGCCCGCTCGCGAATCCGGCGCGAGCCACCCACCAGCTCGTCGGCGTCTACGAGGACCGGCTCCGCCCCATCCTCGCGCACGCGCTCGGCAAGCTCGGCGTCACGCGCGCGTGGGTCGTACGCGGCGAGGACGGGCTCGACGAGGTGAGCCCGTGCGGTCCGACTCGCGTGAGCGAGCTCGCTGGTGGGCAGGTGCGCGAGCGCGTCGTGACGCCGGAGGAGTTCGGCATCGCTCGCGCCGGCATAGAGGCCGTCGCGGGAGGAGACGCGCGCACGAACGCCGACGCGATCGAGCAAATTCTCCGGGGTGCCGCGCACCGTGCGACCGACGCCGTCGTCCTGAACGCGGCCGCCGTCTTGGTCGCCATCGGCGAGGAAGAGAACCCCCTCGATGCCACGGCGCGCGTCCGAGCTACGCTCCGCGAAGGCGCGGCCGGGCGGACCCTCGACGCCTGGCGGACCGCGAGCCAGCGCTACGCGACGCCCGCGCGATGAGCCTGCTCGACGACATCCTCGCGTCCAAGCGCCGCGAGATCGCGGTACTGCGCGAAGGGCGCGTAGAAGAGGTCGCGCAGGCATCGCTCCGCACACCGCTCGACGTGGTGCGTGCGCTGGCGCGACCTGCCGGGGCGCCCCTTCGTCTCGTCGCGGAAGTGAAGCTCCGGAGCCCCAGCGCGGGCGCGCTGTCGCGGGCGATGAATCCGCCGACGCGCGCGGCCGCGTACGCCGAGGCGGGCGCGACGATGATCAGCGTGCTCTGCGACGGTCCGTTCTTCGAGGGCTCGTTCGACGATCTGTCGCGTGCGCGGGCACGCCTCGACGCGGGGGGCTTCTCCGTGCCGCTCCTCGCCAAGGAGTTCGTGCTCGACGGCGCGCAGGTCGCGCGCGCGCACGCCTCCGGCGCGGACGCGGTGCTCTTGATCGCGCGCATCGTGACGGCCGACGAGCTGACCGATCTCGCGCGCGACTGCCGTGCACGCGGGATGGAGCCGCTCGTCGAGGTCACCGACGAGGCGGAGCTCGCCCGCGCGCTCGCGGCGGAGGCGCGCGTCGTCGGAGTGAACGCGCGCGATCTCGACACCCTCACGATCGACAAAGCCCGCGCGGCGCGGGTCCTCGCGGCCGTTCCATCGGGGGTGGTCGCCGTGCATTTGTCGGGGCTCGGGACGCCGGAGGCCATCGGCGCGGTGGCCGCGAGCAGGTCCGATGCGGCCCTCGTCGGGGAGGCGCTCATGCGCCAGGACGATCCGCGCGAGCTCCTCGCCGCGATGGTGCGTGCCGCCGCGGGCGGTTGACGAGTGCAGCGAAGCGCAGCGGAGCGAAACGCTCCTTGAGCGCGAAGTGGGCCGCCGGCCCGCGGGCGGGTAGATTCACGTGACCGTGGACCTGCTCCGCTGGATCGACACCTACCTCGACCACCTTCGCGTCGAGCGCAGCCTCGCCGCGAACACGCTCGAGGCCTATGCGCGCGATCTCGGCGCGCTCGCGGCGCGCATGCCCGACGACGCGGCGCCCGGCGACATCGACGCCCTCGCGATCGCCGAGCTCCTCGCGCACAACGTGAAATCCGGCGTCGGTGCCCGCTCGAGCACGCGCCAGCTCTCCGCCCTGCGCGGCTTCTTTCGCTTCTTGATCAAGGAGCGCGCGATCGCCGCGGACCCGACGGCGCTCGTGGAGCGGCCCCGCCTCGGTCGACGCCTGCCGAGGGTCCTCAGCTACGACGAGGTCGACCGCCTCCTCGCCCAGCCGCCGCACGACACCGATCGCGGCCTCCGGGATCGGGCCATGATCCACCTGCTTTACGCCTCGGGGCTTCGCGTGAGCGAGCTCTGCGGGCTCAAGCTCGGCGATCTCGATACGCAGACGGGGGTGGTGCGCGCCTTCGGAAAAGGCGGAAAGCGGCGCCTTGTCCCCGTCGGCGAGGTCGCGCTCGACGCGCTGTCGGTCTACCTCCGCGACGTCCGTAGCAAGCGGACGACCACGAGCCCCGCCCTCTTCTTGTCGCCACGCGGTGGCCCGCTGACGCGCCAGGGGTTCTGGAAGCTCTTGAAGCGTTACGCGCGCGCGGCGGGGATCACGACGCCCCTCTCGCCGCACAAGCTCCGCCATTCCTTCGCGACCCACCTGTTGCGGGGTGGGGCCGATCTGCGCGCGGTCCAGGCGATGCTCGGCCACGCGGACCTCGCGACGACGGAGATCTACACGCGCGTCGCCCAGGACCACGTCCGCGCAGCCCATACCCGAGCGCATCCGCGCGCGTAGCCTCCGGTATCCGTGCGGGAAGGAGCACGCGGCGCATCTTTTCCATTTCCCGTCCGGTCGACTCCTGTCTACGACTCCATCGGCCGATGCACTTCACTGTCCGCGAGCCTGAACGAGGGGAGACCCCGGTGATCGTCGAGGTGCCCCATTCGGGCGTCTTCGTGCCGCCGGCGTACCTCTCGACGATGCGCGCGCCGATCGCGTCGCTTGGCCGCGACGCCGATCTCTTCGTCGATCGGCTCTACGCGGACGCTCCCGACGAGGGCGCGACGCTCATCGTGGCGCACGTCTCACGGTACGTCGTCGATCTGAACCGCGGCGAGGGCGACGTCGACGCCGACACCGTCGAGGGAGTCGCGAGCACCGTTCGCGCGACGCGTGGCCTCGTCTGGCGACTAACGGGCGATGGCGACGCCCTCCACACACGGAGGCTCACGCAGCCCGAGCTGCAAGCGCGCCTCGTCGACGTTTACCGCCCCTACCACGCCGCCATTCGCGCAGCGATCGATCGCAAGGTCGCGCGTTTCGGCCGTGCCGTCCTGCTCGCCGCCCACTCGATGCCGAGCGCTGGCAGGGGCACCTCCCCGAACGCCGCCGAAGGGGGCCGCGCGGACGTCGTCCCCGGATCGCGCGGCCGCACGAGCGCGGACCCCCGCTACATCGACCTCGTGGAGGACCACGCGAAGGCGGCCATGTTCTCGGTGCGCCACGATGAGCCCTACCGCGGCGGCTTCTCCACGGCGCACTACGGAAACCCGCGCGAGCACGAGCACGCCGTCCAGGTCGAGCTCGCGCGGCGCCTGTACATGGACGAGCAAAGCCTCGTTCCGCGCCCGGAGTTCGACGCGGTGCGTCGGTGGTGCCGAGAGCTCGTTTCCAAGCTGGGGCAATCAGCGCTACCCTGATCAGCGCGTACCGATGCGCGAGCGACCGCCAGCTGCTACGGAACCCGGCCCGTCCGCCGAGCCGCCTCCGATGTCGACGACGTCGCTCCCGGCGCGTGCGCGGCGGAGCTCGCCCAAGCTGTCGGTGAAGCCGCCGATCCTGGCGTCGGACATCCTGCGCGATGAGGTCGCGCCGCGCGCCCCGGCACGGACGACCATTCGGTTGTGGCTCCTAGCGTTCGCCGCGGCCTGCGCCCTCTCGGCCGTGGCGGCCCGGTTCGGCGTCGGGCCGCACACGTCGCGGGTCTTCGAGGGCTCGCTCGTGACGGCCGTGCTCGCGGCGCTAGGGGCGGTCGTCCCGGCGCCCTACGTGGCGCGGGCGACCATGGCGGTGATCGCAGGCGCAGCGCTGCTGGGTCTGGGCGCTCTCGATCGCGGTCCGCTCGCGCCGCTCGGAAGCTTGGGGATCCTGCACGCCGTCGCGGGGCTCGCTCTCGCGACGCTGTTGCCTGCGGCGCTCCTCTTCCGCGCGCGTTTTCGCGCGTTCCGGGCGGCGCGGGTCGTCCTCACCGCCGCGCTCGTACTCTCGCTGCCGGCGGTCGTGCTCGCGGTGCGCGGCGCGCTCGATCCCAGCCTCCCGCTCGCGGTTCGCGTCGCCGACGGCGCCGTCGCGGCGGGCACGCTTACCGGGCTCTTTGGCTTCATGGGGGCCGAGACCAGCGCGGGATGCGACCGCTGGGCGGCCCTGGTCCTCGCGCTCGCCTCCTTGCGTGTCGCCGCCGGCGCGCCGCAGCTCCTGGCGATGCTCGGCGACCACTCCGCGCCCGTCGACCCCGGCTACGGCGCGTGGGGTCACGTCATCGCGGCGATCGGCACGTTGGCCGCGACCACCATCGCCGCCTTTGGCCTGTTTCAGCTCCTCGCGCTGGCGCTCGGAAGCCGCGCCCGAACGGTCGACGTGCACCAGATCGCCGCCAAACCAGACCGCGACTCGGACGCGCGCGCGCGTGGCGATTCGGAGGAAGAAGCGAACGAGAGGGCCGAGCGGGCCGAGCGAGACGACTGACCCCTCGCCGCCCCCGCTACCCCTTGAACTTCATAGAAAATCGCTTGACAGAAGCGCCCCCATCCTCCACGTTGCGCCTCCCTTTCTAGGACAATCACGCCATGGCGAAGAGCGACATCACAGGCAAGCGCAAGCTCCTTGCGCAGAACGTCAGCCATTCGAACATCAAGACGAAGCGCTGGCAGAACGTGAACATCCAGACGCGCCGCGTTTGGGTTCCGGAGCTGAAGCGCTTCGTGACGTTGAAGCTGACGACGCGGGACATCCGCACGATCGACAAGATCGGCGTCATGGCGTACGCGAAGCGTCACGGCGTCAAGCTGTAGAGCGAGCGGCGTAGCGTCAGGCCTCGGCGCCGGAGAGAAATCCGATCGGCCGCGCGCCACGCCGGCTTGATCACGCGAACGCGCGGATGACCATGTCGACGAGCGGTTCGACTGCCTCGGCGGCGCGCGCTTCGTTGCGGCGGTCGACGTAGCGCATCGCGACCGCTTCCATGGCCGCCACGAGCGCGAAGATCCGCAGCTCGTCGGGCGCCTTCGTGGCGATCCCCATCGCGTTCGCGCGCGTGACGCCCTCGAAGAGGAGCGCCGCGAAGCGAGATAGGAGCGCCTCGCGCCGGATTTCGTGCTCGGGCCCCGCCGCCCGCACCTCGCGAAAGAGGACGCGCGCCTGATCCGAGAAGTGCGCGATGAGGCCCATGAACGCTTCCACGCCCGCGCGGAGCTGGTCGTTCGGGTGCTGCTTCGCCCGCACGCACTGCTCGATGACGCGAAACGACGCGTTGGCGATGCGATCGTGCAAGAGGAGCAGCACGTCCTTCAGATCGTCGAAGTGCTCGTAGAACGTGCGGCGGCTGGTTCCGGCCTCGGCGACGATGGCGTCGACCGTCGCGCCCGCGAAGCCTTTCTTCGCGAAGACGCGCGTGGCTGCCGAGAAGAGGCGACGGCGCTGCTCGCGCGCGCGATCCTCCGGCGTGGTTCGCCGATCGTATTTGCCCCGCCCCGGCGCGCGCGCGGTCGACACCCGCGAATCCTGCCCGAGTCGGGCGTCTCGATCAAGTCCCCATCATAGGAACGATGACGTTTCTATTGAAGACGAAAGAGCACCGCAGTACTTGAATTACCCATGAGGGTGCAGCCTCGCTTCGGCATGGGTTCGTTTCTATGTGTCGTCGCGGCCATTGGGTGCGCGGGGCCGGGCGACACCGCTGGGGTCGATGGACCGGGGGACGACGGAGGGATCGGCGGCGTAGGAGCGAGCAGCGGGGATGCGAGCAGGCCTCCTGCGGCGGACGCGGGCGGCGAGGGCTTCGACGCCGCGCAAAGTGACACGGGGACGACCGACGCGAGCGCGAGCGACGGCGCGCCGGTCACGGCCCTCTCGTGCTTCCAGAGCATGAAGGCGCCGTGACTGGGCCGGACTACGACCAGTACCATCCGGTCGTCCTCCCGAGCTGCGCGGGGACGCACCATCAAGAGATCCAGAAGGTCGACCGCCTCGTCTTCCTGGGCGACTCCGTCACCGAAGGCACGCCGCCGAACCTGCCCACGCAGATCTTCCGCACCCTCGTCGGCGAGGACGTGACGAAGACCTTCGGGACGATCGACATCGCCGACTGCGCGAAGTGGGGCGCGAAGATGGACGATCTGCTCATCGGCGGGCAGCAAATCCCAAAGTGCTTCCCGAAGGACGTCGATACCCGGAAGACGCTCGTCGTGATGACGATGGGCGGCAACGACATCTCGAACTGGGCGAAGGACGGCCTCGACACGCCGTCGGCGATCGCGAAGGCCGACGCCTCGGCGGGCCTCTTGCGCGACGCGATGACGTGGCTGAAAGACCCGGTGCGCTTCCCGAACGGCGTCGACGTGGTCCTCACGAATGTCTACGAGTACACCGACACCTCCGGCGATCTCCTGTCGTGCCCCGCGGCGTCGCTCGCGGGGTTCAAGAGCAACTGGCCGCAAGGCGCGCCGGCGATCGTGCACTTCCAAGAGCAGATCATGAAGGTCGTCGTCGACACGAAGATCGACATGGTCTTCTTGCTCGAGCACTTCTGCGGCCACGGCTACCGGCGGACCGATCCGAGCCTCCAGTGCTACCGCGGGCCCAACGCGGAGCTGTGGTTCGATCTCACCTGCATCCACCCGAACCCTGCGGGGCACCAGCAGATCGCGAATCTGTTCGGCAACGTCATCCATGGCAGCTGACCGGCGCCCCGCCTCGTTCGCGCTCCTTGCGGCCCTCGCGCTCACGAGCTGCGCGAACGACGTCCAGCCCGCCGCGAACGCGCCTGCCCCCGGCGAAAACGCCGACGCTGGCGCGGTCACCGACTCCGCTTCCGTCGCCGACGCCGATGCCGCGTCCGTCGCGGACTCCGGCTCCGACGCCGAATGGGACGCCGGTTCCGTCGCCGACTCCGGCTCCGACTCTCCCTACGACCACGACGGCCCCGTCCCCTTCACGGTCGAGAGCTTCAGCGTCATGACGTCCGGGCGAACGTTCACCGTCACGGGCTACCTCCCCTCGCCCGCCGGCGCCCACCCCGTCGTGAGCCTCTCGCCAGGGCTCCTGCAGCCGGCCGTCGCGTACGCCGCATACGGGAAGCGCCTCGCGAGCCATGGCATCGCGACGCTGGTGCGCGACGATCCTGGCGCGCTCACCGTGACGACCGACGTAACGGCGGACATCGCGTACACGGTGGGGACCTGGATGGGCACAGCGCTGGCGGGTCGCGTGGATTCTGCCCACGTCGGCCTCGCGGGGCATTCGCGCGGCGGGAAAGCCACGCTCCTGGCCGCCGAGGGGGCGCTGCACGGGAAGGTTCACGCATGGTTCGGACTCGATCCCGTCGACGCGGCGCTCTTCAGCGGCGGCGCGCAGGCGCGCGACACGATCGCCCAGATCGGCGTTCCGACCGTGCACCTCGGCGCGCAGGTCTCCTCGACGTGCGCGCCGGTCGCCGACAACTACGAGGTGCTCTTCGCGGCCGGCGCGGCTCCATCCGTGAAGATCATCGGCGTCGGCGTCGGGCACACGCAGCTCGAAGATCCCGCGAGCTGCGCCTCGTGCGGGATCTGCACGCCGGCAGGGACCGCGGACACGAAGGTCGTCCTCGCGTACGCGCTCCGCTACGCCACTGCGTTCTTTGCGCGCGAGCTGCTCGGCGATGCGCGCGTCGGCGCGGCGTTCGAGGGGGCGGGCGCGCCGGGCGACGTCGCGGCGGGCCGCGTCCAGATCGTCACGAAATAGGCCGATCCGGCGGGAACGATCGTGATCAGAGGCCGACGGCGGTGACGTCGGAAGCGCCTCGCACGACGCCGAGGACGCGGGCGTCGGCGGTGCGGGCCAACGCGTCGAGCGGGGCGCCGGCGACGAGCGCGCGGAGAATCGCGCCGAGCGAGCCCTCTGCGCCCGCGGCGCGGACGGCGGCGAGCGCCACGTCGACGGCGTCGACGTCGAGGAGAGACGAGAGGGCCATCGGCGCGGCGGACGCGACGGGATCGCCGGGCCGCACGCGAGGCTTCCCGCGGAGGACAGGCGCGGCGAGGAGCGGCGCGACGAGACCGAGCGCCTCGACGAGCGCACCCTCCTCGGGCGCGGGCACCTCGTAGCACGCGACCGCGAGGACTCCGCGCATGTCGGCGGCGAGGACGGCGTGGATCGCGGCCCCCGACGGCGCGGCCGCGCTCGGGTCACGAACTCCGGCGGACCCCCAGGGGACCACGGCGAAGCGGCGCGCGTCGTGCGTGAAGGTCGCGCACGCGTCGATTCCGGGGCGCAGATCCTCGAGGTCCTCGGTGGTGACGACGCCGCCTGCCGTTCGACCCGTCGCGGCGACGAGCTCGACGGCGATCTGGGCGTCGGCGAGCGCCGAGGGGCCGCGCTGCGCGAGACGGACGAGCACGGCCTTGCGCTCCGGAACGCCGGCCGCGAGCGTGATGCCCGCCGCGGCGACTTGCGCGGCCGTCGCCTTGCCGAAGCTCGCGAGCGCCGTCGCGAGCGCCGCGGGGAGCGCCGGTACGCCGACGCGCGCGGCACGCGGGATCACGTCGTCGGGCAAAAACCCCCGCGGACGCGCCACGCCCTTTCCTGGCTGGCGCACGCGACCATCGATCGCACGAAGGCCAACGCCCGGCCCACCGACGAGGAGCTGCACTGGACCCAAGAGGACGCCGGCGTGCTCTCCCGCCGCCGCCAGCACGCCCGCGACGACCGCGTCCACCGCGTTGCCGCGCAGGAGCTGCTCGGTCGCGGCCGCGGCGGCCACCGGATCCGACGCGACGGCGAGCGCGCGCGCGCGACCGGCGGTCATTCCTGCTCGTCGTCCTTCACGCTGACGACACCGCGCGGGCGGATGAGCCGCGCGCCGCCGCCGACGTTCTTGGTCTTCTGCGCCCCTTGCGCGAGCGTGCGCAGGCGCTTGCACTCGTCGAGCGCCGTCGTCGTCTCGAGGACGACGTAGGCGTCGCGCTTGTCACCGATCGCGGTGATCACACGGGTCAGCGCGGCGGCGCCGTAGGAGCGCGTCTCCCCCACGGCCGGCAGGCGCGCGTAGGCGACCGACCCCGCAGGAACGGGATCGCGCGTCGGATCGACGACGAGGACGATGCCCCACTTCGCCGCCGCCACCGCCGCGTCCTCGATCTCCCAGACCCCGCGCGGCTCCCACGCGACCTGCGAGGCGTCTCGCGGCAAACGGCCGAGGAGCTTCTTCATCCGATCGCGCCACACCTTGCTCGGCGTGACCTCCATCGGCGTCGGGATCAAAATCGTACGCGCTTGCAGCGCCTCGACGGCGGCGATGAGCCCCTTGAGCTCGGCCTCGAGTGCAGCAGACGCGACGAGCTTGGAGAGCGCGGACCCCGCGACCGCGACGAACTCGAAGTGGGGCGGCACCGCCTTGCGCCAGCGTCGCAACGTCGCCATCGTGGCGACGCCCTTCGCCCCGTCCGCTCCCGTCGTGACCTCGAGGAGGTCGAAGCGCTTGGCGTACGCGCTCAACTCTCCGCGTAGCTGCTTGGCGCCAATGTGGAATCGAACGGACATGGGTGGGGGCGGGGACATTTGCCAGAAGTCTCGCCGCGGTACAACTCAAACCTCCTGAAGCCTCGCGATCACTCCTGGAACCGAAACCACTGCGTCGGGTGCGCGCGCAGGAAGCGGCTCATCGCGTTGGCGATCGTCTGCGCGGCGCCGTCGAGCTCGACCTCCGACGCGCGACGTGCGAGGCGGACCGGCGGCGCGACCTCGATGAGATATCGGCGGAAGCCGAGGCGCGCGAAGAAGGCGGGCACGATCGGCGCTCCCGTGAGCTGCGCCAAGCGCAGTGGCCCCTCGGGCATGTGCCCTGGCGCGTCGAAGAGACGGACCGCGCGCGTCCGCTGGCCGGGCACGAGCCGATCGACCTGGAGCGCGGCAGCGCCCCCTCCCTTCACGTGACGAAGGATGGCCAGGGACGCCAGAGGCTCGTCGCCGACGTGGAGCACCGACATGCCGACCGCCTGGCGCGCCCGATCGTGGAGGCGGCGCGCGTCTGGATCGCGCTCCGCTTGCATCACGAGCATCACGCGGAGACGGTGGTCGTGGCCGAGGAGCGGACCCACGATCTCCCAACCGGCGGTGTGCGCGGTCACGACGATGAGCCCGCGCCCATCGGCGAGCGCGTCCTTGATGTGATTGTCCCCGTGAATCTCGGCCTTCGGGTGCTCGAAGTTCCGTGAGCCGAGCGCCAGCGCCTCGGCGAGGCAGCCGGCGTACGTCGCGAACGTACGTCCGACGTCGACCGCGTCACGCAGCGCCCCCGCCTCCCCGCGCGTTCGCGTGAGGTTCGCGCGAACGGCCCGCCGCGCCGACGGGATCAGCGCCGCCGCGGCGAGTCCGAAGAACGGCGGCGAGTAGCGGAGCCACCACATGGGGCCGTGGGCCGCGCCGAGGTACGCGAGGCGGCGAAGGAACGCTCCGTCATGACGGAGCTGGGACGCATGGGATCCATCGCGCGAGGGCACGGCACCTCCCAGGTAGCCGGTCGGCGGGCGCGGATCATCCTTTTTTCTTCGGAATTACGAGGGGTGATCATTTTGCGCGAACGTCGGAACACACATTGCAACACATCGTCGCCATCCCAAGGAGCCCGCCCGCGTGACCAACTCCACTCGCCTCTCCACTCGCCTCCCCACTCGCCTCGTCTCGTTCGGATTCGTGGTCGTCTCCACCGCTCTTTGCGCGACGGCGTGCAGCAGCGCGACGCGCGGGAACGGATTCACCGAAGACAACCCGGCGACCGGCGGCGGGAAGGGCACGAGCTCGGGCGGTGGCGGAAGCAGCGGCGGCGATTCACCGACCCTCGGCGGAAGCGATACGGACGGCGGCGGCGGAAGCACGGGCGACGCGAGCGCGTGCGCGACGACGACCGCGCAAGCCGAGCAAGTGCCGGTCTACCTCGTCTTCATGTTCGATCGCTCCGGCAGCATGAAATACAACCCGTCGCCCAACAACAAATGGGACGCGTGCGTCGCGGGGCTCGACGCGTTCTTCGGCGATCCGGCGAGCAACGGGCTCTACGCGTCGATGCAGGTCTTCCCGTACGACAACGGCGAGTGCTCGTCCTCGACGTACCAGACGCCGCTCGTCGCCGCGACGGCGCTGCCCGATCCGAGCGCGAGCTTCAAGAACGCGCTCGCGCAGAACGGGCCCGATCCCAGCTACGGAACGCCGACCCTACCCGCGCTACGCGGCGCGATCGACTACGCGAAGCAACTGCAAGCCGGCTTCACGCACGGCGAGAAGGCCGCGGTGGTCCTCGTCACCGACGGTGATCCCAACGACTGCTCCTCATCGGCCCAGAACGTCGGCCAAGAGGCCGCGAAGATCGCGGCGCAGATCCCCACGTACGTCGTCGGCGTCGGCAACAGCTTGAGCAACCTGAACACGATCGCGCAGGGCGGCGGCACCAAGAGCGCGCTCCTCGTCGACACGTCGAACCCGCAGCAGATCACGACCGACTTCATCAAGGCGGTCTCGCAGATCCGCTCGGCGGCGCTGACGTGCGAGTACAAGATCCCGGCGGCGCCGGTCGGTCAGACGCTCGATCCGAACAAGGTGAACGTCGTCTACACGCCCGTCGGCGGCGCCGCGCAGACGCTCTCGTACAACAAGGACTGCGCGGGCAACGGCCAGGGCTGGCACTACGACGATCCGAACGCCCCCACGAAGATCTCGATGTGCGGCTCAAGCTGCGACGGAGTGAAGGCCGCCGCGGGCCGCGTGGACATCGTCCTAGGATGTGCGACACAAGGAGGCGTTACCCGCTGAGCTTACTACGTCGCCCCTGAGACCGGCCGGCATCACATGGATAGCGCGCTATCCAGGTGATCTCCCCTCGTGTGGGGGTGGATCACCGGAAGCGTGGAATTTTCCGACAGGCGGAAATCCGCCACCGGTGGGAACGAGGGTTGCACTGCAACTGGGTCTTCCCTGTCGCTAGGAGGTCCCATCATGTCGAACCTGAGGCCGTTTGCTCTCGCCGTTGGCGCCGTGGGGCTGGTCACGATGGCCTGCGGGAGCTCCGGGTGCGGGAGCTCCGCGAACGACTCGACGTTCAACGATCCCAACGCGGGCCTCCTCGGGGACGGTGGTCAGAACGGCTCGAGCGGGTCCTCCGGCTTCGGGTCGAGCGGATCGAGCGGCAACCCCGGAGGCGTGACGCCCGGGTCGGCGTGCGCGACGTCGAGCGCCGGCTCCAACGGGCTGCCTGTCTACCTGGTCTTCATGGTCGATAAGTCCGGCAGCATGGACAAGAACAACAAGTGGACGTCGGCGACGGCGGCGCTCGACAACTTCTTCGGAAGCTCGGCCTCGACCGGCCTGCACGCGTCGATTCAGTTCTTCGGGCAGCAGGACAAGTGCAACGTCGCGGCCTATGCGGCTCCCTCCGTACCGATGACCGCCCTCCCCGCCGGTCCTACCTTTCAAAGCGTCATCGCCAAAAATAACCCCGGCGGCGGCACGCCCACCATCGCGGCCGAGCAGGGCGCCATCCAATACGCGCAACAGGTCCAGAAGACGCTGAAGCCCGGCGAGAAGGTCGTCATCGTGCTCGTGACGGACGGCGATCCGAACGACTGCGCGCAAAACCCCCAGGACGTCGTCGCCGCCGCCGCGGAGGTGGCCGCCGCCGCCAAGCTCGTCGCCGGCTCGATCCCCACCTACGTCATCGGCGTCGGCCCGGACGCGCAGAACCTCAACGCGATCGCCGTGGGCGGCGGCACCACTCAGGCGATCATGGTCGCGACCAACAACCCCGCCCAGACGACCGCCGACCTCCAGAAGGCGATCGGCCAAGTGCGCACGTCGTCGCTCGGCTGCGACTACACGTTGCCGACGCCGCCCAACGGCCAGACCCTCGACATCAACGCCGTCAACGTGAACTACACGCCCCCGGGAGGCCAGTCGCAGACGCTCCCGTACTCGAAGGACTGCGCGGACCCGAACGGCTGGCACTACGACAACCCCGCGACGCCCACGCTCGTCCAAATGTGCCCGGGCATTTGCGCGACGCTCAAGACCACCGGCCCTCAGGGCGCCAAGGTCGACGTCGTGTTCGGCTGCAAAACAGTGGGCGGCGTCACTCGATAAGGACGCGCCGGTCAAACGCGCAGCAAATCGGGCCGCTTCTTGAGGACGTGGTCGAGCCAGGCGTTGGAGACCGTCTCCTGCATGGAGTTCGCGCGGAGGCGTTCGCGGAGGTGGTGGAAGTCCACGCGATCGAGCGCCTGGTCCTGGTTGTAGCAAGAGAAGACCAGGTACTCGCGGCCGGTCTCAGGATCCTTGTGCTTTTGGAGGCACTGCGCGCAGACCTCTTTCATCATGCACTGCATCGGCGAGTTGATGCTCGCGATGCCGAGGTGACGCGGCGAGAGGATCGGCTTCAAGACCGTCTGACGCGCCTCTTGCACGGCCGCCATCATGCGATCGGAGCCGATCGCGATGATGCGCGCGACCTCGGCGAGCGGGATCTGCTTGTTGCCGATCTCGCCGCGGCCGTACGCGACCATGGCCTTGACGATGTTGCCGCGGAAGTGCGCGTCCTGCGGGCGGCGCGCCTTTACCTCGGCGCCGCTGTCGGTGCACCAGATGACCTGGTCCGTGAACGCCTCGATGTCGTCTTGCTTGAAGAGATCCTCGCCGCGCTTGTAGCCGGCGAAATAGAGGACCTTGGCGCCGAGGACCTTGAACGCGCGCGCGATGGAGAAGAGGACGGCGTTGCCGAGGCCGCCGCCGCAGAGCATGACCGTCTCCTTCGCGGCGATCTCGGTCGGTGTCCCGGTCGGGCCCATGAGGACGATCGGCTCACCGGGGGCGAGCGCGGCGCAGAGGCGTGAGGAGCCGCCCATCTCGAGGACGATGGTGCCGAGCAGGCCCTTCTCCTCGTCGATCCACGCACCTGTGAGCGCGAGGCCCTCCATCGCGAGGCGCGTGCCGTCGACGATCGGCGCGTAGGACTCGAAATTTTGGAGGCGGTAGAACTGACCCGGCTTGAACTTTCGCGCAGCCATCGGCGCGTGCACGACGACCTCGACGATCGTCTCGGTCAGGCGGTTCACCGTCACGACGCGCGCGACGAGCTCGTGGTCGAGGCGCGCGTAGAGCTCGCGCTGCTTGGCGTCGCGCGCGGGCTGACCGGCGGCGTCGAGCGACGTGGTCTCTTCGAAGAGCGCGGAGACGTGGGGGTAGCCGTCCTTCGCGCTCGCCATCGCCTTGACGACGCTGCCGGCGTAGTGCGGGTGGTTGTCGCCGTAGAACGAGACGGTGTGGCCGCCCTTGTCGTAGCTCGTGAAGAACGCGCCGGCGGTCGTCTTCGACTCCTCGACGATGATCTTCCCGCTCTCGCGGCGCGCGGTGTGGGCGAGGAAATACTGCTTCTTCGCGTCGAGCTTGAACGTGCCCTCGTACTCCCGCTCGTAGGTGACGTTGGGGCTCGTGCCCGCGGCGACGCAGACGGTGCGCGCGGGGAGCGTCGTCTCGCCGTCCTTGCGCGCGAACTTCACGGCGACGACGTGCCCGCCGGGGTCGAGCACCGCCTCGAGCGGCGACATGTGCTCGATGTAGCGGACGCCCTCTTCGAGGCTCTTGGCGACCTCTTCGTGGTTCAGGCGGTAGGCAGGCGAGTCGCCGAGCGCCTTCCTGTAGACGAGCGTGACGCCGCCCCACGTGTCGAGGAGCTGCTGGACCCGCGCTTCGCGGTTCTCCGCCTTCGCGCGCGCGCGCTCGTCGGCGAGCTCCTTCGCGTGCGAGAGGTGGACCTGGAGCGTCTCCCACTCTTCGTCGTCGAACTGCGCGCGCATCGCGGCGTCGCCCTTCTCGCGCGAGAGGATGGCGAAGCGCTCCGACTCCTTCTCGATTTGGACGACGTAGTAGGCGAGGAGCTCGGTGGCAGTGTCGATCGCGGTGAGGCCGCCGCCGATGACGATGGCGGGGAGATCGATCTGAAGGTTCGCGATCGAGCTCTTTTTGTAGGCTCCCGTGAGCTGCAGGCCCATGAGGAAGTCCGACGCCTTGCGGATGCCGCGCGTCAGGTTGTTCTTCATGTCGATGACCGTGGGGCGACCGGCGCCGGCGCTGATCGCGACGTGATCGAAGCCCATCGCCCACGCGTCTTCGATGGTGAGCGTGCCGCCGAAGCGGATGCCGCCGAAGATGCGGAGGTTCCTGTTTCGAGCGAGGGTGACGTACGTGACGGTGAGGAAGTTCTTGTCCCACCGAACGGTGATGCCGTACTCGCTGACGCCGCCGAAGCCGAGGAGGATGCGCTCGTCGAGCTCCGTGTAGAGTGCACTGAACTCGCGGACCGGCACCGGCGGCACCCAACCGTCGTCGGCGACGTGGCCGGTGAGCGGCTCGGGCAGCGGCTCGACCTTGAGTCCGTCGACGGCGACGACCGCGAAGCCCTCGCACGCGAGGTGATGCGCCAGCGTGTAGCCGGCCGGACCGAGGCCGACGACGAGCACGTTGCGGCCGTTGTACGGCTTGGCGAACGGACGCGCGACGTTGAGCGGGTTCCACCGCGTCAGAAATCCGTAGATCTCGAGGCCCCACGGCAGCTCGAGGATCTCCGTCAGCACCCGCGTCTCGATCTGCGGGATGTTGACCGGCTCCTGTTTCTGGAAGATGCAGGCCTTCATGCAGTCGTTGCAGATGCGGTGACCGGTGCCGGCGCACATCGGGTTGTCCACGAGGACGAGCGAGAGCGCGGCGAGGGCGTCGCCGTCGCGCCGCATCGTGTGCATCTCGCTGATCTTCTCCTCGAGAGGGCAGCCCGCGAGCGCGACGCCGATCGGGTTCTTCTTGAGCTCCTTGCTCTTGGCGTCGAAGAGCCCCTTGCTGCACGAGTCCTTGTCGCGGTTGTGGCAGTAGAGGCAGTAGTCGATCTCCTGCTCCACGGTGCGCGCGTCGCCCCGGCGATCGGTGAGGCGGAAGCCGTCGCGCTCGCGGCGCTCGTGATCGGGGCCGACGAAGAGCTCGGGGATCTTCGGATCGGGGCGGCGTAGCTCGACGAGGTGCGCGTAGTCCAGGTTCTTCGGCTGGCGGAGGCTCGCCCAGCGGCGAATGGGATCGTGCGCGTCGGCGAAGCGCGCGGCGAGCCACGCCTCGATCGCGTCGAGGGCGAAGGCGGCGACCTTGGCGTCGTCGGCGTCGGTCGGGGCGTCGGGGCTGGCGGGCGCGATCGCGGACGCGGCGACGGGATCGCGGGCGAGCGCGGCGCGGACGGTCGCGACGCGCGCGCGGAGGACGTCGGTCCACTGGGCGCCGCCGGCCTTGGCGGCCTTGCGCGCGGTCTCGTCGACCTCGAACAAGAGGAGGGTGGCGCGGGCGACGAAGAGCTCCTCGTCGGAGTGCGCGTCGTGATCCGCGGGGAGGACGGCGGAGAGCGCCGCGAGGGCCGACGTCTTTGCGGCGGCAACGTCACGCCCGGCGTCTCGCCACGCCTTGCCCGCGCCGTCACGTAGGACGCGCTTTTTGCCGAAGTCGCGCTTGAAGCGCCAGAGCGGCTCGCGGTCCATGACGCCCGCGCGCAGCGCCTCGAGCTGGGCCTCGACGCCGAAGAGCCTCCCGGTGAACTGGCTCACGAACGGCGCCGCGGCCAGGAGGGCCTCGCTGATGGCCTCGTTCGTCATCCCCTTCCCCTTGCACGCGGCATACGACGCGAAGCGCGCGTGCGCGTCGGGGGCGGTAGCCAAGAACCAGCGATCGAAGTCGGCGTGGAGCGCGGCGAGCTTCGGCGGATCGAAGAGATCCGCGAACGAGTAAGGCGCGATGCCGAGCGGCATGTGGCGCGCCTCATGGCTGCCCGGAGGAGGCGGAACGGACCGCGGCGGACGAGAGATCGGCGGGTCGCTTCCGGCGGCGACGGTCCCGGGCATGCTTACTTCTTCTCCTCGGCGGAAGAGCCCGCGGGCACGTAGGCCGTCGCGGCGAGATCACCGTCCTCGAAGCCGAGGTAGATCGCGCACTGCTTGAACATGAACTTCTGCCCCTCGGGCGAGGCCAGATCGACGCGGTAGGTGTTGATGTACTTGACCGAGTCCTTCAGCCACATGGCCCAGGCCTCTTTCGAGACCTCGTTGAACACGCGCTGGCCGAGCTCGTTCTTGTACGGCGGGCGGGCGAGCCCCGGCAGGTCTTTTCCGAGCTTCTTGCAGTGGACGATTCGGTCGGTCATGGCGAGGGGGTTTCTAGCCGTTCGGCGCCCGCATTGCCAGCAGGGCGCAAGGGAGCCACGGCGGGGCGAAACTGGGCCGCGATCCGCGTAGGATCAAACGGTGCGGTCGGCGTTCCTCCCGTTGGTGCTGCTCGCGTGGCTCTCGGTCAGCGCGTGCGGCCCCTCGGGAGGCGCGAAGGGTCCCGGTGGGGCCGAGCTGGGGCTCGTCGTCGTGGTCATCCTGCCCACGCCGGAGAAGCTCCCCTTCGATCCCCAGGACGCGCGGCGGCGGGCCGCGTCGGCAGAGCTGGGCCGGATCGTCGGACACCCCATCACGTTCGCGATCGAGGCGGGGCTGGCGGCGGAGTGGCGGTCGGGCTTCGCCGCGCAGCTCATCGACGCGGTGGAGACGGTCGCGCGCGATCTGACGGCGCTGCGCGAGCGGTCGCCGGTCGCCTTCGCGCACGGAGCGCCGCTCCTGGAGCGGATATCGTGCCGATACCGCGCGGTCGCGACGAAGGCCGAAGGGTCGCTCGACGCGAAGTCGCGGACGATCGACGTGGTCGAGCCGGCGCACGGCGGCGCGCTCGTCCCGCGCGGCCTCGTGTTCGGCGTGCTCCTGGATGACTACGAGGCGTTCGCGTCGGCGCGCTACCTCACGATGGCTCCCGCCGACGTGCCCATCACCGAGCGGCGCGCGTACTTCGATCTCGTCACCGGCTCACGCGCGACGAGGGGAGATACCGAGCCGCTCTTGGACAAGCGCTCGGCGGCGATCGAACGGCTCGTCGAGCTCGCGCGCGTCACCGGCGGCTCCGATCCGGCGCTCGCGGCGGATCTTCGCAAGCACCTCCTCGGTGAGCGGCGCCACTTCGTCGACGCGTACGTGCATCACGGCGAGGAGGCGCAAGGGGCGGCGCCGGCGTTCCATTCGGCCGAGCGCGCGTGGATCGGGTGGCTCGTCGCGACGCTGCCCAGGTTCACGGCGGAGGAGAAGCTCGAGCTCGCGCACGACGTCTTCGCCCGTGGATTCAACGGAAAGGGATACCTGCCCTTCGCGTTTCCGGGCTTCGACGCGATGGGCTTCGCGCTCGGCGTGGTGGACGGGTGGATCGCGGCGGGACACCCCGACACGTTCGCGACGCACACGCCGGAGACCCAGCTCTACGAGTACATCGTGTGCCCGCACCCGAAGAATGCGGACGGCGATCGCGTGATGGGGCCGCGCTGCGACTACCACATGTACCGGCTCGCCCTCGAGAACGAGGCCGCGCGCAAGCGGCTCGTCGACGCGATCGTGTCGCGACGCGATCCGGTCTTCACCGAGCAGGCGTTCGCGGCGATCACGTACGCCGACGGACGCGAGGATCCGCTCGCGCGCTTTCTGCTGCTCCTCCGCGGCGTCGAGGCCGACGAGGCGGCGTGGACGATCGGCGCGCGCGTCCTCGCCGAGCATGCAGAGACCGGCGGGGCGCGGCTGGTCGATGAGGTGCGGCGCCTATGGGCCGCGTACCCGCCCCGGCGCGCGTCCCTCCTCGTCGTGCTCGCCGCGGCCGATCCGTACGACAACGGCGCGGTGGACTGGGCGGGCTTCGCGCACGATTACGGCGCTCCGCTCGACCCCGCGCTCCTCGGCGCGATGCTCGATCGCGCGCCCGCCGACGTCGCGCGCCTTCCGGCGATGTGGCCCGCGTTCGGCGGAGGCTGGTCGCGGTCAGCGGTGATCGTGCCACGCCTCGACGCGTTCCTCGATCACCCCGCGCGGCGGGATCCGCAGCGCCCGTACACGACGATGCGCGCGATGTTCCACCGCATGTGCGCCGACGGAGCGAGCGGCGCGGCAGACGTTGCGCAAGTGACCGCGCACCTTCGAGGGCGCGCGCGAACGCGGCCCGGCGATCCCTACGTGTCGCTCGCCGACGAGGCGCCGACCCACTGCGGCGCGCGGACGTCACGGCCGGCAACGCCGCGCGCGCGAGGCCGACAGTGAACGGCCTTCGCGCGTGGATTGTCGCGGGGGCGACGGCGCTGGTGGTGGCCTGCGGCGCGGCGAACGGCGGCGGCGCGCACGGGCAGGCGATCGGCCGACTGGTCATCGTCATCGTGCCGCCCGCCGATCCCCTCCCCTTCGATCCCAGGAGCGTCCGCCTCGCGCAAGCGGCGCGTGAGCTCGCGGACATCGTCGGCGCGCCCGTGTCGTTCGAGCTCGACGCGGCGCTCCTCCCCGAATACCGCGCGAGCTTCGAAGAGCAGCTGATCGCGTCGATCGAAAACGCCGCGCGCGATCTGGCGTCGCTGAAGAAGGACGCGCCGCGCGTCTTCGAGAGGGCGGCGCCTTCGATCGGGACGATCGCGTGCCGCTACAAGGCCACCGCCGAGCACGCCGATGCGGTGCTGTCGCCCGAAGCGCGAACGTTGACCATCACCGAGCCGCCGGGGAGCCGCGCCCTCGTCGAGCGCGGGCTCGTGCGCGAGGCGGTCATCGACGAGTTCGAGGCGTTCCTCGACCGGCGCTACCACGACAAGGAGCCCGCGCAGGTCCCGGAGGGCGAGCGCGCCGCCTATTTCGAGTACCTCACGCGTACGCGCCCTGGTCGCGGCAACCTGATCGATTGGCGCGCGCGCCAATCGCTGCAGGGGATGGAGTCCACGGTCCGCGAGCTGGAGGCGCACGGCCAGAGCCTCGTCCGGATCGCGGCGCTGGGGGAGCTCCTGGGAAAGTCGGTCGATCCGGTGGCGGTGGCGGTCCGCGCGCACCTCGTCGACGAGGCGCGCGACATGGACCTTCGCGAACGCACGGACCACCGCGCGATCCTCGACTTGCCGAAGGACAGCCAGTGGAGGCGCGCAGAGGCGACGTACGTGCGATGGCTTTCGACGAACGCGTCCGCCCTCACGGACAGCGAGACGCGGCGCATGGTGGAGGTGATGTTTCCTGCGATGATCGCGTGCCGCGAGGAGGATGTTCGCGACCCGTGCTGGAGCGAGCCGCCGTCGTTTCCCGGCTTCGATCGCTTCCAGTTCGGTCTCGCCGTCGTCGACGCGTGGCGGAGCGAGGGTCGGCCGCGCGACGGGATCGGCGACCACTTCGCGATGCTCGACGGCGTCGTCTGCCCGCACCAGACCGCGCCGGACGGAAAGAGGACGCGCAATCGAAGCTGCGCGAGCTCCTTCTACCACTACGCGATCGCGACGCCGGCCGCGTCCAAGCGCCTCGCGGCTGCGCTCGTGCAGCGCCACGATCCGATGGTGGTCGACGAGGTCTTCGCGAACCTCGAACGGGAGCTGCCGGCGCGCGTCATGGCCCTGTGGCGTGCGCTCGAGAACGATCCGCCGGAGTGGCAGGCCGCGTCGCACGTCGTCCTCGAGCACCTCCTCAAGGAGGCGCGCTTCGAATCGGCGATCGTCGACGAGGCCAACCGCTTCTGGCAGCGCGGGGCCGAGCGACGCGGCGTCGCGCTGTTCGCGCTGGGGTGGAAGTATCGAACCACCGATCGGCACTACGCCGATCCACAGATGCTCGACTTCCCGAAGCGCTACGGCGCGCCCGTCAGCGAGGGCGAGCTGCGGCAGCTCCTCGCGCTCGGGCCGCTCGCGGTGCCGCTCGTCCCCGTCCTCTGGCCTGCTCTCGGAAAAGGGTACGCTCGGATCGACGTCCTCGCGCCGCGCCTCGACGCGTTCTTCGCCGACCGGGGCGCTTCGAGCGGCGAGCCGAGCAAGACGCTGCACGCCCTGGTCGAACGTCTCTGCGCCGACGGTGACGCCGCGGGTCTCGCGCGCCTCCACGCGGTGCTCGTCGCGCGCGTTCAAGCGCACCCCGACGACGCCGCGCCGCTCGGCACGCTCCTCGCGGACACGACCCACTGCAAGCCCTCGCCCGCACGCGGGCGCAGCGGATTTCTCTAGGGCGTACGAAATCGGCTTATTTCAAGCGCGAAACGGGAGCTCGAGCTGGCCACGCGCCTGGATGCGGAAGGCGGCGGGCACGCAGTGACCAAGGACCGTCAGCTCCATGCCACGCGCCCGCGGTCGGATCGCGGCGAGCGCGCGCTCGGGTGTGTTGTTGGTGCGCGACATGTGGCCGAGGAGGAGGCGCTTCATGCGGCTGCCGACGAGGCGCTCGGCGATGTCGGCGGTCTCGTGGTTGCCGAGGTGACCGAGGCCGCCGCTCACGCGCTTCTTCAGGCGCGGCGGGTACGGGCCCATCTCGAGGAGCTCGCGGCAGTGGTTGGCCTCGAGGAGCGCGGCGTCGCACCCGCTGAAGAGGCGCACCAGCTCGCGCGTGGGCGCGCCTACGTCGGTCGCGATGCCGAAGCTCGCCCCGCCGGGACCGCTCGCGGTGACGCGCAGCGCGACCTGCGGTGCGTCGTGCGGGACGGAGACCGCGTCGACGTGCATGCCGCCGACCGCGAACGTGCGACCCGGCTCGTACGCGCGCACCTCGAAGCGCGCGCGCACACGCTTCGCCTCGATGCCGGGGTGGAGGAACGCCGGGCACCGGAACGCGCGCAGGAGCGACTCGAGGTGACCGATGTGGTCGCCGTGCTGATGCGTGATGACGATCGCGTCGAGCGCGCGCGTCCCCAAGTGGAGACCGAGCGACTCGAGCCTCCGCGCCGACGAGCGCGGCCCGAATCCCGCGTCGACGAGCACACGCGTTCCGCCGGCCTCGATGAGCGTCGAGTTTCCCTCCGAGCCGCTGCCGAGGACGAAGACGCGCACGGTCCCGACCTTAGTCCGGAGGACATGCCTTCGCTGCTCGAAAACGCACCGATTCGCAGTAGAGTATGGTGCTCGACGCCATGGCGCTCCCGACCTCCTGCCCCAAATGCAGCACGCCCCTCGCGGACCAGGCGAAGTTCTGCGGCAAGTGCGGGGCGGTGACCGAAGACACGTCGATGCGAACGCTCATGGAGTTCGCGGCGCCGCCGAGCGTTCGCGCGCTCGCCCCGGTCGGAACGGAACCTACGCAGCCCGACGTCCCCGCGCACAAGCCCGCGGAGGACGGCAAGCTGAAGCAGACGATGCTCGGTTTCTCGGCGATGGAGGTCGTGAAGGCGAGCAGCCCGAAGGCGACGCAGGCGATGGCGCAGACTCCCGCCCCTCCCGCAGCGGCACCCCCCGCGCAGCCTCACGGCCCCGCGCCAATGCCCGCCCCCGCGCAGGCACGTGTTCCGATCGGCGGAACCATGCTCGGCATCGCCGCACCTCCCAACCTGATGGGCTCGCCTGGGCAAGCGACCGCGCAGCCGCAGCAGCACCCTCAGCAGGCGGCGACGCAGGGTCGCGCGCCGATCGGCGGAACGATGCTCGGCGTCGCCATGCCCGGGATCGCTCCGACGGCGGCCGGACAGGCGCCGCCGCAGACCGGACCGCGCGTCGGGAGCACGATGCTCGGCGTCGCGATGCCGGGGATCGCGCCCACGCACGGCCAGGCGCCGGGACGCGGGTCACAGCCGAGGCAACGCGCCGTCGGCGCTCCGGTTCCGCTCGGTCCGATCGTGCCGGCCCCCGCGCCGCTAATCGACGACGAGCCGCAAATCGCCGCTCCGATGCGCGGCGCGCGGGGTGGCGTGCCGATGTCCGCCGTCGCCGCGGGCCTGGCGGGCGTCCTCCTCCTCGCTGGCATCCTCGTCGCGATCTTGTGGAAGGGGGCGCCGCCAATCGTCGCGCGCCCGACGCTCGACGCGCAGGGGCACGAGGCGCTGCACCTGGTCTGCGAAGGATGCCCCGACGGGACGCGCGTCGAGCTCGCCAGCAACAAGACCGAGCTGAAGGATCACCAGGGAGATCTCCTCCTCGCAACGCCCCTCGTCATCGGAGACAACCCGTTGTCGCTCCAGGTCGTGCGTCCCGGCATGGGCCGCAACGAGGCCGTGAAGATCGTGGTGCCCGTTTCGTTCCGCATCCACGCCGACATGACCACCCTGAGCGCGAAGCCGCCGGTCATCACCATTCGCGTGGAGGCGCTTTCGTCGTCGAAGGTGGAGCTCGACGGCAAGGCCGTGACGCTCGACGCAGAAGGACACGCGGCCGTACCGATCGACGTGACCGCGGAGACGACCGGCCCGAGCGTGGAGACGCGCCGCATCGACAAGAAGATCGCGTACGTCGTCACGCACAAGGACGGCCAGGCGACCAAGGGCACGTTGCCAGCGGCGGTCGGGATCGCGCCGCTCCAGCTGGACGCACCGACGTCGCACGCCGTCACCGATCGCAAGACGGTCATCGTCGCGGGCCAAACGGGGCCCGGTGACTCGGTCAAGGTGAACGGCGAGGCGGTCGCGCTCGACGCGGCGGGTACCTTCAACAAGACGCTCTCCTTCGGCGCGGGAGACCTCGCGGTCGACGTCGAGGCGAGCGGGCCGCAGCTCGCGCCGCGCACCGTGCACGCCACCGTCCGGCACGTCGACAACCTCGACGCAGAGGCGAAGGCGGCGGAGACGTTGCCCCTCGCCTCCTACGACGCGGTGAAGGACGACATCGCGGGCAACGCCGGCAAGGCGATCGTGATCGAGGGAGAGATCGTGGATACGCGCTTCGCCGGCCATCAGACGATCCTCGTCGTCACCGATCACCGCGGCTGCGCCGGCAAAGCGGATCCCAACGCGTGCCTCGCGCGCGTGCTCTTCGGCGGCGAGGACAAGCGCAAGAAGGGGGAGCTCGTCCGCGTCTTCGGGCGCGTCACCCGCGCGGTGCCGGCGCAGAACGGGCGCAGCGTGCCGGAGATCGAGGCGGACTTCCTCGCCAAGGCGAAGGGCCGTTGAGGCTCCGCGCGCGCGCCGTCGCGATCGCGTGCGGTGCCCTCGTCGTCGCCGCGGTCGGCGGCGCGACCCACGTGCACGCGCAGCGCGTCGACCCGAAGCGCGCGACGACGCTGACGGTGGGAACACCGCGCGGGAGCGCGCCCGCGGCGCGGGTCGACGGCAGGCGCACGGGGTTTTCGCGAACGGCGCTTCCAACGGGCACGCTGCGGGTCGCGTGGCAAAAGACGACCGGCGCGAGCCTCGAAGGTGCGCCGCTCGTCGACGCGCGCGGCGACGTCTTGATCGCGACGGGTCGCGGCGAGGTGCTCGCGCTCGATCCCGACGACGGCATCGAGCGGCCGCACGCGGGCGTCATCGGCGCGGCGCCGCTCGGCGCGATGGCGCTCTTGTCGGATCGCACGGTGGTCTTCGCGACCGCAGCGGGCGACGCGCTCGGCTCGCGCGACGGCGTCTTTCGTTTTCGCACGCGCGTCGGCGACGGGCGCGTCGTGACCGAGCGCTCCGGCGCGCTGGCGCTCGATGACGGAGGCGTGGCCGTCGCGACGGGCACCGAGCTCGCGACGCTCGACGCCGAGGGGCACGTCCGCGCGCGCGCGTCGCTGGAGGAGCCGGTGAGCGTGCCGCTCATCGCGACGCCCGGGAAAATTGCGGCGATTACGAGCACCGGCAAGGTGTTCCTCTGGGCGCCGGGCCGCGAGCCAGTGCGCGCGGGGAGCTTCGGCGGCGTCGTCGACGGGGGCGCGGTGCTCGCCGACGATCACACGCTCCTCGCGATCGTCTCCGGCCAGCAGCTCGTCGAGCTCGATCTCGACCGGGGGGTCGCGGCGGCGCGAATCGGCGCGGCCGGGCTCCTCCTCGGTCCGCCCGCGGTCCGCGGTGACACCGCCTACGTCCTCGCGTCCCTCCCCGGCCGCACCTTCGCCCTCGCCATCGACGGGAGCGGCCAAGAGATCGCGCGCGTCGCGGTGGTGACCACGCCAGCTCCAGTCTTGCCTGACGGAGGCGCCGCGGCGGTCGTGGTGGCGCCCCACACGGGTCCCCTCGTCGACGCCGCCGGCACCCTCGCCTTCGCGACGCCGGAGGGGCGCATCGGCGTGCTCACCAAAGACGGCGCCCTCGATCTCCTGGGCGACACGTTCTGCCTCCGCGCAGCCGGCCTCCAAGGGCGCGGGCCCACTCCCCCACCCCCGACCGCCGCCTACGCGGGGATGGCTCCGGCAGGCCCCAACGCGTTCGTCGTTGCCTGCGAGACGGGCGTCGTGGTCAAAGTGACCCGCGCGCACGCCGGCGACTGATCGGCCGAGGTCCCCGAGACAACTGGCGGATCGGGCCGCGCGGCACTATAGTCCTCGTTGAAGCCATGATCACGATCACCGAAAAAGCCGCCAGCAAGGTCAAAGAAATTTCCGAGTCCGAGGCGCTCGGAGGCCAGGGGCTCCGCCTTCGTGTGGTCGGCGGCGGCTGCGCCGGGTTCTCGTACGACCTCTACTTCGAGGACAAGGTCGACGAGATGGATGAGGAGTACGAGTCGAACGGCGTGAAGCTGTACGTCGACCCCCTTAGCCACCAGTACCTGGAAGAGACGGAGATCGACTACGTCGAGGGCGCGCACGGCTCGGGCTTCAAGTTCAACAACCCGAACGTGAAGGGCAGCTGCGGCTGCGGCTCATCCGTAAGCTTCTGAGCCGCTTCTGACGGCCTCGGGCTACGCGACTTAAGACACCGAACCACGCGGTCCGGCATCGGAGGTTCTACGGAGCCTACGATGAAGAGCGTTGAGCACGATTCGGTGGCGCAGTACCTCGCCGAAGTGGATAAAATCCCGGTGCTTTCGCGGGAGGACGAGCACGAGCTCGCCGTTCGCGCGAAGACTGAACCGGCGGCCGCCTCGGCCCTGGCGCGCGCGAACTTGCGCTACGTCATTGCGATCGCGCTGAGCTACCGCCGGTATGGGGTGCGCGTCGGTGATCTGGTGTCGGAGGGCAACGTCGGGCTCATGATCGCCCTGCGGAAGTTCGATCCGTCGCGCGGCACGCGCTTCGTCACGTACGCCGCGCACTGGATCCGCGCGATGATCCTGGACCACGTCATCAAGAACCACAGCCTCGTGGGCCTCGGCTCGGGACCGATGCGGTCGAAGGTGTTCTTCCGCCTCCGCCGTGAGCGCGCGAAGGTCGCGGCCGCGACGAACGATCACGAGGAAGCGTCGCGCATGCTCGCGGCGCGATTCGGAACCACGCCCGAGAAGATCGAGCTGATGTCGGCGCGCCTGGAGTCGCGTGACGTCTCGATGGACGTGACGACGCGCGAGGACGGCACCGTGACCCTCCTCGACTCGATGGCGTCCCCCTTGCCGTCGCAAGAGGACCAGCTGGCCGAGCGCGAATATTCCCAGCGCGCGACGGTGCGCGTGCGCTCGGCGATCGCCGAGCTCGACCCGCGGGAGCGAATCATCATCGAGCTTCGTATGATGGCCGACGATCCGGAGGAGCTCAGCTTGGCGGAGCTCGGACGCAAGCTCGGTGTCTCCCGTGAGCGCGCGCGCCAGCTCGAGGCCCGCGCCAAGACCAAGCTCCAGCGCCTGCTCACCGATGACTTCGGTCCCGCCCCCGCCGCGACCTCCACCGTCATCGAGGCCATCGCGCCGGCGCACGAGCTCGTGGCGGCGCCCGACTCGCACGCCACCCTGCCCCTCGCGAGCGAAGCGGCGTGAGTTGACACCATCGGTCTATCGCGATAGACCGATGGTATGGCGAGCCTCACGGCCACGGTCACGACGCTTCAGCTCCTGGGGGAGCCGACGCGCGTGCGCCTCATGGCGCTCCTCGCGCGCGAAGAGCTGACCGTCGCAGAGCTCGTCGCGATCACCGACGTCGGTCAGTCGAGCGTGTCGACGCACCTCGGGCGCCTTCGCGAGGCGGGTGTGCTGCGCGATCGCAAGGCGGGCGCGTCGACGTTCTACGCCCTGAATGAGGTGGCGATGCCCACCGACGCGCGCCGCCTCTGGACGCTCCTCCACGCCGAGCTCGCCGACGGGGTCCTCGACGCCGACCGCGCGCGCATGGACAAGGTGCTCGCGACGAGGCGCGCGGCGTCCTGGCCCGACGCGTTCGCCGGCGAGATGGAGCGGCACTACTCGCCCGGTCGCACCTGGGAGGCGATGGCGCGCGGTCTCCTCGGCCTCCTCCGCCTCGGCGACGCGCTCGACGCCGGCAGCGGGGACGGCACGGTCGCGCAGATGCTCGCCCCGCGCGCGCGCTCGATCACGTGCCTCGACAAGAGCGAGCGGATGATCGACGCCGCCAAGGCGCGCCTCACCAAGGCCAAGAACGTGTCGTTCGAGATTGGCGACGTCGCGGCCCTTCCCTTCGCGGCGCGCTCGTTCGACGAGGTCCTCCTCTTCAACGTGCTTCCGCAAGTGGACGCGCCCGCGAAGGTGCTCTCCGAAGCCGCGCGCGTGCTGCGCCCCGGAGGCCTCGTCGTCGTGAGCGCGCTCGCCGCCCACGCGCACCCGCACGTGACCGCGCCCTACGGCGACGTGCAGCCGGGAATCGCCCCCTCCGCGCTGAAGACCCTCCTCAAGAAGGCGGGCTTCTCCGTCGACCACTGCGACGTCACCAGCCGCGAGAAGCGCGCACCGAATTTCGAGATCGTCACCGCGTTCGCACGCCTCCCCGAAGGACTTTCATCATGAGCGCCGAAGAGACCCTCAAGCACCTGCTCCGCGAGAAGATCCTGTTCCTCGACGGCGCCATGGGCACCATGGTCCAGCGCCACAATCCCTCCGAGGCCGACTTTCGTGGCGAGCGCTTCAAGACGCACGATCACGATCTCAAGGGCGACAACGACGTCCTCGTCCTCACGCGGCCGGACATCATCCGGTCGATCCACGACGAGTACCTCGAGGCGGGCGCGGATCTCATCGAGACCAACACGTTCAACGCGACCTCGATCGCGCAGGCCGACTACCACCTCGAGCCGGTCGTGCGGGATCTGAACCTCGCCGCCGCGCGCGTCGCCAAGGAGGCCGCCGCGGCGTTCACCGCGAAAAACCCGCGGAAGCCGCGCTTCGTCGCCGGCGCCATCGGACCGCTCAACCGCACGCTCTCCATCTCGCCGAACGTGAGCGACGCGTCGTTCCGCGCGGTCACGTTCGATCAGGTGGAGGCGGCGTACACCGAGCAGATCCACGCGCTCCTCGACGGCGGCGTCGACGTGCTCCTCATCGAGACGATCTTCGACACGCTCAACTCCAAGGCCGCGATCGTGGCCGCGGAGAAGGTCTTCGCCGAGCGCGGCAGCCGCATTCCCGTCATGATCTCGGTCACCATCACCGACAAGAGCGGCCGCACGCTCTCCGGTCAGACGGTCGACGCGTTCTGGACGAGCGTGATGCACGCGCGCCCGCTGTCGGTCGGCATCAACTGCGCGCTCGGCGCGACGGAGATGCGGCCGTGGCTCTCGGAGCTCGCCGAGCTCGCCGACACGTTCGTGTCTTGCTACCCGAACGCCGGCCTCCCCAACGCCTTTGGCGAGTACGACGAGAAGCCGGAGACGACCGGTGGTTTTCTCGCCGAGTTCGCCGACGCCGGGCTCTTCAACGTCGTCGGCGGCTGTTGTGGCACGACCCCCGATCACATCCGCGCTATCGTGAAGGCCGTCGAGTCGAAGCGCCCTCGCCTCCCGCCCAAGCGCGACGCCTTCGCGCACTTCAGCGGCCTCGAGATGCTGACGATTCGCCCCGACGCCAACTTCCTCATGATCGGTGAGCGCACCAACGTCACGGGCAGCGCGAAGTTCGCCGAGCTGATCAAGGCAGGCAACTACACCAAGGCGGTCGAGGTCGCCGTCGACCAGGTCCGCGGCGGCGCGAACATTCTGGACGTCAACATGGACGAAGGAATGCTCGACGGCGAGGCCGCGATGACGACGTTCCTGAACCTCCTCGCCACCGAGCCTGAGGTCGCGCGGATCCCGGTGATGGTCGACAGCTCGAAGTGGACCGTCATCGAAGCCGGCCTCAAGTGCATCCAGGGCAAGGGCATCGTCAACTCGATCAGCCTGAAGGAAGGCGAAGAGGACTTCCTCTCGAAGGCGCGCGCCATCCAGCGCTACGGCGCCGGCGTCGTCGTCATGGCGTTCGACGAGACCGGTCAGGCCGACACCACCGAGCGCAAGGTCTCCATTTGCCCGCGCGCGTACAAGCTCCTCACCGAGAAGATCGGCTTCGAGCCGCTCGACATCGTCTTCGACCCCAACATCCTCGCCATCGCCACCGGCATCGAGGAGCACAACGAGTTCGCGAAGAACTTCATCGCGGCGACGACGATCATCAAAGAGACGTGCCCTGGCGTGAAGATCAGCGGCGGCGTGTCGAACTTGTCGTTCTCGTTCCGCGGGAACAACGTCGTCCGCGAGGCGATGCACTCGGCGTTCCTCTACCACGCCATCAAGGCGGGGATGGACATGGGCATCGTCAACGCTGGCCAGCTCGCGGTCTACCAGGACATCCCGAAGGAGCTGCTCGAGCACGTCGAGGACGTCATCTTCAACCGCCGCCCCGACGCGACCGAGCGCCTCGTCGTCCTCGCCGATACGGTGAAAGGCAAGGGCACCAAGCGCGAGGTTGATCTCGCCTGGCGCGAAGGTCCGGTCGAGCAACGCCTCTCGCACGCGCTCGTGCACGGCCTCGTCGACTTCATCGAGGCCGACGTCGAAGAGGCTCGCGCCAAGCTCCCCCGGCCGCTCGAGGTCATCGAAGGGCCGCTCATGGACGGCATGAAGGTGGTCGGCGATCTCTTCGGCGCCGGCAAGATGTTCCTCCCGCAGGTCGTCAAGAGCGCCCGCGTGATGAAGCGCGCCGTCGCTTACCTCTTGCCGTTCATGGAAGAGGAGAAAAAGCGGCTCGGCGACACGACCGCCAAGGCCAAGGTGCTCCTCGCCACCGTGAAGGGCGACGTGCACGACATCGGCAAGAACATCGTCGGCGTCGTCCTCGGCTGCAACAACTACGAGGTGCTCGATCTCGGCGTGATGGTCTCGTGCGACAAGATCCTGGAGACCGCGAAGCGCGAGAAGTGCGACATCATCGGCCTCTCGGGCCTCATCACGCCGTCGCTCGACGAAATGGTCCACGTCGCGCGCGAGATGAAGCGCCTCGAGTTCCACGTGCCGCTCCTCATCGGCGGCGCCACGACGAGCCGGCAGCACACCGCCGTGAAGATCGCGCCCGAGTACGCCGAGAGCACCGTGCACGTGCTCGACGCGTCGCGCGCGGTCGGCGTGGTGTCGCAGCTCCTCGACCCCAAGCAGAAGGTAACGCTCGATCTCAAAAACCGTGAAGACCAAGACCAACTGCGAAAACTCCACGCGCACAAGCGGGAGAAGCCGCTCGTGCCGATCGCCGACGCGCGCGCGAAGCGGACGCCGATCACGTGGAAGAAGGACGACATCGCGACACCGTCGTTCACCGGCGTGCGTCAAATCGAGGGAAATTTGCGGGAGATCGCGGAGTTCATCGACTGGACCTTCTTCTTCACCGCGTGGGAGCTGACCGGAAAGTTCCCGGCCATCCTGGAGCACCCGCAGCAGGGCAAGGCGGCGACGGAGCTTTTCCAGGCGGCGCAGAAGCTCCTCGCGAAGATCGAGGAGGAGAAGCTCTTCACCGCGCGGGCGAGCTACGGCTTCTTCCCCGCCGCGGCGGACGGCGACGACATCGTCCTCTACGCGGACGAGACGCGCACGAAGGAGCAGGGGCGCTTTCCGATGCTCCGCCAACAGCTGACGAAGACCGACGGCACGCCGCTCACGAGCCTCGCCGATTTCGTCGCGCCCAAGGCGACAGGCCTGCCCGATCACATTGGCGCGTTCGTCGTGACGATCCTCGGCGCCGACGCGATCGCGAAGACGTACGAGAAGGAGCTCGACGACTACAGCGCGATCATCGTGAAGGCGCTCGCCGATCGCCTCGCGGAGGCCTTCGCGGAGATGCTCCACGCGCGTGCGCGCAAGGAGTGGGGGTACGAGACCGCGACGCCGTCGCACGACGATCTCGTCGCCGAGAAGTACCGCGGCATCCGCCCGGCGTTCGGCTACCCGGCCTGCCCCGATCACACCGACAAGGGACTGCTGTTCCAGCTGCTCGACGCCGAGAAGCTCGGGACGACCCTCACCGAGAGCTTCGCGATGAGCCCGGCGGCGAGCGTGAGCGGCATCTACCTCGCGCACCCGCAGGCGCGGTATTTCATGGTCGGGCGGATCGGCAAGGACCAAGTCAACGACTACGCGGCGCGCAAGAAGATGAGCGTCGCCGAGGTCGAGCGGTGGCTGTCGCCGAACCTGGGGTACGAGCGAACCTGAGAAGGCCCGCGCGCACGCCTTCGCGTACACAAAAGCCGAACGCCCACGCTTTGGGGCGTGGGCGCGCGGGTCGACGTCGTTCGTAAGCCGAGTTCTGTTCCGCCGGCGCGTCTCCTTGCCGGCGGTGACGATCATTCCTCTAGGACGCGCGTTACCGCGCGCCTCGAGCAGCCAACCCGCAGGCTCGGGCGAGTCACCCTTTCCGCAGACCTTGCGGTCCACGGGCACCTGCCTATGCGGCCTTGCTCCTGGTGGGGTTTACCTAGCCACGGACGTTACCGCCCGCGCGGTGGGCTCTTACCCCTCCGTTTCACCCTTACCGCCCGCGGTTCGCTTTCGCGTCCCGAGGGAGGCGGTCTGTTTTCTGTTGCACTCTCCTCGGCGTTTCCGCCACCGGGCGTTACCCGGCACCTCACTCTGTGGAGCTCGGACTTTCCTCTCGCCGAGCGGCTTTCACCGCGCGGCCAGCGATCGTCTGAGCGGCGTCGACCGGCCCAGTTTGAGCATCCGCGGCGCTCGGCGCAAGCCTCGTCGACTCGCGTTCCGTAAACGGGCAGAATCGATGAATGTCGGGCGCGCTTGGCTCCTGGGTCACCGCTTCGCTCTTCCTGGCGTGCTCGGGCGCGGCGGGGTGCGGGGGCACGGCGGTCACCCTGCACGCGCCACGGTGCGCGAAGAGCGCCGCCCGCGAAGAGCCCGCGCGCGTCGAAGTAGAGCCCATGACCGCGCGGCCCGACGCGGCGGCGGACTCCAATGTCGCCCTCGGTCACCCGGGACCCGCGGAGGTCCTGACGAGCGGGATGAAAGAGGAGCTCTCGGCGCGCGCGCTGACGGGCGGCGCGCCGGGGGGCTACCGCGTGCGGTGCACGATGGATCGGTTCGCGCTGCGCGCGCGCGTCGGCATGGTCGGGACGGCGACGATCGCCGCGCTGTACGTGGACCTCGCGTGCGCGATCGAGACGATCGACGCGCCCAAGCTCGTGTGGCGGGGCGCCTTGCGCGCGCGTTCGGCGGCGACGGCCACGACGCCGCTCGCGAGCGAGACGGCGCTCGTGCAGTCGCTCGCCGATCGCGCGATGAGCGACGCGTCGCGCGAGCTCGCCAGCGATCTGGCGGTGCGCGTCCTCGGGCTCGGCGGCGGGCCGAGCGCGCGCGTGTTCGCGGACGAAGCGGCGCGGGCGGCGTCGAGCGGCGTCGACGACACGCTCTTCGGCGGCGCCGGCCTCTCCGAGGCCCCCGATCGCGCCGCGCTCGCACTCCCGAGCTTGCGCGATCTCGATCCCTCCGTCCGCGCGGCCGCGTGGAACGCCGTCGCGCTCGCGATGGGACCCGGCGACCGCTGGTTCGCAGGCGATCCGGTCATGGATGACGACGCCGTCGTCCGCTTCTACGAGTACAAGGCCCTCGCCCGACACGCCGAGCCGTCGTCGCTCGCGAAACTCGGGCAAGCGCGCAAACGCGAAGAGGAGCCGTGGCTGCAGGAGCTCCTCACCGACGCGCTCGCGACCGGCGGTCTCGGGCTGCCCCGGCGGCCTCGGTGAGGATGCCCGCCGCCCCGCGAACGACGCTCGGGATTTCCCGCGGACTGGGCGGATAGGCTCGGCGGCGTCGACACGTCGCTCAGGCCGCCGCCGTGATGCGTCGTGGATTCGCCGGGAGTCGAACGAAGGCGAGCGCCGTGACGAGCGGGACGACGACGAGGCCGTACCGACCTGCGCCGAAGAACACCCCGTGCGCGAGGGCTGTGATCGCGATGACGAGCGCCGCCCACGGGACGACGAGCGGAAGCTCTGCCACGCGCCGTCGACCGAGCAGCACGACCACGAGGGTCACCGCGAGGTAGGCAGGCCACGCGTGCTCCGTGACGGCGAAACCGGCCGCGACGAACGCGATCGCCGCGCGCGTGATGGATCGCGGCCCCGGCAGTCGCGCCACCGCGAGCAGCGCGCCGAGGAGGAGGAGGCGCGCCGCGACCGTCTCGAACGCGCCGAGCGCGAGCTTGTCCACGTCGCGGAGCACGCTGCCGTTCGCGGCGTGGAGGTACCACGGGGCCGCGCCGAAATAATCGAACGTCGCGGCGAGCTTCGACGGCGTCTTCGCGAGCCACGTGCCTGGCGATCGCACGATCGCTTCGCGGCCCGCGCGCTCGAAGCACGCGTCTTTTCCCGCCTCGTCCCATACGGTCCGACACTCCACCGGCACGTCGAGCTCGGTCCACGCGCCGGTCGTCGTCTGCGCGCCGATGAGGAGGTTCCATCCGCCGTTGACGCTCACGAGCGCGCACCGCTGCATGCGGACACAGTTGCGCGCGGTCCACGGCGCGCAGATCGCGAGGGCGACACACGCGACGCACGCAGCCGCCGCGGCGCGCGCGCGGAGGGTCGCGCCGGACGCCAGCGCCATGGCGCCGAGCGCCGGGGCGAGGACGAGGCACTGCGGGCGCACCAGCGTCGCGACGCCCATCACCATCCCTGCCGCGACCAACCACGCCGCGCGCCTTCGCCCCTCATGATCGCGCGACGCCGCCGCGACCGCCGCCGCGATCACGACGAGCCCCGAGGTGACTCCCTCGGTCATGATCGCGGAGGTGTACGGAACGAGCGCCGGGTGGATCGCGACGACGATCGCTCCCGCGTACGCCGCCAGGCGCGAGGTGGCGCGGAGGAGCAGCCGATGCGTCGCGACCGCCGCCGCCGCACCGATGAGTCCGTTCACGGCGCCGGCGACGAAGGGCCCTGCACCGAACGCGGCGTACGCGAGGGCGAGGAGCGCCGGGTAGCCCACCGGATAGTGTGCGACGTACGTCACCGCGCCGTCGGGCCAGGCCCACGTGTAGCCCTGACCGTGCGCGAGGCGCGTCGCGAGGGCGTCGTAGTAGACGCCGTCCGCCACCGCCGGGAACGAGACACCCGCCCACGCCAGCCACGCCGCGCGCGCCGCCAGCGCCGCGAGCGCGACGAGGAGCGTCTCACGCGTAGCGCCCTTCACGTCGCGATGAGCCCGAGCGCGCCGAGCGCGACCGCGACCTCGCACGCGGGGAGGCCCACGACGTTCGTGTACGAGCCAGAGATTCGCGGGACGAGCGCGGCCCCCTTCCCTTGCACCGCGTAGCCGCCCGCCTTGTCGAGCCCCTCGCCGCTCGCCGCATAGGCGCGGATCTCGGCGGCCGTGAGCGCGCGAAACGCGACGAGCGTGGTGACCGTCTCGGCGTGCGCCGGCGCCTCTCCGATCGCACGCGCGCTCCGCGCGATCGCAAAGCGCGTCTTCACCTCGTGCGCGCGCCCGGCGAGCCGTGCGATCATCTGCTCGGCTTCGGCGGCGCCTTCGGGTTTTCCGAGGATCGCGCCGTCGACGATCACGCTCGTGTCTGCGACGAGGATCGCCATCGCCCGCGCGCGCAGATCCGCGGGGAGCGCGCTCGTCACCGCGTCGAGCTTTGCGCACGCGATCCGGACGAGGTACGCGTCGGCCTCTTCGCCCTCGTGGACGGTCTCGTCGGCCTGGCCGACGACGGTGACGTGGGGGATCCCGAGGCTCGTCAGGATCTCCCGCCGGCGCGGCGATCCGCTGCCGAGCACCAGAGGCGACGCGTCGCTCAAGAACGAGGGCACGACGCCTCTCTAAAGCAGAAGTGGTTCGACCGGAACGGCAAACGACGCATGCGACCCGGGCCGCGGCCGTGGTAGCGTGGCACCCACATGCGAGGCCTCTGCACCGTCGCGCTCGTGAGCGCCGCGATCGCCCTCCTCTCCACGCGCGCGCGCGCCTCCGAGAACTGTGGCAGCCCGCTCGTGACGACGTGCATCAACAGCGACACGCTCTGGCCTCACGCCGGACCGTCGCAATTTCTCACCGTGGGCGGCACCGAAACGGTCGCGAAGGGGCAGGTCGGCTTCGGGCTCTTCGCGACGTACCTCTCGCGCCCGATCACGCTTCACCTTCCGTCGCCCGGCCCGGGCGGCAGCAGCCAGTACGCCGTCAACGATCAGGTGAACGGTACGTTCCTCTGGGCATACGGCGTGACCGATCGCCTGGAGCTCGACGTCGCATTGCCCGTGACGTTCGGCCAGGGCGGCGCGGGCACCGAGCCGATCACCGGCGGCGCGGGGCTCCAAGACACCGCGCTCCGCGATCTGCGCTTCGGCGCCGCCTACGCCATCGTCCCGCGCGCGCGACGCGACGCCGAGCGCCAGTCGACCTGGTCCCTCACCGGGCGTTTCGAGACGAGCGCGCCCACCGGCGACGAGGATCAGTTCGCCGGCGAGCGCTCCGCGGTCTTCCTGCCGAGCGTGGCCGCCGACGCGCGCTACCGCCGCATCTTCGTCGGCGCGGAGGTCGGCGCACGCCTCCGCCCCACCGCCGAGCTCGCCGGGGCGCGCGTCGGCTCGCAGCTCCTCTTCGCGCTCGGCGCCGGCTACGACATCCTGCCGCGTCGCGATCTCCTGGGAATCATGCTGGAGGCGCGCGCGCTGCCGACGCTCTCCGAGCAACACGATCTCAACCCGACCGCGCAAGGTCTCGTGAGCACGCCCAACGGCAAGCACATCGTGCCCGCCGAGTGGACGCTCGCTGCGCGAACGGCGCCCATCGCGGGCGGCGACTTCGTCCTCCACGCGGGCGGCGGCGGGCCCTTGACGACCGACGCCCCCATCACCTCGCCGCGCTTCCGGTTCATGCTCGGCGTCCGCTACGCGCCTCTTCAGCGCGACAGCGACGGCGACGGCGTCCTCGATCGGGACGATCGCTGCCCGCACCACGCCGGCTCCATCGCCTCGGGCGGCTGCGAGCCCGACAAGGCCGCCGAAAAGCCCGTCTTCGAAATGCGCCCGGGAAATCCGGCGTGCGACGACGATCCCGACACCGTCGACGGCTTCACCGACGACGCGTGCCCCGACGAGGACGCCGACAAAGACGGCGTCGACGATCGCCACGACAAGTGCCCCTCCCAGGCGGAAGACTTCGCAGGCCTCCCCGACGGCTGTCCGGAGACTCGATGAAATCGCTCACGACCGAAAAAGTACGCCACCTCGTCGTCCGCGCGGATCAGGCGGACACGCTCCCCGACTCGCTCGTCACCGAGCTTCGCGACCAAGCGGTCACGTGCGGCTTCGTGCGCGGTAGCGGCGTCCTCCGCGACGTTTCGCTGCGCGCGTACTCGAGCGAGCTCGGAGGCCTCGCGCCGCCGCGCTTCATCGCCGGGCCCGTCCACGTGCTCTCGCTCGAGGGAAGCGTGGGCCTCTCAGGCGGCGACATCTCGCTCGGCCTCCGCGCCGTCCTCGGACGCGAGACCGAGCGCGGAATGGAGACCTTCGCAGGTGAGCTCGTCAGCGCCCGAGTGGTGGGCCTCGAGCTCCTCGTCGCCGCCTTCGACGAGCACGCCGCGCCGCGCGCGCTCGATCCCCTCGCGAAGATCTGGCTCCTCGGCGAGGGTGACCCGTCGAAGGCGCCGGCCATCCGCCGCGAGGCCCGCCCCGAGCTCTCCCCCGCGGCTGCGTTCAGCGAGGCGATCGCTGCGAGCGCCGCAACGGCAGCCACCGTCTCGAGTGCCGAGCGACCTCGGCCGCCCTCACCGCTCACCGGCACGGGCCCCGTCGTCCCCCAAAGACCCGTCCGCGTGCAGATAGAGGAGGAGCTCGCGCTCGTCCCCGAAACCGGATCGATCGTCGACCACTTCGCGTTCGGCAAATGCGACGTCATCAAGAGCGAGGACGATCGCCTCTACCTCAAGATGCACCGCGACGGCCGCATCAAAGAGATCGCCCTCGAAATGCTCAAAGTAACGCCCCTCGAGGACGAGGACGGCAAGAAGAGCTACCGCCTCGCCCGGCGTCTCTGAGCGACCCACCGCGCTGGACTTGCACCGACGGGCGACCGGGCTCTATGCCGGCGTCTCGGCGATCGTCGCGGCGCGCGCGCCGAGGGAGAGCGTCTCGCCGGCCTTCGCGTGGGCGAATTTGATCATCGCCAACGCCACCGGCGCGCCGAGGGTCGGGCTGTGCGCCGCGCTCGTCACCTGGCCGACGACGTCCCCGGAGGTCGTCGTCACGCTGTCTCCCTTGGACGGGACCTCCCCGGCCGCGAGGACCAGCGGCATCAGCTTGCGCTTCACGTGGCCGCGCATCTCGAGCATGCAGACGACCTCCTGTCCGAGGTAGCAGCCCTTGTCGAAGGAGACCGCGCGCTTCTCGAGCGACGCTTCTTGCGGGTACATCGTCGTGTCGAAGTCGACTCCGAACCGCGGGACGCCGCGCTCGAGGCGCAACGCGTCCCAGCCCGCGTCGTCGCCCATCGCGCAGACCTCTGCGAGCTTCGCGCGGATTTGCGCGTCGACCGCGGGATCCTTCGGCGAGAGGACGATCGCGCCGCCGAGCCCGGTCGCGTCGAACGCCGCGCCGTGCGCGCCCGCCGCACGCGCGGCCTCGAGCGCCGCTTCTGCCTTCGGGCCGTGCACGAACGCAACGGTCAGCTCGCCCACCGCGCCCATCTCCGCGTCCTCCATCACGAGGTATTTGTCGAACGCGGCGCGCAGGGCCTCGATTTCGCTGGCCGGCGCGACCACGAGCACGCGATCGGCGTCCGCGACGAAGACGAGATCGGCGAGCATTCGGCCCTTCTGGGCGACCGCCAGGCCATACGCCGCGGCCCCCGGCTGGAGCTTCGTCAGGTCGCACGTCACGAGGCCGTTGAGCCAAGTGGCTCGATCGGCGCCGCGCACCGGTAGGACGGCGAGCCCCGGCGCGGAGACGTAGAGGGCGCCGGTCCGAGCGGCGCGTACCTGCGAAGCGACATCCATGATCGTACCTATGCCCCTTCCGCACGCGCCGGCGCAAGCCCCCGAGGAGCCGCCCGGCCACGTCTAAGCCTCGAAAATATTTGACGGTCGCTCTGTCCCGCGGCACACATCCCAACAGTGACCATCGGCGTCGTCCTGAACCCGCGCAGTCGCAGGAACCTTCGGGACCCGCGCGCCGCGAGCCGATTGGCCAGGACGCTCGGCGACAACGGTGTGGTGCGTGAAGCTCGCACCTTGGATGACCTCTACCGAATCGCCGAAGATTTCAAGCAGTTGCAGATCGACGTCCTCGGCATCAGCGGGGGCGACGGCACCAATCACGTCACGATCACAGGCTTCATCAGCGTCTACGGCGGCAGCCAGCTGCCCCAGATCGCCTTCTTGCGCGGCGGGACGATGAACACCGTCGCCAACTCGGTCGGTGTGAGCCGCGGAAAGCCCGAAGGCCTCCTGGGCGACCTCATGCAGGCCTACGCCGCGCGCGCCACCCGGCCGCTCCGCCACGCCGAGCGCCACGTCATGCGCGTCGTCGCCACCGACCGTACGGCCAACCCCGACGCCGATCACTACGGCTTCCTCTTCGGCACCGGCGTCGTCCGCGGATTCCTCGCGGAGTACTACCGCGGCGGGGAGCCGACGCCCCTCGTGGCCGCGAAGACGCTTCTCCGCGGCGTCGGCTCCACCATGGTGCGCGGCGAGATGATCACGCGAATGGCCGCGCCGTTCCGAGGAACCGTCGAGCTCCCGGACGGAACGCGCTGGGCCTCGCGGGACTACCTGGCGGTCGCGGCCGGCTCGATCGACCACATCGGCCTGAATTTTCGGCCATTCCCGCGGTACGGAGAACGCCAGGACGCCTTCCAGATCCTCGGCATTTACGCGACCCCGTTCCAGTTTGTCCGCGATCTTCCGCGCATTTGGCGCGCCGAGCCGATGCGCCCGGGGCGCACGTTCGAGGCGGTCACCGGCGTCGCGCGCGTCACGAGCGACGACGGCGTGATGAAGTACATGATCGACGGCGACCTCCACGAAGCGCGCGGGCCCGTCGAGCTCCACATCGGCCCGAAGGTTCGGATCGTCGTCAACTTGTGAAAGTTGTCATCAATTGTCGCGCGAGGCCTCCGCGCGTTGCACAGGAGAAACCCCGTCTCTAGGCTTCGCGGGATGGGGGTTTCGCGTCTCCTCGCCACGCTCGCGTTGGTCGGCCTCACGGCGCTGACCACGGCGGGGCCTGCGCGCGCGGACGGCCTCGGGGCAGACGAGACCGCGCGCCTCTTCCGCGGTGAGACGATCACGCGCGAGCAGACGGTCACGCGGGGCAAAGGTCACTACGTCGGCGGCGTCACGTACACGCTCCTTGACGCTACGACCGAGGAGCTCTCGGATTTGTTCGACGACGTCGCCTCGTACGCGCGCGTGCTCCCCAAGACCAAGCGCGCCACGCTGGTCGGCCGCAACGACGGCGACACGTTCGTCGAGCTCCACCAAGGCAACGCGTTCGTCGATACGTCGTACACGATCCGCCTGCGCCGCACGGCCGACGCGAACGAGGTGCGCTTCTGGCTCGATCCGACGAAGCCGCACGGCATCGAGGACGCGTGGGGGTTCTTTCGCTACGATACGGTGATCGACGCCACGGGCGCGCCAAGGGTGCTCCTCACCTACGGCATCCTCGTCGATCTCGGCCCCGGAATCGTTCGCGACCTGTTCGAGGAGCGCGTCCGCGGCGCCATGCTCGGCGTGCCCGAGCGCGTCCGCGCGTACCTGACCAGCGGCGCCGGCCGTCGGGTCGCGCGTCAGTAGCTGCGCAAACTCGTCGGGCTCTGCTAAAACCGGCGGGCGTCCGGCATGCTGAACCGCATCCTCGTCATCGCCCTCAACACGTACCGCGAAGCCGTGCGCGCGCGTGTGCTCTATGGGCTGCTCGCGTTCGCGCTCGGCACCGCCGTCTACTCGCTCGTCATCGGGACGCTCTCGCTCCACCAAGAAGCGCGGGTCGTGGCGGACATCGGCGCGGCGTCGATCTCGCTCTATGCGGTGCTGGTCGCGATCGTCCTGGGCGCGACGAGCCTGCACCGCGAAATCGAGCTCAAGACCGTCTTTCCTATCCTGACGCGACGCCTTCGTCGCCACGAGTACCTGCTCGGCAAATACACGGGCACGCTCGCCGTGCTCGGCGTGTTCGTCGCGCTCGACGGAGCGACGGTGCTGACCGTCCTCGCGAGCCAGTCGCCGCAAGCGGGCGCGACCATCGCGGCCGTGATCGGCGCGTTCGCGATCGCGCTCGTCGTGCTGCTCGTGCGCGTCAAGCACGCGCGCGTCTTCGTGTTCCTCCCGTGGTCGCTCGCGCTGTTCATTGTGATGGCGTTCGTGGCCGCGCCAGCCGGCGGCGAGCGGCAGCTGGTCGTGGCGAGCTGCATGCTCACGATGTGCGAGGTCGCGATCGTCGCCGCGGTGGCCACGTTCTTCTCGTCGTTCTCCTCGCCGTTCTTGACGGCGATCTTCACGCTCGGCGTCTTCCTCGTCGGCCGGTCCGCCGACACGCTGAACAACCTGCCGAGCCGCGTCTTCGGCGAAGAGATCCACGCGGTCGGGCGCGGCCTCGCCCACGTGTTTCCGAACCTCCAGGTGTACGTGCCGCCGCGGCCCATCCTGCTCGGCGAGGTGAGCGCGATGCCGACGTGGCCGTTCGTCGGCACCGCGGCGATGATGGCCGCGTTCTACGCCGCCGTGCTCCTCACGATCAGCGCCATCGTCTTCCGGAAGCGCGACTTTCAGTGAGGGCGCGGGCGCTCGCGGCGCTGACCGTCGCGTCGGTGCTCACCGTCGGCGTCGCGCGCCAGATCACGACGGGAGCGCGTGGGATGCAGGCGTCCGACGAGGCGGTGCACGACGGAAACGTCCGCCAGGCGATCTCGGGGGCGCGCGCGGCGGCTGAGGCGCTCCTTCCGGGGAGCCCTTACCCGAGGCGGGGCATGGAGCGGCTCGCGCAGATCGCGCGTGACGCGGAGACGCGCGGCGACGAGGCGACGGCGGCGAGCGCGTGGCGTGCGATGCGCGCGGCGGCCTTGGAGACGCGGGCGTCGTGGAGCAACAACGGCGCGTGGCTGCCGGAAGCGAATGCCGGGCTCACGCGGGCGGCGGCGATGGATGCGCCTGCACCTGCGCCCCCACCGTCAGGCGCCGCGCTGGAGGCCGAGCCCGGCCCGTCGTCGCTCGAGCTCCTCGCGTTCGGCGCGCTCCCGTTTGCGTTGTACGCGGCGGCGACGCGCTTCCTTCGCGGGGCGCGGCGCAAGGCCTGACGCCGCGAAATCGCTGGCGGAACACCGCTTTGGGGTCGCGCGTTTGGATGCTACGCTGACGGTAGATCGCAACGCACACCTCGTCCGTCCAATGTCCATGACCCAGGCCCAGAACCACGGAGGACCCCCGGTTCGCGAGGGAGAGATCCTCGCGGGGAAATACCGCGTGGAGCGCGTCCTCGGTCAGGGCGGAATGGGCGTCGTGGTCGCGGCGATGCACCTGCAGCTCGAGAGGCGCGTCGCGCTGAAGTTCGTCCTCCCCGAGGCGATCCAGAGCCCCGAGGCCACCGAGCGCTTCGCCCGCGAGGCCCGAGCCGCCAGCAAGCTGCAGAGCGAGCACGTCGCGCGCGTCCTCGACGTCGGCACCCTCGAGAGCGGCGCGCCGTACATGGTCATGGAGTACTTGGAGGGGCGTGACCTCGGCCAAGAGGTCGACGCACGTGGCCCCCTCCCCTTCGCCGAGGCGGCGGAGTTCGTGCTCCAGGCGTGCGAGGCGATCGCCGAGGCGCACGGGCTCGGCATCATCCATCGCGATCTCAAGCCGCAGAATTTGTTCCTGGCGCGGCGCGTCGACGGGCGGCCGCTCGTGAAGGTGCTCGACTTCGGCATCTCGAAATTCAACGGCGCGCAATCGGGCGAGAACATGTCGCTCACCAAGACGCACGCGGTGATGGGCTCGCCGAACTACATGTCCCCGGAGCAGCTCCGCTCGGCGCGCGGCGTGGACGCGCGATCGGACATCTGGGCGCTCGGCGTCATCTTGTACGAGCTCCTGACCGGCAAGGTGCCGTTCGTTGCGACCAGCGTGACCGAGCTCTGCGCCATGGTGCTCCAGGATACGCCGCGTCCGCTCCGTGAGATTCGCCCCGAGGTCCCGCTCGCGCTCGGCGACGTCATCGCGAAGTGCCTGGAGAAAGACCCCAATCAACGCTTCCCGTCGATCGCGAGCCTGGCCCACGCGCTCGAGGCGTATGCGCTGAGCTCGCAGTCCGGCGTCGGTCAGCGAATCCTCGCGGTCGCGCGGGAATCGAGCGCGCGCAACTTCGGGTCAGGGCCCCCGCCTGCGCCCGGCGCCACGTCGTCGCAGCAAGTCGCCGTCGCGGGTAGCCCCGGCAAGACGAGCGTCTCGTGGGCCGCGACGGAGCTGCAGAAGCCGGCGAAACGCGGCGTCGGCCTTTACGTCGCTCTCGGGAGTATCGGCGCGCTCGTCCTCTTCGGTGCGATCGCGCTGGTGGCGTGGCGCGTCCTCTTGCCGAAGTACCGGTCCGTCGCCGCGAGCCCGAGCCCGACGACGAGCGCAACGGCGCAGCTCGCCGCCGACAAGACCGACGCGGGAGCGATCGCAGCCGCCGCAACTGCTCCCGCGACGCCGGCCGATCCGACCGCAAATGCGGGGGGTACCGCGGTCGCACAGTCTCCCTCGGCGCCGACGCCGACCGCGAAGAAGCCAGGCGGCCCTGCGCCCCACCCTGCGGGTCCGACGACGGGAAAGCCGCCGAAGAAGAACCCGAACGACGACGCCCCCGACGAACGAAACTGAGAGGTCCCCGGTATGAGTCGTTCGATCGCGCGCGCCACGGTCTTGTCGTTCTCTCTTTCGCTGGGCGTCTCGTTCGTCGCAGCCTCTGCGCTGTCGCCGTCCGTGGCCCATGCGCAAGGCGCCGGGAAGCAAGCCGCCGCACAGGCGCTCTTCGAGGACGCGAAGAAGCTCATGACGAAGGGCGATTACGGCGCCGCGTGCCCGAAGTTCAGCGACAGCCAGAACCTCGACCCGGCGCCGGGCACCCAGTTCAACCTCGCCAACTGCTACGAGAAGGCCGGACAGACCGCGAGCGCGTGGGCGACGTTCAAGAGCGCCGCCGCGTCGTACCGCGCACACAACCGCGCCGACTGGGAGACCAAGGCCCGCGATCGCGCGAACGCCATCGAGCCGAAGCTGTCGAAGCTCACCGTCGTCGTCCCCCCCGAGTCGGCGGTGCCCGGCCTCGAGGTTCGACGTGATGGACAGGCGCTGAGCGCGTCGGAGCTCGGGGCGCCGATCCCCGTCGATCCGGGCGACCACGCGATCGAGGCGTCGGCGCCGAACAAGAAGCCCTGGAAGTCGACGGCGAAGGTCGCGACCACCCCCGGCGAGCAGAAGTTTTCCGTCGGTCCGCTCGAAGCCGAGGCAAAGGCGCCCGTGGCCGTGACGCCGACGCCTGCGAGCACGACTCCGCCGGTGAAGGTCGCCGAGGACAAGCCGCCGCCGGCCAGCGGGAGCGGCCGCAAGACCGCAGCCTTCGTCGCGCTCGGGATCGGCGGCGCGGGGCTCATCGTCGGCGGCGTCACCGGCGTCATGGCCCTCTCCAAGAACAAGACCGCCAACGACGCATGTCCCAACGACGGCGCGTGCGCGAGCAAGGACGCCGTCGACGCGAACAGCTCAGCGAAGAGCCTCGCCACGATCTCGACCGTCGGCTTCATCGTCGGCGGCGTCGGCGTCGCGGCGGGCGCGGTGCTCCTCCTGACCGCGCCCAGCGCGCCGAAGACCGGCTCGATCCACGTCGTGCCGACCGCAGGCCCGACCGGCGGCGGGCTCGCGGCGTTCGGCACGTTCTGAGCGGCGCCCGTCCGCCCCGCGCGCCGCGCGCACGCGCGAAATAGCGGCAAATTCCGGCCATCTGTGGCAAATGGGGGCGATGGCAACCGTTCCCATGGACGCGAAGGTCGTCGCGGAGTGCCGCGCGATCGCCGCCGAGATCGCCGACGACGTTCAGCGCTACATCGACGCGCATACGAGCGTCGGCGTGGAGCGCACGATCCTGCGCGCGTTCGGCGTGGACGGAGTGGACGATCAGGGCGCGCCGCTCGTGAACGTCGCCGTCGATCGGTACCAGAAGGCCGGGCTGCTCGACCGCGGCATCAGCTACTGGCTCGCGCGCGCGCTCGACGCCGGGATGAAGGACCCACAAGAGGCCGCTGAGCGACTGGCGTACGGGCAGGAGCTCGATCGCGGCGAAGGCGGTCTCGACGCTGCGCAGGCACGCGCGCTCCTCGCCCCTCACGTCGACCAGGCTATCGCCCGCATCGACAAGGCCAAGGAAGCGCGCGAGGCGCTCAAGGCGCGCATCAAGGCCGGCGACACGCCGCACAAGTACGTCATCGTCGCGACCGGCAACATCTACGACGACGCGGTCCAGGCCAAGGCCGCCGCCCACGCGGGCGCCGACATCGTCGCCGTGATCCGCGCGACCGCGCAGTCGCTCCTCGACTACGTCCCCCACGGCGCGACGACCGAGGGCTACGGCGGCACCTTCGCGACGCAGGAGAACTTCAAGATCATCCGCCGCGCCACCGACGTGGCGACCGAGGAGTACGGCCGCTACATCCAACAGACGAACTACTCGAGCGGCCTCTGCATGGCGGAGATCGCGTGGATGGCGGCGGTCGAGCGCCTCGACATGCTGCTGAACGACGCGATGTACGGGATCCTCTTTCGTGACATCAACATGTGCCGCACCTTCGTCGATCAATACGTCTCGCGCCGCTTCATCGCGCGCGCCGGCATCGTGATCAACACCGGCGAGGACAACTACCTCACGACCGCCGACGCCGTCGAGAAGGCGCACACGGTCCTGTCGAGCCAGTTCATCAACGAGGCGTTCGCGCTGCGAGCCGGCTTGAAAGAAGAGCAGATGGGGCTCGGCCACGCCTACGAGATCGATCCGTGGCTCGAGGACAGCTTCCTCATGGAGATGGCGCAGGCGCAGCTCATTCGGCAGATCTTTCCGAAGCACCCCATCAAGTGGATGCCGCCCACCAAGCACAAGACCGGCGACATTTTCTTCGCGCAGGTGCACGACGCGATGTTCAGCCTGGTGGGCATCACGACGCACCAGTCGATCGAGCTGCTCGGCATGTTCAGTGAGGCGATCCACAACCCGCTCCTCATGGACCGCTACCTGTCGCTGAAGAAGACACGATACGTGTACAATGCAGCCAAGCACCTGGGCGACGAAATCCAGTGGAAGCCGGACGGCCGCATCGCCGCGCGCGCCAAGCAGGTCCTCGGAGAGGCGCACGAGCTGCTCCTCGACGTAAAGCGGACGACCATCTGGGAGGCGATCGGCAACGGCGCATTCGCCGACGTGAAGCGCACGCGGACGGGCGGCAAGGGGTACGCGGGAGTCGTCGCGCGGGCGAAGGACTACGTGAACCCGATCCTCCAACGACTCGAGCGCTGATCCCGAAGAGAGGGTGGGCGCGCCTCCGGCCGCCGGGCTTTGGCCAAATCACCTCGAAACGCCTAGAGTTCACACATGCATCCGACCCCCCCGGCCAAGCCGCTGCGCGCCTACGGCGATCGCGAAGGCGACGGCATGGTCCAAATGAGCTTCGTGCTCCAGATCCCGCCTGGCGCCCGCGCGCGGGAGGCCGCCAAGCGCTTCGGCGAGAGCCACGGCCTCCGCGAGCCGATCGTCGCGACGATGGAGCGTTGCGCCGAGGGCTACTCGTACTTCGTCGTCTACGGGCACTCCAAGCACTCGGTCGACGTCTCGCAGATCGACGTACCGGAGATCCGCACCGAAGCCCTCACGCGCGAAGAGATCGAGCACCGCATCACCACGCGCTTCGGACGCAAGATCATCGTGGTCGGCGCGTGCACCGGCAGCGACGCCCACACCGTCGGGATCGACGCGATCCTGAACTACAAGGGCTACGCGGGCGACAAGGGGCTCGAGAGCTACAAGGGCTTCGAGGCGTACAACCTCGGCGCGCAGGTCGAGAACGATCAGCTGCTCGCGAGGGCGAAGGCGCTCGATGCCGACGCGATCCTCGTGAGCCAGGTCATCACGCAGCGCAACTGCCACAAGGAGAACGGGCAGGCGCTCATCGAGATGGCGAAGAAGGAGGGCGTGCGCGACGAGTACGTCATGCTCTTCGGGGGGCCGCGTGTCGACCACAAGCTCGCCCTCGATCTCGGCTTCGACGCGGGCTTCGGGCCTGGCACCAAGCCGAGCGACGTCGCGGGATTTCTCGTCGAGAAGCTCTGCGGCGCGGAGCCTCCGCCACTCAGGACCTGACCGGAAAAGCCTGGTCAGTCTTTCCGTCAGGAAACGTTTCGCTCCGCTGCGCTTCGCTCCACTTCACCGGGGCGGCAAAAAATCGACCGTGAGGCCAACGTCGACGCCGGGGCGGCCGAGGCGGTGACCGCCAGCCGCGCGGACGACGAGGCACCCACACTTGTCCCGCAGCTCGATCGACGCGCGCGCGGCGAGGAGCTCGCGCGCGGAGAGATCGCCGTCGGCACCGAAGCTCGTGGTGATGACGCGCGACCATGGGATCGAAACGCGTGGGCCGCCGGTGAACCCCTCGAGCGCGAGGAGGCCGCTCGACGGCTCGAGGGGCGCGTCGGTCAGCGCGCGCGCGGCGACCGGATCGACGCCGTAGCGGACGGCGACGAGGACGCCGAGGTGGATGCTGTCGGCGCGACCGAGCCGATAGCGCGTGATCGCCGCGACGCCGGCCGGCGTGGTGCCCGCAAAGACGCGCGCGACGTCGGCGCCGGTTCCGACCCACTTCGTCGTGGTCGCGCCGCGCCAACGGAGCATCGGGCGCGCGCGCGACGCGTCGCCGAGCGCGCCGAAGGACGCCTCGAATTCGCTGCCTTCGCGCGCGCCCCAGCGGCCGAACGCGTTGTACACGGTGCCTTGCGCGACCCACGCCGCGCCGTGAACGAGCGCGGCGCCGCGACCCGGGAGCGCGCCGAGCACACCCTCGTCGTGCGCGCCGAGGAGGGCGGCGGCGACGCGCGGCTCGAACCGGTGCCGGATCGGATCGGTCGGCTCGTCCTTCGACTCGTACGCCCGTACGAATGGAAGCGCGAGCTCTCCACGCAGCGCGCCGGTGCCGTCTTTCCCGCGGTGCTCTCCATCGTCGGCGACGTCGCCTGCGCCGCGCGCAGACACGGAGGCGCCGACTGGACCCACGCGCGTCGCGAGCATCGTCCCGGCCTCGGCGCGCGCATAGGCCAGCGCGCGCAGACCATCGCCGCGCAGCTCGCCCCCGTCGACGGTGGCGTCGAAGGCTCCCACCGCGCCGAGCGCTTCGCTCACCCGCGCAGCCGCCATGGGCCCGGCGGCCCCGACGTCGAGCGGTCCCGCCCCCCGAACGGCGACGCCTCTCACGCCGGTCGCCAGCGTGAGAGGCCCCGCGCGCCACGACGTCTCCGCGCGCGCGCGATCGAAGACGCGCGCAGACGCCTCCAGATCCGAGGTGCCGAGGATCCCGCGTGAGCCGCGGATCGCGTCCACGTCCCACGCGACGCTCCCGAACGCCCCCTTTGCGTCGACTGTGATCCCGTCGTCCCCCTTCACGCGATCCCACCGCACGTGCGTGAGGGTCGCCGCCGTATGCGACTGCGCGTCGATCGCGACGCCCCCCACGGTGTATCCCGCCGCCCGAAGATCGACGCCGTTCTCCGCGTCTCCAGGCGCGAGCGGCAGGTGCACGCCCTCACCGAGGAGCATCCCGTCGTGCCCGCGGTACGAGATCTCGGGCGGCAGCACACCGACGCGACCCGGCGATCGCAGCCAAAAATACGGCAACCACGCGACCGGCACGTCGTACACGCGAAGCGTCGGATCGGTCAGGAACAGATCGCCGGGAGGCGCGACCGTTGCCCCGTCGAACCCCACCGCGAGCGGCGTCCCCAGGCACGGACAGAACGCGACCTGTCCCTTGCCGTCGACCTCCGCGCCGAAGCGGGTGCGCTTCACCAGCAAGCGGTCGCTCGTCAGGTAGAACGGCGGCGAGTCGACGCGGACGTGACCTTGCAGCGCGAGCTCGTGCTCACGCCCGTCGATCGCCACGTCGTCCGCGCGCGCGTCCACCGCCGGGGGCAGATCCGGCTCCTGTGCCGCAGCGCTCCGCGCGACGAGGGCGAGCGCGGCCGCCTGAATGGAGCGCCCACGCGCCAAGGCGATCGCTCGTTAATTCTTCCTCTTCACGCGCATCGACGCCGGCCTGGGTCGCGACGTGTCGATGGCGTTCGGATCGGCGGTCGGACCGGTCGGCGCCGCCGGCCCCCCAAGGAACTCCCCTTTCGGGAAGTCGATCGCGAGGACCGCGCCGTTGTCCTTCGCGGGCTCGAGCTTCCACGTCGGCTGCGCGGTGTTGCGCAGCTCGACGATGAACAGGAGGTCACCGCCCTGCGGGACGAGCCGCGCACGCGACACCGGCGTGTTGAAGTGAACGGTCACGAGCGCGTTCTCGTTGTTGTGCTTCACGACGTGCGCCCCCTTGAGGACGTACGTGATGGTGCCGGCCGCGCGCTTCTCTTCGACCGGAACGGTCTGCGTGAGCTGGACGAAGAAGCGCGAGCCACCCTCCGGCATCATCTCGAAGCCGGGAAGCGTCGCGATCGGCCCCGACGCACGGGCGGCGATGCGACGAGAACGCGGCGCAGCCGTCCCTCCTCCGCCTCGGCGCGGCGTCGGATCGGAGTAGCCGTATCCGGTCGCCTCGACCTTGGGCTTCGGCGGATCGGTGGTCGCCCCCTGCGTTCCGCCAGGCGCCACCGGGTCGCCAGGTGTCACCGGAGCGGCCGCGGCACCCCCCGGCGCGGGAGCCGCTGCGGGAGGCGGCGCCGGCGTTGTCGTGGGCGCTGGACTCGCGGTTTGCGCGACGGCCCCGACGGGCAGCAGAAGCAGCGGAAGGGAGAGCAGCAAGGCGGGCACGTGGACGCGAGCGGTCGCCATGACGAAAGTAGAACACGCCTTAGGGTGTGGGTTCAAACTTGCGTCAAACTTCCACGTTTTCACGGCGCTTTTCGCCCACAACGTAGGTCATCCCCGCTCGCGCGTCCGCGTCGCCTTCAGAGCGATTCGAGGCGCCCGATGTTCTTGACGGGCCTCGGCTGCTTCGCGGTCTTGCTCGCTGCTTTGGCCTTCCGGCCACTGCCCCATTCGTAGAGCTTGTCGAGGTTCACGGTGATGTCGAAGAAGACGCGCGCGTCGGGGCTCCACCAGATCACGTCGCCGCCGACGATCCCGCGGCGCTGACCGTTCGGCGCGATCTCGCTCGCCAGGTTGTAGTACCCGAGGCCGAGCGACAGCTCGTCGAGGAGCGCGTACTCGGCGCTCGCGATGAACCAGGTGCGCTGCGTGAAGAGCGTGTCGTCTGCCGAGCGCGGCACGAAGACGTCCCCTCCGGAGATCGGCACGTTCACCGCGCCGGGGGCCGAGTAGTGCCACGAGTTGATCCAGATCATGTCGAGGCCGGCGCCGAGCTTCGGCGTGATCTGCAGGCCGCCGTGGATCGCCGCGAGGAGGGTATGGTTCGAGAGCGGCGTCCCGCGCAGCTGATCGCTGACGAACGTGCGCCCTTCGGTGTTCTGCCGGACGTAGTTCAGCTCGCCGTTCGTCGGCGTCGTCGCGCGCGAGAACGGGTGCGAGTACGCCAGGCTCAGCGACACGTCGGCGCCGTTCAGGAACTTCGCGTTCTCGCCGTTGATGGTGAACTTCTGCTGCGCGGCTGCGGTGAGGCCGGTCGTCACGTAGACGCCGTTGCCCTGGCTCTCTTTGGACGTCGGCCACAGCGCGCGCAGGCCGAAGGTCGTGCGAAAATTCTTGCTGATCGCCTCGACCGGCGTCGTGTAACGAAGGTCCGTCCAGATGTCGCCGAAGACGTCCTCGCGGTATTTCGTCGTGTCGCTGGAGTTCGTCATCTCCTTGTTCAGGTCCATCCTGGCCCACACGTAGACGTGGTCGCTGAAGTACCAGCGCGGACGGAACGAGAACCAGAGCTCGTAGAGCGGGACGTACGACTGTTGCGGGCTCGTCTGGAGGTGCGCGGTCTGCGTCGTCATCGACTGATCGAAGAGTAACGTCGTGCCGCGCCAGGGGAGCGTGCTCTCCTTCTTCTTCGTGTCGACCGCCTCGGCGCCGCCGGCTTCGTCCTTCGGAGGCTCGTTCGCGGCGGACACCACGGGCTCGGCGGACGTCGACGCGCCCGCGGACGTCCCCGCCGCGGAGTCGCCCGACGACTGCGCGAGCGCCTCTGCGGACGCGAGCGTCGACGCGGACGCCGCCAGGAGGCCGATGAGGACGGAGGCTCGAACTTTCACGCGCGACGTGCTCCTTCGCGAGGCGATCTTAAGTGCGCGGCAGGGCTACGGAAGTCAATCGCCGTCGCCGGAGCCGCGGGCGCGAGACCCATCCTAGACGAAAGCACACCGCGTACCTGAACGAAATTCCAGGAAACTCCTCGGGATTCCGGTCACGGTCCGCAGCGCCGTAAGCCGTCTGACGGCGTCCGTTTTCCTGCCGGTGCGCGCGTTTCGTCGTTGCCGGTGAATCGTGAACCGGCTACGCCGAGGGCCACCATGGATCAGACGTTGCCGGCCACGGAAATCACCGCGCTCCTCGGCAAGGGGACGCGCTTCGAGGGGAAGCTGCACTTCGAAGGGCGCGTTCGCGTGGACGGCATCTTCAAGGGCGAGATCAAGAGCGACGACACGCTCATCATCGGCGACGGCGCCGAGGTCCACGCCGAGATCGACTGCGGGACGGTCATCGTCCGCGGCGGCATCGTGCACGGAAACATCCGCGCGAAGAGCACGCTCGAGGTCCACGCGCCGGCGAAGCTGATCGGCAACATCCACTCGCCGTCGATCTTCATCGAGCGCGGCGTGGAGTTCCAGGGCAGCTGTCGCATGGATCCGATCGACGCCGCCGCGGCGCAGCACGCACCGGCCGCCGCGCCGAGCGTCCCAGCCGCTCCGGCCGCTCCGGCCGCTCCGAAGGCGGCCGCCAAGGACCAGGCGCGCGCCTGATCTGCGACGCTCGCGGCGCCGTCGCGGCCATCTTTTTGGTCGCGTGCGGCGCAGAGCCTCCCCGCGCGCGCGCGATCGCCGCGGCGCCGGTTCCGATGGACGCGGGGCGCTCGGACGCCGCCGATGGTGCGGCGACCGATCCGCTCCCCGCCGTGGCGCGGATCGCCGAGAGCGGCGCCGCCCTCGCGCCAGGCATGCGCGAGATCGTTCGTCTCGACGAGGAGGCTCCCTTCGAGCGCGCGCTCGTTCGCGCCGCCGAGAAGGACACCTGCGCGCGCGTCGCGTTCGCCGCGACCGAGCCGCTCGTCGTCACGCTCCTCGACGGGGCGGGCGCGACGCTCGACGCGACCCCGCGCGGCGCGAGCGGCGTCACCGGAACGGCCTGCGTTCAGCGCGCGCGCGACATCGTGCTGCGCGTGGCGCGCGCGGCGGACGCAGATGCTGGAGGCGCGCCTCGGATCCGAGCCGTCGCCTTCGCGTCTCCATGACGTCGTTCGAGCGGAACGCCTAGCCCCACCAGACGCGCGGACGGTCGTGACACGTGCCGGCTGTCGGGATCGAAAAAGCGCCACGGCGCGTCGGCGATCTCTCCCGCGTAGGCCACGCCCACGCGCGCGGTCACGGTGATCTTCGGCCGCCGCGCGCGCTCTTCCAGGTACAGCGGCGGCGCGGTCAACGCCACGCCATCGTGCGCGCGCGTGATGCCGAGCGCGCGCGTGAGGCGACCAGGCCCATCGGTGCGCGCGCCCGCGTCGAAGAGCGGCTCGACGCCACGGATCAGGACGGCGTGCCCCTTCCCTTCCCCGAGGCACGTCACGTTGAAGCAGTCGTACATGCCGTAGATGAGGTAAACGTACGCGCGCCCCGGCGGCCCCAGCAGCGTGCGCGTTCGCTTGGTGAGCCCGACCCTCGCGTGGCACGCCGCGTCGTTCGGCCCGCGGTACGCCTCCGTCTCGACGATCCGCCCCGCGCGCCGCTCTCCGGTCGGCAGATCGTGCACGAGCGTGGTCCCGATCAATGCGCGCGCGACGACGAGCGCGTCACGCGCGAAGAACGACGGCGGGAGGACAAGCGATCCTGTCACGGCTTCGGCGGCAGGGGGTCTGTGACCTTGATGTCTCGGATCGCCTCGCGGAAGCGCACGCGCAGCTCGGCGAGCTTCGAGTCGATCTCGACCGCCTGCTTGGTGATCTCGTCGAGGCGCGACGCCGTCTCGCCGAGGCGCTGCGTAAGCTTCACGCGCAGTGCGTCTGCCGCCTTGTTTTTCTCGATCGCTCGCAAATTACGGCGCGTCTCTTCGGTTTGCTGCCCGAGGTTCTGCTGCTCCACGGAGAGCTTCTGACGCGTCTCCACCTTGGCGACGATCTCGTTTCGCGTCGTCCACGCCGCCGTCAGCTTCGCCGCCACCGCGCGATCGGCGCGCGGATCGGCCACGTAGGCCTTGAACGCGTTGTCGGCGATCGTGGAGAACCAATCCTGCTGGCGACGCAGCGTCGCCCGCTCGTCGACCACGAGCTCCGCCGTCGCGCGCGGCGGAATCGTCGAGGGCACGAGCGCGGAGTGCGTCCCGACGTTGTCCTCGGTCTCCTTCGGCGGGTTGAAGAGGCGCGTGCCGTTCATGCGAGGGTGCTTCACGAGGATCTTCGCGGGCAGCTCGGCGCCGTTTCGAAGCCGGTACTTGGTCAGGGTCACGGAGTCGCGCTCGATGGTGAGCTCGGCGTTCTCGATTTTGGCGATGCGCTCGCCCTGCTCATCGTACTTGCGCTCCTGATCGACGGCGACCGCGCGCTCGAGCGCGAACGGGACCGTGGCGGTGGCCCCGTCGGGCAGCGGATCGACGAGCCCCTGGCCGATGAACGAGCCGGCTTCGAAGACCGCGATCGGCCCCTTCTCCAGCGTGCCGCCGGTCTTGTTGGAGAAGCGCGCGACGCGGAACGGATGGCTCGACGAGTCGGGCACGCCGCCGTCGGGCGCGAACAGAAAGCTCGCCTCGCCAGGGACGCGTCGCGACAGAAGCATGACCATGGTCGCGCTCTTGTCGGGCACGGTGACGAGGTTCGGGAGATCGTAGCGCGTCGTCCCTGCCTCGACGGCGACGGCGGCGAGCGATCGCAGATCGCGCGGAGCGGACGGCATGAGGCGCGCCTCGGCGACCGTTGCGGGCGGCGGCGACATTGGCGCAGCCGCTCCGCCCATCGGACCGCGCATGTCGGCGGAGGCCGTCTTCTTGGGCCGGTTGGCCGCGGGCCCAGCGCCGCGCCCGCTGCCCTTCCCGACGCCACCCGGCGCGCGCGTGGCGGCCGAGTCCTTTTTGTCGCTCGGCTTGTCCTCCTCGTCGCCGTCATCGGCTCCGCTCGAGGGCGAAGGCTGCGCAGACGGCGGCGGAGGAGGAGGAGGGGCGGGCGCGAGCTGCTCTTGGTGCAGGCTCGTCTCGGCGCGCGGCACGGCGGCGATCACCTCCCCGTTGTCGGTGACGATAGGCCGCGTCGGGATCACCGGCGTGCCCAGCTGCGCCTCGAAGGCCAGCGGCGCACCGGCGACGAGCGAGAGCTTCACGTTCTTCCAGTCCTCGCCCGAGAGGTTCTCGACGATGCCCCACGCCTGAAGATCAGCCTCGCCGTTCGGCTGCACGACGAGCCGGTACGACGGCCGCCACACCGGCGACTCCGCGACGTAGCCGATTTGGAGATCGTGCGCCTTCCCGTCGAGCGAGAGGATGACGGTCTTCATCCCGTTCTTCTCGTCCTGGCTCATCTCCTTGCGCGGCTTCGCGTCGAGGTTGTCGTCGTCCATCTTCAGCGGAAAGGCGGCCGCGCGGACCGAGCTCCCTCCGCGCTCCATCACCGCGAGCGTGGCAAGAAAGTCGCCGACCTCGCCCTCTTTCATCTTGAAGCGGACCTCTCCCTCTTCGGTGTGCCCTCCTCGCTCGAAGTACGCGACGCCGTTTCGGTAGACGACGACCCGCTTCAGCGGGAGCCCATCCACGGACACGACGGCCTGCCGGCAGCCGCTGGAGAGGACGCCAAGACCGATACCAAGAAGCGTCCCGAGCTTGAGGAGTGAGCGCATGAGGTCATCCTACGGCCGGTGGAGCCGCGACGATCTAAATGGATACGCTCAGCAGCTGCTCAGGGCCGTTCAGCAGCCGGGTGTCGCCGAGCAGTTGATGCCCTTGTAGTTGGGCCCGGCGAACCTCGCGCAGCAGAACTCGGTCGGCGCGCAGCCCTTGTTCAAGCAGTCCTCGCAGTGCTGGCACGCAGGACCGACGCACGTGCGAGACGACGATGCGCCGGTGCAGCACATCACGCCGGCCTCGATCATGAGCGGGCACGCCACGTTCGCGTCGCCCGCGTCGGAGCCGGCATCGAGACCGCCGGACGCCCCGGAGCTTCCGCTCGATCCCGAGCTTCCCGAAGTACCGGACGTGCCGGACGTCCCAGAGGAGCCCGAAGTACCAGAGCTGCCGGAGGTGCCCGAGCCCCCCGAGCTGCCGCTCGCGCCCGAGGAGGAGCCCGACGAGCTGCCCGAGCTCGACCCGCCATCGCCCGCGACGTACTCGAGGCTGGGGGTCGCGGCGCACGCGGCGACCAGCGCCAGCGCCACGCAGGCGAACCGCACCACCCTCATTCCTTGAGGGTAGCACACGACGGGACGACGAAAGAACCGGCGTTTTACCTTAGTTCGCGAGCTCGATGTCGACGCGGCGGTCCCTCGCCCAGCCGTCCTCGTCCTTGCCCATCGCGTCGATCTCGCCGCGCGACGTGGCCCCGAGACGCTCGGCCTGGACGCCGAGATCGTGCAGGTACTTGCGGACGGACTCCGAACGCGTGCCGCCGAGCGACATGTTGTACTCGTCCTCGCCGCGCGCGTCGGCGCGACCGACGAGCGACACGTTCTTCCCGCGGAGCGCCCCTTCGGTGAGGCACTTGGCGACCGCCGCGAGGACGGTCTTGTCGTCGTCGCCGATCGTCGCGGAGTCGAAGTCGAAGCTCGTCTTCGCGTCGGACCTCGGCAGCGCGCACGCGCGGGCGATCGCGTCCGAGACGTGGAGGCCATTCGTGGTCACCGACGCGTCCACGCCGGGCGGCAGCGCGTTCGGGTTGGCGTTCGAGGGCGGCAGCTCCGCGTGCGTGAGCGTCGCCGGGCTCTTCGGCGGGGTCGCGGTGGTCTTCGTGTTGTCGCAGCCCCCGAGGAACGCAGAGACACCCACGGCGACGATTGCGGCGACGGCGACGGCGACGAAAGAAACGCTCTTCATGACTCCTCCAGCTCCCGATTTCGCGGAAATTCCCGCGCGATTTCACGACGGACTACCACGACCAGCTACCACGATAGAAGTCGCCAGGACCACCTTTCCGGGCTCTTTTTCTCGGACGAATCCCAACGTAGTGCTAAGCCAACGGCCATGGACCTCGGCGTGTTCCTCGAACCGAAGCTCGACCTCGAACGCATCACCAAGACCCTCGACGAGCTGGGCCACGAAGGTCGAGTGCACACGACGCGGACGTGGCATCGCCACCAGATGGAACGCATCTTCGAGGCGGCGAAGGGGTACCGCCCGATCGACCTCGAGCACTTCGTCCCGTCGAGCGTCGGCCGCAAGGTCGAGGTGATCCACGAGCTCAAGAACTCGCTCCCGTTCTTCTCGGTCAGCCAGAAGCGCTTCTGCCGGCCCGACGAGGGCGACGACGAGCTCTGGGGCTACAACCACGCGAGCTCGAATCCGTTCACGGGGCCCGGCTACTTCGTCACGAAGAAGTCGGAGACCGAGGGCGAGGTCGTCGTCGACTACCGCACGCTGCCGAAGGGGCGCGTCGCGAGCTGGCCGGAGATCGTGCCGAACGAAGGGCGCCTCGGGCGCTTCGTCTACGCCGGAATGGTCGACCACATCCGCGGGATTTCCAGCCATGTCTGCATCGGGCGCGCGCAGAAGGGGCCCGCGCCGATGGACGCCTGGTTCGTACTTTGCCGCAAGGATTTGAGCTGACGATCCGTGGTAGAAAGGCCGAGTGCAGGCCTTCGTCACCGCGCATCGACCGCTCATTTTGAAGCACGCGCGCGCGTTCGTGCGCGCGAACGCCGAGAAGATCGCCGGCGAGGACGTCGCGCGTGAGGTGGAGCTCGTGCTCGCGCAGCTCGGCGAGCAGCGCGGGATCGCCGCCGCGCAGATCGAGTCACCGGACAGCTACCTTCGGATGATCGTGCTCCACGCCGCGCGTCGCGCGAGGCGACGATACACGCTCATCCAGCAAATCGCGGCGGGAGACGACCTCGGCGCGGTCACCGACGATCTCAAATCGCTCGACTCCGATTTGCCCGAGCCCCCTTCGCCTGCGTCGGTCGACGCGAAGGCCGCGCGCGCGCTGCTCGATTCGGTCAAGGACAAGCTCACGCCGAAGGACCGCCTCTTCTTCGCGCTCCTCTTCGAGGACGACGGCACGGTCGACGACGTGGCGCGAGCGCTCGGCAGCCCGCTCGACGCGGTCGGCAGCTCGCGCGACCGGGCGCTCAAGACCGCCGGTGAGCTCGCGATCGAGGGCGAAGGCGACCGGCGCGGCGGCGGCACCACGCCCGAGGAGCGCCGCGACAAGAAGCTCCGTTACCTCGGCCGCGTCGCGACGACGCCAGGGAAGTCCGGCGATCACGTCGACGATCCGCTCCTCGCGCTCGTCCATGGCGGCGACCAGAGTGACGATCTCGGCGACGCACTGAACCACCTCGCCGGGTGTCCCGACTGCCGCGCGCGCCTCACCGAGGGGGCGACGCTCCACCGCAGCGTCGTCGTCATGGCGATCGAGGCGCCGCGCGCCAACCAGGAGCAGCTCATCAGGGTCGCCGACGAAGCGAAGGCCCGCCTGTTCGAGCGCGGCGCCGGACGATGGACCGCGGTCGTCGCCGCCGAACGCAGCTCGGCCATGGTGCAGAAGCTCGAGGCCGAGGAGACGAGCATCGCCTCGCGCATCGGCGTCGCGCAGCCCGTCGAGGTGCCCGGCGTCCCCAGCGTACGCGGCGGCGCGGCGTCGATCGTGGACCCGAGCGAGGCCGGCACCGACGCGGCCGAAGTACAAGCCTGGGCGCAGGCCGCCAAGGCCCCCAAGCGAAAGGTCGCCACCGCGAACGCCGGGTGGGTCGCCTTCGCCGTCATGGCGATCGCCGGCGCGATGGGCATCGCGTACGTCCTCGCGACGCGCTAAATCACGTCGGGCCCTTCTTGGAGCGAAAACTCCGCATCCTCCAGCGCGTCCGCGAGGTCGATCAGACCGCCTGGGACGCCCTCGCCGTTCCATCGAGCTCTCCGTTCGTCGAGTGGACCTGGCTCGACTGCCTCGAAGAGGCGGGCTGCGTCGGACCGCGCACGGGCTGGCTGCCGCACCACTTCGCCTTGTTCGAGGACGAGCGCCTCGTCGCCGTCGCGCCCGCCTACCTGAAGGGCAACAGCGAGGGCGAGTTCGTCTTCGACTGGAGCTGGGCCGATCTCGCGCAGCGGATGGGCGTCGAGTATTACCCGAAGCTCGTCTTTGCGGTGCCGTTCACGCCGGCGACCGGCGATCGACTGCTCGTCGCGCCCGGGAACGACCGCGCCGAGATCGCTCAGGTGTTCGTCGCGGTGGCCAAGGAGCTCGCGCGCGAGCTGCCGATGTCGAGCGCCCACGTCCTCTTCCCCCGCGAGGCCGAGGCCGACGCCTGGAGCGCCGCCGGAATGCTCCACCGCTCCGGCGTGCAGTACCACTGGCACAACCGCGGGTACGCGACGTGGGACGACTTCCTCGCGACGTTCAATTCCAAGCGCCGCCACCAACTCAAGCGCGAGGCCGCGCAGCCCGCGAAGGATGGCGTCGAGATCCGCACGCTCGGGTCGGACGAGCTCACCGAGAAAATCGCGGACGAGATGCATGCACTCTACACGGTCACCGTGGACAAGTTCCGCTGGGGCCGGCGCTACATGAACAAGCGCCTCTTTCGCCTCGTCGCCGAGCGCTGGAAGGATCGCCTCGCGTGGGTCGTGGCCACGAAGGGCACGCGCATCATCGCGAGCGCGTTCAACGTGAAGAAGGGCGACCGCCTCTACGGGCGCTATTGGGGCGCGCACGAGGAGCTGCCGTTCCTCCACTTCAACGTCTGCTACACGCACGGCGTCCAGCAGGCGATCCGCGAAGGCCTCGCGGTCTTCGAGCCCGGCGCCGGCGGCGAGCACAAGCGCGCCCGCGGCTTCATCCCGACGCTCACCCACTCTGCGCACTGGGTGAAGGACCAACGCTTCGCCGCGATCCTCGCGCCCCACGTCGCTCGCGAGGCCGAGGCCGTACGGGACTACGTCCGCGGCGAAGGGCCCGATCCGGAGGGCTAGAGCTGGGTTAGAGCGGCGCAAAACGCTCCTCCTGACGCGATGCCCGCAGGGCCGTGACACGATGCTGACATTCCGGTCCCGGTGTGACCGAGCCGTGGCGGCCAGGCGCGGGAAAACCCCCTAGTTACAAGGGGAACAAGGAGCGTCGCGTGACCGGAACCATCGTCATCCTCACCTTCTTCGTCCTGCACTGGCAGCTCAGCGTCTTCGCGCAGAGCTTCTTCCTGCACCGCTACGGCGCGCATCGGCAGTTCTCGATGAGCAAAGGCTGGGAGCGCTTCTTCCAGCTCTTCACGTTCGTGCTCCAGGGCTCCTCCTACTTGAACCCGCGCGGCTACGCGATCCTCCATCGCATGCACCACGCGTTCAGCGACACGCCGAAGGATCCGCACTCGCCGGAGAACCACGGCAACGTGATGTCGATGATGTGGGAGACCGCGAAGACGTACGCCGGCTTCGTGCGTCGCGAGACGCAGCCCGAGCCGCGCTTCGACGGCGGGACGCCCGAGTGGCCGGCGCTCGACAAGATCGGCGATTTTTGGATCACGCGTCTCGCGTTCGGTGTCGGCTACACGCTCGTCTACATCGCGTTCGCGCCGCACTGGGCGTTCTATCTCCTCTTGCCCGCGCACTACCTCATGGGCCCGCTGCACGGCGCCATCGTCAACTGGTGCGGCCACCGGTACGGCTACCGCAACTTCAAGAGCGACGACGTCTCGCGCAACACGCTGGTCTTCGACGTGCTCACCGCTGGCGAGCTGTTCCAAAACAACCACCACAAGTTCGGCATGAGCCCGAACTTCGCGGCGCGCTGGTTCGAGGTCGATCCGACCTACCAGGTCATGAAGGTCCTCTCGGCGCTCAAGATCATCGACATGAGCGGCGCGCAGGTGATGCGGTGGAAGCCGTCGGATCGCGCGAGCGTGCCGGTCATCTCCGCCGCGTCCGTCACGTCCACCGCCGACGCCGAGCCGCTCCCCGGCGAGTGAGCGCTCCGCTCGCTTAGAACGAGTCCTTCGCCTTGCGGATCGCTCCGAGGGCGGTGGCACCGTCGACGTCCGCGGGGATCGCGAGGGTCTCGCGGATCTCGACGGAGCTGGTGCGGAGGAACGGGTTCGTCGCGAGCTCGTCCTCGATGCGCGTCGGGACCGTGGGCTTGCCTTCGGCTTGCAGAGCGGCGGCCCGCTTCTGCGCCTTCTCGACCGCGACGCTCTTCGGCTCGACGTGCTTGGCGAAGCGAAGGTTGCTCTCGGTGTATTCGTGCCCGCAGTACACGAGAGCGCTCGAGCCGACCGCCGCGATCGCCTGAAGCGACGTGTGCATCTGCGCCGGCGTCCCTTCGAAGAGGCGCCCGCAGCCCGCCGCGAACATCGTATCGCCCGTGAACACCGCGGTCTCCACGCCGTCGGTCACGACGTAGGCGATCGCGCCGAGCGTGTGTCCTGGGATGTGGATCATGCGAACTTTCAGGTCGCCGAGCTGCATCGTGTCGCCGGTGTCGTAGAACTTCGTCTGCCCGGGGATGCGCCCCTTGTCGGAGACGTGGCCGACGACGTCGGTGACGCCGAGCGCGTGGGCGACCTCTTCGTTCCCGCCGACGTGATCCATGTGGTGGTGCGTGCACCAGATGTCCCGCGGCGATACGTCGAGCGCGCGGACGGCGGCGATCACCGGCGCGGCCTCGCTCGCGTCCACGATGGCGCTCTTGCCGGTCTTCTCGCAGACGACGACGTACCCGTAGTTGTCTTTGAGGCACGGCACGACGTGGATCTTCATGCCGCCCATCGTACTCATTTTTTCCCGCCGTCCTGGTCCTTCTTGTACGCGCCGTTGAGGCACACCGTCGGGAGGCAGGCGTACGGATCGATGTCCTTCACCGTCTTCTCGAAGTCGAAGTAGCGCGCCTTCATGGCGTCGTAATCCGGTCCCTTCAGGATCTTGTCGAGCTCTTCGGGATCCGTCGCGAGATCGTAGACCTGCAGGTACTTGTCGTTGCCGTAGGCGATGAGCTTCAGGTTCTCGTGGAGGATCGCGCGGCGGCGATCGCTGTCACTCGTCGTCGGCAGATCGAGGACCACGTCACGCGCAGGCGCGGGCGCACCGTAGAGCTCGGGGACGAGGCTCACTCCCTCGAAACCAGGGTCGGGCGGCACGCCAAACAGCTCGCAGATCGTGGGCGCCAGATCGAGCGCGCCGCGCGCCACGTCGACGTGATGCGGCGTGATGCCCGGGATGTAGACGAGCAGTGGAACGCGCACGAGCATCTCCCACAGCTCGAAGCCGTGCGCGTAGTGGTTGTGCTCGCCGAGACCTTCGCCGTGATCGGCGCTCACGATGATCGCGGTGCGATCGCCGTAGGGGCGCGACGCCACGAACTCGAGCAGCTTTCCCACGTATTTGTCCGTAAACGTGACCTCGCCGTCATACTGATCGCGGCGGAGGCGCCCCCACGACGGGATCTCCGGCTCGTGCGGCAGGTACTGATCGTGCGGATCCAAGAAATGGAACCACGCGAAGAATCGCGCGTCGGGCGCATCGAGCGCCGGATCCGAGAGGAGGCGCTCGGCGAGCTTCACGTGCTGCGGCGCCGTGATGTTCTTGTCCGTGGTGTTGTCGAACTGGATACCCGGGACGATCTCCCACTTGTCGAAGCCTTGCTGGAAGCCGCCGTCCCTGAAGTACGCGTGCGCGTGCCCGCCGATCGTATGGATGCCGGCCTTCTGGAGGAGCTCGGGGAAGAAGACGTTCTTCTGGTGGTAGGTGCCGAAGAAGAAGCCGTCGCGCGAGAGCTCGCCGGGGAGCTTTCCGGCGAGCAGACCCCCCAGGCTCATCGACGTGTACGACGAGACGGCGTACGCGTGCGTGTAGTCGACGCTCTTCGCCTCGAGCGCCGAGAGCGCCGGCGCGATCGGTCGCGGGTAGCCGGCCCATGGCATGTCCCATCGCAGGCTGTCGATCGTGATGAGCAGGACGTTTAGGTTCGTCGGCGGACGGATCGGCGCGCCGGATGCGGACGCGGACGCGCTCGCGGAGGTTGAAGGAGCGACTGCGTCGGAGGACGAGACGTCCTGCCCGCCTGCTTCCGCCGCGGCGTCGGTGCTCACCGGCGCGCCCGCGTCGCTCTTCTTGAGCTTCGCCCAAAGCTTGCGCATCGAGGAGCAGCCCGCCGTGCCGCCGCACAGCGCGAGCAGCACGATGCCCGCAAAGAACCGTGGAGCCAAAAGGCGCTCGCTCTAGTTCGTGAGGAAGATGCGCACGAAGCCGGTCGCCTTGCCGCCGTTGGGCTTCAGGGTCGCATCGGTGTACGTAATCGTTCCGGACCCGCTCTCGATCGTGAGATCCTTGTCGACCGGGAACGGCTTCATCTTGCACGTCGGGTGCTTGCCGGTCACTGCGACCGCCTTGCCCGCCGGTACGTTGTAGATGACCGCGTGCGGGAACGAGCCGCTCTCCGCGGACATCTGATCCGGCGCCGGGAACCCCGAGCGCGCGTAGATCAGCTTGACGGCGGCCGGCGGCGGCGCGCCGTCGACCGTGAACTCGATCGTCGCGCCGCCTTCGTCGAGGCAACCCTGGTTCTCGAAGGCGACGCTCACGACGCCGCCCGACACGTCGTACCCCGGCAGGGTCTGCGTGAGGAGGCCCGCGGTGTTCTCCGAGAGGAACTTGGTCTTGCCGAGGCTGTAGCTCGTCGTCCCCTTCGACGACTGCTCGAGGAGCGAGTAGTAGCCGGCGTTGACCACGTTCATGTTCGTGATCTTGGTGGGATCGATCTCGAGCTGGTAGTTGCCGCTCGCGTCGGTCGTCGCGGATTTCGTCCCGACGGTGATGGTGGCGCCGGCGACCGGCTTGAGCGAGCTGAAGTCGATGATCTTCCCGGACTGGATGACGGCGCCGGGGGGCGCATCGACCTGCACCGGCCCGTCCGTCGTTCCGCCCCCGTCGGCGACGAGGAGCGGCGGGGGATTCACGTCTCCCGCGCTGCACCCCGCGAACGTGGCAAAGGCGAGAAGAGGGACGAGCGAAGATACCGAAAGCAGTCGAAGCATGGAGGCCTCCATCAAGAACCTGGGTTCTAGGGTATCAGGCCCCCGTCTCGAGGGTTGTCGAGAAATCGACCAGAGAAGTCCTTGCGACGGCCAAATAACTGGGTTGGTGTGGACACCCTCTAGGAGTCGATCGAGATCCCGAGCTTCTCGCGGATCGCGAAATAGTCCTCGCTGACGCTGAAGAGGACGATCTCCTTCATGCGCTCCTTGGTCGGAATGCTCGCGGCGTCCTCGGTCGCGCGGATGACCTCGGTCGCGAGCTGGAGATCGTGCGCGAGGACGAAGCCCGCGCGATCGGCGCTCAGATCGATCGAGGCGACCCACTTCTTCAGGTCGAGCTGATTGCCCGCCTGGAGGAGCTTGGATACCGCGCTGGCGAGCATCTCCCTCTGGACACCCTGGAAATCGGGCGCCATCGCCGCCATCGCCTCGGCCACCTGGCCCTGGAGATCCGGCGTGACCGGGAACTGCGGCACGCTCATCTTGATCGCCGCGAACAGCCACGCCTTCAGACCCGTGCCGGTCGGCACGAGGTGACGGATGTAGAAGCCCGGCCGGAAGTACGTCATGTGACGCCCGGCGACGAACGCCATCGACTGCGTCGGCACCGCGCCCGCGAACGCCGCGCGCCCGATGACGATCGCCGGCGTGTGCGCATGGAGGAACCCGAGCGCCGACGGATCGTTGGTGTTTTGGAACACCAGCGGCGCCGGCATCCCGAGCGCGCCCTTCACGTAGTGGAGCGTCTGCGAGACCGGGTACGGGTGGAGCGACGTGTCGATCGCGTAGCGCGGATCGTAGCCCATCGCCTCGACGGGCTGCGTGCGCGCGCGGATGATCGTCGGCTGGATGATCGCGAAGATGCGGGTCAGCAGCGGATCGGTGTCCTGGTGCGTGAGGCGCGACCACTCGTCCTCGGTCATCGGCGTCTGCGCGGGGGCGGCGTTGTCGGCGCGGTGGCGCTTGAAGAAGCGCTCCTCGTCGGGCTCGGCGAGGTTGAGCACACTGAGCGCTTGGCAGAGGCACCACGCGGAGTCCGCGCGCTTGCTCTCGGTGTAGAGGCGACGGAGCAGCTTGTAGCTCTCCACGCGGTACGGGTTACGCCGCAGGATGGTGGCCTGCGCCTTGACCGCCTTGTCGAGGTACTGGTTCACGTCCGACGCGTAGAGCTCGGAGAGCGTGTCCATGCGCTCGCGGTTCTCCGGATCGAAGGCCTGCGCGGCCTCGAAGGCGTCGATCGCCATCTCCGGCTCGTTCAGGAATTTGCGGTAGACATCGGCGAGGCGGTCCAGGATCTTCGGCAGCTGCTCGCGATCTTCGGCGGCCTTGGCGTGATCGAGCTGCACGTTGAGGAGCTTCTCGACGCCGTCGTAGTCGCCTTTCCCGCTCTTCAGCTCGATGAGCTCTTCGAGCGCGCGCGTGAGGCCCTCGTCGTACTCGAGCGCCTTCTCGTAGTACGAGATCGCCTGATCCACGTCGCCGATCTGCTTCTGCGACACGATGGCTGCAGTATGCATGTACTTGGCGCGCTGCTTGGGATCCTCGACGAAATCGGCGAGGCGCGTGACGACCTCGACGAGCTTCGCCCAGTCCTTCTCCTCCGAGTAGAGCTGCATCAGCTTGGTGAGGAGCTTACGGTCGTCCGGCCGCTCTTCGAGGGCCGCGGCGTAGGTCCTTTGCGCGCGTGCCTTGTCGCCGAGCTTCTGGAACTCGACCTCCGCGATTTCGAGCAGCAGCTCGAAGCGCTCCTGACCGCTCGCGACCTCGAGGCGCTGGCGCTTGGTGCGGACGACCTCGTCCCAGAGCCCTTTGTCCTCGTACACGCGCGAGAGCGCGCGCAGCGGCATCGGGTTGGCGGGATCGAGATCGGCGGCGTCGCGAAGCGGCTTCATCGCTCCCTCGACGTCGCCCATCTTGCGGGCGGCCTCGCCGAGGCGATAGAGCGCGTCGGCGCGGGCGGTGAGCGGCAGGTCCTTGCCGTGCTTGGCGAGGAGCTCCTCGTACATCTTGTGCGCGGCCTTGGGATCGCCGTGATCGAAGACGACCTGCGCGGCACGCGCGATCGACTCCGGCTCCTCGGGGGCGAGCTTCTCGAGCGCCTCGACCGCGGCGGCCATGCGCGGGTGGTTGATCGCCGGAATTTCCGGGGGCTTCGAGCCGCGCGAGCTCTGCGGGCCGTTGACGTCGTTCATGCTCGTCGTCGACGGCGGCGGCAGAATCGAGTTGCTGGTCTTGCCGAGCGACTCCATGAATTGAACGACGATGCGAATGGCGTCCTCGCGCGGGAAGACCTGCGCGCGGCCGATGAGCGTCTCGTAGTGCTTGGCGGCCTCGATGAAGCGGCCGGCGGCGAACGCCATGTCGCCGAGGACCATGAGGGCGTCGGCGTTGGTGCCGTCGAGGTCGATCGCGCGCTTGGCGGCGAGCTCGGCCTTCTGTTTGTCGTCGAGGCGCACCATCTGCACCTTGGCGAGCTCCGCGAAGAGGCGCGCCTTGGCGAGGTCACCCTCGGCGAAGCCGATCTCCTTCTCGATGAGAATGACGACGCTGAGCGAGTCGCCCCGGTGATCGTAGGCCTTGCGGAGCGCGGAGCTGGCACCGGAGTTGTTGGGGTTCGCGTCGAGGGCCGCCTTGTAGCGCTCGATGGCGCCGTCCTTGTCGCCGCGCGCGTCGAGGAGACGTGCCGCGCGGATCCACTGCTCGGCCTTCGCCTCGGGCGTCGGCGCCTTGAGCGCGAGGGCCTCAATCGCCGACAGCGCGGCGTGGGAGTCGCCGGCGACCTCGCGCAGGTGCGCGAGCGCCTCGAGCGCGGCCGGGTGACCCTCCGATCGCTCGAGCACCGCCTCGTACGCGCGCGTCGCGCGCTCGGGAGAGCCAATCTGATCGGCGAGCGTGCGCGCCTTCGCGAGGAGGAGCTCCACCTTGCGCGGCTCGTCGGTCGTGACGCCCATGTGCTTCTCGTAGAGGCGCACCGCGTCCTCCCAGCGATCAAGCGCGCGGTAGTGACGCACGAGCGCGGTGAGCGCGCCGTCGTGCGACGGATCAATTTCGAGCACGTGCTCGAACGCGCGCGCGGCGGCAGCGTGATCGAGGAACTCCTCGTCGTGCAGTGCGGCCATGCGCTCGAAGAGGTTGATCTTCTGGCGCGGCGTCGCCGCCATCGCGACCTGGCGCTCGAGCGTCTCGAGGAGCTCGCGGTAGCGTCCAGTGCGGTTGTAGATGCGATCGAGGCCCTTCAGCGCGATCATGTTGACCGGCTCGATGGCGAGCGCGGCCTCGTAGCGACGCGTCGCCTCGGGCAGATCGTTGAGGCTGTCCTCGAAGACCTCGGCGAGCTTGGTGAGGACGGCCGCCTTCTCGGAGCCGCGCTTCGCTTCGGCGCGACGCTCGAGGACCTTGGCGAGCGTCTGGAAATCGCCGGTCTTCTCGGCAATGCGGGCGAGCGCGTCGCCGGCCTTGGCGTGGCCCGGATCGTCGGCGACGACGGCCTGGTAAAGATCGCGCGCGCGGTTCGCGTCGTTGAGCTTCGTCTCGAAGAGCTCGGCGGCCTCGGCGCGCAGCTCGCGTGCGCGGGGGTGGCTGACGCTCGCGTCGGCGCGGGCGAGGAGGATCGCCGCAAGCTCCGGCCACTGCTGGGCGCGGCGGTAGATGACGGTGAGCCCCTCGGTCGCCTGCTCGTTGGCGGGGTCGGTCGCGAGGATTTGCTGGAACGCCATGAGCGCGAGATCGGCGCGGCCGGCCTTCGCGTCGTACCAGCGACCCACGCGCGCCAAGAGCGCAGCGCGCTGCTCGACCGAGAGGAGCTCGGTCTTCAGCACTTCGGTCGCGGCGTCGAGCGTCTCGGTCCAGCGCTCGTGGCGCGAGCCCGCGAGGCGCTCGATCTCGGCCGCGTATCCGTCGTCGCTCGGCGACTCGCAGAGCGCGCGCGTGTACGCGACGAGGGCCTGATCGGCGTCCTCGAGCTCGTTCGCGTAGAGGTGGCCGATCTCGGCCATGATCCGCGCGCGATCGACGCCGGGCACCGCCAGCTCGCTGCGCTGGACGAGCATCTCGACGATCTCCTCGTACTTGCCGAGGGACTTGCGGACCTCCTCGAGCGCGACGCGGGCGATCTCGTCGTTCGGGTCGAGCTCCAGGATCTCGACGTACGCCTTCTCTGCCATCTCCTTGTTCTTCGCTTGCGAGTCGAAGATGCGGGCGGCGCGGTAGAGGAGTGACTTTTTGGTCTCCTGCGCGTCGTCGTCGATCGGCGGCGCGTCCTCGAGGCCTTCGGCGCGCTCGCGGGCGGTGGGGACGGCGACTTGCTCGGACGCGGCGAGGAACGCCTCGGCGACCTTCTGCGCATCGGCCCCTTCGTCGACGGCCTTCTCGAGGCCCATCGCGGCCTCCGAGTCGTCGGGCGCTGCGATGAGCATGTCGATGAGTTGATCGACCTTCTCGGGCGCGATCGCCTTGCCGACGCGCATCGCACCGGAGGGACGACCGACGGCCTCGAGCGCCTCGAGGAGCGCCATCGCGTCCTTGGGGCGACGCGCCGGATCCTTGCCGAGGAGCGCGAGGACGAACTGATCGACGTCCTTCGAGACCCAGCCGCGCGGCGCCTTCGCGCTCGGCGGCTCCGGCTCCTTCGAGAGGTGCGCGAACGCCGCATCGGTCGCGTTCTCCGCCGTGTGGAAGACGGCCTTACCGCTGAGGAGCTCGTACGCCACCGCACCGAACGCGTACACGTCGCTGCGCGGATCGGCGCCGCGGCCGCGAATGAGCTCGGGCGCGACGGTCTTGGGCGAGCCGAAGACCGCGAGGAGGCCGGTGTGCCCGTTCGCGGCGACACTGCGCTGGCGCAGGCGGTCGGTGCCGAAATCGATGAGGGTCACTTGCGGATCGGCGCCGGGGACCTGGTTCTTGCCGACGAGGATGTTCTCGAGCTTCACGTCGCCGTGGACGAGGTGCGCCTTGTGCAGCGCGGCGAGCGGCTCGAGGATGCCCTGGAAGAGCGGCTTCAGCTCGCTCATGTGGAGCGGCCCGGTGCGCGCGAAGCGCTGGCTCAAGGGCTGCGCGTCGACGAACTCGTACGCGACGAAGAATGTCCCGTCCGGCAGCTCGCCGGCGGAGAGCGCCTTGGGCAAGCCCGCATGCTCGACGGTGGCGACGAGTCGGTTGGCGGTGAGGAAGCGATGCACGGCGCGGCGATCACGCGACGCCTCCGCGCGGAGGACCTTCAGCGCGAACTGCTTCTCGCCGAGGAGCGCGAGGTACACGGTGCCGAGATCGCTCTGGCCGATCTTCTTCTGGATGCGGAAGCCGCCCATCTCGCTGCCGATGGCGAGCTCGTCTTTGCCGATGAGCGCGGCGATGTCACGCACGCGCGGATCGACCTCACGCTTGCTGACGAGGAGAACGTCCACGAGGGCCTCGATGCGATCGCCGTCCATGCAGCGCTCGGTGAGCGCGCGCGCGAAGCTGGCCTTCGCGCTGGAGCCGCCGACCTCGACGGGATCGAGCCCGAGAAGCTCTCGGCTCATCGACGTCATTTCCTCGAGCGAAAAAAGGCGCTCGAGCTCACCGCGGAGAATTTCGATCGTGGCGTGTGACATTGCTAGTTACCCCTCGCAAAACCCGTGAGAAAACGAATGCCTCACGTACCGCGGGCGGGGCCCTTTGCCACGACTTTTTGTGTAGTTTTGCGCTCTGAGACGCACGCGAAACCAGCGCGTACGCACATTGGACTACACGACCTCGCGACGGGCTTGGGCTCCGGGGCGCGATCAGGGCGTGTACTTGGTGCGCAAGTAGGCTTCGAGCGTCGCGATGTCCGCGTCGGAGAGCGCGCCGCGGTACGCCACGATCTCGGCGATCTCGCCGTGCAAAAGCTGGAGGGAGCCGTCGCGCGAGCCGATGAAGACCGGCTGCCCGCCCGTGCTCACGTCGACCGCGGCGATCGTCGCGGCCGTGATGGCGCCGTCGACCCGCGCCTCGAGCGTGGTCTGCCCGACGCGGCGCGTTCCGTAGACGCGGAACGTTCCGTCGTTCAGACCGTCGGCCTTGCTGTTGACCCACCCGCGCGGGGTGTCGTCGGGCGTCTTCACCTGGACGAGGAGATTCGAGGTCGCGGAGCCTGCGATCGAGTTCGCGAACAGGGCGACGCCGGGGTACGGGTACGCGGGCGTGCCCTTCGTCCAAAGCGCGCCGTAGCCCACGACGTCGTCGGTCGACGGCGTATTGGTGTACTCTGCAACTATTTCGATCGTGTAGTCGTCGAGGCCCCAGCGCAGCGAGGCGGCGTCGGCGAGGGCGAGGCCCGACGCGGCCCCGTCGAACGCGATCGTCGGCTTCTTCGCGAGGGCGCCGGGATGCACCGACGGTTGCCGCGCGGTGACGGTCTGCGCGGCGTCGTTGCCGCGACCCGATTGGTCCGCCCAGAGCGACACCTTGCCGGCGGCTTGCGTGACGCCCCTGCTCGCGTCGAGCCACACCACGAGGCCCGCGCCGAGCGACGCCGGCGTGAACGGACCCGGCTCGGTCGCGTCGGGCCCCGCCTCGGTGGCCGCCGCGCCTCCGCCCGAATCGCCGGCGTCCTCCGCGGAGACGGCGGGGGCTCCTGCTTCGGAGACGGGGGCGGCGCCCGGAGTCGCGGCCGGATCGGACGGCGCGCCGGCGTCGGAGGCGCCTTCGTTCAACGTTTGGAACCCGGCGACCAGAGAGCAGGCGCTCGACGCGGCGCTCGCGAGGACCAGGACCATGCAGGCGGCGCTCCTCATGCGAGGTGCCTGTGCAGGCTCGTGGGGAGCCGACTGGCGGCGAGAGCCATAAGGCTGTCCAGCTCGCGGTCCTCGACGCCGAGGCGTCCCTTCAGGCGAAGGCGCGTCTCCTCGAGGATGCGCTCGCGGGCGTGGGCCAGCCATCGCGCCGCAGTCGCGCGGCTGACGCGGTAGGCGGCGCCGACCTGCTCGATGGTGAGGCCGTCGAGGTAGTGCATGCGGAGCACGTTGCGCTCGTCGGCCGTGAGCGTCCCGAGGGTCGCCACGAAGGCCTCGCGGAGATCGGCGGCGTAGCGGCGCTTCAGGAGCTCCATCTCGGGATCGGCGCCGGGCGCGCGGAGATCGAGCGTGCCTTCGTCGCCGGAGGTCGCGCGGGTGCGACGGGCGTGGCGGATCGCGGCGCGCACGGCGGAGACACGCACCCACGCACCGAGCGGGCCACGACCGCTGTACGCGGAGATCGTCGGCGGTCGCCCGGCGTGGCCGGTGAGCAGCGCCTCGCGGACGATCTGACGGACCTCGTCCTTCGACTCCGCGGTCCGCGCGACGCGGCCGATGTGGGCGTCGAGGCCGGTGACGTACGCGCGCTCGAACGTGGCGACGGCGTTCGGGGCGTCGTGCGCGCAGGCGCACGCGAGGAAGAGGTCGGCGCCGTGCAGCCGGCGGAGGGCCTCGGCCGACGGCGCCTCCTCGCCGACGCGCGCAACGACATGCCGGGCGAACACGGCAGGATCGAGGGCAATTTCCGGCCAAGCGGCCCGTGACGCGTCGACGAACGAAGCGAGCGCCTCTACCATCGTCCCTCCAGGACCGCGCCGCCCAACGTCGGCGTGACGCGCAGCGACGCCGACCTGGACGCCATGCTCGGCGCGGGCCGAGACGTCGTCGGCGACGTCAAGAAGAGGACCGCACCCACCGCGAGCGCCACGCCCCCTGAGGCCAACGCGATGGTCGATCCGAGCGCAGCGCTCCGTCCGGCGTCGTCGAGATCGCGCGCCGCCCCGATGCGATCGGGCGCGCAGGTAGGGTACGCCGGGCACGTCGACGAGAGATCCGAGCGCCTCGAAAGGGCGACGCCCCCGAGCCATGCGCCGGCCGCGACGCCAACCACGCCCGCGACGAACGTGCCCGCGCCGGCCCAACGCCGCGTGTCCCATCCGTAGGACGGCGCGTACTCCGCGCGCTTCGCGGTCGTCGCGGGTGCGAATGGCGCCGGAGTCGCGGCCGGAGCGATCGGCGTTTCGCTCTTCGCCGGCGGAGCCTCGAGGTCCGCCCGCGGCGCTTCCACGACGGGAACGCGCGGCTCGAGCGCGCTCGCCCTCTCGCGGGCGGCGCGCGCGCGCTCCGATTTTCCGGCCGCCTGCGCGGCGACCGCGACCTGCCGAAAGACACGGAGCGCGGCGGCGAGCTTCCCGCTCCGCTCGTAGCAGACGCCCAGGTTGAACTCCGTCCCGAGCGCGGGATCGAGCCGCTCGCTCTCCTCGAGCTTCGCGCACGCCTCCGCGTAGCGCCCGGCGTCCACGAGCGGCGTCGCCGCGCGAAAGAGCTGCTCGGCGCGGGTCTCGCGCGACGGCTCGTCGGTCGGCTGCGCGGCGGCGGCGCCCGGCGCGCATGCGAGGGCGATGAGGAGCGGGAGGACGCGCCTATCCATGACGATCCGACGCGAGCCCGGACGGGGCGCTCGGGGTGGAAGCGGGCGGCGTCGGAGGAGGAGGAGACGGCGGATCGGCGACGGCAGGGCTCGGCGTCGTCGGAACGGTGGTCGCCGCGGGAGAGGCCGCGCGAGCTCTCGGCGTGGAGATCGGCGTCGAGTTGGACGTCGAGCCGGACGCGCGAAGCGGCTTGCTCGCGGGGCGCGACGACGGCGACGGGATCGTGACCGCGGCCGACGTCGGAGGCGGCTCCGGCTCCGCGAAGGCGAACGGAGGATCGGGCGCGATCGTCGGCGTCGGCTGCTCGGCGATCACGGTCCCCGCGAGCGCCTGGCCGCGGTGAGCGCTCGCCGCGCCGGCCAGAATGGCAGCGGCCGCAAGCGCCCCCGCGACGCCAAGGACGACGGCTCGCGCACGTCGCATCGGGCGCCTCAGGGAAGGCGGCATCGGAAGCGAAGGCGAGGTCGCCGCAAAGGCGAACGGCGTCGGCACGAGCGTCGGGTTCACGAGCGTCGCGGCCTCCGAGTCGGCCTCGGCGTCGCCAAGCGCCGCGCGCAGCGCGGCTATGAGCTCGAGGACGCTCTGGAAGCGCGCGGACCGATCGCGCAGGAGGCACCTCCGCACGACCGCGGCGATGGGGCGCGGCGTACCCGGGCGCTCGATCTCCAACGAGACCGGCGGCTCGAGCAGGATCCGCGCGCACAAGAGCTGGAGGTTCGCCGCGCGAAACGGCGGCTGGCCGGCGATGAGCTCGTGCAGGCACGCGCCGAGCGCCCACACGTCCGTGCGGGGATCGACGTCGCGCGCGGACTCAATTTGCTCCGGCGACATGTAGTGCGGCGACCCGATCATCGCGTGCGCGCGTGTCAGACCCGACTCACCGGCGGCGAGCGCGCCGTCGAACGTCTTCGCGAGGCCGAAGTCGACGACCTTGACGGTGCGTGCTCCATTCCCGGTCCACGCGAGGAAGATGTTCGCCGGCTTCAGATCGCGATGCACGATGCCGTGTGCGTGCGCCTCGGCGATCGCCTCGCACGCGTCGAGGATGTAACCCACCGCTTCGCCGATGGGCAGCGGACCAAGCGCGTCGAGGACGCGCCCGAGGTCCATCCCCTCGAGGTACTCCATCACGATGTAGGGCGCCCCCGACTCGAGACGCCCCACGTCGAGGACGCGCGCCGCGTGCTCTCCGGTGAGCCGCGCCGCCGCCATCGCCTCACGCGCGAACCGGCGCGCCGCGTCCTCGTCGTCCAAGAGCTCGTCGTGCATCGTCTTGATCGCGACGCGCGTGCCGAGGACGGCGTGGCGCGCGGCGACGACGAGCCCCATTCCTCCACGACCCAGGATGCGATCGACCGTGTATTTGCCGGCGAAGAGGCTCCCCACCTCGACAGGCGTGGCGGCAGGGCGCTGGTTCCTCGGCTCGCCTCCCGTGACGCGCGACGCCCCGTTCGCCACGGCAGCGCGGCACTCGTCGCACAGATCGAGGTGCGCCTTCACGACGCGCTCGCGGTCCTCCGTGAGGTCTCCCTCCAAGAAGAGGACGACCTCTTCGTCGCCGACGCAGTCCTCCGCGAACGACGGCGCCGTGCTCGGTGCGAAGCGCACGCGGAGCGTAGACGTGTGGTGCGCTCCCATCCTCACTCTTGGTCCTACGCCCGTCGCGTGTGTTCGATTTCTCGCACGAACGATTTATTTCGATGAGGGCGCTCGAGCGCGCGAGACGGCCGCGAATCCGCGTCCTCAAGCGGATCATGAAGACCATTTCATCGTCCGCCGTTTTTCTCGCCATCGCGTTGCATACCCTGGGCTGCGGCTCGTCCAATGCGCCGCCCGAGCCCACGTCGAAGAGCGCGGAAGCCCTCGGCGGCGACTGCTCGGGAGCGCTGGGCGCGTGCTACGTCGCGTGCCAACAGGTCCTTCCCACTCCGACCGAAGGTTGCTTCACGCGCTGCGACCAGCTGTTCACGAAGTGCACCCAGCCGATGGAGGAGATCGAGCAGTGATCGCACTCCTCCTCTCGCGTCACCTTTCGCATCGCGAACGGTGAGACGCCTGTCGGCCACGCGCCTCATCGTCATCGAGAGCAAGATCACGAGCCCTCAGCACCGATAAACGATCCCAAAACGGAGGTTTCCATGCCTTTCCATCTTCACGACTTGGCAGTTCCTGTCGCAGCGATCCTCTGTGTTGCCGGATGTACCGCCGATGCCTCGACGCCGACTCCGACGCCGGCGCCGACCACCTCGTCGCCGTCCACCTCTGACACTTCCTCCACAATCCCGGCGACGCCGGAGACGACGGCGAGCCTCGGTGTCTCGTCGTGGGTCATCCGCGCGCGGGTGGGGAAAAGCGGAACGTTCGTGGTCACGACCGGAGTCGACGCGAAGGGCGCGGAAGTCACGCGTTGGTGGGGGATGCGGAGCGCGTCCAAGGGATTCCTCGTCGGCGACGCCGCGCACGGGGTGGCGCTCATCGATGGGAACAGCACGTTGGTACGCTCCTCCATCCGCGGTCCCAACTTGGAGTTGTTGTCGCGTAGCGCAGGGGTGATGCGCGCGGACGTCGAAAAGCATCGTCTCGAGGCGGCGGTAGAGTATGCGACTTGCGAGGAGGCGACGGCCGCTGCGGATGAGGCCGCTGCCCAACTTGCAATCGCGTTCGTGGGCCTTGCAGCATGCGCCTTGCTGCCTCCGCCCATCGATGCCTGCACCATTCCGGCGGCTGCACTGGTCGCTGCGGCCGAAGTTCACCTCGCGTTCGCCGTAAGCGCGCGAAACACGGCGTGCCAGAACGGTGGCGGTGGCGGCGGTTGGGGCGGCGGCGGCGGCGGTTGGGGCGGCGGCGGCGGC
>JBBRLQ010000023.1:0-124470 GCA_038231275.1 Polyangiales bacterium
CTTGTCGAGCTTCTCCTGCGGGATGCCGGTCTCCTTCTCGAGCTCCTCGAGGGTCGGATCGCGGCCGGTCCGCGCGATGCCGGCCTGCGTCGCGCGCGCGACGCGGTTGTGCGTGTCGAGCATGTGCACGGGAATGCGGACCGCGCGGCCCTTGTCGGCGAGGGCGCGGCTGATCGCGTGACGAATCCACCACGACGCGTACGTCGAAAAGCGGTAGCCGCGCGTGTGGTCGAAGCGCTCGACGGCCTTCATGAGGCCGATGTTCCCCTCTTGGATGAGGTCGATGAGGGGGAGGCGGCCGCGGTTGTAGCGGCGCGCGATCGACACGACGAGGCGCAGGTTCGCCTTCACGAACTTGTTCTTCACGAACTTGCTGCGAATGAGCGTCTCGGTCATCCGCTCGGTGTACTTCCGGTAGCCGGGCGTGACGGGGAGGCGCGGCGACACGACCTCGAGTTTCTTGCGCGGCGGGGGGGTGCTGGGTGACGTGCTGGGCGACGTGCTCGGTGACGTGCTCGGTGACGTGGTGGCGACGGCGCCGGTCTCGTCGGGTCCGGCCGCCGCCGCAGCCGCCGCAGCGGCCGCAGCCGCAACCGCAGCCGCCGCCGCAGCCGCAGCAGCCGCCGCGTTCTCGGCGGCGAGCGCCTCCGCTTCCTCTTCTTCGCGCGCGTCCTCTTCCTCTTCGTCGACCGCGTCCGGCGGCTCACCGAGCTTGCGCGCGATCTCCTCGCAGTGCAGCACCCAGAGCCGATCGCTGTCCGCAAGGCGGATGCGGCGACCGAGATCGGTGCAGATCGTCTTCCACTTCTTCTCCTGATCGCGCGTCAGCTTGTTGCGCTGCTTCTTGTACGTCTTCAGAATTTTTCGCAGCTCGGCGATATGCGGGACGTCGATCGCGTCGTCGCCGATGGGCAGATCCTTCTCGAGCGAGTCGAGCGCGTATTCGGCCGCCGGGATGTATGCGAGCAGCGCGACCCAGTGATCGACCTCGCCCTGCTCGACCTCCTTCGCGGTCGCGAGCTCTTCCTCGGGACCCATCACGTTGTGGGTCGCCATCTCGCGGAAGTAGCGCGCGAGCATCGAGTCGCCGCCGCCCTCTTCGATCTCCTTGCGCGTCGGCTGCTTGGGCTCGACCTCGGCGTCGATCGCCTGGACGTCCTCGGCGACGGTCTCGAGATCGAACTCTTCTTCTGCCGTGACGACCTCGAGCTCGGGCGTCACCGCCGGGTCCGCTGTGGACGCCGGTGCCGCCTCTTCCTCCTCCGCCGCGTCGACGGGCGGGGGCGCGACGCTCTCGCCGGGATCGCGCGCGATCGCAGCAGCGTTGCTCTTGCTCTTGGCCATCTTGGGGTCCTTGCTCCGAGGCATCTCGGGCTTGCTCTTCGATGTGCGGGGTTGCTTCAGGACGGCGTCCGAATTTGATGAAACCGCTTTGACAAGACGCTTTCCAGGGGTCACAGAACTTCTCGGGGGACTCGGACGGGTCGGCACGTGCTCTCCAGACGCGGCTCCAGACGCGGCGCTCGCTAAGACTATAAGTGGTGCGGCCGCTCGTCCGCGTGACGCAAGTCGTGCCCCTACAGGTGCAATTTTTGTTCCTGGACTACCGATCGGTCGACCCTTCCACGAGGAGTGCGAAGCGGCGCGGCGGGCGGGGCGTCGGGTCATGAAGGTCGCCTCGTAAAAGCTAGGGGTTCAGCGGCAGGAGAGCGATCCGCGGGGCGTTGATTCGACGCAGCGGGTGGTGCTGCGGTGGAATTTTCGAGTAAGCAAGGTGCGTGACTGCCTTCGCGCCACGCCAGCCTGAAGAAGCCATTTCCGAGGGCATTTCGACATCGCCTGTTCGGTTCGACGTTCGTCCTCTCCGAAGCTTGTACGCGCGGGTTCTCCGTGAAGTTTTGGGTGCGAGGACGCTCGCGTTCGTTTTCGTCTCCTCTTCGTTGATGCACGCGGCTGGCCACGCGGTGCTCGCGCTCGCCGCTGGGGTGTGTCTCCGCGCCGTCCTCGGGGCGGGGTCCCCCATGGACGGCGGATCCACCGTGTGGGTGTTGGGCGGCGCTCCCGAGGACCGCGCGGTTTTGGCGGCATTCGTGGGGCTCGGCGCAGCGGTCCTCAAAGCTGGGGGCGGTGTGTGCGCGACGTACGCACAGGGACGGATCGCCGGAGGCGTCGCTGCCGGGCTTCGTTTGGACGTGCTCGAGCGGTGGCTGGCACGTCATCGGTTGCGCCGTCCATGGCACGCGGATCATGGCGTGCGCAATCGAGACAGCCGAGGAGGAGGGGTCGGGGAAGGGGCGCGGGGCGTCGCGGTGCTCACGTCGCGCGTGCGCGAAGTAGAGCTCGGGCTGAGTACCGGCCTACTCGGAGGAGTGCGTGCGGTTACGCAGCTCGTCCCGCTCTTGGCCGTGCTCGTCGTGGTGTCACCGCGCCTCGCGGCGTGTGCGTTCGCGGTGCTGCTCCCGTTCGCATTGGCGTTAGGCGCCGCGCGTCGCGCATGGAAGCGCGCGAACCGCGACGCGTCGCGAACGACCGACGCGATGCTCGAGGCGGCCGACGAGGTCGTGCGCCACGCGGATCTGTGGACGACGTATGGCGCCGAGGCAAAGGCCCGCGCGCAGGTTGCGGCGCTCGGGCAACGCATGGCGCGCCGCGCGGCGAAGGTCGACGCGAGCGCAGCGGGGCTCAGCGGCGCGAACGAGGTCCTCGGCGCCGCCGCGCTGATGATCGCGCTCGTCGCCGCGCGCGCCGGTTGGCTCGGCGCGGGGCTCGGAGGAGGGACGCTGATCGCGTTCGCCGTGGTGTTCTTCCTGGCGTACCGGCCGCTGCGCGATCTCACCGAGGCGCGGCTCGCCCTCGCGCGCGCGCGCACGGCGATGGAGGAGATAGAGGAGGCGGTCGGCGCCAAGTCGGAGTCGGGGTCGGAGTCGGCGTCGGGGTCGGCGTCGGCGTCCGGGTCGGCGGGGTGGCGACTCGCCGAGCTGGAAATTTCTGGCGTTCGTGTCGGAACAGGCGAGCTCTTCTCCGCGCGCATCGCCGCAGGTGAGATCGTCGCGATCTGCGGCGCGACCGGCGCGGGAAAGACGACGCTGCTGCGCGCGATGCTCGGCCTCGACGAGACGACGGGAGAGGTGCGCTACGACGGCACGCACCTCCGAGGTGGCCCGGGGCTCGTGTCGCGGCCGTTCGCGTGGGTGCCCCAAGACGCGCCGCTGCTCGCCGACACGCTCGACGCCAACGTGCGGCTCGCCGAGGGCGCGGGCGATGCCGCGGTGGCGTTGACGTCAATCGGCGCAGAACGGCTCCTCGCGGCGATCGGAGGCGCGCGCCTCGGCGCAGGAGGTCGCGCGGTCTCGGGCGGCGAGCGGCAGTGGATCGCCCTCGCGCGCGCGGTGGCGACGCAGCAGCCGGTGCTCCTCCTCGACGAGCCGACGAGCGGCCTCGACGCGCCTGCGCAAGCGCGCGTGCTCGAGGCGATCGCGCGCCTCCGGGGAAAGCGCACCGTGGTCCTCGTCACGCACCGCCCCGAGCCGCTCCAGATCGCCGACCAGGTGATCCGCATGCCCGAGTGACAACGGACCGAGCCATCGACTACGGTGGTCCCGTGCGAACGCGCCGGACGTGGGCCCCGATCTCGATCCTCCTCGCCGCGTGCGGTGCGCCTGGTCCCGCTGCGCAGTCGCCGACCACGACCTCGACGCCACCGTCAGCCGCGACGCCAGCCGCCGCCGCTCCCGAGCCGCTCGCGAGCCCGCAAATTCAGCTCGGCGCGCCCAATCACGCGACTGCGTTCGGCGAGCCGATCGCGTTCGACGGGATCGCCGAAGGCCTCATGTGGCCAAGCCTCGCGCGGGCGTTCGCAGCGAAGGCGCCAGGCTCCAGTCGTGTCGTCCTCGCGGCGCCACGTGACGCGCGCACGCTCGACGTTCTCCGCGCGGTGTGGACCCTTCGCGAGGTCGACGTCGAGGTGCAGACCCTCGGCCCGGGAAACGAGGCGCGTCCGCTGGTGCTGGCGAAACGGCCGGCGAAGCGCCCCGACGGACCGACGTGCCATGCCGCCGTATTCGTCGGCTCCGAGGGAAAGCTGCGCGTGGCGCTGCCCGGCGGTCCGGTCGGCGTGCAGAGCACCGCGGAGCTCGTCTCGTCGCTCGCCGCCGGCGCGCGGCATTGCAGCGTCCGTTGGATCGCCGTCGGCGCGGAGACCACGAGCGAGGCATGGGGAGGGGTCTTCGACGTCGCCTACACGGTGCAGGCCTCGTATGCGGTCGGGATCGGGCGCGTCGTTCTCGGCGAGCCGCTGATCCGGAAGTAGGGAACTTTCGCGCCGCCGCGCTGTCGCATCCTCGATGCGCGCGTGGCTCCTGGCTCTTCCGCTCCTCCTCCTCCGTACGGCCGCACCGGAGCCCGCGCGGGGGCCGGCGCCTCCTCCGCCTCCCTACAAAATCGTGCTCGACGACGAGAGCGCGGGCCCAAGCCACACGCTGGCCCTGGGTCGAATCAAAGGGCAGCCGCTCGCGTTCGTGGCCGACGAGGATCGGTCGGCGGTCCTCACATTCTCGACGAACGACATGCGGTTCGTCAGCCGCACACCTCTCGAAGGTAAGCCGTCGAGCGTGCGCGTCCTCCCGAATGGCGAGCTGGCCGTAACGCTGCGCGAGCAGGGCAAGGTCGCGTTCCTTGCCGCCACGCGCGATGGCCTCCGCGTGAGCGCGACGGTCGACGTTTGCACGGAGCCGGTGTCGACGAACGGCGAAGGGGACTCGCTCTTCGTCGTGTGCGCGTGGGGGCACGCGCTCGACGTCGTGTCGATCGCGTCGCGGACGCGCACCGCGCGATACGATCTGCCGCGCGAGCCACGCGCGTTGGTAAAAGGAGAGGACGGGCGCCTGTTCGTCTCGCACGCCGTGGGCTCGCGCCTCTCGATCGTCGATCCGCGAAGCGGCGCGGTGTCCGACCGCTCGTTGTCGCTCGCGGGGATGGTGCTCCCGAAGCGCGAAGACATCTTCTTGGGGTTCGTCGATCCGCGCGCGGAGGGCGGGCCGGTTCCGGACGAGGGGCAGAGGCCGCGTTTCGCGAGTCAGGGATTTTCGCTCGCGCGGTTGTCGACGCCGTCGGGCGAACGCCTATTTTTGCCCGAGGTTCAGGTCGCGCCGAACGACGCGCCGATCCGGCGCGGCGCCAAGGTGGAGCGCCCTCCGGAGCGGAGCTTCGGGTACGGCGGTGGCGTCGCCGGGTTCGGGCTTGCCCGGCCGCTGCCGGCTGCGATCCCACATCTCGCGACGCTCGACGTCGCCGATCTTCGAGGCGACGTAGCGCCGCGGCCGCTCGGCGACGTGGCGCCCGTGAGCTCGGCGTGCCTGCTCCCGCGCGCGGCGAAGACGACGACGGGCGGTCGCGTCTTCGTCACGTGCCTCGGCACCGACGAGGTCCTCGAATACGACGGCCTCGCGCGCGTCCCGAACGCGCGCCTCGTCCTTCGCGCGCACGTGGCGCACGGTCCGACCGGCGTGGCGTTCGCGGGCATGCGCATCTTCGTGTGGTCTACGTTCGATCGCGTCCTCACGCGGCTCGAGGACGGGGAACTCGAGGGCTTCGAGGTCGTCTCCGACGTCACCGAGCGCAAGCCGACGCCGTTCGAGGTCGGGCGTCGCCTCTTCCATCGCACGCAGTCGTTCCACATCAGCGCCGACGGGCGCGCGTGCGCGAGCTGTCACCCCGACGGTCGCGACGATGGCCTCGTCTGGTCGAGCCCCGACGGTCCGCGCCAGACGCCGATGCTCGCCGGGCGCCTCGCGAGCACGCCGCCGTTCGGATGGACCGGCTCCGCCGACACCGTGCGCGCGCACATGGCCCAGACCTTCGCGCGCCTCGGCGGCAGCGGGCTCGACGACGCATCCCTCTACGCGCTCCTCACGTACGTCGCGCAGATGGCGCCGCCGCCCGACACGCGCGCGGCCGTCGCGACCGACCCCCACGTCGCGAACGGGAAGAAGCTCTTCGACGGCTACGACACCGGCTGCCGCGACTGCCACGATCCGTCGCGCGGGCTCAGTGACGGCGCTCGCCACGCGGTCGGCTCCAAGACGCGCGGCGATCTTCACGCGTCGTTCGAGACGCCGTCGCTCCGTCACATCGGGGGCACGGCGCCGTACTTTCACGACGGGCGCTTCGCGACGCTCGAAGCGCTCCTGCGAGGCAGCCCAGCGATGGCGGACACGAGCCAGCTGTCGGACGCCGAGATCGGTGACCTCGCCGCGTACCTGCGCACGCTCTAGCGCAGACCCGTGTGCTACGAACGGGGGATGCGTCATCGCCGGATCACCGTCGACGCGGACGTCACGCCGCGCTTCACCGCCTGCTATTTGCGCGTCGCCGGTGACGAGGCCGCCTTCGTCGAGGCGCACACCGCGCACGCGCTGCCTCGTCTCCTGGCTGCGCTCGAGGCGCAGCAGCTGCGGCCCGAGCAGGTGCGCTGGGTGGTGGTCACGCACGCGCACCTCGATCACGCGGCGGGGGCGAGCGCGCTTCTCGGAGCGTGCCCGAAGGCCACGCTCGTCGCTCACCCGCGGGCGGCCAAGAACCTGATCGATCCCGACAAGCTCGTGCAAGGCGCCACCGCGGTGTACGGCGCGGCGCGCTTCGCCGAGCTGTACGGTACGCTCTCGCCCATCCCGAAGGCGCGCGTCCTCACGCTCGACGACGGCGCGACGTTCGCCCTCGGCGACGCGACGTTCACGGTGCTCCACACGTACGGCCACGCGTTCCATCACTTCGCGGTCGACGATCCGGCGCTCGACACCGTCTACACCGGCGACACGTTCGGCCTCGTTTACCCGGCGCTCCAGACGCGCGGTCGCTTCGCGCTCCCGTCGACGAGCCCCACCGGATTTCACGCCGCCGAGGCGAACAAGAGCCTCGATCGCATCCTCGCGCTCGGCCGTCGCTTCGTGTGCTTGACGCATTTCGACGGGCACGAGGACGCGCCCTCGATCGCGGCGCAGGTGCGGCGCTTCGTCGATCGCGCGGGGGCGTGGGTGGACGAGGCCTCGCGCGGCGACGAGACGGTCGCGGCGCTCCAAGCGCGCTTCATGATCGCGTGGCGCGACGCGATCCTCTCGGAGGCGCCGCGCTTCGGAGAAGAGGAGCTGCGCCTGCTCGCGCTCGACATCGAGCTGAACGCGCAGGGCCTCGCCTTCGCGGCCGACGCGATGCGCGCGGAGCGCAAGAAATCCGGCTGATCAGGCGACGACGAGGGCGAGCGTCGGGCCGGCGCGGACGACGACGCGGCCGGCATGGAACAGGTCGCCGTCGAGGATGTACGGGGACCCGGCGCCGAGGTCGAACGCCGCTTCGCGCGCGAGCGCGTCGACGTGCTCGCGGCCGAGGAGACGCCGGCCGAGGAGGACGAGCGGAAGCTGCGGGCCGAGCGCGCGCGGGCCGAGCGCGCTCGCCACCACGTGCACGCGCGACGGATCCTCACCGGCGCGGTAGGTGACGCGCATTCCGATCCCGAGATCGCGGACGGTGGCGGCGACGACGAGGCTGTAGGCCCGCGCGGGCTGGACCGCGCCGTCGATCGAGATTTTGGTCGGAGCGGGCGTGAGGACGCGTCGCGCCGTGCGTCCGGATGCGAACGAGCCCGCGAAAATTCGCGCGACGATGCGCGCGGCGGCGCCGTAGCCGCGTGCCCCGTCGGCCTCGTAGAGCTCGAAGAAGCGCGCGACGAGGCCGGCGCCGAAGATGAACCCGATCCGCTCCTCGCCGCCGTCCTCCGCCGCAACGAGCGTGGGGGCGGGCGTCGTCGCGCTGCGTTCGTCGGCGGCTCGAACGAGCAGGCGCTCGGCGTAGTCGGTCGCGTCTCCGCGAAAGCCGTAGCTCCGCGCGATGGTGGACACCGTCCCTCCGGGCACGAGCCCGATCCGCGGCAGCGGTCTCCCGGCGTAGGCCCGGGCGAGCGCCGAGAGCCCTGCCATCGTCGACCCGTCGCCTCCCGCCAGGAGCACGGTGTGGGGCGTGTCCTGCGCGATCGCCTCGGCGACCTCCGGCAGCTCTCCCAGGGAGCGCGTTTCGTGCAGAATGCACGCAGCTCCTGCGGCGCGCCTCAGCGCGTCGAGGAGATGGCTCCCCTCGGCGAGGCGCCCGGCGCGGAGGTTCGCGAGGAGATGAAAGGGCAAGGGGAAGGCGGGAGGTGGGTCGGGAGAGGTGTGGCGGCTAGGGTCGGTTTACGGTACCCGTTCTCGTATGCGAGCTCGCGTTCTTTGCGCCCTCATTCTGGTCACCTCTGCGTGCGGCTCCTCGCCGGCGATGCGCGCGGCGGAGAGCGGGGATCTGAAGACGCTCCGCGCGGAGCTGGGCGCGCGCGAGAAGGCCGGCGATCTCTCGAACCGCGAGGCCGCGAAGGTGGCGCGCGCCGTCGCCGATCGCGAGCTGCGCGCGGCGAAGGGAGAGGACGCGACCAAGCGCGTACGCGAGACACGCGCGTGCACGGGGGAGCTGGACGACGCCCTCGACGAGCGCACGCGCACGCACGATCTCGCGGGCGCCGAGGCCGCGATGGCCCTCCTCGACGACGGGCGCATGAGCCGCGGAAAGGCGCGCGACTGGCTCGCCGATCAAGACGACGCGTGGCGAGCGGTGGGGACGCGAACGCTGGTCCGAGACGACGACGCAACGGCGCGGCGCAAGGCCTTCACCGATCCCGGCCCGCGATCTCGCCGCGCGGCGATGCGCGCGTCCGCCGAGGCGATGGATCCGCAGGACTTCGATGGCCTGATGGAGGCGGCGCGCCTCGACCCCGAGCCGTTCGTCCGCACCGAGGCGCTTCGCGCGGCGGTGAAGCACGGCGGGAAGGGGCAGGGCCTCGTCACGAAGCTCCGCGATCTCTGGCAGTCCGGAGACGACGCGCTTCGCGAGGACATCGCGGTCGCGTGGACGCTGCCACAGATCTATGCGGCGGGCGGGAAAGAGGCGCTCGCCGTGCTGGTGGCCGGGGGAGTCGGGCCCGGCGCGATCGCTGGCGCGGGAGCGGTCCTCCGCGCGCCGCACGCCAAGGAGCTCGCAGGGCCTGCCACCGCGCTCCTCGTTCGCACGCTCGAAAGCGCGTCGCACCGCGATCGGACGCACGCGCTCGCGATCGCGCCGCTGTCCGACGAGCCGCTGCTCGCCGCGGTGAAGAAGGCCGCGGGCGACGACGAGGTCGACGCGCAGGTCCGCCTGGCCGCGCTGGGGCGCCTCGCGCAGATCAAGGAAGAGCGCGACAAGGCGGTCGCCAAGCTCGAGGCGCTCGCGGCGAAGAAGGACGACGAGCCCCTCGCGTCGCGCGCGCGGATGGCGCTCGCGCACGCGGGAGATCTGCGCGTGCAAGCGTGGCTCGAACAGGATCTCGCCGCGAAGGACCCGCACGCCCGCCTCGCCGCCGCCGACGCGCTCGCGGCCCTCGGACGCTCCGCGCGCGGCGCCCCGCTCCTGGCCGACGAGGACGCGAGCGTCCGAACCCGCGCAGCGTGCACGTTGATGGTCGCTGCGCGCGTCCCTGCGCGCGTCGCTCCGCGCCGATGAGTGGAGCGAAGCGCAGCGGAGCGAAACGCTCCCTGGCTTGGACGGAGGTCGGCCGCTCGGTTTCTCCGCGCGGAGCCTACGCCGCGGCGGGAGCGGGCTCTTCCGCGTTCGCCTCGACCCGCCGGCTGATCCATGCGCCGAACGCGGCCGCCGTGAAGAACATGATCACGCTGTAAATCGCCGGCGGGATCGCCATCGTCGGACTGTGGAGGAGCCCCGTCGCGATCGCGATGGCCAGGGTCCCGGTGTGGATGCCGATCTCCATCCCGATCGCCACCGACTGCCGCTTCGAGAGGCGCGCGACGCGCGGCACGACGTAACCGACCGCCAGGCTCGTCAGGTTGAAGAGGAGCGCCGCCGCGCCGACCGCCGCGAAATTGTCGGCCAAGGTCTGCCGATCTTTGATGACCGCCGCCACGACGATGACCGCGAGAAGCGCCGCCGACGCGATGCGCATCGGCTTCGCCAACCGCGCCGCGAAGCCCGGAGCCCGCGCGCGCACGGCCATCCCGATGCCGACGGGAATCAGCACCACCGCGAATACCTGCACGACCTTGTCGAACTGGAGCCCGATCACCGTGCTGGTCCCCGCGAGCGCGGCCAGCGACAGGTTCACGATGATCGGCAGCGTCACCATCGACAGGACGCTGTTCACCGCGGTGAGCGTTACGTTGAGCGCAACGTCTCCGCGCGCCAGGTGGCTATACAGGTTCGCCGTCGCCCCGCCCGGAGACGCCGCGAGGAGCATCAGGCCCACGGCGAGCTCGCCCGGCAGCGCCAGCGCCTTCACGAGCCCGAAACAGAGGAGCGGCAGCGCGATCATCTGGCAAAAGAGCCCGATGGCGACCGCCTTCGGGTAGACGACCACCCGCTTGAAGTCGGCGATCGTCAGCCCCAGGCCGAGGCCCAGCATGATGATCGCCAGGGCCAGCGGCAGAAAAACTGCGGTGATCAGGCTCGGTTGCATGGTCCAGTCCTCCCCGAGAAATTAGAGCAAAGGCACTAGCACCAAAGCTCCCCGGGGCCACGTCTCGAACGTTTCCGGGTCGCCGGGCGGCGCGTCTTCGAAGCATCGACGGGCCGCGAGGGTCGGTGATACAAATCGCCGCCATGCGTTTGCCCGCCCTCTTCGCCACCGTCCTCCTCGCTGCCATTTCCAGCCTCGGGTGCATCGAGTCGATGCTCACGAACGGCCAGATCGAGGCCACCCGGCGCGCCAGCGGCGCCTTCGACACCATTGGCGACTACGAGCTCGCCCGAAGCGCCGCGCAGGCCGGCCTCGTGCAGTTCGAGGGCATGCACCGCCTCGCACCGAAGAACGAGGACGCGCTCTTCATGCTCACGCAGGGCTGGGTCGGCTACGGCTTCGCGTTCGCCGAGGACGACATGGAGGCCGCCGCCGACAAGGGCGATGAGGCCGGCGTCGAGTACCACAAGAAGCGCACGAAGATGGCGTACGAGCGCGGCGTCTTCTACGGCCTCGAGCTCCTGTCGCACACCGACGACGGCTTCAAGGCCGCGCGCAGAGACACCGACACGATGAAGAAGTGGCTCAGCGAGAAGTTCACGAACAAGGACCTCGCGGGCAGCCTCTTCTGGACCGGATACGCGTGGCTCGGCCGGACCAACCTGCTCCGCGACGATCCCGAGGTCGTCGCCGATCTCTACGTCGGCGTCGCGATGATCGAGCGCAGCATCGAGCTCGATGTAGAGTACATGCACCATACCGGCACGCTTGCCATGTCCGCCTACCATGCGCGCGCGGTGATCGCCGAGATGGACGAGGCGAAGAAGCTCTTCGAGTCGCTCCTCACGCTGACGCAGCACAAGACGCTGCTCGTGCAGCTCACGTACGCGCAGACGTACGCGTGCCTCAAGGCGGATCGCGCGCTCTACGAGAAGCTCCTGAACGAGGTGCTCTCGTCGGAGGATCCCGATCCGGACCAGCGCCTCAACAACACCGTCGCCAAGCGCAAGGCGCGGCGCTACCTCGGCAAGCAGCGCATGATGGACTGCGGCATGGACATGTCTGCGGCGACGCCGGCCCCGCCGCCCTCGAAGACCTGACGCGACCTGACGCCGACTACGGCTTGGCGACCTTGCGGATCTTGCCGGTAGGCGAGGCGTTGTCGCCGTATTCGCACCAGTAGACGGCGTTCGCGTCGACGGTGATGGGGCCGCTGGCGTTGAGCTTGTCGGCGAGCTGAATCGGTCCGCCCGCGGCGCACCCGGCGATGGGGCACGTGAAGACCTTGCCGTCGACGTTGGGCGTGTTGCCGGTGAACGTCCCGTCGGTGGTCCAATAGACGTTGGTCGCGTCGGCCGCGACGCCGACCGGCCCGATGGCGGAGCCTGCAGCGCCCGTGGTGTAGTCGACGCGGTTGGAGGGATCGGCCTTCGTCGCGCTGAAGACGTGGCCCGAGTTGGTCGTGTCGGTGTACGCCCAGTAGAAGCGCGTCGCGTCGAGGGCGACATAGCCGACGAAGCTGGCGTTGAGCGGCCCGACCGCCTCCTCGTTGTTGACGCCACCGTCGAGCGCCGAGCGGTACAGGTTCGGCTGCGAGCTCGTGTAGTAGGCGTGCGTGGCGTCGACGCCGAGGCCGAACGGCTTGTTCGTCGTCGCGATCACCTTCGACCCGGCGTCCGGGAGGGCGACGTTGACGGTCGAGTTGTTGTTCGCCGAGAAATAGACCTGACCGTTCGCGAGCTGCACGTTGATCGGCCAGTCTCCGCTGCCGACGAGGACCGGCGCCCCTGCGCACGCCGGCAGCGTGCACTTCCACGCGCCGCCCTTGTAGCTCGCGCCGTCGAAGGGAAAGTCCCCGTTGGTCCAGTAGAGGGTCGTCCCTTCGACCTGAACGCCTTGCGCCTTGGTTTGTGCAGACTGGAGCGTCTTCGGCGTCCCGCCCGCCTTCGGGACCATCGCGACGATGCCTGCGCCGCTCGGTCCGCCGTAGGCCGTGTAGTAGACGTTCGTGGCGTCCGTCGTGATTCCGTCGGGGTTCGCGACCGTCGAGGCCAGCGTCACCGGATCGCATTTGCCGCCGGTGCACGTGCCGCCCTGGCAGTCGTGGCCGCATCGCCCGCAGTTCTGGGCGCTCCTCTGGAGGTCCGCCGCGCAGCCGCCGGTGTCGGCCTGGGCGTCGCCGCTGCTGGACCCGCTCGAGCCGGAGGACCCGCTCGAGCCGGAGGACCCGGACGATCCGCTCGAACCTGACGATCCGCTCGAGCCGGACGAACCCGACGATCCATCTTCCCCGCCCGGCCCAGCGTCGGCGTCCAGATAGATGTCCTTGACCCCGATGAGGGCCGAGCAGCCCAGCAGGGACCCGGCGAGGACGGCGAGGAGTCGGGCGGCGCGCATCGTCTTTAGAGGATACGGGAAAATCGCCCCTCGATCCCCACGCATTTCCACAGCCTCAACTACGCGACGCCCGTCAGACATCGTGTATGCCCGCGAAGTCTCATTCGTCTAACGCCGGTGGTGACCCTCGCATTGGCCCTGGCAATTTGTCCTACTTGTGGAACTCTACCGCCCGCGATCGCGCACTTGGAGGCATGACGATGATTCGTAGGCTCGTTTGGATTCTTGCGGCGGCAACGCTTGTACTAGGGGTCGTGAGCCTGCCGTCGGTCGCCGAAGCGGCGACGCTGAAGGTCGGGACGCTCGCGCCGGCGGAGTCGCCGTGGGGTCAGGTCTTCAAGATCTGGCAAAAGGGCGTCAAAGAGCGGACGAACGGGGCTCTCGAGCTCCAGTTCTTCTGGAACGGCCAGCAGGGCGACGAGGTCGCCATGGTCGGCAAGATGCGCACGGGCCAGCTCGACGGCGCCGCCATCACTGCCACCGGCCTCGCGCAGATCTACAAGCACGTCATGGTGCTCCAGATGCCCGGCCTCTTCCCGACGTGGGAGAAGCTCGACGTCGCCCGCAACGCGATGCGCGCGAAGTTCGATCCGGAGTTCGAGTCCGCCGGCTTCCGCATCATCGGCTGGGGCGACGTCGGCATCGCGCACATGATGACCAAGGGCTTCCAGGTGAAGCGCCCCGCCGACCTGAAACACAAGAACACGTTCTTCCTCGCGGGCGACGTGATCGAGCCGATGGTCTATTCGATCATCGGGGACGTGACGCCGGTGCAGCTCACCGTGCCCGAGGTCCTCCCCGCGCTCACGAGCAACAAGATCAGCGTCGTGAACGCGCCGGCGCTCGCCGCCGAGCAGCTCCAGTGGGCGAGCCGGCTCGACAACATCAACACCGCGCCCAGCGGCATCGGCATCGGCGCCCTCATCTTCTCGTCTGCCAAGCTGAAGGAGCTCCCGGCTGACGCGCAGACCGCGCTCATCGAGACCGGCAAGGTCGCCGGCGACGCGCTCACGATCCGCATCCGCAAAGAGGACGGCGCCGCCTACGGCCGCCTCAAGGCCCGCATGACCGCCTACGAGCCGAACGAGTCGGAGCAGGCCGAGTGGAAGGAGCTTTTCCACAAGACCCGCCAGCGCCTCAAGGGGGCTCACTTCAAGCCCGAGGTGTTCGACGAGGCCGAGCGCCTGGCAAAATAGGGTTTTCCGACTGCCCGTAAAGGCGTCATCCTCGCGAGGGGGCGGCGCCTTTTTCGTTGTTCAGCGAAGTGCGCTTCCTTCCCGGTTCGCGTTATCGTAGCCCGCGATGACCGAGGAAAAGACCGGGGAAGCGGGCCTCCCGAAGCAAGCCTGGGGCGAGCGGCTGGTGCGCTTCGACGCGGCGTGGACGCGCTTCGAGGCGCGAGCGTGCGCGTGGGTCCTCGTCGCGAACATCTTCGCGCTCTTCATCTGGGTGTGCTTGAGCGGCCTCTCCGCCGAGGGCAACGCGGCCGGCGTCGTCTTCCGCGCGCTCTTCGGCGCGTGCGTCCTCGGCGGCCTCACCCACAAATTCGGCAAAGGTCGCATCGACCCGAAGCGGCACGAGCTCGCGGTCGCCGTCGCGGTCGTCGTCGGCCTCGCCGCCGGCAAGCTCTGGTCGCACACCGGCGTGTCGTACGCGTCGAACGTCCTCAACTGGATCCAGAACGCGTCGGTCTTCCTCCTCTTCGGCGGCCTCCGCACGCCGGGCCTCGCGACGCGCCTCACGTTGTGGCTCGCCCTCCTCGGCGCGTCGATCGCGACCGCGCAGGGCAAGCACATCAACGTCGACGTCATCATGCGCTTCCTCACGCCGAAGATGCGCGTGCCCGTCGCGATCATCGGCTGGATGGCGGCGGCCGCCGTGTGCCTCGCCGGCGCGTGGGGCTTCTTCGACCACATCGCGATCCAGAATTTCCACACGCCGAAGGATCAGGCGTGTCACGACGACGCGACGAAGCGCTGCGATCTCACGGCGGGCGACAAGCTCGCGCGGGTCGAGCACGAGATGGGGAATGATCTCTTCCTCGTCGGCCGTCAGCTGTCGCTCGATCTCATGACGCTCCCAAAGGTCCTCGGCGGGCAACGCTACGACGCGTACCTCCACCCGGCAGAGTGGAACGCGTGGATGGACGGCGCCGACTGGCGCGCGCGCTTCAAGGACGAGGACGTCAAGGCGCAGATGATGCCGACCGACATGCCGGAGCTCACGAAGATCCCGGCGGTCAACGTCCCGGGCGGCGGCGAGGACGCGCGTGGCCTCCTCACCAAGGACATCAACTTCATTTTCGTCTTCGGCCTCTTCATGATCGCGCTGCGCTTCGTGCTGCGCTCGCTGCTCGTCCTCTCGGGTCACGTCATCGTCGATCCGGACGCCGCGCACGGCGAGCCCGAGGTCGCGACCATCCACGATCCGACGGGCGCGGCCGCGCCCAAGGAGAGCGCCTGATGGCCGCCGCGACCACCCCCGAGGCGGCGGCGAAGGCCGCGAAGGCCCGTAAAATCAGCCTCTCCGCGATCGGCGGCCTCGTCGCCGTCGTCGCGTGGCTCGGCGGAGTCGTGCCCGCGACCATCGTCGCGCTCGCGCTCCTCGGCACACCGCTCTTCGCGATCCTCGGCGGCGCCAGCGAGATCGCGTGGTTCATGAGCCCCGACACGCAGGATCACTACCTGCGCTTCATCGCCGCGAAGATCCTGGACGATCAGTTCGCCGGCTCGCCCATCCTCGTCACGATCCCGCTCTTCACGTTCGTTGGCTACGTCCTCGCCGAGTCGAAGACACCGGAGCGCCTCGTCAAGGCGTCGGACGCGCTCATCGGCTGGATGCCGGGCGGCCTCGCGGTCGTGTGCATCTTCGCGAGCGCCATCTTCACGCTCTTCACCGGCGGAAGCGGCGTCACGATCATCGCGATCGGCGGCCTCCTCTACCCGGCGCTTCGCCAGGCCGGCTACTCGGAGAAGTTCTCGCTCGGCATCGTCACGACCAGCGGCTCGGTCGGTCTCCTCCTTCCGCTGTCCTTGCCCTTGATGGTGTACTCGCTCGTCGCCGGCATCGACATGATGCTCGCGTTCAAGGCGGTGCTCGCGCCGGGCTTGCTCGTCCTCCTCATGTTGTCGGCGTACGGCATCATGGTCGGCATCCGCGAGAAGATCCCGCTCAAGAAGGCCGACCCGGTGCTGATGGCCAAGGGCCTCTGGATGATCAAGTGGGAGCTCGGCATCGGCGTGCTCCTCGCGGTCACGCTGTCGACCGGCCTCGCGCAGATCGACGAGGTCGCCGGTCTCGTGGCGCTCTACGCCGTGTACATCGAGTTTTTCGTCTACAAAGATCTGTCGATCAAGAAGGACCTCGTCCGCATCGCGAAGAGCTCGATGAGCCTCGCCGGCGCCGTCATCTTGATCCTCGCGATGGCGAACGCGCTCATCAATTACGTGATCGACAAGAAAGTGCCCGATCTCATCCTGGGCTACATGCTCGCGCGCGGGCTCGATCAGGCGTGGCAGTTCCTCATCGTCATGAACGTGTTCTTGCTCGTGCTCGGCATGGTCATGGATGGGTTCAGCGCGATCCTCGTCGCCGTTCCCCTCGTGCTCCCCTTCGCGGCACACTTCGGGCTCGGGCCGTTCCACGTCGCGATCATCTTCATCCTGAACCTCGAGCTCGCGTTCTGCTTGCCGCCGCTCGGGCTCAACCTGTTCATCTCCAGCTTCCGCTTCGGGCGGCCGGTGGTGAGCCTGTACAAGGTGGTGCTGCCGTTCGCGGGCATCCTGACGATCGCGCTCTTCCTCGTGAGCTACATTCCCCGTATCAGCGACGTGCTGGTCCTCGGCAACATCGCGGCGCAGCGCGACGACGCGATCAAGAGAGGAGTGCCGCCGCGGGAGGCGTGGCTCCTCGAGTGCGTGCAGCACGACCGCCTGAATCCGCTGCCGTGCACCGAAGAGGACAAGAAGAAGTGGCCGAACGGCCTCGCGGCGGTCACGCCGAACGGGGCGACGCCTTCGGAGGACGCCGGGGCGAAGGTCGTCGACGAGGACGAAGAGGCGATGCTCCGCGCGATGGGCGTGGGCGGCGGCGTGGGCGGTGGCGACGGCGGAAAAACCGGGGACTCCGCGGCGCCTGCGGCCGAGGCTGGGATGTCCGGGAATGAGAGCGAGGACGATCTGCTCAAGATGATGGGCGCGGGCGGCGGCGCGAAAAAAGACGGGGGCTGAGTGGAGCGAAGCGGAGCGGAGCGAAACGCTCCTGACGGAAAGACCTGACCGGTCAGGTCTTGAGCGCTCGCGGGCGCGTCCCGTCCGATCCCATCGGATTGATCCAACCATCCGATGGATCCAAGCGCACATTCGCGCATGTTTTGACCGCTGCGGCATTGCCGGTCCGCTCGTGGCGGGACACGCTGAGCAGTGATGAATCTGCACCACCCGCTCTCGCCGTACCGCTATCCCGCGCTCCACGTGAACCCGATCCCGCGAGACCGTCGGTGGCTCAGATCCACCGCGATCGGTGCCACGTGCTTCGTCGCCGGAATCGTCGCGACGGTGGCCGGAATCAAGGTGGCGGAGATGGTCGCCGATCAGGAGCTAGGCTGGATGGCGCGGGTCGAGCACCGCCGAACCGATCCGTTCGTCGGCGTGCAGGTGCAAGAGCCGTCGCCGGTCACGCTGCGCGAGCCGCCTCCGAGCGTGACCGATGCGGCGCGCGATTCGCTTTTGACCGACCCCGAGCGCTCCAAGTACCTCCTCTTGCCCCGAGTCGCGAGCGGCTTCGGTACGGCAGACGAGGCCCGTGTCCTCAGGGCGGCGTGCGAGGGGCTGAAGGATCGCCCCTGTCTCGACCTCCTCAACGCGCGCTGAGAGTGGAGCGAAGCGAAGCGGAGCGAAACGCTCCTTGAGCTAAGATGTCAGGCGCATGCCTCACGCGGCGCCAGGGGGAGGGGACGACGCGGACGAAGCGCCGACCGAGAAACGGCCCTCGGAGGGGTCGACCGAGATCGAGCGCCTCGCGCAGCCCGCCGATCGGCCGAGCCAAGGACCGTTCGCGTCGGAGACGGGCTCGAGCGACGGGACGAGCGCGCTCTCCCTGTCGACGCCGCGCGAGACGTTGCTCCTGCAGGAGATCGGCCGCACGCGCGTCTTCATGCGCCTCGCGATCGCGCTCGCCATCTCGCAGATCTTCGCACTTGTCCTGCTGAAAGGAGACCCGCTCTTGCGCGGCGTCTTCGCGGCTGCGGCGGTCGCGGTCGTCGGCGCGTGCGGGTGGATGCTGTCCAAGCTGCGCGACGACGCCGCGTACACCGTCGAGCGGGCGGTCGTCACCGCCTACACCTGCGTCGCCGCTGCCTTCGCCGGGATCGCGTATTACGGTGTATTTTCACCGGCGGCGTCGATCCTGCCGTTCGGCCTCTTCTTCTTCAGCACCGGCCAGCACGCGCGCGCGACGCAGTCGGTTCTCGTCACGTGCCTCCTCATGTACGGCGTGCTGGGGTTGGGCATCGCCGCGGGCCTCGTCCCCGATCGTGGCCTCGTGACCGCCGCGTCGCTCGGCGCGTTCCCCAAGGTCGTGATCGTCGTCGTGGCCGAGACGGTCTTCGTGGGCACCTATGCGATCGCGCGCGCGACGCGCAACGAGACGCTGGACGCGATCGCGCGGCACGACGTCGTCCTCCGCTCACTCGCGCAGCGCGATGCGCTCCTCAAGGAGGCGCGTCAAGATCTCGCGCAGGTGATGCGCGTCGGCGGCATCGGGCGCTACTCCGGCGAGATTGTCGGCTCGTACCGCCTCGGCAAGGTGATCGGTCGCGGCGCGATGGGCGAGGTGTACGAGGGGCGTGCGACGGCCGGCGTTGGTGAGGCCGCGGTGAAGCTCCTCCATGCCGAGCTGCTCGCCCAGCCGGAGCTCGTTCAGCGTTTCTTTCGCGAGGCGGAGATCGCAGGCAGCCTCAACTGCCCGAACGTCGTGCAGCTCCTCGAGTCGGCGGGCACGAACGCGCCGGTGCCGTACCTCGCGATGGAGCTCCTGCGCGGCGAGGATCTCGCCGACTACCTGCGCGCGCACAAGCGGATGCCGATGCGCCGCGTGCTGACGATGCTGCGGCAGGTCGGGATCGGCCTCGACGCGGCGCGCGCGGCGGGGATCGTCCACCGCGATTTGAAGCCGCGCAATTTGTTCCTCGCGAAGATCGGCGGCCAGGACATCTGGAAGATCCTCGATTTCGGCGTCTCCAAGCTCCTCGCGCACGACGGCACGCTCACGCAAGGCGCGATCGTCGGGACGCCCGCGAATATGGCGCCGGAGCAGGCGTCGGGCGACAAGGTCGATCACCGCGCCGATCTCTTTTCGATGGGCGTCATCGCCTACCGCGCGATCACCGGGCGGCCGCCGTTCGCGGGCGATACGAGCGTGGAGATCCTCTACAAGGTCGTGCACTCGATGCCGCCGCGGCCGAGCGACATCGCGATCGTCGGCGAGGAGGTGGAGCTCGTCCTCGCGCTGGCCCTCGCCAAAAACCCGGCCGATCGCTTCGACACCGCGGCGGATCTCGCGCAGGCGCTCGACGCGGCGTCGCGCGGGCGGCTCGACGGGCGGATCGCGTCGCGCGCCCGGCGCGTCCTCGAGACGATGCCGTGGGGGCACACGGGATAGCGACGGCGCAAAGGGCGGCTCCGTTTCGTCCTTGTCCGCGCTCCTCCGGCGCCTCAAACTGCCGAGGTGACGCGCCGCAAGCTCTCGACGTATTGAGGCGCGCCAGAGCTCCGTACTACAGCTTGATCGTCTTCCAGTCGCCGCGGCGGAACTTCAGGCTCATCGTGATCGCCGCGAGCACGGAGTAGACGCACGCGGCCGTCCAGATGCCCATGAGTCCCATCCCCGCGGTCAGCCCCAAGAAGCGCGCGACAGGGACGAGCACCCCGAAGATGAGGACCAGCTGCGCGAGGGCGACGAATCGCGTGTTGCCCGCGCCGAAGAGCGCCTCGCTCAGGATCATCGCGACCGCGATGACCGGGGTGACGATGCCCATCATGCGCATGGGGCCCATCGTCACCGCGCGCACGGCGTCCGAGTGGCTGATGAAATTCACGATGGGGCCCGTGAAGAGCACCCCCTCGCATAGACCGATCACGCCAAAGACCACGAGCCCCAGGCGCACGCTCGCCCAACCGAACCTCGCAGCGTCCTCCGGTCGCTTGGCCCCGAGCGATTGGCTCACGAGCGTCGCCGTCGACGTCCCGAACGCGATGCACGCCGTGAAGGTCAGCTTGAGGATGGCCACGATGTCGGTCGTCGCCGCGCTGTTCACCGCCTCCGAGCCCTCCTTCACCTGGAGCGCATCGAGCTTGCCGACGATGCTCGAGAAGAGGCCGAAGCCGAACATCATCACGCTCGTCGCGATCGCCGCGGGGACGCTCAACCTGAGCAAGTCCCACGTGAGGCGCATCGACAGGTTCGACATGCGCACCGGCTGGTACCGATGCCGCTCCCCGGCGCCGTAGAACATCATGATGAAGAGGCCGATCCACGTGGCCAGGAACGCCGAGAGCCCTGCTCCGGGCGCGCCGAGGCGCGGCATGCCGAAGGTGCCGAAGATGAACGCGAAGCAGAAGAGAACGTTGAACACGTTCATCACGACGGCGGCGACGAGGTGGACGTGCGTCTTGCCGATCCCGTCGAAGAACGCCTTGATGGCCTGGGTCATGGCCATCGACATGATCCCCATGAGGCGCCAGTTCGAGTACTCGATGGCCGTCGCGCGGACCTCGGGCACCTTGATCATGGTGCCGAGGAGGCGAGGAATGACGAACGCGCCGAGGAGCGACGCGACGATGCCGGCGATCAGGCAGAAGAACACCGCGTTCGCGAGGACGGCCCCCGCGGCTTTGTAGTCGCGCTCGGCGTACCGTCGCGCTGTCAGCGCCTGCGTGCCGACGCTGATCGCCGAGAGCGAGCCGCCGAAGAGCCACACGATGATGAGCGACGGGAGGAGGGCGGCCTGGCCGTTGCTCGACTCGCAAATCCCGCCAGAAGGGCAGGGGAGGTGCGAGAAGAAGATGACGTCGATCTCGTTCACCGCGCTCTGGGTGAGCATGGCGATGACCGTCGGGGTGGCGAGCCGGAGGATCGAGCGGTACGGCGTTCGTACGAGAATGCTCGTGTCGAGATCTGTAGTTTGGGCCGTTCCCAAGGCTAGGTTCACCTACCCCAAAACTTGAGGCTAGGAAACCTCGCCGATCTGCGGTTTAAAACCCACATGGCCCGTCTACCCCGAAACATTCTCCTTCTCGCGATTATTGCCTTCCTCGGCACCCTGATTGCGCTCGGCTGCGGCGGGCCGAAGTACCCGAGCTGCGACAACGACGATCATTGCAACGCGGAAGGGCTCCCCGCGAGCCACGGCCGCTTCTGCATCAACCACATCTGCCAGCAGTGCCGAAAGGCGAGCGACTGCGTCGCCGGCGAGGAGTGCAACGCCGGCGCGTGCATGGTGGTCAAAGGCTACTGCGACGACAGCCACGCCTGCGAAGGCGGCGGCGAGTGCGGCAAGGATCACAAGTGTAGCCCGACGAAGGTGGCGTCGAAGGCGCCGGTCGAGTGCGACGACGAGCACGCGTGCAAGGGACCCGGCGAGAAATGCCAGAACGGTCACTGCGTCGCGCCGCCCAGCGGCGGACCTGGCTGCACGGATTTCCCCGCGCCCAAGTTCGACTACGAATCGCCGTCGCTCCGGCCCGAATCGAAGGAGGTGCTCCAGCGCCTCGTCAACTGCATCTCGAACGGCACGCTCAAGGGTCGGAAGGTGCTGCTCACCGGGCACTGCGACGCGCGCGGCGAGTACGAGTTCAACATGGGCCTCGGCGCCGAGCGCGCGGAGGGTGTGAAGAACTTCCTCATCGGCCTCGGCCTCTCGGCGAGCGCGCTCAGCACGTCGTCGCGCGGCAAGCTCGACGCGAACGGCGCGGACGAGGGCGGCTGGGCCAACGATCGCCGCGTCGACATCGAGGTCCGCTGATGCGAACGGGCGCGTCGTCGGTTGCGGTCGTCGCGCTCGCGGCGGCCCTGGTGCTCGGGAGCGGGTGCGGGCTATTCGCGACGCAGAAGGACTACGACACCCTCGCGCAGAAGCACTCGCAGGTCGAGAAGAGCCTCGAGGAGGAGCGCGCGCAGACCGTGCAGCTTCGCGCCGATCTCGACGCGACGCGCACGCGCCTCGACAACGCGCTCCGCGCGAACGCCGACAACGGGTCGGATTTGATGACGTCGAAGGCGCGCATCAACGACATGGCGGGTCGCGTCGACGAGCTCACCCACAGCCTCGACGCGGTCGGCAAAGACGTCGCCGCGTCGCGCCGCGAGCTCGACGCGCGCCTCGACGAGCTGAAGCGCGCGCAGCCCGTCGCGCCTCCCCCGCCGCCGGTCGTCATTCCGACCGACAAAAAGGCCCATTTTCAGGCGCTCGAAGCGGCGACGGCGAAGAAGGATTGGGGTCTGGTCCGCACGCTCGGCCACGAGTACGCCGATCGCTACCCGATGGACGACCAGACCGACTCGGCGCTCTACCTCATCGGCGACGGGGACTTGCAGGAGGGCCGGCCCTCGAGCGCGCTCGGCGAGTACAACCGAATCTTGAAGCAGTTTCCGCGGTCGAACATCCTCGACAAGACGCTCTACGGGATGGGCGAGGCGTACCTCGTCCTCCACGACTGCGTGAACGCGAAGCTGGCGTTTTCGGCGTGCGAGTCGCGCTTCGGCAAGGCCAAGATCGGCCAGGACGCAAAGAAGCGCGTTCAGCAGATCGAGAAGCCGCCGCCCGGCATGTGCGCCCCGCCCTGACGTATCCTCTGCTCATGCCGGCGATGGGCAACGCGGGAGGTGTCTTCGGAGTGTGCGAGGCGTGTCAGGCGCCGCGCTCCGAGCAGGACATGATCTGCGCGCGGTGCGGCTACCACTTCAAGACGAAGCCGGTGCCCGCGTTTCCTTCGGACGGGGCGCCGACGCGGCGAACGGATCCGCCTCTCATCGTCGAGTCGCCACGCACCGTGCTCATGCCGGCGTCCGCGCCGCTGCCGCCGCCGACTCAACCGGTCGCGGTCCCGCCGACGATGCAGAGCGCGGGGGCTTCGCCGGAGTCGGCGCCGCGCACGCTCCATAGCCCGAGCTCTCCGCCTGGCCACGATCGCCCTGTGGTGCCGGTGGGGAACTGGACGCCGCCTCCGCCGCCGCCCCGGAGCGCCCCGTCACGTCGTTCGTCGGCCGCGCCGTGGGTCCTGGGGATCGTCGGCGTCATTGTCCTTGCGTCGGCGGCGGTGCTCTTCGTGGCGCTTCGGCACGGGGTGCCGTCCTCGCCGCTCGTCGCGCGGACGGTGTACTTCGAATCGGGCGGGGAGGTCTCGTTCGGGCACCTCGACACGTCGCCCGCGGAGGACTTCGTCGGGCGCTATTACGAGCTCGAGGGGACGGCGATGGCGTTCTACGTCGGCGCGTTCTCGGGCGACGATTTCCACGAGATTTGGCGCACCGGTCCCGTCGATCTGCGCGCGGCGGGCGGCCCGTTGCCGTTCGCGGTCGTCGGATCGCGGGTGCTCGTCGCCGACGTTCGCCCGCTCCTCCACGTCCACGACGGCGCCACCGGGCACGAGACCCACCAGGTCGAGCTGGCCGATCGCGCGACGCGCATCGTCGTTCACGGCGACAAAGAGGCGTTCATCGAGGTCGCGGGGGGAAAGCACGTGCTCTACGACGCGGCGCTCGGGCGCGCGAAGATCACGCCGCCGCCTGCGTGGGTACCGCCGCTGCCGTCCGCTCACCACTGCGGCCTCGCGCAGGGCTCACGGAGCACGTGCCTCGAGGACGCGCGCACCAGCCGCATCGCCGCGTTTTCGAGCAAGCGCGCGATCGGCGCCGGCGATCTCGGTGTGGCCCTCGGCCGCACGACGGCGTCCCCTTCGCTCCGCGTCGTCGGGTTCTCGCTGTCGAGCGGCGCGGAGCTCTGGCGCACGCCCGTGTGCTTGGACCCGCACTACACGCCGAGCGACGAGGAGACGCTCGAGCTCGACGGCGACGCCGCGTTCGCCACGTGGGGTGACGCCGCGACCCCGCACGTCGTCGCGTTCTCCACGAAGGATGGAGCTCGACGTTGGGAGTCGGAGCCGCTGCCCACGCTCCAGGTCCCGTTCGCGCCGCGCGTCCTCGTGGTGTCGCCCACGCGCGTCTACGTTCCTCGCGCGACGAGCCTCAGCGTCCTCGATCGCGCGACAGGCAAAATCCTCGGCGGTGTCGGCGCGACGAAGTGACGCCGCGTCAGGGAGCCTTTTGGGTGAGCGCGCCGAGAAAGTCGCGCTTGCCAAGGCTGACGCCCGCGTGACGTAGGAGCGCGTACGTGTGCGTCGTGTGGAAGAAGAAGTTCGGCACGGCGTGCTCGAGGAAGTAGTCGGCGCCGGTCATCGTCTTGCCTTCCCAGCGCGGCTGCGTGACGACGCGCGTGGCCGCGCCCTCGAAGTCCTTCGCGGTCAACGTGTCGAGGTGCGCGATGATGCTCTTCACACGCGCGCGAAGCTCGTCGAGCGTCTGCTCGGTGTCGGGGTGCGAGGGGGCCTCCTTGCCGGTGAGGCGCGCGGCGGCGACCTTGGCGGTGTCGCTCGCGACCTGCACCTGACGGGCGAGCGCGAACTGATCCGGTGCGAGGCGCAGCGTGAGAAATACGTTGGGGTCGAAGCCCTTGGTCTGCGCGTGCGCGGCGGCGGCGCCGAGCCATCCCTCGAGCTGGCCGAGGGTCTTCTTCATCTGGCGGAAAAATTCGTAGTACATGCCGCGGAGGGTACACAGATTCGCGGGCCCGTCGACGCTCGCGGCCCCAGAAATGTGACGAGGAGCGCCGCCATCACGAGGCCCATCACGTCGGGGCGCGCGCCGAGCTCGAATGAAACGTGCAAAATGCACGCAAATAGGGCCCCAAATCTGCGCGTTTTCGTGAAGAGAAGCAGCGCGGGCAGCGCCGCTTCGGCCAGGAAGATGCACCACGCAGAGGCCGTCGCGAGCGCGGGCTGCGTGAGGAGGAGCGACGTCGCAGGGGCGGTGAGGAGCCCGTCGCCGGCGAGCGCGCGGAGCGTGTCGCCCGAGAGCCACTCCGGCTGCGCCTTCGCGAGCGCCGACCACGCGTAGACCGACGCGACGAAAAGATGCACGAGGCGCGCGCTCGACGCGGCGCCGACACGTTGGTCGGGGACGAGGGCGAGATCGCTCGTGGCGTCGGTCAGCGCGAGGACGATCGTGCCGAGAAAGAGCGTGTGCAGCGTGAAGACGAAGCCGAACGGATCTTGCGACAGCGCGACGAAGCCGCACGCACCGGCCACGAGCCCGGCGACGCGCGCGCGGACGCCGAGGAGGAAGAGGACCGCGGCGACGGTTCGAACGACGCACGCGGCGATGCGGACGCCGTCGGGCAACGTGAGGCCGTCCCACGCGAAGGGCCAGCCGGGCTCGGGCCATCCGTAGAGAGGCCCGTTCACGGCGGCGAGGGGAAACGCGCGCGCGAAGGGGGCGACGTTGACGAGCGGCGTCGTCCGCAGCAGGAACACCACGCCGAGCGCGACGCGCGCGATGGGCAGGGGGCGCTTCAGCGTGAGCACGTGATCTCCGCGCGCGTCGTGCGAGGCTCGCCGCGCCCAGGACGCTCTTCGAGGACGACGGTGACGGCGGCCGAGCGTCCTTCGTCGGCGGCGCACGCGAGGCGGGCGACCTCGGGCAGGCGAACGCGCAGCGCGCGAACGTCGTACGTGCGGCGGAGGTTGTCGGCGCCGGCGAAGAACGGCTGCGCGGATCGTCCGACGCGGGAGGCGAGGAGCGTCGGTGCGATCGCGTGACGCCGGCCCGCGCCGTCGCTCCCGTCGATCACGACGCGGTACGAGACGCTCGAGGCGTACATCGTGAACGCGAGGCCGGCGTCGCCGAGCGCCCCGACGAGCGGCAGCGAGACGACGAACGCGGCGGCGAGGTGATGAACGCGCGTCACGCGATCATCCTAGGCCTGAAATTCCCCATGATTGGGCACCTTCGCGGAATCGGCCGACGGATGCCGGCGACCCCGGCCATAGTCGATACGTCGTGACCCATTTCCGCCGCTACGCGCCCAGGCAACGCGCCTCGATTTCCGTGATCATGGTCTGCGCCGTCGGCGTCGCGTCGACCGTCGCGGTCTCCGTGATCCTCGTCGCGTGCGGCCGCGTCGACGACGGGACCTCTTCTTCCGCGGACAGCGGCAGCGACGGCACGTTCACGAAGCCCATCGGCACACCGGACGCCACCGGCTGGACGGAACCGCCGTGGGACGCGCTCGCCGTCGACGTCGCGGTCGGCCCTGACACCGGCGCGCCCCCCGACGGCGGCCCGCCACCCGTGATCGCGTGCGGCGCGGACGCCGCGATCCCATGCCCGCTCCCGCCGTCGGTGTGCGTCGACGATCACTGGCTCCGCTACTACTACGGCGGCACGTGCGGCGACGCCGGCGTGTGCGTCTACCAGGTCGGCGAGTACGCGTGCCCACCGTCGCCGGTCCAGCCCGACTGTCTCGACGGCGGGTGCCGCATCGTCATCGTCCGCTGAGTCAGTGGAGCGAAGCGCAGCGGAGCGAAACGCTCCTGAGTGGAGCGAAGCGAAGCGAAGCGCAGGGCGATGGGACCGAAATCGCCGACGCGTGCTGCGCCGACGCTCAGCGGTGGGCGACTTGCTTCTTGCCGCTCGGATCTTGCGTCATCGGACCGCCGAGGCGCGCGTGGAGCGCGCGCGCCTCCGCCGAGTCCGGGTGCACCTGGAGCCACTCTTCCAGCACTGCGCGCGCGTCGCTCTTGCGGCCGCTCGCGTCGAGCACCGTCGCGAGGAAGATGCGCGGCTCGGCGGTGCCGTCGTGCAGCGTCCAGACCTCGCTCGCGCGCTTCGCCTCACGGAGCTCACCGGCCTTGTACGCCGCGTGCGCCCACGTCTTGAGCGCGCGCGCGTCGCTCATGTGACCCTTGGCGACGCGCCGCGCGCCTTCGAGCTGCCGCTCGCGCTCGTTCCGCGACTCGCGGACGTCACGCGCCGGTGCGCCGTGCGACGACGTCGAGAGGAACGCAGGGACCACGCTCGGATCGCCCGCAGCCGCGCCCGGAGTCGGCGTCGGACCCGGAGTCGGAGTCGGAGTCGGCCCCGGCGTCTGCATCGCGGGCAGGTTGGCCTCGGGCTCGGGGACGGTGACGGCCGGATCGACGTCCTCGCGCGCAGTGACGACCACCGTGTCGTGGTGCACGAAGCGCGTCGCGACGAAGCCGCCGATCGCTGCGAGCGCCACCGTCGCGAAGATCGCGCGCTGGACGTTGCGCTTCGCCTGCGCCTTGCGCACCATCGGCGCTTTCAGGATCTCGCCGAGGGCCTCGCGCATCTCGGTCGCGGTCGAGAAGCGCTCGCCCGGGGACTTCGAGAGGGCGCGCATGACGAGCGCGTCGAGCTCGGGAGGCATCGCGCGCTCGGGGGCGCGAGCGGCGGGTGACTCCGGCATCTCGCGGAGCTGCTTGCCCATCACGACGACGCTCGAGCCGCCCTCGAACGGCGGCGCGCCGGTGAGGAGCTGGTAGAGCACGCAGCCGAGCGCGTAGATGTCGCAGCGGCCGTCGACCCCCTCGCCCGCGACCTGCTCGGGCGCCATGTACTCGGGCGTGCCGAAGATCGCGAAGCCCTTCTGGCGCTTTTCCCGCGCCTCGGTGGCGACGTCGGCGAGCGCCATCGCGACGCCGAAGTCGAGGAGCTTGAGCCCTCCGCCCTCGGTGAGGAACAGGTTTTGAGGCTTCAAATCCCGGTGAACGAGGCCCGCGCCGTGCGCCGCCTCGAGCGCCTTCGTGACTTCCATGCCGAGCCGCACCGCCTCGCGCCAGTCCATCCCGTGCGCGTCCTTGAGGTGCGCGTCGAGCGTCTCGCCCTGGAGCAGCTCCATCGCGAGGAAGACGCGGCCGTCGAGCGATTTGCCGAAGTCGTGGAGCTGCACCAGGTTTGGGTGCGACAGCTGGGCGACGGCGCGCGCCTCGCGGCGGAAGCGCTCGATCGCGTCCTTCGCGCCGGAGTTCGCGGGCGCGAGCACCTTGAGGGCGACTTTGCGACCGAGCTCGACGTGCTCGGCCTCGTACACGACACCGCTCGCGCCTTCGCCGATCGTGCGCAGGACGCGGTACGGCGTGCCGGGCACCATCGTCGGATCCTCGTCCCTCATCTGGTTGGCGGCGCGCTCGATGACGCCGCTCGCCGGCGGCGTATGCGGCATCTCTTTACGGAGCGCGCGCGCTTCCTTGAGCAAGCGCGCGAAGTCGGCGCGTGAGCGGGCCGGCTCGTGCGGCCAGAGCGTCTTCATCAGCGCCGCGACGCGCGCGCGCACGCTGCGCTCGCCGTTCTTGCCGGGATCGGACTGGCCGAGCACGCGCGCGAGATCGGTCGCGGCGATGTGCGCGCTGGCGTAGCGATCCTCGGGCTCGTTCTCGGTGAGCTTGCGGATCACCTCGTCGAGCTCCGGCGGCGCGCCCGCGAGCTTCGCGATCGGGGGAAGCTTGACCTTGCCGGCGGCGGCGTCTTCCAGGTGTTTTTGCGCGTCGCCGTTCAGGAAGCGGCGGCCCGCGGCGAGCTCCCAGAGCATGACGCCCATCGCGTACACGTCGATGCGGCCGTCGCCGACCTGCTGGCGCGCGACCTCGGGGGCGACGTAGCCGGGCTTCGCGAAGACGACGCCGGCGACGGTGTGGCAGCGGCGGTTGTGCCCGCGCGCGGTGCCGAAGTCGATGAGCTTCACCTCGCCGGCGAAGCCCACCATCACGTTTTGCGGCGAGAGGTCACGGTGCACGATGCCGAGCGGCGTCCCGTCGGTGCTCGAGCGCTCGTGCACGTGCGCGAGGGCCATGCCCATCTCGATCGTCAGCGCCGTCGCTTCCGCCCAGCCGACGCGTGCGCCCATCTGGATCGCGCGCTGGCGAAGATCGGCGAGCGAGCGGCCCTCGATGTACTCGATGACCGTGTACGGCTCGCCGCTCTCGTCGGTCGCGGCCTCGAGGACCTGCGCGACGCCGGGGTGACAGAGCTGCGCTTGCACGCGCGCTTCGTCGAGGAACCGCGCGAGGAACGAGCCGTCGTGGATGTGATCGCGGCGTACCGTCTTGACGATGCACGCGCGCTCGGCCCCTTCGATGCCGGTCGTCGCCGCGAGGTAGACGTCCCCCATTCCGCCGCGCGCGAGCAGCTTCAAGAGGAAGAGGCGCCCGAACACGCGGGGCAGGGGCAGACCACCCTTGGCCGACGAAAAGCCGGAGGGGACAGCTTCGCTCATGAGGGCGAAGGTGCCGTACGTTCGCAATTTCGGACAAGTTTTCGAGCGTTCTCATTTACCGTCGAAGTTCGACCGATGCGCCCGCTCCCGCGCCTGCCCTTCGTGACCGCCGTGGTCGTGGTCATGACCGCGGTCGCGATGGCCCCCCGGATCGCGGGCGCCGAGGAGCGTGAGCAAGCGCACCTCACCTATTCGCATGCCGCCGACGTCGACAAATGCCCGACCGAACGCGAGCTCCGCGACGCCGTCGGAGCGCGCCTCGGCTACGACCCTTTCGTCGATTCCGCGCCGCGCGAGGTCGACGTCACCGTCATCCGCCGCGGGACCGGCATCATCGGCACACTCACCCTCAAGGGCCCCCGGTCCGGCCAACGCGAGCTCCTCTCTCCCCGCGGCGACTGCCGCGAGCTCATCGACGCCCTCGCCGTCGCGATCGCGATCGGCATCGATCCCTCGAGCCTGTCCCGTCCCCCCGGCACGCCCCCTCCTCCTCCCGCGCCGGTCCCCGCCCCCGCGCCGGTCCCCGCTCCCGCTCCCGCTCCCGCGCCCGTCCCCGCGCCCGCGCCCGAATCCCCGCCTCCGGCCCCACCTCCCCGCGCGTCTCCTCTCTCCTTCGGCCCCACCGCCGGCCTCCTCGCCCTCTTCGGCGAAACCCCCGCGACCACCGCGGCCGTCGCGATCGGCGCGGGTCTCCGCGTCCGCGCTTTCGAAGCGCGCCTCGAAGGGCTCGCCTCGCTCCCCTCGACCGCCAACGTCGTCGGCGGCGCGATCGGCGGCGGCAAAATCTCGGCCTCCCTCTACGCGGCAAGCGTGCTCCCGTGTGTTCACGTCTCGGTGGCCTTCGGGTGCGGCATGTTCTCTGTCGGGGCGCTCCGCGGGGAAGGCTCCGGCGTCGCCGAGCCCCTCCGTGCATCGGCCACCTACACCGCGGCGGGCGCCCGCGTCGGCGCAGACATCCCGCTCCCGGGCCCGTTCTTCGTGCGCGCCCACCTCGACGGCCTCGCCCCCTTGTCCCGCATCACCCTCCAGCTCGGCGGGCAAGACGTCTGGACGGTCCCGTCCTTCGCGGCCCGCGTTGGCATCGCGGGCGGGGCGTGGTTCTGACGTGACGGATTCGCCGGGAGCCCCCAAACCCCAGGGAGGAGCGCTCGGATCCGTCCCCGACGATTTCCAAGGCGTCTACGCGCGCGAGTTCACCTACGTCCTGCACACCCTCCGCCGCCTCGGCGTCGCCCCGTCGGAGCTCGAGGACGTCACGCACGATTGCTTCGTCGCGATTTACCGGCACTGGGCCGACTACGACACCGCGCGTCCTCTGCGCCCTTGGCTCTTCGGCTTCGCGTTCCGGATCGCCGCCGATCACCGCAAGCTCGCGCGTCATCGGCACGAGACCGGCGAGGCCGGGATCGAGCACGCCGACAACAAACCGCGGCCCGATCAGCTCGTCGAGGAGGAGCAGCTCCGTCGGGATCTCCTCGCGGCGCTCGACGCCATGGACTTCGACAAGAGGAGCCTCATCGTCATGCACGACGTGGAAGGGATGCCGGTGCCCGAGATCGCGCGCCTGCTCGACGTACCTTTGAACACCGCGTACTCGCGGCTTCGGCTTGCGCGCGCGGAGCTCGAGAGGCACCTTTCGAAGATCGTGGGAGCTCCGCGTGGCTGACCAAATCCCGCCGCTCAGCTCGCTCGCGCGTCGATCGATCGACGCCGAGCTCGCGCGTCCTGGAGCGGACGACGCGCTGCAAGCCCGTGTCCTCGCGCGCCTCACGGCGTCGGTCGCGGTCGGTGCCGGAGTGGGCGTCGCGGCGGGCACGGCGGCGGCGGCGACGAAGGGGGCAGCCGGCGCGGCGACTGCGGCGACCGCGGCAGGAGCGACCGGTGCAGCTGGTGCAGCTGGTGCAGCTGGTGCAGCTGGTGCAGCGACGGCGGCAACGGCCGGTGCCGTAGGGACGGCCGGCGTGGGCACGGCGATCGGCGTCACCCTAAAGACCATCCCGTGGCTCGTCGTCGCGTTCGCGGCGGGCGGCGGCACGGGCGCGGCGATCCATGCGCGCGTCGCCACGCCCGCGCCGATCGCGGTCGTCGCGCCGAGCACGACGACGTCGCCGCCCGCGCCCAGCCGCGCCGCGCGCGATCCAGAGCCGGCGCCGCCGGTCTCGGCGATCGCCGTGCCCGAGCCCTCGCGCGCCGCCACGCCCGCGCCGACGCGGACCACCGCGCCGAGCTCGAGCCCCGACGTCGATCTCGCCGCCGAGCGCACGCTCATCGATCGCGCGCGCATGGCGCTCGCGCGCAGGCAGAGCGCCGCGGCGCTCGAGGCGGTGGACGCGCACGCGAAGAGCTATCCGCGTGGCCGCCTCGTGGAAGAGCGCGAGGCGATCGCCATCCAGGCGCTCGTCCAGGCAGGTCGCGCCGCAGACGCCCGCGCCCGCGCCGATCGCTTCCGCGTCGCGTACCCGAACAGCATCTTCACCGCCGCCGTCGACGCCGTCGTGCCGCCCAAATAGTCTCCGGCGACGATTTCGGTGACGGATCGCGCGCGCGTGTCCAAACCTCGGACATGCACCACCGCATCTTCGCCTTCGCCGGCGCGGCGCTCCTCGCCCTCGCCTGCACCGTCACGTCCACCACCACGCCCGGCAGCGGCCCTGGAAGCGGCGGCGCCACCGTCGGCCAGATCTCCGGCTGCAAGCAGTCCTGCGACAAGATGAAGTTCTTCGGCTGCAGCTCCGCCGCCGGGCAAGCTGCGTGTTATTCCGACTGCGATCAGGCCACGCCCTCGCAAATCGAGGTCTTCACGGGATGCGCCGACAACTCGGTGTGCGATCCCGCGTGCCGCACGAACATCACGCCGAAGCCCTCGGGCTCGAGCGGGACCTCCGGAGGCAGCGGCGGAGGCGGCGGCGCGACGGCGTCCTCGTGCGGCACCGCGTGCGACAAGCTCGTCTCGTGCAGCCTCATCCGCGTCGGCGACAAGAGCGCTTGCCTGACCGAGTGCCAGAAGAGCGCGTACCAGTACCAGATCGACTGCGTGAACAACGTCGCGTGCGACAAAGTCGCGAGCGCGTGCGGCAGCACGACGACCGGCGGCGGCAGCAGCAGCGGCTCCACGAGCGGCGGCAGCAGCAGCGGGACCACGAGCGGTGGCTTCGACGCCAGCAACGATCAGTTCGACATCCAGGCGTGCCAGACCGCGTGCGACAATCTCAATTTCTTCAGCTGCCTGTCCGCAACGGAGCACTCGGCGTGCCGCGATCTCTGCGCGAGCAGCACGACCGCGAAGCGCGACACCTTCAAGAGCTGCGCGAACGGCGCGGGCGGGGACTGCTCGAAGGGGCAGGCCTGCTACGCCACGTTCCAGAACTGACGTAAGCTGAACGCGTGCGCTTCGTACCGTCCTTCGCCGCCATGACGGCGCTTCCCGCCGCCCTCCTGCCGGCGCTGGCGCTGACGCTCGGCGGCGCGGCGTGCGAAACGACGGTGAACCTCGGCAACGGACCGGACGCCGCTTTCTTGCCCGACGCCACCGCAGACGCGGGGCTCGACGCGACGAACGACACGGGCGGCGCCGACGGTGTGTCCGACACCAATCCCGTTGCCGATACGGCGGGCGACACGAACCCGCCGCCGGATGCCGCCGACGCGGGACCGAAGGGCATCTTCATCACGCGCGCGACCTACACGCCCGACTGGGGCGGCGTCGCCGGCGCCAACTTCCGCTGCCAGGCCTCTGCGAACGCCGCGCAGCTCGGCGGGACGTGGAAGGCGTGGATGAGCGACACGTCGCACGACGCCGCAAATGAGTTCACGTCCGACGGCCCGTGGATCGCCGTCATCTCCGGAATCACGCTGTTCCAGAACAAGGCCAACCTCCGCGGCTTCCCGCTCGCGCAGATCAAGACCGACGAGCTCGGCCAACCCGCGGCCAATCAATGGTGGACCGGGACATTGGCGAACGGCGTCAAGGCGCCGGACACCTGCCAAGACTGGTCGACCAAGTCGCAGTTCCCTGGCGGCCAGACCGGCGGGCGCAAGAGCCAAACCGGCGTCCCGGGCAAGGAGTGGACGGAGGATGTGGCCTACTCCTGCCAGAGCACCTTCGCGCTCCTGTGCTTGCAGGACTGACGACCTCGACTCACGGGCGGCGGCGCGTGTACGTGCCGTTCACGCTTTTGTTTGAGACGGTTCACTGGTCGGACGCCTCAAGCCATCGAACCCCAACGAGGAGCTCCGATGCGCTTCACTACGATTGGCACGATCACCCTTTCGTTGACGTTTGCTGGCGTGGGATGCGGCAGCGAGCCTCCCAAAGAGGAAACGGCCAAGACCCGTGAGGCCATCTGCTCGGGCGGCGGAGGCGGAGGCGACGCGTGCACGACATCCGGCTACTGCCCGCCCGAGTGCTCGACCTGCTTCTCTTCCGTATCCGAGCGACTGAGCTTGCAGAACCTGTGGAACTGCGAGCCGGGCGGCGGAGGCGGCGGCGGCGGAGGAGCGACGTGCACGCGGGGATCTCGCAACATCTCGAAGACCGCCGGTCGGCGCGTCGAGCTCGGCTGGACAGGTCTGGAGTTCTGCGGTGAAGCGCAGAGCGCGGGTGCCCAAGAGTGCATGGGCTTGGGCGACGCGCAGTGCCGACCGTCCCCGGCCAACGACGGCATCGCCGAATTTGGGTGCGACGCCCTCGACCCCGACGGGCTCCGCTATTGCTATTGCACCACGCGCACGAGCTGCAGCTTCTCGAGCCGGTGATCCCACCTCGCGCCAGCCCGCTTCCCCGCGTGCGGAGGCCTTGAGTGCTCGCCGTGCCGTCAGCGGCGTTACGACCGGCAGCGCGTGTACGTGCCGTTCATGCGGTTTGCGGCCGACAGGATCGAGAAGAACGCCTTCGCGTTCGCCTTCGGGCAGACCGAGCGCTGGTGGGTAGAGACGTTGCCGTACTCGATGTTGATGACCGATTTCCCTGCGGCGACGAACGCCTCGACCTTGTCGCACTCGCCGAACTGGAAGCACTGCTCGTTGACCGCGAAATCGAAGCTCGCGACGAGATCGGCGATCTGGTCGACGTCGTTCTTGAGCCCGACGATCATGCCGCGCGCGTGCGCCTCTTTTGCAAGGAACCGGTTGAACGAGAGCTGGTCCTTGGCCCGCAGCGGGAAGCCGGTGTCGTTCGAGTACCCGTCGACGTTGTCGGGATCGACGCCGTCGCAGCCCGCGGCCTTCGCCGTGTCCAGGCGCGCGGCCATCACGGCGCGGAGGCCGGCGCTGCGGACGTCGACCCATTTCTCGCCGGCCCAGCCGTCCATCGCCTTGCCGAGCGCGGCCCTGGGGAATGACGCGTAGTCGGGGCGCCAGTTCTCGGCGCTTCCGGCGCTGAAGTAACAGACGACCTTGCGCCCGTTCGCATGGAGGCGGCCGATGAGGCCCGAGTCGACGTTGTCCCAGAGGTCTACGTCGTACCAGTCGACGTCCTCGTCCTCGTTCACGGGGTTCTCGATGTCGAGGCGCCACGTCGTGCTCGCCGGCACGCCTGGCGTCGTCGCGCTGGGATCGGCACCGGTCGAGTCCGCGAGCGTACCGTCGGAGCTCGGCTCGACCACGCGTCCGCTGCACGCCACCGCGACCGTCGACAGCGCAAGAAGAGGGAAAATTCCAGCGAATCGCATGCGCACCTCACGGCGCGCCAAGCGTAATTCGTGCCACCCGCGCGGGCGTCGCATCTCTGCGGACGCCCGTAGTGCGCAGCGTCTCTCCGCCGCCGAACGTCGCCCGCGCGCAACGCCCCTGGGGCGGTGACGGACCGCTCGGGCCAGGCGAAGGAAGAAGGGGGAACCGCGGCAGCGGCAGGGTGGTTGGAGGAGGACCGCCGCCGCCGCGAGCTCCTGGTCGTTCTACGCGCGACCCGGGAGGGCGGATCCGTGTTCCCGTTGCCCCCGCGGCCTGCTAACGAGGGTGATCGGCCATGCCGCGGCGCACAGACCTCCAGAAGATCCTGCTCATCGGCGCCGGTCCGATCGTCATCGGCCAGGCGTGCGAGTTCGACTACTCCGGCACGCAAGGGGCGAAGGCCTTGCGCGAGGAGGGGTACGAAGTCGTGCTGGTCAACTCCAACCCCGCGACCATCATGACGGATCCGGAGCTCGCCTCCCGGACGTACATCGAGCCGCTCGAGTGGCGCACCCTCGCGGCGATCCTCGAGCGCGAGCGCCCGCAGGCCCTCTTGCCGACACTCGGCGGCCAGACCGCGCTGAACCTCGCGCTCGCGCTGCACGAGAAGGGCGTCCTCCAGCAGCTCGGCGTCGAGCTCCTCGGCGCGAAGCCCGCGTCGATCGCGAAGGCGGAGGATCGCTCGCTCTTCAAGGCGGCGATGGAGAAAATCGGCCTGGCGTGCCCGAAGGCCGGCGCCGCGCACTCGGTGGAAGAGGCCTGGGAGATCGTCAAGAGCACCGGATTTCCCGCCATCCTGCGCCCCAGCTTCACGATGGGCGGCTCGGGCGGCGGCATCGCGTACTCGGAGAAGGAGTTCGCCGAGAAGGTCGCCTGGGCGCTCGCGCAGTCGCCCACGCATGAGGTCCTCATCGAGGAGAGCGTCCTCGGCTGGAAGGAGTACGAGCTCGAGGTCATCCGCGACAAGGCGGACAACTTCATCGTCGTGTGCTCGATCGAGAACATCGATCCGATGGGCGTCCACACCGGCGACTCGATCACCGTCGCGCCGGCGATGACGCTGACCGATCGCGAGTACCAGCGCCTCCGCGATGCTGCGCGTGCGGTCATGACCGAGATCGGCGTGGAGACCGGCGGCTCGAACGTCCAGTTCGCCGTCAGCCCCGAGGACGGGCGCGTCTACGTCATCGAGATGAACCCGCGCGTGTCGCGATCGAGCGCGCTCGCCAGCAAGGCGACCGGCTACCCCATCGCCAAAATCGCCGCCAAGCTCGCGGTCGGGTACACGCTCGACGAGCTCCAGAACGACATCACCAAGACGAGCGCCGCGTTCGAGCCGGTCATCGACTATGTCGTCGTCAAGTGGCCGCGTTTCGCGTTCGAAAAATTCCCGGGCGCCGAGACGACGCTCGGTACGCAGATGAAGAGCGTCGGCGAGGTGATGAGCATCGGCCGCACCTTCTGCGAAGCGCTCCAAAAGGCCGCGCGCTCGCTGGAGACGGCGAAGGACGGCTTCGTGTCGCTCCTCGATCGTGTCGACTACCGCCTCCTCGCCGAGCCCAAGAAGAAGCGCGATCTCGGCATGGAAGCGCCCGAGCACGAGCGTCCCAAGACGCTCCCTCCGGCGACCGACGCCGCGCAGCTCGAAGCGCTGACCAAGCTTGTCGCCATCCCCACCGCCGAGCGCCTCTTCTACGTGGGCGACGCGATGCGCCTCGGCATGACCGACGCGCGCCTCTTCGAGCTGACCAAGATCGATCCTTGGTTCTTGGCGCAGCTGCGCCGCATCGTCGCGGCCGAGACGTTGATCAAGAAGGGCGAGGTCGGCCCCGACCAGATCCGCGGATACAAGCGCCTCGGCTTCTCCGATCGCCAGCTCGCGACGTTGACCGGCTCCTGCGAGGACGACGTGCGCACGCTCCGGCACTCGCACGGCATCCGCCCCGTCTACGCGCGCGTCGACACGTGCGCCGCCGAGTTCGTCGCGCATACGCCGTATTTGTATTCTACATACGAATCGGAGAGCGAGTCGCAGGCCGCCACCGGCAAGCGCAAGGTCCTCATCCTCGGCGGCGGCCCCAACCGCATCGGCCAGGGCATCGAGTTCGACTACTGCTGCGTGCACGCCGTCATGGCGCTGCGCGAGCTCGGGTTCGAGGCCATCATGGTCAACTGCAACCCCGAGACGGTGTCGACCGACTACGACACTTCCGATCGCCTGTATTTCGAGCCGCTCACGCTCGAGGACGTGCTCGCGATCTGCGACGAGGAGAAGCCCGAAGGCGTCATCGTGCAGTTCGGCGGGCAGACGCCGCTGAAGCTGGCGGTCCCGCTCGAGAAGCACGGCGTGAAGCTGCTCGGGACCACCGCTGACGCGATCGATCGCGCCGAGGACCGTGGCCGCTTCGACGAAGTGCTCCAAAAGCTCGCGCTGAAGCGCCCGCGCAGCGGCATCGCCCACACCGTCGAAGAGGCGTTCGCGATCGCCGAGGGGATCGGCTACCCGGTGCTGGTGCGACCGAGCTACGTCCTCGGCGGCCGCGCGATGATGATCGCGTACAGCAAGGTGGAGCTCGAGCAGTACATCTACCTCGCGCTCGAGGCGGCGCGCGACGCGGGGACGACGACCATCCTCGTCGACGAGTTCCTGAAGGACGCGATCGAGGTCGACGTCGACTGCATGTGCGACGGCAAGCGCGCGGTCATCGGCGGCGTCATGCAGCACATCGAAGAGGCCGGCGTACACTCCGGGGACTCGTCGAGCGTGCTACCGCCGCACTCCCTCTCGCCGGAGATCGTGCTCTCGATCGAGGAGCAGACGCGAATGCTCGCCCTGGAGCTCGGCGACGTCGGCCTGATGAACGTGCAGTTCGCGGTAAAGGGCGGCGAGGTCTACATCCTGGAGGTGAACCCGCGCGCGAGCCGCACCGTGCCGTTCGTGTCGAAGGCGACGGGGCGGCCGCTCGCGAAGATCGCGGCGAAGCTCATGGTCGGGCAGACCCTCGACGACCTGCGCATCGACGACGACGCGGTGCCGCGGCACGTGTCGGTGAAGGAGAGCGTCTTCCCGTTCAACAAGTTCCCCGGCGTCGACACCATCCTCGGCCCCGAGATGCGCTCGACCGGCGAGGTGATGGGGATCGCGGAGACCTTCGCGCGCGCGTTCGGAAAGAGCATGCTCGCGGCGGGGACAGGGCTCGAGATCGAGGGCAAGAAGCGTCGCGTGTTCGTGAGCGTGAAGGACGACGACAAGCCGGTGGCGGTCCACATCGCGCGGCGATTGCGTGCGCAGGGCTTCGAGATCCTCGCGACGCACGGCACCGCGCTGGCGATCCAGCGCGCGCGCATCCCGTGCGAGGCGATCAAGAAGGTGAACGAGGGCTCCCCGCACGTGGTCGACGCAATCAAGAGCGGCACCATCGCGATGGTCATCAACACGACGCTCGGCGCCGCCGAAGTGCGCGACAGCTTCTCGCTGAGGCGGCAGACGCTCCTCGCGAACATCCCGTATTTCACGACGATCGCGGCGGGCCTCGCGGCGTGCGACGCGATCGAGGCGGGCGACGCCAACGTTCGCGTGAAATCGCTCCAGGAGTGGGGCGCGCGCTAGGTTGCTCTAAGAGTGGAGGTCCCTGACCTCGGCGTCGAGTGCGTCGAGATCTTCCAGCTCGCGGACGGCGCGATCGAGATCGGGGTCGAGTGCAACGCGGATGCGCGTCTTTGCGTCGTCGTCGCGGATGCAGGAGACGATCGCGTCGATGCGCGCGCGCTCGCCGGGGCGGGAGACGCGCGACAGGACGCGTGCGCACGCCGCGCGGAGGGCGGGCTCCGCGTCGTGATCTTCGAGGGCCGCCCAGAGATCGCCCTCGGCGAAGGCGATGTCGCGGTAGCTCGTGCCGCGGGCCAGCTGGAGCGCGGTCGTCTCGAGGCGGGCGAGCCACGCGCGCGCTTCCTCGCCGTGCGCGCGCGCGAGCGGCGCCGCAGCACCCGAGTGGGCCTCGTGCCCCTCGACGCCGCGCGCGCGCTGGCCCGCGGCGCGGAGCTGGGCCATCAAGACCTCCAGCTCGGCGCGCGTGATGCCGCGCCGGCCATGCCGAGCGAGCTCGACCTTCGTCGCGACACGACGCGCCGTTCCGCGGCCGACGACGAGCCAGCCGTCCTCGAACCGCGCGCTCGTCAGCGCCGCGTACGGCACCGCGGTCCAGCCGCCGCGCGCGTCCTCGAGGCGCACGTCCGTCGGCGTCATCCACACCGAGCGCTCGGCCGAGCGGGCGCGCCGCCACCGCAACGTGGCCAGCGCGACGAGGGGGAAGACGACGACGAGGTACGCGAGCGGCCAGTCTCCGTATGCGGCCCTCCCGAACGTCGTCGCGTACGCGAGCATCGCGGCGGCGCATGCGCCGAGCAACCTGTTGATCGCGCCGAGTCGGTCGACCGTGCGCGTTCCCACCGGCCAGCGCAGCGCCCCTGAGGTGTGGAGGCCGATGCCGAGGGCGTCCTTTACGCGTTTGGCGTCGGCCGCCGTCGCCAACTCGAGGATCGTGGGTCGATCGCGGCTCGCGCGCTGGAGGGCGAGAGTCTCGCCGCCGTCGGCGGACGCGCACGAGACCGCGCCGAGGACGTCGCGCGCATGAAGAGTCTGCGTGAGCAGGCCGGCCCCTCGCACCTCGACCCGCGCCGGGTGCGGCAAGAGGCGCGCCCGCTGAGGCCTGTGACGGCCCAGCAAGAGCGGCGCGACGAGCAGCAACGCGAGGCCACAGAAGAAGTCCGCCCCGAGCGCGGCGCCATCGACGGCCCACCAATAGAGACCTGCGAGCATCCCACACGCCCCGAGCGCCGGCAGGAGCGCACGGGTCCAGGCCGGCCCGCGGGCGTCATGTAGGGTCGCCCGCGCCTCCGTCACCCCACAAGGATGCGGCCCGCGGAGCGTCTGTGCAACGGCCGGTGGAATGCCCAGTCCGCCGCGTTCGTCCTCGAAGTAGCTCGCGACGCGCGCGCGGGGTAAAAGGTTCACGAGGACATGCTCATGGCGTCTCGGAAGTACCCGCTCGACCCCCTCGCGAAGCTCCGGGAGCAGCACGTCGACGACGCGACGCGTGAGCTGGCGGCGGCTGTCCGCGCACGGGAAGCGGCGGAGCAACGTACCCGCGCCGCCGCGACCGAAAAGGAGCGCGCCGAGGAGCGTGCCCGGGCGGTGCGCGAGGCGGAGCGCACGAAGCTCGAGCAGGGTGAGCTCAAGGTGGCCGATCTCCAACGCGCCGACGCGTGGGCGATCGCCGCCGCGGAAGAGAAGCGTCGCCTCGAGGAGCACGTCGAGCGCGCGCGGGAGGCCGAGACGCATGCGCGCACCGGTGAAGGACAGCGCCGCGCCGAGCTGGCGACCACCAAGGCCGACGCCGACGTCGTGAACAAGGACCGCGCGAAGTGGACCGAGCACGAGCGCAAAGACGCGCTCGTGCGAGAGGAAGAGGAGGCGGGCGAGGCATGGCGAAAGCGCGGATGAGAGCGGGCCTTACCCTTTGCGTTGCCCTCGTCGCGGCCTGCCGCGGCGGCGGAGTCGGCGGCCCCGCGCCTGTGGTCTCCACCGCAGAGCCCGCGAATCCTGCGCCGCCTGCGGCGGGACCGGCTCGCATGCCCACCGTTCGTGTCGTCATGGACGATCCACGCCTGAAGGACGCACGCGAGCGCGAGCACGCGAAGGACTACGCCGGCGCACTTCGCGCGTTCACGCTTGCGCGGCAGGGCCAAACGCTGGCGCCGGCCGACGCGTGCGCATGGGATTTCGTCGAAGGGCGCCTCGCGTCCGCGACGGGGGATCTCGCGGCGGCCGCGTCGGCGTTCGATCGCGCCACGAAGACGGCGACCGCCACGTGCGAGCTCGCGCCGTACGCGACCCTCCGCGCCGCGCAGGCATACGCGCGCGGTGGGAAGGCGGACGAGGCGATCGCACGCGCGCGCGCAGTGCCCGAGGCGCTGCCGATCAAGGACGAGACGAAGGTCCTCCTCGCCGAAGCGCTCGCCGCGAAGGGCGATCGTGCGGCGGCGGTCGCGTCGTGGCGCGCGCTCTTGGCGTCGGGTCCACACATGGCGCGCTGGGTCGACACGGCCGTTCGCCTCGCGACCGCGCTGCTCGACGGCGTCGATGGCGACCCTTCGTCGCACGCGCGCGAGGCCTACGATCTGGCGCTTCGCGTCGCGGTCGAGGCCCCGAAGCTCGCGGAGACCTCGGGCGCCAACCTTCAGCGCGCGCGCGCGACCACGCTGCTCCGCGCCAAGGACGCTTCGTTCTCCGACGCGCTCACCGACGCCGACCGCGTCAAGCTCGCGCAGGCGTGGATCGACGCCGGGGAAGCGGCGAAAGCGGTCGCCGAAGCGGGTGCCGTGCTGGCGGCGGCCCCGAAGCCCACGCCGACTGGCGGCATCTTCTGCAAGGCCGCCTCCCTGCGCGCGACGGCGAGCGCCAAGCTGAAGGGCGTCTCGTCCGCCGACGCATGGGGCGACGCCATCCTCGCGTGCGCGGGCGACGACGCCCTCGTCTCCGCCCTCTACTCCGGCGGCAAGGCGAGCCTCGCGGCGAAGCGCACCGCGGAAGGGCTCGATCGCTTCGCCAAGCTCGAGCAGACGTTCCCCAAGCATCGCCTGGCCGACGACGCCCGCTTCCACGCCGCCGTCGCCGCCAAGGACGCCGGCGACGAGACGCGCTTCGTGGCGATGATGACGAGCATCCCGGTCGACTACCCCGAAGGCGACATGCGCGGAGAAGCGCTCTTCCGGGTCGCGCTCTCGCACGCGTCGCGCGGTGATTGGGCCGCCGCGAAGACGCCGCTCGACGATCTGGCCGTGCGCGAGAAGGATGATCGCCACTGGGCTACCGCCGCGCGCGCTGCGTATTTCCGCGCCCGCGCCGCCGCCGCGCTCGGGGACGCCGAGGACGCGAAGGCGCGGTACACGCAGATCGTCAAGGATGCGCCGCTCTCCTTCTACATGACGCAAGCGTACGCGCGCCTCGCCGAGGGCGACGCTCCGGCGGCCGCGCGCGCGCTCGACGACGCGGTGTCGCGCGACGAGGGCGGCGCCTTCCCCGCCGCCGATCACCCGGAGCTCCACGGTCCGGGCGTCGATCGCGCGTGCCGCCTCCTCGAGGTCGGCGAGATCGAGGCCGCGAAGCGCGAGCTCGCGGCGGCGGGCGCGGTCGGCGACACCGTGCCCGCCGAGGTCGCCTGGGTGATCGGCGATCTCTACAACCGCGCCGGCGCGCCCGAGGTCGGACACGCTCTCGCGAAGGGCAAGCGCACCGAGTACCTCGCGCACTACCCGGTCGGGCGTTGGCGCACGCCGTGGGAGGTCGCCTTCCCGCGCGCGTTCGAGCCGCTCGTCATGAAGGAGAGCGCCGCCAACCGCATCCCCGCGCCCTTGGCCTGGGCGATCATGCGCGAGGAGTCGAGCTTCTATCCGGAGGCCAAGAGCGTCTCGAACGCCTACGGGCTGATGCAGCTCATTACGCCAACGGCGCAGTGGATGGCGCCGGGGACCGGTTATGGCTTCGACGAGGCGTCGCTCAAGAGGCCCGAGGTGTCGATCGCGTTCGGGACGAAGCTGCTCGGCAAGCTGCGCACGCAGTTCGCGGTGAACCCCGCGCTCGCGATCAGCGCGTACAACGGCGGCGGCGGCGCGGTGCAGCGATGGGTCGCGCAGCGCAGTGGCACCGACTTCGAGCTCTGGGTCGAGCAGATCCCGTGGGAGGAGACGCGGCTCTACACCAAGCGCGTCCTCGCCAGCCAGGCGGCGTACGCGTTCCTCTACGAGCGGCCCGCGCTCGCCGAGGTCCTGTCGATCCCGCGGAACGTCGGTCCTTGACGGAGAAGGTGATCGTCGAGAGCGAGCGGCAGGTCGAGCGGCTCGCGCGAGAGGGGACGGTCGCCGAGACGCGCAGCACGCTGGCGCGCCGGCTCATCGAGCAGCTCGCGCCCGACCTCGAACTGGCGTCGCCCGAGCTCGCGCGCCTCGCGCTCGACGTTGCGCTCGCGCGAGACGCGTCGCGTGATCCGCTCCTCGCGCGGCTCGCGCGCGCAGGAGGCAGCGCGTGGCTGCGGACCGTCGACGCGCTCGACACCGCCCTCGGCGCCTTGCGAAAGGCGGCCGTGACCGCCGATGCGCTCGCGGACGCCGCGACGGCGGGGGGCGTCGCGGGCGCGCGCGCGCGGACGCTGGAGGCCGCGATGCGCGGGCTGGACGACGGGCTCGAGCGCGCCGGGCTCGTCGATGGCCGCGCCGCGGGGTCCCGCCTCGCTCGCGTCCTGGCGACCGTGTCGCCCGATGCCATCGCGGCGGCGGTCGGCGGCGTGCGCGTCGTCGCGCGTGGCATCGTCACCTGGGACGCCGCCGATATCGCGTGGTGGCGCGGCCTCGATCTCGCGCTCTCCCGCAGGGGCGGTGGCGCGAAGGTCGAGCTCCCCTCGTTCGATCGCGTCCTCGAGCCGGATCGCGAGCGCGATCCGCTCGAGATCATCGCCGACGACCTCGCGCGTGGGCTGGACGACGCGCCGGCGTTCGCGGCGATCGACGCGCCGCTGGGCGATCTGCGCTTCGAAGGGGCGCTCCCGCGCGAGGCCACGACACAGCTCGAGGTGCGTCGCGCCGCCGACGCGATCGCGCAAGCGCGCGCGGTCGCCGACGCCGTGACCGATGCCATCCTGGCAGGGGCGCCCATCGATCGGATCGCCGTCGCCCTCCCGCGCCTCGACGAGGAGACGATGGCGCCGCTTCGCCGTGTCTTCGACGACGCGGGACTCGTCGCGCACGATCCGCGCGGGCCGGCGCCGGCGGGAGCCGGGCTCGTAGCGTGCGCGATGGATGCGCTCGCGATCGCGGCGCGCGGTCTCCCGCGGCGAGACGTGGCCGTCCTCCTGCGCTCGCGTTACCTCGACGTGCAAACGCTCACGGGGATCGCCGAGCGCCGCGACGCCACGTCGAAGCTCCTCGACCTCGCGCGCGCGCTCGAAGAGACCCCGACCGCGCGCGACGCGGACGGACGCGGGCCGGTCGCGGCAATGGTGGCGACCGCGCGTGCGTATCGACCTCGAGCCGATCGCGAAGAGGAACCGAGCGTGGTGATGTCGCGCGCCGATCTCGCGTCCCGCATCGGGCAGATCCTCGCCAGGGGCGGCGCCGCGCGAACGGCGAGCGAGCACGCAACGTCCGCGCGCACGCTGTTCGCGGCGCTGGGCCTGGGGCCGCGGATCGGGCACGGCGCGCGCGTCGCGCTGGCCAAGGACGCGCCGCCGCTCGGCGTCGCGCGCGCCGAGCTCCGGGCGCTCGCGCGCGACGCGCACGCGTGGGACGTCCTCACGCGCGCGATCGACGCGTACGAGGCGGCGGCGCGCCGACTGGGGCTCGCCGACGCGCCGGCGAGCGACGAAGCCTTCCGGCACCACCTCGCGCGCGTCCTCGAGGTAGGCGCGCCCCCACTCGGCGCGGCGCGCGCCGGGACACTGCGCGTCGCTCGCCTCGCCGAGCTGGCCCACGAGGAGCTCGCGCTCTTGGTCGTCGTCGACGCGAACGACGGCGTCTTGCCGTCGAGCCCTGCGCCGGATCCGCTGGTGCCCGACGCGCTGTCGACGCTCTTGAGGAAACAGGCGCCCGCCGCGGCGCCTGCCGGCCATTCGCTCCGTCGCGCGCGCGAGCTCGCGGCGCTGGGGCTCGCCGTCGCGGGCGCGTCGCGCGTGGTCGTCACGTGTCGTGCGCGCGACGAGCAAGGTGGGCTCCTCGCGGCGGCGCCGCTCGTGGCATGGCTCGAGAAGGGGAACGTGCCGTCGGTCCCTTTCCGCGCGTCGCGCATTCGCGATCGCGCGCTCTCGCCGTCGGATGCGCGGCTCGCGTGGCTCGCGTCGGCGCCGGAACACGCGGCGGTCCTCGCCCCCGATGCCGCACGCCGGGCGGCGATCGAGGGACGGCGCGAGTCGTTCTTCTACGATCCATCCCGCGCGGGAGACGAGGTGGTAGGAGCGTTGACCTCCACGTCCGAGATCGCTCACGCCCTCGCTGCGGAGACCGGTGCGTCGCACCCCCTCGCGGTGACCTCGCTGGAGCGCGTCGCGGACTGCGCGTTCAAGGGCTTCGCCGAGGTCGTCTTGGGCGCGCGTGATCGCGAACCTCGCGGCGAGCTGCCCGACGTCCGCGAAGAGGGGACGCTCGTGCATGCCGCGCTCGCCGCCGCGTTCCGGGCGACGGCGGATCTCTGGACCGCGCGCCCGCGCGACGCGGCGGCGATCGAGGCACGGGCGCTCGCCGCCGCCGACGCGCTCTTCGCAGGTGAGCTCGTCGGCTCTTCCCTCCGCGACATCATGGTCGCGCGCGCGCGCGACTCGGTGCGCGCCGTCCTCGCCTGGAGCTTGACCGACGACGCATGGGACTTTTTCGCGGCCGAACAGCCGTTCGGCGAAGCCGGCCCGGGCGCGTGGCCCCCGTTCGCGATCGAAGCCGCCGGCGCCATCGTGAAGCTACGCGGAAAGATCGACAGGGTCGACGCTGCCCACGCCGCCGCGCGCGCGCGCGCCATCGACTACAAGGGAAACAAGCGAAAGGCGGCGGACGTCGCCCGCACGCTCGGGAGCACGTCCTTTCAGGTCCCGCTCTATGCCCTCGTGGCCGCGCGGGCGACCGAGCGCCCCGGGGCCGCGGGTCTGTATCTTCCGACCGGCGCGCGTGATCTCTCGCCCGATTACGCACCGAAGGACGCGTTCACCAAGAAGTGGGCGGACCTCATGATGCGCGCGGGTGGCGACGGCACGCCCACGCTCGTCGAGCAGGCAGCGCTCGCGGTCATCACGAAGCTCCGCGCCGGCGGCCTCCTCCCGATCCCGGCGGAGCCCGCGATTTGCCGCACGTGCCGCGCGCGTGGCGGGTGCAGGCAGCCGCGCTTCGCCGTCGCCCCGGAGGAGGACGAGGGCGAGGAGGGATTGGTGTAGGGTGACCGCGTGGAGTCCCCGGCCGACCTCCTCTTTCCCTTCCGCCGGAACCTCGTCGTCGCCGCGAGCGCCGGCACGGGAAAGACACACGCGCTGGTCGGCGTCATCGTCCACATGGTCGTCGGCGCTGGCGAGCTCGGCGGCAACGGACTGCACGCGCCGGTCGATCCGTCGCGCATCGTCGCGACGACCTTCTCTCGGAAGGCCGCCGCCGAGATCCGCGCACGCGTCGTCGAAGAGCTCGAGCGCCTCGTCGCCGGTGACCCCAGCGCCAAGTACCGCGCCGATCTCGATCGCGCCTGCGAGAGGGTAGGCGCGCTCCCGTGGGGCGATCACCACGTCAAGGAGCGCGCGCGGAAGGCCCTCGACGGCATCGGCCGCGCGCAGATCGGGACGCTGCACGGCTTCGCGACGACGCTGGTGCGTGCGCATGCGCTGGAGGCCGGCCTCTCCCCCAGCTTCGAGATCGCGGCAGAGGACGACGCCCGGAAGCGCATCGAAGAGGCCATCGTTCGGGTGCTCGAGCGTCGCCTAGGGCCGGATCTACGGGACTTGGTCGACGCCGCGGGTGGCGTGGATCGGCTCGTCGCTCAGCTCGCCTCGCAGCTCGCGCGCCTCGAGGAGGACGGTCGTGGCGCGGCGGCGCTGACGGTCGCGTCCGACGACGCGCGCAGGATCGACGACGCGATGCGCGAGCTCGTCGAGCACGCCAGGGCCCTCTCGTCCGAGGAGAAGCTCGCCGAGGTCGCGACGGGCATGCTCTCGGCATGGAGCGCTGCGGAGCCTGGCGCGATCGTCGACGCCGCCACCGCGCTCTGCGGCCTGCGCCTGTCCGCGAAGAGGGGCCCCGCCCTCGAGGCCTTCCAGGTCTTCCGCGGCGAGCTGCCGGGCGGGCGCATCACCAACCCCGAGCGCGGTCGCAGGCTCGCGCGCACGTGGCTCGCGCGCGATCGCTTCTGCGGTGCCGCGACGGCGGCGCGCGCGCTTCTCGTCGAGTGCCAGGACGAGATCGCGAAGGATGTTCAGCGGACGAGCCTCCTCGGCTTCGGGGACGTGCTCCGCGTCGCGCGCGACGTTCTCCGCGACGATATGGGCGCGGCGCGCGAGGTCGCGGCGTCGCTGGATGCATTGCTCGTCGACGAGTTCCAGGACACGTCACGCCTCCAGCGCGAGCTCGTGCAGCTCCTCTGGGCCCGTGACGAGCGCCGCGTCGCCGGCGAGGTCCCCGCGATCGGAGACGTCCGCCCGCACGGCCTCTTCGTCGTCGGCGACCGCAAGCAATCCATCTACGGTTTTCGGGGCGCCGACGTTGGCGTCTTCGCGGAGCTGTGCGTCGGCCTCGCGGGGGCACCTGCACGGAGCGCGCTCGGGATCGCGCCAGGCGCAGCGTGGGAGCCCGCCACGCCGCTCGCGGATTTCGTCTCGCTGCGCCACAACCGCCGCGGCAACGCCGGCTTGCTGGCCTTCGCGAACGCGTTCAGCCGCGAGCGCTTCACGGTTCGCGAGCCTCCGCCGGAGTTGTACGAGATCGCCTACGTTCCCGAGACGGAGGATCTCGTCGTCCCGCCCGAGCGCGACGCGACGGTGCACGTCGCCACGACCTGGCTGCGCTGGGACGAGGACGCGAAGGTGTCGCGCGTCGACGAAGGCGTCGCCATCGCCGACCGCATCCACCGCATGATCGACCTGGGCGAGCCTCGGGTCCGCGGAAATCCACCTTCCTACCGCGACGTCGCCGTCCTCGCGCCCACCAACGAGATGCTCGACGCCGCCGCGTTCGCGCTCGCGCAGGCCGGAGTTCCTCATGTCGTCGCCGGCCGAGGCTTCTACGCGTCGACCGAGGTGCACGACCTGAGGAGCATGCTAGCGCTGGTCCTCGATCCGAAGGACCGGCTCGCGATGCTGGAGGTCTTGCGCGGACCGTGGATGGGCGCGCACGACGAGTCGCTGCTGGCGCTCACGGATCCCGGACGCGGCCTCGCGGAGATCGGCGTCGCGTGGGAGCGCGGCGAGCGCCGTGGCCTAGCGCGTGCGGAGGATCGTGACGCCCTCGTGCGCCTCCGAGGCGTGGTCTCCGAGCTGTGGCGCAACCTCGATCGCCTCGGGCCGGGAGGCGTCCTTCGCGAGGCCGTGCGTGAGCTCGCGCTCGAGGAGGTGCTGGTGCTCTTGCCGCGTGGCGAGCAGCGCATCGCGAATGTGCGCAAGCTGGTGGCGTTGGCCGAACGCGAGCCGAACGTTGTTCGCTTCCTCGAGCGCCTCGATCATCTGATCGATCGCGACGCGTCGGAGTCCGAGGCCGCGACCTTCTCCGACGAGGACGACGCGGTGCGCCTCCTCACCGTCCACGCGAGCAAGGGTCTGGATTTTCCGATCGTGTTCTTGCCGGAGCTTGGACGAATGCCGCGCGTGCGCGAACGCGGGACGCTCGCGATCGATCTCGGCACGGCCGGTGAGGCGCCCGTCATCGCCGCGCGCATCCCCGATCCGCAAGGCGGCACTCTGGAGCCGCCGTCGTACACGCGCGTCATTCGTACCGCCGATCGCCGCGACCGAGCCGAAAGGCAGCGCCTCGCGTACGTCGCCGCCACGCGGGCGTCGACCGCGATGATCCTCCTCGGCGATCGCCGCCCGCCCAAGAGCGGCGACGGCCTCCGCTACTTCGCGACCGACGCCGCGGCGCTGCGTGCGCTGGCCGAGGATCCGTTGCGTGCGGAGGCGGCGGCGCTCGCCGTCGAGGTCGTGCCGCCGACCGAGGTGCGGTCTGCCCTCTCGCCGGACGCCTCGCCGCTGCCGCCGCCGCCCATCGATCCGCGCCCGTCCCCCCCGGCGTGGCGATCGCTCGCGATCGCGCCGACGTCGCTCCAGGATTTCTCGCACTGCCCGCGTCGCTTCCAGTTGGTCCACGTCCTCGGCTTGCCCGAGCGTGTACCCGCAGCGCTCGCCATCGCCGAGCCGCGCGAGCAAGAGAGCGGAGCCGGCACGGCGCGTCTCGACGCGCGCGCGGAAGGCACCCTGGCGCATCGAGTCCTCGAGCGGCTGCCCAAGGATGCCTTCGGTTCGCCGGACGTCGCGCGGATCGCGAGCGAGATGCTCGCACGCGAGGGGATCGCGCCCGATGACCCAGCCCACGCGCTCGTCGTGGCGAGGGTCGCGAAATTTGCAGGGGGCGCCTACGCGGCGCGCGTCGCGAGGGGAGGTGGCGATCTCGCGCGCGAGGTGCCGTTCGTCTTGCGGGTGCCCGACGCCGAGGGGCGCGTGGTCGCCCTGCGGGGCAGCATCGATCTCCTGGTGACGTGGCCCAACGGGAGCGTGGAGGTCGTCGACTACAAGCGCGCGCGCGGGCCATCGTCGGATCCGTACGCGTTCCAGCTCGATCTCTATCTCCTCGCCGCGCGCGAGATGCATCCGCGCGCGCCGCGAATGCGGGCCGGCATCGTCTTCCTCGGCGGAGACGCAGGCGAACCGGTGTGGCGTGCGTCGAAGGATCCGGCACGCATGCGCGCGCACCTCGCCGAGCTGGCCGCGAAGCTCGTGCACGCGCGCTGGACGGAGTCATTTCCTCGCGTGCCGCCGCCTCGCTGCCGGGCCATTCGTTGCGGTTACTTCAGGAGCTGCCACCCCGGCGAACGCACGACGGAGCGGGCATGAGCATGCGCTCGGCGAGCGAGCAGTAGCCCTCGCGCGCCACGATGACGTGATCGACCAGCGGCGTGCCGACGACCTCGGCCGCCTCCGCGATGCGCTCGGTGAAGACGAGGTCCTCCGGGCTCGGCGTCGGATCGCCGCTCGGGTGGTTGTGGACGAGCACGAAGGCGCTCGCCCCTTCGCGGAGCGCGCAGCGCAGCGGATCCCGCGTGCCGACTTGCATCCCATGCAGCCCGCCCATCGCCACCCGCCGCGCCGCGCGTAGCCGATTCGCCCCGTCGAGCGCGACGACCCACAGCTCTTCGTGCTCGAGCGCCGCCAGTCGCGGGCGGGCCCATCGCCACACATCCGCCCCGTCGCGAATCCGCAGCGGCGCGGGATCTGCCGACGCGCGCCGCCCGAGCTCCATCGCCGCCGCGATTCGCGCCGCCTTCGCCGCTCCCACGCCTGCGCGCGCCGCGAGCCCGCCGAGGCCCGCGCGTGCGACGCCCGCGAGATCTCCGTGTTCGTCGAGCAGGGCGGCCGCGAGGGCGAGCACCCCTTCCTTCGCGTGCCCGGTCCCGAGCAATAGCGCGATCAGCTCGGAGTCGGCGAGCGCGCCAATCCCGTCCTCCACCGCGCGCTCGCGCGGCCCTCGTGTCGGAAGCGGCTGCATGCCCAGCGCTAGAGCACTCGCCGTGCCACGCGCATTTTACTGAAAAATCCTTCTCGCCGGCGCGCGCCGCACCGTCCCGTTCGCCGGTGGGGTGTCCCCGGACGCCCGCGCCGAGGTCTCCGTGCACGCGTGCGTGCAACGTCTGGCTGCCGGGTGAGACCGGTCAGCTTCCGCAGATGCCGACGACGCCGCTGAACGTCGTGCCGCTCGCCCGGCACGCCTGGCCCATCGGGCACGGATGCTGGCCGGAGCCCTTCGCGGTGTCGCAGAGCTGGAAGCACTTGCGCGCGCCCGGCGCGCCGAGGCACACGAGGTCCTTGTCGCAGTGGTTCGTCTCGCAGTCCTCGCCGATTCCGCGGGGGCCGATGTCGAGGCACGTCTTGATCTCGAGCGCCTTGGCGTCGAGGGCGACGCCGCACTGCTTGTCGGCCGGGCACTGCGCGGAGTACTGGGAGAGGAGCTCGCAGCTCTTGGTCGGCATGCACACCGGCACCATCAAGCTGTTGCTGCTGACGATCGGCTGCACGTCGCAGAACGTCGTCGGCTCGCAGGCGTTGGCCTCGCAGCAATACTTTCGGCACTGCGCCTGGGTGTTCGAGTTGGCGCCGACGCATTCGTGCCCCGCCATGCACTGCGCCGAGGCGAAGCAGGTGCCCGTCGTGGTCCCATCAGGTGTGCACACCGGCGCAAGGCCCTGCCCCTGCGGGTCTCGCGCGACGTGGCACGCCATTGCGGCGTCCGGGTAGGCCAACGCGCCCGCGTCATTGGACTTGGCGGCTTGGTAGCAGTCGTTCGTCGCCGCGCCACTGTCCCCGGCGTTGTCGAGTTGTGCGTTGCAGACGTTGGACGGCTTGTGCCCGCAGAGAGGGCTCGAGCTGAACTCCGTGGGCAGCGGCGGCGTGACGCCTGCGTCCGCCGGTCCCAGGGGGAGCCCGCTCGTTCCGGCGTCGCCACCCGCGCCGCCGCTCCCCGCGTTGCTGTCCGCCGCTGCGGGGGCGAACGAATCGGACGAGGCGACGCCAAGCCCGCCGCACCCAGCCGCCGCCGCGATGGCGCAGGACGCCAGCAGCAAGACGATGGGGAGGGCGGTGCGTCGAAGCGACATGGTCTCGGACCTCTGAAAGCGTAGGACGTTTCGCGGAAGAAGCTCCAGCAATGCGCTGCGTTTCGAGCCTCGTGACCTTGGTGAATACACGGCGCGTGCCGGGGAATCACTCCGCGAAACAATTACCTATTTCGCCTAGTTGGCCCCCTCCGCCGCCGCTCCCCATGGCGGCGGTGTCAGGCTGAGCCAAAGGCTCGCGTGCGCTTCAGTTCGACTCGATCTCGTGGACGACCGAGTTACCAGCCGCATCGAACGCACGCACGGCGACGATGTGCGAGCCCGGCGGTACGACCGCGCTCACGTCGGCGTCGAGCGCTTCGTCCGCGCTGTCGAACACGCCGTCGGCCGCGGCGAGCGGGCGCCACTCCGGCTTTCCGTCGACCGCGATTTCGAAGCGCGCGATCGGCCCGACACCATCGACGGCGCGCGCCTTCAACCTGCGGCCGGCGAGCGTCACTCCGTTCAGAAGGGGCGGCGTGTTGTCGACGAGGACGAGCGGCGATTCGAGCGCGTGCTTCTGCACTTGATCGGGCGGGTTCGACGGCTCGTCGCTCGCCTCGATGCGCACGCGGTACTTTCCCTCCGGGAGCGCCAGCGTCTCCCAGTCGAACTCACTCTTCGTCAGAATTTCTTCGCCCTTCAGCGCGTCGCGCCAGAGGTTCTGTCCTTCACGTCGGAATGCGACGCGGTAGCGGAGCGGATCGTTGTCGGGGTTGTCGACCTTCCACGACACCTTCACGACGCTCTCGTGCTTCGGGGGCTCGCCGCCGCTGGCCGGCACCGTCGCACTGCCGCCCTCGCGTGAGCCGCGATGCGCGGCGCTTACCTCGGTCACGACCGGCCGAACGTTGTCGGTCACGAACGGCAACGTCACGCCGCCTAGCACCGCCTTGGGATCGCCGCCCCAACGCGCGCGCACCTGCACGTAGCGGCCAGGCGCCGCGGGGACGACGCCGGGGGCACGGACCGGGTTCGCCCAGCCGCTCCACGTCGCGTCGGGCGCCGCGGAGTTGCCGGTGCGAATGGACATCTCGAGCACGCCGTTGGCGCGCCAGGAGAGGACGCCGTACTTCGCGCGCAGACCCGCATCGAGGACCTTGCTCGTCCACACCGCGTCGCCGCCGCCGCGCGCGACCACGCGATGGAACACGGCGCCGTCGCTCGTCGCCACGAACGCCCGCTGCGCGGACACGTCGAGCGCGCCGACCTGCCGCTCGTCGGTGTCGGCCACGAGCGTCACCGCGTGCGCGTCGTTGACCGAGTAAACACGGCCTTCCGCGCCGGTGCCGACGTACGCCACGCCCTGCTCGTCGAGCGCCAGCGCGGTGTAGTGCATGTCGTCGTGGTGCATCATCTTCTCGGGTCGACCCTGCGCGTCGAAGCGGAAGAGCGTGCCCTTGCCGGGCTTCGCCTTGGTCGTCGACGTCGGGCCGGACTGCGCGCGCCCGGCGGCCGGGTTCTTACGCGGCGCCTCGGGCGGCTCTCCGTACTCGTTGCCGGCCGCCCACACGATGCCCTTCCACAGCGCGATGCTCTTCACCTCTTCGCCAGGAAAGTCGTAGACGACCGTCGCGCGTCCCGGCGCGGTGATGCGGTAGAGGAGGCCCTTGCCGCTCGAGCCCGCGTACACGTCGCCGTTGTCGGCCACGGCGACCGAGACCATCTGCGGCTCGTCGGACTGGTAGTGGACGCTCGCTTGACCGCCGGCCTCGATGCGGAAGACCTTTCCCTCGGGACCGGTCGCCGCGAAGACCGACGACTTGTTCTTGTCGAGCGCCAGCGCCCAGATGTGGCTCGTGTCGGGCAGGTTGACGAAGACGTCGGCCTTGCCCTGGCTGCACTTGAAGATTTTTCCCTCGGGCATGGTCGCCGCGTAGATGACGCCGCTCGCGGCTTGCACGAGCGAGGTGACGGCGAGCGCCTTCGTGTCGCAGAAGACCGAGACCTGGTCGCCTTGCACCTTGAGCACCTTGCCGTTCGGGCTCGTGCCGACCAGCACGCTCCCGTCGGCGAGGGGCAGCGCGGAGAAGACGCTCGTGGCGTCCGGCAAAGGGACGTTGCCGAGCGTGAAGCCCGCGCGCACGACGCCATCGGAGCCGACGGCGACGCCCTTCAGGTCGCCGCCCGACAGGCGCTCGAGCGTGTCGAGCTCGAAGGTCCGCGTTCCGACGGCGAGCGCGGAAGATGCCAAGAAGCCGAGCGACGCGACGGTCGCAGTCAGCGGGAGAAAGCGCATGAGGCCTATTTTACACGGCTTCGCAGCGAAGATCTTCAGCGAACGACGGGGCGTACCTTGACCTTCACCTTGTCGTGCCCCTCGACGTAACGGTCGAGCAGCACGACGGTCCGGCCGTAGCTCGTGAACGCGTCGGGCCCGGTGTCCGAGGTCTGCGAGCGCAGCGTGTCGAGCGCGAAGCTCGGCAGGCGGGAGGCGACGTGCCCGTTGAAGGCCACGCCCTGCTGAGGAAGCTTGTAGGATACAACGATGCTCTTGGGCGCCAGGGTCTGGCGCGTCTCGTTGGCGATGAGCTGCTCGAGCGACTCCGGCGGCGAGATCTCGGGCACGACCTCGTAGCCCGGGGCGATCTCGAGCTCCACGTCCTTGCCCGCGAGCTCGGTCGGGATCTTCACGTCGATCGTCCGCTGCGCGCTGGGTCCGGCGTAGGAGGTGAAGTGCACGACGATGCGCGCGGTGCCGCCGGCGTCGACGACGCTGTCCTTGAGCTCGACGCCGCGGAGGCGCCAGAGGTCGCGCGTGAAGCTCACGGCGAGCGTGGACTCCACCTTCTCGACGCGCGCGTGCTCCCAGGGGTTGTTGAGCACGTCGCCGATGGCGCGGGCGACGCGGGAGTGGCCAAAGTCGCCGCTGTCGGGCATGCCGCCGATCGCGACGCCGAAGTCTTCGAGCTCGATCGTGCCCTTGCCGCGAAACGAGACCTTGCTCTTCAAGGACCACGTCACGTCGCGCTTCTCGTTGACCGTCGCCTCGATGACCGAGCCGAACGCTGCGGCGGCGAGCGACGTCGACATGAAGCGCTCCTCGGCGACCGTCATGTTCCACGATTTTTTCGGCGCGCCTTCCACGCCGGTGACGTCGACGTGGATCGGGAACGTCGGCGCGGTGACCTTCTCGTCGACGGTGATCGAGCTCATTCGATCTTGCACGAGCGCGCCGAGCGGCCGCGCGCTCTCGCCGATTTTCGACGAGTGCTGATCGCTCGCGAAGATCCACAAAACACGGCCGATCGTGGCGGGGAGGCAGGTGTTGCCGGCGTCCATCATCGGGTGACCGAAGCCGGAGACCTTGCCACCCTCGGCGTACGTCGCGGTGCCGAGGCCCATGAACGACACGTCGCCGCCGACCAGCTGAACGCCGAGCGCGCCGCCGTTGACGTAGTGCTCGGGGGCCCCGTCGGTCTTCGCGTTGCCGCCGCCGACCTGGAGCGGCTCCATGCCGAGCGGCTCGAAGATCTTCTTCACGTACGCGGTCGCCTTGTCTCCCATGCCGCCGAGCATCAGCGGCGTCGACGCGGGGACGAGGTTCCGTGAGGCGTCGCGCGCGCCGAGGCGATCGGCGATTTGGCGCGCGTGGGTGTCGAGATCGTAGGTGCCCGGCGCGCCGTCCCATGACGTGGTGCCGCCGTCCAGCGATGCGCGCTTTGCGCCAGCCGCGCGCGGCGTGGCGGCGGGCAGCGGTCCTTTGCCGTCGATCGGCCAGAAGCCCGGCGGGATCGGGCGGTTCATTTCGGCGAGCATCGGCGCGATCGGCGTGACGCCCGCGACCGGCTCCACCTGGAACGACGCCCACGAGTACGCGTACGCGCCGGCGAGGCGGCCATCCAAGTAGATCGGGCTCCCGCTCATGCCGCGGACGTTCTTCGTGATGTTGAGGCGCGGGTGCGGCGTCCGAACGAGAATGAGCTCCTGCGACGGACGGAAATTGTGGAGGACGCCGATGACCTCGACGTCGAACTTCTCGGGCTCCGTCCCTTTGAAGACGGTCAGGCCGTAGCCCTTCATGCCTTCTTTGATCTCGTCGACGCCGATCGTGCGCGGCTTCGCGTCGCCGCGCGCGAGAGGAATGGTCAGGCCGAGCGCCGTGAGGAGACCCACCGCGAGGGCGCCCGAGAAGACGAATTCACCACGCACGGGTGAGAGCGTATCCCAAGTCCCACCACCGTGGGCCGCCGCGGAACGCTTCAGCTTCACGCCACGTCCACGCGTGTGCGCGCATGTCCGCGAGCCGGATGCGTTGACCCGCCGCCGGAGGGGTGGGATCGTTGAGGCTTCGGAAATGGGTGCAGAGAGCGAAACGGACGAGTTGCTTCCCGTGATTGTCGCGGAGCTCGATGACGAGGCCGCGCGCGACACGCTCGAGGCGGTGGCCTTCGCCGGTGGCGAGATCTGCGTCCCACTCACGAGCGCGCCTGTCGATGGCTCGCGTCACGTGCTGGAGGTGTACACCCCGGATTCTACGGAGCCTCTCCTCATGTGCGCGTTTCCGCTCGGACCGCCGACCGAAAACGGGTTCCTGCTTCGTCTCATGCCGTTCGAGGCGCCGTCGAGCCGGCGGGTGCGCGCGGCGTCGAGCCCGAGCTTCACGCCCCCTCCGCCCCCCCCGCCGCTCCGGTCGCGTTTCCCAACGAGCAACAGAAAGCTCACCGCGGGTCACGCCGCGGCGCTCACGCAGGCGGCGCCTGTCGCTCCCGAGCAAGCGCACATTGGGCGCGTGCTCGCGGGCAAGTTGCGCCTCGATAGCCTCGTGGGCGTGGGTGGGATGGGCGTCGTCTACCGCGCGACGCACCTCGGGCTGAACATGGCCGTCGCGGTAAAGGTCCTCCACGATCGCCTCCAGCGCGATCTCGATTTCTGTCGCCGCTTCCACGCCGAAGCGCTCGCGGCGAGCCGCCTCGATCACCCGAACCTGACGCGCGTTCTCGACTTCGGTCAGGAGCCCGACGGGCTCGTGTACATCGCGATGGAGTTCCTCGCCGGAGCGGACCTGCGCACCGTCATCGCGCGCGATGGAAACCTGTCGCCGCGCCGCGCCGCGCAGACGCTCATCCAGGTGACGCTCGGCCTCACGCAGATGCACACGCGCGGCATGGTTCACCGCGATCTGAAGCCGGACAACGTCGTGCTCGTGCGCGGGGAGGACGAGGACGGCAAGCCGATGGAGACCGTGAAGCTGTGCGACTTCGGCATCGCCGTCGCCAACGGCGCATCGGGCGAGATCGTCGGGACGCCGGAGTACATGTCCCCCGAGCAGTGCCAGGGCAAAGAGTTCGACGCGCGCGGCGACGTCTACGCGTGCGGTGTGATGCTCTGCGAGATGGTGACGGGCCACGCGCCGTTCGAAGGCGACGACGTGATGATCATCGTCGCGCAGCACCTCACCGCCGAGCCGCGGCTCGACCACGTCGACCCGAAGATTGCCGCGGTGGTGCGTAAGGCGATGAAGAAGAACCCGGCGGAGCGCTTCCAGAGCGCGCGCGATCTGCGGCACGCGTTGCGAGATCTGCTCGCGCCGCCCGCCGCCTCGCCGCCGCCGCTTCCTCCCGGAGCGAAGCGCGGCGCGCAGCCCGAGTGGCTCGAAGCGAACAACAGCACGTCGGGGAACTACCTCGCCGCGGGGCCGCCGTCGGGCCAGTTCGCGGAGGTGAGCGTCGCGTCGCGCACCGCGTCGGCGACGAGCAACACGCTCCAGACCGATCCGTCGCGTTTCTTGACGGACCTGGTCCAGATCATGGACCCGCGAAAGTTCGCCGCGTCGTGCGTGCAGCTGGAGGAGATCGTGCCGATCCTCGCCGTGCGCGGGCAGACGGCGACGCTCTGGCGCGTTCGGTCCACGCTGGGCTTGATCGCAGCGGAAGGGCCCCCCGTCACCGGAACACGTGCGGCCAGCGCGGCCCGCGTTCTCAAGCTGCTCGACGACGGCGCGGTCCTCGGGCCGGCAGCCGACGAGCTCCTTCGCGAGACGACGCCGTCGCGGGAGGCGCGCGGCCTGGTCCTCGCCGCCGCTGTCGCGGGCGCCTACGCCCTCTACGGCGCGCGCGTGAAGGTCGCGGCCACGCCCGACGTTCGCTTGCGGTTCGTGGAGGCGCTACGCGAAATCGGCGCCGCATCGTGGCCGCTTCTCCGCGCGGCGCTCGAGCGCTTGGCGAAGGAGGCGTCGCCGGCCGCCGCGCACGTCACCGAAGATCTCCTCACCGCGGTGCCTGCGGCCGTCGACGACGCGGGCGGTGCCGCGGTCTCGCTTCACCTCCGGAGTCCCTCGCTCGAGGTGCGGCGCGCGGCGGTGTCGGCGCTCGCCCGCGCATGGGGAGACCGCGCGCGGCCGCTCTTCGTCGCGCTGCTCCAGGACGCCGACGAGGGCGTTCGTCTCGCGGTGCTCGCGTCGTTGAGGGCGTCCGCGTCGATCGACGTCGAGGTCGTGCGGCGCATCGGGTCGCTCCTCGCGCGAGATCCGCGGGCCAGCACGCTGCTTCGCGTGAACGCGGCCGCGGCGCTCCCGAGCGCGTCGGGTCCTGGTCGCGACGCCGCCGCCGAGCTCCTCCGCACGTTCGTCGCGCGTGCTCCGTCCGGCGCGATGGGCGAGGAGGTGCTCATCGCCGCGTCGCAGTCCCTGGTGAAGCTCGACCCCGAGAATGGCGCAAAGATCGTGAGCACTCGCGCGGCCGGCGAGTCGATGGTCCTGCGCCGCCGCCTTCTCGAGATCGCCCGAAACCCAGGCGTCTGACCGGATCAGGTGAGGCACGCCCATGGGCCGCTCGCGATCCGATTCATGCGCAGACCTGCGCGTAACATTATGAAATAACGAGACAGTTGGCTTGGCCGAGTTCCTGCACACATTGTGGGTCTACGTAGGCGACAACTTTCCGTCGTCACTGTCCCCCGAGAGGAACCCGGAATGCTCCGTCACTTCTTCACCTCCGCCGTCGTCGCGCTCGCGCTCCTCCCCGCCGCGGGCGTCTCCGTCGTGGGCTGCTCGTCCGAGGTCGGTCCGTCCGACGACGGCTCCGATGCGCTCGCCGTCGAGCCGGGACCGAAGGACGTCTCCGGAAGCTCCACCGAGGTGTGGAGCGTCACGCACAAGTGGACGGATCGAACGGCCGCCGGCAAGACCTACGAAGAAGACTACGTCGACTGGATCACCAACCTCCGCCGCACCAAGGCGACGCGCTACGGCGACACCCTCGAGATCACGACGCCGCCTGGCGCCGCGTACACGCGCACGATGGGCGCGCCGACGCTCGAGTGCGCAGACACGGCGCTCTTCCTCCGCGTCGCATACGCGGCGCTCAACCATCTGCCCTTCTACGTGAAGTCGGGCGACGTGTACGGCGGGCACTTTGGCTTCGTCCACAAGGACGGGACGCCGCACTCGGTGGGTGCAAACTACAAGAACGCGTACAAGGACTACGAGGGCCATTACGCCGACGGGCAGCCCTGGCCGTCGGACGCAACGCTCCGCGCGAAGCACGTCGCCGGGTACAAGAGCGGCGACGACACGTTCGTCGAGATCACGCCAGGCAACCTCGGCGGCGACGGCGCGTGGTTCGACGAGTTCTTCCTCAACAAGCGCGTCGGCTGGTTCCTCCTCACGCTCGTCGATCTCTTCGGCAGCACCAACCTCGCACAAGAGGGGAACCTCTTTCACATCAAGCCGGAGGCCACGCGCCCCGGTGACGCGCTCCTGCATCGCCACGGAAAATACGCGCCGATCGGCCACACGCTGTTCGTCTACCAGGTGCGTCACCCGGCGGCGGATCGCGCGGAGATCGAGGTGGTCAGCGGCTCGATGCCGGCGCGTCAGGCGTCGTGGGCTCCGCACTACGACTCGCGCAACTACTTCATCTCGGACGAGGGCGGCGGCGACAAGGTCACGACCGAGTGCCGCTCCGACTACTCGCTCGACTGGAACGATCAGACGCGCTGCACCAAGCAGATCGAAGAGATCCCCAAGCCGGCGAGCGGCGTCTGCAACGCGCCCTACGAGAAGCACCCGTGGGACGACACCAAGTGCGTGCGCAACGCCGTCGTTCCCGCCGAGCAGACCAATCTCCGCACGCTGGGCGGCGGCATCCGGCGCTTCCGAACGCCGGTCCTCCAGGGCGGGCACTGGAACAACATCGTCCCGCAGAGCGCGATGAGCGTGTACATCCCCGAGACCGACGCAGAGACGATCGGCAAGCGCCCGAAGCAGTTCGAGCAGCTCCTCTCTCTCGGGACGCCCGAGCAGCGGAAGGCGGCGGCGATCGCCAACATCGCCAGCGACCGCGACTACATCCACACGGCGCCGTCGACGTGCTCGAAGCGCACCGCGCGCGAGGACGCGTTCCAGGAGCTCTATCGCGCCTACTCCGATCTCGGCGAGAACGACCACGCGAAGATCGACAAGGAGAACCGCAAGCTCGAGGACTACGTCTTCGCCGAGCTCGACTACGACAGCAGCAAGACGTGTTGCTGGAACAGCACGAAGGCCGAGCACTTCGACACGATCATGCAGTGGGCGCAGTCGGAGATGACGAAGGCGTCGGCGAATGGCACGTGCATCGCGCCGCCGGTGTTCGAGGCTTCGGGCCCTGGCGACGGCTACGAGAAGGTCCGCGCGTACGCGACGTCGAAGAACATGCCGTTCCCGGCGGCGTGGACCGAGGACGAGCCGTGCAAGGCGAAGGCGGTCCAGCAGGACACGGTCACGCCGCGCGCGAAGGACGCGGATTACTGTGCGACCAACGCGCCGCCGGCCGCGCCGACACCGACGCCTCCCCCTCCTCCCGGGACGCCTTGAGGGAGACGCGCTAGCCTTGGGGGGATGACGCGCACGACGGCCTCAGGTCACCTCTTCGGGATCGCGGCCGTCTTCGCGGCGTTCGCGTCGTCATGCGCGAGCAACGCGCCGCGGGCGGACACCGTCTCCGGCGTCGACGCGGGTGGCGGCGTCGATGGAGAGGTGCTTCCGCCCCCCGACGCGACAGTCGGGCTCGACGCTTCCGTCGATGCGGCGGACGCGTCGCCGATCGCGGACGGCGGCGGAGGGTGTGGCACGTTCGCAGGGACCGACGCCGGGGCCGACGCCGCCGCGCCGCCGATTCTGCACACAGTCGTTCCGCAGACGACCGATCCCGCGATCACCGCGACGTGGAACGCGCCGCACTACGCGTACGTCGATCCCCACGCGCCCCTGCGCTGCAAGCTCGTGCTCTTTCTCGTCGGCCTGGGCGGCAAGCCGGGCGACGCGCAGACGTACATGACGCACGCAGCACGCCAGGGGTTCCACGTGCTCGGCCTCACCTACGCGAACACCATCTCGCCGGCGCCCACGTGCCAGAACGATCCCGATGTCGACTGCCACTTGAAGCTCCGTCAAGAGGAGCTCGACGGCACCGATCAGAGCCCGCTCCTCGTGGTATCGCGCGCCGATTCGATCGAGAACCGCATCGTGAAAGCGCTCGCGTACCTCGACGCGACGTACCCCGTCGAAGGGTGGTCTGCGTATTCGGACACCTCGACGGCGCCGCGCTGGGGGTCGATCGTCGTGACGGGACACTCGCACGGCTCGAGCACCGCCGGCGTCATCGGGAAGCTGCGCAAGGTCGCGCGCGTCGTCATGCTCGCGGGCCCCTATGACTTTCGCTCGCCTACTGCAGGCGCCACGACGGGGACACCGGCATCGTGGCTCGCGAAGCCGTCGCTTACGAGCCCGTCGGATTTCTATGCCTTCGTCCATCTGGCCGACACACAGTCGCCGCAGGACGCGACGAACTGGGACGCCGCTGGCCTTCCCGTCGTCGGCACGCGCGTGAGCGTCGACGGCGCGGCGGCCCCCTACGGCGGCTCGCACCAGCTCACGACGAACATCGCGGGCGGTGGTCACGGCAGCGTCGTGTCGAACGCGGCGTATGGTTCGGTCTGGGACTACTTGCTCGAGTAGCCGTCTTGTAGAGTGGCGGCGATGCGCCGACTCCTGATCGTCCTCGCCGTCACGGTCGCGTGCTCGAAGTCCTCCGAGTCCGCGACGCCGACTCCGACTCCGACTCCGACTCCGACTCCGGCTCCGACTCCGACTCCGACTCCGACTCCGACTCCGACTCCGACTCCGACGCCGACTCCGACTCCGACTCCGACGCCGAAGGTGTACGCGCGCGTGCTCCACACCGGTGACTCGATGGTCGGCGGCGGGCTCTCACGATCGCTCCGGCCGAAGTTCGAGGCCGAAGGCGCGAAGTACTTTCGCGACGTCTGGGAGAGCGGCTCCCTCCGCGATTTCTCGCGCTCCGATCGCATTCCGAAGTTGATCAAGGAGGACAAGCCGGACCTCGTCCTCCTCTCGCTCGGCGCGAACGACGTGTACGAGACGAAGCCCGAGGTGATGGCGCCCTTCGTCGCGAAGATCGCCAAGATGACCGAGGGAGTCGACTGCATCTGGATCGGCCCGCCGATCTGGAAGGACGAGTACAAGCGCCTGGTCCCGGTGCTTCGCGACAACGCCGCGCCCTGCAAATTCTTCGATTCGAGCGAGATCGAGATGCACCGCAAACCCGACGGCATCCACCCCGACGAAAAGGGGGGAGAAACCTACGCGGACGCGTTCTGGGCCTTCCTGCGGCCGCCTGCGAAGTAGGCTACGTTTCTCCCATGGGGGTGACTCCCAACGCGTTCGGGATCGCGCGCTCGATCGATCCCGTGCGGAGTCGGGCGCGGCTCGCAGAGCTGTGCGAGCTCATGATCCGCGACGTCGGCGGCATCGTGATGCCCCACCACGCCGAGACGTACCGTCAGCTCGCGGGCGATTTCGCCTCGGGTCGCGTCGCGCTCGCGTGGATGCCGCCGCTCCTGTGCATCGAGCTCGACAAGCAGCACGCGACCGCCGAGGTCGTACTGCCTGTGCGCGGGGGCTCGGTGACGTACTACTCGGCGCTCGTCGCGCGTCGCAGCGGGGGGCCGCGGAGCCTCGCCGACGTCAAGCACGCCAAGGTCGCGTGGGTCGATCCCGAGAGCTCCTCGGGGTACCTCGTGCCGCGCCTGCATCTCCAGTCCCAAGGCCGCGCGCTCGGCGCGATGTTCGATGGCGAGATGATGGCCGGCAGCCACGTCGCGGTCCTCGACGCCGTGCAGTCGGGGCGCGTCGACGTCGGCGCGACCTACTGCGCCAGCAAGGCGCCCAAGTGGATGTCGAACGCAGGCGTCGAGCGACCGCTCGACGCGCTCACGATCACCGGTGCGATCCCGAACGACGCCCTCGTCCTGTCGCCGGCCTTGACCGCCAACCAGCGCGCGAAGATCCAGCGCTGGTTCATCATGGATATGCCGGCGCGCGCGCGTCAGCTCACGCTCGACCTCATGGGCGCGTCGGAATTCCGCGCGGGCTCGCTCAGCCATTTCGCGCCCCTCAGGCGAATGCTCGCGGCCGCCAGCTACGCGATGTGAGCCGGAGTTTCTGCTAACTTGGCGGGGAAATGCACGCCGCATGGTGGATGCTCGGGGCCCTCGCCGTGCTGGCGATCGGGTACCGCTACTACTCCGCGTTCCTCTCGGCGCGCGTCCTGTGCCTCGACGACCGGCGAGTGACCGCCGCGCACACGCACGCCGACGGCCACGATTTCCACCCGACGAACCGCTGGGTCCTCTTCGGCCACCACTTCGCCGCGATCACCGGCGCCGGCCCCCTCATCGGCCCCGTCCTCGCCGCGCAGTTCGGCTTCTATCCGGGGTTCCTGTGGATCCTCTTCGGCGTGGTCCTCGGCGGCGCCGTCCACGACTTCGTCATCCTCGTCGCGAGCACCCGGCGCGGCGGGCGCAGCCTCGCGGAGATCGCGAAGGACGAGCTGGGGCCGACGCTCGGCCTCGTCACCGCCGTCGCGATCCTCTTCATCGTCGTCATCGCGCTCGCGGGCCTCGGCAACGTCGTCGTGGGCGCCCTCATGGAGAGCGCGTGGGGCGTCTTCACGGTGAGCGCCTCGATCCCGATCGCGCTGGCGATGGGCTTCTACATTTACAGAGTCCGCGGCGGCACAGTGCGCGCGATCAAAGAGGCGTCGGTCGGGGGCGTGATCCTCCTCCTCGCCGCGCTCATCCTCGGCAAGACGGTCGGCGATTCGTCCTACGCGGTGTACCTGAAGCTGGGCAAGACGCCGCTGACGCTTGCGATGGCGGCGTACGGGTTCGCGGCCAGCGTCCTCCCGGTGTGGCTCCTCCTCTGCCCGCGCGACTACCTCTCCAGCTACCTGAAGATCGGCACGATCGGCGCGCTCGTCGTCGGCGTCGTCGTCGTGAACCCCGAGATCCAGATGCCGGGGGTGACCGAGTACATCCACGGGGGCGGTCCCATCCTGAAGGGGCCGCTCTTTCCGTTCGTGTTCATCACGATCGCGTGCGGCGCGATCAGCGGGTTTCACGGCCTCGTCGCGAGCGGCACCACGCCGAAGATGATCGATCGCGAGAGCGACTGCAGGCCCATCGGCTACGGCGCGATGCTGATGGAGGGGCTCGTCGGCATCACGGCGCTGATCGCCGCGTGCGTCCTGCCGCCGGAGGACTACGTCACGATCAACACCGATCCCAAGGTCGCGATCGTCGCGAGCGACGCCACGCACGGCGAAGGGCTCGCGCGCTCGCGCGAAGAGCTGATGAACGCCGCCGTCCACTTCGACGCGCACGACCGGAAGCTCCTCGAGCTCGACGCGCGCTCGCTCGACGACCTCGCCGCTGCGAACATTCCCGCCTCCAAAGCGCTCGCCCTCTCGAACGGCGCGCTTGCGGCGCTGGGGTATACGGCCGATCCCGCCGCTCCTCGGGCGACCACCCTCGACGACGCCGACTTTGCGCGGCTAGGCCTCCACGTGAAGGAGCTGCCCGCCCTCTCGCGGGCGAGCGGCGAAGTCGTGGCGGCGCGTACGGGCGGCGGGGTCTCTCTCGCGGTCGGCATGGCGCGCGTCTTCAGCGGCCTCCCCGGAATGAGCACGCTCCTCGCGTACTGGTACCACTTCGCGATCATGTTCGAGGCGCTGTTCATCCTCACGACGATCGACACCGGCACGCGCATCGGCCGGTTCTTGATGCAGGAGATGATCGCCCGCGTCTCGCCTTCGCTCGGGCGACCGCAGAGCCGCGCCGGGAGCATTCTCGCGACGTTCCTCGTCGTGTTCGGGTGGAGCTACTTCATCCTCACCGGCAACATCACGACCATCTGGCCGATGTTCGGCATCGCGAACCAGCTCCTGGCGTGCACGGCGCTCTGCGTGGCGACCACCATCCTCCTCCGCGAGGCCAAGAAGAAGAGCTACGCGCTCGTCACGATCCTGCCGCTCGCCTTCGTCGGCACCACCACGCTCACCGCCGGCGTGATGAGCATCGCGAACATCTACCTGCCGATGGCCCAACAGGCGGCGACGCGGACGACCGGGCTCGTGAACGTGATCGTCACCTCGCTCCTCATCGTGTGCGTGCTCGTGATCTTGGCAGGAAGCGTCGCGCGGTGGCTGGGCCTCACGCGCCGGCCCGAGGTCGACGCGCCGGTCACGTCGGCCTGATGGCCGCGCTCTTGTCCTACGTGCTGCTCGTCGCGCTCGTCGCGCATGCGGGCGCACACGTCGCGCTCCTCATCGCGCTCGCGCGTCGACGGCCGCGGTACCGCGCGCTCGTCGCGTTCGTCTTGCCCCCACTCGCGCCGTATTATGGGTGGATGGCCGGGGATCGCCGGCTCTCGCTCGTCTGGCTGGGAGGGTTGGGCGTCTATGCCGCAGGGGTAGCTTTGGCGAACCTGTGACGTAGGAGGTGGGGCCATGCGACTCCTCCTCTTGTTCGAGCCCGGCTTTGCGCTCGCCCTCATCGCGTTGGTCACGCGCTACGCCCACGAGCCCTCGATCCGCGTGGCGTTCGTGATCAGCGCCGTCGCCGCGCTCGCGATCTTGCCGCTCTCGCTGCTCCTGCGCCGCGGCCCTTCGCCGGACGCGGATTCGCACGCGGACGCGGACGCCGACCTGGACGCGGATCCGCAAAATGGAGAAGCGGCGGAAGACGCCTGAGCGCCCCCGCCGCGGGTGTTCCCTGAATTTTCGTAGAAGCGACGGCTACTTCGCGTCGGCCTTCTTCGCGTCGGCGGCCTTCGCGTCGTACCCCTCGGGGTGGACCGCGAACTTCGGCGTGCCGAGGCGGCGGAGCGTGCGCTTGTTGCGCTTCCCGGCGGTGGAGGCCTTGCGCTTGCGGATGCGGTCGAACTGCTGCGTCGACGAAACCATTGGAAACCTCTGAGCTTTTTGCGTATCGGGCGGGACGCCCAGGAGGACGCGGGACGCGCAAGATGGCCGGACAGGGGCCGCCTGTCAAGGGCAGGCGTCAAGTGCTGGCAAATCGCCCGAGTGCGATTAGGCTGCGCGCGCCGATGAGCACCGTCGTCTCCGCCATGCCCGCGCGCCCGAAGCCGAAGCTCCGAGGCGTCTCTCATCAGATCGCCTGCTTCGTCGCCATCGCGGCGACGCTGCTCCTCGTTCGCAGCGCGGGCAGCCCGCGCGCCGCCGCCGCCGCCGCGATCTACGGCGCCTCGCTCTCGACGCTCCTCGGCATCAGCGCCCTCTACCACCGCAAACACTGGGCGCCGGCGCCGCGCATGATCATGCGACGCGTCGATCACTCGGCCATCTTCCTCTTGATCGCCGGCACCTACACGCCCGCCTTCTGGTTGCTCGATCCGATCCCCGGCCACCGGCCGCTCTGGATCGTGTGGATCGGCGCCGCGCTCGGCATCGGCAAATCGATGTTGTGGCCGAAGGCACCGAAGGCGGTCACCGCCGCGCTCTACGTGATTCTGGGGTGGGTCGTCGTCGGCGACGTCGTTCGGCTCGAGAGCGTGATGGGCGCGCCCGCGGTGTGGCTGCTCGTCATCGGCGGCGTCGTCTATTCGCTCGGCGCGCTCGTGTACGCGCGCCGAAAGCCGGATCCGATGCCCCTGGTCTTCGGGTACCACGAGATCTTCCACGCGCTGGTCCTGGTCGCCAGCGCGGTCCACTTCGCCCACGTGGTGCTCGTGCTCGGCGTCGCGCGTTAGACGCTCCGTCTCTTCAGTTCACCGGCGCCGCGTTGTCCGGTGGCGCCGTGCTCGTCGCCGCGCCGGGGCTCGGGTTGACGGCGGCGCCTCCGAGATCGAAGAGCGGGAACTCGCGCGACTTGAACGCGAAGATCGGGATCTTGGTGTGGAAGCCCTTCCAGTGGAACAGCTCCACCTCGAAGAGCTTGATGCCGAGGAACTTGGCGTACGCGTCCATGTGACCGTCGAGCGTGCCGAGCGTGAGATCGAGCCCCGCGTCGAAGACGATCGAGACGACGGCGTCCTTCGACGACTTGAGCCGCGCGCCGCCGTGCACGGGGAGACCGATGTCGAGGAGCACGAGGTCCACGTCGACGCCGACGCCCGCGATGCCGGCGATACTGCAATCGGCGCCGACGACGAGATCGAGGTGCGCGTCGGGCTTCACGATGCCGTCGATGTTGAAGATCTCGTCCTTCTTGCAGGTCCCTTTGTCGGGCCCGCCGGCCTGCACGATGATGTCGGCGCCGTAGCCCCACGCGATGCCGATGGTGAAGGTCAACGTGACCCAGGTGATTTGCACGGGGATGACGGCGATCGTCTCCTCGCTGCCGCCCAAGTTGCCGGGGATGATGTAGTTGCCGGCCTGGTTGATCTTGAACTCGGTATTGTCGGGGATCTTGTAGAACTCGTAGAGCCCCTCGAGGAACTCGCCGTGGCCGTAGACCTTCACCTTGTCGGTCTGTTGCTGCTGCGCGTCGTCGTTGAGATCGATGCCAAAATCGGCGGCGACGATGTGGAACGGCGGCAAGCCGAACGCGTACGCGAACGCCTCGATCGACGCATGCGTGCGACCGCCCATGCGGCACGGCACGCTCGGATACTTCGGATCGTTGTCGGGGAAGCGCGCGAAGATTTTTGCCTCCCAGCCAAGGTCGTACGCGTAGCCGACGCCGAACGACTTGCTGCCCCATGTCTCGTTGTTGCGCTTGTCCTGGCCGAAGTTGTCGGTCTGTTTGATGGGCAGGCCCTCGAGGTCCTTGCCGCGCTTCACCTCGGCGGCAACGATGACGGACTTGGTCATGACCGGCGTGCGCGCGGGGATGCGCCCGGCGAAGAGCGTCGTGCGCCAGGTGCGGCACTCGGCGTACGCGCGCTCCTTGGCGGCCATGTTGTAGCCGACCGTGTTGTTCACCCAGCGCTTCACGAACATGTTCGGCGACCAGTCGCACGCGTAGTTCGCGGTGTCGAAGCAGGTCGGTCCGCGATTGGCAGCGGTCTTCTTCCCCCACTCGTCGAGGAGGACGTTGACGGTCTCGCACGCCGCGAGCTCGCCGACGAAGGCCTCGGGCGCTGCGGGAGTGGAGGCGGCCCACACGGTCTTCGGCGTGCTCTTGCGGTTCGACGCGCGCGGCGCGCAGAGGAGACGAGGGTACGGCACGGACGTGTCGATCTTGGGCGGGTGGACGCGCCAGTTGATGTCGAGGTACGCGAGCTGTCCGTTGTCGACGCTGGGCGACTGCGGCTGTTGGAGGCGTGTGCCGCTTCGCACGACGATGTTGCCGCCGGCGGTGGTGGGAGGTGGGCCGGCCTTGCCGCTCATCGCGTTCAGCTTCGGCGGCGCGGCGGCGCCCGCTTGGAGCAGCGGCGAGCCGAGCGTGACGGCGCCGCGGTTCGCGAGGCCGGGGAAGGCGAGGCCGCCGCCGATGTTGGCGCCGGCCTTCAGCGCATCGAGCATGCCGGCGTGCGCGTTGACGAACGAGAGCATGTCCGTCGCGTTGGTCCGGTCGACGTTGCCGAACGTCGCGCGTGAGGCGAACGGATCGCCGTCGGACATCTGCGCCTGCCCGGGGAAGACGCGGCCGACGGCGCTGGGGATCCCGGTGCAGTCCTGGGGGTTCAGGTGCGCGACGCATTTGGCGACGTCGTAGAAGTGATCCATCGCGGCGAGCATCGCGTCGTTGCGCCGCTTGTACTCGTCGAACTCGCCGGGCGTGATCGCCGCGGTGCGCGTGTTGAGGACCTCGTGGAAGTCCCACTCGTCGGCGAAGCCCTGCGCCTTGGGGCCGATGCCGTTGCCCTTGCCGCCTTGCCCGATGTCGTAGGTCGAGAGCTCGTCACGGATCGCCTTGTAGAGCGCCTGCACGCTCGCCTGCTTCGCCGGATCGGACGCGAAAGCCGTGACGATCGACGCCGTGAGGAACGCGCCAGTGCCCGCGTAGAACGCGTTTTTCGGCATTCTTCCGGTGAAATCGAGACGACCGTCGTAGTCGGGGATGAACTCCTTGAAGGCCGGCAGGAGCGGGTTCTGGAGCGCGCGGCGCGCGATGCCGGGCGAGGCGGGCAAGAGGCTCACGTTGACCTCGCAGCGCGCGTCCCCTTTGCAGCCGTAGATCGCGTCGAGCCACCGCTCGTCGTCGTGGAACCCCTTGTAGACGTAGTCCTCGCACGACGCGACGTCGTCGCCGCCGGCCGCGTGAGGGCGCTGGTAGGTCGCGAGCAGGCCGCCCGGCGTCCACGCGAGCGCGTCGGTCTTCGCCTTCATCTCTTGCGCGGCCCAGCGGTTCTGGGTGTTGGGGCGCGGCGCGAGGCGAGGCCGCCGCTTCATCTTCGCGTTCCAGCTCTTGGGCTGACGGTAGGGGTCCTGGGTATAGGGCACCGGCAGGATGCCGTAGCTCTCGTGACGATTCGAGTCGGCGAAGCCCGGCTCTTTGGGCGTTCCGTAGATCTTGTTTGGCGTCGGCGGTTTTCCCCCGACCCGCGGGCGCTGCTCCTCGAGCGCGAGGCGCTTGTTCATCGTGTCGCACGTGCCGCGGTTGGCGACGCAGAGCGCGTGGTAGTCGGGGTTGCCGCAGTCCGACGCGCTCGGAGGCACGTTGCACGGCGAGATCGGCGGGGGATCGCCGGGCGCCGCTGCGCTGTCCACGCCATAAAGCGACGCGCCGAGCGCGATACCGGCCATCCACGCGATCGTCTTCGTCTTGGTCATCGGGTCTCCTGGGACACTGCGAGCGCCGGTATCGGATGGTCGTTTTCGAGCTCTCGCTCTTGCGCGAGGAGCCCCTCGATCTCGTCGTGGAGGTCGCTGTTCGCCGGCGTGCGCGCCAGGATGGCGACGAGGATGGGGTGCGCCTCGTCCTCGGGGTTCGACGCGGCGGTGCCGAGCAGCGACACGATCGCGCCGTCCGCGGCGTGCGGCGTCTTGTCGAACGCGACGAGCTCGCGAAGGCGCGCCCAGTCGTCACCGGACAGGCTCTGCATCCGGAGCGCGCGGATCGCGGTGACTGCGACGCTGACCATGCGATCTTGCGCCAGCTCGAAGAGCGTCGTGCGCGTCACGTCGCTGTCGATGTTGCGCAGGCTGAACGCGACCTGATCGCGCACGTGCGCGCCGGTGCTGCGGGCGTAGGGCGCCATCACCGCGTCGTCCCCCACGAACGCGCCGTTTCCAAGCCCTTTCAAGAGGGCGATCTGGTCGTCCTCGTCCGTCGCTGCCGCGAGATCGGCGAGCAGCGTCGCGTGGATGTCGTCGCCGAGCCCGTCGCCGACCGCGTGGAGCTTTCGCGCCAGCGCGCCGAGCGGGACCGCCGACGCGCGCGCGCGCTCGACGTTTTTTTGCGCCTTGGCCTCGTCATAGACATCTCGCACGACCGCGGCCGTTGCGCGCGCCGGCTTCCTCACGAGCATGAAGCGCTGCACGAAATGCCCGAACGCCTCCGTGTCGGCGCGCGCCTCGCTCGAGCCAATGAGCGTTGCCATCGCCTCCTGTGCCGTCGCGTCGCCGGTCGCGCTGAGCAGATCCATCACGAGCGTGCGCGACGCGTTCGAGCGGGTCGATTGGAAGAGCGCGACCAGCGCGCGCGTCGACTCGGGGTGAAGTCGACCGTACGCCGACGCGCGGACGATGAAGCCGCGCTTCAGATCGGGGCTGCGGGCGTAGTCGAGGACGGTGGCCTGGATCGACGCGGTCGTCGTGTCGGCGACGAGGCTCTCGTCCCTCTTCTGCTCGTCGATCGCGAGCGGAGCGGCGGTGGCGGTGAAGCGCGCGGCGTCGCTCGGACGCGCGTCGTTCGGCGTGATCGCGCGTCGCGTCAGCTCGAGCTCCGAAGACGAGCGATAGGGGAGGTCACCCGTGTCGATCGTCACCTGCTCGGTGTCGCGCATCGAGACGAGCACGCCCGCCGTGTCCAGCACGATCGTCGCGCCGCCGCCGACGTGTTGCGGCGCGTCGTCCAGCTCACCCGGCGCGGCAGGCACCGCGGTCACGTGGGTGTAGGCAACGCGCTCGCGAAGGAGCGTGCGCGCGTCGTCGCTCCGGTAGCGCACCTTGCACGTCCCGGTCGGCGTCGTCTCTTCGGCTTCCCAGGTCGTCACCGCACCGTCGGGGGGGAGGCTGACGCGGACCGCCTGCACGACGCGCTCGAGCAGCTGCCGAACGCGAGGCGGCGTCGTCGGATCGAACGCGACGCTCACGATTCGCCCTCGCTCGTCCATGCGAACGAGCGCTGCCTGGCCTACGATCGCGCTCTTCTCGGCGGGCGCCGTCGCGTCGTCGAACATCGGCTTGCCCTGCATGCGCACGTCGTACGTCCGGATCTCGGGCATGGAGACGACGAGTTCGGACACGCCGTCACGCGCGCCGATCGCGCGGACGAGGAGCGTCGCCTCGAGCCGCACGTCGACGTCCATCGGATGCGGAGCGCCGGGCAAGTGGACCAGCGACGCGCCCGACCAGGTGAGATCGTAGACGTGGTCGCTGCCGGCGCTCCACCGCTGGGCCCGCGTCGTGGCGCGCTCGTTCGCGTGCGCCGCGGGCCCCATCGCGCGCCTCGCGGTGGCGTACATGCACACCGCCGCTGCGCCCATCAATGCGGTGAGGATCACCGCGTGCGTCCTCTTCATGCGTTCGTCTCCCAGCGATCCATCAGAGGCGCGAAGGGCGATTGCCGCAAGGATTCCGTCGCTTACACGGTCGCGTAAACACCGAGGGCGAGCGATCGCGGCGAGCGGTACGATCGGAAGGATGCGCGCGCCGCCCGCCCATGGGATTCTCGTCGCGATCGCGGCGATGATGGCGGCGTCGTGCGACGGATCGCGCGCCTCGACGTCGGCCCCGGCGGACTCGGGGACGTGCGCCGCCGTCGCGGACGCGTCGGACCTCGCGTGCGTGCTCCACGTCGACGGTCGCGTCATCGATCTCGCCGGCTCGCCTGTGCGGCGGCCCGTCGTGTCCATGTGCTCGCGCGAGTGCTACGGCGCCGCAGGGGCCGACGACGGGACCTTCTCGATCCCTATAGGCGCGCTGCTTCGCGCTAGCGATTATGCGCTCCACGTCAGCGGCCGCCCCGACTTCGCCGACGTGTACTCGAAGGTGCCGCCGGCCGACAAAGGAGCGATCGCGCTCGGAGCGGCGATCATTCTGCCCGCGCTTCCATCGACCGGGCCAGCGCTTCCGGACGCCGCGGCGACGGCCACGACGATCGTGAGCGGCGATCTCACGCTCGACGTGCCCGCAGGTGCCACCTTCCAACTCGACGTCGGCGACGTCGCGCTCGGCGACCGCGGTCGCCAGCTCCGTGTCGCGCGCGTACCGCTGGACGCCACCCCGGAGTTCGCGCGCGCGCTCACCGGCGTCGTGGGCCTCTACGCGCTCGCGCCTCCGGGCGCCGCGTCGTCTCTTCCGCTCGCCGTGCACCTGCCGAACGCGGCTTCGCTTCCGCCGTCGAGCGCGGTCGATCTCTTCGTGCTCGACGACGACTACCGCCCGATGCCGCCCACCGCGGGCACTGCGCGCCTCGCGGCGAAGGCGCACGTCTCGGCAGATGGCCGTACCATCGACACCGACGTCGGTGCGGGCATCGCGAACCTCACTTGGCTGGTCGTGCGTCGATCTCCGTGACCACGACCGTGATGTGGATGCTACCCTGAGCGTTCCGAGGAGGTCCCGATGTCCGCTTTTCGTTCGGTCTTCGTTGTTTCGGTCGTCGCTTCCATCGCAGTCGTCGCCGCGTGCAACGGCGACGACACGGTCGCGCCCAACGGCACGCACAGCTCGACGTCGTCGTCGTCGTCCGGCAGCACCGGCGCGTCCGGGAGCGGCAGCAGTGGCACCTCGTCCGGCACGCCAAGCTTGCCGCCGCCGGCCCCGCCTCCGCCGACTCCTCCTCCGCCTCCGCCCGTGGACGCCGGCAAGAAGGACGGCGGCGACGCAGGCGACGCCGGTAAGGACGCAGTCGCGAACGACACAGGCGCGGACGCCGACGACGGCGCGGCCGACGCAAGCGACTCCGGCTGAGCCGATAGCCCCAGACCAGGAAACGAGATCGCGGAGCCTGATTCTCGACGGAGAATCAGGCTCGGCGACGTCTTAGTTTGCGGGGCGGACGGTAACGTTCGCGGAGTAGGTCGGCATCGCGAAGGCAGGGACCTTCGCCTTGCCGAGCGCCGCCTTGATGCAACCCTCGGCCGGCTTGCCTGCGGCGTTGCCGGTGACGATCACGCTCTGCACGCTGCCGTTCGATCCGAACGTCACCGCGGCGCGTGAGACGGGCTCGTCCTGCTTGAGGCACGCACGCGCCGCGGGGAGGGCCGCGCCGATCGCGCCGGTGACCGCGCCCTGCGAGGGCTTCTGCGGGACGCTGCCCGCGGCGATCGCCGGATCGGTCGCCGCGGGAGCCGCGGGCGTCGTGTCCTGAGACGCCGGCGTGGGCGCCGGGGTCACGGCGGCCGACTGCTTGATCGCGTCGGCGAGCGCACCGGTCGGTCCGGGCGCGGGCGGAAGATCCTTCGCGACGAGCTTCGGATCGATTTTGTCGGTCTTGTCCGTCGGGTCGGCCTTCGCGACGCGTGCGCCGCCGGCCTTCTTGGGCGCCGCGTTCGGGGCCGTCGCCACCTTGCCGCCACCGCCGACGGCACCCTTGGTCGGATCGTCGGTCTTGCTCGTGTCGTCCGCCGGCGTCGCCGTCGCGAGCGCGACCGGAGCTGCGGCCGGAGCGGTCGTCGCCAAAGGAGCAGCCTCGGCGTTCGGATCGGCCGGCGCCGGGACGATCATCGCCACCGCCTGCGCCGCCCTCTTCGCCTGCTGCGCCTTCACGACGAAGAACGCGCCCGCCGCCATCGCGGCGATCGCCGCCACGCCGCCGATCAGGAGGAGCCCGCTGCTCTTCTTCTTATCGTTCTTGTCACCCTTCGCGACCTTGCCGGAGACCGGCTGACCCGAGAGCACCGCGGAGGCGACCGCGCTCGAGATGGCCGGCGCGCTCATCGGCGCTTGCGAATTGCGCAGCGAGCTCGGCGGCTGGCTGTTGCGGTCTTCCTCGTCGAACAGCGGCTGCGACGCGAGCGGCGTGCTCTGCGCGCGGCTCGAAGCCATCGGGTCGGACGCGGCGGCAGCCTTCAAATCGACGACGCCCGAGTCGCTCGCGTGCGCTTCTGCGGCGCGGAGGATACCGCTGGGCGGCGAGCTGACCGGTTGGGAGCGAACCGAGGGCGGCGGCGGCGTGTTCGCCATCCGGGCCAGATCCTGAAAGCTCCGCCTCTCGCGCGTCGACGTCGTCGTGCTGCTTGCCATCTTTCCCTCCAGGGACTGCCCGACAGAGGCGCTTCGGCTCGAAGGAGCCACGCCTACCCCAGTTGAAGCGGCCGTCTTATGACCTTCTTCGGGCGTCGATGGAAGAGGTGGATCCAAGAAATTTTCAGTGCCGATGTGTGCTTTTGTCGGTGAGTTCGCGACCTTGGCGTCCACCTCGCTGGCGCGCGCCTCCCAATCTTCCGCAGAAATCGCGGGCTCCGGCCACTCGCCGAGGGTCTTGAGCAGCGCGCGATCGCTCGCGTCTTTCCGCGTCTCACTCACGTCACAAACTCCCTTCTTCCAAGTCGAAACCCCGTTCGGACAGAAACTCCCTCAGTTTGCGCCGCGCCTCGTGCACGCGCCACGCGATCGTCCCCTCCGGTGCGCCGAGGATTTGCGCCGCGTCCTCGTGCGAGCGGCCGTCGATGCAGACCAAAATGAGGGTCGTCCGCAGCGTCTCGCTCAGCTTGTCGATCCCCTCGCAAAGGGTGAAGTAGAGCTCTTTGCGCGACGCTTGACCTCGCGGATCGCTCGAGGGGCCGCTACCCTTCTCGCTGAGGAGCGCGTCGAGGCGGGGATCGTCGGAGTCCGCGCCCGTCCGAGCGGTCTTGCGCGCGCGGATCGTGTTGAGCGAGAGGTTCACCGTGATCCGGTAAAACCAGGTGTAGGGCTCGCTCCTGCCGTCGAAGCGGGCGAGCGCCTGGTAGGCGCGGATGAACGTCTCTTGCGTGACGTCCTCGGCCTCCGCCCGATCGCGCAACATGTGCACCGCGAGGCGATGAATGCGCGGCTGATGGCGTCGAACCAGCTGGCCAAAGGCCAGGTTGTCTCCGCTCTTGGCGCGATCGACCAGATCGCGATCGGTCAGCTTTGCCATCGGCCTTCCGGTGGTGTTCGCGCTTCTACTGGACAGAGCGCCTCCACCTCCACCTTGATGCATCTGCGCCGGGATCGAGACGACCTCGAAGTCAGCGAGGAGCAACTCCGGGCAGGACGATAGCGTAAGCACGCCTCTTTTAACAATTAAGCCGGGGGTTACCTTGGATCGCGCGGGCTTCCGGAGGGCGTTTTTCGGATAGGGCAACCCCTCGTAATGAATCGTAAACGGTCGCCGATCGCCTGAAAAAGGAGGAAGATGCTGCCGGTGGAGCGCGTTGGCGACGCGTCAATCGTCTCGGGCATCGAAATTTCGCCCCGGCGCCCTACGACTACGCGCCGACCCGCTTTCTACTGGAGACCCGCATGGCCGATACGTCCGCAGTGACCGAAGAGCTCCGTCGCGCGCTGCAAGCAGAAGAAGGTGGTCGCCGCTGGGTGCGGCGCGGCATGATCGCGGGCGGCATCGCGCTCGTGATCGGCGCGGGCCTGTTGTGGCGGGCGAAGCACCAACCGCCGCCGCCGGCGAAGTTCGTGAGCGCGCAGGTCGCCGTGGGGGACATCGCGGAGAAGGTGCAGGCCACCGGCGCCGTGCAGCCGCTCCTGCAAGTCAACGTCGGCGCGCAGGTCAACGGACGCGTGACGCGCGTTCTCGTCGACTTCAACACGCTCGTTCACAAAGGGGACGTGCTCGCCGAGATCGATCCTTCGATTTACGGCACGCAGGTGGCCTCGCAGCAGTCGCAGGTCGCGGCGCAGCGCGCGCAGCTCGAGCAAGCGCGCGCGCAGAGCCAGACCGCGAAGGCGCAGGTCGAGACCGCGCGCGCGCAGATGGACACGACGAAGGCGCAGTACGATCGCGTCAAGCGCCTCTTCGAGCAGAACCTCGCCAGCAAGGGGGATCTCGACGCCGCGAAGGGGGCCTACGACGGCGCGAAGGCGCAACACGACGCCGCGAGCGCCACGTTCGACGCGTCGAGCGCCGCCGTGAACAGCGCGCATGCCAGCATCGGCGCGCAGCAGGCGCAGCTGAACCAGATGACGACGAACCTCGGCTACACGAAGATCTACGCCCCGGTCGACGGCGTCGTCGTCACGCGCAGCATCGATCCGGGCGCCACCGTCGTCGCGAGCTTCCAGGCGCCGGTCCTGTTCGTCATCGCGCAGGACTTGAAGAAGATGCGCGTCCTCGCCGACGTCGACGAGGCAGACGTCGGCAAGCTCAAGGACGGCATGGAGGCCGACGCCGTCGTCGACGCGTTCCCGGGCGAGGCGTTCCACGGCGTCGTCCAGCAAGTCCGCTTCAGCCCCAACAACGTGCAGGGCGTCGTCACCTACTCGGCGGTCATCGAGGTGCAGAACCCCGATGAGAAGCTGCGCCCCGGCATGACCGCGACCGTGACCATCAAGACGCGCGAGGTGAAGGGCGCGCTTCGAATTCCCAACGCGTCGCTTCGCTACAAGCCGAGCCCGCCGCTCGGGCCCGATGGCAAGCCGGTCCTCCAGACCCCCGAGCCGCCGCTCGCGAAGGGGCAGGGGCGTATCTGGGTCATCACGAGCGAGAAGCCTGGCGAAGAGAAGGACGAGCAGAAGCTCATCGGCGTCGGCATCACCGACGGTGTCTTCACCGAGCTCCTCCCGGGCCCGGTGGCCGCGGGCGCGAAGATCGTCACCGACGAGAACGAGACCGACGACAAGAAGAAGAAGGGGAAGTAATGGCCGCCGCGGAGGTCCTCCCGACGGCGCATGGGCGCGGCGATCCCGAGGTCTTGATCGAGATCAAGAGCGTCGCCAAGGACTACGTCTCGGCGGCCGGCGTCGTGCGCGCGCTGCGCGAGGTCGACATCGAAATCCGGCAGGGCGAGTTCGTGGCCGTCGTCGGCACGAGCGGCAGCGGGAAGTCGACGCTGATGAACATCCTCGGCTGCCTCGATCGGCCGACCCACGGCACCTACTCACTCGCCGGCCTCGACGTCGGCGCGCGTACGAACGACGGGCGCGCCATCGTCCGAAATCGCCTCATTGGCTTCATTTTCCAGGGATTCAACCTGCTCCCGCGCACGACGGCGCTCGAGAACGTCGAGCTGCCGCTCCAGTACCGCGGCGTACCGGCCGCCGATCGCCGGAAGCGCGCGCTGGCGTCGCTTGCACAAGTCGGTCTCCAAGATCGCGTGCATCATACACCCAACCAACTCTCCGGCGGGCAGCAGCAGCGCGTGGCCATTGCCCGCGCGCTCGTCACCGATCCGCCGCTGCTCCTCGCCGACGAGCCGACCGGCAACTTGGACACCCGCACCAGCCTCGAGGTCCTCGCGCTCCTCCAGGAGCTCAATCGCAAGGACCGCATCACGATCGTGCTGGTCACCCACGAGCGCGACATCGCCGCGTGCGCGTCGCGCGTCATCACGTTCCGCGACGGCCGCGTGCTCACCGACATCACGCAGGAGAAACCGCTCGACGCCGCGGCCGCGCTCGCCGACCTGCCCACGCCGCAAGATGGCCCCAGTCAAGGCGCCGAAGACGACGACGAGGACCCCGTGCTTGCCGCCCGGATGCGTCGCGGCGGTCCGGTTCCGTTCGCCGTCTACGGCGCGATGTTGGGCGGCTCCATCCTCGGCGCCTTGGTCGGGCTCCTCTACAATGCCGTCGTCCTCGAGGCGAAGGTCGCGTGGGTCATCGTCCTCGCGGCGGCGCTCGGCGAGTCGCTGCTGGCGGCGCGGGTTGGGAGGAGCAAGCTCGGGCGACCGCTGACGGGCGATCAGCGCGCGCGCATGGCGATCGGGTACACGATCGCGACCGCGCTCGTGGTGGCGCCGTTCCTCCTCTACCGCGTGCCGCTCCCGATCGCGTCGCGCCTCGAGGGCCTGAGTGCCAGCGGCGTCGCTGCGGCGGGCGCCGTGTTCGTGCTCGCCCTCGCCGCACTCGCGCTCCTGCGTTTCCTCCTCCTGTCGCTCCTCGGGCCGAGGAAGTGACGTGATCGCGCTCCTCTACACCGCGATCCGGCTCGCCCTCGGCGCGATCGCGCGCAACAAGACGCGCGCCGCGCTGACCGTCCTCGGGATCTTGATCGGCGTGAGCGCGGTCGTGATGGTGACGGCGCTCGCCGGTGGCGCGTCGCAGCTCGTGGTCGGACAGATCGACAGCTTCGGCTCGAACATGCTCTTCGTGAACCCGCAGCCGACGCAGACGAGCGGCGCGCGGAGCAAGGCGATCGGCCGCCTGACCGAGAACGATGGCCGCGCGATCGCGCGCGAGGCGGTCAGCGTGGCGAAGGTTGCCCCGTTCATCGCGTCGTTCGGTCAGGTGGTCTACGCCGACCAGAACGTCTCGACGACGCTCATCGGCACCACCATCGACTACTTCGAGATTCGGAAATTCAAGGTCGCGAAGGGCGATCTCTGGAGCGAGTCGGACGAGCTCATCAAGAGCAAAGTCCTCCTGCTGGGGATGACGGTCGCCGACAAGCTCTTCGGGGCCTCCGATCCGATCGGCAGGACGGTTCGTATCGGTCGCTACCCCTTCAAAGTGATCGGCGTCCTCGGACCTCGCGGCACGTCGCCGTTCGGAGAAGATCAGGACGATCGCCTCATCATGCCGATCGGCTCGTTTCGCGGGCGCGTCATGTTCACGGCGCCTGGTCGCGCCGACATGCTGATCGCGAGCTCGACGAGTGACGAGACCACGAACCGGGCGGCCGATCAGATCACGTCGATCCTGCGCCAGCGTCACCGCATCGCCGCCGATCGCGACTCCGATTTCACGGTGAACTCGCAGGCCGAGTTCCGGAAGACGACCGAAGGGATCACCACGGCGCTCTCGCTCCTCCTCCTCAGCGTGGCGGCGGTGAGCCTGCTCGTCGGCGGCATCGGCGTCATGAACATCATGCTGGTGTCGGTCGCCGAGCGGACGCGCGAGATCGGCATCCGCATGTCGATCGGCGCACGAAGCCGGGACATCCTCACGCAGTTCCTGGTGGAGGCGGTGGTGCTCTCGATGATCGGCGGGATTTTCGGCATGATCATCGGCGTCGGTACGGTCCTCGGCATCGGCCGCGCGCTCGATTGGCCGGTGACGCCGACAGGTCCCGCGATCGCCGTCGCGGTGCTCACCAGCGTCGTCATTGGCATCGTCTTCGGCTTTTTGCCGGCGCGTCGCGCGGCGTCGCTCGATCCCATCGAAGCGTTGAGGGTCGAGTGATCCGCGCCATCCTCATGGCCTTCCGGGCCATCACGCGCAACCTGCTCCGCGCGGGGCTCACCGTCCTCGGCATCCTCATCGGCGTCGCGGCGGTCGTGATCGTGACCGCGCTCGGTTCCGGCGCGCGCGACAGCGTCGCCTCGCAGATCCAGTCGATCGGCTCCAACGTCGTCATCGTCTTCCCCGAGCGCGCGCAGGTGTCGGGCGCCCGCGGCGGGCAGGGCACTGGCAACCGTCTCACCGAGGATGATGGACGCGCGATCGTGCGTGAGGCGGTGAGCGTCGCGGCTGTGGCGCCTGCGCTCCGTGCGCGCGCACAGGTGGTGAACGCCGAAAAGAACGTCTCGACGAGCGTCGTCGGCTCGACCACCGCATTTTTCACCGTCCGAAATTGGAAGGTCGTCCGCGGCGACAAATGGACCGAGGCCGACGAGACCCTGAAGACCAAGGTGTGCCTGGTCGGGTCCACCGTGAAGAAGAATCTCTTCGGCGATCAGGACCCGATCGGTCGCACGGTGCGCATCGGTCGGTATCCCTACCGCATCATCGGCGTGCTCGAGACGAAGGGCGAGGCCCCGTTCGGCGGCGATCAGGACGACATGGTGCTGATGCCCATTGGCAGCATGCGCGCGCGCGTCATGAGGACGCCGCCAGGTTTCGCCGGCGTCCTCATGATGAGCGCGACGAGCGCCGAGACCACGGATCGCGCCGTGGCGCAGGTCGATTCGATTCTGCGCCAGCGCCACCGCATCGCGCAGGACACTCCCGCCGACTTCCGCATCCAGACTCAGAAGGAGTTCCAGGAAATGCAGTCGGTCATCTACAACCTGCTCACGGTGCTCCTCATCTTCATCGCGGGGATCAGCCTCGTGGTCGGCGGCATCGGCGTCATGAACATCATGCTGGTGTCGGTCACTGAGCGCACGCGCGAGATCGGCATCCGCATGGCCATCGGCGCGCGCGAGGCGGACATCCGCACCCAGTTCCTCGTCGAGGCTGTCGTGCTCGCGGTGATGGGCGGCGTCATCGGCGCGGCGATCGGGATCGGGACGATCAGCGCGCTCGCCAAGCTCCTCGACTGGCCGATGGCGCTCTCGCCAGTGGCGCTCACCGTGTCGGTCATGACGAGCGCGCTCACCGGCATTGCCTTCGGGTTCTTTCCGGCGCGTCGCGCGTCACGGCTCGATCCGATCGAAGCGCTTCGCCACGAATAAGGTACGGTTTCGGGCATGCGCTTCGAGGATCTGCCGGAGGTGAGCGGCGCCGAGCCGCTGCTCGGACACATGCGCGCGATGCGCGTCGATCGCATGGGATTCCTCCGGCGTCTCGCCGACGAGGTTGGTCGCATGTCGCGCCTCGACACGTTCGGCCGCCGCGCGGTGGTCGTGAACCATCCCGAGGTGCTGCACGAGCTCCTCGTCGAGCGTGCGCGCGCCTTCGAGAAGACGGAGGTCATGCGCTTCGCCCTTTACCCGCTCGCGGGCGAGGGGCTCTTCACGAGCAACGGAGACCTATGGCGCCGTCAGCGCAAGCTCATGGCGCCCCTGTTCCACGCGGGCCAGATGGAGCGCTACGCCAGGGACATGGTGGCCTGCGCTGCGCGCGGTCTCGCGGAGTGGAAGGACGGGCAGACGCTGCAGCTCGCGAAGGAGACCACGCGGATCACGATGAACGTGGCCGGCAAGACGCTCTTCGACGCCGACACGTTCAGCGAGGCGGACGCCATCGGCGATGCGCTCACCGTGGCGCTCTCGTGGACCGCCGCGAATGCTCCGAGCGGGCTCGCGGTGATGCACCTCATGGCACGCAGGGTCGCCCTCGGGGCGATGCGCCGCACGAAGGGAGCCTCCTCCGCGCGCCTCGCCGAGATCGCGCAGCGGCTGCAGTCACCGGTCGTCTTCCCTGGCGCGGAGGGGCGTCGCCTTCGCGCGGCGATCGCGACACTCGACGCGCAGGTGCAGAAGATGATCGACGCGCGGCGCGGCGATCTCGAGCGGGACGATCTCCTCGCGCGGCTCCTTCGCGCGAAGGACGAGGACGGCGCGAAGATGAGCGACCGCCAGGTTCGGGACGAGATCCTCACGTTGTTCGTGGCGGGGCACGAGACGACCGCCACGGCGCTCGCGTGGGCGATCTACTGCCTCACCAAGAACCCCGAGATCTACTCCGCGGTCGAGCGCGAGATCGACGCGCTCCCCGGCGAGCCGTCGTTCGCCGACGTCGAGCGCCTGCCCCTCACGCTGCGCGTCTTCAAGGAGGCGCTGCGCCTCTACCCGGCGGTCCCGATGTTCGCGCGGCAAACGCACGCGCCCGCAACGCTCGACGGGTGCGCGCTGCCGAGCGGAACGGTCGCGATCGTGTGTCCGTGGGCGCTCCATCGCAGCCCCGACCTCTGGCCCGATCCCGAGCGCTTCGATCCGGACCGCTTCACGCCGGAGGCGGAGGCCAAGCGCCCACGCTACTCGTGGCTTCCGTTCGGCGCGGGGCCGCGCACGTGCATCGGCATGGCGTTCGCGACGATCGAAGGGCAGCTCGTCCTCGCGTCGCTCCTCCGCCACGCCCGCTTCGAGGCCCTCGTTGACGAGGTGCCCGAGGTCAGCGCCACCTTGAGGCCGCGCTCGGGGATGCCGATGCGCGTTCGCCTCCGTCAGCGACAGAACTTGCGCCAGGCCTCCGGCAGCGGCGCGCCGAGCATCCGCTCCGCGCCGCCCTGATCCATCAGCACGAACGAGATCTCGCCGGTGCACACCGTCACGCCCTCTTGCGTGAGTGTCACGCCGGCGTGCACAATCCGGCTCGTTTCTCGGGCGATCCGCCCGCGCCCCTCCACGGCGACGCCGATCCGGACGGGGCGCTTCAGCTTCACCTGCACCTGCGCGGTGAAGCCGAATTTCTCGAGCAGACCGATCACCGCCCACGCGCCGATCTCGTCGACGAGCGTAGTCACGAGGCCGCCGTGCATGATGCCCGGCGGGCCTTGGTAGCGATCGCCCGGAACGAACGACGTCACCACCTCGTCGCCTTCGCGATCGAAGCGCAGACGAAATCCGATTGGGTGATCTTGGCTGCAGCCGAAGCACGGCTGGCCGAGGCCGAACGTCGACGGATCGAGCGCCGGCACCTCGGGCTCGCCTAGTCGCTCCAGATCTGGACGGCGTAGGTTCCCTTGCCCTCGCCGACGCTGACGACGATGACCGCGTTGTCGGCTTCCTTGAAGCAGAACGCGCCGTCCTCGAGGAGGACCGGGCTCGGATCGTCGGTGCTGTCCTCCGCGCCGATTTCGCCGGCCGAGTCCTTGAGGAGGAGATCGAGATCTTTGATGCCGGTGTCGGCGATCGCATACGCGCGGTAGCACTTGCCTGCGGCGGCCTTGAGCTTGATCTGCTGCGGCGGGTTCTTGTCCGCTTGAGTGGCCTTCGTGGGCGGGCCGACCGGCTTCATCTTCGTCGTGTCCGCGCAGCCCTTGCCGGCCTTCTGGACCTCGGCGAGCACATCCTTGGATTTGACCTGGAAGCCCGAGTGGCAGAGGGCCCACGCGGGATCCTGCTTCTGCGTGATCTTCTTCGAAGTGTACTTCGGCGGCGGTGGAGTGGCCGGAGGCTCGGGCGTCGCGGGACCTGCATCTGCCGCGGCGGACATGTCGGGCGCTCCCGCGTCGAGGCCAGGAACGTCCGGCGGCGCAGGCGGGGGCGGCACGTCGGGCATCGGCGGCTTCTTCGAACCGCACGCGACGAGGAACAGGCAAGCGAGTCCGGCTGTGAGGAGCGGAGAGCGACGCGTCATGCGCGGGAGATTAAGGTGGGCTTCCTAGCGGTTGCAAGAACAAGCGCCCGCGCGCCCCACCAAAGCATCCCCGGTAGCTGGATGACCAGGGCTCAGCCATGCCTCGCTGGAATCCAGTGAGGCGGGGCGAAATCGACCCGATGCGTGCAGAAAGTTGGTTGACGAATGACCCTGGATCTTACACACCAGGTCGCGCCGTTGATGACACGGCCATACACGTTCCCACCCTGGTTCCGGGACACCTGCAGCATCGTCCGCCGGGGGCTTTGGTCGCGTTCGCTCTAGATCTGTCCGCCGCAGCGGGCACTCCATTTCTGCTCAGTTTTTGCCAAAATTCGCCCTCAATTCAAAAGTTTGTAGGGGAGGTCCCTGATTATGTTCAATCGCCGCGTGTCGCTTCTGCCGCTCGTTCTCCTTTCCAGCCTCTCGTTCGTCGCGTGCTCCTCGAAGGGCCACAGCGACAACACCGATTCCTCGGAAGACGATCTCTCGACGTGGGCCCCTGCGACGCAAGGCCGTCCGGCTTGGGCGACGGCGGCCCGTGAGCGTGAGCACCTCGGCGACAACGAGGTCCTCAGCGTGCAAGTGCACCTGAAGCTCCGTAACGAGGCGGCGGCGGAGGCGGAGATCGCGGCGATCAGCGATCCGGACAGCGCGACGTTCGGCCAGTACCTCACCAATGAGCAGTTCGCGGCGAAGTACGCGCCGACCGCGGAGGACGTTGCGACGGTCACCAAGCACCTCGAGCACCACGGCCTGACCGTCAATTTCGTCCCCGGCAACAACCTCTTCGTCTCGGCCAGCGGCACGCACGCGCAGGTCTCGAAGGCGTTTGCGACGAAGCTCGCGAACTACGACGTCGACGGTGACATCCGGCACGCGCCGGTCGGCAACGCGCGCGTTCCCCGCGCGGTCGCCGCGAAGATCTCCGGCACGCTCGGCCTCGCGAAGTCGGCGGCGTACAAGCCGCGTGGCGTCTCCCGCGGCGGCATCAAGCGCGCGGACATCCCCAAGCTCCTCAGCAAGAACCCGGCGGCGTCGAGCAGCAGCGTCCTCCCGAGCTGCGCCGAGTGGTGGGGTGCGGCGGTCGACACGACCGATCCGCAGTTCGGCAGCTACCCGGCGGCGCTCCCCGTGATCCCCTGCGGTTACGGCCCCGCGCAGCTCCGCGCAGCCTACGGCTTCAGCAACGCGGTTCGCAGCGGCAACGACGGCAAGGGCGTGAAGGTCGCCATCGTCGACGCCTATCTCTCGCCGACGCTCCTCGCGGACGCGCAGACCTACGCCGCGCAGCACGATCCGGATTACCCGCTTCTCGACTCGCAGTTCAGCGCGCAGATGGCGCCGGGCACGCCGCAGCCGCCGGACCCGGGTTGGTACGGCGAGCAGAGCCTCGACGTCGAGGCCGTTCACGCGATGGCGCCGGGTGCGACCATCGTCTACGTCGGCGCGCAGAGCCCGACGGACATGGACCTCGTCGCCGCGATCAACCTGATCGCCGACGGGAACCTCGCCTCGATCATCTCGAACTCGTACGGCTCGCCCGAGGGACAGGGCAACGACTTCGTGGTGTGGAACGCGGCGGTCAAGCACGCGGCGCTCAAGGGCGTCGGCATCTACTTCGCCTCGGGCGACAGTGGAGACGAGTCGGGTCGCCTCGGCTTCGTGTCGGCGGACTTCCCGGCGTCGCTCCCCGGCGTCACGGCGGTCGGCGGCACGTCGCTCGCTCTCGGGCAGCGCGGCGAGCGCGTGTTCGAGGCCGGGTGGGAGACCACCGCGAGCTTCCTGACCTTCCCCGCGCCGGCTCCGGCGGGTGACGGCGGCGCCGATGCAGGCCCGCCCGCCCCGCCGTTCTGGGATCCGCCCGCGCCCGGCTTCTTCGCCTTCGGCGGCGGCGGCGGCACGAGCTTCGTGTACGACCAGCCGGCGTACCAGAAGGGTGTCGTTCCCGACGCCCTCGCCAACATCCCGGGCGCACCTGCCCGCGTCGTCCCCGACGTCGGCATGCTCGGCGACCCGCTCACCGGCTTCATCATCGGCATGACGTCGAACGGCACCTACGGTGAGGGCCCCACCGGCGGCACCAGCCTCGCGTGCCCGCTCTTCGCCGCCACGATGGCGCTCGCGGAGCAGCACTCGCACAAGAAGCTCGGGTTCGCGAACCCGCGCCTCTACAAGGCCCGCGCCAAGGCGTTCCGTGACATCGTCCCGAACGCGACGCCCCAGGCCCTCATTCTGCCCTCGTCGCAGGGCAACATCGTCGCGACGATCGACTTCGCCGGCCAGGCGATCCAGACCGCGGTCGGCTACGACAACGTTACCGGTCTTGGCGCGCCGGACGGCGAGAACTTCCTCAAGGCCATCAAGTAACCTTCTCGGAAGACAGGACGAACGGATCGGCGCCGCGAGGCTCCGGTCCGTTTTTCTTTTGTCCCGCCCGTCGCCGCGTTTCATGCGGGATCGGCGTGCTATCCGTTGAGGGATGCGCGTTCGGCAGGTCGATCCGGAGCGGCCCGATCCCGGCGCGCTCGCCGACGCGGTCGCCGTGCTGCGCGCAGGCGGGCTCGTCGCGTTTCCGACCGAGACGGTGTACGGCCTCGGCGCCCGCGCGCTCGATCCTGCGGCGGTCGCCAAGGTGTTTGCGGCGAAGGGGCGCCCTTCGGGGCATCCGCTCATCGCGCACGTCGAGGGAGAAGAAGGAGCGCGCGCGATCGCACGGGAGTGGAGCGAGCGGGCGTCGCGCCTCGCACGCGCGTTCTGGCCCGGGCCGCTCACGCTCGTCGTTCCGCGCGGCTCGAAGGTTCCCGCCGCGGTGACGGGCGGAGGAGACTCAGTGGCGGTTCGCGCGCCCGCGCACGCCGTCGCGCTCGCGCTCCTCCGCGCCCTTGGTGAGCCGCTCGCCGCGCCGAGCGCAAATCGGTACCAGACGCTCTCACCGACCACCGCCGCGCACGTCGTCAAATCGCTCGGCGACGCGGTGGATCTCGTCCTCGACGGCGGCCCGTGCGCGGCGGGCATCGAGTCGACGGTCCTCGATCTGTGCGCGGATCCGCCGCGCGTCCTCCGCCCCGGCGCGTTCGATCTCGCGCGCCTCCGCGTCGTCGTGCCCGAGGTCGTCTACGACGCCGGCGTCGTCGCGGGAGAGGGAACGCACGCATCACCCGGGATGGACGCTCGACACTATGCGCCGCGCGCGCGCGTGGTCCTCGTTGCGGGTCGAGCGGCCGCTGGCGCGCGCGCCGAGCAAGAGGCCACGTCGACCGCCGGCGCGGTGGGCCTCGTCCTGTGCGGGGCGCCGCTCGAACCCGCGCGCGGAGTGATCGCGCGATCGCTCCCAGACGATCCGGAACGGTACGGTCGCGACCTCTTCGCGACGCTCCACGCGCTCGACGACGCCGGCTGCGTCATCGTCGTGATCGAGGACGTCCCCGAGGACCTGCGATGGTGGGCGATCGCCGATCGCCTCCGCCGGGCGGGGGCCTGAAACGCCCGTCGTTCGCGTTCGCAACCAAATCAGCCCCAACGGAATCGCGCGCTGGCGGACGAAACTTGCGTCGCAACCTCTCGGAATCGGGAAAGATTCGTCTTTCTCGGCACGGACGGCTTGTCGGCGAATTGCTTTACGTCTAGATAATCGCGCCATGATGAATCCCGCCGCCGGCAGGAGCGCCGTCGTGACCGGCGGCGGCAAGGGGCTCGGCGCGGCGATCGCGCGGCGCCTCGCCGGGACCGGCGCGAAGGTCGCCGTCCTCGGGCGCGATCGCGACGCGCTCGCGCGGGTGGCGAAGGAGATCGGCGGGCTCGCGGTGCCGTGCGATGTCACCGACGGCGCGGCCCTCGCGGCGGCGCTCGCTGAGGTGCGCGAGGCGCAAGGCCCGATCGCGATTTGCGTGCATAATGCAGGTATCGCGGAGAGCGCGCCCCTCGCGAAGACCACCGACGAGGTATGGGAGCGGACGATGGCCGTGAACGCCACGGCCGCCTTCCGCGTCGCGAGGCTCGTCGTGCCGGACATGGTGAAGGCCCGCTGGGGACGCATCGTGAACGTGGCCTCCAACGCCGGGCTGACCGGCTACGCGTACACCAGCGCGTACTGCGCCTCGAAGCACGCGGTGGTCGGCCTCACGCGCGCGCTCGCCCTCGAGCTCGCGAAGACCGGCGTGACCGTCAACGCCGTATGCCCCGGCTTCTGCGACACCGAGATGAGCGATCGCGCCGCGAACGTCATCGCCGCCAAGACCCACCGCAGCGAGGCCGACGCCAAGAAGGTCCTCGCCGACATGTCCCCTCAAGGCCGCCTCGTCACGCCCGACGAGGTCGCCCACGCCGTTCTGATGCTCACGGGCGACCTCGCTTCATCGATCAACGGACAAGCCATCCCCATCGACGGGGGCCAGGTGACGAAATGACCAACGTGGTGACCCCCTCGCACTTCCCCAAGCCGCGCGGCTACGCGAACGGCATCATCTCCAGCGGCCGGACGCTGCACATCTCCGGGCAGATCGCGTGGGACAAAGACGCGCGGATCGTGACGAGCGATTTCGCGACCCAGTTTCTCACGGCGCTTGACAACGTCATCGCGGTGGTGCGCGAGGCGGGCGGCGGGACGGAGCACATCGTGAAGCTGCTCGCCTTCGTGACCGACCTCGAGGCGTACCGCGCCGCGCAGCGCGCGATCGGAGAGGGCTGGCGCGGGCGCATGGGCAAGCACTACCCGGCGATGAGCCTCGTGAAGGTGGCGGGCCTGCTCGAGCCGGGCGCGCTCGTCGAGATCGAGGGGGTCGCCATGCTCCCTGATCAAAAGTGAAGTGAGGAGCGCACCATCATGACCACCAGCTCGAGCCACCTGTCCGCGGCCACGACCGGCGCGAAGGCGCAGCAGCCTGAGTCCGGCGTCGTGAAGACCACGGCGAACGCCGAGTCGCTCCCGCGCGCCAACGTGAGCCTCTGGGTGCGCCTCCTCGAGAGCCACAACCTGGTGCTCGGAGAGGTGCGGCGGAAGCTCGCCGACGCGACGACGATGCCGCGCTTCGATCTCCTCGCGAACCTCGAGCGGGAGGACGGGCAGACGCTCGCGGCGCTGAGCCGTCGCATGCTGGTGACCGCCGGCAATCTCACCGGACTCGTCGATCGCGCCGAGCGTGACGGGGTCGTCGAGCGCCGCGCCGATCCGCGCGACCGCCGCCTCTCGCGCGTGTACCTGACGCCGAAGGGGCGCGAGCTCATCGTAGGGCTCTTGCCCAAGCACGCCGAGGAGATCGGCGCGCTGTTCGAGGAGCTCGATCCCGCGGACAAGCGTGAGCTGCGGCGCCTCCTCGGCAAGCTGCGCGACTCGCTCGCGAACAAGCTCATCGGCGGTCCCACCAGCCCGGCAGGCAAGGAGACGCCGTGAAGGAGATCGCGCCGAAGGGGTTTCGGTACGCGGTGTCCGAGGCCGGCGTCGCGCAGATCACCCTCGCGCGGCCCGAGCGCCTCAACTCGCTCACCTTCGAAATTTACCAAGAGCTTCGCGACGTCCTCCTCGAGATCGACGGCCACGACGAGGTCCGCGCGATCGTCCTCACCGGCGAGGGGCGCGCGTTCTGCTCGGGAGGGGACGTCGACGACATCATCGGAGAGCTCTTCGCGCGCGACATGAAGGGGCTCGTGGCGTTCACGCGCGTCACCGGACAGCTCATCGGGGCGATCCGTAAGGTCCGACGACCGGTCGTCGCGGCCGTGAACGGCGTGTGCGTCGGCGCGGGCGCCGTGATCGCGCTGGCCTGCGATTTTCGCATCGCGAGCGACGCGGCGAAGTTCGGGTTCATTTTTCCCAAGGTGGGCCTGTGCGGCGCCGACATGGGCGCGGCGTACTTGCTCCCGCGCGTGGTGGGGCTCGGGCACGCCACCGAGCTCCTCTTTCTCGGCGACATCGTGAAGGCCGACCGCGCGCTCGCGATCGGGCTCGTGCACGAGGTGACGCCGGCGGCCGAGTGCCTGCCGCGCGCGCTGAAGCTCGCCGAGCGCCTCGCGTCGGGCCCCGCCTTCGCGCACGCGATGACCAAACAGATGCTCGAGAGCGAGGTGTCGATGACGCTCGAGCAAGCGCTCGAGGCCGAGGCCCAAGCGCAGGCGATTTGCATGCAGCACCCGGATTTTCGTACCTCGTTCGAGGCGTGGCAGAAAAAGGCGCCGATTCGCTTCGCCGGCGCGTCGCTCGATTTCAAGGACAAGCCGTGAGCATCTCTCGCGCGTTCAAAGCCTCTCCGTGGGATGACGCCGGCCCGCTGTACGAGGACGCGCATCGACTCCTGTCGGCGCAGCTCGAAGAGAAGCTCGTGCGCCCAGGCGACGAAGCGCTCCACGAGGCCGCGCGCGTCGGCCGGCGCATGGCCGATCTTGGGCTCTTCAAGTACCTGCTCCCGAACGCGCTCGGTCTGAAGGAAGGGCAGATCGACGTCCGCGCGCTCTGCACCGTGCGTGAAATCCTGGCGTACCACTCGCCGCTCGCCGACGCGGTCTTCGCGGTGCAGGGCCTCGCCGCCAATCCGCTCTTGGTGACCGGCCGTCGTGAGCTCGTCGACAAGATGGTGACCGGCGAAAAAATCGGCGGATTCGCTCTGACCGAGCCGGAGGCGGGGAGCGACGTGGCGTCGCTGAAGGCCACCGCGAAGCGCGACGGCGACGGGTGGATCCTCGACGGCGAGAAGACGTTCATCTCGAACGTCGGCATCGCGCACCACTTCGTGGTCTTCGCGAACGCCGATCCCGCCGCGGGTCGCAAAGGCATCAGCGCGTTCCTCGTGCACGCGCAGGCGACGGGGCTCGAGCTCGTCACCATCCCATTGTCCGGCCAGCACCCGCTCGGTCGCCTCTTGATGCACGGCGTCCGCGTCCCGGGTGACGCGCTCCTGGGCGAGGTCGGCCAAGGCCTGCGTCTCGCGCTCGGCACGCTCGAAATTTTTCGCACCAGCGTCGGCGCCGCGGCGCTCGGCATGGCGTGGCGCGCGCTCGACGAGGCGCTCCGTCACACGACGACGCGCAAGCAGTTCGGGCAGAAGCTCTCGGACCTCCAGCTCGTCCAAGCCGCCATCGCCGAGATGGCCACCGAGCTCGTCTCCGCGCGCCTCCTCGTCGCGAGCGTCGCGCGCGCCAAGGACCTCGGGAAAAAAGACGTGGGCAGCGACGTCGCGATGGCCAAGATGCACGCCACCGAGGTAGCCCAGCGCGTGATCGATCGCGCGGTGCAGCTGCACGGGGGCGCCGGCGTCGTCTCCGGCAGCAAGGTCGAGGAGCTTTACCGCGAGGTGCGGCCGCTCCGGATTTACGAGGGCGCGACCGACGTCCTCAAGGTGTTGGTCGGGTCGAGCGTCGTCAAACGCCACGAGGCGAGCGCACCATGAGCTCCGCGAGCACCTTGTTCACTCCGCTGACGCTGCGCTCGGCGACGCTGCCGAACCGCATCGTCCTGCCTGCGATGGTCACGCGCCTCTCCGGCGAGGACGGCGTCGTGAACGACGACATTCGCGCGCGCTACGTCCGGTTCACGAAGGGCGGCTCCGGCCTCATCGTGGTCGAGGCGATGGCGGTGCACCAGTCGAAGAGCGGCCCGCTGCTCCGCATCTGCTCCGACGAGTTCAAGCCAGGCCTCGCCGATCTCGCCGCGCGATGCCACGACGCAGGGCCCGGCAAGGTGTTTCCGCAGATCATCCACTTCCTCAAGATCTCGCGCTCGGGCTGGCGGCAGACCGTCGACATGCTCTCGCCGAAGGACATCGACGACATCGTCGACGCGTACGGGGCCGCGGCCGTGCGTGCGCGCGAGTGCGGCTTCGACGGCGTCGAGCTCCACATGGCGCACGCCTACACGCTGTCGTCGTTCCTCTCGCGCCTGAACCCTCGGCGCGACGCCTACGGCGGAACGCTCGAGAACCGGCTGCGCCTCCCGGTTCGCGTCATGCAGCGCGTGCGCGCGGCGGTCGGCGAGGACTTTCCGATCGGCGTGCGCTTCCTCGGCGAGGAGTGCATCCGCAACGGGTACACGCCGGTCGAAGCGGGGCCGATCGCGGTGCGCCTCGCGCGCGAAGGGGCCGACTACATCTCGCTCTCGGCAGGCGGAAAATTCGAGGACGCGCGCGCCATTCCCGGCGAGCCGCTCTATCCGTACACCGGCTATTCGGGCGATCGCTGCATGCCGGGCTCGAACTACCCGGACGGCGCGAACCTCTACATCCCCGAGGCCGTCCGCGGGACCGTGCGAGCCGCAGGCCTCACGACGCCCATCGTCGCCGCGGGAAAAATTGGCTCCCTCGAGCTCGCCGAGCAGGTGCTGGCGCGTGGCCAAGGCGACATGATCGGAATGGCGCGCGCGCTCTTGGCGGATCCGGATCTCCCCAAGAAGTGGCAGAGCGGCCGCCAAGAAGCCGTCGTGCGCTGCGTCTACGGCAACGTCTGCAAGGCGCTGGACGAGAATTTTAGACGTGTAGACTGCACGCTTTGGCCGAAGAAGGCCGGCCAGGCTCCGGAGAGCAGCGACACGATCCCGCCGGCGTGGGCCGTGAGCGGCCCCGAGCTCACCGCCGAGTACAAAGACGGTCGCGTGCTCCTCCGCTGGAAGGCGGCGACCGACAACGAGGTCCTCTACGGCTACCAGATCATGCGCGGCGAGGGCGGGCTCCCGATGTCGCATTACGCGAGCGTTCGCGGCGCGTCGGCGCGCTTCGAGGACGCGCGCGTGATCGGCGGAGCTTCCTACGCGTACGCAGTTCGCCCGTACGACCTCGCCGGCAACCGCGGGCCACTCAGCCCCAGCGCGCGCGTCGACGTCCCGAACGAGCACGTCCCCGCCGCCGACGCGACGCACCTCGAGATCGCCAAGAACCCTGGCGCAATCGAAGGCTGCACTTCGGTCACGGGCGGCTAGCAGAAGCCGTTGGCGAAACACCGCTGCGGCGGCCGTCGTTTGCGCTACAAAGAAGCAGGCTTCGATGAGCGGGGACGACAAGCGCCGAGAGGCTCGTTACAAGGCGAGCGTTCCAGTGAAGGTGATCCGCGGCAAGGAGATCGTCTCCTTGGTGAGCGAGGACGTGAGCTTTCGCGGCGTCTTCGTGAAGATGGATCTCCCGCCCGCGCTCCGGCAGCTGGTGCGCCTCGAGGTGCTGCTCCCCGAAGGGCCATGCCTCAAGGTGCACGCGATGGTCGTCTTCCGCGTGCCGCCGGGGGGCAGCGCGGTCGCCGGAGCAGGGATGCAGTTTTACGGGCTCGAAGGGCGTGAGCGCGCGCAATGGGACGGCTTCGTGCAAACCGTGCGCGACGCGCAACCCAAGTCGACCCCTGATCCGGGCGCCGTCCAGCCCATCGAGGCGATCGACGATCGGCGAGAGTTCGAGCGCTACGCGGTTCGCTTCGAGGTGAGGATGTCGACGATGGCGGAGCTTCGCACGCTGTACACGCGCGACATCTCCAAGGGCGGCATGGCCCTCGAGACGGACATGGACCTCCCGCCCGGCACCGACGTCGGGCTCGATCTCATCCACCCGCGGACGTCGGCGGCCTTCGAGCTCGAGGCGATCGTCCGCCGCCGCATCCGCCAGGCGAACGCGAGCGGCCTCGCCCTCGAGTTCAAGCAAATGTCCCCTGAGCGCCGCGCCGCCCTCGAGCGCTTCATCGCCACGAACGACAGCGGACGCCCGCGGGCGTCGTGAAAGCGGTCCACGCCCTTTTCCTCTTGTCGTGCGCCGCGTGCGCGGGCACGCCACCATCGCCGATGACGAAAGCTCTCACCGCGCCGTCTTCTCGAGCCGCACCGGCCGCGCGCGTCGATCTCGACGGCGTCGCGGAAGGCGTCGCCGTTCGTGGCTTCGTTCCGTCGGCGATCTACGTCGACGACGCGGGCACCCGTCGCGGCGGTCGCTTCGTGCACGCGCGCACGCGCTTCGTCTTCGATTATCTGCGCCTCGAGTCGGCGGCGCAGGCGTTCGTGCACGTGACGACGTACCCCTCGTCGGACGGCGGCGAGCCGCACACGCAAGAGCACCTCCTCCTCGGCCGCGGCAACAAGGGGCGCTACCTCGGGAACTTCGATCACACGATGCTCGCCGAAGCGAGCGCGTTCACGGCGCAGTACCGGACGGCGTATCTCTTTCACACCGTCGGCGGCCCGGGGACCTTCTGGCCGCTCCTCTCGACGCACCTGGATGCGCTCCTCCGTCCCGATTACACCGACCTCGACATCCGGCGCGAGGTCCGCGACTGGGGCGTCGCGAAGGCACCGGACGGTAAGCTCTCTCTGTCGGAGAAGGGGACCGTCTACAACGAGATGGTCAATCGGACCGAGGACCCGAACGACATCGCGTGGTACTCGGCGATGCGCATGATCTACGGTGACGATCACCCGCTCGCGGCAAACAGCGGCGGATCGCCCGAAGGCATTCGTGGCCTGACGCCCGAGAAAATAAGGCGATTTCACGCCGCGCACTACAAGATCGGCAACATGGGGATGATCGGATCGTTCCCGTCCTCCGTGTCGCTCGACACCGCGCTCGAGGAGGTAGGCAAGACGCTCGACACGCTCACGCCGCCCGGCGACGACGCGCAGCGGTTCATGCGCGAGGCCGATCTGCCTCCGCCGCGCGGCGCTCCGGCGGGGACTCTTCGTGTCGTGGACTACCCGTACGCGTCGACCGATCATCCGAGCCCGATGCGCTTCGCGTGGCCGGCGAACGGCAAGCGAACCCTCGCCGAGCGCTGGGCCGCCGACGCGTTCTTCCAAGCGTTCGGCGATGGGGCGGGCTCGACGCTCTACACCGCGCTCATCGATCAAAAGACGCGAGAGCTCGACGTCGGTGCGACCGCGGTGTGGTGTTGGGCGAGCAACGATCCCGGTCAGCCGATCAACGTCGCGCTGGACGGCGTCGCGGCGTCCCACGGAAGCGAAGCGTCGCTCCGCGCGGTGCGTTCCGTGGTCACCGCGCGACTGCGCGCGATCGCCGCGATGCCGGACGGGTCGAAGGAGCTCGCAGCCTTCCAAGAGCGGTACCGCGCGCGCCTCGTCGACTCGAAACGATGGCTCGACAAGTTCCTCGATACGCCGCCCGCGTTCGGGGCGCGCTCGACGGGCGACACGTGGCTCGTGCACCTCGAGCGCAACGTGAACGAACAGGCGGGCTTCGTCCGATCGCTGACGGTGACCGACGCGCAGAAGGCCGCGTTCGCGATCGCCGACGCGAAGACGAACCCGTGGCGAGATCGCATCCGCGAGTGGGGTCTGCTCGAGGCGCCGTCCGGCGTGGTCGCGCGCGCGTCGCCGGCCCTTCGCAAGAGCCTGGACGACGCACGAACGGCGCGCGGGAAAGAAGAGCTCGCCCGGCTGGTGCGCGCGTACGGGACGACCGACGAGCAGGAGGCGCTCCGTCGCCGCGCCGCGGAGATCGCCCAGGGCGACGAAGAAATCGCGCGCGCGGAGGCGACCGTCCCGATGCCGCCGTTCCCCGCCGATCCGCCGATGACCAGCGACGACGCGATCACGTCGAAGGAGGTGTCCGTTCGCGGCGTCCCGGGCCTCCAGTCCACCTTCGATACGATGAAGAGCGCCACGGTCGGCCTCGCGCTCTCGCTCGACGGAGTCCCTGAGGATCTCTTCCCTTACCTCGCGGTCCTGCCGAGCGTGATGCAGGACGTCGGCGTCCTCGAGGGCGGCAAGCCTATTCCGTACGACGAGGTCCGCGATCGGTTGCGGCGTGAGGTGCTCGGCGCGAGCGCGTCCTTCGACGTCCGCTTCTCCAAGAAGCGCGCGGAGCTGGTCCTCGACGCGTCCGGCAACGACGAGGCGGAGACGCGGCGCGCCCTCCTCTGGATCCGCACCTTCCTGCTCCACCCCGATTGGCGCGTCGAAAACCTGCCGCGCATTCGCGACGTCGTGAACGAGCAGATGAAGGCGCACCACAGCGTGATGACGGCGCCGGAGGAGCATTGGTTCAAGACGGTCACCAACGCGTATTGGCGACAAGAAACGCCGGTGCTCGCGCACGCGGGGCTCTTCATCACGCGCGCGCACGACGCGTTCCGTGTTTCGTGGATGCTCGCGGGCGGCGCCGACGTGAAGGGCTTCGGCGCGTTCGTGAGGCGGCTCGCGACCGCGGGAAAGAAGGGCGATCGCGCGTCTCTCGTGCGCCTCACGGCGGCGCTCGCCGACGTCGACAAGGAGCCGGCCACGTTGTCCGCCGACGCGGCGCCGCTCGTGATGGCCGCGCGTGCGTTCCCAGAGGGCGCGCGCCCGCTCCTCCGCAAGCTCGGGCGGGATCTCGGCGAGATGCTCACGGATCTCCCCGATGCGTCGCTCGGCGCCGACTGGGCGGCCATGTGCACCCAGCTCGCGGACGACGCCGCGCGATCCCCAGCCGCCACGCTCGCGGCCTTCGAAAAGCTCCTCGGGCTCGTTCGCCACGCCGACCGCGCGCGCCTCTGGTCGGTCGGCGCCGCGAAGCACCACGCCGCGATCCAGGGGGACGTCGACGCGCTGGTGGCGGCGCTCGACCCCGCCCCGAGCGCTCGCGCCAAGGTCGCCGCCGGAACGCGCGTCACCGATCGCGCGCGGGCGCGCGGGGCGAAGGGCAGCGACCCGAAGGTCGTCGCGCTCGTGGATCCGAACCGCGCGAATGGCTCGCTGTCGAGCACGACGCCGAGCGCGTCGTACGACGATCCCACCGACGTTGCCCTCGTGGACTACCTCACCGCAAACGTCTTCAACGGCACCGGCGGCCACTCCTTCTACAAGCGCATCTGGGGCGCTGGCCTCGCGTACAGCGGCTACTTGTCGACGTCGCCGTACTCCGGCCGCGCCGAGCTCTACACCGATCGCTGCTCCGATCTCGCGCAGCTCCTCCAGTTCACCGACGGCGAGGTGCGCCACAACAAGCCCGATCCGCGCGTGGCCGACTACGCCGTCGCGACCGCGTTCGCGTCGCGCGTCGGTGACACGTACGAATCGCGCGCGCGATGGGCCGCCGACGATCTCGTCTCCGGCGCGTCCCCCGCGCAGGTGCGCGCCTTCCGTTCGCGGCTGCTCGCGCTCCGGAGCAAGCCCGATCTCGCCAAGACCCTCCACGAGCGGCTCGTCCCCGTGTACGCGCCGCTCATCCCATCGCTCGCTCCCGGCGCGGCGCGACCCGCCGACGCGCTGATCTTCGCGATCGGCGCGGAGCCGCAGATCAAGGCGCTCGAGGCGCAGCTGCAGGCGGCCCTCGGCCCGTCGACCGTGATCCTGCGCCTCGCTCCGCGCGACTTCTGGTGACGGCATCGGGTGTCACCTTCTGGTGACGTGCGCGCCGGCCGGAGAAATCGGCTATCGTCCTCCGCCGTCGGAGGACCGCCGTGCACAAATCGCCGCAATTTGCCGAGGATTTGAACCTCGCCAACTATTTCCTCTTCGATCGGATCGCCGAAGGTCTGGGGCCGAAGGACGCGATCCGCTACGGCGCGCGAAGCTATACGTACGAGCTCGTCGCCCAGCGTTCGCGCGCCTTCACTGCGCTGCTCGTGCAGGCCGGCGTTCGCCGCGGCGAGCGCGTGCTCCTCGTCCTGCCCGACGCGCCTCCGTTCGCGTGGGCGTTCTTCGGCACGCTCGCGCGCGGCGCCGTCATCGCGATGGGCAACCCCGACAGCAAGCCCGAGCAGATCGAGTACCTCGTCGGGTACACCCGCGCGACGGCGGTGGTGACATTGCCGCGCGTCGCGACCGTCCTGCGCGAGGCGGCGAAGGCGAGCGGCGTCGGGCGCGAGGTGCTGAAGATCTGGACCGTCCCCGACACCGCGACCGGTGAGGATCCCGAGGCCTCGAGCGGCGTCACGCCCGACGAGATCGTGGCCGACCTCGCCGCCGCGCTCGCCGGCGTGGAGCCGCTTCGCGATCCGATCCCGGTCCACCGCGACGAGCCGGCGATCTGGCTCTTCACGAGCGGCTCGACCGGCGAGCCGAAGGCCAACGTCCACATGCACCGCGATTTTGCGTTCAACACCGAGGTCTACGCGAAGGGCACCGTCGGCTACGCGAAGGACGACGTCACCGTCAGCGTGCCGCGCCTCTTCTTCGGCTACGCGACGGGCACGAACCTCATGTTCCCGTTCGCCGTCGGCGCGACGGTCGGCCTCTTCAGCGAGCGGCCGACGCCGGAGACGCTCGCGCAGGCGATCACGACGTACAAGCCCACCGTCATCACCAACGTGCCGACGATGATCGGCAAACTCATGGAGCACGACGACGCACTCCGCGCGAAGGGGGAGCCGGGTCTTGACATGTCGCAGGTGCGCTTCTCGCTCTCGGCGGGCGAGGCGCTGCCCGAGGCGCTCCTTACGCGCTGGCTCGAGCGGTTCGGCAGCGACGTCTACGACGGCATCGGCTCGGCCGAGATGTTCCACATCTACGCGTCGAACCGCCCCGGCGACATCAAGCCCGGCTCGCTCGGCAAGGCGGTCGCCGGCTACGAGCTGCGCATCTTGCCCGAAGAGGCCGAAGGACCCGGCGCGGCTCCGTGCGCGCCCGGCGAGATCGGCGTCCTCTGGGTCAAAGGCGACAGCGTGAGCCTTGGATACTGGCTGGATCGCGACAAGAGCTGGAAGACGTTCCACGGGCACTGGTGCAGGACCGGCGATCTCTTCCGCATCGACGAGCACGGATACTTGTACTTTGCAGGTCGCTCCGACGAGCTCCTCAAGGTCGGCGGGCAGTGGCTCGCGCCGGTGGAGGTCGAGGACTGCTTGATGAAGCACGAGTCAGTGCAGCTCGCGGCGGTCATTGGCGTCGAGGACGGAGGCCTCACCAAGCCCAAGGCATTCATCGTCCTGCGCGCGGCGTTCACGGCGTCCGACGCGCTCGCCGCCGAGCTCCAGCAGTTCGTCAAGACGCGCCTTCTACCGCACAAATACCCGCGCCTCGTGGAGTTCGTCGCCGACGTTCCGAAGAACGATCGCGGCAAGGTCGATCGCAAGGCCCTGCGCGCGAGGCAGCCGTGAGGCGGCTCGGTGAGCTCACGACGGAGGAGGTCGCCGCCCTCGTCGCGCAGCCGCCGACGTGCGTGCTCTTTCCGGTAGGCAGCGTCGAGCCGCACGGTCCGCATCTGCCGCTCGCGACCGACACGCTCATCAGCGAGGCCTCGTGCGCGCGCGCGGCGGATCTGCTCGAGGCGCGCGGCGTGCGTGTCGTCGTCGCGCCGAGCCTGCCGTTCGGCGTCACGGACTACGCGGCGGGCTTCAAGGGTGCGATCGGCGTCCCGGCCGCGGCGCTCGAGGCGATGCTCCATGCCGTCGTCGCGCGCCTCCTAGGCGACGGGTTTTCGCACGTGTGCCTCGTCAACAACCACCTCGAGCCCGCGCAGGACGCCGCAGTGCGCGCGTCGATCGCTGGATTTTCTGCGGGAACGGTGAGCGTCGCGTGCCCGCTCACCCGCAAGTGGGCGCGCACGCTGTCCGACGAGTTCAAGCGCGGCAACTGCCACGCCGGGCGCTACGAGACCTCGCTGGTGATGGCGGCCGGCGGCGCCGTGAAGCCGGAGTTCGCCGCGCTCGCGAGCTCGGACATCAGCCTGGCCGACGGCATCAAAGCGGGCAAGTCGACGTTCCGCGAGATGGGCATCGATCGCGCGTACACCGGCGCTCCCGCCGAGGCGACGGCCGCCGAAGGGGAAGCGCTCTACGCCAAGCTCGCCGAGATGATCGCGGGCGAGGTCACGTCCGCGTTGGGGCTCGCGCACTAGGAGGGTGAAGGTTGGGCGTAGGGCGACTACACTGCTTCTAATGCGCGCTTCGTCGTTCGTTTCGCTCGCGTGGGTCTCACTCGCGTGCGCAAGCGCGTGCGCGAAAGGGGGAAACGCCGACGGCCTCGCGCCGCTCCCGCTCCCCGAGGGCGGCGCGCGGGTCGACGGTGGCGATGCGGGAGAGGACGCGAAGGCTCCGCTCGACGGCGCCGGCGGCACCGACGCATGCACGCTCGGCTCTTCGGACCACTGCGGCGCGTGCGGCACCACGTGCGGCACGACCGACGCGCAGACCACCTTCGCCTGCACCGACGCGACGACCGCCGGCACGTGCACCGTGACCTGCCGCGGCGAGTTTTACGATCTCGACGGCAAGGCCGACAACGGCTGCGAAGCCGGCGATCTCGTCGTGCAAGACAGCGCGGCGTCGGCGAAGCCCGTCACGCTCGACGGCACCACCCGCAGCGCCAACGAGCTCGGGTACGTCTACAGCGACGATCGCGCGCACGAGAACGTGCCGCTGAAGAGGCCCGCCGGGCGCGAGGACTGGTACGTCGTCACCGTGACGGTGCCCGAGGGCGGCGCCGCCGGCAGCTTCGGCGCGTGCCTCGGCATCACCAATTTCCCGAACGACGACGTCTTCGAGGTCTGCACGACCGACGCGAACGCGACGACGTTCTCGCACTGCGCGCCGGTGGCCGGCGGCGGCGCGTCGACGTGCGTGAAGCCTGCCGCGAACGCCGACGCGGGCGTGTACTTCGTGCGCGTGAAGAAGGTCTCCGGCTCGAACACCGCGAACGGGTACGCGCTGTTTTTGCAGCATTGAGGCGTCCGTTTCGCCGATCGCCCGAGCGCATCCTCGCCCTACTTGTACGGCACGCAGTCGACCGATTGCCTCCAGTCGTAGAGCGTGGGCGCCTTCGAGTTGTCGCTGCTCGGGTAGAGCGCGAACGTCACGCGGAGCATCGTGCCCGAGGTCGCGCCGAGCAGCGTTGCGAGCTTCTGCCCGCCGTTACCCCACGACGGCTGGACCACGTCGGCACCTTGGGCCGTCGCGAACTTGAGCGCCGAGCTCGGCGCCCACGTCGTCCCGTTGGTGCTGACCTCCGCCGAGAATTCGACCTTGCTGTCGGACGGCGTGGAGGACTGCCACTCGAAGAAGCTCCACTGCGCCAGCGTGTCCTTCGGACAGGTGGCCGTGAACGTTCGGGTGTACGTCGTGGGCGAGTAGTACGGCGGGGGATTCGCGCACACTCCGTTCGCACACACGCCGCCCGCGGCTGCGTTGCAGCAGCTGCTCGTGGTGGCGCAGGTCTGGCCGACCGCGCGGCACGTCGACGCGCTCACCGGCACGCAGTGCTTGACCGCCGGGTTGCCGATGGGCGGCGGGTCGATGACGCACGCCGCCGTGGTCGGCGCGCCGCAGCAGTCGAGGTCGGTGTCGCAGAGGTTGGCGGCCGTGAGGGTCGCCGACGCCGGCGTGCACGCGTTGAGCGCAAAGGCCGCGCGCGAGTTGCCGGCGATGAGCTCCTGACCCGGCAGGTAGAACGCCGGCCAGCTCGGATCGAAGCCCGCCACCGGCGAGCTGTTGACCGCCGCGACCCAGAGCTTCTTCGGCGTCGGATCGATGCTGATGTCGTCGTAGCGCGGGTCCGACGCGTACGGGTTGATCGTCGCGACGTTGCCGTATTTGCGTCGCGACGTGAAGACGACCCAGGAATATCCGCCGATCGTCGTCGGGAGGACGGAGGGCTCGTAGTTGTAGTTTTGCTCGTAGAAGCCGGCGCCCGCGGGACCGGTGGGACCGCCGTACCCCGCGTGTCCGTTCGGCGGATCGGTCGGCAGAGCGCCGGTGGTGCCGGTCGCGTCGTAGCCGTTGGCGCGGTGGAGGCGCGTCGCCTGGGGGCTGGCGCCGGTGCTGGCCCACCACAGCTCGCCGGTGGCACCGTAGTACGTCGAGGACTCGCTGTCGTGCCGCGTAAAGCCGTATCCGCCGTCCAGCGAGGTGCGCGTCTCGACCTGGTAGACGACGCCCCCCTGGCCGGCCGGAAGGAACGCGGGCCACGCCACCAGCCCGCTCGCGGGCGTCGCGAGCACATTGAACGAGCCGAACGTCGCGTTGCCGTCGAAGGTCATCGTCGCGAGCGACTTGCCGTCGGCGTTCTGCGTCGACGCGGAGAGCGGCGGCGAGACGGTGCCGCCGCGGAACGCGAAGGCGACCGCGGAGCCGTCTGTCGCGAACGAGGGCATCCCACCCTGCAACGACGCCGGAAGGTTCGACGGGATGACCGCGCCCGCCAGGTTGAAGAGCCGCGACGTCGAGTCGCCGCCCAAGGTGGTGGAGCTGCTCATCGCGCGCGTCGCGGTGGGGTTGATGCCGGCGAAGGTGAGCGCGCTCGTTCCCAGCGAGACGCCGGCGTTCGGCGCCGTTCCCGGCAGGGCCCACTTGTACGCGGTGTAGCCGGTCTGTGATGCGGAGAGGAGCGTGGTCCCGTCCGCCGACGCGGTGTGGCAGACGAAGCAGCCGCTACCCCCGTTGAAGCCGGCGGCGACCGTCGGCGCCGTACCCCCCGCCGGGATCACCAGCGTCGCCGCGCCGAAGTTGCCGCCGGGGAAGGCGCCGCCGGCCGACTGCTGCGCGCCCGAGTAGTTCGAGACGAGCGCGGTGCCGTACGAGTTGTAATAGATCTTTCCTTTGAGCTGCCCCGGCGCGAAGTGCACGTCGACGTACTGCGAGTGGTACGTCGTCGCGCCGACGCGGCGACTGATGAGGATGCGCCCGGTGTCGCCGAGCGACGCGCGGTTGCGGTGCACGGTCTGCTCGAACGCGAACCAGTTCGCCTGCGGGAAGGAGTAGCGCGGCTTGGCGGCGCGCTGCGGAACCGGCGCCGTCGTGCTCTCCGACACGAGCTCGGAGATCGAGAAGATCGTCGCGCCGGTGGCCGGGTACTGGAGCGTCACGACGACGCCGCCGTCGGCCGCGACGCCGCCGTTCGACCATTGCAGCAGCGGCGCCGGCAGGGCGAGTGGGAGCATCGTGTCGTTGTAGGGATAGAGGATCGACAGGTTCGGATCGGCGGGGGTCGCGCCCGTCTCGGCCGGGAAGCTCCCGAACGTCGCGCCGCCGGGCGGCGGGTTCGACGCGCCGTTCTGCTTCACGTTGACGGTGATGTTCGCCGTCCCCGTCGCGGTGAACGAGCCCAGCGACGCGCCGACGCTCACGGCGAGGGCGATCGGCGTGACCACGCTCATGAGGCCGGTCGCATTGATCGTCGCGACGTCGAACGTGCCCGTGTACCAGAGAGGCGGCGGCGCGCCCGGGTTGCACCCCGACGGGAGGAGCGAGCTGGTGAACTGGAGCGTCGCGGGCGTCGTCATCGACGTCACGACGAGATCCGACGACGGCGACGCCGACGGCGAGATCGCGAGGCCGGTGCACGTGTTCGGCGGCGGGGGCGTCGGCTTGAGCGTGAGCCCCGCGTCGTCCGCCAGCAGGCCGCCGTCGACCGAAAGCCCGCCCGTCGTGTCGGTCGCGGTGCTGCACCACGGCGAGCACGGATCGGCGCAGCCGGCGAACGGGCCGAGCCCGGAGAGGTGGAGCCCTCCGCTGCCGCCGCCGACGTTGCGGACTTCGACGCGATCCGAAGTGCACGCGCCCCACACGCCCGTCGGGAGGCACGCGGCGTGGCCCATCGAGCAGACCGCTTGCGAGCCTTCCATCGTGTGCACCGTCCCACACTCGGCGATGGTGCCTTCGCACGCGCACCCCTCGAGCGGCCGATCCAATCCCGCGCACTTCGCTCCGGAGGCGGACGTCGTCGGTGTGTTGCCCTCGCCCTCACTCATTGGAGGTGCGCCGTGCGAGCACGCCATCGAGGCGCACGCGAGCAGGAGGGGCCCGATGGCCACGAGCGAAGAACGAAGGAGGAACGGGGTGCCGATGCTCATCGGAGGTCCTCTAGAGCAAGAACGACTCCACGCCCCTCAAGTTCAGCGCGCGCGTGCCGTTGGCGTTCTTTACGAGCGACGGCTGGCATTTCGGCAGCGCGGTGGAGTGTGCGTACGGGTGCGACGGACCGCGCGGCCGTCCCGCGGGTACCAAATCGGGACGGGCGCGCGACGAAAGTCCGAGTTCGGGACGCGCTTCGCCCGTAAAGTTGGATCGTGGCAGAGACTCCCTCCTCCGAGCCGAAGGGCCCCGCGATGCGGGTGGCGGTGGTGGAGGACGACGCCGTCACGCGCCGCCTGCTGCGCGCATGGCTGGAGCCAGAGGGCTACGAGGTCGTCGAATTCCCCGCAGGTCGTGAAGCGGTCGAGGCCGGCGGTGACGGCTTCGCGGCGATGTGTTTGGACCTGGGCCTCGAGGACATGGACGGCCTCGACGTGCTTCGCCATGTGCGCGCCAACAGCCCCGAGGTCTCCGTCCTCGTCGCCACGAGCGAGACGTCACACGACGCGGTCGTGAAGGCGATGCGCGCCGGTGCCCACGACTACGTCTTCAAGCCCCTCGACCGGCAGCGCTTCCTGACGTCGGTACGCGCCGCCGTCGAGAACGCTGCGCTGCGGCGAAAAGTCGTGACGCTCCACCGCGAGCTGTCCGGCTCACGCGGGTCGCGCGCCATCGTCGGCACGAGCCGCGCCGTCCAGACGCTCATGACGACGATCGAGCGCGTCCTCCACAGCGAGGTGGTCGTCTGCATCCTCGGCGAGAGCGGCTCGGGCAAGGAGCTCGTCGCGCGCGCGCTGCACGACGAAGGACGCCGCAAGAGCGGTCCCTTCGTCGCGCTGAACTGCGCCGCCATTCCGGAGAATCTGCAAGAGGCCGAGCTCTTCGGCTACGAAAAGGGGGCGTTCACTGGCGCAGCTACCCTCTACCGCGGCCGGTTCGAGCAAGCAGAAGGCGGGACACTGTTTCTCGACGAGGTGGGAGACATGAGCCCACAAACTCAGGTGAAGCTGCTGCGCGCGCTTCAAGAGAAGACTGTTCGCCGCATCGGCGGCACGACGGATTTGCAGACCAACGTCCGCGTCGTGTGCGCGACACACCGAAACCTCGAGGCCGAGGTCGCGGCGGGTCGTTTTCGCGAAGACCTCTACTTCCGCATCATGGTCTACCCGATCGACGCGCCGCCTCTGCGCGAGCGCACCGAGGACATTCCTCTGCTCCTCGCCCACTTCACCCGCGCGTTCCGCGACGACGTCGGGCGGGAGGTCGCACGTGTCTCGCCAGAGGCGATCGAGGCGCTCATGGCGTACCGCTGGCCGGGCAACGTCCGGGAGCTGCAGAACGTCGTTCACCGCGCGATGCTCTCGTGCATGACCGATCAAATCGAGCTGTCCGATCTGCCGCCGGCGCTCCGTGACCTGAAGCTCCCTCCTCTTCCTGCTGCGCAGGTCGCCCCCACACCTGGTGTGACGCCAAAGGGCGGCACGGCGCTGCCGACGTTGTCGCTCTCCGAGCTCGAACGCCTGGCGATCGCCGAGTCCCTGCGCGCGTCGGGCGGCCACATCGGGAAGGCGGCGAAGCTCCTCGGCATCGGAAGATCCACCTTGTACCGGCGCCTCCTCGAGCTCGGGATGGCGACGAGCCGCGCCGAAGAGGATCCGTGAGCGAGGACGCACCGAGCGACGCCGACGCCCTTCGCGCAGAGAACCAAGAGCTTCGCGCCGAGCTCGGGCGCGCGGAGGCCGCCAATCGGGCGAAGGACGCGTTCCTTGCCCGAATGAGCCACGAGTTGCGCTCGCCGCTCCACGTGATCTTGGGGGCCGTCGAGCTTCTCAGCGACGACGCGGGCGGTCGCGACGGAGGGACGGTCGAGAGCATCGACTCCGCGGCGCGGAGCCTGCTCGCGCTCATCGAGGATCTGCTGGATCTGTCGAAGATCCGTGCGGGAACCTTCTCCGTCGCGACACGCCCGTTCCATCTGTCCCAGGTCTTCGAAGACACGGTTGGCGCGATGCGAACGCTCGCGGATGCCGCCGGCATCGAATTGGTCTTGTCGCGTCGCGGCCTGCTGCCCGCCTACGCGCGCGGAGACGCGGGGCGGATCCGGCAGGTCATCACCAATCTCGTATCGAACGCGATCAAGTTCGCGCGCAAGGGGCGCGTGGATGTTCGCCTCACGGGACGGGACGACGTGATGCACGTCGAGGTCACGGACGAAGGGCCCGGCCTCGCGCCCGACGAGGAGCGCGCGCTCTTCGAGGAGTTCCAGCAGGGGGCGCTCGGCAAACGCCGCGGCGGCGCGGGACTCGGCCTCGCGATCAGCCGTCAGCTCGTCGAGCAAATGGGGGGCGAGATGGGGTACCGCCCGAACCCCGCCGGTCGCGGCGCGGCGTTCTGGTTCGAGCTGCCCCTCGAGGAGGCCACGCAGGAGGATTGGGCCGCCGCGTCGCGGCGCTCGTCGATCCCGTCGTCGCCGAACGCCGCGCGTACGACGAGCCGCGCGCCCGTCCTCGTCGTCGAGGACACGCCGGCGAGCCGCGTGTGGGCGACCCGCACCCTCGAAGGGCGGGGATTCCGCGTCGTGGCCGTCGACTCCGGCGAGGCCGCCCTCGAGGAGCTGAAACGCGGCGTATTCTCCGTCGTCCTGATGGACTGGCATATGGCGGGCTTGGACGGCCTCGCAACGACACGCGCCATTCGTGCACTCGTAGGCGAGATGCGATCTGTCCCAATCCTCGGCCTGACAGCGAGCGCGCAGCCCGGCGATCGCGAAGCGTGCGTCGCGGCGGGGATGAACGAGTGCCTCTTCAAGCCGACGTCGAGCCGCGCCCTCCTTCGTGCCATCGATCGCCTCACGCAGCCGTCCCTGCCGACGATCTCGATGCCCGCAGGCCCGCCGGATCTGGCCATCGGCGCGGACGTGTCGTCGCTGCCGCAAGAGGTGCTGCGCGAGCTGTCCGAGCTGTTCGATCGCGACGCGGGGGAGTTGGTGCGCGGGTTGGAGCAGTCGGTTGCACACGATGACCGCGCGGAGGCCGCCCGGCGACTGCACGCGCTGAAAGGGCTCGCGGGCAACCTCGGCATGGCGTCGCTACGCGCGCTCGTCGAAGAGCTCGAGACCGCCTTGCGCGACGGGGCCACCTGCGACGCGCTCGTGGCGAAGATCCCGGTCCTCGATCGCCTCCGCGCCGACGCTTCGCGTGCGTTCGCGGCCGTCAGCGGCCGTTGATCGGCTCGCAAAGGAGAGCCTAGCAGCCGGCGATCACGCCGCGGCGAGCATCTCCAGCCGGGCTTTGCGCGCGGGGCCGTACGGCGCGAGCACGCGCATGAGGCCCATCGCGACGTGCTCCAGCTCCGGGCTCGAGCCGGCTTGCGAGTCCGGCGGCACGTCGACGACGAAGCCGCGCTGCATCGCATCGGTAGCCGTCGCGAGCATGCCGAGCTCCGTGAGGCAGCCGGTCAGGACCAGCGTCTCCACCTTGAGCTCGTCGAGCACCGTCTGGAGATCCGAGCCGACGAAGGCGCTGTACGTCGACTTTTTGACGAAGCGATCCTTCGGCGACGGGTTCAGCTCCGGCCAGATTTCCGGACCGTCGGTGCCGCGTACGTTGTGCGCGCCCCACATCTCGAGATCGGGATCGCTCGGATCGTGCTCGTCGACGACGAAGACGACCGGCACCCCTTCCTTGCGCGCGTCCTCGATGCGCTTCGCGAGCGCCGGCACGATGTCACGGGCGCGCGGCACCTCCGACGGGCGGCCCGGCGTGAGGTGATCCTTCAGCATGTCGACCACGACGAGCGCCCTTCGCGGCTTCTCTTTCGCCTTCGTCATCGACGCCATGAGCCGCGCCCGCAAGGCTGCGCTCGGCGCGATCGGGTCGGCGGCCAGCGCCATCGCCGAGAGCGTGTTGTGAATCGGACCGAGGGCGGCGCGCGCCGGAGCCGGAAGCGAGGCGTTGGCTAGGTCGGCGAGTCGCTCGTGGCGGCCGGCCAGGACGAATCCCAGCAGGTCGGCGACGGCGTCTTCGGGGAGGGGCGGACTGGCCATGACTTGACTTCGGCTTACCTGACTTCAGGGACTTGGCGTGACACTGGAATAGCATGGACGAGGGCCGCCGGGGGTGCCCCCGAGCGCGTGACCGTTCGTTCGCTGCCACCTTCTCTACGCACGGACCGCCCGGCCGGATCGGTCCTCTCGCCCAACAAGATAAGGAGAGCATACGCGGGTGAAACCGCTCGGTTTCGCGCGTACCCTCGTCCCCATGGCCGACGCCCCCATCTTCGGGTTCAACCACGCGAAAACCGCCATCGTCGAGGAGGTCGTCCAGCGCGTCGCGGGCGGGGTGAAGGACCCCCTGCTCAGCCTCAACGACGCGGCCTACCTCGAGCTGAAGCGGCTCGCCCACTCGCACGGGCCCGAGGCCCAGGAGTGGCGGGCCCTCGCGCGCGAGCTCGGACGGATGAATGACGGCGAGCTACGCGGCAAGCTCGAAGAGCTCGCGCGAAGGTACGCGTGGGACGTCGCCGGCAATTTCGACAAGCGCGTCTACAAGATGGTGACGCGCCTCGGCGCGCCGGTGCTGGGCGGACTGATGGCGCCGCGCGCGACGCTGAAGGGGCTGCCGCACGCGCTCGACATGACCGCGCTCGACGGGCGTGTCCTCGTGCAGGGGCCGCGCGAGACGATCCGGCGATTGTCGGAGCGCGGCACGATCGTCTTCACGCCGACGCACCTGTCGAACCTCGACTCGGTCGTCTTCGGCTTCGCCCTCGAGCGCGCCGGGCTCCCGCCTGCGACGTACGGCGCCGGCAAGAACCTCTTCACCAACCCCGTCCTCTCCTTCTTCATGCACAACCTCGGCGCGTACCGCGTCGACCGGCGCCTGCGCCACGCGCTCTACAAGGACGTCCTCAAGACGTACTCGAGCGTGCTCATCGAGCGCGGCTACCACTCGCTCTTCTTCCCCGGTGGCACGCGGTGTCGCTCGGGCGGCGTGGAGAGGAAGCTGAAGCTCGGCCTCGCCGGCACTGGCATCGAAGCGTTCTCGCGCACTGCGGTGAAGGGCAAGCCGCAGAAGGTGTTCTTCGTCCCCGCGACGATCAACTACCTCCTCACGCTCGAGGCCGAGACGCTCATCGACGATCACCTCGCCGAAGAGGGCAAGCATCGCTACATCATCGAGGACGACGAGTCGACGCGGGTGAGCCGCATCGCGTCGTTCATGCAGAAGCTGCTCGGGCTCGACGCGGCGTGCGTGATTCGCTTCGGGCAGCCCCTCGACGTCTTCGGCAACGCGGTCGACGACGAGGGCACCAGCCACGACGCGCGCGGCCGCCCCATCGACATGACGAGCTTCATCATGGGACGCGACGACAAGCCGTGCCGCGACGCCGCCCGCGACGCGCAGTACACGCGCGAGCTCGGCGAGGCGATCTGCGTGAGCTACAAGAAGGACACCGTGCTGATGGCGACGCACATCGTCGCGGCGGTGGCCTTCGACAAGATCACGAAGAGCGCAGCGCCGCTCGGCAAGACCGACATCTACGCGATGCTTCGTCAACGCGACGACGTGGTCGTCCCGCGCGCGCAGCTCGCCGAGGACATCGACGCGCTCGTCGCCAAGATCAAGACGATGGAGGACAAGGGCGAGATCGTCCTCTCCGCGCCGGTCCGATCGTCGAGCGGTGAAGCGATCCTCGCCGACGCGCTGCGTGCCTTCGCCGGGTACCACTCGAGCGAGGTCATCGTGCCCCGCGGCCCCGATCTCGTCCTCGCCGACACGCGCCTCCTCTTCTATTACCAAAACCGTCTCGCCGCCCACGGGCTGGTGACCGACCTCATCGCGCCCAAGAAGACGTCGCGCGCCGCCGCCTGACCGCTCCCAACACGCGGAATCGATGAAATTTTCCCGGTGGTGACCGGGGTGGGACAACCTGCTAGGCTGCCGCCCCCAACCGCCCAAGGCCGTTTTGTACCCATGAGCACCGAGAATTCCGAGACCCCGAACGCCCCGGCGTCGCCCGAAGGCGCGCCCCCTCCGTCCGCCGCGACACACTCCGAGAGTGTGCCGCGCGCGAGCGATCTCCTCGCCACGCACTCTCCCGCCGAAGCAAGCGCCGACGCAGGTGCCGCGGCAGCCGGTGCCGCAAGTGCAGGTGGTGCTGAGGACGCCGGCGACGACGCGGGTGGAGACGACGGCGACGATGGTGCGAGCGAGGCGCCTGCCGAAGGTGCAGCTGCAGGTGGCGACGGTCCCGCGGGCGCCGCGGGAGGATCCGCGGCTCCAGGTGCTCCGGGGACCGGCAAGCGCAAGCGTCGTCGTCGCAAGAAGAAGAAGCCGGGCGCAGAAGGCGCCGCGGGAGCTTCCGGCGCGCCGGGCGCCGAGGGCGGCGAGGCGGGCGCAGCCGGCGAGCACGCCGGCGAAGGCGCGCACGCGGGTGAAGGCGGCGGCGAGCACGGTGGCGATGCGTCGCGTGGTCGGCATCAGGGGCAGCCTCGCAAGGCTCGTCCCCCGCGTGAGTCGCGCGAACGTCCGGCGTTCGGCGTCGGCGACGTCGTCTTCGGAAAGATCATCGAGATCCTGGACGAAGCGCTCATCGTCGATCTCTCCGGCAAGGCCACGGCGATCTTCGATCGTCAAGAGCTCACGATCCCCGACGAGCCCGCGAACACGCCGGCCGGGGTAGCCGACGAAGACGCGCCCGGCGCGCCGGTGATCCCGGCGGCGCTGCGCGACAAGGAAGAGACCGCGACCTCGCCGGAAGCGACGACGATGGTCGACGCCTCGGTGGTCCCGGCCGAAGCCGCGCCCGCGGCAGAGGGCGCAGAAGCGCACGCGTCGGAAGGCGTCGAGCACGCCGGCCAGCAGCCCGAGCCCGCGGAGCACGACAAGGGAGACGACGACGACAAGGAGCCGCCGCTCCCCGAGGAGCCGGCGTACTTGCCTCCGGTCGTGATGGAGGTCGGGGCGAGCTTCGTCGGCGTCGTGCACAACGACGGCGCGCGCGGCGGTCTCGTCGTCATCACGCGCCACCCGCGCCGCGCCACTCGCGCGAAGCCCAAGGTCTTCGAGGCGTTCAAGAACGCCGAGAAGGAGACGGTAATGGGCCTCATCACCGGCGTCATCAAGGGCGGCGTCGAGGTCGACATCGACGGCCTCCGCGCCTTCGCGCCGGGCTCGCACGTGGACACGCGTCTCGGCGCGGATCTCCACTACCTCATCGGCAAGCGCCTCAACTTCACCGTCACGCAGTACGGCAAGAAGGGGCGCGACGTCGTCCTCTCACGCCGCAAGTTCATCGAGGTCGAGAGCAAGGCCGCGCGCATCCAAGCCCTTGCCAAGTTGGACATCGGCGGCGAGATCGAGGGCATCGTCCGCAGCATCGTGCCGTTCGGCGCGTTCGTGGACGTCGGCGGCATCGAGGGCCTCATCCCGCTCGCGGAGATGAGCCACAACCGCAGCGACACCCCGCACGACATCTTCACGGTGGGCGAGCCCACGAAGGTGAAGATCGTGAAGGTCGACGAGAAGGGCAAAGTCTGGCTCTCGCGTCGCGCGACGATTCCCGATCCCTGGATGGAGGCCGTGAAAAAATACGCGGTCCACAGCAAGCACAAGGGCAAGATCGTGCGGCTCCAGCCGTTCGGCGCCTTCGTCGAGCTCGAGCCGGGCATCGACGGACTCATCCACGCGTCGGACCTCTCGATCAAGCGCATCGAGCACCCGAGCGAGGTCGTGAAGGTGAACGACGAGATCGACGTCGTCGTCTCTCACGTCGACGTCGGCGCGCACAAGATCGCCCTGCACCCTGCCCCCACCGGCGAGGCCGAAGGCGAGACGCCCCAGAAGGTCGTCATGCACAAGTCGGTCAAGGTGAAGGTCGTCAACATCGAGCAGAACGGCCTCGTCGTGCGGGTCATGGGGGCGACGGGCCGCAACGCGCGCGGCTACATCCCGGCCGGCGGCACGGGCACGCAGCGCGGCACCGAGCTCCGCAAGGTCTTCAAGGAAGGCCAGGAGATCGACGCCAAGGTCATCGACATCGACCCCAAGCGTGGTGAGGTCAAGTTGTCGATTCGCGCGCTGAACGAAGACAGCGAGCGCACGGCGTACAAGAGCTACCAAGCCCAGGTGAAGAAGGAAGCGAAGTTCACGTTCGGCGACGTCCTCGCGAAGAAGCTGCAGAAGTAGCGCAGCGCTCGCGCGGGCAGGTCCCTCACGCCTCCCAGAACGGCGAGAATCCCCCGCTCCAGAGCGGGGACGAGCTCGCGTGGAGCGTCGGCGCGTGGCTTCGTCGAGCGGGCGCGGCGAGGGCGGCGCGCGCGGGGGCGGCAGCGTCGTAGCGGCGGGGGCGGCGGCGCAGGAGGTCCTCGTAGATCCCTTCGTAGGCCGAAGCCATTCGCATCGAGCTCCAGCGCTCGACTGCGCGGGCGCGGCAGCGCGATCGTGAGAGGGCGCCGATCTGCTTCACGCGCGCGGCCATCTCGGCAGCGTTTGCGACCACGAACCCGGTCACGCCGTCCTCGATGAGCTCCGCGGCGCATCCGCGCGCGAAGGCGATCACCGGCGTACCGACGAGCATCGACTCGATGATGGAGAGCCCGCTCGGCTCCTCGAAGTCGAGCGGCATGAGCAGCGCGCGCGCGTTCTGCAGCATGCGCAGCTTGCGGTCCGCGGAGAGGTCCGCGAGCCACTCGACCGCGCTCCCCGCGGCGTCGAGGCGCGGCATCATCTCCTCGTCGAAGTACTCGTCGGACGCCGGAACCTGCGCCGCGCCGAGCTGGAGCCGAACACCCGCGAGGCGTGCAGCGTCGACGGCGACGTGCGGTGCGCTCTCGCGCTTCATCTTGCCGAGGAACGCGCAGTAGCCGCCGGAGCCGGAGCCCGCGGGGTGCGCGTCGGGATCGAGGCCGCCGTGGACCACCGCGTGGATGTCGAGATCGGGCATGCGCTGCACTTGCGTGTCGCTCATGGCGACGTAGCAGACGTCGGGGAAGTCGGCGTAGTACTGCTGGAGCGCCTCGTCGCGATCGTGGTGAAGCGTGAAGACGGTCGCGGGGCGCGTTCCGCCGCCGACCGCGAGGGCCGGGGCGTAGCTGGTGTGAACGACGTCGAAAGGGCGCGCTTGCGACGCGATGTCGCGCCATGCGTACGCCGCGTGCCGAAGCTCCCGTTGCTGCTCGGCCGGCGCCTCGGCGACCGGGAAGCGATAACGGAGGCCGCACTGCGGTCGAGAGTCGCCCGATGCGTAGAGCACGACGTCGTGGCCGAGGCGCGTGAGCATCTTTCCGAGCTCCGCGGTGAAGAGCTCGGCGCCCCCGAAAGCCTTCGGGGGAACGGTGACGGCGCTGGATGCGACAAGGGCGATTCTCATTTGATTCCTCTTCCAGATGTCATTGCACGATGCGCGCCGGTGCTACGGGATCGACGCCGCGCAGCGAAAGCCGAACGTCTTCTTGAAGTACGCGCCCTCGTAGTCGTCGCGTGCGCTGGCGCGGTGCCATGTGGCGGTGCTGTTCCAGCCGCCACCGCGGCCGACGAACACGTCGCGCGGCGGCGAAGCGGGCGGACCCTCCGGGTCGACGTGGGGCGAGACTGCGTAGTACGTCGCGTCGTACGTGTCGTTGACCCACTCGACGACGTTGCCGGCCATGTCGAGAGCGCCGTACATGCTGGCGCCCGTGGGGTGCGAGCCGACGGGCTGCGTGCCGCCCGTGCAGCCGGCGATGTTCGCGTGAGCACAATCGATGGGATCGTTGCCCCACGGGAACTTGGTCCCTTCGGGCCCACGCGCGGCCTTCTCCCATTCGGCCTCGCTGGGAAGGCGTTTTCCCTCGTGCGCGCAGTACGCGACGGCGTCCGCCCGGTTTACGCACACGACGGGGTGCATGGCGCGCGCGCCGCACGGATCCCAGTCGCACGTCGGCGGGAGGCAGGCGCCGCTGACGACGCACGCGACGTACTGCTCTTGCGTCACCTCCGTGGCGTCGATGCGAAACCCTTTCAGCGAGACCGCATGGGTGGGGAGCTCGTCGGGCTTGCAGTCCGCGTCGACGGCGTCGTTGCAGCCCATGGCGAAGTCCCCCTCGGGCACGTCGACCATCTGCGACTCCGTCGCGGGGGGAGGCGCCGCGCACGTCGTCTGGAGACGCTTGGCGGTCGGCAGCTCCTCTGGAGCGCCGGTCGGGCCGGCGTCCACGGTCGCGGCAGGACCTGCGTGTCCCACGAGCTCCTCGGGGCCGGCGAATCGGCAACCGACGAGGCCGCACGCGGCGAAGAAAGCGAATCGCGAGGTCTTCATGACCAATAGCAGTGCAATGGTGATGCCGTGTGCTCCAGCCGACGACGACGCCTCACCCGCGGCAAAAATGCGAAGACCGTCGCCTCCGTGAGGAGATAACGGCCTTCGAATCGATGTGGCCTGCGGCCTGCGCCTGCGTGTCGTTCGCCGGCGCGACGTTCTGCGCGCGCGGCTTCTCCGCGCCCCTACCGCGGCCATCGCCTCGCCGCCGGCCCCGTGTCGCGCACCGGAAAACCGTCCTCCGCTCGTGTGCGGCGCAAATGAGCACCGTGACAAACGCGTGACATGTGCGGCGTCCTTGCGTGAGCCCAGCGCTCTTCAGAAGCCGGGCTCGCGCGCTACGATGGGGTGGCGAGTCGGCGCCGGCGCTCGCTCCTGAGTGCGCGAGGGCGCCGCGTTCGTGACCCTCGGGGTGGGCATCGGGCTCGGGATCGGCGTCGCGGTCGAGCCGGCATCGGCCCCCTCGACAACGGGATCGTCGACCACGCGTGCGAGCACCGCGTCGGCGCCGCCCATCGCAATCGGAGAGGGCGTCGTGGTGAACGACGGCGCCAGGGTCATCTGCCCGCCTGTCGTGGTGACCTCGGCGCGCGCCGAGGCGCTCGGCGTCCAGATCGCGAGGCCCGCGGCGACGAGGGCGCCGACAACGGCCGCCCCGATGCTGCTCGCAACGACCGCCCAGCGCGCACTCGGCGTCGGCGGTGCGGGCGTGACGACGGAAGGGCGGTACGCGGGTTCTTGCGCGCCGACGATCGGCGGATACGAGTCGGGCGACGGGCACGACTCGCGGGCCTCGGGGATCCCGATCGCGCTGCGCAACGCGTGAGCGAACTCCGTCGCGGTGGAGAAGCGTTGGCCCGGATCCTTTTGAAGCGCGCGTTCGATCACGCTCCAGATCTCGGGCGGCGCTTCGTCGATGCGCGGCGGCCGCCCTTCGAGCACCAACGCGAGGACTGCGCGCACATCGCTGCCGCAGAAGGGATTTTTGCCCGAGATGATCTCATAGAGCAAAACGCCGACCGCAAAAAGGTCGCTTCGGCCGTCGATGTCCTCCGAGCCTCGCACCTGCTCGGGAGACATGTAGCTCGGGGTGCCGAGCAGCTCACCTTGGTGGGTGATCACAGGAGCATCGGGCACGCGGAGCTTGCTGATGCCGAAATCGAGGATTTTCGGGGTTACGACGCCGTCGGAGTCGACGGAGAGGAAGACGTTCTCCGGCTTCAAGTCGCGATGCGTCACGCCGCGCGCGTGGGCATGTGCGAGGGCCGACAGCATCGGCAGCAAGATGGCGACCGCTTCATCGACCGGCAAGGCGCCGCGCTCGTCCATGTGATCGGCCAGCGTTCGGCCGCGCAGGAGCTCCATCACGATGGCGAGCTGGCCCCCCGTCGGCCCACAGTCGACGAGATCGTAGACACGCACGATGCCGCGGTGCGACAGGCTCGCGGTCGCGTGCGCTTCGCGGCGCAGTCGCTCGACGAGGGCCGAGCTGCCGTTCTCCTCGAGGAGTACCTTGAGCGCGACCTCAGCGCCGGTGGCCTCGTTGCGTGCCACCCAGACCGCGCCCATCCCTCCCGAGCCAATCGGACGAACGAGCCGGTACTTGCCGGCGATGATTCGTGGGACGCCACCGTCGAGGTCGGCCTTTGCATCTGCAGCGCAGGCGACCGCGTCGTCAGGAGGGCAGGGTGGCGACGAGGAGGTCATGGTGCCGGTGGCTGCTGCACGGCCCATGCCTCACCCGAGCTAGGCCGCGGCTGGCCGGTGGACGCCTGAGAAACCGGTGTCCGCGTGTCGCGCGCGCGACCGCGCGTGACCAAGACGCCGCACGTGGCAGCATTGCCGCGCAAGGTGTTCGCCGCGTAGTACTCGCACGATCCACCGTCACAAAAAGAAGTAACCTGCTCGGCATGCGAGCTCGCGTCGTCCTCTCTGTTCTCGCGGCGTCGTGGCTCGGCTGTGGCAGCAGCTCGGGGCCGCCAGGCTACGCGCCCGCGGACGCCGGTGGGACAGACGCGACCACGGGCGACGCCACGAGCGCACCGGTGCTTCGCTTCGATCCGCCTGACGTCGCGCTCGTCGTTACCCTTGGAAGCGGGTCGACGACCGCGCCGTTCAAGGTGCTCGCGAAGTTCCCCGACGCTCCGTCCGAGACCGACGTCACCGCGAGGGCGACCGTGACGCTGAGCGATCCGACGCTCGCGTCGCTGACGGCGCCCGGGACCCTCGGGAACGCGACCCGAGGTGGCACCTCCACGATCTACGCCGATCTCCAAGGCGCGACGGCGAGCGGCAGCCTGCACGCCAAGCTCGCGGGCGAGATCGTCCCGCCAGGCTTTGATCCGGGGACCAAGGGCTCGTTCGGCACCGCACCGGTCGATCCCGCGCCGGGCAACGCGCCGAAGATCGAATACCCCCTCGACGGCGCGATCGTCCCCTCCAACGTGCCGCCGATGCAGGCGCAATGGACAATGGCGGGCGACAGCAATGCGTACCGCCTCCACCTCACGGCCGCCGACGTGCTCGACGTCTTCGTCTACTCGATGACGCGCGAGGCCCTCGCCGATGCGGCGCCGTGGGCCACCATCGTCGCCAGCGCCGCCGGGAAGACCGTGGACGTGGTCGTCGAGGGCGTGGGCGCGTCTCTACACCGCTCCGATCCCGTGCACCTGAAGGTGGCCACCGATCGCATCGACGACTCGGCGATCTACTATTGGGAGTCGAGCAGCGGATCGATGCACGTGCTGGACGTCGCCGCCGGCAAAAACGCGACGCTGCCCGTGACCGGCAGCGCCTTCGCGCCCGGTGGGCCTTCGCAGTGCGTCGCGTGCCACACGGTCTCGCGCGACGGGACGCGCTTCTCGTACACGACGGGCGGCTTCGCGCTCGGCACGCTCAAGGCTGCGGCCGACAAGAAGAGCTTCGCCGCCGTGATCGAGCCGGGGACCAAGGTGCCGGGTGGCTTCAAGTGGACGTACGCCGCGTTCAATCCGAGCGAGGCAGCATCGGCGCCCGCCGTGCTCGTGACGAAGGCCGACGTGACCTCCGCGCAGAACACCGCCGGCAACGTCCGCCTTGCGCTGCTCGACCCGGACACCGGTCTCGACATCGCGAGCAACCTCGTGCCGTGGCTCGCTGCGTTTCCGGCCGGCGTAGGGCGCGATCTGCTCCAACCCGATTGGTCACCGGGCGGCTTCGTGGTGTTCACGTCGTACGACAGCGAGACCGCGAACCCAGACGGCGCGAGCTCACTCCCGAAGGCGTACGTCCGCGATCTCGGCGACGACGCGATCGCCTCGTCGATCGTCGAGGCGCCGATCGCGTGGGACGCGTCGAAGAGCGCCTACACGTTGGGCGCGCCGAAGGTCCTGGTCGGCGCCAAGGTCGGCGCGTCGCTCGACGTGACGGAGACCGACGTGCTCCCGCAGATCGCGCCCGACGACTCGCTCGTCGCGTTCACGCGCTCGACCGGCTGGTGGCCGATCCGGCTGCAGAGCGATCCGGTGAACGGGAGCGGCCGCATCGTCGTCGTGCGACGGAGCGACGGCGTCGTCACCGAGCTCGCGAACGCGAGCGGACCCGCGAACAGCAACTCTACGTGGCCGCAGTGGGCACCGAGCGCAGGGAGCGAGTACCTGTGGCTCGCGTTCTCGAGCGAGAGGCCGTACGGCCACACGATGGCGCCCGGCGTGTCGCTCCCTCCGGCCTGCCTCCCCCAGGGTCGCTCGCTCTGCAAGAACATGTGGATCACGGCGGTCGACAAGCAGAAGGCGAAGAGCGGCGTGATCGATCCGAGCGCGCCTCCCTTCTGGTTGCCCGGTCAGACGGCGCTCGCGAGCGCGGTGAGCCCGCGGTGGACCAAGGCGGTGGTCGTCGGACCGAAGTGAGGGCTTACGGCAGGCCGACGACGGGCACGGGCCCCGCCGCGTTGCTGCCCGTCGTTCCGCGGCCCACTTGGCCGTAGACGTTCATCCCCCAGCAGAGAACGCGCGCGTCCTTCGTCAGGACACACGAGTGACCTTGGCCGGAGACCAGCTGCGCGACGTTCCCGAGCGAGCCGCCCGCGTCGCTCGCGCCAGTGACCACGACCGGGTTCCAGTTCTCGAAGCCGTTGAAGTTGGGCCCTCCGAAGACGCCGGAGCCGCACTCGCCGTCGTTGTTCCATCCGGAGCACTGGACTCCACCGCTCGCGAGCAGCGCGCACGCCGTCTCACCACCGGGGGCCATCGCCGCGATCGCGGGCGCCGGTGACCCGCCCCACGCGGTGTCGAGCTTCGGAGACGCGTTGTCGCCCACGCCGAGCTCGCCGTTGCCGTTGAAGCCCCAGCATTTTCCCACCGCCGCTTGCTGCGCGCACGTGAGGTAGGCGCCGGCGGTGAGGTCGCTGGCGATCGCGACCCCCGGCACAGCGTTCGCCTGCCCGTTGTCCGGACCGGCGACGCCGAGCTCGCTGTGCGTGTTGCCGCCCCAGCACATGACCGTGCTTCCGGCGACGCACGTGTGATCCTCGCCCATCGCGAGCGTCGTCGCGCCGGTGACGCCGCTCACCGCGACCGGCACGTTGTTGCACTTCGACGGCGTGCCGCCGTTGGTGCAGGAGTAGTCGCCGCTGGCGCCGAGCGGGTGGCCGAGGCCGAGGTGTTGGTTGTCGCCCCAGCACCAGACGTGGTTGCTCCCGTCGATGCCGCACGTGCGATGGCCTCCTGCGCGCACCTGGAGGAAGCCCGAGAGCGCGAGAACGCGGTTGGGCGTGAGCTGCTCGCCGCTGATCGCCTGGCCGGTCTCCCCATACGACTGCGAGCCCCAGCAGAACACCGACTTGTCCGCCTTCTGCGCGCACGTGTGCTCGGCGCCGGCGGTGACGTCGACGATCTGATCGAACGGATTTCCGCTGATGTCCTTGCCGACGAGAACCGCGGCGGGTCGGTTCACCTTGGTCACGTCGCCGTTCCCGAGCTGGCCGCTGGAGTTGAGGCCCCAGCAGTAGAGGCGGCCGTCCTTGGTGACCGCGCAAGTGTGGTAGGCGCTCGAGCCGGTAGCGATTTTCACTACCGTGTTCCCGCAGACGCCGTCGATGCACGCCACGGCGGCCGGGCACACGTGACCGCACGCGCCGCAGTTGCGCGCGTCGGTGAGCAGATTGCCGCAGGACGACTCCGCCGAGGTATCGGAGGAGCCGTCCGGCGACGCATCTGCCGGCCCGCCGTCGCCGAGCGCGTGGCCGTCGTCGCCGCCGCCGCCGTCGCCCGCCTCGTCGGGACCCGGTTGTCCGGAGAGCCCGTCGAGCGATGCGCAGGCGATCCCGAGGACGGGCGCCGCGACGAGCCACACGAGCGCACCGGCGCGGCGGAGCGTGAAACGCATGATCCTGAGCGTAGCACGCGCCTTGCGAACGCTCAGGTGACGATACCGAGCTCCTTACGAACGCTCATCGTGCGCTCGACCGTCTTCATGATCTCGTCGCCGGTCACGCAGTGTGCGTTCCACGTTGGCGGCGCAGTGCTGCGCCTTCAGCAAGAGCGGGAGAATGACGCGCTCCATGCGCGGCCCCCCCGAGCCTCATGCGCGACGGGCATAGAGGGGAAAGGTCGGACGCGTCAACCCACGTGGGCGCGGGCCGTCAGGGCGAGATTTCGAGGACGTGGTTGTCGCAGCCGCCGGTCGACTCGTCGTCCATGCCGATGCGATCGGCGGTCGGGCACGTGCTCTGGCCGTTGTCCGGATCGTGCTCGTTGGTGCGAAGGAGCTTCATGCCGTCGGCGGTGCGTGTGGCGAGCTGATCCATCACCGATTGATCGGGGAGCCTCACGCCGCTGTAGGGCGTGGGACCGACGCTGAGGAGCGCGTAGCGCGTCCGCGCGGGCTTCGGAAAGACGGCGTCGAGGAACTGCGAGCGCGTCGACGTGCTCGACCCATGATGGCCGACCTGGAAGATGTCCACCGCGAGCTCGCTCGCGTGGCGCGTCAGGAGATCGCCCTCGACCGCGCCAGGCGAGCTGTCGGCGGCGCCGCGCGCCCCGGCTTCCGCGTCGCCCATGATCAGCATCGACGCCTTCCCGAGCGACAGGCGCAGGACGAGCGAGTTCAGGTTCACGTCGCCCTCGTGCGTCGCGCCGTCGGCGTGGAGCACCTTCGCCTTGGCGCCGTGGCCGAGGGAGATCGAGTCGTCTTCCGCGAAGCCCGTCCACGAGAACCCGTCGGGCAGCGTCGCGCCGAGGAACGTCGACGGCAGCGGGCTCGGGGGCGGCGACGCGGTGTGGTACTTCACGCCGGTCTCGGCGGTGACGCTCGCGAAGAAATCGGTGTACGCCTGGCTGCCGCTGTACGCCGCGCCGGGCTCCCAGACGTTCTTCACGTTGTAGCAATGGAGCACGTCGCCGAGCATCGAGATGTGATCGCGGTGCGCGTGGCTCAGGAACATGTGATCGATCGTGCGCAGCGGCGAGTCGGTGCCCGGCTGCCACTTCTCGCCTTGCGGGACGCACTCGGGGCCGCCCGACGCGCCGAGGGTCGCGTAGAGGTACGCGAGGAGCCGGCTCTGGTTGCCCTTGTGCTCGCTCGTCGCTTGGATGCCGCGCGAGTCGTCGTTCGACCCGCCGTCGTACAGCATCGTGAAGTCGTGCCCCTGGATGAGCATCGCGAGGCCGGTGCCGACGTCGATCATCGTCACGCGGTACGCGCCTGCGCTCGGCGGCGTCGACTTGATGCTCGTCGCAGCGGAGACCGGCGTGGCGGTGATCTTCGCCCGCGTGAGGTTCTCCTCGGACGCGTCGTCAGTCGGGGAAGCCGCGGCGCTGCAGGCGGCGGCGGCGAACAGAAAGAGGAGGGAGGCCCCTCGGGCGGCAAGAGAATGCATGATGCAAGCATGTAAGCGCACGTTTGGTGCCAATGTGGGCAACGCGGTTTTTCGTTGAAATCATTCGCATAATTTATGGTGGAGAGAGCGTTATCCATCCCCCATCGGTGGATCGGCGCACCGCCGGCAAAGGTGTCCCGTGGACAACGCTACGTTCATTGGCCGCGCGCGCCACGCGAGGCGCATGACGCTCGAGCGTTCGTTTGCGGGAACGAGCTCCGTCGCGACACGCCGATCACGATGTGAATCCATCGCCCAGTGGGGAGACGCGCGGGCGTCTGCGTCGCGCGCTCTCTCCGCGCGACAGAGGCCGACATCGCGCGGAGTCGAAATCGGATCGCGCGCGCGCTCAACTGCGGTTGGCTGTCGCCCGAATGGATGACAATCGGGAAATTAGAGCGAAATCGCGCGCGCCGGGCACGTGCGTTGCTCGACCTCGCGCCCGGAGGTGCAGCATGCGCAGCAACCGTTTGACGTGGCCGGGCTTCGTCGCATTCGCGGTGGTGGTTCCGGCGGTGGCGATCGCCCAACCGCGGGGCAACGCGATCCCCGACGCGAACGGCGGCGGGATCGACACGCACCTCCTGCGGCCTGCGCTCGATTCGCGCGGCCTCCTCACGGTGAACGGTGTCGACGTGCTGCCGGCACAGACCTTCAGCTTCGGCCTCACGCTCGACTACGGGCGCGGCGTCTTGCGTTTGCCCGACGGCGCGACATCGACGCACCTCGTGAGCGACTCGTTCGCGGGGACGTTCCTCGCGAGCTACGGCATCGGGAACCGCGCGGTGGTTGGCGTCTCGGCGCCGGTCGTCGGCATATACGGCGACGGCGTGGACTTCCAAGGGATCGCGAACGTCGCGATTCACGGCAAGGTGCGGCTCACGCGGCCGAGCGATTTCGTCGGGCTCGCCGTCGCCGCGCAGGTCGGCGTGCCGGTGTCGGACGCGCCGAAGAACGCCGGCGCCGATCCCGCCGCGTGGTACTGGCCGATGCTCGTCGCCGAGAAGCGCTTCGGTCCCTCCGACCTCGTTCGCTTCGCCATCAACGTCGGCTACCGAGGCCACGCCGCGAGCGGCACCACCCTCGTGCTTCGTGACGGCGTCGTCCGCGACGGGAGTCGCATCACGTACGGCGCAGGCGCGTCGGTGCGCGTCGCCGATCCGCTCGATCTCGTCGCGGAGACCTACGGCACCTACCTCCTCGGCTCGAGCGACGCTGCGGTGAGATCTTCGAACGAGGCGCTCTTCGGCGCGAAGGTGTTCGTCGAAGAGAGCTCGTTCCTCGTCGTAGGCGCTGGCCCGCGCGTCACCGGCGGCTTCGAGGCCGCCGACGTGCGCGCGCTGCTCGGCTTCATCTACGAGCCGCCCATGGGCGATCGCGACGGCGACGGCGTCCGCGACGACGAGGACGCGTGCGTGACCAAGGCCGGTGCCAAGTCCAGCGATCCGCACAAGAACGGCTGCCCGCAAGACACCGACGAGGACGGCGCCACCGACGCCGAGGACGCGTGCCCGTACGTGAAGGGACCGCTGACCCGCGATGCGAGCACCAACGGCTGCCCGCCAATGACCGCGCCCGATCGCGACAAGGACGGCGTGCCCGACACCGTCGACGCCTGCCCGAACGACGCCGGAAAGCCGAGCGACGATCCGCTGCGAAATGGCTGCCCCGACGTGCTCCTCGGCGAGGTCGAGCTCACCCTCTTCGACAAGATCAATTTCCGAACGGCGAGCGCCGAGATCTTGCCGCAGTCCAGCCCCATCCTCGACAAGGTCGCCGTCGTGCTCAACGATCACCCGGATCTCTTGCGCATCGAGGTCGGAGGCCACGCGGACGAGCGCGGCGACGAGATCATGAACCTGCACCTCACGCAGGCGCGCGTCGACTCGGTCGTCGAGGCGCTCGTCGCGCGCAACGTCGAGCGCGGACGGCTACGCGGGAAGGGATATGGCTTCTACTGCCCGATCGATTCGGCGCACGGGGAGGTCGCGTGGACGAAGAATCGCCGCGTCGAGTTCCTGATCGTCGAGACCACGCGCGGCGCCACCGGCGTCACGCTCGGGTGCTCCATCGCCGCGAAGCACGGGGTCAAAGGAGCCGGCGTGCCTTGATCTCGAGATAGCTCTTCACGAGCTCCGGCGTCACGTCGCCGGGGCGCGCGTCGAGGACGAGGACGCCGTGGCGCTTCAGCTCTCGCACGAGGCCGTCGCGCCATGCCAGCGTCTCTGCGGCGGCGGCGCGCACGTACACGTCGTCCTCGCCGGCGATCGGCGCGACGGCGAGGGCCTCGATGTCCATGTCGCGCATGAGCACGCACAGCGGGAGGTGACGCGGGAGGAGCCCGCGCAGCGACGCCGCGAGATCCTTCGCGCTGCGCGGCTCGAGCAAATTCGTGAAGACGATGAAGAGCGAACGCGCCCGGATTTGCGCGCGTAAGAATCCCATCGCCGCGCGGTAGTCGGTCGCGTGGAGACCTGCGTCGAGCGCGTACACCGCGCGCGTCAATTTGCGCGCGCCGGCGCGGCCACCCGTCGGCGGGAGGAAGGTGCGCGGCGCGTCGTCGAACGCGAGGAAGCCCGCTTTGTCTCCCCCGCGAAGCGCCACGTCGGCGGCGAGGAGCGCGGCGCTGAGCGCGTGATCGACGCTCGTGATCCCGCCGCTCTCGCCGCGCATCGAACGACCGACGTCGAGCGCGAAGACGACATTCTGGTTGCTCTCGGCCTGGAACTGCCGAACCGTCGGATCGTCGCGCCGCGCGCTGGCACGCCAGTCGATGTGGCGGACCTCGTCGCCGGCCTGGTACGGGCGCAGTCGCTCGAACTCGGTGTCGCCGCCGCGCACGCGAAGGCTCCCGAGCCGCGCGTCCTGCCGCCCTTGCCTCCGCAGAAGCTCCAGCGCGCGCGCCGCGTGCACGTCGGGGTATACGTCCACGTTGGCGGGGAGCTCCGTTCGCTCCTGGCGGCTCACGAGCCCGAGCGGCGACGCATAGCGCACGGTCACGCCGCCAAGCGCGCCGGCGCCGCGACGCGTGGGTGTGATCTCGTATTTCAGCGTCGCCTCGCCGAGGGGCGGAAGCTCGAACGTCGCCGGAAGCCCCGTTGCCGTCGTGTTCGGCAGCGGATCGTCGGTCACGCTTCCGCGCAGCGTCCGCCGGCTCCGGTTCTGGAGGCGCAGCGTCACGACGTTCGCGCGTCCGACCGAGAAGATCGCGGCCGCCGTCCGCGTGATCTCCACGCGTCGCCCCACCGCCAGCCCCAGATCGGCGAGCGCGAGCAGAACGATCGCAGCGTCGAGCGCATAGAGCGCCGCGTCGATGCGAGGAACGTACCCGGCCACCACAGCGACCGCGGTCGCGATCCACGCGAAGGCGGCAAGACGACGTGTCGGGATCACGGCGGGATCACGGCGCGCTCACGAGATGCGACCTAGAGGAGACTCTTGATCTCTTTCTCGATCTCCGCCTCTTCGCCGTCGTGGTAGCCCGTGTGCGTGAACTTCACCACGCCCTTGCGATCGACGATGAACGTCGACGGCATGCTCTTCGGCTGCCACTTCTTCGCGACGCTCTTGTCCCCGTCCCACCCCACCGGGAACTTCACGCCGTAGGTCTTGGCGAAGTCGACGATTCCTCCCTTGTCGTCGTCCTCGCTGATGGCCGCGATCTCGAGGCCGCTGGCCTTGTACTTCGTGTAGAGCTCCTGGAGCTTCGGGAAGCTCTTTTTGCAGGGCTCGCACCAGGTCGCCCAGAAGTCGACGACCATGACCTTGCCGGTTTGCAGGGTCATCTTGCCACCGCCGTTCATCGAATCGATCGTGAAGGTGCTGGCTTGGCTGCCACCAGCGGCCGCGCCGGACTGCGACGAGGCGTCTTTCGCATCAGGGCAACCGACGAGCGCAACGGAGAGCGTGAGGATCGCAAGAAGGGAGTGGGACAATCGCATGACGACGGATGATAGTACGCCGAGGCGCGTCCCGTCACGCGTCACGCGGCCCGAGGCACCGGCAGAGTTCGCAAGATGTCGTCGATGCGCTCGTCGGGGCTCGTCCCTTGGAGCTGCGCGTCCGGGTGAAGGAGCACGCGGTGTCGAAGCACCGGTTTCACCATGGGTTTCACGTCGTCCGGGGTGACGAACGCGCGGCCTTCGCTGGCCGCGACGACTTGCGCGGCTTTCAAAAGTGCAATGGACGCACGGGGCGAGGCGCCCAGCTCGATCGCGCGATCGTCCCGTGTTTTCCGCGCCAGATCGACGATGTACGCCACGATCGAGTCGTCGACGCGAACCGTCTGCGCGAACGCCTGCATCGCGACGAGCTCATGCGGCGTCGTCACCGACGTGATGTGGCGCAGGTCGCTCGGATCGAATCCGGCGGCGTGATTTTTCACGATCGTCTGCTCGACGTCGCGCGGCGGATCCGCGACGGTCAGCTTCACGAGAAAACGATCCAGCTGCGCTTCGGGCAGCGGATACGTGCCTTGCGACTCGACCGGGTTTTGCGTGGCGACGACGACGAAGGGCTGAGGAAGCGGGCGCGAGGTCCCGTCGACCGTCACTTGACGATCCTGCATCGCCTCGAGCAGCGCCGACTGCGTCTTGGCGGGCGCGCGGTTGATCTCGTCGGCGAGGAGGAGCTGCGCGAAGATCGGACCGGGGATGAACGTGAACGACGACGTCTGGCGATCGAAGACGCTCGAGCCGGTGACGTCGCTCGGCATCAGATCGGGCGTGAACTGGATGCGCTTGAACGCGCACCCGCTGACGGCGGCCAGCGTGCGCGCGACCAACGTCTTGCCGAGGCCCGGCGCGCCTTCGACGAGGACGTGACCGCGTGCGAGCAGCCCGACGAGCACGCCGTCGACGAGCTCCTCTTGCCCGA
>JBBRLQ010000024.1:0-123243 GCA_038231275.1 Polyangiales bacterium
GCGGGACGTTCGACGGCGGAGGAGGGGGGACGGAGACCGTCATCTCACCGGGAAGATATCAGATCGGTTGCCGCTAGTTACCTTTGGCGTCGCCGATGCCGTGGCGCCGCAGGTACCCGCGCACGTGCGCGCGCTCCATCGCGGCGCGACGACCGATCTCGCTCACGTTGCCCGCGCACTCGGCGTACAGCGCCGTGAAGTACTCGCGCTCGAAGCGGGCGAGGACGTCACGCTTCGCGTCCTGGAAGGTGCGGCCGCGCGTCGGCGTCGACTCGCTGGCCTGCGCGAGCGGCGCGAGGTGCTGCGCGAGGTCGATCGGCCCGTCCTTCGCGAAGGCCATCGCGACGGCGACGACGTTGCGGAGCTCGCGCACGTTGCCGGGCCAGTCGTGGCGCATGAGGCGCTCGAGCGAGTCGCTCGTGACGCGCGCGTAGGCGCTCTTGTCGCCGAGGTCCGTCATCATGCGGCGCGCGAGAGAGGGGATGTCTTCGAGGCGGGCGCGCAGCGGCGGGAGCTCGACCCGGAACTGCGCGACGCGGAAGTACAAGTCGCTTCTGAACGTGCCGGCGTTGACCTCGCGCACGAGATCGCGGCGCGTCGCGGCGATGACGCGGACGTTGACGGGGCGGTAGTTGTTCGAGCCGACCGACTTGATGCGCTGCTCGGCGAGAGCCCGGAGGAGCTTGGGCTGGACGTCGAGCGGGAGCTCTCCGAGCTCGTCCAAGAAGATGGTGCCGCCGTCGGCCTCGACGAAGGGCGAAACGCGCTTGTCGACCGCGCCCGTGAAGCTTCCGCGCTCGTGGCCGAAGAGGGCGCTCTCGGCGAGGGTCGCGGGGATGGCGCCGCAGTCGACGACGACGAAGGGCTTGTTCGCGCGGGGGCTCGCGCTGTGGATGGCGGCGGCGACGAGCTCTTTGCCGCAGCCGGTCTCGCCGGTGACGAGGACGGTGAGCTCGGTGGGCGACGCCTTTGCGAGCTTCTCGAAGACGCTCCGCATGAGCGGGCTCGCGCCGACGAGCGGCCCGAACTCGGCGACGTCCGGGACGTTCACCTGCTCGGGCGTCGTCGGCGCGAACTCCATGACGGAGTCGCCGACGGTGATGTTCGTGGGCTTCAGCAGGAAGACCTCGCCGATGCGGGTCTCGCCGAGGAACGTGCCGTTTCGCGACCCGAGATCGCGCACGCGGACGCCGCGCTCGGTGGCGACCAGCTCCATGTGGACGGCGCTCACCTTCCGGTCGTCGAGCACGAGGTCGCACGCCTCGTTGCGGCCGACGACCTGGGTGTCGGCGCCGATCTCGAGAGAGGTCTTGTTTCCCTTGCCCTTGATGACGGACAGAGACCCGCCGCGAACCTCGAGCTTGCCCTTCGCGACGATAGTAGAATCCACGAGTTGCGGTTTTAGCACACTCAGGCCCAAGCCCTGCAAGAACTGAATTCCCATGCGGGCCTTAGGAGCGCAAAAGAAGCGCGGAGGGCGTGTTCTTGGTAGGCTTCAGGCTTGCTCGGTCCGTGGGGACCGGGAGAAGGAGTTCCTTGCCATGATGATCCGAGGTCTTTGTTTCGGGGCTACCGTGCTCGTTTTGATCGGCGCCGCGAGCGGCGGCTGCAGCAGTGACAGCAGCAACAGCAGCAGCAGCGGCGGAAGTAGCGGCACGTCCGGCGCCAGCGGGACCTCCGGGACCAGCGGCACGTCCGGCACCAGCGGTACGTCCGGCACCAGCGGCACCAGCGGTACGTCCGGGACCAGCGGCACGTCCGGCACCAGCGGTACGTCCGGCACCAGCGGCTCGTCGGGGAGCAGCGGCTCGTCCGGCAGCAGCGGCTCGAGCGGCGACGCGGGCCAGGACTCCGGCGGCACGCCCACTTGCGCGGCCTATTGCGCGTCGATCGCGACGAACTGCACCACGGCCAACGCGCAATACCTGACCAACGACAACTGCAAGGCCATGTGCGCGAAGCTTCCCGTCGGGACCGCAGCCGATCAAGGCGGCGACACCCTCGGATGCCGCACGTACCACGCAGGCGCCGCGGCCTCGAACGCGACGCTGCACTGCCCGCACGCCGGCCCCTGGGGCAACCTCGTCTGCGGCGACGCCGCGGGCAAAGAGTGCGACACCTTCTGCGAGCTCGACCTCGCGTTTTGCACCGGCGCGGACGCGGCGTACGCCGATCTCGCGACCTGCAAGACGGCCTGCGTGGCCTGGGCGCGTTCCGCGAACCGCGTCAACGCGGCGCAGCCGACGTCTGGCGACACGTACGATTGCCGTGCGTGGCACCTCATGAACGCCGTCGCGACGCCGGGAACGCACTGCAAGCATACGAAGGTTCAGAGCGCAGCTTGCCAGTGAGGTAAGCGCCGGCGAGCGATGCGATCGGTTCGTTTCTTCGTCCTGGGAGGCGCCCTCGCCTCCTTCGGCGCCGCCGCGTGGCTCGGTTGCTCGTCCTCGAGCAGCCCGGCCGACGCGGTGGACGCCGGGCAGGACACGTCGCTGCCGGATACGAGTCCCGGCGTCGACGTTGTGACGACGAACGACGCGCCGCCGCCGGACACGACTGTGATCTCGTGTGACAACTACTGCGCGCGCGTCCTCGCCAATTGTGCCGGGGACGCCGCCCAGTACGTCGATTTGCCGACGTGCCTCGCGATGTGCAAAGACCTCCCGCTCGGCGTCGCGGGCGACACGGCGGGAAACACCGTGGCGTGCCGCATGTACCACGCAGGCGCGCTCGCGAAGCAGTCGCCAGGGTTTCATTGCAAGCACGCAGGTCCATACGGCGGCGCCGTATGCGGCACCCGATGCGCGGCTTTTTGTACGTTCGCTGGCGCGCAGTGCCCGACGGCCTTCACCGACGCGGGCTCGTGCGACGCGAGCTGCGGGACTGCCTTCGACTACTCACCCGGCGCGGGGGAGACGCCGCAAACGCCGACCGCCGGCGACACGCTGAACTGCCGCGAATATCACCTCGAGCAGGCGTTCATCGATCAAGCGACCCACTGCGCGCACGTCGGCCGAACGCCGGCCGCGGACTCGGGCATCACGTTCCCCTGCCGCTAGCGTGACCGCAGCAACGTTGCGGCGCGCGCGCGTGGCTCTCATCACGAGCCTCTGCCGAGGACCCGATCGAGCGAGAGGTCGACCTTGCTCGTGAGGAGACCGAGCATCTCGTCGAGATCAGCGTCGCTCGCGTCGAGACGGTGCCGGAGCGCCTTTCGGACATGGGCCGCGAGCGATTCGCGGGCGTCGGCGAGGCGCCGCGCGACGGTCGCCCGATGCACGCCGTAGATGGCCGCGATTTGATCAATCGTGAGACCGTCGAGCAGCACGTAGCGAAGCAGATTTCTCTCGCGCGTCGTGAGCTCGCGCGCCGCGGCGTCGAGTGAGTCCTTGAACGTCGCGCGATACGCGCGCTTCTCCAGGTCCCCCTCGGGATCGCCCGGCAGCGCGTGCCCTTCGAGCAGCTCGACGCCGAGGCTGCGCTCCCGCCGAGTGCCGCGCGCCAAATCGAGGATCAGGCGCGTCGCCGTGATCCGCGTCCACGCGCGCAGGCTGCCACGGCCACGGTAGCGCGCGATGGCCGGCTCGCCGTCGCGCGAGACGAAGAGCTTCTCGCGGAAGCGCTGCTTGGCCTCGTCGATCGCGACGCCGCGCGGCGAGACGGCCCGCCACGCCGCGGCGACCTCGCGCCCGTACTCTTCCTCGAACGCGGCGACCGCGCCCGCTTTCCCCGCGTGGCACGCCCACGCCAGAAAGAGCTCCTCTTCGTGCTCGGGATGCTCCGCCTCGCCGCGCGCTGCGAGCGTCGCCGCGAACGCATCGCGATCGCCCTGCCCGAGCGTGGAGAGGAAGGCGCGTAGGGCGGTCGTGTCGTCGGGCACGTTCGTGCAGCCGTGAGGCTATCATGCGAACGCATGGACTGCCCGGACGACGATCTGCTCGTAGCGCTCTTCGAAGGGAGGATCGGGGCGACCGAGCGCGACGCCGTCGAGGATCACCTCGACGCGTGCGACGCGTGCCGTGTTCTCGTGGCTTCCGTCGCGCGCGCCGAAGCGGGGGTGGCGGGGGAAGAGACGCCGGCGATGGCGGCCGGGCGCACGCCCAGCAGCCGCTACGAGCTGCGATCGGTCCTCGGCAGCGGCGGCATGGGCGTCGTCTACGCGGCGTTCGATCCGATCCTCGGACGGGAGGTCGCCATCAAGCTGATCAAGCTGATCAAGCCCGATGGCGATACGGCCACGGGCGCGAGCGGGACCGACGAAGCCCGCATCCTGCGCGAGGCGCGCGCGCTCGCACGCGTGACGCACCCCAACGTCCTGTCGGTATTCGACGCGGGGGTGATGGGCGGGCAGGTGTTCCTCGCGATGGAGCGGATCCACGGGATGACGTTGCGGGCCTGGTCGAAGAAGGCGAACGCGCCGTGGGAGCGAGCGCTGCGTGTGCTCGTTGCCGCCGGCAAAGGGCTCGCCGCCGCGCACGACGCCGGCCTCGTCCACCGAGATTTCAAGCCGGACAACGTGCTCGTCGGCGCCGGGGATCGCGTCCTCGTCGCCGACTTCGGTCTCACCCGCCAACGCACCGACGGAGCCGCGACGGGCGTGGCTACGCCGCAATCTGGCGCATCCGACGCCGTCACGCAGGCGGGCGCCATTCCGGGGACGCTCGCGTACATGGCGCCGGAGGTCCTCGCGGGCGCGCCGTCCGACGCCCGCAGCGACATTTATGCGTTCGGGGTCACGGCGCACGAGGTGCTCTTCGGAGAACGCCCCCGCGCGGACGATGCGCCCACCAACGCCGGCGCCGTCCCGCCTCTCGTCCGCGCGATCCTCTTGCGCACGCGGAGCACCGCGCCTGACGCTCGACCGAGCTCGATGCACGACGTGGTGGCCGAGCTCGAAAGGGCGATGGCGCCCGCGCGTCGCACGCCGATGAGGCGCAGACTATTTGGCGCGCTCGCCGTCGGGATCGGCGTGGCAGCCCTGGGGTTGGCGTCGCGCAGCGGGCCGCCCCCGCGCGCGGCGGCCCCGTCGATCGCTTCGGCGCCGCCGCGCCGGAGCGCGACCATGATCGATTTCGCCGCGGAGGTCACCGGAGCGCCGCCCGCCGTCGCCGCGTACCGCGCGGGCCTCGAATCGCTGCGAGGCGCGTCGAACCTCCTGGCGATCGCCGAGCTGGATCGCGCGCTCGTGCTCGATCCGTCCATCGGCGCGGCCCACGTGCGGCTCGTTTATTTCGCCTCCGCGTCCCCCGACGCCGAAGAGATCCGTGCACACTACAAGGCCGCGCTCGATCGCCGCGCAGGCCTCTCGGCGCGAGATCGAGAGCTCCTCTTCGCGCTCGAGCCCCTCGCGCGCGCTCCTCCCGACAACGCGGAGCGTGCGCGGCGTATGGAGGCGCTCGCGCGCGAGCGCCCCGGCGATGCCGAGATGCAATGGTACCTCGGCCAAGCCCTCCTCGACCAAGGCGAGAGCGCACGCGCCGTCGACGCGTTCGACGCGGCGCTCGAGATCGATCCGGAGTTCGCGCTCGCGTACTGGGGAAAGGGACAAGCGTTGCGCTACGCGGCGGGTGCCGCTGCAGCGATCCGCGAGCTCGACCTGTGCGTCGCCGTCTCTCCGACCGCGGCGAGCTGCCTCCGCGTTCGCGGCGCCATCCTGGCGCAGCTCGGGAAGTGCGACGAGCTCCTGCGCGACGCGACGCGAGCCGTCGCCGTCGAGCCGGGCGGCGAGGGAGCGTACGCCATGCTCGCGCGCGCGCTGGGCGCCAACGGAGCGTCGGAGATCGCGATCGAGCAAGCCCTCCAGCAGCGCTGGGCCCTCCTGTCGGAGAATCGACGCGCCGTTACCGAGCGGCGTGATCGAATACGTCTCGCGATCCTCTTCGGCGACTTCGAGAAGGCGGAGCGCCTCGCCGACGAGCTGGAGGGCGTCCTCGCGGGCGTCTCGGCCGAACGCGCGCACGCCGAAGTGACCACGTGGCGGTTCGACGTCGCGGCCGAGACGGGCGACGTAGCGCGCGCAAGCAAGGTCGCCGCGGAGTTTCTGGAGCGGCGCGCGGCATGGAGCAGTCCGATCGGTGACGATCCCGAGGATCTCGCGCTTAGCCCCATCGCGCACGCGTGGAAGCTCGCGGTCGGGAGCGGTGCGCTGAAACCCGAGGAGGCGTCGCGCGCGCGGGACGCGTGGACCGCCGACTGGCGCCGCCGTCTCTCGCCGCGAGACCAGCGCTACTTGTGGTTCGTCACGCACGCCCTCGTCGCAGAGACCGCCGACGAGGCCGCCGCTGCGCTTCGCGCCATGCCGGCCTTCGACGTACCGACCGTCGATACGGGGACGTTCGACAGCGGCGTGCTCGATCTCGCGCGGGGGACGGTCGAGGCGCTCGTCGGCCACACCGACGTGGCGGTTCCGCTGCTGCGCCGCGGCGCGTCGGCGTGCATCGCCCTGGAGGTGCCGGCGCTGCAGACCCGCGGCCTGCTGACCTTGGGAGGCGCGCTGGAGAAGATGGGGAACCTCGGCGGCGCGTGCGACGCCTACGGCAGCGTCGTTGCGCGCTGGGGTCGCGCGCGCCCGCGAAGTCGCTCCGCAGACGCCGCGCGGGCCCGCCGCACCAAGTTGGGGTGCAAGGCGAACGACTAGGCCATTTTTCTCGACGAATTCGCGAATTTTGCGACCCTTCGCGGCCGCCTTCGTCCTTGCCCTCGCAGGAGGTCTCCCGTGAAGACGTGCGTTTCTTTGGTTCCTGGGTTGTCGCTCGTGTCGCTCGTGTCGCTCGTGTCGCTCGTGTCGCTCGTTGCGTGCTCGGGCTCGACCACCGATGGCGATCCCGGCCAGCCGATCGTGGGGGTCGACGGCGGCGGAGACGTCGACCTCGCGTCGGACGGCGGCAGTCCCTCCCGTGACGGCGCTGCGGACGGCGAGAAGCAAGGCGACGCGCAAGACGGACAAGACTTGAGCTCCGACCTCGACGTCGAGCGGTACGATCTCAAGGGCACGTTCGACTGGGCGGCGCTCGAGCTCGCGGCCACCGTACGCGTGACGCTCACGCCCAAGAACCAAAAGGTCGCCGCGCTCGTCCTGTCGAGCACGGTGACGGTGAGCGACGTCGCGACGGCGTCCGGCAAACCCCTCCCGTTCACGACCGACGCGAACCTCGGGACGATCACGATCACGCTCTCCGACCTTGCGCGGACCGCCGAGGGCCGCACGGTCGTCGACGTTCATTACCGCGCTCCGGCCGCGGGAAACTTGCGGGCGTACGCGCCGCGGCTCGGAGATCCGAGTCAGGCCCCCGTCGTCTACACGTACTCCGAGCCACTCGGCGTCGCCTCATGGATGCCGTGCCACAACGTCCCGAGCGATCGCGCCGTCTTCTCCGCCGAAATGACGATGCCAGAAGCGCAGGTCCTCGTGGCGAACGGCGACAAGAAGAGCGACGTGGTGAGCGCCGGCACGCGTGTCGTGCGCTACGAGACGGCGTACACCCTGCCGCCGTACCTGATGGCGTTCGCGATGGGAGGGCTCGAGGTCGAGTCGGGCGCGCATGGCGCGCTCCCCCTCGCGGTGTGGCACCGCCCCGGAGTCGCCGGAGACTACGCGGGCGTGCTCGCGCAGCTCGATCGGCTCGTGGGACTCGACGAGACGCTGCTGGCGACGCCTTACCCGTTCGAAAAATACGCCCTCGTGCTCTTGCCGGACCTGCCCGGCGGCGTGGAGCACGCGGGGATCACGTTCCAAGGGGAGACGTTCTCCGCGCAGCCTTCCGCGGGCGATCTCGCCGTGCTCGGCCATGAGCTCGGCCACCAATGGTTCGGAGACTTGGTCACCGTGCGCACGTGGGACGATCTCTGGTTCAAGGAGGGAATGGCGACGCTCCTGCAAGAGGAGGCGCTCCGGGGCCGCGAGGACGAGAGTCAGCAGGGGACGCTGCAGGGCGACCAATGGAACCTGAACGACGGCGAGGCGATCGTCGATCCCGCGCTCGCGCCCGGCGAAAAGTACACGACGGGGCCCTACGATCGCGCGGCGTGGCTCCTCGAGCAGATCCGTCACGCCGTGGGCGAGGCCGTGTTCTGGAAGACGCTGCACGACGTCCTCGCGGCGCATCGCATGGATTCGATCGACACCGACACGTTCGTCGGGGCGTTCTCGGGCGCGCTCGGCGCGACGGCGACGGCGGCGGTAAAGCGGGCGGTCGTCGCCAAGAAAATTCCGTCGCTCGATCTCGTCGCGCTCCCCGATGGCACGGTCCGCGCGACGCTGCACGATCCGGACGGGGCGCTCGTCGCGCCGATGGAGATCGCGTGGATCGGCGCGGCCGGGGCGCGGCGGATGCAGACCCTGGCGGTCGAGGCGCCGCTCGTCCTCGCGCCGGTTGGCGGCGAGCTGCTCGTCGAAGACCCGAGCGACGTGCAGCCGGGATGGACGGTGATCGCGCCCACGGGATCCGCCGATGCGTTCGCGCGGCTCGCGGGGTGGCGGATCGCGCCGCGCGCGGCCTTCGACGCGCTGGCAGGCGTGCATCAGCGCGCTCCCATGCTCGAGCAGAGCGCTCTGCCGGCAGCGGTCACGCCGGCGACCTTCGCGTCGTTCGTGCCCGCGCTCCACGCCGAATCGGCGAAGGCCGTCGCCGTCGCCGCCGCGTGTGCAGCGGGTGCGAGTGACGCGAGCTGGGCGCCGACGCTGTCCGACTGGCTGGCGCGGGAGCCCGCGTATGGCGGGCTCGGATACGTCGGGGCGTACTACGGCTGCGAGTCGGCGGTCGCCCTCGACCAGGTGTTCGCCGCCGATTTCGCGAAGCTCTCGGCCGGCCTCGCCTCGCCAACCCTGACCGAGCCGCGCGTCGCCTACCTCGCGCGCTTCCTCTTGCCGGAGGCCCGCGCGCGCGCCGTGTGGGGCCCGGTCGCCAAAGGCGCGTACTCGATCCGTGGGCGGCGCGTCGCCACGTCGTACCTCGCGAACTACCTCGGACGCGGCCAGACGATCGGTGCCGCCGCGCTGCCGCAATGGCGGGCACTGTTCGAGCAAATCGCCGAGGGCAGCGCGGTCTCCGAGGTGCTCGGCAACACCATCTCTGGAATGTTGAGCGTCGCCGGGCCGACGGCGGCGGACAATGCCGGAGCGCGTCAGACCCTCGCCCACGTCGTCCACCGTCGTGCCGCGCGCTCGGTGCATTTCGACGCGGTGTGCGCGGCGCACGCGATGGCCGCAGGCGACGCGGCGGCGTGGTCCGCGTGGAAGGCGCTCGTCGCAGACGCGACGCTCAGCGCGTCCGCGCAAGCTGCCCTCACGAACCCGGCGATCTGCGGCGGCTAGGCAGAGAGCCCAGGTCGCTAGGGGTATCCGTTCCAGTCTTCTTCGAACGCCTGAACGGCGTCGGTGACGGCGGCGGTCGTGTAGCTGTTCGGATGCGGAACGAACGGACCGACGTCCCCGGCGTCGCCGATCGTGTAGGAGGCGGGCGGCACCGAGTAGTCCTTCGCGACCGACGCGTAGAACGCGTTCTGGCTGCCCGACGCGGAGAGGATGCCGACGCCCAGCGGAGAGCGGGTCCCAAGGACGATGCGGAGCGGTTTCAGCTGCGCGCCGTAGGGGCTGATGCCGACGACGTTCGCGCGATGAATGGCGCGGAAGACGAGCGAGTTGGCGCGCGTCGTCTTGTTCGTGAGGACCGTGCCGGTCGACGGGACGTAGCCCTCGAAGTAGCCCTCTTTGTCGACGTCGTGGAGCGATTTGGTGCCGTTCAACGCCGCGATCGCCTCGCTGCCGCGCGCGACGAACGGGTAGCTCGCGAGGAGCGTGACCGGACCGCCGTTCTTGAGGTTCGCCGCGACGAGATCGTTCGCGAGGAAGAGCGAGAGCGCGACACCCGCGGTCGTCTCGGTGGCGAGCAGGTCGGCGGGGACCGACGCGCGCGGCGAGAGATCGTCGGCGCCCGACGCAGCGCTCGGAACGAGGAGTCGGTAGTAGAGGTGTGTCGTCGGATCGCGGCCGCGGAGGTAGAGGTGATCGAGCGACTGCTGCGCGGCCGAGACGTAGCGCGCGGCGTTCGTCGGATCGTCTGCCGTGTGACGGACGGCCATGTCGATCATCGCGAGCGCGCCGCTTGCCACGAGGTGTGGCGCGTAGTCCTTTCGCGCGGCGTCGTTCGCGAGGACGCCGTCGCCTTGCGGCAGCGTGCCTGCGTCGCCCGCGTCACCCCCGGCGTCTCCCGTGCCGCCGCCATCACCGGCGCCCGCGTCGAGCGACGACGCCGACAGCGTGATGAAATGCGCAAAAATTGCCGCCCCCACTCTGTCCGCGAGTGCGTCGAACGCCGTCGCGTCGTCGTTGCGGTTGAGCACGCGGAGACCGACCGCCGCGCCTCGCAAGCCCTGGTACATCTCGCCCGTGTACTCGTCGGGCAGCGTCGCGAGCTCCGCGCGAATGAGCGGCGCGAGGGTCACGAGATCGAGATCGAGGGTGTACGTAAGCTCGGTGTCGCCGTAGCGCGTCGCGCTCGCCGCGTACGTGCTGCACGCCATCGCGTAGGCGACGTCGTCGTGCACGTCGTGCGCGAACGCGCCGGTGCCGTCCTTGTCGGGCGCGAAGGTGGTCGCGTCCCAGCTCTGGAGGGCGCCGGTGGTCGAGACGAACGCCGCATCGTGCGCCGCCTTCAACACCATCTTCTGCGTGCACAAGAGGACAGGATCGTCGTTGTTGTCGAGCGTGCAGCTCTTCTTCGAGGCGTCGCTGAGCGGCGGGATGATGTTCGCCGAGTCGAAACGGTCGTGTGCGACGTCCACTTGGACATCCGAGCCTGCGTCGGTCGCGTCGGCGGGTCGATCCCCCGCGCACGCCGTGGCCATGACACCCGCCGAGCCCACGAACGCGCAGGCCGCGAAGATTAAGCGCTTCTTCATTATACGGCTTCTATAGCGCCTTTTTCAGCGCGCGCACCCGGACTCGGGCGGCCTCTTGCTCTAGCGCTTTCGGGTGTTGCCGTTCAGGCTCGAGCTGGTCCCCGCGAACGTGGCGACGGTGACCTCGGTCTTGTCGTCCATCGGCGCCTCGCGCGAGCGGAGCGACGACGGAGGGCTGCGACGAGCCGCGTTGCCCATCACGCGGCAGACGCGGCGCCAGGCGTCGACGGCCTCGACCGCGCTCGAGAAGCGCTTCTCGCGCTCGCGCGCCATGATCTTGGAGAGGAAGCGCTCGATCGACGCGGGCCACTCGTCGCCGGTGGTGGACGCGAGGCTCGGCGGATCGCGATCGAGCTTGAGCGCGATGAGCGTGAGCGCGTTGGTGCCTTCGAACGGGAGCCGCCCGGTCAGCGCGCGAAAGCCGACCGCGCCAAGCGCGTAGAGGTCGGCGCGCTCGTCGACGCGGGCCGAGCCGCGCACTTGCTCGGGCGCCATGTACGCGAAGCTCCCGAGCGTAGCGTCGAACGCCGTGAGCGACGGCTCGCTCTTGCGCCCGCCCTTGGGCCGAAGCTTGGAGACGCCGAAGTCGAGGATGCGCGTCCGCTCCTCCGCCTCCCCTTCTCGTAACTCGCGCGCGGAGAGCTTGCGCTTCTCGATGAAGAGGTTCGCCGGCTTGATGTCACGATGGATGACGCCAGCGCGGTGCGCGGCCTCGAGGCCCTGCAGCGCGTCCTCGACGATCGGCGCGACCTCGCCGAACGACAGGTACGCCTCGCGGCGCAGGCGCTCGTCGAGCCCTTCGCCGTTGAGCCGCTCGAACGCGATCCAGAGGCGACCGTTCCTGTCCTTGCCAGCGCCGAGGATGCCCGCGACGTACGGCGACTTCACGGTCGCGGCGATCGACGCCTCGCGCTGGAAGCGGGCGACGAGATCGGGATCCTGCGCGGCCTTCTCGTGGAGGACCTTGAGCGCGACGTGCTCGCCGGATTTGCCTTCCGCCGCGTACACCTCACCCATGCCACCCTGGCCGATGAGACGCCGTACTTTGTACAGCCCGCCCACGACCGTGCCGAGCGATAGGCTGCCCGCGTCTCCACCCATTCCTACGCAAACTCTAGCACGGGTGCCTCCCCTCCTGGGCCTGGTTTTTCCTCGCCGCCGGCACGTCTTTTGACGCGAAATTTCGGCACGTTGTCGTCCGACCTCGTCCTCGGGAACACGCGTGACACAGGGCCGTTGAGTAGATGAATGGTGGCGTTGGAGCAGGAGGAGTTTGCCCGCTCGGGGGCAAAGGACGGATGCGACCCTACTTGAGGCGTGGAGCAACCGGCGAGGTTGCTCTACCCTCGGGGTTCTTCAGGGCGGGCGTTCGGGGCAATCGGAAGGCAAGAACATGCGAAGCGAGAAAGACGTCGAAGCGTACCTGGGACGCTTGAACCGGCAGTTCGAGTCGGTGGAGGACGGCACGTTCCTCATCCACTCAGGGAAAAAATTCCCGCCGATCGCGCTGCGTGTGGACACGCCGCTGGTGCTCCTGCGCGTGCACATCGGGGACGTCGCGGCCGACACGTCGACCGACCTCTATCGGAAGCTCCTCAGCTTGAACGCGAAGTCGCTCGTGCATTCGAGCTTTGGCCTCGAGGACGATCGCATCGTCCTGTCGAGCGCGCTCGAGCTCGAGAACCTCGACTTCAACGAGCTGCAGTCGGCGCTCGACGAGATCGACATGGCCCTCGCCCAGCACGTACCCGTCCTCGCCGAGCTCACGAAGTCTCCGGCCTCGCGCCCCCCGTCCGCCAAAGGAAATGCCTGAGCCATGGGTATCTTCAGCCGTCTCGCGCAGCTCATCAAATCGAACCTGAACGATCTCATCAGCAAGTCGGAAGACCCCGAGAAGATGCTGAACCAGGTCGTCCTGGACATGAACAACCAGCTCGTGGAGGCGAAGAAGCAGGTCGCCGCCTCGATCGCCGACGAGAAGCGACTCGCCAAGCAGTTCGAGCAGGAGAACGGGAACGCCACCGAGTGGGAGCGCCGCGCGATGATGGCGCTGCGCGCGGGCAACGAGGAGCTCGCGAAGGAAGCGCTCGCCCGCAAGCGTGAGCACGACGCGCTCGCGGTGACGTTCAAGGACCAGTGGACGAAGCAGAAGAACGCGGTGGAGCAGCTGAAGAAGGCGCTCCGCATGCTGAACGACAAGATCGAGGAGGCGAAGCGCAAGAAGAACGTCCTCATCGCGCGGAAGAAGCGCGCGGAGGCGCAGAAGGCCATCCAGGAGACGATGACCGGTCTCAAGGACGCGAGCGCCTTCGAGACGTTCGAGCGCATGAGCGGCAAGATCGATCAGATGGAGGCCGAGGCCGAGGCCGCGAGCGAGCTACAAGAGGAGTACACGGGCGATACGCTCGCCTCGCAGTTCGCGCATCTGGAGAGGAGCGCGGGGGCCGACGACGATCTCGAGGCGCTCAAGCGCAAGATGGGGATGGCGCCGGCCGAAGCGCCGCGCAGCGCCGTTTCGCCGCAGGAGACGGTGCAGGCCCGCGTCGAGGCCCCGAAGGAGGCGCCGGCGCAGCAGACCACGGGCCCGTCGCGCAGCGAACAAGAGGAGCTGGCCGCGGCGCTCGAAGAGCTCGAGGCCGAGCAGAACCAGCCGGCGCAACGGAAGGCCGGACGCTAGGCGGCGCGGGCGATGATCGCGCGCGGTGTCGTGCTGGCGGTCGCCATCGCGATCGGTTGCTCGCGCGCGACGCCGGCGCAGGCGATCGATCTGGAAGGACGCGCCACCGATCCCCTCGCGGGCGGCGGCGCGGCGACGGTTCTCGTGTTCGTCACGACGACGTGCCCGGTGTCGAACCGTTACGCCCCCGAGGTGCAGCGGCTCGCGACGCGCTTCGGGGCGCGCGGCGTCACGTTCCATCTCGTTTACCCGTCGGCCGACGACACGCCGGCGCGGATCGTCGAGCACACGCGGACGCACGGCTACTCGCTCCCCGCGCTTCGCGATCCGGGGCACGTCTTGGTCGATCGCGCGTCGGCGAGGGCGACGCCGGAGGCCGCGGTGTTCGTGCCCGGCGGGAGGCTCGTCTACCACGGGCGGATCGACGATAGGCAGGTCGACCTCGCGACGGCGCGGCAGGAGGCGACCCGCCACGAGCTCGAGCAAGCGCTGGAGGACGTGCTCGCGGGGCGTGCGGTCAGCGCGGCGGCGGCGCCGGCGGTGGGTTGCTCGATCCCGCCGGCGCGTTGAGCGCCGCGAGATCGGCGCGCGCGCGGGCGTCGTTGGGATCGAGCACGAGCGCCCGCTGAAAATGCTGGATGGCCTCGTCGCGCGCGCCGGCCGCCGCGAGGGCCGCCGCGAGGCTCGACTCCGCGAGCGCGCTGGTCGGCGCGATCGCGATCGCGGCGCGAAACTCGGTGATCGCGGCGGCGCTCTGGCCCTTCTTCTCGAGCGCGTGACCCAAGTTGATCCGCGCCGCGACGTCGTCCTTCTTAACGGCCAGCGCCGCGCGGTACTCGGCGATCGCGCCGTCGAGATCGTTCTTCTTCAAGAGGAGGTTGCCGAGGTTGAAGTGCGCGGGGCCGAGCTGCGGGCTCTCTTTCAGCGCGGCGCGGTAGTGCTCGATCGCTTCGTCGGTCCTGCCCAGGTCGGCGAGCGCGTTGGCGAGGTTGTAGTGACTCCTCGCAGTCCGCGCGCCAAGGACCTCGCGACGGTATTTCTGCTCGCGGAGGCGATGGATCCCGTCCGGCGCGACGGGGACGACCTGGTAGGTGACGTTGCCCATTTCGTCCGTCGATTTCTCGCCGAGGGTCACGCGCTTCGGCGGACGGCTCGGGTTGCGGGGATTTTCGGCGGAGTTGTCGTAGTGGATGTCGACCGCGAGGGTCGTGCCGGCGGGGAGCTGCACCGGCGTCGCGAACGTGTACTCGTCCTGCCACGCGAAATCCCAGTCGTCGATCCTGAGGAGGCGGCGCGTCGTCCCGTCCGGCAACGTCGCGTTGGTCTCGAGGCGCCGGGCGAGGAAATGCGCGTGCGGGAAGAGGCTCACCACGAAGACGTCCGTGGGCAGCGTCAGCTCCTCGTGCACCGCGTGGTCGCGCGCCCCGGCAGGGATGTCGATCGGCGGATCGCCGACACGCAGCGTGAAGCGCGGGATCGTCGGCGGGCGCGGCGAGAAGTAGAGCGCGATCTTCGGGCGCACGCGCTCGGGCTTCCCGGTCGGCTGCATGTGGAGCTGCAGCACGAGATCGGTGTGCTCGTCGATGCGCCAGCCCATCGCGGGATCGGGCGGCGTCGGAACCTTCCCCGGCGTCCACACCAGATAGAAGCCGTCGGCCGACTGCACGTCACCAACATCCATGCCGCCGAAGCCGGGCGCGGGATCCGCCACGTCGCGTGCGCGCGCGAGGCCCGCGCGATCGACGTTGAGGATCGCGTGATGGATGGCGCGCGAGCCAGCTCGAAACTCCCAGGCCGCGACGAAGTGCGCGCGCGTCACCACGTTCGGCACGACGAAGTTCCGGTACACGTCGGTCCCCTCGGCGGCGAGCACGTACTCGTCGGGGAGATCCACCACGACGTCGGGCTTGCCGAGCTGCCACCCGTCGGGAAACTCGGGGCGCTTCGGCTCCTTCGCGGGATCGCCGCGCGGCGCGCCGGCGCGGACCCACCGCGCGACGAGATCGATCTCCGCGTCCGCGAGGCCGCGCTCGTTGGCGTACTCGGCGACGCCGCGTGCCGCGCGCCATGGGGGCATGAACCGACGGCCCGTCACGTCCGCGATGTCGGTCGCCTTCGCGGAGACCTCGTCGTACGTCGTGAGAGGAAACGGCCCGGCGCCCCCCTCGTGATGGCACGGCGCGCACTTGGCGAACACGAGCGGCGCCACGTTCTCGCCGAACGTGATCGGAAGCTCGCGCGCGTTTGCCGGCGGGCCCGACGCCCTCACGCGCAGCCGCCACCCCCCGACGCCACCGGCGACGACGAGCGCACCCGCGACGAAGAAGAGCTGAGCGCGCGTGAGACGCATCGCGTGCACGGCAGCGTACCAGAGCGACCGGTAGTATCGCGGCATAGGAGATTGACTGAGGGTACGGAGCGCGGATCCGGCTCGATTTCCGATGTATCGTGGCACGAATGCGATCGGCAGCTCGGCTCGTGCTCGTGTGCGTCCTCGTCCTCGTCGCGTGCTCCTGCGGAAAGAAGAAGGACACGAAGTCGAGCGCCACCGTCGACGCGTCGCGGCCGGGGCCGGACCAAGCCGAGCGGCAGCGCTCGGTCGCGGCGATCGCACCTGCCTATGGCGCGGAGCCGCTCGCAGGGCCTGACGGCGTCGACGCGTACGGCCTTCCCCTCAAGTACGTGAACCGCGCCGCGGTGCGCGCGATGCTCTTCGCCAAGATGTTCGCAGAGCTAACGGCCTTCTTCAACAAGGTGCAGGACGACTTCGAAGCGGACCAGGCGCGCGAGAGTTGGGTCATCGACGTCGGTGATGCCTTCGACTCCGCAGAGCCGGAGCTAAACCCTTCGTTGCACGCGTGGGTCGCCGCGTCGCCCGACTCGTTCGCGCCGTATTATGCGCGCGGGGTCTACGAGAAAGCCGTCGGCTTCGCGAAGCGAGGGGGCCGGTGGGCCAAGGACACGAAACCCGAGGACTTCGCGGCGATGAACGAATCGCTCAAGCTGTCGGAAGCCGACCTCGACAAGGCCCTGACGCTTCGCCCGAAGCTCGTCGCGGCGATGCGCAAGAAGCTGTCGAGCGGCCGTTCGACTCCGACGCTCCTAGCCCGCGCGCTCAAGGAGTGCCCTGGGTGCTTCAGGATGCGCGTGGCTCATATGCTGAACTTGGCGCCGCGCTGGGGAGGAACTTACGAGGCGATGGCGGCGTTCGCCAAAGCGTCGATTCAAGAATCGCCGGCACCGGCGATGAAGCTCTTGGCCGGTTTCGTCGACTACGACCGCGCAACGCTCCTCGGCGCGAAGCCAGATGAGGCGCTCGTCCCGATCGATCGGGCGTGTGCCCTTGGCGAATACTGGCTCTTTCTCCAAGAGCGGGCTGACATCCAGCGGACGCGCAAGGACTTCGCGAGGGCGCGGGCGGACATCGATCGCGCTGCCGCGCTGCGGCCTATGGACCCCGGCATTTTGACCTCCCGGGCCTACGTGAGCACCTACGAGAAGAAGTACGAGCCCGCGGCGATTGACGCGCGCGACGTGCTCCGGATGGAGCCGACGAACGGCGGAGTTCGCGGGATGGTGAACAATCTGATCGACGGACTCGCGTACGAGGCATGGCAGCACCAGACCGCGGGGCGGACCAAGGACGCTCTCCGGGTCTACGAGCTGGGCCTCGAGCTCGCGCCTGGCGATGCGCGGCTGCGTCCTCGCTACAACGCCCTCCTCGTCGGCGATGCGGGATCCGCGGAAGGCATCGCGGCGCTCGAAGACGAGGTGCGACGTTCTCCCGACGACTTCGCTTTGCTTCAGCGACTCGACTACGCGCTCGCGACGCAACGCAACTTCGATCGTGTCATCGAGCTCTGGACCGCGTACATCGCGCGGCACCCCGACGACGGACGCGCGTACCTCGAGCGGGGCGGCGCGTACACGCAGCTGCGGAAGATGAAAGAGGCGTACGCGGACGCGAAGGATGCCTGCGCTCACGGCTCGAGCCAGGGATGCGATCGCGCGAAGCGAATCGCGCCGATGGCGCAATGACGGCAGCTACCGCTCGCTGACGCGCTGTTTCTGACCCGGCGTGCTCGGCGGGTGGGAGCGCGAGACGAAGGCGTTCACCGGAGTCTTCAGGATCATCTTGCGCGGCGGGCGCGTCTCGATGCGGGCCATCGGCGCCCGGAGGCGATCGGAGAGGTCGCGATCGCCGGCGTAGTCCGCGATCATGCTCGCCTCGGCGCGGCGCTGATCGGCCTCCTCCGAGCGGCCGCGGTTCCACGCGATGGCGGCGAGACGCTCGAGCACGTGCGCGCGCGCGACGTCACGCTGGGGCGCGAGCTCCAAGATCTCCGCGAGCACGCCCTGCGCCTGATCCAAGCGGCCCGAGCGGACCAGCGCCTCGCCGAGCTTGCGCCCGAATACGACGCGCGCGCTGATCGCGACCTGCGCCTCGGCGTCTCCTCGGAGCTCGTGATCGCGCGCCGCGCGGATGCCGTCCAAGAGGAGCGCGATCGTAGCCTCGTCGCTGCCGCACCGCGTGCGCTCGCGCGCGGCGTTCTCGACGAGCAAGAACGTCTCGAAGCTCGGCTCGCCACGCAGCGCATGAAACGCGCGGAGCTCCACCGTGGACGGCGCGTCGTCGATCAAGGCGAGCGCGCGGCTGTGCAGCTCCGCGACCGCGCCCGACCCGGCGTTCGCCAACGCCACTTGCCCATAGAGCGAGCTCGCGAGGCGCGCCTCACCGTCCTCCACCACGACGACGCCGGACTCCGCGAGGCGACGCAGCGCCTCGTCCAGATCTTCGCGACGAGGGAGCACCTCTCCCAACGCTCGCAACGAGGTCGCGCCGACGACGCCGAGCGCTTGAATCGTGCGCTGCTCGGCCGGCATCAAGTGGCGAATCCACAGCGCGACCAGCTCCGCGAGCGCCGCGGGCGGATCCGCGGGAGCATTGAGCTTCCGGAAGCGCCTCAGCGCGTCGAGATACAGGGGCTCGATGTCGTCCGCCATCGCGGAGGGCAGCGGGGCGTCGCCGAGGAGACGCTGCGCGTCGGCGCGCGCGAGGCCGTGCAGCTCGCGACCACGAATGCGACGTGCGAGGCCGACGTCGGGCGGCTGCTCGCTGGTCATCACGACGAAGAGCCCCTTGGTGCCGTCGGTCTCCAGTAAATCCTCGAGCGCGCACTGCGAGACAGGGTCCATTTCGTGGACGTCGTCGATCGCGACGATGAGGCGCTCCTCTCCCGCGCGCTCAACGGCCCTCTTCGCCGCCCACGCGAGCGCGGCTTCCACGGCGCGCCGGGTCTTCTCCGGCTCTTGCTCGCGCGGGATGTCGTGCGCGAAGATCGCGCGGAGACCCGCCGCGACATCTTCGCCCGCGTCGTCGACGTCGAGGAGCTCCGCCGCGGAAAGCCCCGTGAGCACGGGAGCGAGTTGCGCGAGACCACCCAGCGAGACCTCCCCCGCCGGGGCAGGGGGCGCTCGAAAGGTCATGACTTGCATGTCCCGCGCGCGAAGCTCGCTGACCACCACCGAGAGCAGGCGCGAGCGTCCGATGCCCGCGCGGCCATGCAACACCAGCGCGCGCGCCTCACCGGGTTCGGCCACGAGGCCGAGGACCTCCACGAGATCGGCGTCCCTACCCGCCAGCCCCGCCTCGCGCGAGACCGTCGCGAGGAGCGCCGCGGTGTCGGCGAGCGCGAGGCCCGCCTGGTCGTTGCGCGCCGGCGCCGGGCTCCTGCGCGGAAAGAGGCTCGCGCTGCCGGCGTTCCAGCTCACGTCCGTCGCCGACTCGACGATCGCCGCCGCGAAGGTCTCGGCGTCGGGGAACCGATCCATGGGATCGATCGACAGCGACTTGATGCACACTTCGGCGAGCGCGTCGGGGATGCCTCGCTCGGGAGCGACGACGCGCGGGTCGGGGCGCGCCGCGGTGAGCTGCTTCAAGAGGATGCTGGTCGGCACCTCGTCGTCGAAGGGCACGAAGCCCGTGAGCATCTCGAAGAGCATGACGCCCACCGCGTAGAGGTCCGCGCTGGGGCCGACCATCCCGCCGCTCGCCTGCTCCGGCGCCATGTACCACGGCGTGCCGAAGACGCGGCCGGCCTGGGTCAGGCGCGGATCGCCGCCGATGCGCGCGATACCGAAGTCGATCACCTTCACGTGGTGCGAGTCGTCGCGCCGCGTCTCGATGAGGAGGTTCTCCGGCTTCACGTCGCGGTGCGTGATGCCGATGTGATGCGCCTCGCCCAGCGCCGCGAGCGTCTGCCGGAGGATGTCGGCGACGCGCGCGTGCGAGAGGCGACGCGCGTCGATGACCACGCGCAGATCGCGGCCGGCCAGGAGCTCCATGACGAGGAAGAGGTGGCCGCCCTCCGACGCAGGCATTCGCCCGAAGTCGTAAATGCTCACGACGTTGGGGTGATTGAGCTTGCTCGACGCGCGCGCCTCGGTGAAGAAGCGGCCGACGACCTCGTCGGAGGTCAAGAGGTGCGGGTGAATCAGCTTGATCGCGATCGGCCGATCGAGCGACGTCTGGATGCCGCGGTAGACACGTCCCATTCCGCCAACGTTGATGAGCTCTCCGACGAGGTAGCGCTCGCCGATCACGCGGCCCGTGAAAGGATCGACCGATGGTTCGGGCAACGCGGCGAGCGCACCACACTCGGGGCAAAATTTGCCGCCGGTCTCGGGATGGCCACACCGAAGAAGCCGCATTCTCTTGATTGGGCGACCACTGAGGCAGTCCTGTCAACGGGCGAGCGTGTGACCATCTCGATCCGCATCGTGTGGGGTCGCGTAGGGAACCTGTTCCCGGTCGTCGCCCTCTGACCCAACTCCGTGATAGGTCTCGGGGCCGTGGCCGGGCCGAGCCATCAAAGCCATCACGTGGGAACGGTCGAGGAGCTCCTCATCCGTGTCGCCTCGGACGCCGCACACGGCCTGACCGCTGCGGAGGCGCAAACGCGCCTCGCTCGCGACGGGAAGAACGAGCTGCCGGCACCGCCGCGGCCGAGCCGCCTGCGCCAGTTCTTCGCGCAGTTCACGAACCCGATCGTGATCACGCTGATCGTCGCCGCGATCATCGCGATGGTCAACGGTGCGAGCAACGAGCACGAGACGTTCCTCGTCCGCTACGGCGACGCGATCGCGATCATCCTCATCGTCGCGCTCAACGCGGTGCTCGGCTACTACCAGGAGCTGCGCGCGGAGGCGGCGCTCGACGCGCTCCAGAAGATGCAGACGCCGTTCGCGCGCGTTCGCCGCGACGACACGGTCACGATGATCGCGGCCTCCGATCTCGTGGAGGGCGACGTGCTCGAGCTCGAGGCCGGGGACGCCGTGCCCGCCGACGCGCGCCTCCTCCAGACGATCCACCTCGCCGCCCAAGAGGGCGCGCTCACCGGCGAGTCGCTCCCCGTCGGCAAGGACGCACGCGCCGAGCTCGATGCTGACGCGCCGCTCGGCGACCGCTCGAACATGCTCTTCGTCGGCACCATCTTGATCCGCGGCAAGGGGCGCGCGGTCGTCGTCGCCACGGCGCAGAAGACCGAGCTCGGCAAGATCAGCGCGCTCATGCAGAAGCCCGGCGAGCGCAAGACGCCGCTCGAAGAGCGCCTCGATCGCTTCGGCAAGCGCATCCTGTGGGTCTGCCTCGGCCTCTCTGCGCTCCTCTTTGCGTGGGGAATGCTGAGCCCCCATTTCCTCGGGACGCCGACGCGCAAGTGGCACGATCTGCTCCTCGAGGCGGTCAGCCTCGCGGTCGCGGCGATCCCCGAAGGCCTCCCCGCGATCACGACGATCACCCTCGCGCTCGGCATGCAGCGCATGGCCAAGCGAGGCGCCATCATCCGCAAGCTCGCGGCGGTGGAGACGCTCGGCTCGGCGACGGTCATCTGCACCGACAAGACCGGCACGTTGACGCAGAACGAGATGACCGTGCGCGAGGTGTACTGCGCCGGCGTCACCTACGAGGTCACCGGCGTCGGCTACGATCCGAAAGGGGACATCCTCCACCCCGACGGAACCAAGATCGAGGTCGCCGGGGCGCTGAGCGATCTCTGCGCGACCATCGCGCTCTGCAACAACGCGACGCTCGAGCAAAAGGACGACGGCAGCTGGAAGACCGTCGGCGATCCGACCGAGGGCGCCCTCCTCACGCTCGCCGCGAAGGCCGGCGTCCCGCGCGAGTCGGTGGCGCCGTCGCATCAGGTCCTGAAGGAGCTGCCGTTCGACAGCGATCGCAAGCGCATGACCATCGTCACGCTCGACGAGCTCGGGCGCGAGGTCGTCCACACCAAGGGCAGCGCCGACGTGCTCCTCCCCTTGTGCACCGTGCGCCAAGCGGAGGACGGCACGATCCCGCTCGACGAAGCCACGCGCGCGGAGATCCTCCACGAGGCCGAGCGCATGGGCAGCCTCTCGCTCCGCGTGCTCGCCGTCGCGCGGCGCGAGCTCGTCACCGGCAAGGACGTAGATCCGCCGAGCGGCCGCCCCAGCGAGCTCGAGCACGGCCTCACCTTCCTCGGCCTCGTCGGCATGATCGATCCGCCGCGCGAGGGCGTGAAGGAAGCCGTCCGCCTGAGCCACGAGGCGCAGGTGCGCGTCGTCATGATCACCGGCGATCACAAGGTCACTGCCGTCGCCATCGCACGCGAGCTCGGGCTGTGGGACGAGGGGGCCATCGCGCTGACGGGCAGCGAGCTCGAGAAGCTCTCGGAGAAGGAGCTCGAGACTCGCATCGACAGCGCCCGCGTCTTCGCGCGCGTCACCGCCGAGCAGAAGCTCCGCATCGTCCGCGCGTTCAAGTCGCGGGGTCACATCGTCGCGATGACCGGCGACGGCGTGAACGACGCGCCAGCCCTCCGCGAAGCGCACATCGGCGTCGCGATGGGCAAGGACGGCACCGACGTCGCGCGCCAGGCCGCCGACATGGTCCTCGCCGACGACAACTTCGCGACCATCGTGGACGCCGTGCGCGAAGGCCGCGCCATCTGGCGCAACATCCAGAAGTTCATCTTCTTCCTCTTGTCGTCGAACGCTGGACTCCTCGTCACGGTCTTCGCCGCCTCGTTCTTGCCGCACCTCCGCCCGTTGCGGCCGCTCATGATCCTGTGGATCAACCTCGTCACCAACGGCCTGCCGGCGCTCGCCCTCGGCGTGGATCCGCCCGATCCCACGCAGATGATGGAGCCGCCGCGCAAGGCGACCGCCGAGCTCCTCGGCGCGCGCGAGTACCTCGGAATGCTCGTCGTCGGCCTCTGGATGGGAGGCTGCGCGATGGCTTGCTACATGTGGCCGTGGGATCAGGTCCACATCAGCCAGCACGCGCGCGCGATCGCCTTTTCGCTCCTCGCGCTGAGCCCGCTCTTCCACGCGTTCAACTGCCGCTCGGCCACCGCATCGATCTTCGCGCTCCGGCCGTTCGTGAGCATTCCGCTGGTGGCCGCGGTCGTCGCGAGCGCGGCGATCCACCTCGTGGCCGTGCTCGTCCCCAGTCTCCGCGCCGTCTTCGCCACCTACGCCCTCACGAGCTACGAGTGGTTCGTGCTCCTCGGCTTGTCGGCGTCGATCGTTCCGGCGATCGAGATCCTGAAGCTCCTCCAGCGCAGGGGAATCGTTGCTGCCGATCTCGGCCCCATGTCGCGGCGCGGGTAGACTCGGTAGACTCCAGGGCGACGCGATGCGCACGCCTCACCAACCTCCCGTTCCCCGCCGCCTCTGGACCTTCGTTCTCGGCTGCACGCTGGTGGCGTGCGGAGGCGGCGGCGGCGCGACACCCAAGACGACCGGGCCTGGCGCCCGAGACGCCGACAAACCGAAGGACGCGCCCATCGGCGATCTCGCGCTCGCCAAGGGCGGCCTCGCCTCGCTCGGCGGCGCGGGAAACCGCGAGCAGGATCCCGTCCCCTCCGCGGTGCTCGACACGTTCCGTCTCGATCTCGTCGAGCCCAAGGCGCGTGTAAAGGTCGACGGCGTGCTCGGCGAGTGGCCGGCCCGCGTCGGCGCGCGCACGCTGATCAAGGGCGGAGCAGAAGGCGCGTCGTTCGCCGCGGCGCTCCAATACGACGACGCGAAGATCTACATCGCGGGCGAGGTCACCGAGAAGAGCCTGGTGCGCACGACGAGCTACGCCGACTCCGAGGACCACGCGTCGCTCCTCCTCGCCTTCCCCTCCGGCGGCGCCGGCAGCACCTTCGTCACCTACGAAATTGGCCTTTTTGCAGGCAAAGAAGGGGACGTGCCCGGCGTCGTGCGCTTCATTTCGGGCGGCCGCGGCGAGGTCCCCGGCGCCAAGATCGTCGAGGCCCCTTCGCAGGGCGGCTACACGTTCGAGGCGGTCATCCCGTGGAGCACGTTCCCCGAAGCCCGCACAGTACGCGTCGGTCTACGCGGCGCGGCGCGCTATTACGATGCCGAAGGGAGTGGCGTCCGCGCGATCCTCGCGACCGGTCCCGGCGCCGCCGATACGCCGGCCCGCATGCCTTACGTGCCGAGCGAGACCGAGCAGTCGATCATCGACGGCCTCCTCATTCCCAAGCAGCTGAGCCAGACCCCGCGCGCCGAAGTCCTCGCCGACGTCGGCGGCGACGCGATGAAGGAGCGCGTCGCCGTCTACGATCGATTCTTCACGATTTGCGGCCCATCGTACCGCGGCGGCAAGGAGTTCTTCTTCCGTGACCTCGGCGCCGATCTCGTCAGCCTCGACGCGCGCGACGTCACCGGGCGCGGCAAGGACGATCTGCTCGTGCGGCGCCGCTTCAAGGTCCCCGGCAAGGCCGACGCGACGCGCGAGTGGTTCGAGGTGTGGAGCGTCATGAAGGGCGACGAGCCGGTGACGACGTTCGCGCACGAGATCGCCGTCTCGAGCGGCGCGCGGCGCGTCGCGAACGCCGTGCACGTGACGACGAAAGAGATCGAGGTGTCGACCGAGCCGGCCGCCGGCTGGGAGGCGGCGACGTACACCGAACCGCAAGCGACCGATCTCGATCCGATCCTCCTGCCGTGGGGGCCGGTCAAATCGCAGACGTTCCGCTTCGAGTCGGGCAAGTTCGTCAAGTCGAAGGAGATCACGCAGACGCCCACGGCGGTCGCCGTCGCGGGCCGTCCCGAGGCCGCGCCGCCGTCGTCCACCGAGGCCCAGGCCCCTCCGACGCCCGTGGTCCGCAAGGGCGGCGATCTTTCGAAGCAGGTCTTCGACCAGTACAAATCCGACAAGGGTCTCCCTGCCGACACCAAGCCGCGCATCGATCTCGAGGTCCACGTCGCCGGCGACGCGCGGCCCGAGCGCGTGCTCCTCGTCGGAAAGGATCTCGTCGTCTTCGGCCCCGGATTCCGCGGCGGCAACCAGTACGCGACGCTGACGCTCCAGCAGTTCGACGCGCCCGCCGACGTGACCGACGTGAGCGCGCGCGATCTCACGGGAGACGGCGGCGCCGATCTCGTCGTCCGCGGCAAGCGCCACATCACGCCCCCCGGCGGCGGCGACACCGTCGATCTCGAGGCGATGTTCGTCTACGAGGTCAAAGGCGCGCAGATCGCGCGCGTCTTCGCGATCGAGACGGCGCGCGAGCAAGGCGGCAAGCGCGTGCAGGGGCTCGTCCAGTTCGTCCCTGCGCGCGGCGGCAAGTCGTTCGATATCGACGTGCGCCCCGGGGTCGCGAAGGGCTGGACCGAGAAGACGTTCCCGTGGCGCGAAGAGAAGCCGGGCGGCGCCGTCGAGCCGCTCCTCTTGCCGTGGGGCACCATCGGGAGCCTTCGCTACACGTACAACGGCACGTCGTACGTGACACGGTAGCTGCGCCAACCCGCGCGCCTCACTTCCACGGATCGCAGCCCTTTTCGGTGATGTCGCACTTGGGCTTCGGGCCCGCAGGCTTGGCCGTTGCAGCACCAGTCCCAGCGCCGGTGGCGGTGGTCGGCGGCTTCGGCGGCTTCGTGCCCGCGTAGAGCGCCTGCATCTTCACCACCATGCGCCGCTCGCTCTTCTCGTCGAGGGTGAGCGGGAGATCTTTGTATCCTGCACGCTTCGCAACGAGGTCCACGCGCTCGCCGCCCTTCAGCGACACCGCGAAAGGAGGACCGTCGAGCGGCGCGGCCCCACGAAACAGCTTCGCGTCGGCGGGATCGATCGACAGCAGCACCTCCCGGGTGAGCTCGGGAGCCGACGCGACGGGAGGCGGATCGGACGCCGGCAACGCGGAGGCGCTCGGCACCGTGTTCGCGATCGGGTCGGGCTTCGGCTTCGCGCCGCTGGGCTTGCTCGTCACGATCGCGAGCGCGACGCCCACCAGGCCGAGACCGACCACGCCTCCCACCACCGCGAAGAGCGGCCACCGGCTGCGCGCGGCCGGAAGTGGCGTTCCTGGCACCGCCGCCGGCATCGCGCCGGGCCGGCTCCGGAAATAATCCTGCGGCACGTTGAAGCCGCCCGAGCGGCTCATCATCTCTGCGACGGCGAGCGGAACCTGCCCGTGCTCGAGCAGCTCCAGATCGGCGACGAGATCGGTCATCGTCGCGTAGCGCCCCTCGGGCTTCTTCGAGAGGCACTTCAGCACGATGGCATCGAGCCCCGGCGGCACGTCCCCCGGCGGCGGCACCAGCGCCATGATGGAGACCGGCGCCTTGTACATGTGCTGCGTCAGGATCCCCATGAAGTTGTCGGCGTCGAACGGCACGCGCCCGCTCGCGAGCTCGTAGAGGATGACGCCGAGCGCGTAGATGTCGGTGCGCTGATCGACGGGCGTGCCGGCCGCCTGCTCGGGGGACATGTAGTGCGGCGTCCCGAACACACTGCCCGCGCGCGTGATGCGGTGACTCTCGTCGCCGACGACCTTCGCGATGCCGAAGTCGAGGATCTTCGCGAAGTCCTTGTCGACCCCGCGCGCGACGATCATCACGTTGTCGGGCTTCAAATCGCGGTGGATGATGCCGGCCTCGTGCGCCGCGGCCAGGCCCTGCGCGATCTGCTTGCCGATGTGGAGGATGCGCGGCACCGCCCACGGCGTGCCCTTGTGGGTGTGCATCCGCTCGCCGAGGCTCATGCCGTCGAGGAACTCCATCACGAAGTACGTGGCGCCGTCGGGGAGCTGCCCGAAGTCGGAGATATCGACGATGTGCGGGTTACCGATCGAGGACGCGCTCTTGGCTTCCTGGAGGAAGCGATCGGTGAGCTCCTTCTCGCGCTTCGCGTCGGTCTTCAGGATCTTGATGGCGACGCGCTTGTCGATCACCTTGTGGCGACCGCGGTAGACGAATCCCATTCCCCCTTCGCCGATGAGGCTCTCGACGAGGTAGCGGCCATCGATCGTGCGACCGAGGTAAGGGTCCTGCTTGGCGGGCAACGGCGGAGTCGGCCCGGTGGACGAGACGTCCACGGCGGTCGGCTCGTCGCCGCGATTCGGTGTGTTGCCGCTGTCCATGAGGAATCCCCCGGGCCTTCCCGGGTTATCTGATTAATACCCTCGCTCGAGGGATTCGACAAAAGCTCCCCGCAGAAACGGCCGACCTTTCGAAATGGCGCGCCTGTGGGATGACTCCCCCGCGTCCGCGTGTGGTAGGAGCGGGCAGAGCAGGAGAATTTCTTGGGATACCCGTTGAACCTCGCCCTCCGCTACCTCGGCTCGAGGAAGAGGAGCGCCTTCATCTCGGTCGGCACCGCATTCGCGATGCTGGGCGTGACGCTCGGCGTGGCGGCGCTCGCGATCGTGATGAGCGTGACGGGCGGCTTCCAAGAGCAGTTCCGCGAGAAGGTCCTCGGCGTCAACGCCCACGTCCTCGTCCTCAAGTACTCGATCGATTTCCGCGAGTACCGCGACGTGATGAAGAAGGTGGAGCACGTCCCCGGCATCACCGGCGTGGCGCCGTTCGTCATCAACCCCATGATGGTCACGCACGGCGAGCACACCGCCACCGGCGTCCTCTTGAAGGGGGTCGATCCGGACCTGATGCCGAAGGTGCTCGACCTGCCGAAGCACATCACCGAGGGCTCGCTCATAGGTCTTCGAAAGGTAGGCGCCAAGCCGCCCGAGCGCCCGCGCGACGCGTTCCGCAGCGATCCGCTCCTTTTTCCGAGCGATCGCGACGCCGGCGCGGGCGAGGCCGGCGGCAAAGAGTCGCTCCTCCGCGCAATCGAGCGCCAGATCGCCGAGGACGAGGCGGTCGCCGCCCAGCCGCAGCTCAAGCTCCCGCCGAGCGGCGGCTACGACACCGAGCCGCCCACCAAGACCACGCCGCCGAAGGACCGCGGCCCGGATTTGATCGGCGACGTCACGCCCGACGGCGGCTTCGCCAGCCAGCTCCCCGAGGACGACCTCCTCCCCGACTCGATCGATCCCGATCCCTGCAAGAGCCCCGAGCAGGTCACGCGCCTCCCCGGCGTGGTCGTCGGCCGCACGCTCGCCAAGCAGCTCGCGATCGGCATCGGCGACTGCGTGCAGATCACGTCGCCGACGATCGGCATCTCGATCGGCGCCGCCGGCGCGCGGCCTCCCATCGCCAAGCAGTTCCGGCTCATCGCGGTCTTCGAGGCCGGCTTCGACCAGTACGACTCGAAGCTCGTCTACACGGACCTTTACGAAGCGCAGGCCTTCTACGAGCAAGGCGACAGCGTCACCGGCGTCGAGATGAAGGTCGACGACATCGATCGCGCGCACGAGATCTCGATGCAGCTCGAGAAGCTGCTGGCCAACGGCGTCTACCACACGATGGACTGGAAGGAGCTGAACCACGGCCTCTTCACCGCGCTCCTCATCCAGCAGATCGGGATGAGCTTCGTCCTCGCGCTCATCATCGTCGTCGCGGCGTTCACCGTGGTGGCGACGCTCATCATGGTCGTCCTCGACAAGAAGAAGGAGATCTCGCTCCTCAAGGCCCTCGGCGCGCGCGACGCGGCGATCCTCCGCGTGTTCCTCTACCAAGGCGGGATCATCGGCCTCGTGGGGACGACGATGGGGCTCCTCCTCGGCTATTTCTGCTGCAAGGGCCTCCTCGCGTACGGTTTCCCGCTCGATCCGAAGGTTTATTTCATCTCGAGCCTGCCGGTGAACGTGCGACCGCTCGAGTTCGGGATCACGGGCGTCGTGGCGATCGTGATTTGCACGGTCGCGACGATCTTCCCCGCCGCCTACGCCGCGGGGCTGCGGCCCTCCGAGGGGCTGCGCGCCGAATAGGGCACGCGAAAAGCGCTCGCCGGGGCCGGCGAAAGTGTGGCATCTTCGATGCGCTCCATGCGCTGGCTAGTCGAGATGACGCCGATCGGCAAGACGGAGGCGCAGTCCGTCGTCGTCGAGGCCGAATCCTGGCAGAAGGCGCTCCAGCACGCGCGCGCGCTGCGCGGCGAGACGGGGCCGATGAGCGGCTTCTCGATCGAGCTGCTCGAGAGCGGTTACCGCGCCGTCGATCCGATGGCCCGCCTCATCTACACGGTGAAGCGCGCGCCCGACGACGCGGCCATCACGACGTCACTCTCCGCCCCCGCAGCGCCTGCGGCCGCGGCCGTCGCTCCTCCTGCCGCTGTTGCTGCGCCAGCCGCTGCCCCGGCCGCCGCACCTGCCCCTGCCCCTGCCCCTGCCGCTGCCGCTGCCCATGCCCCGCGCCCGCAGGGCGTTGCCGCGCCCGTCGCCGTCGCCGCACCCAAGTACAACCCGAAGCAGACGCTCGCGTTCGGCTCGGACAGCATGGCCCTCGACGGCCTCCACCCCAAGCCCGCCGCAGCAGCTGCGCCCGTGCCCGTGCCCGTGCCCACGGGCACCGCGCGCATGGTCCCCACTCCGCCGGCCCCTGGCAGCGCCGACGCCACCCTCCTCAACATCGCCGTCAGCGACGACGCCGCGACGTACATCGACAAGGGCAGCCACCACGATCTCTCGAACGTGCCCGCGACGCAGGTCGTCTTCAAGCGCGAGCAAGACCCCACACCGCAAGCGCCGCTCTCCTACCGCGAGTACGTGTACGCCGTCGCGACGGGCACGAAAGAAGAGGACGCTGAGGTCGTCCTCCGCGCGCAGTTCGAGCTCGTCCAGAAGGCGCTCGAGACGGCGAAGGCGGGCAAGCTCGTGAACCTCGCGGTCTTCGACGTCGTCTTCAAAGGGAAGCCGCCGGTCCCTCCGCTCGCGACGCTGACGTGGAAGGATTGGAAGGGCGATCCCGTCGTCGAGTTTCCGCGCCGCAATCCGAAACCTGCCGCGCCGCCGCGCCAGGCCCCCATTCCTCAAGTCGCCGCCGCGCCTGCCCCTGCGCGCGCGCCGGTTGCGCAGGTCGCGCCGGTCGCGCCCGCGCCGGCTCCTGCGCCGATCCCCATTCAGCCTCCGCCGGCGGCGCTCTTCCAGCCTCCCGCGCCCGCTCCCGCCGCGCCGCCCGCCAGCGCGAGCCCGTCGTTCCCGTCCGCGGCCGCGGCGTTTCCTCCGCCGGGCTCTCCGCTCGCGCCGGATCCGACGCCGGGCCCTGGCCCGACCGAGCGCCCGTCGCAAGCCGGTCGCGCGCCGGTCCCGCGCGGTCGCCACAAAGGGGACGAGCTCATCACCGCCCTCTTCGAGGCGATGCACGATCTCCACTTCCTGCGCGACGCGATCGAGGGCGGCCACTTCTGCCTCTCGCTCGCGCTCGAGACGCTCCCGTCGACCGCCGGCATCGTGCACATGTACGACATCGACAAGCGCGAGTTCGTCGTCGCGGTGACCGCCGGCAAAGGCGCAGAGAAGCTCCTCACGCGCCGCCATCCGGAGACCGATCCGCTCCTCGAGAAGGCGATGCGCAAGCGCCGCGCGGTCGTCGTCGCGAACGCGTCCTCCGAAGAGGGCGCACACCACGACCGGTACGAGCTCTTCGGCGGAGCCAAAAGCATCATCGTCGCGCCCGTCCTCTACGGCGGCCGCTTCATCGGCGCCCTCGAGCTCATCAACCCGCAGGACGGCGATCCGTACAGCGAGGACGAGGGCAACGCCCTCAACTACATCGCCGAGCAGTACGCCGAGTTCGTCTCGCAGCATGGCGTCGTGATCGACGACGAGGCGATCTCGATGCGGCCGGGCCAGCTCCGCGCGAGGTAGCTCGCCCCTGAATCACTCCTCGACTCGTGCTACGCACGAGATCGCGTGGACAAGACCACAAGAGACAGGCTCGCGAGCTTCGTCCTCCTGCCGGCCGTTCTGGTCGCCGTCGGTGTCCTCGCCTATTTCACCTTCCGGACGACGTTCCAGATCGAGCGCCTCCGCCAGCAATCGGTGCTCGAGGCGACGCTCGGCCTCGCCAACGAGAAGGCCGACCGCCTCGACAAGCAGATCGTCGAGCAGGACAACGTCGTCGTCGCCGTCTCCGATCCCGCGAAGCTCGAGGGCCTGAACGAGCGCTGGCTCCCTACCGCGCGCCGCGAGACCCCGAGCGTCCGCGCCATCGTGGTCCTCGACGACAACCGCACAGTCCTCGCGTTCGCGTCGCGCGCGAGCGGCGCGTGGAGCGACGAGGAGGCGTTCCGGCGCCTGCTCGTTCAGCGAATGCTGCGCGACATGAACCTCCAGGAGCCCGTCGAGGAGCTCCGCCACCTTCACAAAGAGTACGGCGGCGAGGGCTACCTCGTGAGCTACTGGCAGCGGACCTTCGAGGGGCGTCGCTACCTCGTCGTCGCGTGGCACGACGTGGGTCGCATCGTGAAGGAGACGCTCCCCACGCTCTACGCGGAAGCCACGCTGGCCGGCGCCAGCACGCAGAGCCGCGTCAACGTCGTGGACGAAGAGGGCCGCATCATCTTCGGCCCGCCCTTGCGCAGCGGCGAGTTCACCGTCGGCGTCCGCTTCCCGACCACGCTCTACAACTGGCGCCTCCAGGTCTCCCCCACCGCCAGCGAGGATCTCTCCACGCGCGTCCAGAGCCGCCGCACGCTGGAGCTCGTGATGCTGGTGCTCTCGTCACTCGTCATCGTGGCGGGCGTCGCGACGATCCTCCTCGCCACCGAGAAGGAGCGTCGCATCAGCGCGCTGAAGAGCGAGTTCGTCGCCAACGTCTCGCACGAGCTCAAGACGCCGCTGGCGCTGGTGCGCATGTTCGCCGAGATGCTGCAGTCGGGCCGCGTGCCGAGCGACGAGAAGCGCCAGGAGTACCTGGAGATCATCGTGCGCGAGAGCGAGCGCCTCTCGAACTTGATCGAGAACGTCCTCGACTTCGCCAAGGTCGAGCGCGGGCGCGGCGGCTACGAGTTCGTCGAGGGCGACGTCGGCGAAGCGGTCACGCGCGCGGTGAACGTGTACCGCTACCGCGCCGAGCGAGAAGGCGTGGAGCTCCTCGTCGACGTGAAGGGGGAGCTACCTCCCGCCCGCATCGACGAGCGCGCCATCCAGCTCGCCGTCATCAACCTCGTCGACAACGCGCTCAAGTACGGCGCGAAGTCCGGCGGTAACGAGAAGGACTCCATCGAGGTGCACGCCGCCGTCGAGGACGGCGCCATCCATGTGCGCGTCGTCGACCACGGCCCCGGCGTGCCCGCGGAAGATCGCCACCGCATCTTCGAGCGCTTCGTTCGCGGGAGCGGCGGACCCGACGCGCGCCCGCAAGTGAGAGGCAGTGGCATCGGCCTCGCGCTCGTGAAGAACATCGCGGAGAGCCACGGCGGACGCGCGTGGGTGGAGGCCGCCGAGCCGCACGGCGCGTGCTTCGTCTTTACGATTCCGCTCCGCCCTTCCCTCGCCCGCGCGCCCTCCGCACGCCGAAGCCGCGGCCACGCCTAGAAAAATCACGAGGGCTTCTGTAGGGTTGAGACGCACTGGGGTCCTCCGCCCGCGCGACGGTCACCGATCGGTCGCCTCATTCTCAAACCATTTCCACGTCTTGACCTGTGGTGCCGGCACGGTATCGTTCGGGAAGGTACGCGCGGCGAGGAGAGCGCGGCCCGGTCGTTTTTTTTTGTCGAGGTCCGTACGTGGAGGTCCGCCGTTTTGGTCACGGGGAATGAGGATGCGAAGCTGTTCGTGGCAGGGCTGCCGGACAGCGTCTCGGAAGAAGTACTGAAGCAGCTCTTCGAAGCAACTGGCGGCACCGTCGTCAACGTGAGCTTGCCGAAAGACCGGGCTACGGGAAGACCCCGCGGCTTTGGTTTCGTCACGCTCTCCACGCCCGCTGAGGCTCAGGCCGCACGCGACGCGCTCGACGGCTCGATGCAAGCAGGCAAATCCATTTCGGTGAGGCCGTTCCAGGCCGAGCCCCCGCGGCGCGATGGGCCAGGTGCAGGGCCGATGGGTCCTGGCGGCCCGCGCACGTTCGGCGCCGGAAGCGGTCCTCCGCGCACGGGCGGTCCCGGTGGCGGACCAGGCGGACCTGGCGCGCCGGATCGAACGCTCTACGTCGGCAACCTCCCCTACGACTGCACGCAGATCGAGCTCGAGACGCTGATCAACGGCGTCGCCGGCACAGGTCAGGTCGTTCGCGTCCATCTTCCGACGGATCCCGACGGCAGAAAGCGCGGCTTCGGCTTCGTCACCATGGCGAGCTCGGAGACGGCGAAGACCGCTTCGGAGCAATTGAAGACGGCGGACCTCCGCGGTCGCAAGCTCGTCGTCAACCTCGCGCACCCGAAGGGCGACCGTCCTGCGCGACCCGACGGCGGCTTCGGTGGTGGTGGCGGCGGCTTCGGTGGTGGTGGCGGCGGCTTCGGTGGTGGTGGCGGCGGCTTCGGCGGTCCTCCTCCTCCTGGCGGCGGCAGCCAATTCGGTCCCCCCGCGCGGAAGACGTTCGACGAGCGGCGCCGCAAGACGCACTCGAGCGGCGGCGAAGACGGCCCGCGCAAACCCCGCTTCGGCGGCAACGAACGCGGCGGCGGCGGCGGCGGCCGCGTGAAAGCCGACGACGACTGGAGCGGCGGCGGCGGCGGCAGCAGCGGCACCGGCGGCGACGACGATTGAGGAGGCTCTTGACTTGCCTGCCCACGCAGGTAAGGTCCGCCCCCCTCTCAGGAAAGTCCAATGCGCGACCTCATCAAAATGACGTGCGGAAACTGCAGCCGCGCGAACTACACGACGACCAAGAACAAGCGCACGATGAGCGAGAAATTCGAGATCAAGAAGTTCTGCCCCACGTGCCGGAAGCACTTCCCGCATAAAGAGGGAAAGATCTCAAAGGGTTGAGGCGGTTGAGCGCCTCGCCCGCCGTCAGGCCGGGCTGGGTTGCTTCGTGCTCCTTCCGTTGGTAGAAGCGGGCTCCGCCTGTTCCTACCGCTGCGCTGTACCCCACCTCGCGGCGTTCGTCCCTCCCCTACCTTGGGGAGCCGAGCGCAAAGGAGAACGACCGTCCGATGATCTTCGACTGGCTCCACGGCCTGTTCTCGAACGATCTCGCGATCGATCTCGGGACCGCGAACACGCTCATCTACGTGAAGGGCAAGGGCATCGTCTCGTGCGAGCCCTCGGTCGTCGCCGTCCAGAGAGATGCGCGCGGCGGCAACAAGGTGCTCGCCGTCGGCCGCGAAGCGAAGGAGATGCTAGGACGAACGCCCGGAAACATCCGCGCCGTCCGCCCTCTGCGCGACGGCGTCATCGCCGACTTCGAAATCACCGAGGCGATGCTCCGGTACTTCATCGCCCGCGCGCACAACCGCCGGACGCTGGTGAAGCCACGCATCATCATCTGTGTCCCCTTCGGCATCACCGAGGTCGAGAAGCGCGCGGTCAAAGAGAGCGCCGAGAGCGCCGGCGCGCGCGAGGTCTACCTGATCGAAGAGCCGATGGCGGCCGCGATCGGCGCGGGCCTCCCCATCACCGAGCCGTCCGGCAACATGGTGGTCGACATCGGCGGCGGAACGACCGAGGTCGCCGTCATCTCGCTGGCCGGCATCGTCTACTCGCAGTCCGTCCGCGTCGGCGGGGACAAGATGGACGAGGCCATCCAGGCGTACCTGAAGCGCAAGTACAACCTCGCCATCGGCGAGCAGACCGCCGAGCGCATCAAGATGCAGATCGGTAACGCCTACCCGCTCGAGCAGCAGATCACGTGCGAGGTGAAGGGCCGCGATCTCGTCGCCGGAGTCCCGAAGACGGTCGTGGTCAATTCGGACGAGATCCGCGAGGCGCTCACCGAGCCGACCAACGCGATCGTCGAGGCCGTGCTGCTCGCGCTCGAGAAGACGCCGCCGGAGCTCGCGGCCGACATCGTCGACAAGGGCATCGTCCTCACGGGCGGCGGCGCGCTGCTCCAAAACATCGACGTGCTGCTCCGCGAGGAGACGGGCCTGCCGGTCATGGTGTGCGACGATCCGATCAGCGCGGTCGTCCTCGGGAGCGGAAAGACGCTCGACCACATGGAGCTCTTGAAAGAGGTGACGATCGGGTAGGCCTCGGCCGCCCGATGGTTGCCGCGTAAGGGGTAGAAGTCTTTGTCCCCCATCAAGCGCTACCGCGATGCCGCGATCGTGATCGTCCTCCTGGCGGTCCCGTTCTTCTTTCTGCGCACGAACATGAAGCGGCCGGAGAACCTGAACGCGCTGGATCGCGCGCTCCTCCGCGTGAGCGCGCCGATCGAGTTCGCGGCGTCGAGCGTCGCGCGCGGGCTGTCGAACCTGTTCGGCGACTACGTCTACTTGGTCGACGTGAAGAAGGACAACGAGCGCCTCGCGTACGACAACGCGCGCCTGCGCGAGAACGTCCATCACCTCGAGCAAGCGCAGATCGAGAACCGCGAGCTGCGGCGGCTCCTCCAACTCCGCGAAGCGACGCCCGGCGACACCGTGAGCGCGCAGGTCGTCGGCAAGGATTTCACCCAGTTTTTCCGGGTGACGCGCATCGTTCTCGATCGGGGCTCGCGCAACATCCGGCCGCACATGCCGGTGATCTCGCCCGACGGCGTCGTCGGGGCGGTGCTCCACGTGAGCGGCGACGCGGTCGACGTGCAACTCGCCGTCGACGCGCAGTTCGGCATCGACGTCGAGGACGAGCGCACCCACGCGCGCGGCTTCGTGCGCGGCACCGGCGATCCGGCGCGCTACGGCTGCAAGGTCGAGATGGTCGACTCGCGCGACGAGATCGAAATCGGCGATCTGCTCGTCACGAGCGGCAAGGGCAAGTGGTTCCCCAAAGGCCTCCCCGTCGGGCGCGTCACCAAAGTCGTGCGCAAGGAGACGGGGCGCGATCAGGAGGTCGAGGCGCTCCCGACCGTGAATTTTTCGCGCCTCGACGCCGTCCTCATCCTCGTGACGCCGCCCGGTGAAGAAGGGGCGCCGCCGGACGCGACCGCGAAGAGCGCCCAGAAGGGGAAGTAGGGAACGCTCATGCGCAACACGGCGTTCTTCGCGGCAGGCTTCGTCCTCCTCCTCCTCCAGGCGCAGCTCTTCCGGCTCATCGGCATGATCCACGTGCCGGGAATGGTGCCGTCGCTCGTCCTGCCCCTCATCTTGTTCATGGGCGTGCACGAGTATTCGCTCCCGCGCGGCGCCGGCGTCGCGTTCGCGCTCGGATACGCGACCGATCTCGTGGCGATCGCGCCGGTCGGGCTCTACACCTTCACGTACGTCGCGCTGTTCCTGCTCGCGCGCGGCGCGGGCGTGCGGCTCGCCGCGCAGACGACGTGGATGCAGGTCGTCCTCGCGTTGGCCTTCACGCTGGTGCACAGCGTGATGCTGCTCATGCTCATCGCGGTGTTCGGCCGTGACGCGTATGCGCCGCGCGCGCTCTACCCGCTCATCTTGCCGCACGTGCTCGCCACGGGCGCGGTGGCGCCGCTCGTCTTCCGGCTCGCGCAGCGCATTCACGTCGCGACGACCGCCAAGGCGACCGGGGGGACGTTCGCGTCGTGAGCGATCTCCTCGTCCCCCGCTCCGACGTCGGTGAGTTCCGGAAACGGTACCGCTGGCTCGCCCTCTTCGCCTTCCTCGCGTTCCTTGCGATCGTGATTCGGCTGTTCCAGCTCCAGGTCGTGCACGGCCGCGACTTCGCCGAGACGGCGCTCGAGAACGTGATCCGGCGCGTCACGCTTCCCACCACACGCGGCATCATCCGCGACGCGCAGGGGAAGGTGCTCGCGTCGAGCCGCCCGTCCTACAACGTGTACCTCGTGCCCGGCCGCGTCCTCCCGAGCGCGCGGCCTCACAAGCGCGGCGCGCCGATCGCGCCGGAGCCGGACACGTACCCGCGTATCGCCGACACGCTGCGCTTGAACCCCGACGAGCGCTCGCGCCTCGCGCAGCGCATGGCCACGGCGTGCACGACCGACGAGGATCGCTCGCCGTGCTGGCGCCCCATCCTCGTGCGCGAGGATCTGCCGCGCGACATCGTCGCCGAGCTGAAGCAGCACCAGACCGAGCTCGCCGGCGCCGAGGTCACGCCGAGCCCCGTTCGCTATTACCCGTACAAGAGCCTCGGCGCGCACCTCATCGGGTACACCGCCGAGATCGACGCCGAGGCGCTCGCGCGATTTCGTCCCCAGGGCTACGACGCGCTCAACGCGGACGGGCGCGCGAAGGCGAACCCGCTCGGCTACGAGAACGGCGACGTGCTCGGCGCGACCGGCGTGGAGCACGCGTGGGAGAGCTACCTCCGTGGGCAGCGCGGCTGGGAGAAGCGCGTGGTCGACGCGCGCGGCCGCTACCGCACCGGCCCGGAGGCCGATCGCCTGATCGAATCCCCCGCCCGCCAGGAGCCGATCCCCGGGCGCGATTTGCGGCTCACCGTCGACATCGAGCTCACGCAAGCCGTAGAGAAGGCGATGCGCGTGCACCCGGCCGGCGCCGCGGTGGTCGTCGACGTCCGCACCGGCCGACTCCTCGCGCTCTACTCGAAGCCGGACTTCGATCCGAACGATCTTTCGGGCGGCGGCGGCCGCGAGCGCGTGCGGCAGTCGTGGGCGAAGCTCTCGACCGATCCGCTTCATCCTCTCCTCGACAAGACGATCAGCGGCTCGTTCCAGCCCGGATCGACCTTCAAGCCGTTCAGCGCCCTCGCCGCGCTCGAGGATCGCGTGATCGATCCCGAGGAGACCGTGCGCTGCGACGGCGTCGTCTACTTCGGCCGCCAGCCATGGCACTGCACCCACGTGCACGGCAAGGTCGGCATGCACGACGCGATCAGCGAGTCGTGCAACATCTACTTCGCCAAGGTCGCCGAGGCGGCCGGCATGGACCGCATCGCGAAGGTCGCGCAGGACTTCGGTTTCGGAACCAAGACCGGCCTCGGCACCAACCCCGAAGCGCCGGGACGCATCACGACACGCTCGTGGTACGCGCTACGCTACCGTGGCCAGTTCCGCGTCGGCTTCACGCTCAACACCGCCATCGGCCAGGGCGCAACGACGGTGACGCCGCTCCAGCTCGCCCTCGCCTACGCCGCGCTCGCCAACGGCGGGACCCTTTATTTACCGCAGATCGTGCGCGCCGTGGAGACGAGTGACGGTGGCGTCGTCCAGGATTTTCCGCCGCGCGTGCACCACAAGGTCACCATTCGCCCCGAGAACCTCTCGCGCGTGACCGAGGCGCTGTGGGGCGTCGTCAACGAGCCGAAGGGCACGGCGTTCGCGGTGCGTGACGCCGCGCTCGACGTCGCCGGCAAGACCGGCACCGCGCAGACCGGCTTCGTCGCGCACGAGGGGGACGATCCCAAGAAGGCCTGGTACGAGTCACGCGACCACGCGTGGTTCGCGGCGTACTCGCCCTCCAAGGATCCCGAAATCGCCGTCGTCGTGCTGATCGAGCACGGCGGCTCCGGCCCCACGCAGGCCGCGCCGGTCGCGCTGCAGATCGTGCGGGAGTACGGCCGACTCGCCGCCGCGCGCGCCGGTCATCCCATCGAGCCGCAGAAGCGCGCCGCGAGCAGCAAGCCATGAGCACGTACGGCCTCTCTTCCGGACGCCTCCTCGGGCGGGCGCGCGACCACTTCGACTGGGCGCTCTTCCTGTGCGCCGCCCTCCTCGCCGTCGTCGGCGTCGTGAACCTCTACTCGGCGACCAGCGTAGTGCGCGCGTCGCTCGCCGAGATGTACATCCAGCAAATTTACTGGCTCGTCGTCGGCGGCATCCTCGCGACCGTCGTCGCCGCGATCGACTACCGACACTACGAGCGCTTCGGCTACGCCCTTTACGCGTTCGGCGTCGTGCTCTTGGTGCTCGTGTTCATCCTAGGACGGGATATCCGCGGCAGCTCGCGCTGGATCTACATCGGAAGCTTCAGCTTGCAGCCGAGCGAGTTCATGAAGCTCTTTTTGATCATCGCGCTCGCCAAGCACCTGCACGACGATCCGAAGAGCGAGGGGCGCACGCTGGTCGATCTGATCGTGCCGATCCTGCTGACGATCGTGCCGCTCCTCCTCATCCTCCTCCAGCCCGATCTCGGGACCGCGCTCATCCTCGGGCTCATCTTCCTCACGGTCTCCGCGCTGACGCGGCTCCAGCGAAAGAGCCTCTACTGGCTGCTGGGCGGCGGCCTGCTCGTCGGCGGCGGCGGCGGCGCGGTCATCTCGCCGATCATCTGGCAAAATGTGCTGAAGGAGTACCAGCGCCAGCGCATCACGGCGTACCTGAACCCCGAGTCGAACATCCAAGGCATCAACTGGCACGCCCACAACGCGCGCGTCGCCATTGGCAACGGGGGCTGGACGGGGCAAGGGTTCATGCGCGGGACGCAGAACCAGTACCTCTTCTTGCCCGATCAGTACTCCGACTTCCCGTTCCCGGTCTTCGCGGAGGACTGGGGATTTTTCGGGAGCATCGTGCTCGTCGCGCTCTACGGGTTCTTGGTGCTCTGGTCGATCCGCGTCGCGGCGACGTCGAAGGATCGGTTCGGCGCCGTGCTGTCGATCGGCGTGGGCGCGCTCATCTTCTGGCACGCGTTCTTCAACCTTGGGATGGCGACGGGGCTACTCCCGGTCGTGGGCGTCACGCTCCCGCTCTTCTCGTACGGCGGCTCGAGCATCGTCACCGTCATGATGGGCATCGGCCTCCTGATGAACGTGTCGATGCGCCGCTTCTACGTGTCCCCGGGCCGCGCCTCGCGCCTCGGCGGCCTGTAGGTCCTGCACCCCTACCAGAGCGCGGAGCGCGGCCGTGCGGGGGTCAGCGCGGAGAATTCGACGCCGCGAATGCGACCTGTCGGACAGCTGGTTCGTAGGTGACGTGCGGGTCAAGATCTCGGTACGCTTCCAAGCTCACCCGCTTCCCACAAACGAGAGAGGGCACATGAGACGCACCACACTTGGAATCGCAACGCTTCTGAGCTTGGCGGGAGGGGCGGCAATCGTCGGCTACACGACCGCCGCTCGCTCGGCCGACCATCTCGACTCCCCGGCTGTCATCGCGGAACCCGCCGCCGACATCAACGACCAATACGCATGGATGGATGGGAACAATCTCGTCCTCGCCATGACCGTCTTTCCGGCGGCGACGGCGGGCGCCAAGTTCTCGGACAAGGTCCAGTACGTCTTCCACACGTCGAGCGGCGCCGCGTTCGGCACGACCACGGCCGACCTCGACATCATCTGCACCTTCAACGCCGCTCAGGTCGCTTCCTGTTGGGCTGGCACGGCCGAGTACGTGAAGGGGGATGCGAGCAACATCACGGGGCTCGCGAGCGCAGACGGCAAATTCAAGGTGTTCGCCGGCCTTCGCGCGGATCCGTTCTTCTTCAACGTGGACGGCTTCAAGCACACGGTCGCCACCGTCGAGTCGGTCGCGGGGACGCTGACCTTCGACACGGCGGGATGCCCGGCGCTCGACGCGCCAACCTCCGCGCTACTGCGCAGTCAGCTGCAGACCTCCGCGGACGGCGGTCCGGCGGTCGACTTCTTCGGGCCGCTCAACGGTCTCGCGATCGTCGTGTCGATCGACAAGTCGCTCGTCAACAAGGGCGGGCCGATCATGTCGGCTTGGACCAGCACCAACCGGGCGCCGTGAGGGAGGACTAAGAAAATGAAAAAGATCCTCCTCGCCACGTTTGCTCTCACCGCCGCGTTCTCGGGCGTCATCGGACTCGTCGCCTGCGGTGGCGACGACACCTCGACCCCCGCCGCCGATGGCGGAAAGGACGTCACGACCACCGACAGCCCGGCGCCGCCGCCGCCGCCGCCGAACCCGCCGCCTCCGCCCCCGGATGGTGGCGATGCCGGTCCCCCGCCGCCGCCCGCCCCGCCTGCGCTCGGCGCGCAGCTCGATCGCTTCGGTCGACCCGCGGTCAACACTGCGCTCAACCACACCTTCGATCCCGATACGAGCGACGGTGGAACCAAGGGGACGGCCAAGGACAAGTACAACGCGGACAAGGGAGCCGCGGGATGGGTAGCGGCGTACCAGCCGCAGATGGCCGCGAACCTCGGCATCTACGACGCGCTCGACTCGGTGTGCGGCAATCAGCCGTTCGCGCAGAACGACGCCGGCGCCGATCGGTACAAGACGCTCTCCAGCGTCCTCGCCGACGACAGGCTCTGGGTCAACACCGGCTCGACCACGTGCACCCAGTACCTCGGCGTCGAGCTCAACGCGACCGGCGCGGTCCCCAACACCGACTGCGGTGGCCGCAAGCTGGCCTACGACGTCATCGACACGACGTACACGGTCGTCTCCGGCACGTTCCCGACGGCGTTCGGTGACACGATCGGCGCGAACGCGACGAAGACGGGCGGGGCGACGTTCCCGTACCTCTCCACTCCGCAGTGAATCTGCGTCGTGCAGCGGCATTCGCTGCCATCGCGTCCATCGCGATGGCAGCGAGCGCCGCGTGCGCGAGGAAGCCGCCGCCTCCGCCGGGCGACGCGCCGAGCGTCCCCTCCGCGTCCGCGCAGGCCGCAAGCGCGCCGCCTCCGCTCGTGCCGCCGAGCACGACGAGCCCCGAGATCGCGCTCAGCAACCTCGACGTCCAGATCACCGGTCGCGAACAGGCGCTCGGCCGGCGCGAGGACGACGTCGACGCCGCGCGCACGCTCGTTCAGCTCTTGCTCGCGCGCGCAGAGTACGCGAGCCGCATCAAGGACATGGAGCACGCCGACCAGGTCGCCAAGGCGATCGCGAAGCGTAGACCCGAGTCCGCCGAGGCGCGCATCGCGTACGCGTCGACGCTCGCCGCATTCCACCTGTTCGCGCAGGCCGAGGCGGAGCTCGCCGAGGCCGAGAAGGCCGACTCGTTGACCCGCTCTCGCCCACTCGCCCGCGCCGTGCGCGACGCGAGGTCGACGATCCTCATGGCTCAGGGCCGATTCGACGACGCCGCAGCGCTGAGGCCGGAGGCCGCCGATCCGTCGCTAGGGCCGATGGAGCTCGCGACGCTCGCGACCCTCGCCGGCGAACGCGATCGCCCCGAGGAGGCGGAGCAGCTCTTCGATCGCGCGCGGGCAGCATACCGAGACGTGACGCCGTTTCCGGTGGCGTGGATCGACTTCCAGCGCGGCTCGTACCTAGAGAAGCGCGGCGACCGGATCCGCGCGAAGCAGTTCCTCGCAGAGGCCCACACGCTCCTGCCGTCCTACGCGCACCCCGTCGTTCATCTCGCGGCGCTCGACGCGGCGCAGGCGCTCGCGCTGCTCGAGCCGCTCCTTCGGACGTCGGACGACCCACAAGTCGACGCCGCATATGGCGACGCGCTGCGCCGGGCAGGAAGGACCGAGGAAGCCCGCACCGCGAACGATCGCGCGCGGCAGCGGTACGACGCGCTCGTCACGGCACATCCCGAAGCGTTCGCCGATCACGCGGCCGCGTTCTACCTCGATACCGTGCGCGACCCGACGCGCGCCCTCCCCCTGGCGAGGAGGAACGCGCAGCTGCGGCGCACGGAGCCGGCGCTCGACCTGCTCATTCTGGCCGCGCACGCCGCGGGAGCCAAGGACGAGGCCTGCGCAGCCGCGAGGGACGGCGCGGCGCTGAAGTACGCGTCGTCGGCGTTCCGCGCGACGGTCGCCGCCGTTCAAAAGAGCTGCCCACCATGAGCTGCGAGAGTCGTCGGGCGCGGGTGCACGACCGGTGTCGAGGTAGGAGAGTTCGCTACCATTTTCGCGAATTTCCGAGGTCTACGTTGCGTCTCTGCCTTGGGCCCGGGGGGAATTTTCCGATCTCGTGACGTAGGGTGTTGGGCCATGCCGCGCCCTTCGCTGCTTATCGTTTCCGCGCTCGCCCTCACCGCCGGCCTCGGGATCTTCGCCTGCGCGCAAGGCGTGGCGGACCTCGGCACCGACGGCACCGGCACCATCCAGCCCGACAGCGGAGACCTCGTCGACACCGGCGGCGGCAGCACTGCGGACCACACGACTCCTCCCCCCCCTCCGCCGCCACCCCCTCCGCAGGACTCCGGGGCGTTGCCCGAGCAAGACTCCGCGCCGCCCGATGACGCCGCCGTTCAGGACGCGGGGCCTCCGCCCGACGCGGGGACGGTCAACAACGGCGACTGCGACACGTCCGCTCAGTTCCTCTCGTTCGTGTACGGCGTCGAGTACGGCGCAGCGGTCGCCAGGGGCTCGCTCAAGCTGTGCCTCCCGGGAGCTGGCAGCTGCGCCGCCACCGAGTGCTGCTACACGCAGCTGCTCCCGGCCTGCATCGCGCGCTGACGGCGTCGTTCGTTTACAGGCACGAACGACGAAGGCCGCCGGAGCATCACGCTCGCGGCGGCCTTTGCCCGTCCAGGTCGCGCGTTCAGTCGGCTTTGGCCGGCTTCAGCGCGCCCTCGCCTTTGCCCGCGCCTTCGCCCTCGCTCTTGATCGCGACGTTGATGCGCATGCCGTAGAACGAGCGGTGAACGAAGAAGACGCTGATCGCGAAGAAGACCGCGCCCAGGATCATGCGCTGGCCGGGGATCTGCTCCGCGAGCTCGACGGCGAGGAGGCCGAAGAGCGTCGTGAACTTGATGACCGGGTTCATCGCGACCGAGGACGTGTCCTTGAACGGATCGCCGACGGTGTCGCCGACGATGCTCGCGTCGTGCAGCGGGGTGCCCTTCGCCTTCAGCGTCGTCTCGACGACCTTCTTCGCGTTGTCCCAGGCTCCGCCGGCGTTCGCCATGAAGAGCGCCTGGAACAGGCCGAAGAGCGCGATCGAGATGAGGTAGCCGATGAAGAAGAACGACTCGAAGCACGCGAAGCCGAGCGTGCCGAAGAACACGGTGAGGAAGATGTTGAACATCCCCTTCTGCGCGTACTCGGTGCAGATCTGGACGACCTTCTTGCTGTCGGCGATCGAGGCCTTCTCGACGCCGTCCAGCTTGATGTTCGCCTTGATGAACTCGACGGCGCGGTATGCGCCGGTGGTGACGGCCTGGGTCGACGCGCCGGTGAACCAGTAGATCATGGCGCCGCCGGCGATGAGGCCGAGGAGGAACGGAGGGTGGAGGATCGACATCTTGTCGACGTAGAGCGTCATCCCGTGCGTGAGGCTGATGATGATGCTGAAGATCATCGTCGTCGCGCCGACGACGGCCGTGCCGATGAGCACCGGCTTGGCGGTCGCCTTGAAGGTGTTGCCAGCGCCGTCGTTCTCCTCGAGGAGGGCCTTTGCCTTCTCGAACTTCACGTCGAAGCTGAAGTCCTTCTTGAGCTCCTTGTCGATGTCCTTGATGCCCTCGATGACCGAGAGCTCGAAGACCGACTGCGCGTTGTCGGTGACCGGGCCGTACGAGTCGACGGCGATGGTGACCGGGCCCATGCCGAGGAAGCCGAACGCCACGAGGCCGAACGCGAAGACCGGCGACGGATCGAACGGGGCGAGGCCCGCGCGATCCATCATCATGACGGCGCCGACGCCCTGGAGGCTCACGTAGTACGCGGTGCCCATGAGGCCGAGGATCGTGAAGCCGAGCCAGTACGCGCTGAAGTTGCCGGCGGTGAGGCCGGACAGGATGTTGAGCGACGCGCCGCCCTCACGGGACGACGTGACGACCTCGGCGACGTGGCCGGAGTCGACCGACGTGAACACCTTGACGAGCTCGGGGATGATCGCGCCGGCGAGCGTGCCGCACGTGATGATGAGCGAGAGCTTCCACCACAGGGTGCCGTCGCCGAGATCGGGGATGAGCATGTTGGAGACGACGAACGTGAGGATGACGCTGACGATCGACGTGATCCAGACGAGCTGGGTGAGCGGGTGCTCGAAGTTCATCTTGTCGGCGTTGCCGTGCTTCGACTTCGCCAGGGCCTCGTTGATGAAGTAGGAGGCCGCGCTCGCGATGACCATCACGATGCGCATGACGAAGATCCACACGAGCAGCTTGGCCTGGACCTGCGTGTCGTGGATGGCGAGGAGGATGAACGAGATGAGCGCGACGCCGGTGACGCCGTAGGTCTCGAAGCCGTCGGCCGACGGGCCGACCGAGTCGCCCGCGTTGTCGCCCGTGCAGTCGGCGATGACGCCGGGGTTGCGCGCGTCGTCTTCCTTGATCTTGAAGACGATCTTCATGAGATCCGACCCGATGTCGGCGATCTTGGTGAAGATGCCGCCCGCGATGCGGAGCGCCGAGGCGCCGAGCGACTCGCCGATGGCGAAGCCGATGAAGCACGGCCCTGCGTACTCGCCGGGGATGAAGAGGAGGATGCCGAGCATGAGGATGAGCTCGACGGAGATGAGGAGCATGCCGATGCTCATGCCGGCCTTGAGCGGGATCGCGTAGACCGGGTAGGGCTTGCCCTTGAGCGCCGCGAACGCGGTGCGCGAGTTGGCGAACGTGTTGATTCGGATGCCGAACCACGCGACGAGGAGCGAGCCGGCGATGCCGACGAGGCTGAAGAAGAGGATGATCGCGACGCGATCGAACGGCATCTTCTGGATGAAGCCGAAGTAGATGACGATGACGGCGCCGATGAAGAGCTCCAAGATGGCGATGAAGCGCATCTGGGTCTGGAGGTACGTCTTGCACGTCTCGTAGATGAGCTCGCTCACTTCCTTCATGGACTTGTGAACGGGCGCGTTCTCGAGCTGCTTGTAGATGACGAGGCCGAACACCATCCCGAGGAGCGAGACGCCGATCCCCATCATGAGGAGGTTGCGGCCGTTGTACCCCTGGAGGGTGACGGTCTTGAGGGCCTCGGGCACGATCAGGCTCGCCTCGCCGCCGTGCGGCTCGGCGAGCGCGGTGCCGCTCGCGAGGAGTGTTACCAACATGGCCGTGAGGGCGACCCACACGGCTTTGACAGACGACTTCATGATCTGTGGACCTCTCCGAGAAGGACGACTGGTTCGCCCGTGATCTCGAGGGGTTGGCCGTCTGCCCGGGCCAGAAAACGGGTTTCCGGGCAGGACGCTTCAGCACGCCTCGCTTCGTTGCCCCTTGCGGGCGGCCAACGAAGTGGCGGGCTCATACCAAGGATTCGGGCCAAAGTAAACCTGACGCGCCGCGCAAACCTCGCCCGCCGAGGGCGCTCCGAAGGCCGGGATCTCCGTGCTACAAAGTCGCCCCCTGATGGCCACCGACCAGGTCCTTCGCGCGATCACCGACGACGGCGCCTTCCGCGTGATCACCATCCGCGCGACCGAGACCGTCCGCAGCGCGATTGCTGCGCAGAAGGCCGAGGGCGAGATCGCGCACCTGCTGGCCGATCTGCTCACCGGATCGATCCTCGTTCGCCAGAGCATGGCGCCCGACCTGCGCGTGCAGCTCATTCTGCAGCCCAACGCGAAGATGCGCCTCGTCGCCGACTCGCACCCGCACGGGATCTCGCGCGGCCTCCTACAGATTGCGCCGGGTGCGGATCTCCAGTTTGGCGCGACGAGCCTGCTCCAGGTCGCGCGGACGCTCCACAACGGCGCGCTCCAGCAAGGCGTCGTGCAGGTCACCGAGGAGGGCGGCGTGTCGGCGGCGCTGATGCGCTACATGCAGCTCTCCGAGCAGGTCGTCTCGATGATCGCCGTGGGCTGCCACCGAAGCCCGTCGGGCGAGATCCTCGAGGCGGCGGGCTACCTCGTGCAGCTCCTCCCCGAGGTCGTCCAGGGGCCGCTGATGGTGATGACCGAGCGGCTGAAAGACTTCGAGGACATCGTGCCGCTCATCGCCGCCGGCAAGGCCGAGCCCTCCGTCCTCATGCAGGAGCTCCTCTACGGCATGGAGTACACGATCGTCGGGCAGGACGCGGTCTCCTTCGGGTGCACGTGCGACGAGACGCGCCTGGCCGCGACGCTCGCGACGCTCCCGAAAGAGGACATCGAGTCGATGATCGTCGACGGCCGCGTCATCGATGCGTCGTGCGACTACTGCGGGCGCACTTACCAGTTCGCGCCGGAGCGCCTACGCGGCCTGCTCGCGCGAAGCTGACAGGCATCGCGTCGTCTCAAGGATAGGTGCCAATGAGGATCGGCATCGCGTGCTCGGGGAGGCCTGGGGCTTTCGAGGTCACGGTGACGAGGACCCCGTTGCCGTCTCCGGCGGCCTTTGCGTTCGCGGTGATCGTGATCTGCCCCACGTCGCCGTTCTTGCCGGTGCCCTGATCGACGGCAATGGTGAGGCGCTGGTTCGTCGCGAGCGAGAACCAGTTTCCTTCGACAGCAGAGATCGTCCACGGCCCGCTGGTCGGCTTGTCGCTGAAGAACCCGAGCTTGATCGTCTTGCTCGTGCCGAGCGGCACCTGGTAGCCGTACCCCGTCGTCGACGCGACGGCTGCACCGAGGAAGACGGTCACGTTCTCGAGCCCCAGCGGCGCGACGTTGTAATACGGGTCGGCCGGCGCGGGCACGCATGGGTCGAGCCCAGCCGCCGCGCTCTTGTTCGACCAGAGGCGCTGGAGGTTGTAGGGCAGATCGGCGCCGCCCTTGAAGTCGACGCCCGGATAAAGCTCGCAGATGTCGCCGATCTCGTTGTCCTGGCTGACGGCCTGCCACGCGATGTGCGTCGCGTCGAAGGCGCCGTAGGCCGGATCTGTCGACAGGTACGGGTTCGTCGCCGCCTCGGCAATTTCGTGGCCGGCGGCGGCTGTCGCGAAATCGAGCTCGGACTGTCCCGCGTCGTGCCCCCCTTCGTCGACGAGGACGTACGCCACGTGCGAGCTGCCCACCGTGAGCTCGGAGTGCTTCGTGGTGCTCGGGCTCATCTTCGCGGAGCTGGGGATATAGACGACGTAAATGGACGACGCGGCGGGCACCGGCCAGCCGCTGGGTGCGCCGCCATCGGTCGGCGCCGCCGCAGCGAGCTGCGTGCGAAGGTAGTCGGAGATCGCGAGCGGATCTGGCCCAGGCGGTTTGCCCGTGACGTGCAGGTGAGTCGCCGCGCCGCTCGTTCCCGTCCCTATGCCGTACTCGGCGGTCGTCGCCTTCCAGTACGCCGACGTCGTGAGCTTGTCGCCAAAGTCCTCGAGGCCCGCGCGGTTCGTATCGCCGTCCCACGTCACCGTGATGATCTTCGGCGCTGCGATGCGGGTGCCGCCGGCGGTCGTGATTTGGCCCATGTCGGGCTTGAACGCCGGCGTGAACGCGCCGCCTTCGCCCGACCCGCCGTCGGCTGGGGTGAGCGCGTCGCCACCGCCGTCGTGCGCGGGCGTGTCGGCGCTGCCCTTCGAGCTGCACGCCGCCGCGAGCGCGAGGAGGACGGGGAATGAAAGAGTGTGCAGCCGGCGTCGAGTGTCCATCGGATCAGGGGAGATGGATCGGCGTCGTAGTGCCGCCGGTCGCGTGGCAGGAGTTGCACCCGCCGTTGGTGACCGCGCTGACCATGTTGATCTTCGTCGTCGCGTTGCGGACACCGGCGTGGAGGCCCGACGTGAATTGCCCCGGACGGAACCAGAAGAGGCCGAGCTTGTCGGTGTAGACGGTGGTGCCGGCGGTGCCGTCCGTCTTCGCGACGCGGACCTGCGCGCCCGCGACGCCGTTGCCTGCGCCGTCGGTGAGACGTCCGGCCGCCGACCACGTCGGAGCGTCACCGCCGCCGTGGCAGCCGAGGCAGTTGCGCGTGATGCGCGAGTCGCCCGCGGTGTGCTCGCCCTGGCTCGCCGAGCCCGGTGTGAACGGTGGCTGGCCGCCGAAGACGTCCGGCGGCGGGGGAGGCGGCGGCGGCGTACCACCGTCGCTCGCGCTGCACCCGAGCGTGTAGTTGCTCGCGATCCACGCATCGAATGCGGCGGCCGCCGAAGCGTTCGCCGAGCCGGTGCTGCCCGGCGGCATGATCGAGCTGCCCACGCCCTTCAGCTTCGAGGAGGAGAGCTGCGCTTCGTTCTTCGACGCGTCTTCTTTCGCGGTGGCAGTCAGATCGGCGAGGTTCATCAGCGGGCTCAGCGAGCCGTTGACCGGCGGGGTCGAGTGACACCCGACGCATTGCTGGTTCAAGATCGTCTGGATGTTCGTCGGCACGCAGGCGGAGGCCGGGGGAGGAGGAGGCGGAGGAGTAGGCGGTCCGGAGTCCTTGGGCGGAAGAGGAGGAGGAGGCGCGGCGTCCGGCAGACCGCCAGAGGTGCCGCCAGAGGTCGCGCCGGAGGAGGTGCCGGGATCGGCGGTGCCCGACGCGCCTGACGTACCGGACGACGCGGCACCCGGGCCCCAATCTCCGCCGCTGGCGCCGAGTTGGCTCGTGTTTGCGTCGCCGCAGGCGACCGCGGTCGCGCTGGCGATGATCAGGGCACCGAGCAAGTAGACGTGGCGCATGCCGTCCTCCCAGGGTCCAGGCAGCGACTCGCCGCGCGCGGGACCGGTCGTGAAGTGCGTCAGGCCATGCCGAAGGTTGCAGGAAAAAGCATTGTCCTTTCGAAGAGATTGCTCGGTGGTCGGTGGATCGTTCACGATCCGATTCAAGTCGTCGAGGCTGCACCGGAAAGAAGGGAGCGGTCCGCAGCGAGCGAATTTGGAGGACTGGATCGCGATGGGTCCAGAATCACGGTGAACGAACGTTCGATGAACGTCGACCTGCACTCCAGCACATGCGAGCGAACATCAGCGAACGTTCGTTCTATCTTCGCGGCGCTGGAATTTCGTGTGGAGCCGCGATGGGCCGCGACGGCTCGCGAGCGGCGCCCGGTGGATCACGCTCCCCATCCGCCTCGTAACTCCTCTCGAATTCACCGCCCCGCGCTGGCCTGTCGCCTGCATAGGTAAAGGTACGATGAAGACCTACTCTGCCCTCCTCGGCCTCGCGATCGCCCCGCTCGCCTCCCTCGCCGCGTGCAGCGCCGCGCCGCCGGAGACCGGCACCACCGCCGAGGCCATCGCCGCGAGCTGCGGGCACGCCGCCGGCTCGCACGCGCGCAACACGCTCGACGATGTCCCCGCGAACATCCCGATCAAGCACGTCATCATCGTGATGCAGGAGAACCGCTCCTTCGATCACATGCTCGGCGCGCTGCGGCTGTCCGGCCACGACGTCGACGGCATCCCCGCGAGCTTCGTGAACCACGACGCGAAGGGACAGGCGGTCCACTTCACCCACCGCACCGACACCTGCTTCGACGCCGACTCGCCGCACAACGAAGAGGCGATGGAGTCGTCGATCGACGGCGATCACATGGACAGCTTCGTGAAGAGCGCCACTACCAAGTCCAGCGATGGGCACTACGTGATGAGCTACTACACGGAGAAGGAGCTTCCCTTCTATTACTGGGTCGCGAAGAGCTACGCGACGAGCGACCGGTACTTCTCCGCGATGATCGGCCCGACCGATCCGAACCGCGATTTCCTCTACGCCGCGACCTCCAACGGGATCACGGTGACGAGCAGCGGACCGCAGAAGGGGTTCAAGGGCGTCCGCACGATCTACGACGAGCTCGATCACGCTAAAATCTCGTGGGGCGTCTACTCGAGCGGCGCGCCGCGGCAGGGGGCGATCGGCTGGGACCGCGGGCACGAGGGCTTCCACGACGAGGGGGACTTCTTCGACGCGCTGAAGAACGACAAGCTGCCGGCCGTCGTCTTCGTCGATCCGGGACTCCACGAGGACGAGCACCCGCCGCACGACGTGCAGCTCGGCGAGAAGTTCTCGAAGAAGATCTACGACGCCGTCACCAAGAGCCGCGCTTGGAACGAGACCGCGCTCTTCTTCACGTACGACGAGGCAGGCGGGATCGCCGACCACGTTCCCCCTCCGGCCGCGTGCCCGCCCAGCGCGAAGTTCCCGACGTTCGATCGGCTCGGCGTGCGCGTGCCCGTGATGCTCGTCTCGCCGTTCGCGAAGCGCGGCTACGTCTCGCACCACGTCCACTCGCACACGTCGATCCTCCGCTTCGTCGAGCTGGTCTTCGAGCTTCCGGCGCTCACCGCCCGCGACGCCAACGCCGACGCGATGCTCGACATGTTCGACTTCGGCGCCGCGCGGCCCGCCCCCGCGAACGCGCCCGCCGCCGGACACGGCGCGTGCAAGGGAGATCCGTCGGAGAGCTGGCTCACCGACGTCGGACAGGAGCTAGGCAACGATCTCGACAAGCTTCGCCACGGCTGGTGGCCCTGAGGCGCGCGCGCGTGCCACACTTGCGGGATGCGGTCCCCTGCACGATCGGTCTTTGTCGCCGCGAGCACGTTGGTCTTCGCGGCGTGCTCGTCGAGCTCGTCGACCGCGCCCGTCTCCGGTGACGCGGGGAGCAGCGACGCCGCGAGCACGAACGACGGCAGCAGCGGCGACGCCGCGAGCACGAGCGACGGCGCGACCGACGCGCCCATCGATCACACCGACACCGGCTGCGGGCTCGTGCTGTACACCGCCGAAGCTGCGCCGGCGTGTCAGTTGATCCTCGATCAATACTGCTGCTCGCAGGAGCGGACGTGCGGGAGCGACGTGAGCTGCAGGACCTACGTCGCGTGCGTCGACGCGTGCCCGTCGCCCCGGCAAACCGCCTGCATCACGGCGTGCGGCGCGGTTCCGGGAAAGCTCGACGCGCTCTCGACGTGCACCAAGACACCGCCCTACACGACGCCGCCCGGGATCACCTGCGCGTGGCCGTGACGACCGCACGCGAAATCTAGGGACCGCACGGCGATCCGGCGCCGCCGTCACCGCATACGCACGGCACTTCGCTCGGCTGAAGGCACTTGTCCGCCGCGAGCAAGCAGCGCGCGCCTGCGCACTTGCCCCCCGAGCAGCCCGCGATGTCGAACGCGCCGACGCATACGCCATCGGGCTGGGGCGCGGCGTCGGAGCCGCCGTCGGCCGAGCCCGCGTCGATCGGCATCACCGACTTCTCGCACTTCACGAACGCGAAGAACGGGCATTGGTCGTTGTCGGTGAAGCAGGGCCCACCCACCGCGCCGCACGTAGGCGGCGGCGGCGGACCGCTGTCGCCGGGCGGCGGCGGCGGCGGCGGGTCGGGGGGCGGCGGCGGCGGCGAAGGGGGAATCGCGTTGTCGTAGTACGTGAACGAATCGGGGATCGTCGAGCCGCCCGCGTCGTCGCTGGCGGTCTCGGCGGCGTCCTTCGCGCACGCGGCCAGCGCGCTCGCCGTGAGGAGCAACGACGCCGTGAACCCCACGGTGAGGACGGAGAACGGAGAGACGGCAGCGGTGATGCGGCGCATGCCGTTCCTCTTACTTCTTCGCTCCCTGAAGCACCATGAGGTGGAACTTCGAGAACTCGGTCTGCCCCAAGGTGAAGAGCACCTCGACGAGCAGACGATAGGGGGTGTTCGAATCGGCGATGACGATCGCCTCGGAGCGGAGATCCTTGGCGCCGGTGGCGGCGCGGACTTGCTTGTCGCGCTCGCGCCAGCTCTGGAGCGAGTTGGCGAGCGGGACGATGTAGAGATCGTTGGGGCCGCTACGCTTGTACTTTCCTTCGATGCCGTGCGTTGGATCGCTCGGGACCGGGCAGACAACGTTGTCGTCGACGACGATGTGGCTCTTCGAGATGAGCACCGCGACGCCCTCCTGCGAGGCCTCCGACGTCATGATGCTCTTCGGCATCTGCAGATCGTTCGACTGCGGCATCGACGCGCTCGACGCGCTCATCGTCTTCAGGAGGAAGACGAGGATGATGGTCATCATGTCCATCATCGCCGTGATGTTGAGGAAGTTGATCTCGGGCTCGAGTCGCTTCCGGTTGTACTCCTTGCGGAGAACGCGCTTGTACGTCGCCATCGACGCGGGCTTCGCGCGCGGGATCGGTTGCTGCGGGGGTCCGCCAGGTGCGCCGGGGCCGGGGGGCTGCTGCATCGCGTGCCTCGCCTATCTCGCCAAGCCGAAGTTGACGTCCGGGAACAAGCAGCCGACGCCCGCCCACACGCCATCCTTGTCGGTGGCGCACTCGCCGGACTCGTCCTTGCGGACGGCGTCCATCGTCGAGACGATCGCCTGGAAGGGGATGTTGGGGTTGGCGCTGACCGTTACGCTCGTCTCGCCCGCGAAATCGGGCGAGAGGCCCTTTAGTCGCTTCGCGCAGGCGCCGAGCAGCGCGTAGTCGTAGTCGCCGTTCTTCTTCGGGATCGCGAGGCCGGCGCCCGCTTCCTGGCATCCTGGCGCGACGTTGCCCCCGCGCGCCTTCACGCTGAAACCGTCTTGCACGACGATCACGGTGAGGCCGAGCGACGGCTGATCCGGCTTGGCCGAGGACCGACCGCCCGCACGCGGCGGCGCCGTGTCGATCGTCGCCGTGAAGGTGACGCTCACCGTCGCGAGCACGAACATCATGACGTTGGTGATGATGTCGAGGAACGGGACGATGTTGAGCTCGCCCCCCTCCTCGTCCGGCGCGATTTCCTTGGGGTCGGTGAGGCGGCGGATCTTGCTCCGCTGCTGCGCCGACAGTCTCTCGGGCTCTTTGGCCATGACGCTCCCTAGTCGTTGCCGGCCTTAGTAGTTACCAGGTCGCGTCTGGATCGAGAGCAGGTTGAAGACGCGCTCTTGGGTCGCGTCGAGATCGTGCTGAATGTTCTTCGAGCGCTGGTGCAAGATGAGGTGCGCGATCATGCAGGTCACGGCGATGCCGAGACCGAAGGCCGTGTTGTACATGGCCTCGGCGATGCCGTTCGCGAGGATGCTCTGGCGCTGCGCGGCCGAGAGGCCCGGCGCGCCGACGGCGGTGAAGGTATGGATGAGGCCGAAGACCGTGCCGAGGAGGCCGATGAGCGTCGCGATGTTCGCGAGCGACCAGAGCGAGCCGACGCGCTTCTCGACGGCCGGCTTGAGCTCGCCCATCTTCTCGCTCATCGCGGCGTCGATCTCGTCGGGACCTTTGTTGGCGTGCGTGAGGCCCGCCTTCACGAGTTGCAGTATGGGGTAGTCACCTGCGTCGCAGAGCTTGATCGCGCGGTCGATGTTGCCGGCCGTGACGAGCTTCTTGATCTGCGCGAAGAACTCTTTCGAGTTCACGCGGTATTTGCCGAGCTGAAACGCAGCGCGCTCGATCACGAGCGCGACGACGACGGCGCTCACGACGAGGTTGATGGAGAGGAAGAGCGGGTTGTCCTTGAAGACGGCCATGAGGCCACCACCGCCACCACCCTCTGCCGACGCAGCCGCATTGCTCAGAAGCGATACGAACATCCGCGAAGCTCCTTCCTATTCCCTCGGCACCAACAGCAAAAAAATCTTCTAGGCCGCGCAACGCTCCTCGTTCACGAGGAGCAGCGAGGACGGTCATGACGAACCACGAAACCCCTCGCCCTTTTCGCGCGCTCGCGCCCAGCGGAAGGGACGATAACGCGTGTGGATCTGTGAAGTCAACGACGCGACGGCCCCGAGGGTGCCGCTCCCTTGACTTCACAGATCCCGAGGCGTCCTCACCCGAGGGACCCCTCTCGTCTCCCCCTCTCGTCTCGCTCTTCTCCTCCTCTCCACCTTCGCTCCCACCTCCTCCTTCCATCCCAGACCTCCTCCATCCGAAACCTCTCTGGAAACCCAGTCCCCCTCGAAACCTCGCCCCGCGAACTCCACCCTCACGGCAAACTTCCACAAACCCCGCTATTTCAGGGGTTTCCTCTCCCACATCACTCGCTTCACCATCCGTTTTCGACCCAATCGAGTTGACGGATCGCTGTCCAAACCGTCATCCTCTTGACCATCGGCGCCCGCATCCTCGAGAGGCGCCCGGACCGCATCCTGATACGGCGCCGGAGCAAAACCCGGCCGGGTGTGTCCACTTTTTCGTCGCCGGTTCGGCGATCACTGCGAGCTTGCTTCTTCACGAATCGTTCCGCTAACGTGGCGCCCACGTAAGTGCGCGCTCGTCTTCGGACGTGTTCGCGTTACCCCGTTCGGGCGCGCGCATGAGCTGGCCCGAGCGTCAGGTGTTGCGGCAAAAAAGACTTCGTTGGTTCTGGGCTAGAGCAAGACCTCATTCGAGGAGGACGATCACATGGCTGGCATTTGGAAGCACTACACGGATGGCGGGTGGGGGATGCACATCATCCTTCTTTGGTCGATCGTCACGATCGGCATCATCATCGAGCGCGCCCTCTATCTGTACGGCTCGTCGATCAACAAGGACGTGTTCCTCGCGACGATGCAGAAGTGCATCTTGGCGGGTGACGTCGCGAAGGCCGTCAAGATGTGCTCCGCCGCGAACGCGCCTCTCGCGCGCATCGTGCAGTCGGGCCTCGTGAAGGTGAATCGCCCGGACGAGGAAGTCCAGGCGGCGATGGATGAAGCGGCCCTCCGCGAAATCCCGCGCATCGCGAAGCGCACCGGCTACCTCGCACTCCTCGCGAACCTCGCGATGCTCACCGGCCTCCTCGGGACCGTCTCCGGCCTCATCCGGAGCTTCGGTGCCGTGTCGGGCGAGAGCGTCGACCCGAGCCAGAAGGCGCGAATCCTCGCCGAAGGCATCTCGGAGGCGATGAACTGCACCGCATTCGGGCTCATCGTCGCCATCATCGGCCTCATCGGGTACGCCGTCCTCAACGGCAAGACCCAGGCGCTCGAGGACGACATCAACGAAGCGAGCGTCCAGGTGCTCAACCTCGTCGTGACGAACCGCCAGAAGGTCAACCTCTCAGGCCTCGGCCAAGCCGCTTAGTAGCGCCGCGTCTTTCGCCGATACCTTCGCGGGCCCGTCGTTGGGATTCGTCGCCGTTACAGGAAGTACGGCTCCTCGTCCCGCCTAGGGCTCGCTCGGTCTCGGCGAAATCCACGACGCTACTTCGGGTGTGGGAAAACGGTCTTTGTGTGAAGCGGAGTAAAAGATGGCCGGAGTAGGCGTAGAAGCAGCCAAGGGCGGACGCAGGACGACCGACTCGGAGATCAACATGATCCCGATGATCGATCTCCTGATGGTGACCATCTCGTTCCTCCTGATCACCGCGGTGTGGACGCACATGTCGCGCATCAACGCGGATGCGCAGGTGCCTGGTCCGCCGCGGCCCGACGTCGAGCAAGACAAGGTCGAGCCCGAGAAGCAGCTCCACGTGGAGATGCGCCAGCCGGATCACTTCACGCTCGTGTGGAAGCAGTCCGGCACCATCATCACGACGATCGACGTCCCGCGTAAGGACAACATCGAGACGATGGGCGCGACCAAGATCAAGATGGTCCGGTACAAGGAGCTCGCCGACAAGATCGAGAGCGAGTGGAAGACCGTGGGGCAGCACCGCGACGGGACGGACAAGAAGTTCGACCAGGCGATCCTGCACACGGACAACGACACGCCGTACATGAACATCATCGGCGTCATCGACGCGATCTACCAACCGAAGCGTGATTACACGGTGAACGGTAAGACCGAGAAGATGCCCTCCTTCAACGTGACCTTCGCGGTGAACTAGCCATGACGATCCAAGAGCCCGGCCGCCGGTTGATGCACGCGGTCCCGCTGAAGTTCGTTCAGAAGCGGGTCAAGGGCGGCGGACACCGGCCGATCAACGCGGGCTTGTCGCTGACGAGCATGATCGACTTCCTCGTCGTCACCGTCGTCTTCCTCCTGATGACGTTCGACGCGTCCGGCGAGAAGCCCGCCAACAAAGGCGTGACGCTCCCGCCCGCCGAGAACACGCTCGACATGATCGACGCCCCGATGGTGGCGGTCACGGGCTCGCTCATCCTGGTCGACGGCACGCCGGCCGGCAACACGCGCGCCATCGAGGACAGCAAGCGCCTCCAGCGCGTGGACGAGCTCTTCAACCTGCTCAAGGGCAAGCGCGAGCTCTGGAAGCAGCTCCACCCGGGCAAGGATTTCCCGGGCGTCGTCGTTCTGCAGATCGACCAAGAGGTTCAGGCGATCGTCGTGAAGAGCGTGTTCCAAACGGCCGCGTTCGCGGGTTACCCGAACGTTTCGTTCATGGTCAACGCGCTGCCGAAAACGACTCATTGAGCTCGCTGCGCGAGCACAATGAGCCGTTGGCAGCTTGATTTGAGCTAGTGGGGCTTTCGCCCCCTCAAAACCTTCGGTTTTGAGCCTCCCCTCATCGCCTGCGGCGAAGTCGTGCTTAGCACGACGGCGGACCCGAAGGTTTCTAGATGGCAGATAGGGAAGTCGGGCTGAAGTCCATTCGCGACGCCAAGGGGAATCGGGAGCGGGCGCAGAGTCGGGTGACGCCGCAGCACATGCTCTTCGTGCTCTTGTCGGCGGTGACGGTGACGATCATTTATTTTGTCGTCGCGGGGCGGAACCTCGACGCGAACAAGGACAAGCTGCTGCAGAAGCAGCGCGCGGTGCAGGCCACCGTGGGGGCCGAGTGGGGGCCGCTGCGCGACAAGATCGAGAAGGCGACGCTCGACGCGGCGGCGACGTTCAAGGGGGACTTCGTCGACTCGGAGGCGGGGCGGCTCGAGTTCCGCACGGCGCCTGGGATCTATCTCCGCATGCGCGCCGCGGAGGCGAAAGACGCCGCGAGCCTTCGCAAGGCCGCGCGGACGTCGCTGCGTGACTCGTTCGTGGGGTGCCTCCTCCGCGGGGCGCCGAAGCCTGCGGCCGCGCACACCACCGACGCCACCGACGCCGGCCTCTTCCCCGATCAGCCGTGGAACATGCGCCAGGCCTACACCGCCACGCGCATCCTCACCGACGACTGGGTGACCGATGTGAAGGCGTCGGACGACGATCTGCGCCTGCGCGTCTTCCAGCAGCAATACGACCAAGCCATCCGTGATGAGATCCCGCTGGCGATCGAGATGCTCAAAAAAGCGCAGTTCTTCCTCCTCGTGCTCGACGAGGACACCGAGGCCGCGCGCGACGCCAACGATGGCGGCCGCATCGACGAGGAGTCGCTCCAGCTCGTGCCGCATCCCTCGCGCGTGCACCTCGTCAATTTGAAGACCGGGGCGGAGATGCTTCTGCTGAAGCGGAGCGGGCAGGCGTCGTTCTACATGGCCGGCGATCGGGCTACGCTCGATCCGGAGACGCGCGCGGCGATGCAGCGCAACGTGAACAACTGCGATCTCGCCAACCAGGTCACCGCGGCGCTGGCGGAGAAGAACTGAGCATGTCGCCGGACCCGCGCGTCGAGCGCGGCGGCGCGGCGGCGGTCGCGGGCGCGTTGGGGCTCGGGTATTTCGCGACGGCGTGCCCGTTCGTGCTCGGGGCCGACAACGGCGAGTTCGCGACGATCTTCGCCGAGGGAGGCGGCGCGCATCCGCCGGGGTATCCGCTGTATGCCCTGTATTTGCGGGCGATGGCGTGGATGCCGGCGGCGAACGCGGCGCACGGATCGGCGCGCGCGACGGCGCTGCTCGGGATGGTCGGCGTCGCGCTCGTGTACGCGGCGTGCCGGGCGTGGGGGGCCTCGCGGCCGTCGGCGACGCTGGCGATGGGGATGTTCGGCCTCGGGCGCATCGCGTGGGAGCAGCTCACGCAGGCGGAGGCGTTCGCGCTCAACGTCGTCTTGTGCGCGGCGTTCCTGGCGGCGGCCGGAGAGACGGCGCGCGTTCGTGGTGGGACGCGTCTCGTCGTCCTCGGCGCGCTGACGGGGCTCGGGGCTGCGCACCATCACACCCTCGCGACGCTGATGCCCATCGGAGTCGTCGCCGCGGTGCGCGCGTTTCGCGAGGAGGGGGCGCGTCCGCGGGACTTCGCGGCGGCGATCGTCGCGTTCGTCGGGGGGATCTCCGCGTATCTGTACCCCGTGCTCCTCGCGCGGAACCCAGCGGGGCGTTGGATCTGGGGGGCGCCGAGCGACCTGCGGAGCACCTTCTATTTGTTCGTGCGCGGCGACTACTGGATGACGCGGCAGAGCCCGCGCGGTCCGTGGGAGCAGATCGAGGCGCTGGGGGCGGGGCTCGGCGAGGCGTTCGCGGCCATCGGGCTCGTCTTCGTCGTCGCGGGTCTCGCGATCCTCGTCGTGCGCGCGCGCGGCGCAAAGACGCTGCCGCGGGCGTATGGCGTCGCGCTCGTCCTCAGCGTGCTCCTCGCGGGGCCGGCGCTCCTGACGCAGTTCGGAGGGCGCCCGATCGGGATCGGCCGCGCGGTGTCCGAGCGTTTCTACCTGCTCCCTGCCCTGCTGGCGTGCCTGGCCTTCGCGCGCGGCCTCGACGTGATCCTCACGCGCCGCGCGCACCCGTGGCGATGGAGCGTGGCGGCGCTGGCGGCGCTCGCCCTGTACCACGTCGTCGTCGTGCGGCCCGAGGTTCGCGAGGACGAGCGGCCGACGATCGATCGGTACGCGCGCAATCTGCTTCGCTCCGTACCTCCGGACAGCGTCATCGCGGGAAACGGCGACCTCCAGATTTTCAGTGTACTCTACATGCAACACGCGGAGCGGATACGCCGGGACGTCGTCTACGTCGATGTCGGGATGATGGGCCTGCCCTGGTATGCGAGCGAGCCGACGGCGAGGCTGTCCCTGATGCCCGGGGCGGCGTTCGATCTGCCGTCGTTCTTCGATGGGATGCTCGACGCGGGGCGCCCGCTCTTCGTCACGACCCCCGACTTCACGCTGCCGCCGCGCTTCGCGTTGATTCCGTGGGGCGCCCTCTTTCACGTCGTGCGCGCGGAGGCGCCGGCGCCGAGCCTCGACGAGCTCGAAGCGCAGAACCTGGCGCTCGCGCGGACGTTCGCGTGGGACGAGACACCCGTGAAGGATCACTGGTCGTGGTCGGGCGTCGCCGAGAACGCGTACCGCGCGCCGTGGCTCGCGCTGGCGCAGGGATTCAAGGCGGCGGGCCGACCCGAAGACGCCAAGCGGAACGCGGTGCGCGCGTCGCGGGGATCACTAGGGCCCTGAGCGACTCACTTTTCGCGGATGAGGACGTGCAGATCCGCGAGGTTCAGGCCGGTCGGTCCCCCGGGCAGGGCGGACTTCGCTTCCAGGTGCAGCGCCGCCGTGTCGAAGCGGCGGACCGCCTCGTCGCACTTGGCTTCGTCGATCGCTGTGCAGAACTCCGCGTCGACGACCGCGCCGGCGGTGCTGCTCCCGCCGTCGACGCCGTCCGACGCGCCACACAAGAACGAGACGCCCGCCGGCAGCGTGTGCGCGAGGACGGCCGCGAGGTGGCACGCGCGACCGCCACGGCCGGGCTTGATGCCCCCCATCGCCACGAGCGGCTCGGCGGCGCGTACCACCGCTTCGCCGCGATCGAGCTTGTGCGCGATGGCTCGGTACTCCGACGCCATGCGCTGCACCTCGAGGCTCTGCGGCGGGAGCGTGCGGACGCCGTACCCGTGCTTCATGAGGAGCTCGGCGGCGATGCGCGCGAGATCGTCGGGAGCGAGGATGGTGCGCACCTTTTGAAGCGAAGCCTCGGGATCGCCGGGCTTCAGCGTCTCCTTCATCGGAATGCCCCGGAACCTGCGCGCGTGATGCAGCAGGATCGCGCGCGCCTCGGAGGCGGTCGTCGGATCGGGGACGGTGGGGCCGGAGCCGACGTCGTGCGGCGCGCCGCCGATGACGTCGCTCACGAGGTACGCGAGCGTGTGCGTCGGCGCCGCGGCGCGTGTGAGGCCGCCGCCCTTCAGCTTGGAGATGTGCCGACGAACCGTGTTGAGCTCCTGGATCGTCGCGCCCGAGCCCATCATCGCCGTGATGATGTCGCGCTTTTCCTCGAGCGTGATCCCGTCGATGGGCACCGCGACGAGGGAGGACGTGCCGCCAGAAATGAGCGCGAGCACGAGACCCGGCGCCTCGCGGGCGACGTCGATGGCGCGGACCGCCGCGGCGACGCTGCGCATGTCGGGGAGAGGATGGGGCGCGCGCAGGAGCTCGACGCGCGGATCCGACAGGCCGCACGGGACGCCGTCGGCGGTGACGACCAGCACTTTGTCGATGTACGGGCTCCATCGCTCGAGCGCGCCCGCCGCCATCGCCGGCGCGGCCTTGCCGAGCGCGATGATCGACGCCGACAGCGCGCGCGGCGGTCGCGCCGGCAAGACGTCGTGCACGCGCGTGGCCACGTCCGTCGACGTGACGGTGGCCTGGAAGATCTGGAACAGCAGATCGCGCAAGCTCATTTCGGACCGCGGTCGTCGAAGTCCACGGCGTGCGTGCCGAAGAACTGGTGCCACGCAAGCGTCACCGAGAGGTACGCCGCGCGATCGGACGGACCGCGAACCGTCCCCTCCCCGAGCGCCGCGTCGCTCCACCGAACGCCGCCGTGGAGGCCGATCCACGGACCGCTCGCGCGCGCGAAGACAGGGAGCTCGAGGCCGACGCCGAGCTGGAGACCCGGCTTGTCGCCGAGCGAGCCGCCGATGGGTTGCGCGAAGAAGGTGCCGAGCTCGAGGCCGAACGAGTCGATTGCGAGGTCCACGCGCGGCGAGCCGAATTCGCGATCTTGGAGCCAACGCGCGAGGAAGAGCGGACGCAGCTCGAGGCCGAACGAGACGACGCGCTTCGGTTCTGCGCCCGACGACAGCACGGCGGCGTCCTCGTAGGCCGCGTAGACGCCGACGCTGTCGAGGTACCGCACCCTCAGGTCCAGCGTACCGCGCGCGCCGCCGGGGCCGACCGTCGCGCCGAGGCCGCCCACGACCGAGACGTCGCCGTCGATGCGTCCGTACGTCGCGTCGGGCTTCTCGAGGCGCGGCGGCGCGGCGGGCGGCGCGACGGTCGCGACCTGCGCGAAAACGAGCGCGAGCATCACGGCCCCTGCCCGCCAAGCGCGAGGGTGATCTCGTCGCGCAGCTCGGGGGCGACGATGAGCCTCACGCGCGAGAGGACCTGGCCCGCGAGGCGCGCGAGGATGAACGAGACGTCGCTCAGCGGACGCGCCGGCCCCTTCTGGAAGACCACCATGAGCGGCTCCGGCTCCGCGCCGAACGGCGTGTCGGTGGAGACGTCGAGGCCGACGTACATGTCCGGATCGAGCCCGCGTTTTTGAGCGACGTCGCGCGCCACGGCGAGCGCTTCGTCGCGCCCGGGACGAATCGCTTGCTCGCCGAAGAGCTCGTACGTCTTGAAGAGGACGCGCGCGCGAATTCGGCGCGACATGTCCGCGAGCGGCGCGTCGCGAGCCCCCTCCCACGCATGAATGGCCGTAAAAATGGCCGCGTCGTCGAGCTCGAGGTAGTCGCCGAGCGCGAGCGGCTGACCATGCGCCCCTTGCTCGATCGCGCGCGGAAGCATCGGGAGGCGATCTCCGGCGGCGACGCACTGGGTCGCGCGCGCGAGGACGGTGCGGATCATCCACTCGGCGGCGCGCGTCGCCTTGTGCAAGTACACCTGCTGGAACATGAAGAGGCGCGACAAGATGAACGCCTCGATGGCCGGCAGCCCCTTCGCCCCATCGATCGCGAGGCCCGGCGCGCGACCCTCTTTCGCCGGCGCGAAGCGAAGGCTGCGAAAGAGCCACGGCAGATCGTAGTCGCCATAGCGGACGCCGGTGGCATGCGCGTCGCGGAGGAGGTAGTCGCAGCGGTCGACGTCGAGGGTGCCGCTCACCGCCTTCGCGAGGTACGGGAGCGCCTCGCCGCCTGCCAGGGCTGCCGTGCTCTTGCCCGACGCGAGCGCCGCGACCCGCGCCGGCATGAGGGGGTCGAGCGACGCGAGGATCTTGTGAACGCCGGTGCCTGGATCCAAGATGATGCGCTCGGTCCACTCCTCGTGGTGCGGCGTGCCCGGGATCGCGTCCTCGAAGAGGTGCGAGAGCGGTCCGTGCCCGACGTCGTGGAGGAACGCGGCGGCGAGCGCGTCGCGCGCGCGATCGGTCGTGACCTGCTGCCAGAACGGGAGCTCGCCGTGGATCTGCCGCAGGCGCAGGAGGAGCATCTTCATCACGTGCGCGGTGCCGACCGCGTGGGCGAAGCGCGTGTGCTCGGCGCCCGGGAAGGCGTAGTTGGTGACGCCGAGCTGCCGGATGCGGCGCAGGCGCTGGACCTCCGGCGTGTCCATGAGCTGCTCGACGACCTGCTCCTCCTCGGACTCGAACGAGACGAGGCCGTGCACCGGGTCGCGGAGGATCATCGGAGACGCGAGACTATCAGATCGACCTCACCGCTGCCCTCGCGTGCGCGACAGCGGTGAGGACGGTCCCGATCTACGAGCTAGAGCTTCTCCTTCAAGTAGCTCGTGATGTAGGGCGTCGCAGCGGCTGCAGCGGTCGAGGCCATCGCCGGATCGAGCCCCGCCTTCGAGACGAGCGCGCTGGTCACTGCACCGACGAGGGCGCCGGTTGCGCCATCCTCCAGCGCTCCCTTGAGCCCGTCGCCCTTGGCGATGCCAGTCGCGAACGCGGTGAGGAAGTTGCCGATGCCTTGCTGCGCGACGGCACCGCCGCCGTCTTTGAGGTGGTTGGCGACGGCGTCGGTCGCGTGTCCGAGCGCGCCCTGCGCATCCGCCGGCGGGATGCCGGCCCCGGTGAGCGCGTCGAGCGCCTGCTTGCCGTGGGCGGACGACATGAAATCCTTCATCAGCTCTTGAACGTCCATCGGCGGGTGCTCCTTCTCTTTTCGCTTCGTTACGAGGGCGCGGTGTTCGTAGCACGGCCATGTGCGCGGATCGCTCACTGGATGAGCAGACTTCCCATCGCGCCGTCGTCGGAGAAGACGCGTACTCCCATCGGGCCGCTCTTCGCCGAGCGCGTGACCGTCGCGTCGCGCTCGGCGCGGACGGCGCGCGCTCCGGGTGCCCGCTCGGAGTGCCACGTGGTCGCGAACGGGCCTTTGCCATCCCACGCCGCCGCGACCGACCACGCGAGCGGCTCGGTCGGCTCGACCAGCGTGATGCGGGCGCTTCGCTTGTCGCGCTTGTCGCGATGGTCGCGATCGACCTCGACGCGCGGCGGCGGCGCGACGGGCCAGGCAGCAGAGCGCGTGTGCTCGACGGAGACACCCGCGCCCGCGCGAAGGAGACGCGCGCGCGCGGTCGCAATCGCCGCAGGATTCACGTCGCCGCAGATCGCGCGACGCCCGGTGGCAAAGGCCGCCTCGGCAGTCGTCCCGCTACCCGAAAACAAATCCACGACGAGCCCGCCCTCCGGGCTCGCGCAGCGCAGGATTCTATCCAGCAGCGCGCGCGGCTTCTGCGTCGGGTAGCCGGTGCGCTCGCCGGGCTTCGCGTGACGGAGCGGTGGCACGTCGGTCCACAAGGCGTCGACCCGTCGCTCGCGGCAGAGGACACCCTCGTCGTTCTTCACGAGGAAGTATTTGATGTAGACCTTGCCGCTCGCCGTACGGTGGACGCGTCCGATCTCGTCGAGCTTGGCGATGGACGCGTCGGTGTAGTCGCCGCGCGGCGCGCTCGTGAAGGGGCGCCCTTGGTCGTCTCGCCGAATGGCGCCGGGCTCGATCGGCTCGAGGCGCGTCGGCGGCGTGAGCGTCGCGTCGGGGCCGCCGTAGACGACGATCGTGTCGAGTGTGCGACCGAACTGCGCGCTGGTGGCCTGCCGCCCGAGGTTCGGCGCGCGGCGCCACACGATCTCGTTGATGAACGCGTCGCGGCCCATGATCTCGTCGAGGAGCGCCCGCACGAGGTACGACGCGCGCCAGTCGACGTGGATCCAGATCGAGCCCGTCTTCGCGAGGAGGCGCACGCCCGCTTCGATGCGCGGCGCGAGCATGTCGAGGTAGTCAGCGATCTCGCTCCAGCTGTCGCTGTAGGCCTTGGTCCGGCGCACGCGCCCGTCGGCGGGTCCGTCGAGACGCGCCTCGAGCACGTAGTCCGCTTGCGAGGCGTAGGGAGGATCGATGTAGACGAGATCGACTTTACCGCCGAGGCCGCGCGCGTGCACGGCGCCAGCGAGCTCGAGGGCGTCGCCCAGCACCAGCGTCTGCGCTCCGTCTCCTACCTGCTCGAGCGCCGAGGTCCGCTCCCCGGCGAAGAGCGGGAGGCCCGGTTCCCAGACGCGCCGTGGCCAGGTCAGTCGCAGCTCTCGTTTGACCGGCTTCACGCATTCACCACATTCACCACATTCACCACATTCACCAGGAGCGAAGAGCTTAGGCCAAATCACGCAGGGGTGCGGCGTGCGCAAAATGTCACACAGTCGTATGTCGTAATGGACCCGCCTTTGCGGTAGGCTCCTAAAGTTTCCCTGCCCTGAGGATGAAATCCTGAGCGCCCCGCGATCCACCGCCCCCCGCTTGATCGACATCCTGCGGGCGCTGCCCACGGGGGAGCTAGACTCGCTCGTCTCGCGGCTGGGCATCCGCATCGACGCGGCGAAGCGCCTCGATCCGCCGTCGCAGGTGGCGCGTGTGCTCGTCGGCCTGCCCGACCTGCGCGATCCCTCGCGCCTGCCACAAGCGAGCGTCGAGCTTCTCCATCGCGTCGCGGAGGCGCGAGGCTCGCTCATCGTGCCGTCGATTCCCACGGCCCTCGAGCCGCTGTCGGCGCGTGGCCTCATGTTCGCGCGCGGCGAGCGCGGCGCGGTGGAGCTCATTCTGCCGGCGGCGTTCTTGGTGCAGCTGCGATCGTGGGAGGGCGAGGATCCGCGCGGGATTCGCGCGCTGCTCGCGGGCGCGGCGTTCGAGACGGCGAGCGCCATCGCGGCGCACTACCTGGGTCGCCCTGCGACGCCACCCATCGCGTTGTCGCTGGAGCTCGCGTGGGAGGTGCTCGGCGATCCGGTGCGCCTCAAGGAAGAAGTCCACAAGCTCTCGGTGACCGAGCGACGCGTCCTCGAGAGCGTCGAGCGCGAGGGCGGAGAGGTCGACACCGAAGAGCTCCTCGAGCTTGAGAAGGAGCCGCTGCGCCTCCGGACCGCCACCGGCGCGACCCCTTCGCGGCGCGGCGTCGGATTCTCGCTCGAGCGACGCGGCGTGCTGGTGCCCGTGCACCCGAACCGCCACATCGTCCCGACCGAGGTCGCGCACATCATCAACGCCGACGGCCTCGCCGAGCGAGAGGCGCGACGCGAGCAGGTGAAGAGCTTCGTCGCGGAGGGCGATCATGCGCCGAGGCGCGCGCGCTTCACGCAAGATCCTTCGCCGATCGCGATGGGCCTCGCCCTCGTCGCGCGCGAGCCCGGCAACGAGGTGCGCGCCGGCATCGGCACCCCCAAGTCGCTCGTCCAGAAGCTCTCGACGCGTTTCGGACGCGATCCCGAACATGTGTCTCTCATCGTGGCCCTGTCGCGCGCGGTCGGCCTCTGGGACGTGTCCGCGACTTCGCAGGCGGCGCCGCCGGGGTCGCTCGCCGTGCACGAGCTCACGCGACTCCTCTTCGGCGCGTGGCGTCGCGGCGGCGCGTGGGACGAGGCGCGCCCCGAGCCCGAGATGCTTCGCGTCGCGGTCGACGCGCGCGATCCGAGCCCCGTCGGCGTCGTTCGCGAGATGGTGCTCGAGTCGCTGAAGGATCTCGGTGAAGGACGCTGGGTGCCGTGGGCCTCGCTCTCCGGGTACCTGCGGACGGACCATCGCGTGCCCGGCCTGACGCGCCTCCTGCGACGGTGGGCGGAGCGCGTTGGCGTCGAGGTGACGGAGCCCATGGAGGTCGCGCGACGCATCGCGCAGGCGAGCCTGCCTGCGCTCGGCATCGTCGACCTCGGCGAGGACGACGCGGAAGAAGGCGGGACGAGCCCTCAGATCGCGCTTCGCCTCACGCCGCGCGGGCGTTCGCTCCTCTCCGAAAGGCCGCCGACGCTCGACGGGACGAAATCGAAGTTCCTCGACACGCACGTCCTGCGCATCGGGCCGAGCACGCGCGTCCATGCGCTCCTCGCGATCGCTCCGTTCATCGAGGTCGGCCGCGCGACCGACACGCTCGATCTCATCGTCGCGCCGCAGACGCTCGCGCGCGCGCTGTCCGCCGGTTTCGAGGCCGACGCGCTTCGCCAACGCATCGAAGCCGTCGCGCCGCTGCCCGAGACGCTCTCGCGCACGCTGGCGCAGGCGAGCGTGGTCGTCGGCCGCGGGACGTTCAGCGCAGGCGCAGGGTTCCTCTGGGTCGAGGACCACAACGTCCGCGAGCTGCTTCGCACGCGACGCCCGACCGCGGAGCTCTTCGTCGATCCGTCGCCGCCCGCGGGGCTCATCGTGCAGGCCGGCGTCGATCTGGATCGCCTCAGCCGCCGATGCCGCACCATCGGTGTGGAAGTGCTCGTGGACGGTCAGGTGATCCGCGCCAAGACGCAGCCGCCGCCGCCCGTCCGCGCGACGCCGCTCGGCACGCGCGCCACGAAGGACGACAAGAAAGACGACCGCTGACCCCGACCCGCTACTTCGAAACGCGAACGATTGACCTGTCCGCCGTGAAGAAGAGCGCTGGACCGTCTGGCGCGAGCAGCGTGTCGACGGAGTAGATCAACGGCTGAACGATCGTCACCGCGCCCTTACCGCACTTGGCGCGGCGAAAGAGCACGGAATTCGAGGCGAACGGGACGTCCTGCGCGAGCCAGTACACGTGGGTCGCGTCGACGGCGATCGACGTGACGATCGGCACCTCGGGTACCTCGGCGACGAGGATCGGCGCGTCGCCGTGCTGCGCGGACGCCGGCAGCCGGTAGATGCGCCCCGTGAGTGAGTCTCCCCAGTAAACGTCCTCTCCGTCCGTCGCAATCGCGAGCGGTCGACCCGCGTCGTCCACGACGAGCCTCGGGCCTTGCTCGGCGGCCTTCACCTGCCCGCCGCCGGCCTCGGGAGCGTCGGGCGCCGTCACCCAGTAGAGGCTCGTGCGGGTGCGGACGAGCGTCCGCAGGACAAATGGCTCGGCGGCGAACGCCGTCACGCTGCCGTCGAAGGCGGAGCGCGCGACGCGGCTCCCATTGAGATCGGTATACGCGAGGTCCCCCGGCTCCAGGGCGATGTGGCCCGCGTGCACCGCGGTGAGCTCCTGCCAATCCCCGCCATCGCGGCGAACGCTCGCGACGGAGCCGCGCTCGCGGATCCAAAAGCGGTCGGGGCTGCTCACCGCCTCCAAGAGCACTTGATCGCCGTTCGGATCGCTGCCGTCGGGGACGTCGTGAACCGCGACTACTTCGCCGCCGGCGCCTGCAGCCGCGCCGACCGGAGCTCGCTGGAGCGTGTATCCAGAGACCCAGTAGACGTACCCGTCCTCGACGAACACGGCCCGACTTTCCTGATCGGGCAAACCGGCGAGCGCCATCCGATCGCAATAACCGCCGTTGCAGTGGCCGAAGGCGCACGCGTGATCGCAGCGCCCGCAGTGGTCGTCGCGCGAGAGCAGGTCGACGCCAGCCTCGGTACCACAGTCGGCGTATTGCGAGACTCCCGCATCGGTGCCGGCGCTTGGAGGATCAGGCAGGCACAGGGGCCCTGTGTCGGCGGTGGCTGCCTCCGACGCGTCCGAGGGGAGCGTCGTCGCATCGGCAGCATCCGCCAAGCTGGCGTCTCCGGAGTCGGGACCGCCGTCCGGCGCCGTGTAGCCGACGTCGTCGAGCGAGAGAATGCCCGCGCACGCGAGGGGCCCACCGAAGACGAGAAGGAGGACGGCGGCGGCGCGCGCTCGACTCATTCGGACTCGACGATCGCGACGCGTTCATCGGCCCAGGCGCTCCGCGGCGCCCGCGTAGTCCGGGCGACCACGCCGCCGGCGCGCACGAACACCTCCACCGGCAGCGCGCGCCCGTTGTACTGGCTCGCCATCGTGTACCCGTACGCGCCCGCATCGAGGATGGCGACGACCGACGGCGGCTCCTTCGGCAGCGCGTGCTCTCCGAAATCGCACGAGCTCTCGCACACCGGCCCGACGACGCGCCACGGGACCGTCTCACCGGAGCCGCCAGCGCCGGGCACCGCGACGATGCGGTGACGCGCCTGATAGAGTGCGGGGCGGATGAGATCGTTCATGCCGGCGTCGAGCATGAGCCAGCGGCGCGCGGCGTCGCCCGTCACCGTCTCCTTCTTCTGAATCACGCGCGAGAGGAGAAGTCCGTGCGCTCCGACGAGCGCGCGTCCCGGCTCGACGTGGAGCGAGAGTCCGGCGAGACCGGCGCCACGCAGCTCCGCGCGCGCCGCGGCGACGAAATCGGCTGGGCGGACCGGGCAGCCGTCGCCGTAGTCGATGCCGAAGCCCCCGCCGGTATCGACGAACTCAAGGGGAGCTCCCGCGGCTCTGGCGCGTGCCGCGAACCCGAGCAAAACGCGTGCACTCTGCACGTAAGGGTCGACGGCGGTGAGCTGCGAGCCGACGTGACACGCCACCCCGACCAGCGCGACGTTCGGGAGCGCGACCGCGCGCGCGATCGCCAAGTCCACGTCGCCGCGCGGGACGCCGAACTTCGCCTCGTCATGCCCCGTCGTGATGTGCGCGTGCGTGCCGATGTCACCGGCGTCGACCTGGGGGTTCACGCGAATGCTTACGCGTGCGATCTGCCTCGCCGCGCGGGCGCGTGCGTCGACTCGCTCCAGCTCCTCGAGACTCTCGACCTGCACCGCGCAGATGCCGCGCGCGATGGCGAGATCGAGCTCGTCATCGGTCTTGGCGACGCCGCTGTAGACAACGTGCGCCGGCGCCATTCCGCACGCGAGCGCCAGCAAGAGCTCGGCGCCGCTCACGACGTCGGCCCCGCACCCTTCACGCGCCAACGCCCGCACGATCGGCCCCGCGCTGTTCGCCTTGATCGCGTACGCGACGAGCCCAGTCGGATCCGTCGTCACCCGCATCGCCCGGACGAGCTCCCGCGCGTCGTCCGCGATGCCGTCGAGGTCGTACACGTACGTCGGCGTCCCGATGCGCGAATCGCCCGCCACCGCGAGCGACAGACCTAACAGTTTCCGGTGTGTTTCCGAGCTCACGGTGTTTCGCGCTTCGTTTCCCGTCCACTTTGGCATAAGTACCAGGCAATGGCGATCCGCCGCGCCAAGCTCGTGTGCACGCTCGGCCCTGCGTGCAGCACCGTCGAGGGGCTCGAGAGCCTCATCGCCGCCGGCATGGACGTCGCGCGCCTGAACTTCTCGCACGGCACCCACGCGCAGCACGGCGAGCAGCTCGCGCGCCTGCGCAAGGCCAGCGACAACCAGCGGAAGGCCGTCGCCGCGCTGCAAGATCTCTGCGGCCCGAAGATTCGCACCGGCAGCTTCGCGTGCAACTTCACTCTGCCGACCGGCGTCGAGGTCACGCTCGTCGAAGGCGAGGCGTCCGCCGACGAGCGCGTCATCCCCATCCAGTACGAGGGCCTCGCGGGCGACGTGCGCGTCGGCGATGTCATCTTGTTCGACGACGGTCGCCTCGTCCTCCGTGTTCACGGCATCGAGGGCGAGAGCGTCAAGGCGAAGGTCGAGCAGGGTGGCGGAATGCGCAACCACGTCGGCGTGCACCTGCCGAGCAAGACGATGCGCGTCAGCGCCCTCACCGAAAAGGACAAGGAGGATCTGTCCTTCGGCCTCTCGTCGGGCGTCGACTACATCGCGCTCAGCTTCGTGCGCCGCGCCGACGACATCAAGCTCGTGCGAGAAATCGCGCTCGAGTGGGGCCAGCCCACGCCCATCGTCGCCAAGATCGAGACCCCCGACGCGATCGAGAACCTCGAGTCGATCGTCGCGGCCTCCGACGGCGTGATGGTGGCGCGCGGCGATCTCGGCGTCGAGTTCCCGCCCGAGCGCGTGCCGGTCATCCAGCGTCAAATCCTGGGCGTCGCGCGGCGCGTGCGGCGACCCGTCATCGTCGCGACCGAGATGCTCCAGTCGATGACGAAGGCGACGCGACCGACGCGCGCCGAAGCGAGCGACGTCGCGAACGCGGTCTTCTCGGGCACCGATGCGCTCATGCTCTCGGGCGAGACCGCGACCGGCGATCACCCTTCCCTCGCCGCGCAAATGATGAGCCGCATCGCGATGGAGGCGGAGACCAGCCCCTTCTACGAGCAAGTCCCCTACGCAAGCCGCGCGACCAGCATCGCCGAGGCCGTGGCGCGCGGCGCCTGCAACACCGCGCGCGAGATCGGCGCGCGCTACCTCGTCGCCTTCACGGAGAGCGGCTCGTCGGCGATGAACGTGAGCCTCGCGCGCCCGTCGGTCCCGATCATCGCGTTCTCGCCCAACGCCAAGACGCGCCGACGCATGAACCTCTTCTGGGGCGTCATCCCGCGCGACATGCCGCAAGGCGTCATCGATCCCGACAAGCTCGTCGACTTCTGCACCGCCGATCTCATGGCGAACGGCCTCGCCTCGCCCGGCGAGCGCGTCGTCATCGTCTTCGGCGCGCCGATCGGCGTCAGCGGAAGTACGAACACGATCCGCGTGCACGTCCTCGGCTGAATCGCCGTCCGACGAAGAAGCTCAGCGCGTGATCGTCGCGCAGCCGAGGACGATCGAGACTTTGCCTTTCGCGTCGTTCTTGACGGAGTTGCAGTCGGCTCCGTGCAGGATCACCTTCGAAGGGTTCTTCGGATCGTCGTAGGTCCAGCCGTCGGTGCCGTTCTGAACGAGCACGTGCTGCACGCCGTTTCCGTCGATGTAGATGACGTTCACTTGAGAAGGATCGACCGCGCCGCCCTTGGTGAGGACAAACTCGCAAGTCGCGACCGCGCTGCGGATCTTGTTGATCGCGTCGATGAAGTCCTGCGTGAGCTGCTGAACGCTCTTGCCGCCCGGGGTCACCTGGAAGTGGCAGGTGCGCGTGGGATCGGAGTTCTCGGTCGGGTTGCACCCGGCCGGCGCGGCGCCACCCGCGACGGCGAGCGCGCCCATGAACGCGGGGTCGTAGCTCTTCGTGTCGGTGCTTGGGAACGGGCCGATGCCGACGGCGAACGTAGCGATGCCCTTCTTGAGCTCGGCCGAGACGAGCGCGGCGTCGTCCGACACGTTGCTGTCGGTGGGGACGCCGTCGGTCATCAGCACGATGACCTTCTTGCCGCTCGAGAGGAGCGGCGCCTTTGGCGTGAAGGCCTCGAGCGACGCGAACGCGCCGCTGAGCGCGGTCTTGGTCGGCGTGTCGCCGGCAGGGCCCGACGGCTGGATGCGGCCATGGAGCTTGTCCCTCTGCCCCTTGTCGACGAAGGCGATCGGCACGTCGATGTTCGTCGGGTACGGGCCGGCGCAGCTGCCTTTGAGCGGGCCGAACGGCGTCTGGATGATCTGGCACGTCGGGTCGAGGTTGTCGGCGAAAGCGATGAGCCCGACGCCGAAGGCCGGATCGTTCTTGGCGAGCAGATCGTCGAAGATGGCGTCGAGCGCGGGGACGACCGCGGCCCACTTGTTGTCGTTGTCCATGCTGCCGGAGCCGTCGAGGACGATCTGCATGTAGACGGGCGCGCGCTGCGCGTCGGCGGTCGCGTTGGCGCAGCCGCCGTCGAGGATGTTGGTGCCGCCGCTCGAGCCGAGGCCCGCGTCGTTGCCGCCGCCGAACGCTCCGCTGCTCCCCGAAGGATCGGTGAACCCCGAAGGTCCCTTGCCCGAGCACGCCACCATCACGAGCGCCGTCCCCGCCACCGCGCCCGCACGGCGCGCCCATTTCGTCCCGCTCATCGTCTACTCCTGTGCTTCAACGCCGGACTTTGCGCATTCGGCGCCTCGCGCCGCAAGCCGTGAAGACGCCGTGAGATGCAACGGGGACGGCCCGAGCATGTGCCGAGATGTGCGCTAGGCCGTCTTGGCGGAAAAACCGTGCTCGGCGCGTCTCCACAGGGAGACAGGGAGGGCATTTCCACGGCGGCGGCGGAGGTCGATGATGCGGGCGCTGGTGAGCGGCACGGTGAAGACCTCGTCGACGACCGCCGCCTCGGAGAGACCGAAGAGGCGCACGAGGATAAGTTGCATAGTGCATGCATCCTCTTCTTCGCGGTCGGCGACCTGGGGTTCGACGACGCGCGGGGCGTCGCTGTGGCGATACGGATCGACGCCGAGCCCGAACTCCGGATGAACGCGCCGCTCGGGATCCGAGACGAGCAGGTGGGCGACCTCGTGGCACTGGCTCTCGAGCGTGAGGCCGGTGGGCCGGAGGTGGCGACCGTTCCACGAGTAGCGCGTCTTTCGGTGCGGGCGGCGGGAGAAGAAGATCTTCGCGCCGGGTACGACGCGGTCGACGAGGGTGCGCAGCTCACGCTCCACGGCGCGGCGGACGGCGGGAGCGACCTCGTTCATCGGTCGCCATGGTAACCGGCTCTCAGATGAGAAGCGCGACTCCTCAGCGCGTGACGCGGCTCGGCGAGCATTCGCGCTCGGCGCGCGCACCCGTCATGCCCATGCACCACGCGGTGACGTAGCGGCCGCGCATGCTCGTCTCGTTGAAGGCCGGCCCCCAGTAGCCGCCGGTGACGTACAAGAAGCCGGGGCTGCCCCAGAGGCCCGAGTACGCGACGAAGAGCTGGTCGTGAAGCGGCGACTCCTTCTCGCCGACGTTGACGAGTCGCGACGCGGGCTCGGCGCGTCCGTCGGGCCAGATCGCGCGCCCGCCGGTCCATGTTTCGTGGCGAACGCTGCTGCGCGATCCGCTGGCCCGCGTCGAGTGCCCACCCGGCTCGGACCACACGTGCGCGTGGCCTTCCTGCACGTCGAGCTCGCGCCACGGGATCTCCTCGAGCGACGCGTGGCCGAGGAGTCGCACGAACGACGGGGCGAGGCGCGCGTCGAGGACCACGTGCATGCCCTCCCAGTCGCCGCCGTGCTGGCTCGATCCGTCGTTGTACGCGTAGAGGCGCCAGTACTGCACGGTGACGCCGCCCTCGTCGCTCGCGTAGACGTGCGCGTAGGTCGTCCAAGCGCGCGGGTCGCGGCTTCCACTGCGCGTGGCGAGGGGAACGTCCTCGAGGAAGAAGGTGCGCTGCTTGTTCGCGCTCCGCGACCCAGACGAGAGGACGACGTCGGACGCGCCGCACCCGCCTCGGTGTGAGCGGCCGACGAGATCGCGCTGGGTAGGCGCGCTCTTCATGCGCACTTCGAGGTCCGGGGAGCAGTCGTCGTCGAAGAAGGCGAGCGCGCTCGAGGCGAGGAGGGAGTCGACGTCGACCGGGAAGTTCGGCTCGTCGTCGCGGTGGTGCACGATCGGCGCGAACCGCTCGGCGATGGCGTCTTCACACGCGTCGGCGAGGCCGTCGTGATCGTCGTCGCGCGCGTCCCCTCGCGCTTCGCAGGCCTGGGCACTCCCGGCGCGCGGCGCCACGGAGAGAGGGAGCGCCGTCGTGCACCCCGTAGCGCAGAGCGCGAAGGCGCACAGCGCCGAAAGTCGTCTGCCGGTCACGAGAAGAGGATGCGACGCCGCCCCACGCCACCGCAATCGATCCTCGCACGCCGCGCCAAGATTGGTCGGCGCATGTGCGGCAGTCCGGGGTAGTCAAGCTGCCGCGGATGGCGGATGGTTTCGCCGTTAGAGGCAGGATTGCGCCACGTCGATGCAGGCGCTCTTGCAGCAGTACGTGGACCCGGTGCACGGGGCGTTGCAGCCGCCGCAGTTGGCGTTGTCGTTGGTCGTGTTGGTCTCGCAGCCGTTGCCGGCGCCGAGCAGGCCGATGTCGCCGTTGCAGTCGGCGAAGCCGAGCGCGCACGCGTAGGCGCACGAGCCGGAGTTGCAAGAGAGGCTGCTCTGGGCCGGCGCATTCGCCGCACAGTCGACGCAGCCCGCGCCGCACTGCGCCGTGCTGTTGTCGGGCACGCACGCGGCCGCGCAGTTGTGGCTCCCGCCGTTGCACGCGAAATTGCAGGCCCCCCCCACGCACGAAGCGGTGCTCCCGCTCGGCCCCTGGAGGGTGCAGTCGTTGGGGCAAGTGCCGCAGTGCTTCGTAGACGTCGCGAGCGCGACCTCGCAGCCGTCGCCGCTCGTGCCCTGGGGGAGGTCGTTGTCGCAGTCGGCGGTCCCGCCCAGGCAGGTGTACGTGCACGCGCCGAGATCGCAGGACGGCGTAACGTTCAAGCTGGCGCTCGGCGTGCAGTCCTTGCAGGCGACGCCGCAGGCGGTGACCGTCGAGTCGGGCACGCACACGCCGCCGCAGTCGTGGAACAGCGCCTTGCACCGGAAGCCGCACGTGCTGCCCGCGCACGTCGGGTCCGCGTTGGCCGGCGGCGAGCATGGCGTGGTGCAGCCACCGCAGTGGGCCGTGTCCGTGGTCGTGTCGATGCAGTCCCCGCCGGCGACGCACTGCAGCTGGCCGGCGGGGCACGTGCTCACGCACCCGTAAATTCCGCCGGCGCCCTTGGAGCACACATAGTTGGCCGAGCACTTGATGCCGCACCCGCCGCAGTTGTCGGACTTCGAAATATCGGTCTCGCATCCGTTGAAGGCGCCGGCGCAATCGCGGTAGCCGTCAGCGCACGTTGCCTTGCACGCGATCCCGCCATCGAGGCCGATGCAGTCGACCTTGGTCGCGTGCTGGTTGGGGCAGATGTCGCACGATGGGCCGCCGCACCCGAAGTTGGGGTTGATGATCGAGATGCACGCGCCTGCGCAGTTCTTCTGACCAGGAGGGCAGCCGACGGCGGCGTCGAACGCCCCGGAGGCGTCGGGCAGCGCTTGGTCGACTGGCGCGTCGCTCAGGAAGAAGCCGTCGCTCGCCGCGTCGGAGGTGGTGGCGTCCATCCCGTCGTCCACCAGCGAGCCAGATCGATTCCCCAGGATCGCGTTGCACCCGACGACCATCGCGAAAATGGCCGCGGCCGCCAGGAGGAGCGCGCGAGCGGCGCTCACCAGAACGTCCCTCCGATGCCGCTCGCCGTCGGCGCGATGCAAAGGGCCGTCCTCGGCGCCGCCGGGCGCGCCTTCGGCGCGAAGAGGACGAGCAGCACGCCGCCCACGACCGCGGCGCCGCCTACCACGAACGACACCGTCGAGACGTTGCCCGCCGTGAGCGCGGCGTCGCGATCGCTCACCCCCTTCGCGTTGCAGAGGTCGCCCGTGCAATTCTTGTCAGCGTCGCTCTTCTTGGACATCGACTGCAGGCCAGCGATCGAGCCCACGGCGAGCGCCGCGACCCCAACACCCATCGTCACGAAGCCGGCGCTGCGCTGCGTGGCGCTTGGCCGCGGCTCCGGCGGCTTGACGTCTGGGGGCGGCGGCGCGTCGACCGCGAGCGCGGGGACGTCCAACCTGGCGCTCGCGCTCGGCGCGACCTTGACGACGGACGACCACGCCTTTCGACCGGGCGCTGTGGCGGTGACGAGGTGCTGCCCCGGATCGATCGGCAGGACGAGCCCCCACTGGGCCTCTCCCACTTCGAGCTCGTCGCGCGTGATCTTGAGCCTCGTGGTCTTCGCGTCCGCGGATTGGACGACGAGCGTGAGGTGCGCCAGCTTCGGAAAGAGCGCCGCCGCCCGCGCGCGCGCGTCCGCCTCGCGCCCTGCCTGCGCTTGCGCCTTCGCTTGTGCGGCCACGTCGAGGAACGACGCCCACGCGCTCGCGGTTCGGCCCATGTTCTCGTAGCAGTCGGCCAGGTTGTAGAGCGTGCCCATCCCCGGGTCGAGGCGCTGGCTCTCTTCGAGCTGGGGACACGCCGCGGCGAAGTCCCCGCGCGCCATGCGCCCGCGCGCCTCCTTGAAGAGCGCCTCCGCCGTCGCCTCGTCCGTCGCTGCGCGCGCAGGTGCGCTCGCCGCCAGGATCGCGAAGCTCAAGACGGAGCCGAGGGCGAGGAGCCGCGCGGTCCTCGCGCGACCGCGTCTACTTGCGCTCATCCCAGGTCACCGGCTTGGTGGCGGCCGGCGGCTCCGGCGACGACGCCGCGGGGACCGTCGGAGGCGGCCCTGGCGGCGCCAACGCCGCGACGGCCTTGGTCCGCGGCACCGTCGGTGTGCGGGGGGGCGTAGGAGGAGCGGGCGCCGTCGTGGGGCCGGGCGGCATCGCCGCTGTCGTATCCGGTGGCGGGACCGCCTCCGGCGCGGGCGCAGCGGCGACCGGCGCGGCGTGCGCTTCGGTGCTCTCCGGCGGCGGTGCCGGCGCCTGCACGGCCGCCGACGTAGCGTGCGTGGTGCGCGACGACGCCTTGCGCGCCGCGACGAGGCCGCCGCTCACGAGGAGCGCGACGCCGACCGCCCAGCCGACCCCCAAGAGGAAGCTTCGGCGCTTGGACCCCATCGCCGTCGCCGGCATCGTCGGCATCGCCTGCGTCGGGTTTTCGTCGCCGCGGTTCGTCGTCGCGAGCGCGGCGAGGCTCGGGGAGGCCATGCGCGGCGCCGGCGAGTTCCCCGACAAGCGCCTCATCGCGCGGGCGGTTCGGCTCGCCGCCTCGGCCCCGATGTCCGTCCCGAATGGCGCGAGCGCCTCGGCCAGCCCGGCGACGTCCTGGAAGCGATCGTCGGGTCGCTTCTCCAGGCACTTGATCACGGCCTTGTCGATCGCGAGCGGGATCTGGCCGCGCCGCCGCGACGGCGGGAGCGGTGTATCCTCGAGGATCGAAGAGCAGACCTGCGACATGGTCTCGCCCCCGAACGGCGGCTGGCCGGTGAGGAGCTCGTACAGGATGACGCCCAGCGCCCAAATGTCGGAGCGCGCGTCGGCGTCGCGCGTCGCGCGCATTTGCTCGGGTGACATGTAGATGGGCGAGCCCAGCACAGCGTGCGCCGAGGTCAGGCTGAGCGTGGCGCCCGACACCGTCGCATCCTTCGAGATGCCGAAGTCGAGAACCTTGAGGATTGGCACGCCCGACGTCGACGCCGCCAGGAAGAGGTTCGCGGGCTTCAGATCGCGGTGGATGATGCCGAGCGCGTGCGCTTCGGCCAGGCCTTCGGCGGCTTGCAAAACGTAGTCGACGACGTCGGCGATCGGAAACGCGCCTTGCCGCTGCAGCGTGTGCTCGAGGTCCTCCCCTTCGAGCAGCTCCATGACGATATACGGCACCTCGTTCTCGAGGACGCTCGCGTCGTAGACGCGCACGACGTGCTCGTTACGGATCCTCAACGCCGCACGCGCTTCGCGGAGAAATCGCGCCATCACGTCGACGCCCACGCCCTCGCCGAGCGCGTCGGGGCGGAGGAACTTGATGGCGACGCGCTCCTCGAGCTGGATGTGCAGCGCCTCGACCACGACGCCCATGCCGCCTTCGGCGATCCGCCGGACGACGCGGTACTTTCCGGCGACGATGTCCCCCGTCTCGGGGAGCCCGGGTTGAGGCTTCTTCATAGAAGACGTCATGCGCTCACCCCCCGTCGCTTGCGTACGACCGACATCACAGCCATCCACAGTACCACGCGGCCGCCGGGCGGGAGCGAGGCGCCGTCCTGCGGGTGAAGGAGGGCGATATGCGCAAACCCGCCACACGTGTCGTCCCCGGGTCCGCCGCGTGCGGCTTTTCAACCTCGACGTCGCGCGGTCGTCCCGCGCGGCGCGTGCTCACTGGAAATTGCCGCTGAGCTCCCGGTGGGCCGCGGTGCACATTAGGAGACCGGCGGAGGCGGCATCGTCTTCACCCGCTTGGCAGGCATCTCGATCGACACCTCCGTGCCCCGGCCGACGTCGCTCTTGATTCGGATCTGCCCGCCAAGCGCGTTCACGAGGCCGTAGACGGCGCTGAGGCCGAGGCCGCTCTTCGCCGCGTCGGGGCGACCTTGGTAGAACGGGTCGAAGACCTTCGCGAGCTGCTCGGGCGGAATCCCGCGGCCTTGATCGGCGACGGTCAGCACCACCCGGTCGCCCTCGCGCCGCACACCGGCGGTGATCGTGCCGCCGCCCGGCATCGCCTCGACCGCGTTTCGCGCGACCTGAAAGAGCGCCTCGGCGAGCGCGCCGACGTGGACCTCGATCGCGCCGACCTCCGGATCGTAGAAGCGGTCGATGATGACGCCGCTGCGCGCGCGGCCGATCGCGCTCTCCAACGCGAAGTCGAGCATCGCGCCGACGTCGGCAGGCTCGAGCGTGCCCTCGGCGCTCATCGCGAAGCGCTTCAGGCGATCGACGCTGCGGCGAATGCGCGCGAGGCCCCCTTCCGCGCGCTTCAACGCGCCCTCGGCTTGCGCGGGATCGGGCGGCGCCTTCCCCAGCGCCTTCTTCGCCTGATCGGTGGAGGCCACCGAGACGGTGAGCGCGTTGTTCATCTCGTGCGCCATTCCTCCGACGAGGACGCGAAGCGCCTCGAGCTTCTCGACGACGACGAGCTGCTCTTGCACGCGCCGCATCTGCGCGACCTTTGCGCTGAGGCGCTCGACGCGGAGGAACGTGAGGAGGGCGGCGCGATGCCGGCGGCGCTCGATGATCCACCCGGCCGCCCACACCGACAACACGAACACGTGCAGGCTCGGCTGCGCGCTGGGTGCGCCGAGGACGAAGCCGACGTACACAGCCGCCCCGAGCCCGACGCCGAGGCGCGGCGGAAGCGGGAGGAGCGCGAACATTCCCGCGATCGCGAGCGGCGCGGCGAGGACGTATTCGCTCGCGCCGCCGCCGGTCGCGTGCGTGACGCTGCTCCATCCGATCGCGAGGACGAGCCCCGCAACCGCCGCGAGCCACCGGAGCGCGACGAGGTTGCGCTTGGCGATCGGCACACCGAGCGCGACGCCGCCGAGGAGGATGGTGACGAACGCTTGCCCGAGCGTCGCGCCGCGCGTGACCGACGGCACGCGGAAGAACAGGTCGACGATCGCGGTGATGCCGGTGACCGTCGCGTAGACCGCCACGGTCGGGAGGAGGCGGCGCGCGAGGCGTGCGCGTTGATCGTTCAAGAAGCGGCGACGCGGCCGCCCCTTCCGCCCGAGCTGCTCGCCCATCTTGTCCGCGCGATCACGGAGCACGCTCGCCGCCGGCAGCGTGAAGCGCGGCCGCGTCGGGTGCTGCTCGGCGCCGCTCGGCATGCGGAGATCTTACACGCTCTGTCGCGCGGAGGTCGCTTGCTTGCGCTAGAAAACGCCGCGAATCCCCGCGTATCCCGGCCCGACCACGCCGCTGACCGCGGCCGGGCGCGAGGGATCTGGAGAGAGGAGGAGGTACGCCCCCACCGACGCGCTCACGATGCCCGTGAGGAACGCGACGTCGGCGATGGTGCGGAGGAAAATTCCATCGGAGCGCGTCTTCGGATCCTGCGCGCCGGGAGGAGCGCTGTTGTAGTCGTGCGAGAGCGCCTGCGCGCGGAGGCCGGCGAGAAGTCCCACGAGACCTCCCGCGCCGCCCGCGCCGACGAGCACCCAGCCGATGACGTGGCGCTGGCTCATTCCCTCGGGCTCTTTGCCCGAACCACCGGGACCACCGGGGACGTCGACGCGACCGGGGTCGCGCGCGTCGAGCGCGATGTCGACGATCGCGGGCTTGCTCGCCGTCACCGTGATCGCCTGACGCTTGGGTGCATAGCCATCGGCGTGCACGTCGAGGAGGTGCTCGCCGAGGACCGAGCGCACCTCGACGAAATCGCCGGGGACGAGGGCGAGCGGCTGCGAGTCGAGCGTGGCGCGCGCGCCGCTCGGGGCGATGCGAACGCGAAGCGTGCCGAGGCCGGCGCGCACATGAGACAGCGCGGAGCGCGCGCTGGCGATCTCTTCGGAGGAGGCGCCGCCGTCGTCGGAGAGGAACTTGACGAGTTCTTGCTCCGCGACCGGAAGCTCGCCGGTCTTCCAGCGCGCGATGCCGAGGTTCAGGAGGATGCTGGGGTGCGCGTAGAGTCGGTACGCTTCTACGAACGCGTCGCGAGCATGCGCGTAGTCGCCGCCTTGCGCGAGGACGACGCCGCGCCGGAACGCCGCCCGTGAATCTTCGCGCGCGTCGGCGTGCGCGCCACGTCCCGCGAGGGCGAGGACGAACGCGAGCGCGAGGCCGAAGAGCCACGCGCGGGGGCGCCGCACGGCCAAGAGAGCCATTCGGGTATCAATACCGCGGCTTGTCCTGGATGTGGGGGCCCGTCGTGACTTTCTTCGTCGGCACCGGCGACGGCCGCAGACGGTACGCGCGCGACGGCCTCGACGGTTGCGTGCCTTGTCCTCCGGCCGTCGCGTTTCCCGATCCTGGCGCGGGCGTCGCGTTCGCTTGGGGATCGTCCGCCGCAGGAAGCGGCGTCGGATCGGCGGGATCTGCCGGGCCCGCGCCGGGCTGCGGATCGCCCGGCGGAGACGCGGTCGCGGCGAGCGCAGTCGCGCCAACCTCCGGCGCAGCCAGGGGAGGAGGCTGCGCCGCGCGGCTCGAGTGAGGCCGTCCGACCAGCACGAAGACGAGGAGCGCGCTCGCGCCGAAGAGCGCGGCGCCGGCCAACGCAAGCCCGAGCTTCGACGATCGCGCCGTCCCGCTCGACGACAGCGGCCCCGCGGTCATCACGGTCTGCGTCTGCATGATGCTGGACGATCCGCTGTGGATCGGCACGACGCGCGGCATTACCGACGCCGGTCCGAGCGCGCGCCACGCCTTGAGCAGCTCCTGCGCGGACGCGAACCTGTCGACCGGCTTTCGCGCGAGCGCACGGCCTACCAGCGCGTCGAGCCCCGGCGGCACCGGCACCTGCGCGAGATCCCGCAGCGACCGCGCCGAGCGCTCCAGCTTGCTCGCGATCATCGCCATCTGCCCCGACGCGTCGTGCGCCAACCGCCCGGAGAGCGCTTCGAACACCACCATCGCGAACGAGTACACGTCCGCGCGCTCGTCGACCTTCGACGCGCCGCGGATCTGCTCCGGCGCCATGTACGCGATCGTCCCGAGCGCCTCGCCCGTCGTCGTCAGGTGCTCGACGTCTTGCGAGTCGAGCTTGCACACGCCGAAGTCGAGCACCTTCGCGCGCCCCGCCGACGGCGCGAACGCTCCATCCTCCACCGTCTCGAGGAAGATGTTGCCGGGCTTCAGATCGCGATGCACGACGCCGGCCGCGTGCGCGTCGATGAGGCCGAGGAGCACGTGCTCGCCGATCCACCGAACCTCGTCCCACGCGAGATGACCGCCGACGCGCCGCAGGCGTTCACCGAGCGTCTCGCCGTGGAGGAGCTCCATGACGAGGAAGAGCTCCCCCTGCTCGTCGCGCCCGACCTCGATGAGGCGCGGAACGTACGGGCTGTGTACGCGCGCCGCCGCCTGCGCTTCACGGTAAAGGCGCTGGACGAGGAGATCGCCGAGCACGCTGCGTGTGACGACCTTGATCGCGACGCGATCGCCGGTCTCAAGGTTGGACGCAGCGAAGACCTCGCCCATCCCCCCTCTGCCGATGGAGGCTTCGAGGCCATAACGGCCGCACAAAACGCTCCCGACGCCGATCGACACGACGCTTAGAAACTACCACGAAACATGGGTTATCGCCCTTGTGGGCTGGAGTGGGAGCTGTGGGAGCTGTAGGCCCGAAGCTCCGTCTTGAGGACCTTGCCGGTCGGGTTTCGCGGGAGCGCGTCCAAAAAGACGAAGTCGCGCGGGACCTTGGGGCCGGCGAGGCGCTCGCGCGTCCAGATCTTGAGCGATCCCTCGTCGAGCGTGGAGCCGCTTTTCTTCACGACGAATGCACGCACGCGCTCGCCCCACTCGACGTCAGGCACGCCGACGACCGCCACCTCGGCGAGCTCCGGGTGCTGCTCGAGCGCGCCTTCGACCTCCGCGGGGTAGACGTTCACGCCGCCGCTGATGACCATGTCGCGCTTGCGACCTTCGATGAAATAGCGACCGTCGCGATCGGCGCGCACGAGATCGCCGACGCTGAAGAAGCCGTCGCGCATGCTGTCTTTCGTGGCGTCGGCGTCCTTGTGGTACCCGCTCACGAGGAACTTGTTGAGGACGAAGAGCTCGCCCACCGCGCCGGGCGCCACGGACTTTCCGGCGTCGTCGAGGAGGCGGATCTCATTTCCGGGAACCGCCTTTCCGATCGTGCCCGGCGCGGCGCGCAGATCGGCGGGCTTGGCGAGCGTGACGAGGCCGGTCTCCGTCGCTCCATAGAAATTGAAGAGCACGTCGCCGAACGCGTCCATGAACTCGAGCGCGAGCGGCCCCGGCAGCGGCGCGCCTCCCGAGAAGACGACGCGGAGCGAGCGCGCGTCGTAGCGCTGCATCGTCTCCTTGCCGAGCGACAGCACACGATGAAGCATCGTCGGCACGAGCGCGGTCGTCGTCACCTGATGCTTCTCGACGAGCGCGAGGAACGGCTCCGGCTTGAACTCGTCCATCAGCACCGCGGTGTTGCCGAGCATGTGCGAGAGCGACAAGAACCCGAACGCCGTCGAGTGGTACATCGGGCACGTGACGAGGTGAACGTCGTCGACGCGCATCGGCGTCTCCGCGACGAAGCGCATGAAGGCCGGCATCGCGTCCTTCGGGAACTTGCGCACGGCCCCCTTGGGCTTGCCGGTCGTGCCAGACGTGTAGATCACGACCGACGCGTCGTCCTCTGCGCCCTTCTCGGCGACGAACGGCGTGGTCTCTTCGAGGAGGCGCGCGGACGGCGTCGTCCCGGGCACGGCGTCGCCGACGGAGTAGTAGGACGTCGCGGCGATCTTCGGCAGCTCCTTCTTCGCTTCTTCGACGACGTGCCAGAGGTCGCTCTCGAACGCCATCGCGACGGCGCCGCAGTGCGTGGCGAGGTACACGAGCTCCTTGGCCGTAGAGCGCCACGACACCGCCACCGCCGCGGCCCCGAGCCTCGCCGCCGCCGCGCCGATCTCGATGAACTCGGGGCGGTTCTTCATGATGAGGACGACGCTGTTGCCGCGCTTCACGCCGCGCGCGGAGAGGCCGGCCGCGATCTTGTCGATGCGCGCGTCGAGCTCGGAGAACGTGACCGCGCGATCGCGCCAAATGAGCGCCTTCTTGTCGGGCGAGTTTTTGGCGTGGATGCGGTAGATCTGCGACGGGTTCTGCGAGGTGGCGGTGAGCGTGCGGACGAGCTGTGCGACGCCGGGCGCGCGCATGTCCCACATGAAGCCGCTGGTGTTGCCGACCTTCATGGCGACCTTCACGCGGTCGGGGAGGTCTTGGAGGCGCGCGCGGAGGTCGGTGATTCGGCTCACGCGCGAACTCTACCAGGCCGCGGACGACACGGCGGTGTAGTCTGCTCGTGCCCATGGACGAGGAGAAGCGCGAGGCGGACCGCGCCGCGATCACCCTCAAGGTCGACTACAAGCGGATCAACACGTTCTTCGCCGACTACACGAAGAACATCTCCAAGGGGGGAACGTTCATCCGCACGACCAAGCCGCTCGCGATCGGCACCGAGTTCGTGTTCGTCCTCTCGCTCCCCGCGCAGAACGAGCAGCTCAAGCTCCTCGGGCAGGTGGTCTGGATCACGGAAGAAGAGAAGGCCACCGAAGAGAGCCCGCAAGGCATGGGCATCCGCTTCAAGTTCAGCTCGGACGACGAGCGCGAGCAGGTGAACCGCTTCGTCGAGCGCCTGATGAACGAGACGCTCGGCGAGCACATCTCGCAGCGCCTCCTCGCCAAAATGCGCGAGCAGACCTAGATTCAGAGGATGAAGCTGCCGATGGCCGACGCGCCGGAGCCCAAGATCGATCCGTCGCTGGACCTCGAGGACGAGATCCAGAAGCTCAAGAAGTCCAAGAACGCCGTCATCCTGGCCCACTATTACCAAGAGGGTGAGATTCAGGACGTCGCCGATTTCATCGGGGACTCGCTCCAGCTGTCGCAAGAAGCGGCGAAGACGAAGGCCGATGTCATCTGCTTCGCGGGCGTCCACTTCATGGCCGAGACCGCGAAGATCTTGAACCCGGGGCGCATCGTCGTCGTCCCCGATCTGACCGCCGGCTGCTCGCTCGCTGACGGCTGCCCGGCCGACAAGCTCGCGGCGTGGCAAGCGCGGTTCCCCGGCGCCGTCACCGTCAGTTACATCAACTGCTCCGCCGAAGTGAAGGCGCTCTCCGATTACATCTGCACGTCCTCGAACGCCGAGAAGATCGTGCGCGCCATCCCGGCCGACAAGAAGGTGCTCTTCGCGCCCGACAAGAACTTGGGCGCCTACCTCCAGAAGCAGATCGGCCGCCCGATGGAGCTCTGGCAAGGCAGCTGCATCGTCCACGAGACGTTCAGCGAAAAGAAGCTGGTCGGCCTGAAGGAGCGGAACCCCGACGCGGTCGTCCTGGCGCATCCCGAGTGCGAGGAGCACGTCCTCCGCCACGCCGACTACATCGGGTCGACGACCGGCATCCTCAAGTATGCGGTCAATAGCCCCAAGAAGAAGTTCATCGTCGTGACCGAAGCGGGGATCCTGCACCAAATGCAGAAGGCAGCGCCGGACAAGGAGTTCATCCCCGCCCCGCCCGACGCGAACTGCGCGTGCAACGAGTGCCCGTTCATGCGGAAAAATACGCTGGAGAAGGTGTACCTGTCGCTCCGCGATCTGGCGCCCCGCCTCGAGATGCCGATCGATCTCATCACGCGCGCCAGGGTGCCGATCGACCGCATGCTTGCGCTGTCTTGAGCGTTTGGCAGGCGTTTGGAGCAGGTCGACGGTGGTCAGCGCGGCCGCTCCGGCGTAGAGTCTCGCCATGCCGCGTTGGGTTCGTCTTGCGTCGAGCTCGGTCGCCGTCGCGACCCTGATCGTCGCGTGCGGATCGCGGACCGGCCTCGATTTGCCGCAGGACGACTGCGCAGAGGGCTTCATCGACTGTCAGCCCGCGCCCGACGCGCACCACGACGCACCGCGCGACAACACCGTGCCCGACGTGCTCGTCGATCGCGACGGACCACGCGACGTCTCGCGTGAAGGCGACGGGCCGCTCTTCGAAGGCGGGCCGCTCGACGTCGTGACGGACTGCGCGCAGCCCGCCTACTGCGATCCGGCGGATCCTGGCTACGTCTACAAATGCGGCGTTCGCATCTTCCAGTGCAGCTCGCTCGAGCAGTGCGAGCAGGTCGGCGGCTTCGATGCCGGCGACGCGAGCGACGCGGGCACCGCGCAGTGCATCAACCCGTGCCTCGACACGCTCGGGCAGGACACGTCGAACGGGTGTGAGTTCTTCGCCGGCGTCATCGACACCGAGGCCTCGACGGCGGGCGCGTGCTACGCAGTCTTCATCGTCAACCAGTGGAAGACGGGCGAGCCGGCCCGCATCCAAGTCGATCGCGGCGGGACGATCCTTCCGATCGACTCGTTCACGCGCATCCCGGTCGGCAAAGGCACGTCGCTCGCGTACGCGGCGTACGACTCGCAAGTGGGGCTCGCGAAGGATCAGATCGCGATCATGTTCCTCTCCGCGAACCCGGCGCTCGCGGGAACGGGCGGCAGCAACCCCAACGTGCTGGCGCAGTGCCCCGCCGGCGTTACCCCCGCGGTGATCCCCGACGCTGCGCTCCACGGCACCGGCTTCGGGACGGCGTTCCACATCAAGACGAACGTGCCGGTCGTCGGCTACCAGATGATCCCGTACGGCGGCGGGCGCGCGCGCGTGACGAGCGCGACGTTGCTCCTGCCCACGAACGTGTGGGACAAATCGTTCGTCGCCGCCAACGCGCACCCGCAGCCGAACTTCGACGTCGTGCCGCCGGCCGCCGAGGACTCGCCGACGATGATGATCCTCGCGAGCGACAACGACACCCACGTGACCATCAACCCGGTGACGCCCATCACCGGAGGAGGCGGAGTCTCACCCGCGCCGGCCGGCGCACCGGTCACCTACACGATCGGCCGCGGCGAGTACCTCCAGCTCACGCAGCCGATCGAGCTGACCGGAAGCCCAATCGCCGCCGACAAGCCGATCGCGGTGATTGGCGGATCCACGATCATGCAGGTCCCCCTCGGCCGGCAGCGCGCCGACACCGCCCACCAGATGCTGCCGCCCGTCAGCGCGCTCGGCAGCGAGTACGCGGCGGTGCGCTACCGGCAGCGCGCGACGCACGCCGACGAGACCGTTCCCTGGCGCATCGTCGGCGTGGTCGACGGCACTCAGCTCACGTGGGAGCCGTCGATTCCACCCGGCGCGCCGACGACGATCAACGCGCGCCAGTTCGTCGAGTTCAACTCGCAAGGCCAGTTCGTCGTCCGCAGCCAGAACGCCGCGCATCCGTTCTACATGGCCGGCTACATGACGGGCGGAGATACCCCGCCGTACCTGCGGGCCGAGACCGACGGCGGCGTCACCGAGAATGAGACCCCGAACGACGGCGAAGGCGACGCGGAGTTCGTGAACCTCGTGCCCCCCGCGCAGTTCCTCCCGCGCTACACGTTCTTCACCGATCCGACCTACCCAGAGACGAACCTCGTCGTCACGCGCGTCAAAGATCCGGTGCTCGGCTTCCCCGAGGTCTCCCTCGACTGCGCCGGCACCCTCGGCGGATGGACGAACCTCGGCGCCGCCGGCCTCTACCAGTACACGCGCGTCGATCTCTCGACCGGCGATTTCCAGGGCGTCGGAGGCTGCGACAACGGCGTGCACACGATGGTCGGCAGCTTCCCGGGCGTCGACGGCTCCGCGAACGTCCCGCGCTTCGGCGTGACGATCTGGGGATGGGGCAACGGCATCACCTACGCGCCATGCTGCGGTAACAACGAGGACCAGAACCCCAAGTACACGCGCTGGGTCAGCTACGCGTACCCTGCGGGAGCGAACTTCTCGCCGCTGAACAGCGTCGTCATCACGCCTTAGTCGGAGTCGGAGTCGGAGTCGGAGGTCTTATTTCATGGCACGTTGGCTTCGTCTTGCTTCCAGCTCCGTCGCGGTCGCAACGCTCATCGTCGCGTGCGGATCGCGAACCGGGCTGGATTTGCCGCAGAACGACTGCGCCGAGGGGTTCATCGACTGCCAGCCGGCGCCGGACGCGCAGCACGACGCGCCGCGCGACAACACGGTGCCGCCGGCCGACGTGCTCGTCGATCGTGACGGTCCCCGCGACGTCTTCCGCGAAGGCGACGGGCCGCTGTTCGAAGGCGGGCCGCTCGACGTCGTGACCGACTGCGTGCAGCCGGCGTACTGCGATCCGGCGGATCCTGGCTTCATCTACAAGTGCGGCGTCCGCATCTTCCAGTGCAACTCCCTCGAGCAGTGCGAGCTCCTTGGGGGCACCGACGCCGGCGACGCGAGCGACGCGGGGACGGCGTCCTGCATCAACCCGTGCCTCGACACGCTCGGGCAAGACACGTCGAACGGCTGCGAGTTCTTCTCGGCAGTGACCGACACCGATCCCACGAGCGCCGGCGCCTGCTTCGCGGTCTTCATCGTGAACCAGTGGAAGACCGGGGAGACCGCGCGCATCGAGGTCGATCGCGGCGGGGCGCTCCTGCCGATCGATCAGTTCGCGCGCATCCCGGTCGGCAAGGGGACCGGCATCACGTACGCGCCGTACAACTCGGCGCAGGGGCTGGCGAAGGATCAGGTCGCGATCCTCTTCCTCTCGCGCGACCCGAACATCCCGGGCGGCGGCACCAACCCCAACCAGCTCGCGGTGTGCCCCGATGGCGTCACACCTGCGTTCTCCGGCGATGCGGCGCTTCATGGAACCGGCATCGGGACGCTGTTCCACATCAAGACGAACGTGCCGGTCGTCGCGTATCAAATTTTCCCGTACGGCGGCGGGCGCGCGCGCATCACGAGCGCGACGCTGCTCCAGCCGACGAACGTTTGGGACACGAACTTCATCGCGGTGAACGCGCAGCCGCCGCCGTCCTTCTCGCCGAACCAAGGTCCCACGATGCTCGTCATGGGGCGCGACAACGACACGCACGTGACCATCAACCCGGTCACGCCGATCACGCCCGGCGGAGGGCTCGGCCCGGGGCCGGCGAACGTGCCGACCACCTACACCGTGCAGCGCGGGCAATATTTGCAGTTTACACAGCCTGTCGAGCTCACCGGCAGCCCGCTTCGCTCCGACAAGCCGGTGGCGGTCATCGGCGGCTCGACGATCATGCAGGTCCCGGTCGGGCGCGTACGCGCCGACAGCGCGCAGCAGATGCTTCCGCCGATCAGCGCGATGGGCAGCGAGTACGTCGGCGTGAGGTTCCGCGCGCGAACGTTCCGCACGAACGAGGCCGTCCCGTGGCGCCTCGTCGGCGTCGTGAACGGAACGCAGCTGACGTGGGAGCCTTCGGTTCCGCCTGGCGCGCCGACGCTCTTGAACGCCCGGCAGTTCGTGCAGTTCGAGGCCCCCGGCGAGTTCGTTGTCCGGAGCCAGGACGCCGCGCACCCCTTCCACGTCGCCACCTACATGACCGGCGGCAAGCTGTCTCCTTTTGGCGGCAACGAGGTCGCCGCAGACGGCGAAGGCGACGCCGAGTTCGTCAACGTCGTGCCCCCCGCGCAGTACCTCCCGCGCTACACGTTCTTCACCGATCCGACCTACCCCGAGACGAACCTCGTCATTGTGCGCGTGAAGGACGCGGCGCTCGGCGTCTTCCCCGACGTCACGCTCGACTGCAGCGGCACGCTCGCCGGGTGGCAAGCTCTCGGCACCGCGGGGATCTACGAGTTCACGCGCGTGGATCTCCAAACTGGCGATTTTCAAGCGGTCGGCGGCTGCAACAACGGCGTGCACACGATCGTCGGCACGTTCCCGGGCATCGAAGGCGGCACCAGCGTCCCGCGCTTCGGCGTCACGGTCTGGGGTTGGGGCAACACCGTTACGTTCCGCGGCTCCGATCCGCCGGATCCGAGCGATCAGCTGAACCCGAAGTACACGCGCTGGGTGAGCTACGCATACCCCGCAGGTGCGAACTTCTCGCCGCTCAACAGCGTCGTCGTCACGCCGTAGCGTCGGCGCCGTCGCTGCGCGCGGACCATGCTCGGCGAGCGCTCACGAGCGGCGGCGGAAGACGAACGTGACGCCGTCCCTGAGGATCAGGAGGACACCGTCCGGCGTCGCCGTGTACGCCTCGGCGTTGAGCTCGGGGTGCCGGCTCGTCTGGGTACGGAATTGGGTCCCTACGGTTGCAAAGCGACCTAGCTCGCAGCCGCGCGCCGGCGGCAGGTCGATGGCGGTCATCATCGAGCCCTGCGTATGGTCCGCGGCGCGCTCCTCGGCGGCGAACCGCATCGCCCAGCGGAACGCGGGCGCGTTGTTGGAGCTCCACTCACCCGATGCTTTGGTGTGGTCGACGATTTGAACGAGATCGTAGATCCCGTCGGCAACGACACCCCCCACCGCGGTCTGGTGCGGCGTCGTTTGGTACGAGTAGCCCACGAGCGCGCCGCGCGTCAGCAGATCGCACGTCTCGGCGCCCGGCGCGGTTGGCGTCGCGCTCGTGCCCGAGTTGCAGCCGAGGGTGAAGATCGTTGCGGCGAGCGCGAAAGGCGAGAAGCGCATTTCGGATCTCCTAGCACGGTCGGAGTCGGAGTCGGAGTCGGAGTCGGAGTCCTACAAATCCGTCATGATCGTCGTCGTCACTTGATCCGCCGCAAAAATCGCGACGATGCTCGACACGACCGCCTTCGCCGTCGCCTCCCCCACACCGCGCGCGCCGCCGGAGGCGTAAAAGCCCTTCTTGCAGCAGATCGTGCTCACGATGAAGCCGAAGATGACGCTCTTCGTGACGAGCATCCTCAGGTCCTTCATTTCCACGAACTGCGTGATCTTGTCGACGAAGAGGCCCGGATCGATCCCCTGCCACGAGACCGCGACCACGTACGCGCCGACCATGCCGGCCATGGCGAAGAAGATGGCGAGCGCGGGCAAGAGGAGCGTCGTCGCGACGATGCGGGGGACGACGAGGAACTGGACGGGGCTGACGCCCATCGTCGTGATCGCGTCGATCTGCTCGGTGACGCGCATGTTGCCGAGCTCGCTCGCCATCGTGCTGCCGGCGCGCGCGGTGACGACGACCGCAGCGAGGACCGGCGCAAGCTCGCGGGCAAGAGCGAGAGCGACGACGCCGCCGACCATGCCCTCGGCCGAGAACTGACGAAAACCCACGATCGTGCTGATCGTGAAGGCCATGCCCGTGAAGAGGCCTACGAGCCCGACGATGAACGTGGACCCGGCGCCGATGAAATCGAAGGCGGTGAGGAACTGCGCGAAGCGAAACGGCGGGCGAACGAGCCAGGTCATCGCCTTCGCGGCGAGCAGCAGGGTTGCGCCGAAATCGTCGAGGCCGTCGAGCACCGGCGCAAGGATCTTGTCGACCAGGCCGGAGAGGACCGTGAGCACCGACGAGGGCGCTTCTTGCTTCTGGACCTCGTTCACGACGAGGGGAGCTTACACCCGGGCTACGGCTCGCGGTAGAAGCGCGGCACGCGGCGGGAGATTTGCGTGAGCACCTCCCACGCGATGGTGCCCATGTGGCCGGCGACCTCATCGGCGAGGATCGCGTCCTTGCCGAGCGGGCCGTCCTGCGCGCCGAGGATCACCGCCTCGTCGCGCAGCGCCACGCCCGGGAGATCGGTCACGTCGATCATCGACATGTCCATCGAGACAGCGCCGATGATCGGCGCGCGGCGCCCGCGAACGAGGACGTGGCCCTTGTTGGAGAGCTGGCGCGAGAGGCCGTCGGCGTAGCCCATTGGGATCGTCGCGACGCGGGAGGGGCGGGGCGCGCGCCACAGGGCGCCGTAGCCGACCGGAGCCCCGGCAGCGACGTCGCGCACGTCCACGATCTCGGTGCGCACGCGGATGACCTGACGCAAATCCTGAAGGAGCGGCTCGGCGTCGCCGCTGGTCATGGGCGCGGTGCCGAAGAGCGCGATGCCGGGGCGCACGGCGTCGAGGCGGGCCTGGCCTCGGCCGATCGCGGCGCTGTTCGCGGCGTGACGAAGCGGCGCGCGGATGCCGTGACGCGCGAGCACCGCGGTGGCCTCGTCGAAGCGGAGCATCTGCTCGGCGGTCTCTTCGTTCGTCGGCGCGTCGGCGCACGCGAGGTGCGTCATCAGGCCGGCGATGCGGACCTCCGGCGTGTCGGCGAGGATCGCCGCGATCTTGGCGACGCCGTCCATCGGCACGCCGAGGCGAGCCATGCCGGTGTCGATCTTGAGGTGGACGTCGACGGGACCGGGCACGAAGCCGCCGCGGACGAGGCGCGCGAACGCATCGATCTGCTCGGTGTCGAACACGACTGGGACGAGCCCGCGCGCGACGACCTCGTGGTGCGCGTCGGCATAGTAGCCGCCCATCACCAGGATCGGCGTGCGGATGCCGGCCTCACGAAGCTCGATCGCTTCTTCGAGGAGCGCGACGCAGAACCCGTCGGCGCCCGCGCGCTCGAGCGTGCGCGCGACAGCAGGCGCGCCATGACCGTAGCCATCGGCCTTCAGCACCGCCCACACCTTGGCGCCAGCGGCGTGGCGCTGCACGACGCGGAGGTTGTGGCGCAGCGCCTCGAGGTTGACCTCGGCGCGCGTCGGCCTCACGGCGTCGGCGGGAGCCGCGCGGCGCGGACGCAGCACGCGGACGAGCGGGTCGGAATCGGGTGCAGTGAGCTTGGGCATCGAGCTCTGGGCCATTCGCTACTCCGAACGCGCGCCGAAGGGGAGAGATTCCGCGCGCGCACATCTGTATACGGGCCAAATTTACCCGTTTTCCCCTACTTACCAGCAGCGCCCAGCGCGGGCGAGATTTCGGCGTGGAGACCGTATGCGCGTCGCTCACGCCGGCTTGGCGACGGGGAGAACGAGCTCGAACATGACGCCGTCGGGGCTCGGCACCAGCGCGACGGTCGCGCGCAGATCGGCGCAGATGCGACGCACGATCGCGAGGCCCAGGCCGGTCCCCATCGGCTTCGTCGTGAAGAACGGCTCGAACATTCGCTTGGCGACGGGATCGGGGATCACCGGGCCGTCGTTCCACACAGTCAGGACGACCTGCCCGTCGCCGCGGCGGAGCGCGCCGACCTTCACCTTGCCGTGCGGCGCGGCGTGTTGGAACGCGTTGACGAGCACGTTGAGCGCGGCGCGCCGGAGCAGCGTCGCGTCGGAGAGCACGAGGAGATCGTCCGCCACCTCGACGTCCAGCTCGGGACTACGCGAGACGAACGACGGATCGTGACGCGCCGCGCGCACCGCCTCCGCGACGACCGCCGACAGCGCCGTGGGCTCGAGGCTGGCGACCGACGTGCTGGCGAAGTCGAGCAAGTCAGTGACGAGACGCTTCAGGCGCTCGGCCTCCTGCCGCAAGATCTCGAGAAGAGCGCGCTGGTCGGGGCCCTGCGCAACGTCGATGCGCTCGAGGGTGCCGACGGCGTTGAACATGATGCCGAGCGGGTTCCGGACCTCGTGCGCGAGCACGGCGGCCATCTCCCCGACCGCGGCGAGGCGCTCGCGACGGACCATCTCGGTGCGCAGATCGCCGAGGCGCTGCGCCGCCGCGACCTGGGCTGCGAAGAGCTGGATCGCCACGAAATCGTGCTCCGTCATGTCGCGTCCCATCACCGACAGCACGTGCGTGATCCGGTCGCTCGCGCGCACGGGACACCACACGCTGCGCACGAGGCGCGCGCGCTCCATGGTGTCGGACAGCGTCACGGCCTCGGCGACGGCGCCGACGAAGGTCGTCGGGAGGTTGTCGAGGAAGATGGCCTCTCCGCGCCGCGCGACCTCGGCGACGACAGGCATCGTGCACGTCATCCGCGGCTTGCCGAGGAGCGAGCGACCGTAGTCGCCGAGGGGTCCGGCCGGCGCGACGACGCGGCAGACGAAGGAACCCTCGTCGTGCAGCTCGGTGAGGGCGACGACCCAGTCGAGCGCATGGAAGATCGGCTCGCTCGCGTCGAAGAGTGCGCCGGTTCCGTCGAGGCCGCTCGGGAGCTGCGCGAGCCGCCCGATGAGCGCCTCGGCGCGCGTGGCGGAGGTGACGTCGCGCGCGATGAGCAGCGTCGCCGACGACGGAAGGCGCGACCACGAAATCTCCGCAAGGAACGACGGCCCGTCGGCTGGGACGAAGCGCATGCGGCAGGAGGCGCCGCCGGCCACTCCGCCCGCGCGTTGCGCGTCAAGGAGCTCGAAGCGCGCGAGCTCTCCGGGCGCCAAGAGCGCCGCGAACGATTGGCCAGAGAGATCGGCGCCGCGACCGAAGAGGCGACGGGCCGCGGCGTTGGCGCTCACGACGACGCACCCCTCGAGCAGGAGCACGGCGTCGGGCAGCGCGTCGAGGATCTCGACGGGCGACTCCACGGGGCGCTAGACCACCTTCCGCTGGTTCTGGCGCTGCATCATCTGCTGGAGATCGCCCTCCTCCGTCTGCGCGCCGAAGACGTGCATCTTCGTGCGTGTCTCTTTGCCGGTGCGGCCGTCCTTGGCGTGCACGGCGAGGATGCCGTCGGCGTCAATCTCGAAGGTGACCGCGATCTGCGCTTCTCCGCGCGGGAGCGGGACGAGCCCGGAGAGCTCGAGCTCGCCGAGGAACGTGTTCTCCTTGAACATCGGGCGCTCGCCCTGCGCGACGCGGATGAAGACCTGCGTCTGACCGTCCGCCGCCGTCGAGAAGACACGCGTCCGATCGCACGGCACCTGCGAGTTCGCCGTGATGAGCGTGTCCGAGTAGCCGCCGACGGTCTCGACGCGGAGGCTCAGCGGCGTCACGTCGATGAGCAGCGCCTCGTCGGGCTGGAGCTGGTCGTCGACCTCGGAGTGGAGCTGCGCGGCGGCCGCAGCAAGCGGAGGCGCGGGCTTCGGCTTCGGGGGAACACCGGACGCGCGCTCCCCCGGGAGTCCGGGCGGCGGCACCAACGGGGTCGCGATCGTCGACGTCGCGGGCGCGGAGGGGGCGGAGGGGGCGGAAGGAGACGGAGGCCACGGCGCGCGAGCCGCGGCGGGCAGCGGGGGAGCCACGGGCGCGGCAGGCGGGCGCGGGAGATCGAGCTCCTCCGCGTCCTCTTCCGTGTGGCCGAGCGCCGGCGGGATGCTCGACCAATGGAGCTGGGGCGCGCCGCGCGCGAACGAGACCTCGGAGCCCTTGTTCGCGTTCCGTAGCTCCTCGGCGATCGCGGCCGCGGCTGCGGCCTCCGGGTCGACCGCCTTCATGCCCGGCCGCGTCGGCGGCAAATCAGGGAGCTTTTTGGTCGTCGGAGCCGGCGGCGCGTTACTCACGTACTCGCCCGTCGTCTCTTCGTCGTCCTCCGGCTCGGCGCGCGGGTCGAAGCGCTTGGTGGTCGTGACCTCGCGCACGTCGCCGATCTTGCGCATCTTCGGGCGCGTCGGGTGCGTGTGCTGCGAGGTCTTCTTCTCCGCCTCGACCACGCCCTTGGCGCTCGCCTCCAGCGCGGCGCGCATTTCGGCGGGGACCGCGTCGTGTCCGAACGCGGGAGTCACCGCGCCCGACGGGGAATCAAGATCGGAAGGCACCACGCCAGCCGGCGGGCTCGGCGCGAGCGGCGCGATCCCGGGCTGCGTCATCTGCGGCCCCAGCGCGCCCTTCAGCTCCGCAGGGATCGCGTGCTGACCCGAAATGAGGCGAGGCGGCGCAGGCGCGACGCCCGCGGTCGTCCGACCCTTCGCCTCGAGCGGCGCGGGCGGCGGCTTCTTCCCGCGCCCCTTCCGCGCTCCCAGCGAGTGCGCCTGGATCGCGGCGCCGAGCGCGACGACCTCGTCGGGGTTGATGCGCTGGTCGGCCTTCTTCTGGAAGAGCTCCTGGACCTGACGCACGACCATCGGCATGCGCGTCGAGCCGCCGACGAGGATGATGCGATCGAACGCGCCGGGATCGACGTTGGCGTTGCCCATCGCGCGCTTGGTCACGTGGATCGTCTTGTCGATGATCGCTTGCGCGAGGCGCTCGAGATCCTCGCGCGACATGCGGCACTTGAGCGTGAGAGGGATGCCCTCCTCGCCGCGCCCGATGTCGGTGACCTCGACCGAGGCCTCCGTGCGGAACGACAGCTCCTTCTTCAGGGCCTCCGCCGCGACGCGCATGCGTGCCACGGCGTTCGGGTTGTTGCGCGGATCGACGTTGAGCGACCGCATCGCCATGTTCGCCATGCGATCGACGATGATCGCGTCGATGTCGTCGCCACCGAGCGCCGTATCACCGGCCGTCGACAGGACCTCGAAGACTCCGCTCGCGACGTCGAGGAGCGTGACGTCGAAGGTACCGCCGCCGAGGTCGTAGACCGCGAGGCGCTCGCTCTTGTCGGGCGCGCGGCCGTACGCGAGAGCGGCCGCGGTCGGCTCGTTCAGGATGCGCAGGACCTCGAGCCCGGCGAGCTTGCCGGCCATCTTCGTCGACGCACGCTGCGGATCGTCGAAGCTCGCGGGCACGGTGATGACCGCGGCGTCGACCGACTCCCCCAGGGCCGCCTCGGCGACCGCCTTGGCACGACGAAGCACGAACGCGCTGATCTCGGGGAGGGCATACGTCTCGGCGCGCGTCTCCACGTGCGTCGCCGACTTGGGGCCCTCGACGACCTTGAACGGGAACCGCGTCTTTTGCGACTGGACCTCGGGGCTCTGGAAGCTCCGGCCGATGAGGCGCTTGACCGAGTAGATCGTGTTCTCGGGATCGATGATGCGCCGCTCGAGCGCGGGCCACCCGACCTGCACGGTGCCGTTGGGATGAAACGCGACGACCGACGGGATGAGCTTGTTCCCGTCGACGTCCGCGAGCGTCGTAGCGACGCCGTCGCGTACTGCGGCGACGACGGTGTTCGTCGTCCCCAGATCGATGCCGACCGCGATGCCCATCCGGGGGCCAGTATAGCCGGGTTATTTAACCAACGGCGAGGGTAGGCTCCTCGACCCTTTTTTGCGCGAACTGGAGGCGGTGGAGGCGCGCGTACACGCCGTCCTTCGCGAGGAGCGTCTCGTGGGTCCCCGTCTCGACGACCCGCCCTTTGTGGAAGACCACGATACGATCGGCGGCACGGATGGTCGAGAGGCGGTGCGCGATCACGATCGCGGTCCTCCCTTCCATCACGGCCTCGAGCGCGAGCTGAAGGCGCGACTCGGTGTCGGAGTCGATGCTCGCCGTGGCCTCGTCGAGGACGAGGATCGGCGCGTCGCGGTAAACGGCGCGCGCGAACGCGAGGAGCTGCCGCTCGCCGGCGCTGAAATTCGCGCCGCGCTCGTCGACCGGCGCATCGAGGCCCTCCGGACGTCGCAAGAACATTTCCAGCGCCCCTACCCGCTCCAGCGCGCGCTCCGCCTTCCTACGATCGGGCTTGGGATCGCTCATCGCGACGTTCGAGAGCACCGTGCCGGTGAAGAGGAAGACGTCCTGCGGCACCACCGAGAAATTCTCGCGCAGCCCGTGACGGTCGTAGCTGCGGACGTCCTTGCCGAGGACCCGCACGAGACCCCGATTGGCCTCGTACAATCTCAGCGCAAGGGCCGTGATCGTCGTCTTGCCCGCCCCCGTCGCGCCCACGAGGGCCACCTTCTCGCCGCGCTTCACGGTGAGCGACACGTCGCGCAGCACCGGAACTCCGGGCTTGTACTCGAAGTCCACGTCCACGAGCGCGAGCGCTTCGTCGTTCGGTCCTTCGGGCCCCGCCTCGTCCGCCGCGACGGGCTCCGGGTCGATCTCTTTCTCGTCGAGCAGCTGGAAGATGCGCTCGGCGCCGCTCATCGCCGACTGCAGGATCGTGTAGCGCTGCGCGAGGAGGCTGATCGGCTCGAAGAACTGCTTGATGTACTGCGTGAACGTGACGACGAGCGCGAAGCTGAGCGCGTGGTTTCCCACCTTCTGGAAGCCGGCCCACCAGAGGATGCAGGCGATGCACACGGTGCCGACCATCTCGATCGCGGCGTCGAGGATCGCCTCGTAGAAAATGGAACGTTTGTTGGCGTCGCGGTACGAATCGTTGATCTCGTCGAACTCCTTGGCCATCGCCGCCTCGCGCGCGTAGGCCTGCACGACGGCGATGCCGCTCACCTGCTCGTTCAAGAACGCGTTGAGGCGCGCGGTCTTGGTGCGGATGTCGCGGAAGGCCTCGCGCGAGCGGCGGCGCACGAAATTCACGATGAGGCCGACGACCGGCATCGCCGCGAAGGCGATGAGGGAGAGCTGCCAGTCGAGGACGAGCATCATGATGACGATCCCGACGAGCGCGACGAGATCGCCGATCGCGTTGAGGACACCCGACGCGAAGAGCTCGCCGACGGCGTCGACGTCGTTGGTGGCGCGCGTCACCAGGCGCCCGACCGGCGTGCGGTCGTAGTAGCGGAGCTCGAGCTTCTGGAGGAACGCGAACACCGTCGCGCGAAGATCGGCCATCGCGCGCGCGCCGCCGATCTGCATCGTGTACATCTGGATGAAGCCGAACACCTGGGCGACGATCACCAGCGCGGCCAGCGCGACGCCATCGAAGAGGAGCGCGCTGGAGTCCTTTGCCGCGGCCTTCGCGACGACGTCTCCCATGAGGACCGGGCGCACGAGGCTGGTCCCCGCGAGGAGGATGAGCATCGACAAGGAGAGGACGACGTACTTGCCGTGAGGACGCACGAACGGCAAGAGGCGACGCACCAGCGACGCGTCGTACGTCTTGGTGAACGCGCCCTCCTCGTGGAACGCGCGCAGCTTCTGCTCCGCCCGCGTCTCCTCCTTCTTCTTCGGCTTCGTGGCGGCGGTCATGACGCCTCTGCCTGGACGTCGCCCGACGGGGGCGGCAGGGAGTCGATGTCGATTTCCTCGAGCGCGCTCTTCGCCGACTGCTCCTCGGCAAACGCCGCGTAGATGCCGCCCGCGCGCACGAGCTCCTGGTGCGTGCCGCGCTCCACGATCTTCCCCTGGTCGAGCACGATCGCCTGATCGCAGCGCGCCGCCGCCGCCACGCGGTGGGTGATCAGCAGCACGGTTCGCTCCTTCGCCTGGCGCTCGATGGCGTCGAGGATCGCGGCCTCGGTCTTCGCGTCGACGGCGGACAACGGATCGTCCAAGACGAGGATCTTCGGCTCCCACGAGAGGGCGCGCGCGAGGGCGATGCGCTGCTTCTGCCCGCCGGAGAGCTGCACGCCGCGCTCGCCGACCACGGTGTCGAACTGCTCGGGCAGCGCGAGCGCCTCGGCGAGGACCTGCGCCTCGCCCGCGGCCTCGCGGATCTGCGCCATGGCCTCCTCGTTGTCGGGGTTCTCGAGCGCGAAGCCGATGTTGCGCGAGACCGTGGTCGAGAAGAGGAACGCGTCCTGCTGCGCGTAGCCGATCGTCTTTCGGACGGCGCCGAGGGGGAGCGAGCACACCTCGTGGCCGCCGACGAACACCGTCCCGGCCGGCGTCGGCAGCAGGCGCGCGAGGCACATCGCGAGCGTGGACTTTCCGGAGCCCGTCCGTCCGAGGATCGCGAGGGAGCGCCCCTTTTCGACCTCGAAGCTCACGTCGTCGAGGACCTTGCGCGCGCCGTGCGCGAACGTCAGGTGCGAGACCTTGACCGTCCCCTCGAGCGACGCGGGCGCTTCTGCCGGGCCGTCGGTCACCTCGGGCACTGCGTCGAGGATCTCTTTGAGGCGCGCGTAGCCGGCGCGGCCACGCTGGATGATCGAGATGCTGAAGCCGAGCGCGACCATCGGCCAGGTCATGCGCCCGAGCGCGAGCCAGAACGCAAAGAAGCTGCCTGCCGAAATTTCCCCCGAGAGGAGCTTCGTCGCGCCGTACCAGAAGAAGACGAGGACGCCCACCGCGCTGGTCGCGCCGACCATCGGCCCCATGAGGCCGCGCAGGCGCGCGAGGGAAAGGCTGGCATCGAGGTAGCTCTTGTTCGCCTCCTGGAAGCGCCACATCTCGCGCGTCTCGAGCGCGAAGCTGCGGACGACGCGGACGCCCGCGAGGTTCTTCTGGAGCACGTCGCTCAAGCGGCCGAGGGCCTCCTGGTTGGCGCGCGTGCGCGAGAAGAGGCCGCGCGAGAACGAGCGCGTGACGCCGATGAGGAGCGGCAAGGTCACGAAGGACGCGAGCGTCAGGCTCGGCGAGATCTTCGCCATGACCTGCAGCGCGCTCGCGAACGCGAAGACGACGTTGGTGATGTTGAGGATGCCGAAGCCGAAGAGGAGCCGCACCTGGAGGAGATCGCCGCCCTGCCGGCTCATGATCTCGCCCGCGCTCATCTTCCGATAAAACGCCGCGCCGAGCGTGTGGAGGTGGTGGAGGAGGACCGTGCGGAGCTCGTACTCGACGTCGCGGCCGGCGTTGAAGATGTACCAGCGCGACGAGACCCGCGCGAAGAGCGCGATCGCCGACAGCCCGAGCATGACGAACGCCGCCTGCGCAGCCTGCTCCGGATGAGGCCCGAAGATCGCGTCGATGGCGGACTTGGACCACCAATCGATGCGGTTCATGGCGAGCTGAAACACGCCCAGGACGAGCGCCCCTTTCAAATAGGCGGGCATGTGGCGGCGCATCTGGCCGCCCAGTGTCCTGGGGAGATCTTTGGGGCTCACGTCAGCGCAACCCTCTACGATGCTTCGACGCGGAGATCCATCGCGCAGCCCGCGCGTGTTCGTTGCCAATCAGGACCGAAGCGTGGGTTTTCTGTGGGATGTGGCGAGAGATCGCGATTTTGCGCCGCCGGCCGCCACGAGGTCCGACAGGGCGACGCGCGTGGCGAGCAGGCCGAGGAAGACCTTCGCGAAGCCCTTGCCGTCGAGCTCTTGAACGGTGCCCTCGCGGCCGACGAATGGACCGGAGAGGACCTGGACGCGCGAGCCTTTGCCGATCGTCCCGGATGGGTCGACGTCGGTGACCGTGCCGCGCGCCACCATCGAGCGGAGCGAAGGACGCGCGGGGCGGCCGAGGCGCGGGCGCTTTTGCGCGGACGTCGAGAGGCGTAGCTCGCTCCTCTTCGCGGGCGCGACGATCGCCGCACGCTTGAGCGACTTTGGCTCTCGCTCCTCCGCGCTCCCCTTCGGCTTGGCCTGCTTGGCCTGCTTGGCGAGCTTGGCTAGTTTCGCGTGCTCAGGTCGCGGCTCGCGCTTTCGGCGAGGCCAGTCGCGATCGCGCTCTTCGCGGGCGCGCTCTCGCGCGGCGCGCTGCGCTTCCCATTCGCGTCCGACGACGAGCAGATCGTTGTCGGGCGCCCAGGTCACGACTTTGTAGACGGGCCCGAGCGCGACGATCGCTCCTTCGAGGAGCTCGTCGAGCTGCGCGGAGTGACGCACGGCGACGTTGCGCGGAACGCTCCACCCGACCCACACGGGCGTCTGATCCGTGGCACTTCGAACGACGAGCTCGCGGATCTGCTCGGCGCGCGCCTCCAGCGCCGGACGCCGGAGCATCCCCGACGCGAGGCCGATCGCGAACTCCTCCGGCAGCGACTCGAGCGCGCTGGTCAGCTCGAGGACCCCTTCAGGTTCGGCGAGGCGCGCCCGCAAATTTCGCGCGTCGACCCACGCCGCGGGGTGCACCTCGAAGCTCACCTCTACGCGCGCGGCGTCGATCGTGAGCGCCAAGAGCGCGTGCTTCTGATCGTTCGCCGGCCCCGCGAGCGCCGCGGCGAGCGTCTTTTTGTGGTCGATCAGCCTCTCGAGCTCCGCGCGCGCCTGCGTGTCGCGACAGAAGAAGACGCGGAGGCCGTGCGACGGCGATAGGTGCGTGTGCCCGAGCGTCGTCGTGCTCGCCTCGACCCCCATCCCGAGCTCGGCGAGGCGCTCGACGACGCCGCGCGCCCACGTCAGCGCCCGCGCGCGGAGCTCGGCGCGCGCAGAGGAGCGGCCGGCCCGGTCGAGGAAGGCGTCGAAGTCGGTCGCCGAGAGGCGGAGATGAGGTCGGTCCATACGATCGTTGCAACCTGGAGGCGTCTGGACCCGACCATATCAAACGACGGGCGTGACCCACGAGAAGAGGAGCCGCCATGGCCGATGAGCCCAGAGTGTGCGCAGACTGCCGGAGACGCTTCGTCTTCTCCGAACAAGAGCGGGTCTTCTTCGTCGCGCGCGCCCTCGCCGTTCCCCGACGATGCCCGCCCTGTAGGAAAGCGCGCCGGCAAGGCGCCGCGCCCGAGGCTCCGTTTTCGGGCGAGCCGCCCTCCGGCACCCGCCGCCGCGAGACCGCGTCCGGCCCGTTCGTGATCACGTGCTCCGCGTGCAGCGAGAAAGCGACGGTCCCGTTCCTCCCCGAGCCCGGTCGCTCCGTCTATTGTGGCCCGTGTCACCATGCGCGCCGTGGGGCCGAAAAGCGGGCGGCCAACGCGCCGCTCGCCGTCGGTGGCGACAAGGATATTCTCGAATAATTTCGTATTTTTACGACATCTTGACGCGTCGCGTTGTCGTTCTTAGATTGGTGGTGTCCGAAGTCGAGGAGGCCACCGATGCATTTTTCGCGGGAGAGCGTCCGTGAGGTCCTGGTCGCGGCAACGCTAGGGCTGTTTTTGGCCGGCCTTTCGGTTCTTTGGGCGGCCCGGTAGGGAGAACGGAAGGCACCGGTTCGGTCATCTGTATTTTGTGGTACGGGAAAGCCCCCGTTTCCGCACAGGAGACCTCGTGCCTCGCGCCCCCAAGAAGCCCAAGACCACCGCCGAGAAGCCCGCCAAGCGCCCCGCTACGTCCGACGCCGCAGACGGAGGCGACACCGAGCAGGACGGCGAGGAGCGCGACGAGAGCGGCGAGCGCGAAGGCCAGGACGAAGAGGAGCACGAGGCGGTCGCCGAGGTCGACGCGCCGGCGGAGTCCTCGGGCACCCTCGAGCCAGGTGAGGGAGAGGCCGAGGTCGAGGAGGGCGCCGACGTCGAGGTCGCGGAGGTGGCTCCCGCCTCGTCGGGCGGCTCTATCGCGCGCTTCGACGCGATGTCGGCCTACCTCCGTGAGGTGCAGCGTCATCCGCTCCTCACGCCAGAGCAGACCCACGAGATCGCCGTGAAGTTCCTCGCGACGCAGGATCCCGACATCGCGGCGCGCCTCGTCACGAGCAACCTGCGCCTCGTCGTGAAGATCGCGTACGAGTACCGCCGCGCGTACAAGAACATCATGGACCTCGTGCAGGAGGGCAACATCGGCCTCATGCAGGCGGTGAAGCGCTACGACCCGTATCGCGGCGTGAAGCTTTCGAGCTACGCGGCGTGGTGGATCCGCGCATACATCCTGCGGTTCATCCTGAACAACTGGCGCCTCGTGAAGCTCGGCACCACGCAGGCGCAGCGAAAGCTTTTCTTCAACCTGCGCAAGAAGAAGGCGGAGCTCATGGCGATGGGGATCGACCCCACCAACGCCGAGATCGCCAAGCAGCTCAACGTGCCGGAGAGCGACGTCGCCGAGATGGACGTCCGCCTCGCCGCGAACGAAAAATCGCTCGACGCGCCGGTGGGCGACGCCGAGGGGCGCTCGATCGCCAAGGTCGACATGATGCCGAGCCTGGCCGACGGGCCCGAAGCGCTCATGGCCGACGAGGAGCTGCAGGCGCTCTTGAAGGAGAAGCTCGCCGGCTTCCGTGAGCAGCTGCTCGCCAAGGAGAAGGAGCTCGCGATCTTCGATCTGCGCTTGGTCTCCGACGATCCGCTCACGCTCCAGGAGCTGGGCGACAAGTTCGGCATCTCGCGCGAGCGCGTACGTCAGCTGGAGCAGCGCCTGACCGGCCGGCTCCGCGACTACCTGAAAGAGGAGCTGGGCGACGCGGCGGAGGTCGGGGGTTGAACGCCGGCGCGGGGACGCTGTACGTCGTCGCCACGCCGATCGGGAACCTGGGGGACATCACCGCGCGCGCCGTGGAGACGCTTCGTGCCGTTGCGCGCGTCGCGGCGGAGGACACGCGTCGCTCCCGCTCGCTGCTCACACACCTCGGAATCGCGGGCAAACCGATCGACGCCCTGCACGCGCATTCGGAGGCGCGCGACGTCGAGCGCCTGGTCGTGCACCTCACGGAGGGAGAGAGCGTCGCGCTCGTGACCGACGCGGGGACGCCGGCGGTGAGCGATCCGGGCGGAGCGCTCGTGCGCGCGGCGATCGCAGCGGACATTCGCGTCGTGCCAATCCCCGGTCCCTCGGCGGTGCTGGCGGCGCTGGTCGCGAGCGGCCTGGCGGGCGACGGAGGGTTTCGGTTTCTCGGATTCCTCCCGCGCTCCGGCCCGACGCGCCACGCCGTGATCGCGCGCGCGTGCGAGACGCCGGAGGCGGTCGTGATCTTCGAGGCCCCGAGCCGGACGAAGGAGACGCTCGAGGACCTCGCCCGCGCGACGCCCGAGCGTGCGGCGTGCGTGGCGCGCGAGCTCACGAAGCTGCACGAAGAGCTCGTGCGCGGCGCGCTCGCGACGCTGGCGGCGGACGATCGCGAATGGATCGGCGAGGTCGCGATCGTGCTCGGGCCCCACGATCCCGCATCGCGCGCCGCCACGATCGACGACGCGCAGATCGACGCGCGCATCGACGAGGAGCTCGCGCGCGGCGCACACGCGAAGGAGGCCGCGGAGCGCGTGGCCGCGTGGTCGGGGAGGCCGAAGCGGGAGATTTACGAACGGGTCGTGCGCAGGAAGTAATCGGAGTCGGAGTCGGAGTCGGAGTCGGAGTCGGAGTCGGAGTCGGAGTCGGAGTCGGAAAGAGAGCGCGCGCTTCGTGCGCTACGCTTCCCTCGCATGGCCAAGGAGCGAGAGATCGATGTCGCGTTCGCGCTCGAGGGGGTCTCGTGCGTCGTCGGCGTCCACGCGCTCAGGGGCGTCCGCGACGGGGATGCGTACGATTTCGCCGTAGAGATTCGCCCGCGGACCGGGCTGACCATCGCAGAGGCGCACTACCGGCTTCTGCTCGTCCTCTCGCAGGCGGAGTGCGGCCGCGTCTTGCTGGTCGATGCGGACGCCCTTGCGCCGATGCCGATGCGCCAGGCCGAGCGCATTCTTCTCACGGCTTCCCAGCGCGACGCGGCAGCAGCGCGCGCTTTGGGGCGCGTCGAGGGGATCGCACGGCGGTACGAGCGAGAAGAGGCCGACGCGGCAAAATATCGCGATAGCGCGGCGGCTATCCCGTTGCTCGCGTTCGACCCGAGCGACGTGAGCCACGTCTTCCGTCTCGCGTTCGAGATCTCGTTCGCGCTCGAAGAGCTCCGTGCCGTCCGCGGTGTATTCGTCGCCGAAGAGCGACGCCGAGGGCGCACGCAACGCCTCGATGTCTTCGTTGAGCTGCCCATGAACGCGAACGCCGTCTTCGCGGCCCACAAGCGCCTCGTCGAGCGATGCGGCTGGGCAGCAGGCCGGGTGCTCTACGGCGACGGCGATATGAGGATGCGCTACCTCGCGCATCGCGTGCGCCAGACCACGTTCGAGCGGATTCACGCGCGGGACCGCGCGGAGCGGCGCCTCGCCGAGCCGGTCGTCCGGGACTGGGCGCCGCTCGCACGGGAAGTCGAACGAGGCTTCGCGAACGGCCCACCGTTGCGCCCGGTGGCGCTGAGGATTGAAGGAGACCACGCGTGCCCGGCCGCTGAGCCAGCCGCCGTACCCCGCGTGCTGCTCGTCCACGAGGACCGCAACTCTGTCGCCTCGCTCGCTGCGCTCGTTGGGCAGATCGACCTTCAGCAAGCCCGAGACGGATGGGAGGCCATCGATCTCGTCGGCGCGACGAAGTTCGATCTCGTCATCTCTGGCCTCCGCGTCGGGAGCATGCGCGGAATGCAGATTTACCGGACCGCCGTCGTCGCCGATCCGGAGCTCGCGGAGCGCTTTTTCTTCCTCACTAGCGCCGAGACCAAGGACGCCGCGCCGCCATCCACGGCGCTGGCGCGGGTGCTGACGTCTCCGCTCGATCCGGAGGAAGTGCGACGCCTCCTCGGTCTCTAGCGCTCCGACGCCGACGCCGACGCCGACGCCATGGCCGCGTCATCGGTGATAGCGTCGCACAATGAGAAGATCTGCCTTGCTGGTTCCCTTCGTCGCGGGCGCGATGCTCGCTGCGTCCGATGCGTCGGCCACTGGTCATGTCGCCGGGGGAGCGAATCCGCGGCTCTTTCACGCGCACGTGCCGGACGTTGCGCCGCCGCCCCCGATGCCGACCAAGGATCCGAAGGGTAACCCGCTGCCGAACGTCGGGCCGCCGCCGACGGGGACGTCGAAGATGCCGCTCGTCATCTTGCTGCACGGCCTCGCCGTCGACGCGACGATGCAGGACATGTTCTTTCAGCTGCGGACGATCGCCGATCAGCGCCGCTTCGCGTTCGCGTACCTCGACGGCACGCGCAACGGACTGGGGCTCCAGTTCTGGAACGCCACCGACGGGTGTTGCCAGTTTCCCGCGAACCCAAACTTCGCGACGGCGTTCATGCACGGGATTCACGGGCTCCTCGGCGCGCTCACGGCGTCGGTCGGGGGGCCGCCGGTCGACGACGTCGGTTACATCGACTCGGTCATCGACGTGATGACCAAGACGTACCCCATCGACGAAAAGCGCATCTTCGTCGTCGCCCACTCGAACGGCGGGTTCATGGCGCACCGGTTCGCGTGCGAGAACACGCGCGTCGCCGCGATCGCGACACTCTCGGGCGCGCAGTGGATGGACGCGTCGAGGTGCCCCGGGACCCACAAGGTATCGGTCCTGCACATCCACGACACGGCGGACGAGATCATTCCCTACGCGGGGGGCACGCCGCTGCTGTCGCCGCTCTTCTCGCCGGCGATGAGCATCGTGTACCCGAACATCTCGGTGCCGTCGGCGAAGGAGACCGTCGCGCGGTGGGCGAGGCGCGACGAGTGCAAGGGCGGCCTCACGATGGTCGGCGGTACGAAGGTCGATCTCGAGCAGCGCCTTCCGGGCCCCGACACGCTGATGGAGAAGTACGACTGCCCGGCTCCCTACGGCGTCGAGCTGTGGACGATCGAGGGTGGGCCACCGAGGTCGCTGGAGACGCTCGACGGCACGAACTCGGCGCACATCCCGCGGTTTTACTACCACGGCATGCCGGGTTTCCATGAGCCGCCGGGGAACCAGCCGGCGTTCCCCGACCGCATCTACGACTGGCTCATCGCCCACCCGAAGCCGTGAGGACGACCATGAACACGCCGAGACTTCTCGTCCTCGCCACGCCGACGCTGCTCCTCGCCGCGCTCGCCGCCACGCATTCGGGGCGCGCCGACGCGCTCATCAACGGGCGGCCCACGCGCGCCGACGGCTCCGGGTTCGTGCACTTGCACGGCGCGATGTCGACGTGCAGCGGGACGCTCATCGCGCCGGACACGATTCTCACCAGCAAGGGGTGCTTCACCGCCGCCGAGGTCATCCACGCCGATCTCGCGGGGTGGTTCATGGGCGCGGATGACTCGGACAAAAACGCGCTTCGTGAGATCCATCCGCACCCGACGCTCGACGCAGCGCTCGTGCGGCTTACGCACCCGATCGTGAGCACGCTCTTCGATCTCTACCCCTTCGAGGCATCGCAGCTCGTCGGCGCGCGAATGACCTGCAATGGCTACGGCACCATGGGTGGTCCGCAGATCACCTACGGCGGACAGCTGTCGAGCGGCGAGTTCAACGTGCCGTCCGTCACGCCGACCACGCTCAACGTCGTGAGCCGCGTCCTCTTTGCCGGATACGATCAAGGCGGCGGCTGCGTCGTCGCGCACCAGGGGCGCTCTTTTCTGGCCGGCGTCATGAGCGTCGCCAACGCCAACCCCACGAGCGTGACCGCGCTGCGCCGCTTCGTCTCGTCGTTCGCGACGTGGCACGAGCTCGAGGCCGGCGACACCGACGTCTGCATCCGTGCGCCGCGATCGGCACCCGCCAACGCGACGACGCCGCTCGAGCTCGCCGCGTGCGACGGCAACCCCAGCGAGGGCTGGGAGGTGAAGACCGTCGACAACGGCAGCGTGGAGATCCGCGCCAAGGCGAGCAACCTCTGCCTCACCGCGGTCGGCGACGCGCTCGTTCAGGCAATGTGCGGAGGTGAGATCACCGAGGCGCACCCGGGCAAGCTCCCCAAGCAGCGCAAGCCCGAGCAGATGTGGGCGGTGTCGACCGCCACCGACGGCTTCGTCGAGCTGATGAGCATCGCGCGATCGGGTCGGTGCATCGAGGCGGTCGGCGTGGGCAAGGGCAATAACGGCAAGCTGACCCTCTCGCCGTGCAATCTCGCGACGCGCAGCCAGCACCTGCGCATCAACGTGACGCTGCTCGACGAGCGCGATCATCGCCTCGGGGGCGTGCCAGGATGCGCGTCGGCGAAGGAGCTGCGAAGCGCCGGCCCGATCGGCACCGACGCGTGCAGCGGCAAGGACAACCAGCTCTGGCGCCTCGAGCGCGCGGAACGCCCGTATTTTCTCGTACATTCGCGAGAGGGGCGGTACGGGCGCTGCATCTCGTCGAGCGGGAGCGCGCTGCAAGAAGCGGGTTGCATCGGGACGACCGACGCGCAGAAGTGGCGCCTCGAGTACCAGCCGGACGGAAACTACTCGCTGCGCGGGAAGCAGACCGGGCACTGCGCCCTCGCGACAGGGGGCGCGCTGGAGCAGATGGCGTGCGACTCGGCGCAGCCGAAGCAGCACTGGGCGATGGAGTAACGACGGTTGGGCCGACGCCGACGCCGACGCCGACTCCGACGCCGACTCCGACTCCGACTCCGACTTGCGCGTCGGGTCTCGGCGCCTCATGCTCTCTCCATGAACTTCACCGAGCGCATCTGACGCCGGCCCTCTCTCTTGCCGCTCACGCTGGTCACGCTCGCCGACGAGCTGTGGAGCGGCGTGGCGGTGTGCGGCGCGCCGTCGGTGGAGGACGAGCTCGGGCTGTCGCACCGGGCGTACGTGACGTTCGTGTTCGCCGTGCCGCTGGTCGTCGCGGCCGTCCTCGAGGGCGGCATCGCGTTGCTCTCGGATTTGCGCGGGCGTGCGCGTGTTCTGGTGCTCGGACAGGCGGCGCTCGCGGCGTCGCTGCTGCTGACGGCGTGCGCTCGAGGGCCATGGGGCCTCACGATCGGCCTCGCGCTCGCAGGGACGTCCAGCGGCGTCGCGTGCGGTGCAGGGCAGGCGCTCCTGCTCCTTTGCTTCGGCGACGGTGATGACGCGCGCGATCGCGCGATGGTGCGCTGGACGCTCTACGGCGCAATCGGTGACGTGCTGGCACCGCTCGTCACGGCGGGCGCGGTCGCGATGGGGTTCTCGTACCGCGCGGCGATGGCGGCGGTCGCGGCGGGAGTTGCCGTCCAGTGCGCGGCGAGCGCGCGACGGCTCCTCCGCACGGAGCCTCCGCGCGGGGACGCGGACGCGCCGGACTGCGACGCGCCGGCGCCTCTGCGTAGCGCGCTCGCGGCCGCCATCCGTCGTCCCGCGCTGTGGGCGTGGCTCTTCGCGGCGGCGTCGTGCACGCTCCTCGACGAAGTGATCGTCGCGCTGGCCGCGCTGCGCCTCGTGCGCGATCAAGGTGCCACCGGCGCGCTCGCGGCGGCGTCGGCCGTGGCGTTCTCGGGGGGCGCGGTCGTCGGTGCGGCGCTCACCGATCGTGCCGTCGCGCGGTGGTCGTCGAGGCGCGTGCTCGTCGCGAGCGCCGTGGCGTGTGCTGCGGCGCTGGGCGTCTTCGTCGCGTCGACGGCGCCGGTCGCTTCGTGCGCCGCCTTGCTGCTCGTGGGCATCACGTGCGCGCCGCATCACGCGCTAGCGCTGTCGCGCGCGTACGGTGAGCTTCCCGGCAAGCCGGGAACGGTGCAGGCGATTGGGCAGATTTTCGTCGTGATGGATGTCGCGATTCCCCTTGCGATCGGAGTCGTGGCGGATCGCTTTGGGCTGGGCGTCGCGGTCGCGTGCCTGCTCGTGCAGCCCGCGGTGATCCTCGCGTGCGCGGTGCCGGGGGGCGCGGACGCCGACGCCGATTCCGATTCCGACTCCGACGCCGATTCCGATTCCGACGCCGACTCCGACGCCGACTCCGACGCCGACTCCGACTCCGACTCCGGGTGACGGGCCTCTCTCGGGTCTGGGCGATTTTGCCGGCGTGCTCGGCGGTGTCAAGGCCGAGCCGGCTGCGCCGGTGCCGCCTGCGGCGGCAGCCTTGACACCGCCTGCGCTCGCCGGCTTCGGGGCGGCGCCCCGAGAGAAGGGGGCGCGAGGAGGTTTCGATGTTGAGAGTTTATGAAGAGGTGCTCGAGGTGGTGGGGATGCTCAGGGAGGTGCTCGGTGAGATCGAGAAGAGGGATGTCGATCTGGGTCGGCAGCTGCGGCGCGCCGCGGCCAGTGTGGCGCTGAACATTGCCGAGGCGAATGGGAGTCGCGGGAGAAATCGCGGGTTGCGGTTCAGCACGGCGCTGGGCTCGATGCGCGAGACACTCGCATGTCTTCAGGTCGGCGCCGCGTTCGGGTACGTGGAGATGGACGGTGAGCTGCCGCAGAGGATCGACCGCATCTGCGCGGCGCTCTACTCGCTGGCGAGATGAGGTTCGCCGAGGGCGCCGCGGAAAACGGCGCCCTCGGCGAGTTTTCACCGGGACAGGCGGTAGAGAGAGCCGCAGATACCGTCCATTTTGCGTGCAGTCTGCATGCACACCGCCTCCAGGTGACCCATCGCAACCGCGACGTCCAAGCAGGCTTGCGTCTCCCGCATCGACCCCAGCGCCGTGCTGAACCGCACCGCGCCATTCCTCCCCCGACTCCCCTGCGCCTCCGCGACATTCAACGCGACGCTACTCACCGCCCGCCGCATCTGCCGCGCCAAGTCACTATCCCGCTTCTCGATCACCCCCATCGCGTCCTTCAACTCCCGAATCACCTCCAACACCTCTTCATAAACTCTGAGCATCCCAGCCTCCTTCTCCCCTCTCGGGGGCCCCCCTCCGCTCGCGAGCGCAGGCGGGGTCAAGGCTGCCCCGCAGGGGCACCGGCGAAGCCGGCTCGGCCTTGACGCCGCCGAGCACGCGAGCAAGCTAGCCCCCTCGAGAGAGGAGCACCCCGACCCAGACTCCGGCGCCGACTCCGACGCCGACTCCGACTCCGACTCCGACTCCGACTCCGACCCCGACTCCGACGCCGACCCCGACCCCGACCCCGACCCCGACCCCGGCGCCGACCCCGACCCCGTTCCCCCCCGCTCGTCCCCTCGTGCGCGCCGCCCTGGGAAATGCGAGCCTCCCCCTCGTGACCGCACGATCCGCCTCGGTTCTCACCGTCTTCGCGCTCCTCGCGGCGTGCAGCAAAACAGAGCCTCCCGCGCCGGGCCTCCTCGAGGCCGCCCCTACCGTCGCCGCGTCCACCTCTCCTGTCGACGCAGCGCCGCCCGGAATCGGCGAAGGTGGCGGCACGCTCGAAGCGGAGGGCGCGACGCTGACGATCCCCGAAGGCGCCCTCAGGGGCGCGCGCGTCTTCACGATCGCGTCCGTGAAAGGTGACGCGCTGGTCGGTTGGCCACGCGGCACCGAGCTCGGCTTCGCCTTCACGCCGGCGGGCGAGCGCTTTCGTGTGCCGGTGACGATCGCGCTACCGCACCCCGCCAGCCCCGACGGCGGCGGGGGCGGCGGCGAGATCGTCTGCGAGAACCGGCCTGGCGATCGCACCCAGACCCAGTTCGACGGCACCTTCGACGGCAAGCCGCTGCCCGTCCACGTCAACGTCCTGCCGCGCCGCTGCGCCGTCTATACCGCCGAGCACGCCAAGGCGCTCCAGGCCGCGCGCGCGAAGGAAGCGGCGATGGTCGACAAGGGGAACACGTCGTACCACTGGGAGATCAAGGGCCAGGTTTGCGATCCACACGATCTGGTACGCCCCAACGCTGGGCGCGATCTCCGCGAGCCGCCCGGCCTCGGCGGATGCCCGGCCGGGATGGCGCGGATCCCCGGCAGGCCGAGCGCGTGCGTCGACCGCTGGGAGCCGCACCTCGTCGAGGTGCTGGACGACGGCACGGAGCACACGTGGACGCCGTACTTCAACCCTGCGGGCCTCAAGGTCCGGGCGAAGAGCTCGCCCGGCGCAGTGCCGCAGGCGTACATCTCACAGGTGCAAGCCGGCGCGGCGTGCGCGGCGTCGGGCAAGCGCCTCTGCAAAGACGACGAGTGGGTGCTCGCGTGCAAGGGCAGCAAACACACCCAATTTCCCTACGGAAACGAGGAAAAGCGGGGAACATGCAACGATCAACGGGACCCTCACCCGGCGATGCAGTACCTCGAATCGCACGATCTCTCAGTGTTCACGAAGCTCGAGCACCCGTGCATCAACCAGGTGCCCGACTCGCTACTGCCAGGCGGCGCGAAGGCCGCGTGCGCGACGCCCGAGGGCGTCTACGACATCGTCGGCAACCTGCACGAGTGGACGGCCGACCCGAGCGGACACTTCCGCGGCGGGTACTACGTCGACACGTGGCTCAACGGTCACGGGTGCGACTACGTCACGACCGCGCACGAGGCGCGGTACTGGGACTACTCCACCGGCTTCCGCTGCTGCGCAGACGCGCCCGCGCGCGACCAGTAGAGTGAGAGCGGGCTAGGCGAGGGCTAGGCGCTGTTCAGACGCCGCCGCTCGCGCCGGCCTTCGCGCTGATGCTCGCGCTCGCCTGAACACTGACTCGCAGCGACGCTTGCGCGGAGATCGTCGCGTTCGCGGCCGCCGCGATGCACGCGCCGGCGTGGGCCGTCAGCTGACCGAGCGCGCTCGGCAGCTCGCTGCCCGACTGGACGAGAACCTGCACGTCGCCGGCGATGCGGCGGCCGTACGCGATCTCGGCGGTGACGAGGACGGGGAGGTTCGCTTGCAGCGTGGCGATGAGCTTGCCCATCTCGCCGGTATTCACCGTCGCGTGGACGGCGACGCGCGCCTCGGTGCACCGCGCGGTGAGCTCCGCGTGCGCTTTGCAGCTCCCGGCGCAGTGGGCGTCGGCGCTCGGCGCCTTCACGGCGACGTCGCACTTGGGCTCCTTGAAGTCGACCGTGCACGCGCCGTGGCAATCGGCAGTGCACGTCCCCTTGCACGTTCCGTTGCATTGGCCCGCACACTGGCCGGCACCCGCGGCGCTGCCCGCCGCCGCATGCGCTTGGCCCGCGCACTGCCCCTGGCACTCGCCGTTGCACGTCCCGGCGCACTGGCCGGAGCACGTCCCCTCGCATCGTCCATAGAGGTGCCCGGGCTCGCAGTGCGCCTTCACGTAGCCGGGGTCGACGTTCACGTTGCATGCGCCCTTGCATGCTGCTTCAGCGTCGGCGTGGACCTCACATTGCGGCGGGGTGACGTCGGCCTTCACGGACGCAGAGACGCCCGTTCGGAGGATCGCATCCATTCGCGCGGACACCGCGTTGCACGCTGCAGCGACGCGTCCCTCGTTCTGTCGCGGCGTCATCTGCTCGGGAGGGACGCCCAGATCACGGCCCATGCGCTCGCACGCGACGCCGACCTCGGCCTCGGCCTTCGCGGCGATCGTCTGCAGGTCGCCGCTCGCGGTGACGAAGGCGCGGATCGTCGCGTTCGCGCGCGCGTCCGCCTCGAACGACGCGTTCATGGCGCCGCCTTGGAGCTCGGGACACGCGAAGTTGCCGAGCGCGCCCGCGGCGCCCGTCCCTCCGGCGCCGAACTCGCCTCCGCACGCGACGACGACCGCGCCAACGAACCCGCAGACCACGATGTACTTCGCCGACGTTCGGATCATGTGCCCCTCTTCCTTGCCGATAGTGGATGAGGTGCGCAAGGCACGATGCGCGCCACCCGGAGGGCGCGCATAACGCGGGCGAAACGAAGACTACGGACGCGCTCGACCTCCGCATGCGGCGCAAATGCGCCACACGATCAGATCGCTCGCCCGAGCGCCTCGTCGACGCTGCGCTGGCTGAAGCCGACCATGATCTTGCCCTTCACGTCGAGGACGGGGATGGAGCCCGCGCGCAGGCCGTTCTTCGCGAGCTTTTGCTGCATCTCGCGCGCGGCTCCCTGATCGGTCTCCACGTTCTTTTCGATGAACGCCACGCCCTTCTTCCGCAGGTACGCGGCGGCGTCGTGGCAGGCGGTGCACCAGTCGGCACCGTAGATGATGACGAGCGGGCGACCGTCGGGCGGCGGATCGGCTTGCGCGAGCGGGCTTCCGGGTTGCTGGCGAGGAATGCTCGGCGGCGCGTCGCTCGCGGGGGGTGCCGCGCTCGCTAGGGTCGGACCGTTCTTCTCGCGACGCGTCACCGCGAGCTGATCGAACTCGAGGCGCGACATGGTCTTGACGGGGTAGAGGCCACCCGCGCCCGCGACGCGCAGGTCCGCGACGAAGACTTTGTCGGCGTGCGTTCCGTCTTCGCGCGCGGGATCGACGACGCGGACGGCGTCGCGTCCCTCGAGCGGCACGTCGGTCGGGCGAACTTCGACGTGGAAGTCTCCCTTCGCGTCGATCCACGTGAGGAGCAGCCCCTCGGTTGCGTCGCGGACCTCCACCGTCACGGGCGGATCCGCGGTGGCGCCGCCGTTGCCCTTCCGGCACCCACCGATGGCGAAGAGCATCACGAGGGAGAGCGTGACGAGGAAGACGATTCGATTCATCGCGCCGCGTCCGTCTCCGAGAGCTTGGTCCACTCCGACATCATTGCGTCCACCCGCTTGGACAAAGCTTGCTCCTCGGCGGCCATCTTGGCCAGCTTTGCCCAGTCTCCCGCCGGATCCTCCTTCAATTTCTCGCGCATCACGCCGAGCTGCTTCTCCCCGTCCGCGATGAGGCTTTCGAGCTCCTCCACGCGCCGCTTCCTCTTCTCGCGGTCGCGGGTGACCTGACGCTGGACCTCGTAGGCATGCTTCTTCGCGCGCTCCTCGTCTTTGGAGACGGACGGAGGAGCCTCTTTCTTCCTGGCTTCGGGCTTCGGCTCGTCCTTTTTTGGCGGCGCGAAATGGGCGGTGACGTAGTCCTTGAAGCCGCCGGGGTAGATGTCGACCACGCCGTCGCGCACACTCACGATCCGCGTCGTCACGTTCTCGAGGAAGCGGCGATCGTGGGAGACGAGGACGACCGTGCCGTCGAAACCGACCAGCGCCTCCTCGAGGATCTCGGCGGCGGGGATGTCGAGGTGGTTGGTCGGCTCGTCGAGGAAGAGGAGGTTGCGCGGCTCGAGGAGGAGCTTGGCGAGCGCGAGGCGTGAGCGCTCCCCGCCCGAGAAGCCGGAGACGACGCGGAGCGGGTCGTCGCCCCAGAAGCGGAAGCGTGCGAGGTATTGCCGCGCCGCCTCGACGGTGAAGTCGCCGCGCACCGTGCGCACGTTGTCGACGGCGGTCATCGTGGGGTCGACCTCGCCGAGGTGTTGATCGAAGTAGCCTTCCTGGAGGTTCGTGCCGCGCTTCACGGCTCCGGTGTCGTCGGGGAAGCCGCGGCCGGCGAGGAGCTTCAGGAGCGTGGTTTTTCCCGAGCCGTTGGGCCCGACCACGCCGATCCGCTCGCCGCGGCGCATCAAGATGTCGACGCCGTCGAACAGCGTTCGGCCGCCGCGCACGGCGTGGAGATTCTTGCAGTCGAGGACGATGTCGCCCGAGCGCGCCGACGGGGCGAAGCGAAACCGGATCTTTTCGGCGACTTGCCAGACGTCTTCCGGTTTGTCGACGCGATCGAGCTTGTCCAGCATCTTGCGCCGGCTCTGCGCTTGCTTCGTCTTCTGGCCGGCGATGTTCTTGCGGATGAAGTCCTCGGTCTTGTCGATGAACGCCTGCTGACGCTCCATCACCGCCCGCTCGCGCGCGAGGTCCTCTTGGCGGAGCACGGCGTAGTCCGAGTATTTTTGCCCATAGACGCGGAGGCCTCGCGTCCCGAGCTCCATCGTGCTCGGGCAAACGTTGTCGAGGAACTGCCGATCGTGGGACACGACGAGGATGGCGCCGCGGTATTTGACCAGCCACGACTCGAGCCACGCGATGGTGTCGAGGTCGAGGTGGTTGGTGGGCTCGTCGAGGAGGAGCAGATCCGGCTCTTGCGAGAGGACGACGCCGAGCTGCAGACGGCCGCGCTCGCCGCCGGAAAGCGACGCCACCGGCCGCGTGAGATCGGCGTCCGAGAACCCGAGCTTGTGGGCCAGGATCGCGACTTCGCGTTCGAGCTCGTCGCCGCGCGCGAGGTGGTACTGGTCGGTCACGGTCGCGAGCTGCTCCAGCGCACGCGCGTCGCCGCTCGCCGCTCCCTCTTGCGCCGCCGTCAGCTCCTCGCGAAGGCGCACGACGTCCGCGAAGCCCGATAGAAACGCGCCGAGCACGTCTCCCTTCGCCACGAGCTCGTGCGACTGCCGGTAGTAGCCGAACGTCGTCTCCTTCTTGATGACGCTGGACCCCTGATCGGGCTCGAGCTCGCGCGCGATGATGCGAAGGAGAGTGGATTTACCCGCGCCGTTGGGCGCGACGAGGGCCGCGCGCTCGCCGATGGCCAACGTGAAGGTGACGTTCTCGAAGAGCGTGTCGCCGGCGTAGCCGAAGCGCAGGTCGGCGACCTGGAGGACGGTCATGGCGCCCGCTGTTTACCACAGACTCCGACGCCGACTCCGACGCCGACGCCGACTCCGACGCCGACTCCGACTCCGACGCCGACTCCGACGCCGACGCCTACGGCTGACAGGTCCCGTTCACGCAGTACTGGAACTTTGGGCACGCCTTGCCGCAGCCGCCGCAGTTCGCCGGATCGCTGAGCACGTCCACGCACGCGCCGTTGCACTGGTTGGTCTCCGGCCCGCAGACGCATGCGCCGGCGCGACAGATTCCGCCAGGCATGCACGTCGTGCCGCATGCGCCGCAGTTGGTCGGGTCGAGCGAGGTGTCGGCGCAGAGGCCGTTGCAAACGGTTTGCCCAGTGGCGCACGCGCACGCGCCGCCGGCGCAGAGCTGGTTGCCGGGGCACGACTTGCCGCAGGCGCCGCAGTTGCCGGCGTCGTTCAGGGGATCGACGCAAATGCCTCCGCACGCGACGAAGCCCGCTGCACACACGCACGCGCCGCGCCGGCACCCTTGGCCGGCCCCGCAGGCGACGCCGCATGCGCCGCAGTTCTGCGGATCGCCGGCGAGGTTCACGCACGCGCCGTTGCATGTCGTCTCTCGGCGGCCGCAGGTCGCGGCGCAGCGCCCACGCGCGCACACTTGGTCCGCGGCGCACGCGTTGCCGCAGGCGCCGCAGTTGTCGTGGTCGTTCGCGAGCTCGTGGCATGCGCCGTTGCAGAACGTCTCGCCGTCGGGGCACTTGCACGCGCCGGAGACGCAGAGCTGACCTATGCCGCAGGGACGTCCGCACGCGCCGCAATTTGCCGGATCGTTTCCCAGGTTCGCGCAGCCGTTCTTGCACGCGGCGAGGCTACCCGCGCACGCGCAGGCGCCGGAGACGCACGGCTCGCCGGCGCCGCACGCGTTGCCGCACGCGCCGCAATTCAGCGGATCGCTGTCGACGTGAACGCACACGCCGCCGCAGCGTGTGCTCCCGGCTGCGCACGCGCACTTGCCTCCGCCACATACTTCGGTGGGCAAGCAGGCTACGCCGCACGCGCCGCAGTTCAGCGGATCCGCAGTGGTGTCCACGCAGCTCTGGCCGCACGCGGTGAACGGCGGCGTCGTGCAGCTGCCCACGCACGCGCCCGACTGGCAGAACGGCGCTGCGGAGGTGCATGTGACGCCGCACGCGCCGCAGTTGTTGGGATCGCTGGCGATGCCGGTGCAGACGCCGCCGCACGCCTGCTCGCTGGGCGGACACGCGCATTTGCCCGCGACGCACGCCTGTCCCTTCGCGCACGCGTTGCCGCACGCACCGCAGTTCGCGGCGTCGGATTGCGTCCCGACGCACGCGGCGCCGCATTTGGTGAGACCGGTCGCGCACGCGGCCTGGCACGTGCCGTTCGAGCAGACGAGACCCGCGTCGCACGCGTGGCCGCACGTGCCGCAGTTCGTGGCGTCGGACTCGGCGTCGACGCATGCGCCCTTGCAGCTGGTTTGGCCGTTGGGACACGTGGCTGCCGGCGGCACGCCGCATTCGCCGTTGATGCAAGAATAGCCGCTGGTGCCGGTCTGGCAGTCGGCGTCGGTCGTACACGTCGCCGTCCCGTTCTTGCCGCCGCAGCTCACGACGAGGAGAGCGGCGACGACCACGGCGAACACGATCACGTGCGAGAGGAGTCGGGTGGGCGTGTGCATGGGCAGATCGATAGTGGACCTCGCAGCGAGAACAGGATCACGGAAAGCGCCGTGCCCCGGCATTTACGGCGCAGGGGCACTTTTCCCCGGTTCACCGGCACGCCGCGAGGGCCGCGAGGAAGGCTTCCCCCCATGTCGCCGCCGTCGAACCTTCGACCTGCGCGAGCAGCTTCGCGTGGCGCGCGCGGCGCTCGTCGAACGGCATCGTGAGCGCGCGGCGGAGATCGTCGGCCATGCCGTCGATGTAGTACGGGTTCGTGAGGAGCGCGTCTTTCAGCTCGACGGCGGCGCCGGCGAAGCGTGACAAGAGGAGCACGCCGGGGTTCGCCTCGTTTTGCGCCGCGACGTACTCCTTCGCGACGAGGTTCATCCCGTCACGGAGCGGCGTCACGTACCCGACGGCGGCCGCGCGGTAGAGGCGCGCAAGCTGCGTCGGCTCGTAGCTTCGGTAGAAGTACTGCACTGGCACCCAGTGCGCCTGGCCGTATTGGCCGTTGATGCGCCCGACGATCTCCTCGACCTGCGAGCGCTGCTCGGCGTAGTGCGGCACGTCGGCGCGCGACGGCACCGAGATCTGCACGAGCGACACCTTCGTCCGAAACTCCGGATACCGCTCGAGCAGGCTCCCGAACGCGAGGAGGCGCTCGGGGATCCCCTTCGTGTAGTCGAGCCGATCGACGCCGAGCACGAGCTGCGCGGGCCCGAGGATGCGGAGGAGGCCTTCGATCTCTTCGGTGAACTCGGGCGCGTCGGCGTCCTTGTAGTCGCTGGGGAGGATGCCGATCGGGAACACGCCGGCGCGCGTTCGGTGGTCTTGGTACTCGATGCCTTCGTCGGAGACGCGTGCAGGATGCAACGATCTCACGCACGCCAAGAAATTCCGGAGGAATTGCGGCGTGTGGAAGCCGACGAGATCGAACGCGAGCATCGCGTCGAGGATCTCTTTGTGCCACGGAAGCATCTCGAACAGATCCGGCGGCGGGAACGGGATGTGGAGGAAGTGTCCGATGGGGCCGGTGTGCCCGCGCGCGCGCATGTCGCGGGCGAGGAGGAGCAGGTGGTAGTCGTGAACCCAGACCGTGCCGCCCCGATCGACCGCGGCCACCGCGACGTCCGCGAAGGCGCGGTGCGCCTCCTCGTAAGCGTCCCACTCCCCGCGCGAGAAGCGAACGCGCCCCGGGAAGCAGTGGAACAGCGGCCAGAGGACCTTGTTGCAGAAGCCGTTGTAGTACTCGCGGTACCAGCGCTCCTTCAGATCCACGCCGATCAGGCCTGGAGTGAAGTCCGCTTCGAGCGACGCGACCGGCTCCTCCGCGTCGTCGATGGTCTTGCCGCTCCACCCCAACCACAGGCCTCCACGCGTCTCGAGCGCGGGCCGCAGCGCCGACACGAGCCCTCCGACCGACTGCGGCCGACCGTCCTTCGCGCTGCGCATGCTCGGCAACCGGTTCGACACGACGAGGAGCGACTGGCTCGCGCCATCCTTCTTCTTCGCCGAGCGGGTCACGACTTGGGATGGCCACGAGGTCACGCGCGCGCGCTTGCCTTCGCGCATCTCCACGAGCTCCTCGAGGAACGCGAACACCTGGGGAGTGTCCTCGAGCTCCCAGCGCGCCTTGGTCTGACGGCGCTCGCCGTGACGGACCACGATCGCCTCGTCTCCGACGCCGAGCGCGCCGAACATGTGCTCGTCGGTGAGGTCGTCGCCGATCGCGAGGACCCGCGCGTCGTGCCCCGCCCGCTCGCGCGCCCACGGGACCGCGACCGACTTTCGCACGTACGCTGGCCGCACGTCGATCGCGAGGGTCGACTGCGACGATCGCAGGATCGGGATCTTCTCCGCGAGATCCTGGAGTAGCGCGGTCACCTCGACCACGAAAGCCTCCCGCTCCGGCCGCGAGAGGCGGCGGTAGTGGAGGACCACGCCGGTCGCCTTCCACTCGACGCCCGACTTCGGGTACCGGGCCTTGAGCGCGTCGAGGCGGGACTGGAGGTTCGCGAGGTCGATCGGCTCCTCGCGCAGCGCCTCCCACGCGCCGGCGCCGCGCCGAAACGCGCCGTGCTCGGCGACCAGTAGCGTCGCCGGAAAATTCTGGTCGAGGTAGTCCCGCGTGCGACCGCTCACGATCACGAAGGCCACGTCGGGCAGCGCCGAGGCACGACGGACCAGGTTGCGCACGGCCTCGTCGGGTACCGCCTCCTCGGGCGTCGCCGCGAACGGGATCAGCGTGCCATCGAGATCGCAGAGGATCGCCAGCGGCGAGTGGCGCGTGAGCTGGTCGAGGTGATCGCTCACGGCGCCTCGAGCCTCAGCCAGTAGAACGAGTGGGGCCCCAGCGACAGGAAGTAGCGCTCCGTCGTCTCCGGAAACCGTGCCTCGCCGATGAGCTCGCGCGGGCGCTTGCCGCGGTAGCCCGACAGATCCAGCGTCGCCGGCTGCACAAAGCGCGAGAGGTTGACGACGACCAGGATCTCTTCGCGCTCGTACGCGCGGACGAAGGCGAGCACCGCGTCGTTGTCCGTCCCCACGAAGTCGAGGCTACCGCGGCCGAACGCCTTGGTGGTCTTTCGCGCGCGGATCATGCGGCGCACCCAGCGGAGCAGCGACGTCTCCACACGCTCCTGGACCGCGACGTTGATGGACTGATAGTTGTAGAGTGCATCCATCGAGACAGGGCTGTAGAGTTGCGCTGGATCGGCGCGCGAGAAGCCGGCGTTCACGTCGCTCGACCACTGCATGGGCGTTCGAACACCGTCGCGATCGCCGAGGAAGACGTTGTCTCCCATCCCGAGCTCGTCGCCGTAGTAGAGAAAGGGACTGCCGGGCAGCGAGAAGAGCAGCCCATGGAGGAGCTCGATCCGCCGGCGGCTGCCCGACAAGAGGGGCGCGAGGCGACGGCGAATTCCCGCGTTGAGCCGCATCTGCGGATCCTTCGCGTACTCGTCGTAGAGGTAGTCGCGCTCGGCGTCGGTCACCATCTCGAGGGTCAGCTCGTCATGGTTCCGTAGGAAGAGGCCCCACTGGCACCCCTCCTGGATCGCCGGCGTCCTCTTTATGATCTCCACGATCGGGCGCTTCGTCTCCATGCGGAGCGCCATGAACATCCGCGGCATGAGCGGAAAGTGGAACGCCATCTGGAACTCGCCGTCGAAATACGGGACGAGATCCTCCGGCCACTGGTTGGCCTCGGCGATCAGGATGCGCCCCTCGAAATTCGCGTCCACGTGCGCGCGAAGGCGCTTCACGAAGTCGTGCGTCTCGGGGAGGCTCTCGCAGCTGGTGCCGTCGCGCTCGTAGAGATACGGCACGGCGTCGCACCGGAAGCCGTCGAGGCCGCGGCGCAGCCAGAAGTCGGCCACCGCCACCATCTCGTCCTGCACCTTGGGGTTGTCGAAGTTGAGATCGGGCTGGTGCGAGTAGAAGCGGTGCCAATAGTACTGACCGGCGAGATCGTCGAACGTCCAGTTCGAGCGCTCGACGTCACGGAAGATGATGCGCGCCTCTTTGTACGCGTTCGTGTCGTCGCTCCACACGAAGTAGTCGCGGTACGGGGACGCGCGATCGGAGCGCGCAGAGAGGAACCACGGATGCTCGCGCGAGCAGTGGTTGAGGACCAGATCGCCGATGACCCTGAGGCCGCGACGGTGTGCCTCCACGATGAGGCGATCGAAGTCCGCGAGCGTGCCGTACTCCGGGTGCACGCCGTAGAAATCGCTCACGTCGTACCCGTCGTCTTTGCGCGGCGACGGGTACGTCGGGAGGAGCCAGAGGCAATCGACGCCGAGGCCCTGGAGGTAGTCCAGCTTCTCGATCAACCCCGCGAGGTCACCGCGCCCGTCCCCGTTCGCGTCGAAAAATCCGCGGACGTGGACCTCGTAGAAGATGGCGTCCTTGTACCAGTGTCCGTCGTTCATGCCGGTAGGACCGGCTTAGCATACTGCGGACCCGCGTCAGAAACGGACCGGGAGGACCAGCGTCTGCGCGGTCCATCCGACGCCGCCGTCGACCTTCGGGTACTCCTGCTCGGTGCCCCACCAATACTGCGCGTCGGGGACGAGACCGCCGTCGGGCGCTTTGCTGGTGTTGAAGCTGCCGTCGAAATCGGCGGTGCCGCTCGTGTCGAGCTTTCCGGAGTACCACGGGTCGCCGATCTGCGGACCGGGACCATAGAGCGACAGGCGCGCGCCCGCGGTGCCGGGGAGCACCGAGAACGTGAAGGTCGCGGGAAGCGCGACCGGCCCGGCGTCCGCGGACGGCTGCATCGTCGCGTAGCCGCCGTACGCGATCTCCGCAGCGTTGATGGTGGTGTCCTGCGCGAGGAGGAGCGACGTCGAGATCGATCGACGAAGCGCGGCGAGCGACTCGGGGCTCGTGCGTTGCGCGTCGGTCTGCGACAAGTACGTCGGGTGGAGGACCTGGACGCGGTAGCTGCCGGTGGCGGCGGCGATGTCGAAGGTGCCGTCGGCGCCGGTCGTGACGCGGTTCACGAAGAAGTGGTGGCTCTTCGGCTCCTGGCGATCGAGCTGCACGAGGTAGCCGGCGATCGGCGCGCCGCCCGACGTGACGGTTCCCTTGAAGTGATACGTCGTCGCGGCTGCTCCTTGCGGCGACGTGAGCTGCGAGCACGGGTTCGGCGCGTTCTTGTCGAACGTCGGCGACTCGGCGGGGCACGGGACAAAGTCGGGGTTGGTGGGGTCGATCGTGAAGCGCGCGTAGGTGTCGGGCTTCGCGGCGGCCTCGTCGCCGGTGACCTTGAAGACGTAGATGAACTGTCCAGGGGGGACCACCGCGGTACCAGTGAACGTGCCGCTGCCGTCGTCGGCGAGCGTCGCGAACGGCTGCTTCCAGTCCGTCGCCGCGCCGAACGCGCCGTAGACCTCCACCTTGGTCGCGCCCTTCCACGCGGGCGCGTAACGGAACGTGAAGCCTCCTCCCTTCGACGTGTCGATCGGCGCGTCTTGCGTGGAAGATCCGTCATCGGTCGGCGTGGACGTATCGGCTTGTCCGCCGCCGTCGGGCGTGGGCGTCGCCCCTCCGTCGGACGACGAGCTGGAGCACGCGACGACGACGGCGCCGACGAGCGCGGTGGTACCGAAGAGAACGAGGGAGAAGGTGCGGGTTCGCATGCGGACACGTGGTGCAAGATGCGTGCATCCGGCGGCGCGTGATCGATCCGTGCACTCTGCAGCCGGCACGCGCTGCCGTTGTGATCGCGTCGATCACAGGGGCGGCAATTATTTTACGGCGAGGGCGAGCGTGGCGAGCGCGTCGTCGTACGCGACACGATCCTTCGCGTCCTGGCGGAGGAACTGCTCGATCTTCGGCATCTTCGCGATGGCCTCGTCGAGCTCCTTGTCGGTGCCCTTGGCATACGCGCCGAGCGTGACGAGATCTCGCTTGGCCTCGTAGTGCGACACGAGGGCGCGGAGCTTGCGCGCGGCGGCCTGGTGCTCGGGGCGGGTGACGGCGTCCATGACGCGCGAGAGCGAGACGGTGACGTCGACGGCCGGGTAGCAGCCTCGCGCGGCAATCGTGCGATCGAGGACGACGTGGCCGTCGAGGACGCCGCGCACCTCGTCGGCGATGGGCTCGTCCATGTCACCGCCTTCGACGAGGACCGTGTAGATCGCGGTGATGGATCCGCGCTCGCCGTTGCCGCTTCGTTCGAGGAGGCGGGGCAGCATCGCGAAGACGCTGGGCGGATAGCCGCGACGGGCGGGCGGTTCACCTGCCGCGAGGCCGACCTCGCGTTGCGCGCGGGCGAAGCGCGTGACGGAGTCGACGAGGAGCATGACCTTCGCCCCCTCGTCGCGAAAATGCTCGGCGTACGCGGTGGCCACTTGCGCCGCGCGGAGGCGCTCGAGCGCGGCGACGTCGCTCGTCGCGACGACGACGACGCTGCGCGCGCGACCTTCGGCGCCGAGCGAGTGCTCGAGGAACTCGCCGACCTCGCGACCGCGCTCGCCGACCAGCGCGACGACCACGACGTCGGCTTCGGTGCCGCGCGCGATGGCGCCGAGCAGCGTGCTCTTGCCGACGCCCGAGCCGGCGAAGAGAC
>JBBRLQ010000025.1:0-113972 GCA_038231275.1 Polyangiales bacterium
AGGTCCCGCAGATTGTCGAGCTACGAAAGCTCACCAAGCTCTACAAGAAGCAGCGCAACAAGCTAACGCGCGAGCAGGAGAAGAAGTGGAAGTCGCTCTCCACCGATCTCGGCCGCGGAATTCGCCTGGCCGACAGCGACCGGCTTTGGGTCGCGCACGGCGAGGAGGTCGCGCGCAAGCTCGGCGAGCCGGACGAGGTCGACGACGAGGCGCACAACAAAGAAGCTCCGCCTTCCGAGCCCGATACCGAGGTCGCGCTGGCGCCGGTCGCGGTGGCCATTCCAAAGCTCCCGGTGACGCCGAGCTACCGTAAGTTTCTCGATCGCATGACGGAGACCTTGGCCCACAGCAAGATCGTGAAGAACAAGTTCGTCAAAGCGAACCTGCGCCTGGTGGTGTCGATCGCGCGGCGTTTCAACTACGGACGGATGCCGCTGGCCGACCTGATCCAGGAGGGCAACATCGGCCTCATCAAGGCGGTCGAGCGCTACGACTACCGTCGCGGCTACCGCTTCTCGACCTACGCGTCGTGGTGGATTCGTCACGCCATCAGCCGCGCCTTGGCGGACAAGGGTCGAGCGGTGCGCATCCCCGTCCACATGCTCGACACGCACAACCGCGTCGCGCGCGCGACGCAGGCCGTCATCGCGCGGACCGGCCGCGATCCGACCCTCGAGGAGCTCGAGAAGGAGACCGGCATCCCGCAGGAGAAGCTCGACAAGGTGAAGGGCTCCTGGGCGGAGACCCCGTTCTCCCTCGACCGCCCCGTCGGCGACGAGGACGGCCGCAAGTTCATCGACTTCTTGCAGGACGAGAACATGCTCTCGCCCTACGAGTCGCTCATCTCGCAGAAGTGGGGCGAGGAGGTGCGTCGCTTGCTCGGTACGCTGACGCCGATCGAGTCGCGCATCATTCGCTGGCGCTTCGGCCTCGACGACGAGGACGAGCTCACGCTGAAAGAGATCGGCGACAAGTACAACCTGTCGCGCGAGCGCATTCGTCAGCTCCAGGAGCAGGCGCTCGGCAAGATCCGCAAGCACATGCGCGAATAGATTTTCCATCGTGGCCTTCTCTCGAGGGGCACCGTTCGTCGCGCTACCGCTGCTCTTCGCGGCCGGCTGCAACTCGTGCGCGGAGAGGCACGCCCTCGTCGAGGTGCTCGACGCCGCGCCGCCTCCACCGAAGCCCGACCCGCTCTGCCCCGAAGAGACGGCGCTCGTCACGTATCAGCACGGTCAGATCTGCGTCGACAAGTACGAGGCGGCGCTCGAGGGTCTGCCTGCGTCGCACGCCGTCGACGCGCTCGACGCGGGACTCCTGCGCGCGATCCCGGCGAAGGGGATCAAGCCGCAGGTGAACGTGAGCATGTACCAGGCGGAGGCCGCCTGTAAGAACGTCGGCAAGCGCCTCTGCACCGGCGCCGAGTGGATGGCGGCGTGCCGCGGCCCCAAGAACAACGTGTACCCGTACGGCAACGAGTACACGAAGGGGAACTGCAACGAAGCACGCCCCAGCCCGATGCACGCGGTCTTCGGTCCGGCGGGCTGGGGTCGCCACGACGATCCGCGCCTGGCGGAGGCCGAGAACACGATCGAGCCTGGCGGCGCCTTCCCGAAGTGCGTGACCGCGTACGGCAACTACGACATGCACGGCAACGTGCACGAGTGGATCAGCGACGCGGCCAAGCCCTTCGACTGGCGGTACGGCGTCTTCGTCGGCGGCTACTTCGCGGACGCGCAGGGCAACGGCTTCGGCTGCTTCTACCGGACGACGGCGCACGTGCGCGAGTACCACGACTACTCGATCGGATTTCGGTGCTGCAAAGAGCCGAAGCCGGCGCTCGAGCTCGATCTCAAGTAGGTCCTTCGAGCGGCGCGGTTAGGGGCTAGGGCAAGTGCGCGTCGCGTCGCTCGGCCCTGTACCGCGCGCGGTGCTCGTCGTGGCAGGCCTTGCACGCGCGCCGGCAGCCTTCGATGTCGCTCTTTTTGGCCGCGGCGGCGCCGTCGCGCGCGATCTCGTCCCACTTCGCGTAGGACGGCGGCGCGATCGCCGCGATGTGAACGAAGACCCGTTCGAGGCGCGTCGCGTCACGAGCCGCCATCGCGGTTCCGGCGCTCGCCTTCATCCAGGCTTGGAGCGGGCATTCGGGCAGGCCAGGCGCGCCGCACGTCGCGGCCATCGGGATCGCCTCGGAGTCGAGATGGCCGACGGCGATCTCGAGGCGCGCCGCGGCCGGCACGCCAGCCGCTACGCCCAGATCATGAGAGCACCCGAGCGACGCTGCGAGCGTGATCGCCACGGGCCAGAGGGCCGACGAACGACGCCCGATCATTGCGCGCCGCCTTTCGCGCCGTAGGGCACCGGCTTCGCGATGTACGCGCTCGGGAGCTCGCCGGTGAGCGATTCGAGCCAGGCCACGATGGACGAGACCTCGGCGTCCGAGAGCTCGAGGCCAAGCTGGTGCTTGCCCATCATGCGAACTGCGTCGGGGAGCGACTCGACCGACCCGTCGTGGAAGTACGGCGCCGTCTTCGCGATGTTGCGGAGGGTGGGCACCTTGAACATCATCGCGTCCTCTTCGGCGCCCGTGACCTTGGCGCGCCCGCGGTCGTTCTGGTTCGGCCACGGCTCGACGGCGCCGACGCGCTCGAACATCGAGCCTCCGAGGTAAGGACCCGTATGGCAGACCATGCACCCCACGTTGAGAAACGTCTTGAGCCCTTCCCGCTCCGCCGCCGTCAGCGCGCTCTTGTCGCCGCGCAGGAACGTGTCCCAACGTCCGGGCGTCAAGAGGCCTCGCTCGAAGGCGCCGATGGCCTTGCTCGTGTTGTCGAAGGTCACCGAGTCCGCCACGTCGGGGAAAGCTTCACGGAAGGCCGCCTGGTACTCGGGGACCGATTTCAGGAACGCCACGACCTGCTTGGCGTCCGTCATCGCCATCTCGGCCGGGTTCAGGATCGGGCCCTTGGCTTGCTCCTCCACTGTGGGGGCGCGGCCGTCCCAGAACTGCGCGAAAAAGCCAGCGGCGTTGTAGACGGTCGGCGCGTTGCGCTCTCCGGTTTGGTTCTTGTGGCCTCTCGAGGTCTTCTGGTGGTCGACGCCGTACGACGGGAGATCGTGGCAACTGTTGCAGGACAGGTCGGCGTCCTTCGAGAGGCGAACGTCGTAAAAGAGGCGGCGTCCGAGATCGACCTTCGCGACCGTCGACGGGTTGGTGCTCGCCTGCGTGTCGGCGATCGGCTGGAAGCGGCGGAGGAGGCGAGGGTTGATCTCGGCCTCCGCGGGCGCGGCGGCTGCGAGCGGCGCAGGCGCGGGTACAGGTGCGGTCGGGGCCGGCGCCTTGTCCTTGGGGTCGGAGCACGCACCCACCCCGACGAGTGCGGTCATGGCAGCGAGGCTCATTGCGGTCCAGACGCGGCGATTCAATGTGCTCTCCCTCTCGTTCGGCGACGTGGCGACGTCTGATGAACGGTCGCGCGCCGCCAAAGTTGAAGTGCACCTTCAGTCCCGCCCCTTGGACGCCGTTCTAGCGCTTGACGAGCATGCGATCCTCGACCTCATCGATCCAAAACAAGGTCTTCGGCGTCATCTTCGGGCTGACCTTCTCGCTGGTGGCGTTCCTGGCGACCTACTTCCCGGCGCGACAGATCGAGTCCGTGAGACACGGGCTCGAGACTCGCGCCCTCTCCTACGCGACGTTGCTCTCGAAGGAGACCGAGAGCGCCGTCGCGTTCGACGACCGGGAGACCGCGCGCGAGGTCTTCGCGGCGCTGTCGGAGGACCCAGACGTACGTGCGATTGCACTCTACAAGTCCGACGGACAGGTGCTGCACGCGCTGGGCGAGCTCTCGCCGAACGGCATCGGTCCTGGCGCCCAGGGAACCGCGCCGCGGTTGGTGCCGGCGACGGGGGCGATCACGGCGGTCGCCCCCGTGGTGTCCAAAGAGGGGCCGCGCGGCACGCTGCTCCTCGAGATGTCCACGGAGTCGATCGACGTCGAGAGCGCGCGCATCGGCCGAACGGCCGCCGCCGTGGGGCTGGGCGCGCTCGTAGCGGCGGCGCTGGCGGCGTTCTGGATCGGGCGGTCGCTTGCGCGGCGCCTCGGGACCATCGCACGCGCGACGCACGCGGTGGCAGCCGGCAACCTCGACGTGTCGCCGATCTCCGACGACTCCGGTGACGAGGTCGGGCAGCTCGCGCGCTCGTGCAATCGAATGCTCGAGAACTTGCGAGGCCTCGTCCTTCAGATCCGGGAGACGGCGGAGAAGGAGCAGGTCCGCCTCGACGATCTCGTCCGGCTCCGTACGCAGGAGCTCGATGCTCGCAATCAGGACATGCGCCTGGTGCTCGACCACGTCTCTCAAGGCCTCTTAACGGTGGACTGCGCAGGCACGATTTCTCCGGAGCACTCGCGCGTGGTCGAGGAGTGGCTCGGCGCTCCGCGCCCTCACGCGACGTTGTGGGAGTATCTCGCGGGCGCGAGCCGTAGCGTCGCGGAGTGGTTGGAGCTTGGCTGGTCCGACCTCGGCGACGGACCCCTTCCTCTCGCGGTGTCGCTCGATCAGCTCCCGAAAAAGCTCTGCGTCGGCAAGCGCGATCTCGCGCTGGCGTACACCCCCATCCTCGAAGGCGATCGTCTCCAGAAGGTGCTCGTCGTCGTCTCCGACGTGACGAGCGAGATCGCTCGACAGCGCGCGGAGGCCGAGCAGCGCGAGACCCTCAACGTCTTCGAGCGCGTCGCCAAGGACCGGGCGGGCTTCGTCGAGTTCGTCACCGACGCGAAGCAGCTAATCGCGCGGATCGTCGAGTCGAAGCAGGAAGGCGCGCGGTGCCTCCGCGACGTCCACACCCTGAAGGGCAACTGCGCGATGTTTGGCCTCACCCGCGTCGCCGCGGTCTGCCACGAGATCGAAGGGCGAATGGTGGGCGGCGGCGGTGCGCCGACCGCGGCGGAGCTCGACGCCCTGGTGCAGCGATGGGAGGAGGTCTCGTCGCGGATCACTTCGTTCCTGGCCGAGCCGCGCGGCGATCGGCTGGAGGTCGCAGAACGTGATCGCGTGGCGCACGTGCAGGCCATTCTGAGCGGCACTCCACGCCAAGAGCTTGCGCGCGCGGTCGCCCGATGGAAGCTGGAGTCGGCGTCCGATCGCCTCGCGCGGCTCGCCCTCCAGGTCGAAGCGACCGCCCAGCGGCTCGGAAAGTCGGTCGTCGTGACGACCGAAGGAAACGACCTCCGCTTCGACGGCGCCCGATGGAGGAGCTTTTGGGGCGCATTCACGCACGTCATTCGCAACGCGGTGGACCACGGCGTGGCGAGCGATGACCAGCAGAGCTCGGCGAGCCCCGCACCGGGCAACATCACGCTGCGGACGGCGCGCGAAGGAGACGAGTGGGTCATCTCGATCGCCGACGACGGACCCGGCATCGACTGGGAGGCCGTGGCCGAACGTGGCCGCGCGCTTGGCCTCCCGACCACCACACACGCCGAGCTGGTCGACATCTTGTTCCGCGACGGCGTCTCCACGAGGACGACCGCTACCGAGGTCTCTGGACGCGGCGTAGGGCTCGGAGCGGTTCGTGCCGAGTGCGAGGCCCGTGGGGGAAAGGTGCTCCTCGCGAGCACCCTTGGCGTCGGAACGACCTTCTTCTTCAGGTTCCCCGCGTCGACGATGTACGACGCGGCGGACGTGGCGCGGGCACGCATCTCCGTCGCTCCGCGGCAGGACGTTTCGGCGGCCTCCTAAACGCACGCGGTCTTTGGCCGTTCACATTGGGGTAGGGGAGAACACATGCTGGCCGATGGCACGATCAAGAGAGTCCTGGTGATCGACGACTCGCGCATCGCGCGCCAACAGGTCATCAACGCATTGAAGGGCGCCTACTTCGAGGTCGTCGAGGCAGTCGACGGGAGCGACGGCATCCAGAAGCTGGACGCCGACCCCGAGCTCTGCCTGGTCATCTGCGACGTCAACATGCCCCGGATGAGCGGAATCGAGGTGCTCGCCACGCTTCGCGGGCGCACGAAGGCGCCGCCGCCGTTTCTGATGTTGACCAGCGAGGCGCAGCCCGAGCTCATCGCCGAGGCGAAGAGGCAAGGCGCGGCCGCGTGGATGCTGAAACCCTTCAAACCCGAGCACCTCATCGCCGCGGCGACGAAGCTCGCGGTGTAGGAGGTTCCCGTGGACGCGCTGCTCGATGAGGCGAGGGGGGGCCTATGAGGGTTCTCGTCGTCGAGGACGATCCGACGGTCGCCAAGCTCTTCGCGAGCGTATTGGCGAAGGTGGGGCACGACGTGTGCGTGGTCTTCGACGGCCCGAGCGCGCTCGAGCGCGTCAGCATCGAGGACTTCGACGCGGTCGTCTGTGACTGGATGCTGCCGACCCTCGACGGAACGACCGTCGTCCGAGAGGTGCGGAAGCGCCCCGGCCGGCAGCCCGCCTTCGTGCTCACGTCCGGTGCGCTCGGCGCCGTGGTCCGCGCGCACGCGTCGAGGGCCGGTGCGGACGAATTCCTCCCGAAGCCGCTGACCGCCGCGAGCATCGTCGCGGCGGTGAACAGCGCCGTGGACAAGCGGGCGAAGGCCAAGGCACCGGCACACCCGATCGTCGCCACCGCGGCGTGGACAGGGCTCGCCTCGCTCCTCGCCGCGAAGCTCCAGGAGTGCACGGGGCTCGCCTTCGCTCCCGAGCCCGCCGGAGAGACCCCGGTGCGCCACCGCGCGTCGCTCTCCATGCTCGACGTCGCGCGCGACACGGACCTGTGCGTCGCGCTCTTCGCGGAGCACGATACGGGCCTCGCGCTCACGAAGGCGATCCTCGGGACGGAGGCCGCGAGCGACGCGGAGGTCGCCGAGGTCCTCGCCGAGCTCTGCAACAATGCGTGTGGGATGCTGAAGACGGCGACGCGCGGCGATGGGTTCGCCTTCACCCTCGGGCTCCCGACGTTCGATGCTCCCGCGCCCCGCGAGCTCGAGAGCACGCTCCTCGTCTCCCAGCGCTGCGCGCTCCGCGCCGGCGACCTCCGCCTCGACGCGGTGATCGGCGTGCATTCCTCGATGATTCGTTCGATCGCGACCGCGCACCTCGACGAGTCGATGGTGCTCGCCGAGGACGTCCACAACGAGACGGGGCTCCTGGTCGCCGCCAAGGGCCTGCGCCTCACCTCCGTGACGGCGGAGCGAATCGCCCGCCACGCGCCGCGGCGCTTCGTTCGCGTGTGCTCCTTCGGATAGGAGCGCTCACTTCTCCGCGCGGTCGGCGAGCTTGTCGACCAGCTTGTCGATGTACGGGCGCGCGTTGCCGGGCGACGCCTTGTTCACGAGGATCGAAAACGCGATCGTCCCCTTCCCGTTCGAACCGAGCACGTACCCGCTGAGGGCCACGGCGTCCTCGAGCGTGCCGGTCTTCGCGCGGATGACGCGCTCCTGGCGGTGCTCGCGGAAGCGCTTGTGGAGCGTGCCGTCGACGCCGCCGATCGCGAGCTGCGCGAGGTACTCCGGCTGGATCGCCGGGTCCTTGTAACATGCACGCAACAGCTGAACGACGCCGGCGGCGCTCGTCCGGTTGGCGTCGAAGAGGCCCGAGCCGTTCTTGATGACGAGCCCGGCGTCGGCAGCTCCGATCTTCTGCGCCCACTTGGTGACGAGCTCCGCCGCTTCGGCGCTCTTGGCGGGGCGCTGCTTCACCTCGCCGGCGAGCGATTTGAAGATCATCTCGGCGTAGAAATTGTCGCTGTGCTTGCCGACCTCGTAGAGGAGCGTGGAGAGCGGCGACGACTCGTGGCGGGCGATCGTCGTCCCCTTGGCGTGGCCGGCCTTCACGTCGCCGCTGAATTTGACGTCGAGCTTGTCGAGGAGGTGCTTGAGGACGTACCCGCCGAGGAGCGTCGGATCCTCGACGCGGCGCGTGTAGCGCACGAGCTTCGCGTCGCTGCCCACGGTCCCCGAGAGCTTCGCCGCCATCCGCGTGCCGCTCGGCGTCAGCGCGAGAATGACGTTGTCCGCGCCCTCGTCGCCCGTCTTGACACTGCCTTCGACGTCGACGAACCCGGGCGGATCGAACCACGCGTTCGCGGTCTGGTCGAGCGACGTCGGGCGAACCGTGAGGGTCACCGTGTTCTCGTTGATCGCCAAGGCGCTCACCGGCGCGCGGAAGGCCGCCCACTCGTTCGGCTGCTGGTCGAAGGCGGGCGGCGTCGTCTGATCGTCGTGGAAGCGCTGGTCGACGAGGATGTCCCCCTCGACCTTGCGGACGCCGTGCGCGCGCATCTCCTGGACCATCGCGAAGAGGTCCTCGGTCTGGAGCGACGGATCGCCGTGGCCGCGCAGGGTGAGGTTCGAGACGCTGGTGCCCTTCACGGTGCCGGAGAGCGTCGTCTCGTAGCGGTGGTCGCCGTGGAGGAGGGCGAGCGCGGCGCCTGCAGTGAAAAGCTTTGCGTTCGAGGCGGGATTCAACGCAAGGTGCTCGTCGTGGACCGCGAGGTAGCGTCCGGTGTCGACGTCGAGGATGGCCACCGAAGCGGTCGCGTCTTTGAGGTTCGCGACGAGGCTCCGAACGAGCTGCTCGATCTCGGGGTTGCGCCCCTCCGGGGAGGTCGTGAGCGCAGGCCCGCCGGACGCGCCAGCTGCGCCAGCGCCGCCAGTGCCTGGGCCGGAGGACGCGGATGCGGACGCGGGGACTTGCGGCTCGGTCGACGCGTCGGCCGCGACGAGGAGCACCGTGAGGGCGAGCGGGAGCGCGCGACGTCGGAACATGAGCACTCCTCTAGTAAGACGCCTGGCACCGTTCGCAAAGTCCTTCTTTTCGCCGCCCTTTTGCTTGCAGGATGCACGCGTTCCGACGGCGCGGCGACGGCGCGGCCGATCGAGATGCTGGTCTCGACGGACATCGAGACGCTCGACCCACGGCACGCGACCGACGCCGTCTCGCTCCGGGCCACGCGCCTCCTGCACGCCGGGCTCGTGCGCTGCGATCCCGACACCCTGGCGCCCGTGCCGTACGCCGCGAAGGGATGGGCGTGGCAAGGACCGCAGACGCTCCGCGTCGAGCTGCGCGACGACGTGACGTTCCGATCCGGCAAGAAGCTGACGCCGGCCGACGTGGTGGCGACGCTGCGCGCGTTTGCGTCGAAAGAGATCGGGTCGCGCCACGGGCGGGTGGTGGAGGCGATCGAGGAAGCGCGCGAAGACGGCCCGGCCGCGGTGGTCATCACCCTGAAGCGTCCGCACGCCACGTTGCTCACCGATCTCGAGCTCCCGATCCTCCGCGCCGACGAGGCGATGAGCGCGCCGCGGCCGAACGGCGATCTCGATGGGCTCGGTCCGTACGGCGTCGTTCACTTTACGCGCGGCGAGCTCGAGCTCGTCCCTCGCGCGGGGTCACCGCTGCACACGCCAGCGCGCGCGCTCCGGCTTCGCGCCGTTCACGACGAGAACGCGCGCGCGCTGCGCCTGCATGCGGGGAAGGCCGACGTCGCGCTGAACGTGCTCTCCCCGACTCTTCTGCCGGCGATGGAGACCGAGGCGCTCCACGTCACGTCGCGGCCGGGCGCGAACCTGACGTACCTCGTCATGCGCGCCGATCGCGGAGCGCTCGCCGATCCGGAGGTGCGGCGCGCGCTCTCGTTCGCGATCGATCGCGCGCTCATCGCGCGGACCATGCTCGCCGGTCGCGCGCAGCCGGCCGCGGCGCTGGTGGCCCCGACGCACTGGGCCCACACCGACATGCCCGCGTTCGCATACGACGTCGCCGAGGCGCGGCGCGTGCTCGGACCCAAGCGGCTTCACCTCTCGCTGGTGACGTCCACGGATCGCCTGCGCGGCGCCATCGCGCGCGCGATCGCGCAGGAGCTCGGCGACGCGGGGGTCGAGGTCGAAGTGACGCCCCTCGAGCTGGGGACGATGCTCGCGCGCTTGGGGGCCGGCGACTTCGAGATGGCGACGATGCAGCTCCCCGAGATGACGGAGCCGAACGTGCTGCGCGTTTTCTTGCATAGTGCAAGCATCCCCCCGGCCGGAGCGAACCGCGGACGGGTTCGGGACGCGGAGGTCGACCGGCTGCTCGACCTCGGCGACGCCGTGACCGACCGCTACGCGCGCCGCGCGATCTACGCGGAGCTCGAGGCACGCGTCCGGGAGATGGGATGGATTCTGCCGCTATGGCACGAGGACCAAGTGGCCGTCACGAGCGTGCGTGCGCGGGGGTTCGTGCCGAGCGCGGAAGGTCGTTGGCTCGGGCTCGCCGCGCTGCCGTGATCCCCGCGAGGCGAGCGACCTCAGCCGAACGAGCAGACCCGCACGAGGTCGCGCTGCGCGTGACGGGCGATTCGTTCGGCCGTGAGGCCGGTGAGGCGCGTACCCTTCGTCGCGACCAGAACTCCACCCGAGTCGTGTACGTCCTCTGCCAGGACCATCGCCTCGGAGAGGCTCGCGATCGAGACCGACTGAACGGGCGCAGGAAGAGCGCCGACGATGGCGTCGAGGCGATGACCGCCGACGCGTAGGACGCATCGCGTGGCCACGGGAAGCCCGGCCTCGAGCTCGTCCGGCGACACGACGTCGACCGTCGGCAAGCCGACGGTGAAGGAGTATCCGTCCCCGCGCGCCGCCATCTTGAGCGCGCCGCAGATGTTGTTGCTCAGCTCGCTCAGGACCTCCGCGACGAGCGTGTCCGTCGGCGGAGTCGTTCCAACCAGACTCTTCGCCAGCACCACCCCGGCGCCGTCCTCCGCGAAGAGTGCGACGCGCAGCTCGGTGTCACGGACCACGTCCATCATCGAGAGCGAAGCGCGGTGGCGGAGATCGCAGGCGTCGTCCGCCGCCATCACCTCGATCTCGAGATTCGTGCATTCGCGGAGCTTTGCGACGACGACGCCTTCGACGGTCCGCCATGTCGTCGTTTCCGCCATGGGGTGCGCGGCGCAGCGCAGCCGTGAGCGCCGCTCCATGGCCGCGAGCAGCGACGCGAGGATCGCTGCGGAGGACGAGGGCTTCGCGAGGAACACATCGGAGCCTGCGCGCTCCGCGTGGGCACGGACACCCGGCCCCACCGCGCAGGACGTCAGGATGATGGCCGGCTGCGTACCGGGGCGCTTGCGAAGCTCCCGCACGAGGGTCGTGCCGTCGAGCGTCGGCAACATCCAGTCGCAGATCACGACATCGAACGGCACCTCATCCACCCTCTCTAGCGCCGCCGGGCCATCGGTCACGAGCTCGACCGCGTAGCCTGCCCGCTCGAGGACGTTCGCGAGCATCTTCGCGAGGAATACGTCGTCCTCCACCACGAGGACGTTCGCGCGGGCGACGGGGCTGCGGGCGGTGTTCGCCACCGCCTACACTCCCGCTTTCATGCGGCACCGACGAAGTGTCAGGAGGTGCCGTTGCCGTCGGTTGAACACCTCGTGAAGAACGGCCAGCGGAGGCACAGTTGAATGCCCTCCTACCGTCGCGGCGTCGTTACTGTTTTACGCAGGTCGCGTACGCCGGGTTCTGGTCGATGTGCAGGTGCGTGCCGCTCTCGAGGTACGCGAACTTGAAGCCGCTCGTGCACGCGACGTCCTCGTCGTGCGCCGTGTAGAAGGCCAGCGGCAAGTCGAACGCGTCGCCCCACATGTGGCGCGAGCTGTTCGCGCACGTGCCGGGGCAGCCGAGCGGATCGCCGCACAGGCTCTTGCACACCGCCTCTTGATGGAGCGGGCTGCGGAAGCCGCTGTTGACGCCCACGCTCACCCCGACCGAATCGCGGAATTTCTCGAGCGAGGCGACAGCGCTAGGGGCAAGGAGCACGTGGTGGCCGTACCCCTGCGCGATCTCGGTGCCGACCAGCTCGGTCATCTGGAAGTGCGCGGCGACGTCCACCGAGAGATCGTAGATTTTGCCGGTGTCGGGATCCTCGAGGTTGGTCGTGTCGAGGAAGCACTTCGGCGCCGTCTGCCCGGACGCGAGGTGGTGCGTGTAGGTCGCGGTCGTCACGGGGTCGAGGAAGGTCTGGATCTTCACCCCCGACGGGAAGACCAGCGCGGGGCACGGGTTCGGAGGGCCGCTGTCGTGACCGGCGTCGTGGCCCGAGTCGGTCCCGGCGTCGTGCGACGGGCCGGGCGTCACGCCGGCATCGGTCGTCGGCGAGGGCGCGCCGGCGTCGTCGGAGGGAGGCGGCGTCCCGATCGGGGTGCCGGAGGTGGGGTTGGCGGGATCGGGCGGCGGCTCACCCCCGCCATCGGGCGGCGCGCTGCACGCGGCGGCGGCGGCGAGCAGAGACACGGCGGCGATCGCGAGGAGGCGCATGGCATGGCCCTCATCGCGAGAACCGCGCCAGCGCCGGTCGTCGAGTTCTCCCGAGAAAAACGCCGAGTCGCGGTGACCCCGGTCGCGCCCCCGCGCGAGGCCGCTCGCGTCACGTCGCGAGCGAGATGAACCGCCTCAGGGGGCGGCGCGCCACGAGTCGTGGTAGCCGGCGTCTTCGATGTTGGCCGCCTGCGCCGTCGGCATGAGCGGCGCGTACGTGTCGCACATCACCGCCATTTCGTCGGTCCGCGTGCTCCCGATGCTCGCCTCGTACGCGCCGGGATGCGGCCCGTGCGCGATGCCCGACGGGTGCAGCGAAATGGCGCCAGGCCCGACGCCGCGCCGGCTCGTGAAGTTGCCGCGGAGATAGAGGATGACCTCGTCGCAGTCGACGCTCGAGTGCGGGTACGGACACGGGATCGCGTTCGGGTGCGTGTCGGTCATCCGCGGCACGAACGAGCAGATCAAAAACCCGCGGCTCGCGAACGTGGAGTGGATCGTCGGCGGCAGGTGAACGAGGCCGGTCTTGGGCTGGTACTTGGAGATGTTGAACGCCCACGGGTAGACGAAGCCGTCCCACCCGACGATGTCCATCGCCGGCCGATCGAGCAAGTACCGCGTGAAGTTCCCGTGGCGCTTCACGACGAGCTCGCGCGGCCCGTCCTGGATCTTCTCGGGCGTGGAGATCGGCCCGGTCGGCCGCACGAAATCGCGATGCGTGTAGGGTGCATCCATTCGCAGTTGCCCCACCGGGTTACGAAAGTCGCTCGGCACGACGATGCCCTCGGGCGACTCGAAGCACATCATCCGCATCGGCTGCGTGACGTGCCAGCGGTGGATCATCGCGCGCGGGACCCAGACGTAGTCGCCGGGCGTCACGTCGAGCCAACCGCACATCGACTCGAGCCGCGCGCTCCCCTCTTGCACGAACCAAAGCTCGTCGGCGTCGCCGTTCGCGAAGTACGCGTCGTCGGTGACGGACGGCCGCGCCAGCAAGATGGTGACGTCCTTGTTGAAGAGGATCGGCGTGCGCGCGTCGAGGAGCTGCCCGCCCGCCGGGATCTTGTCGGAGCCGTACAGGCGCCGCCGCAGCGGATCGATCGCGCGCGCGTCGAGGGTCGGCGGCGCCCAGCCGCGCGTGCACTTGGCGACCTCGCGGTGCGCAGCGACCGGGAAGCGATGGTAGAGGTACGTGAACGGCCCGCCGAAGCCGCCGCGCGTGTGCATCTCTTCGTAGAAGAGCTCACCCTTGGCGTCGCGCATCGCGGTGTGCGGCTTGTCCGGCAATAGCCCCGCCCACGCGCGATCGATCACGGCGTGCCCTCGCTCTGCGCGCGCTCGATGCTCTCGAAGAGCGCGCGGAAGTTGCCGTAGCCGAAGCCCTGATCCCCGGCGCGCTGGATGATCTCGTAAAAGAACGGGCCGGCGCGCGTCTCGTCGTACATGATCGACGCCTCGCGCATGAAGATTTGGAGCATGTACTTGTCGCTCGCGCCGTCGACGAGGATCTGCAGGCGCTCGAGCTCCTTCAGCTCCTCCTTGACGTTGTGGATGCCGAGCTTGGCGAGGCGCTCGGGGAGGTAGCGGTAGTATTCCGGCGGGGTGGAGAGGAACTCGACACCCCGACGGTGTAATTCCTCGACGCTCCAGATGATGTTCTTCACCGCGAAGGCGACGTGCTGCACGCCGTTGCCCTGGTTGTCCTCGACGAACTTGGTGATTTGGCTGTCCTTGAAGTGCGGTCGAAGCGGCTCGTTCGTCGCGAACTTCACGCCGCTGACCGGATCCCACATCACGATCGAGCGGAGGCCCGAGCCACTGGCGCGCCCGGACGCGACGTCCTGCGTGTGGAAGCTGATCTCCCAGAACGGCTCGAAGCCGAGCACCTCTTTGTACCAGCCGATGATCGGCTGCATCGTGAGTCCGTTCGACGTCACGTGATCGACCTGCTGGATGCCGAAGACGTTCTCGGGACGGCCCGCGTCGCCGACGCCCGAGTCGACGAAGCCGGGCGCAAAGGCGCGGTAGTCGCTGCGCTCGATGAAGCGGAAGCGCACGTCGCCGAGCGGCGTCGCGATCTCCACCGAGCGGTACGTGCCGCCGCTCGCGTCCTTGTCCTCGAACGGATCGGCCATGAGCGTGCCGCCGCGCTGCTCGAGGAACGCGATCGTCTCGTTCAAATTCTTCACGCGGAAGGAGAGGCTCATCACGCCGGCGGGGTGGCGCTTCAAGTAGCGCGCGGCCTTCGAGCTCTGGTTGAGCGGGCTCGACACGCACACGCGCGCATCTCCGGCGCCGAACACGACGGCTTGCTGGCCGCTTCTCTGGGTGAGCTCGTCGCTGGCGCGCGCGACCTCCTTGAAATCGAGCTTCTGCGTGTAGAACGCGCGCGACCGCTCGAGATTTTCGACGACGAAGTGGAACGAGTCGTAGCCCAGGATTCCGATGTTGCTCATGACCAAAGACCCTCCGGCGGAGACGACGACCAATGTACGCCGCGTGAAGGAAGCGGACTACATCGCTTGTGCGGCGCCATCAAGTTAGGCTCGAACGTGGAGGGTTTTGCGCATGTACTTGTACGGGGATTCCACGGCATCGCCGCTGCGATCGAACTTCCTCGAGTTCCTCCGCGACGCGCTCGACTTCAGCGCCTTCGTGCTCAAGGCCGACGGTGAGATCGCGCAGGGGAAGCGCGAAATCGTGAAGCTGCAGAGCGCGGCGAGCCAAGAGATGGGGCGGCTCGAAGCGCTCGGCGAGCTCACGTCGAACGCCATCTCTCAAGCGCCGTGCGGCGCGGGCGACTCCGCGACGAGCCGATGCGCGCTCGCGCTGAAGCGGCTCACCGACACGACGATCCAAGACGCGATCGCCGGCGTGCGCGCCAACCTCGCGCGCTCGATCGACGAGGTCGACGCGAAGGACGCCGCCGAGCGTGACGCGTGCCGGAAGGCGCTCGAGCGGCTGCTCCTGCCGCACGATCCTTGGGACGCGCTCGGCGATCGTCAGGTCGTCCTCTCCGGCGACTCGCCGATGGCGATGAGCTACAGCGGCCGCGCAGTCGGCGCGTCGGGCTGCGGTTGGGCGTGGACGATCGAGCTCGCGGTGGGCCACTCGCATCCGTTCTCGGAACCGATGCGCCTCGAGCGCGTCGTGCAGGTCCTCGAGATCTCCGTCCCCGACATGAGCGGCTGGCTCAAGAAGGAGGTCAAGGTGAAGCCGGTGCGCCTCGAGCGCATGGTGCTCACCGAGCTCTTCGTCGACGACGACGTCGTGCGTACGAAGCTCCGTATGGAGCCGGGCAGCGACGCCGGCTACGATCTCGAGGTCACCACGCAGGGGCAGGTCACGATGGCCCGCACTGGCGCGAAAGAAGCGCAACTGAACGGCGCGTTCGACGTGCGCGCCGAGGACGAGCCCGCGCTCATGGAGCTCGCGCAGCGCCTGCGCCAGGTCATGGGCGACATGACGCGCAAGCGCATGGTCGAGGCGACGTTCGACGATCAGCCGTTCGAGTCGCACCCCTTGCTCAAGGAGATCGTCGAGCGCCTCGTGCAGGCGATGGCGCCGATCGTGCGCGACATCAACGATCACAGCCTGACGCCCACCGAGCTCGTCATCAAGCGCCTGCTCGGCGACGACCGCCGCGAGGAGATCTTCGTGTCGAAGGCCCAGCTCCGCGAGAAGTACGCGGACCTGCCCGACGAGATGAAGCGCGTCTTCGATCCGCTCGCGCTGATCCCGGCCTTGCCGCAGAACTCGGTCGTCCACCATTCGGTGGTGCCGATGATCCCGGTGCAACCGGCCAAGCCCGAGTCCATCCCCGTGACGAAGCCGTCGGCGCCGCCGGTGGCCGCGGCGGTCGCGCGCACGTCGGTGTCGCCGCTCGAAGCGTTCGTCGCCAAGTCGCCGCCTCCGCCCGCGTCGAGCCAGGTCGTTCTTCGGAGCGACTCGGGCAACCCGTCGACGGCGTCGACCGCGAACCCGGATCTGGTCGCGTCGATCAAGAAGATCGTCCAGCTCGCCAAGCGCGGCAATTCTGAGGAGGCGTTCGGGGCCTACGCCGATCTCTTCTCGAGCGAGGCGTTCTCCACCTACCAGCCCGAGCACCAGCGGCAGACCCTGAAGCTCCTCGTCTTGAAGAGCCCTGCGGCGGTGACCGACTCGGTGCGGAAGGCGCACCGCGCGGCGTCCGAGCGCCTCCGCGGCCTCATCGCGCAGCAAGGTCACCCGGCGGACTACGAGATGCTCGGAATCTGCCACCTCCTTCTAGAGGACCAATCGTCGGCCTCGGCGACGTTCTCGGCGGGCCTCCAGATCGAGCGAACACGCGACCCCCAGTCGGAGCTGTGCGGGAGCCTCATGCGACGCGTCGCGGCGCTGTAGACTTGCGGCGGATTCCGTGGCCACAAGGGCACGGATCTTCTTCAAATTGTCGCGAACATCGAGGAGCGGGCGCGTCGTGGGTCGCGCCCGCTCTTTCTATGTGCTAATCGCGCTCGATCAAAGGGAGCGCACGCATGAGCCGGAAGCCGACCAAGTACGTGTTCGTGACGGGCGGTGTCGTCTCCTCGATCGGGAAAGGGCTCGCGAGCGCATCGGTCGGCGCCCTGCTCGAAGCGCGCGGCCTGCGCGTCACCAACGTCAAGCTCGACCCGTACATCAACGTCGACCCCGGCACGATGAGCCCGTACCAGCACGGCGAGGTCTTCGTGACCGACGACGGCGCCGAGACGGATCTGGACCTCGGCCACTACGAGCGCTTCACCACCAGCCGCCTCACGCGGAACAACAACTTCACGACCGGCCGAATCTACGAGGCGGTCATCTCGAAGGAGCGGCGTGGCGAGTACCTCGGCGCCACCGTGCAGGTCATTCCGCACATCACCGACGAGATCAAGCAGCGCGTCCGTGACGCCACCGAAGGGGTCGACGTCGCGATCATCGAGATCGGCGGCACCGTCGGCGACATCGAGTCGCTCCCCTTCCTCGAGGCGATCCGCCAGCTCAAGGTCGAGGCCGGCCCCCAGAACGCGCTCAGCATGCACGTGACGCTGGTGCCCTACATCGAGACCGCCGGCGAGATGAAGACGAAGCCGACGCAGCACTCCGTCAAGGAGATGCTGAGCATCGGAATCCAGCCGGACATCCTCATCTGCCGCACGAAGACCGCGCTCTCGCAGTCGATGAAGGAGAAGATCGCGCTCTTCTCGAACGTCGCGGTCGACGCGGTCATCTCGGCGATCGACGTCTCGTGCATCTACGAGGTGCCGCTGCACTTCCACGGCGAGGGTCTCGACGAGCTCATCGCCGATCGCCTCAACATCTGGAGCCGGCAGCCCGATCTCGGCGCGTGGCAGAAGATCGTCGAGCGCTTCAAGAAGCCGGCGCGCGGCACCGTGAAGATCGGCGTCATCGGCAAGTACGTCAGCTTGAAGGACGCGTACAAGTCGCTCCACGAGTCGCTCGTGCACGGCGCGCTCCACAACGAGTGCAAAGTGGACCTCGAGTACATCGACTCCGAGCAGGTCGAGAAGGACGGGCCCGAGCAGCTCCTCGCGCACCTCGACGCGGTGCTGGTCCCCGGCGGCTTCGGCGATCGCGGAACCGAGGGGAAAATCCAGGCGATCGCCTACGCGCGCGAGAACAAGATCCCGTTCTTCGGGATTTGCCTCGGCATGCAGCTCGCCGTCGTGGAGTTCGCGCGACACATCGCCAAGCTCGAAGGAGCGAACTCGACGGAGTTCGATCCGGACTGCGCGGCGGCCGTCATCGATCTCATGCCGGAGCAGCGTGGTCTGCGCACGAAGGGCGCGACGATGCGCCTCGGCGCGTACCCGTGCACGCTCCTCCCGGGCTCGATCGCCGCCGACGCGTACGGCGCGACCGAGATCAGCGAGCGCCACCGCCACCGCTACGAGTTCGCCAACGAGTACAAGGACAAGCTGTCCGAGGCGGGGCTCGTCCTGTCGGGCACGTCCCCGGACAAGAAGCTCGTCGAGATGATCGAGCTGCGCGATCACCCGTATTTCGTGGGGTGTCAGTTCCATCCGGAGTTCAAGAGCCGGCCGTCGGCGGCGCACCCGCTATTCGCTCGCTTCGTGCGCGCGGCGCTCGAGCGTCAGGCGGTGCGTGGAAAAGAAGCGCGCAAGAGCCAGCCCGAGAACCAACCGAACGTCAATTGAGCGTGAGCGGCGTCGTCGTCGAAGGGGTCACCGGCACCGGGAAATCCCAGACGATCCGCGCTCTGCTGGCGCGCGTGGGGATGCGCGACGCGGTGCTCGTGCCCGAGGAGGAGACGCTCGGCGAGCTCATGGACGAAGAGCTCGGCGACGCGGCGATGCCGCCGGCCGCGAAGCTTTGGCGCCTGGACCGTGTCCTCGCGCGCGTGCGCACGTCGAGCGACGAGCGCTTCGTGCTCGAACGGTTCCACCCTACGTACTACGCGCTCATGGGCGACTGGCCGCTCGTGTCGCCCATCGACGAGGAGCTCGCGGCGCGGGGCTTTCGACTCGTCCTGCTCACCGTCGCGGTGGACGCGCTGGCCGCGCGTAGCCTCCACCGCGTCGACCGCGCCGGGACGTCGTGGACCTCCGAGATGGTCGCGACGTTCGGGTCGGAGGAGGCCGCGCTCGCAGCCATCGCCGCGTCGCAGGACAAGCGAATCGAGGCGCTCGGGCGGACCCGCATGCCGTGGCTCCGCGTCGACACGACGGACATGCGATGGGACGGGCACGCGGGCGAGATCGAGACCTTTCTCGGGCGTGCGTGAGGACCCTGCGCACACGAACCCACGGCAGCTCAAGGTGTCGTGGCGGTGGCCGCAACATGGTTGAACGCGTTGTCCACGAAGCAACACGGGAACCGCGCGAAACCAGGTCCGCCGTGTGGAATTTTACGGCGGTACTGCGCTTGCACTAGAGACCGGCATGAAGCGCGACGCCACAGCCGCTGTCGAGTGCCAGGAGACAGAGGACGCGATTCACCGGGTGGACACGGTGCCCCCGCCGGACAGCGGGGACGCCTACAGCGCCGCCACCCAGGTGCGAGAGCTCCCCGAGGGCATCATCGAGCTCCTGAAGAGCCTGAAGAGCGACCGCGACGCGGACCTCGTCGAGGCCGTCGCTTCGACGCCGGCCAAGCCCCCCGTGACCGTCCCGCCGGAGAGCGGAGTGGTCGCGAAGAATGCAATGTACACGCAATGGGAGGAGGGGGACGCCGACGAGGATCCGCCGACGCGCCTCTGCGCCGGAGTCGTGACCGACGTGCTCGCGGACTCCGAGCGCGCGCCGAGCCCCACGCCGGAGCGTCACGTGACGATTCGACCGTCGGCGCCGCCGCCCCACGTCTCCGCGCCGCTCGGCGCCGCCACTGCGCTGTTCTCGATCGCGCCGCTGCCGCCGCTCCCGCCCGTCGATGATCCGATGACCGCCGTCGCGATTCCGCCGAGCGCCCCGAAGCGGCATGGCGGCGCTCGCCCGCTCTACACCGACGCGCTCATCTTCACCGCCGCCGCGCTGCTCAGCGCGGGCGTCGCGACGATCATCGCCTTCGCGTACTGACGATGTAGCCGGTCAGGGGCCTGCGGCCTTGGTCGCGCGGAGCTGATGGCCGACGCGGACCTCCACGCGCGGGTGCTTCGCCACGAACGCACGGAGCCGCGCGAGGCTCTCTGCGCTGCGTTTTTGGTCGGCCGAGAAGCTGCCGGGCTCGACGCCGTTGTCCCATCCCCAGGTCGTGTGCGACGCGTCGCCTGTGAGGAGCACCGGGCCGGACTTGGTGCGCGCGAGGTACGCGGTGCTGCCGGCCGTGTGACCGGGGACGTGAAGCGCCCAAAACGTTCCGTCGCCGAACACGTCGAGGACGCCGGCGAACGCGCCGTCGGGATCGGGCGCGAACTTCCACTCGCGCAGCGCACCTTTTCCGGAGAGCGCCTCGTCGGTCGTCGATTGGATGAACAAGTTGAGAAAGCCCGTCTCCGCTGCCTCGCCGGGCCCCGTGAACACCGTCGCGTCCTTGGGGACGTCGCGCATGCCGGTGACGTGATCGAGATGCAGGTGCGTGAGGAAGACGCCCTTGACCGGCTCGCGCTGCGCCGCGACGAACGCGGCGGTGTCGGTTCGCACCTTCAGCTTTTCGGCGTGCATCGCGGAGGCGATGAGCCCATCACCGATCACCGACGCCTGCGGATCGTCCCGGATCGCCTTTTCGACGCCCGTATCGACGAGGAAGAGGCCGGCCGTCGGGTGGCGAACGGCGTGGAGGAGGATGACGATCGGCTCAGGCCCGTCCTTGAGCCCCGCCGCCTTTGCCTTCGGGTGATCGAGGTTGATGAGGCCGCCGCGCGGCACCTCCCAGTCGGCGCCGACCACGGTTTCGACGGTGATGGGGCCCGGCTCGTCGACCACGGCGTCGAGCGACGAGGTCGCGCGGGCGACGCCGAGATCGGCCGGGGAGGAGGCGTGGGTCGTGGGGCGGCAACCGGAGAGTGCCGCGACGGCGCTGGCGCCGGCGACGAGTGCGAGGACGAGGAGGCGTGAGCGCGTCTTCATGGCCTTCATCTTGGGTCATGCAGATTCATTGTGGAAGTGGCTAAATTCAAATAGACCCATACGAGAATGCATATCCCGTGGGACGACGTGAACGTGCTCCTCGCCGTCGCCGAGACGGGGAGCCTCAGCGCCGGCGCGGCGCGCTTGCGGGTGACACAGCCCACGGTGAGCCGGCGTGTCGCCGAACTGGAGGCGCGCGTGGGCGAGGCGATCTTCGTCCGCAGCGCGGCCGGCGCGACGGTCACGCCGTTCGGTGAGTCGCTCCTCGAGCCCGCGCGGCGAATGGCCGAGTGGGCGGCGGAGGTGGAGCGCGCCGCCGAGCGCGCGGAGACGACGCCGCGCGGCACCGTACGAGTCACGGCGCCGCCGGGCATCGCGTTCGACTTCGTCGCCCCCTTCGCGGCGTGGGCGAAGGGGCGCCTTCCGGACGTGCAGCTCTCCGTGCGGGCGACCACCGAATACCTGGACCTCTCGCGCGGAGGCGCCGATCTCGCGCTGCGCTTCGCGGCGCCCGCGCAGCGCGACGTCGAGACACTGGCGAAGGTCGAGATCGAGATCGGCGCGTTCGGTTCGGCGGCGTACGCCAAGACCCTGCCGCGTCGCGCCAAGCCGAGCGACGTCGCGTGGGTCGCGTGGGCGCCGCCCTTCGAGGACCTCGCGCCGAACCCCGAGCTCGCGCGCCTGATCCCTGGTTTCCGTCCGGTCTTCGCGTCCGATGACTATCTCGTGCAGCTTCGCGCCGCCGAGGAGGGGCTCGGCGCGATGTTTCTCGGACGCGCCCCGCATCGCTTCTCGCGTACGCGAATGGTGCCGCTCGACGTGGATCTCCCCACGATCCAGCGCACCCTCTACCTCGCCTGTCCCCGACGCGCCCTCGAGATCCCCCGCGTGCGCGCCGTCGCCGATCTGATCGTCACGGAGCTCGCGACGCTTCGTCGTCCTCCCGCGCGAGGTCGAGGAGCAGCGCGGTCGTCCCGCGGTTGATCCGGTTCGCGCGGTCGACCTTCCCGACGAAAAAATCGAACGTGCCGTGATCCCACGAGAGCGCGTGCCGGAGGACGTCGCGCGCGTTGCCGCCGGCGGGCACCGGCTCGACGTCGACGATCTCGCCGTCCCTGAGGAAGAGGATGCACCTCGCGAGGCCCCGATCGAGGCGGAGCTCGCCGCTCATCCGCTCCATGTCGAAGAGCGACACGAGTGCCGAGAGGCGAACCCGTGCGAGCTGGCCGCTCATGTGGTTCGGCGTCCGGCGCTCTTGCTCGGCGGCCGGCGAAAGGACGAGCGCCGAGAGCAGGTCGTCGAGCGTGTCGTCGGTGATGCCCTGGAGCGCCTCACGCGTGGTCGACTTCGAATCGGGCGGCGTGCGCGCGGCGGCGGCGCGGGCGGCGTCGTCGAGCTTCACCGCGCGGAACGAGGTCGAGGAGCGGCGGCGCACGGGCCCGTCGACCTCCTCGTGCACGTCCACCTCGATGAGGAAGCGGGCGCCCTTGTCGGGATCGTCGATCTCGCGGATCCGGCTCGCGCGACCGCGCACCGAGATGGGCCTTGCGATGCCGGGGGCCGAGATGTCCGCTCGCACCGTCTCTCCGCGCGCGACGCGCCAGCTCGTCTCCAGGGTGAACGAGCGCACCGTGAGGCGGCGCACCGCGACGTCGGGATTCACGCCCTCGGTCGGGGCCGGGGAGTATGCGTCGACGCGCGGCTCGATCGCTGGAGCGTCGCTCGCCTCGAGCGCGTGCACGACGAAGTCCTTGATCTTCTCGCGCGTCGCCTCGCTCTCCGGCATGAACTCGAAGGCGACGCCCCACCGTCGACCGTCGCCGTCATCGAGCGTGACGCGCCGCGCGACGTGCGCCATCAGGCGAAGCGAGCGCGTCCGGTCGAGCGAGCCCACGCGGATCCAGTGCACCGCCCCGATTTCGCCGGGGTCGCCGGTCGTCTCGAAATACGCGCCCGTCGCGCTGACGTTGCCCACGTGCGGGCTCGGCTCCGCGTCGATCCCCTCGATGGCCGCGAGGATCCGGGTCGTCACCCGTACGCTACGCCTCGACTCGTCCATGCCTCGTCAGTTTTTCACGAAGCGAGCCCCGGGCGAAGCGAAGACGCCGCCGCTGCGAAATTCAGCTCATTTCCCGTGCGTGTACTTGTTCGCGCAGTCCGTCACGCGCTGCTTTGCCGCGTCGCCGCCCTGCGCCATCCCTGACGCCTTCAGCTGCGGCCGTCCTTCGTACCACCCCTTGCCGTCGTCCCGTGCAGGGTACGTCGGTCGTGAGAAGTCGAAGAAGTCGGTCATGTTCTCGGCGTTGGCGTCGCGCGACGAGAGCGCCGGCAGATCGAAGCGCGTCTCGATGAAGCGGAGGATGCTCGTGTGGTCGTACGTGACGTGCGAGACGTGGTGCGCCTTGACCCACGGCGAGATGACGAGCACCGGCACGCGGAAGCCGTAGCGGTCGAAGCCGTCGCCCGGGTGGTCCTTGGCGTACTCGGTGTCCTCGGAGCCGTGGAAGACCGGCTTGTTCCCGTCCGGCGCGCAGGCCTTGGGCGGCGTGACGTGGTCGTAGATGCCGCCGTTTTCGTCCCAGGTCACGAAGAGCGCGGTGTGGTTCCAGTCCTTGCCATCCATGAGCGCGTGGGTGACGCGGCTCACGTAGTCCTCGCCCGCCTGGATGTTGCTCGGCGGGTGCTCGTCGTTGGCCTGGCTCGAGCCGCCCGTCAGGTTCGGATCGACGAAGGCGACGTGCGGGAGGCGGCCGTGCTTGGCGTCGTCGTAGAACTCGTTCATCGAGTGGAACTTGAAGATGGTGCCCCAGCCCCAGTGCCCGTGCGGCCCGATGCCGTCGCCGACCGCCGTCGAGACGCCGACCTTGAGCTTCATGAGCGAGCTGATCTCCGGGAACGGACCGGGCAAATCCACGCTCACGCGGCCGTCGGTGTAGATGTCCCAGGAGATACCGGCCTTCTGGAGGCGGTCGAAGATGAGGCGCTCGCTGCTCTCGTTGTCGTCGTCGTACGGCGCGCGGAACGGCACGTGCGCGTTGTCGCGGGCCTGGAGGCCCGTCCAGTTGTAGGTGAGGCCCTTGCTCGTCGCCGAGTAGAGGAAATCACGGTTCGGGAACGTCGGCCCTAGGAGCGACGAGAAGTAGCGATCGCCGATGCCGAAGGTGGTGGCGACGTCGTAGTAAAACGGGAGATCGCGATCGTCGTACCAATCGAGCGCGCGCTGGCCGCTCGTGAGCGAGTCATCGAGACCGAGCTCCGACTTGTGATTGTTCGCGAGGAAGAAGCCGTCGTTCTTGCCGCCGTTGAACTCCTCGTGCGCGCCGTACCACTCGTGGTTGGTGTCGGCGTGGCAAAGCTCCGGCGCGTGATGCCCGCTCAGCTTGCCGCCCTTGCCGTCGTCCTGCCCGCTCGCCTGTGCGCCGTCGACCTGCCAGCCGGAGTACTCGGCCTGGAGGCGCGCGTCGTTGCGGACCTTCTTCGCGAGGTACGCGTTCAGCTGCCCGAAGTAGTGATCGAAGGAGCGGTTCTCCTGCATGAGGACCACGATCTTGTCGACCGTCCCCGACGGGACCTTCGCGTTCGGCAATGTCGTGCTCGGCTTGTCGCCGCGCTTGAACGCGCACGCGGCGCGTCCTGACAGGGCCTGGTCCTCGGCCTGGCCGACGGATTCGTCGGGGGCGGAGCTGCAGGCGAGGGCGGACGAACCAGCGAGGAGCATGAAGAGGAGCGATCGGGTCGGGCTCATGAAACCCAGGTAGAGCAATGTGTGCGCCAAACGCACCCGGGCCTACGTTAACGGGATGTTGGCTCTACTTTAAGGAACCATTCCAGGCAATTGCAGCGTCCGACGCGCGGGACACTGGTGTCCGATCGCTCCATGGTCGCCGGCAATCCATCGTGGCGAATCGCGGGTCGCGAACGCGAGCACGCGCGGGACAAGCGAAGGGCTGCGTGCCCATCGCGCGTGAGTCAGAGCTTCGTGCCGGGAGGCGACCACGCGACCTCGCCGAGGTTGACGCCGCCCAGCGACGCCTTCGAATCGAGGATCGTGACCGGCTTCCCGCCGGCGGCCGGCACGACGTTCACGCTGTACATCGACGCGGCGTAGGCGAGCAAGCCCGCGGCGCTCCACGAGGGTCGCGACACGTCGTAGCGCGCGCTGGGGTCGAGCGAGTCTCCCGCGGCGCAGATGCTTCCGACGGCGCTCAGCGGCGCAACACGGACTCCGCAGTCGGACGCCACGGCGAGGTCCTCGCCGTCGGGCGACACCGTCGCGAACGGGCCGGTGCCGGTCCCGACCGAGAGGATCACGTGATGCTCGCTCCCGCTCACCGGCCCGATCTCGAGCGCGCCACGGCGATCGAAGATGAGGGATGCGCTGTCGTGGGTGAAGACGGGATGCCCGTAGTTCGCGTACCACGCCTCACCGGGCGGCGGTCCCTGGACGAACCGTCGCTCGCCGGTGCCGTCGGCGTTCACGATCCAGATGTCGACGTCCCGCGTGAAGGCCAGGAGCTTCCCGTCCGGCGACCACGCGGGGATGCTGTCGACGCCGTGGGTGATCTGCCGCGAGCTTCCGGTCGCGAGATCGCGGACCCATATCCCGCCCCTCCCCGCGTACGCGAGCGCCTCTCCGTTCGCCGAGAACGCCGGCGCTCCGGCGGGGCCGCCGAGATCGAGCTGGCGCAAGCCCGAGCCGTCGGCGCGCAAGATGTAGATGCCGTCGGCGGCGGGCCCCCACGTGGAGACCGCGAGCCACACGTCGCTTGGATCGGAGGAAGGGCGCGCGGCGCGCTCGCTCGGCGGGGTCGAGGCAGGGTCGCCGGTGGGCTCCGCAGGCGCAGAGCCACCAGCGCCCTCCGCGTGGACCCTGCCGCCGCACGCGGAGACGACGAACGAGGTGACCAAAAAGACCCAGGTGCAAGCGCGCATACCTTTGCTTGGTCGCAGCGGGTCACGCTCATTTGTTTTTTTCGGGCCGCGGCCTACCGGGGCGTGCGCTCAGGTTTCGCGTTTGGGCTTTTTTGGCGCGCCGGCGACGACTCGCCCGCCGCACGCCCCGATGAAACCGAGCAGCACGAAGAGACTCCGGCGCATGCCCCGACCAACGCATCGCGCGTGCCACGTCGAATCGCAAAGAGTTCCTGCGGATGCTCGACCTCGGCGTGCGCAGGCTAACGGCGCCATGGCGGCGGTCTCCGACTGCGCGCGGGTGTCACTTCTGCGGCGGAAGCGTGTAGACGCAGGCGCCGACCTCGCTCGTCACCGCGGTGTACGTGGCGGTCGGCGGCCACGCGTAGCCGAAGAGCATGCACATCTCGTTGTCGCCGATGCCCTCGGTGATCGCCTTGTCGAACGTGTTCTTCCACGTGCACGCGAAGGTGACGCCGTCGCCTTGCGACAGATCGATCGGAGGGTCATACGCGCGGATGACGCCGTTGGCGGGATCGTAGCCCTTCGACGCGAGAAACTCTTGCCCGTCCAGCGCGCCGCCAAGGAAGCCGGCGGTGAGCGCGGTGCCGAGCTTGTGCATGTGCGGCAGCACGTTCACGATGTGCATGCCCTGCGGGATCCTGCACGTGCCGGTGATCGTCTTGGTCGCCTGCGGCGGGATCTGAAAATCGCGGATCGTCCAGATGAACGGCGCGATCTCGTGCACCACCGTGGACTCGTCGATCGTGTACCAGCTGTACACGGGCGCGAGCGTGAGCGGCGCCGTCGTCGTGTTGAGGTAGTGCATCCTCGCGACGATCTCGAAGCCGTCGCGGATGCGAAAGGCGTGGCCGTCGGGAAAGCTCTGCCACTCCGTGCCTTCACGTTGCGTCGACGAACCGAAGAGGACAGAGCCGCCCTGGAGCACGTCGAAGCCTTCGCCGCCGACGATGTTGGGATCCTTCTCGGTGTCGCACGAGCGGACGCCGTCACCGGTCTTCGGGCGCGTCGTGATGTTGCCGTGGTGCATGCCCTTGTCGACGGTGAGCGAGCCGCCGCCGACGAGGTGCGAAGGACCGTCGACGGTGAGCGGGAACACGAAGCACGGCTGGAGCTCGTCGCCCGGCTGGAGGGTGACGGACGGGAGCTGGATCGAGAACCCGCCGACGGTGTGGCTCGGCTGCGCGGCGCGCGGCGGCTCGCCTCGCGAGAACGCGGGAGGCGCGGGGCTCGATGTTGCGCTCGTCCCCTTGCCGCCGCATGCCGCGACCACCACGGCCACCGAGAGCACGAACCTGCGCATGCGTCCTCCGCCCAAATGGTTCGTACACCAAATATCGAGAGGGTCAAGGCGCGGAGCCGGGCGTTCCTGGCCCCCGCGCTACGTCTCGAACGTGATGACGTTGCCGCCGGCGAAGGGCATCATCGTCATCCCCTTGTCCGCGAGCTCCTTCGCGCCTCGCGTATAGACGGAACGTCTTGGAGACGCCGTTCGCCTTCGTGCGGCATGAAACGGAATCGTCGAACGGCTCACGCTCTCCTCGGTTTTCTCGGCGCGTACGCGAAGTAAAGGTTCGCCGTACGTCCGGCGAGGATGCGGCCCTCCGTCGACCATCGCACGGCGCCGGGCCCAAGCCACACGCCTTTCTCACGACCGAGACGAACGCCAGAGGCCGGATTGACGCGCTCCACCTCCGACGTGCAGAAGGCCTTCACCTGCTTCCAGACGCGCTCCACGAAGGCCTCCGCCTCCTCCTCGTGCTCGCCTCTCTCGAGGACGATCGCGAGACGCCCCGCGCGCATCTCGTGCTGGCCGGGCAAGAGCCGCGACGGGAGCACGCGGCTACGCTGGAACTGGAGCTGCGGGGTGCCTCGCTTCGGCGTCTCCTCGGTGACGGGCACGGCGGGGATCCAAATCTGAACGGCGTCGCCGAGCTCCTGCACGCGCTTCACCGTGGCGCCGGCGTCGCGAAAGAGCGTGAGCCAGGGGAAGAGCGCGCCCACGTCGGCGAGCAGCGCGTGCTCGTCGTCCTCGGTGAGGAACACGGTGAGCTGCGTATTGTTCGGCATCGTTCGCGGCTCAGGCCTTCTGCTTCGCGGCCGGCTGGGGCTTCGCCGGCTTCGCCCCCGGGTTGGCGACCAGCGGCACCTTGCTCCCGTTCGGATACACGAGCTCGGCGTCGCCGTTCTCCCATCTCTCGGCAAGGTGCGCCGCGACGAAGAGCGGCAGTTTCCCTTCCGTCACGAGGGGGCTCTCCACGCGAATCTTGCGGAATAGCTCTTTGAGCGGCTTCTCGACGAGCAACGCGGCGGGCGTGGCTGGCTTCATCGGCTCGAAGAAGAGTCTTGCCACACTGGCGCCGCCCACGACGTAGCCACCTGGGCTCTTCTCTTGCGTTCGGCCCCATTCGAAGTAGCAGCCCGCCGCATCCGGTGTGGCCGTCACCGTTCGGCCGTCGAACGCTTTCGCGCGGGCGACTCCGGCCATGACCAGCTTCGCGTTGGACACGGGAAAGACCACCAAGCCGCGACCATCGACGTCGCGCCCGCGCGTCGTCGCTTCGCGCAGCGGTCGCGCCGTCGGAGGAGCGTCGATGATGCGCGGAAGGTACTCCCACGCGCAGAGGTCCTCGAGCCAGCCCACGAGAGCGAGCTCGTCCTGGTGGTCCTGCGCGACGGCAATCTGCAATGGCATCGCTAGGTCTTGCCCCAACTCGGAAGGTCTTGTGGATTCATGATCGGCGTCTGGTTTGGTCCAGGCGTCTTGTCCCAAAAGTAAACTGTCTGACCGTTGTAGTCCGGCGAGTCCATCACCACGGGAAGTGCGCGACGAGGTCGGCGAGGAACGCCACAGTTCACCAGCGATCCAGCGAACGCTCGACTTCCCAACTCCAGGTGCTCGCCAAGACCTCCGCGACCACGTCGTGGCCGAGCGCGATGAAATGCTTCAGACCCCTTGCCGCGCGACCAAGCCCCGCGAGCCACTCGCTGTCCTGCACCTCGTACATTCGAGGATCTGGCGGCGAGCGGCCCGAGTGTGCGGGCGCGAGACGCGCCCACGCGCCGCCAGGACGAAAGGTCGCTCGAACGAGCCGGTAGGGCGCGTCGGGCGCGGCGGCGCGGCTCGGCGCGCTCGCGTACGGGGAATCGACGACCTTGACGCTGTCCGAGCCGCCGGCCGGTTCGCCGTCGTGACGCACCCGGAACTGAGCTGCAAAACGCAAGACAGCCTCCTCTCCTTCGGCCGCTTCGAGTCGAAGGTAGGGGGTCGATGCGTCGATCATCCAGGGCACGGTAACGGGGATCAGCTGTGGCTTCGGGCTGCTCATGACGCTCATTTCGGCCGAGGCAGGGTTACGACAGCCAGCACGGTATCGTCGTTCTTTCCAGGTGTGATCGGGATCGAGTCGCCAGGAATCGTGAAAACCTGCCCTCGGTAACGGCGGCTCCATGTCCGCCATCGCGAGTGACCTCGCCTGGGTTCACTGGACCAGCGATTGCTGGAAATTCGCCTCTCTCGGTGCGGGGCAGCGCGGCCCGTGCGACTTCGCGGACCGGGACAGTCGGGCCTCGACGACGCAAGAACTGGCGGCGAAGGCGCGCGAAATGCGCGTTCGCGCGAGAGGTACGCGCGTTGCACCGAGCGCATGAGGTGCCTCGACCTCGCGTCGCACATCTGCTCCTCGTCCTCGTCGGCGGCCTCGCGCCGTTGCTGCAAATGCGAACGGCGGAGGCGGCGCCGCCCGATGGTCGCACCGGCGCGCAGACCACCGCGCGGGAGCGCGAGCAGAGCTCGGTGGAGCTCGCCTTCGGGTTCATCGGCGGCACGGTATCGGTCGGGGCCGCGAGGTTCCGTGCGTCGGGCGTGAACGGCGCGTATGTGCGCGCCTCGGGGGCCGAGCTCGGGAGCACGCAGCCGTTGGTCTTGGGCGCGGCGGCGCATGGGCTCTACTTCCCGACGCGGCGCTTCGCCCTCGGCCTGTACGCCGAGGGCGCGGTAGGACCCGGCGGCGGCTCCCCCGTGTCCCCGACGGTGGCCGCGGCGTCGCCGACCTACGTGAGCACGCTCTCGTTCGGTCCAGGCGCCGAGGTCGTCGTGCTCGAAGGGCGGACCTCGCTGCGCCTCGGCGCCGTCTTCGGCCTGCGCGCCTCGAGCATCACGCTCGACGCCAAGGATTTTCGAAACGCCAGCGGGCACGCGGGAAGCGCGGCCGCGGCGGATTTCTTCGTCTCTCCGCGCGTGACGCTGATGCACCGCTGGGGTGACCTGTCGAACGTGGGCGTGTACCTCGGACTCGAGGTCGTGAAGTCCGACGTGCTCGCCCCGGGGCTCGGCGCTGGCTTCGTCGTCGCCATTCGATGACGCAGGCGCTTCGCACGGAATGGTAGACTGGAGAGCGTGAGGCCCCTGGTTCGACGCTTGGCCCTGCAAGTCGGAGATGATCTGCGACGCGTCGATGGGCCTCGTCGCGCGAGCCTTCGCGATGAGCGCCCGTGTGTCGCCAGGCCGGGGTCGCCTCGCTACGTCTCGAACGTGATCACGTTGCTGCCGGCCGAGGGCATCATCGTCATCCCTTTGTCCGCGAGCTCCTTAGCGCCTGCGGTGAAACGAAATCCCTTCGCAATCATGCTCGCCTTCGTACCAGGATTCGTGACCTTTACGCCGGCGGAGGTCATCTTGCGGACGTGACCGCTCACCAGTTTCCAAGCTTTCAGTACCGCGGGCTTGTCGGAGATGATTCCAACCGAGGATTGCCGCAGTTGATTGTTCGCCGGTCGCTCGACACCAAAATGAATGACGTCGTCGGGCTCACAGTTCGTCTCCGTGGCCTTCGTCACGCCGATGACGAACTTGAATTGGAGAAACTTCTCGTTCTCGAACGTTTTCGCGATCTCAGTAATGGGCACGAGGAAGGCCCTGGACGGGGGAAATTCCTCGCAAACGACCGTGCAGTCCACCGCTCCGGCGATCCACTGCGCGAGTGTGCGCAGCTCCGCGGGCGCCGCGTGGAATTGAATGGTCGAACTGCTCATACCTTTCCTCGTATGCCATAGGGGACGAACGGATCCATCGGCAAGCCGCCGGGTCCACTGAGGTCGGCCATCGCGGTGACCTCGCGCGGGACGGGAGTGACGCCGTCGGCCAGGGTCAGTCCAACGTTGACGCCACGCAGCTCGCTGTCCGGCGGGGGCGTGCGGTAGATGATGTCGGGGCGGCGGGTTTCTCGATCGCCGCCAGGGGTCGGGATGACTTTCTCGTCCTTGACTCCCCCCCCCGCCACGATCTTGTTGCCGTCAGCCTCAAGCGCGATCGCCGTCTCTCGGATCTTCTTGTTGTGCGGGCTGTTGGGGTCCGTCTTGGGGCCGCGCTTCTTCGGGATGCTGCCGTCTTTGTTCCGCTTGGTCTTGCAGAGGCCGTACGGATCGCTCTCGTTCGTCGGCGAGCCGTCGAAGCCGCTCAGATTCTCGCCGCCCGCGATGCCCAAGGGGTCCGGCGAGATCCAGCGACCGTGTGCCGGATCGAAGTAGCGGTAGCGCGTGTACGCGAGGCCCGTCTCCTCGTCGTGGTACTGCCCGAGGAGGCGGAACGGCGAGCTCACGACCTTGGTGCCAGGACCCCGCCACTCTTCGACGACCGCGCCCCACGCCGAGTGCGCGGCGCTCCACGCCACGCGGCCGCTCGCGTCGAGCAGCTCCTTCGGCGTGCCGAGGTGGTCGTTCACGTACGTGAAGACCTCGCCCTGCTCCTCTTGCAAGAGCGGCACGAGCGAGCCGCGCGGGCCGTGCACGAAGACGCGCTTGCCCTTCTCCGTGTCGATCTCCTGCACGAGAGCGTCGCCGTCGTAGAGGAACGTGACCACGCGCACGCGCTCCGGCTCCGCTGACGGCAGCGCGCCGGGCTTCTCCGCCGGCACGAGCTCTTTGCGCACGCGACGGCCAAAGGCGTCGTACGTGTAGAGTGCACGCTTTCCGTCCGCGAATTCGACCTCGCGCAAGCGATCGCGGCAGTCCCAGAAGTACTTGGTGACCCTCCCGTCGGCGGATTTTTCGCTGACGCGGCGGCGGCGGACATCGTACTCGATGTCGCCCGCTTCCGTCTGGGCGAGGAGGTTGCCTTCCCCCACCGTCCAGGGCACCGCGCGGGCGGTGAGGCCCTCGACCGCGGCGCTCAGAGAGCCGGCGGCGTCGTAGTAGAAGACCTCATGGCGCTTGCCCCGCTGCGCTTCGATGAGCTGGCCGATCTCGTCGTAGCCGAAGCGCGTCGCGCCCCAGCGGGCGTCCTCGATGCCGGTCACGCGGCCGATGGCGTCGTACGACCACGCGCGCTCGCTCAAGGCGCCGTGCGCGACGCCGCCCTCGCGATGAGCGACCTTCGCGATGCGGCTCTCGAGGCGGCTCATCGCGTCGTAGGCCGAGAGCACCTCCACGGCGCGGCCGGACGTCGTCTTCGTCTCTCGTCCGAGCGTGTCGCGCGTGATCGTCACCGCGTGGCCGTCGTGCGTGAGGCCGATGAGCGCGCCGCCGCGGTCGTAGCGGTACGTCGTCGTCTCGCCGCCGGGCAGCTCGCGCTTGGCGAGGCGCCCATATGCGTCGTACGTCGACGACACCGCGAGGCCGTTCTGGATCTCCTTCACCGCGCGGCCGAAAGCGTCGCGCTCGAACTGGACGACCGTCTTCCCGTTGTGCTCGATCACCGCGGCGGCGAGGAGGCGCCCCAGCTTGTCGCGCCCGTATTTCTGCGGGCCGTGCGGGGTCTTCTCCTCGAGCACGTTCCCGAGCGGATCGTAGGTGAGCTCGCGGTAAGTCTCGTCGGGGAAGTCGACGCGGCGGAGGCGATCGGCCTTGTCGTAAGCGTACCGCAGCACGCGGCGATCGAAGGTGCGCTCCTCCACGACCCGCCCGCCGCGGTCGTACGTGAACTCGTACTCTTCTTTCTTGGGGTTCGTGACGGTGCGGAGGCGCTCCATCCCGTCGTACTCGAACGTCCACACCTGGCCGTTCGGCATCGTCTGGCGAACGAGGACGCCGGTGCCCGCGTACTCCATCCGCGTGACGCGCCCCATGGGATCGGTCTGACGGACCACGTTGCCCATCGCGTCGTACGCGAACTGGAGGCGCGCGCCGTCGCAGCGTCGGACGGCGACCGGCCGACCGAGCGCGTCGTACTCCGCGCGGCGCACGTGATCGAGCGCGTCCGTCTGCGAGACCGGACGACCCATGGCGTCGTACGTGTAGGTCGTGACCGCGCCGCGCGCGTCGGTCTCCTTCACGAGGTCGTGCTTCTCGTCGTACGACCACGAGCCGATCATCCCCTCGGACGCATAGAAGTAGACGACGTGGCCGGCGCCATCGTAGCCGAATTGGTACGTGAGCCCCGTCGCGTCGTGGACCTCGATCGGGAATCCTTGCGAGTTGTTCGTGAGCGACGTGACGAGGCCGTCGGCCGTGATGCGGCGCACCAGGAGATCGCCGCGGTACACCCAGGTGGTCTCGTTTCCCGCCGGATCCTTCAGCCTCACACGGTTGCCGCGCTCGTCGTAGGTCGTCTCCCACGTCTCCCCGGCGGCGTTCGTCTCGGTGAGGACGAGGCCGTCCTCGTCGTACGTGTACTCGGTGGCGAGATCGCCTTCGGGCGTCTCCTCGCGGAGGAGCGCGCCGTTCTTCCACGTGTAGACCTTGACCACCTCGCCGGCCGCGACGGTGGTGCCGGCGTCGAGATCGTAGGTCATCTGGACGTCGTGGATGCCGCCGTCGCCCCAGGTGTGCACGCAGCGGCCGGTCTCGTCGTCGTACGTGTAGTAAAAAGAGACGCCGTTCTCGAGCGTGCTCTTCACCAGGCGGTGGAGCGCGTCGTACGCGAAGTGCTGCGCGTGACCGAGCGCATCGGTCGCGCGGGCGAGCTCACCGTACTTCGTGTACGCGTACGCCATCGCCTGCTGCGCGGCCCCGTCCGCCCAAGCCTCGGCGCGCACGACGTGGCCCTTCGCGTCGTACGTGAGGCGGAGCTCGCGCGTGAAGGCGCGCACGGTGGAGAGACGGCCAGAGACGTAGACGAGCTCGACGGCGTTGCCCCACGTGTCCTTGATCTCGCGAAGCATCGACTTTCCGCCGCGATCGAGCGACTGGAAAACCTTGGTCGTGCGCGCCTCGAGGTCGAGCAGCTCGTAGCGCTCGTCGTGCGTGCGCGTGACCGAGAGGTGCTCGCCGCGGAGGAGCGCGGTGGCGCCGACCTCGACGTCGGGGAGGCCGAGGTTTCGCCCCTCGGGCAGGCGCAGGGTGAGCTCGCCTTCCAGGACCGCGATCCATTGATCCAGGGCGTGCGTCCAGCCACCGCGACCAAGCGGCGACGTCTCGTCGAAGAACGACGACCAGTAGCTGCGGCTCCAAATGACGGGAATCGGGCCCGGGAGAACGAGCTCCTCCGCCTCGTCGGTGACTTGTCCGGTGATGACCTCGACGGGGTGAGCGACCTTCCTCTCGTTCTTCCCCTTCTTCTTCCCTTTGCCCTTCTTGCCTTTCGCGCCAGAGCCGCCGCCGCCGGCTCCGACCGCCTTGTTGTTGGTCGCACCCGGCCCCTTCCCCGAGGCCGTGTTCGCGCCGCCCGTCGACGCGAGCGTGGCGGTCATGTTGCCTTTGCCGGTCTTCGGCGGCATCTACATCATCCCGATCTTCTGGTTGACGACCAAGGTGACGAGATCGTGCATGGGCGCCGGGTTCGACGGCGCGTTGCCGGGCGACGGCATCACGTCCACGACGCTCTGATCGGTGACCGCCTCACCTCCGCCGACGATGACCTTGGACGCCGTCGAGGAGCCCGACGACGACTGCGCCATGTACGGAAAGGGCGCCGGGACGCCGATCGGCGTGGCCGGCGTCATCGGCGGGATGTTGCTGACCGCGGGGGGGCCAACGTACTGGTGGCTCGACGTCGTCGAAATCGCGGTCTTGTTCTTGATGACGGTCATCCCCATCACGGAAGCTCCACGCGCGCCGAAAGAATTCGGAGCAGCGCCGCGACGTCCATCACCATCCGCCGACCTTCGAGGCGCACCGCGCCGTGCTTGTCGAGCTTGAGCATGCTCTTGCCGACTTGGATCTGCACCTCTTCGCTCGCGCGAATGCGGATCGTCTTGCCCTTGAGATCGAGCGAATCCTCTTCGCCGCCGGGAAGCTCGCGCGGGGCATGCAAGGCGCCCATGATCTCCGGGCCGCGCGGCGTGTCCATCAGCAGCATTTTCTGTCCGGTGCGCATGCACTTCTCGACGAAGCGCGGCGAGAGACCCTTCTCGACGCGCGCCCGCACGTGGCCGCCGGCGGCGAGGGCGACGCGGTACGTCCCGTCTGCGACGAGCTCCACCGTGCCCGCATGCATGCCAGGGCCTAGCGATTTTTTGACCGCGACCCGCCTGCTCTCCGGTGCCTCTGCGCGCTTGCCCATGGACTTCTCCTTCATGCGTACGTCTCGTCGCCGTCGTCGACGGCGCCTACCGATCCGTCGTATTTCCCGTCGATTTTCACGCTGCTGCTGGTGATGGTGATGGTGAGGCCGTCCGCCTTCACCGTGATCTTGTCGGACGCGACGACGATGACGTCCGCTCCCTTGATCTTCGCCGCGCCGCTGATCTCGATCGTGGACGACGCTTCGCAGACGTCGACGATCTTGCTGCCGCCGGTCGCCTTGCGCGAGGCGAGCGTCTGGCGGAGGTTGCCCTTCACCGTGAGCGCGTAGTCCTTCTTCGTCTTGACCGACTTGGGGCCGCCGATGGTCTCGTTGTTGACGCCGCCGACGGAGACCCCCGCGTGCTTGCCGGCGATGCACGCCCACGTGCCGCCGACGACGATGGTCGACGCGCCGGTGACCGCGCGCGTCTGGTGCTCGATCGCCGACTCGATCTTGGCGCCGCCGATCGTGCGCGACAACGTGGCGCACTGGATGCTGGAGTCGCCGCCAACCTTGAAGATGCGGGCCGCTCCGATCGTGATCGACTCCGCGGCAGCGCTCACGTTCATGTTCGCGCTGACGGTGAGGTCGCGGCTCGCGCCGACGGTGTGCGTCTGGCTTCCAACGACCGTGAGCACGTGCGCCTTGCCGACGATGTGCGTGCGGTTCACGCCGACCTGATCGACCTCGTTGCCCTTGATCTGGACGAGCTTGTCGTTCTCGGTCTTCTCGTTGAGATCGTACGACGCGACGACGTCGAACGCCTCGGAGCCGGCGGCGTCGTCCATGCGGATCATGTTCTTGGTGCCGCCGCCGGGAGTCGTCAGCGAACCGAAGCCGCTCATCGTCTTGCTCTTCGGCAAGCCTTCGGGCGGCACGGCGACGCCGTTGGGGAGGCGGCCGAGGACGACGGGCGCGTCGGCGGAAGTTCCGACAAAGCCGAGCAGCACCTCCCACCCGACGCGCGGGAGCATGAAGCCGCCGGAGGTCGGAGGCTGGAGCGTGCGGACCCAAGTGGAGCTCTTGTCGTCCTTCTTTCCGAGGCGATCCCATCGGAGCTGCGCTTTGACGCGCGCGTACTGATCGGTGTGGAGATCTTGCGACGGCGGTCCGGTGGTGATCGCGTTCTCGACGCCTTCCATGCGCGGCGGCGCGATGCGGTCGGGGCGGTACGGCGTCGCCTTGGGGATCGCGACGAAGCGCGCGGTGTACGGGCGCCGGGCGTGCTCGGCGTCGTCCTCGTCGCGGGCGTCGAGCGTGTCGTGCCCTTCATGCGCGACCTGGAGGACGAGCCAATCGCCCTCCACCGCGCCCGAGAGCGAGACGATCGAGCCGGCGGAGACATCCCGCGCAGTGGTCTCGCCGGTAAGGACGCGCTCCCTGGCGCGAAGCTCCTCGAGGCGCAGCTTGGCGCGGGTGCGACCCTCGGTGGGCGTGGCGAAGCGGCCGGGGTAGTCGTACGCCTCGAGATCGCCCGAGCCGGACGACGCGCGCAGCTCGACGAGCGGCGTCTCGAAGTTGTAGTCGCCGAGCGTGACCTTGTCGGGGACGACGCGGTTCGCGACGGTTGCACCATGCACGGATCTCTCGCCGACGAGGCCACCCGATTCGGCGACGTCCATGCCGGTGGCGACGACCGTGTAACCGTTGGCGTCGTCGGTGGCGACGACCACGTCCTCTTCGTCGGGCGACACGAACCATGCGACGCCCTCGTCGGCGAGGATGCGCGAGACGAAGGAGAGATCGCTCTCGAACGCCTGCACGCACTGCGCGAGCTTGGGCAGCGTGCGCGTGACCTTCGCGTCGAGGCGGATCTGGTGCTCTTGGAGGACCTCGGTCGCGATCGCCACCGCGTCCTTCTCGAGGAAGACCTTGTGATCCACGCAATCGGCGAGCAGCGCCACGCGCGGGACGACGACGATCTCGTAGTCGACGGCGTCGCGCGAGACCTCCTCCACGACGCCGTCGATCGTGCGCGAGTCCATGCCCGATGACCACGTGAGGTGCGCCTTCTTCGTGATGAGGTCCTCGAGCTTGAGGTCGGCCGGCTCGCCGCCCGTGAACGCGCGCGCGATGACGACGTGACGCGACGGCGCGTGCACGCGCTCCATCCCCTGGAGTCGCGAGATTTTCCAAGAGACCGCCTCGGTCCCTTCGATCTCGAGCGTGAAGAGGACGACGGGGCCGCTCATTCGATCTTCGTCTCCCCCTGGCGCTTGATGGTGCCCTTGACCTTCGTGGTCCCCTTCGTCGCCTTGAACGTGGAGCCGGCGAGGGACAGCGCTCCGGCGGTGAGCGAGCCGGAGACCTCGAAGGTCACCTCGGTTGCCTTGAAGACCACCGGACCGCTCGCCGACATGTCCAAGCTCGCCGCCGTGAGGGACGACGCGCCAGTGGATTTCGTCACGAGGTCCTGCGCCGCCTTGTCGCTCGTCGCGCCGGCGGTGATCGTCTTGGCGCCGGTCACGTTCTCCACGTAGCCGGTCGTCGCGATGACGCGGGCGCCGCCGACCTGCTCGGTGCGCATCGCCGCGACGTTCTCGCCGACGCTCATTCCGCCCGCGATGCTCATCGAGCCGCCAACCGCCTGGGAAAATGCGCCTTTCACGGTGGTGTTGGCCTGATTGCACTCGAGGCCGTGCAGCGCGCCGACCGTCTCGGTGTACGACGACTTCGACACGACGCTGAGGTTGCCGGTGACGTCGATGCGCTCCATCGCGCCGATCGACTCGGTGCGCGAGCCTTGCACGGTGAGGACGTGCTCGGTGCCGACGGCGATCTTCTGCTTGGCGCCGACCAGGTGCTTGTGTGAGCCCTTTACGCCGACCGAGTGCGACAGGCCGACGTCGTAGATCTCGTCGTTGCCGATCTTGGTCGTCGAGTTGCCGCCGACCTGGACCGTCTGATCCTTGCTCGCGTGGACGAAGACCTCCTGCTTGCCGCCGGAGTCGTCCATGCGGATCTCGTTCGTGCTGCCGCCGCCAGGCGACGTCGCGGATTGGAGCGTCGTCTTCATCGCGGCGGCGGGGAGGCCGTAGGGGACGACCGCCTTCGCGTTGTACGAGCGGCCGAGGACGATCGGGACGTCGGGGTTGCCGTACGCGAAGGCGACGGGGACCTCCCAGCCGACGCGCGGGAGGAGCATCGATCCGCCCATGCCGATTTGCAGGCAGCGCACCCACGCCGAGGAGTGATCGTCGGCGACGCCCGAGCGATCCCAGGGCATTCGAATTTTCACGCGGCCGAGATCGTCGACGTGGATCTCTTCGCCGGCCGGGCCGGTGGTGACGGCGGGCTCGAGCTCGGAGAAGCGAGGCGAGCGCGGCGCCGCGGGGCGATACGTCTGCGTGTCGAGCGGTACCATGACGACGCGCGACTCGTAGGGGTGCGGGCGCGGGTCGCCGGGGATCGGCTTTTGGTAGTCGTGATCGACCGACACGACGAGGAGCTTTCCGTCGGCGTCGGAGTCGGAGCAGCCCTCGATCTCGATCCAGAACCCCGCGCGTGGGCGCAGCGTGTCGCCCTGGCCGATGAGGCGGTGCTCGTCACGACGGAGCTGCTCGAGGCGAACCTTCGCGCGCTTCTTCGCCGCGCCTTCGTCGAGCACGTTGGCCGGGAACTCGAAGACCTCGAGGTCTCCGGTCCCCGATTTCCCTTCGATGAGCACAGTGGGCTGGCGAACGTCGAACTCGCGCAGGTGCGTCGCGGTGCTGGTCACTTCGCGCGTCGATTCGAGATCGAAGAACGTCGCCGCGCCGCTCATGCCCGTCGCGCCGCGGTAGCGGATGGGGCCGCCCTCGATGCCGTCGTGCGAGCCGGGAGCGTCGGCGAGGACCAAGACCGGGCCGTCGTCGGTCGTGTCCCAGTAGTAGGCGATGCCCTCGTCGGCGAGAAGGCGCTCGATGAACGTCCACTCGAGCTCGTTCATCTGCACGCACTGGAGGCGCTTCATGTATGCGCCCGTGAGGCGCCACTTGAGCGGTACGTGCGCACCGGCCGCGAGCTCGTCGACGATTTCGCGGGTCGTCTTTTCGACCCAGACTCGGCTCGCGCTGCGCTTCGAGAAGAGCCAGCCCGGGGGCATCAGCGTGAGGGTGTAGCGATGGCCACGAGGCTGCGACCCTTGCGCCTCGATGTCGGCGATGACGAGCGCAAGGCTCCGGCCGCTCCCCTCCTCGTCATCGGCGAGGCGAAGCGTCGCACCCTTGCGGACCAAATCGGCCTCGGTGGCCGGCTCTGGCAGCATGATCTCCGCAAAAAGCGGCGTCAGCGCGTTCATCGCCTCCCGACCGCGGAGGGCGACGACGTCGACGACACCGATCCCGGCGGTTTCGACGCTCACGACATGGGTCACGGCACCTCCACGAGACTCTTCAACCTAACCCGACCTGGAAAGACCCCAAGTCGTCCATTTGGACGACAAGCGCGCCCCCCATCGCAGGCCTACGACGAAGGGGATGATATGGCATCATGACGCCGGGAGCACACGCAGCAGAAGAATGAGACGCCAGACACACGAGAAGTCGGCGGCCTGATGCCGGTCTCGCTCGTTTTCGAGAACGACGCAGCGACGGTGCGGTGCCTGGAGGTGTCCGGGCGCGAGCGCCTCGGCGAGGCCGACGCCTTCGAGATCCTGGCGGCCGCGAGCGAGCCGATCGACACCAAGGCCATCCTCGGAAAGGCCTGCGCGCTCGGGATCGACACGCCGCAAGGGCATCGGTGGATCCCTGGCATCGTCTGGTCGGCGACGACGCGCCTCCAGTCGGGCGCCGACGCCGCGCGCGAATACCGAATCTCGATGCGCTCGCGTTTCGCGCGGCTCGAGCTCGCGCGGCGGTCGGATGTCTTCCAGCACTTGAGCGTGCCGGACATCGTCAAGAAGGTGCTCGAGGGCGGCGGCTATCTGTCGAGCGACGTCGAGACGCACCTGACGGGAACCCACCCCAAGCGCGAGTACGTCACGCAGTACGACGAGACCGACGCGGCGTTCGTGCGGCGCATCTGCGAAGAAGAGGGGCTCTACTTCCGCTTCGCGCTCGTCGACGACCACGAGCATTTCATCCTCGAGGACAGCTCCCCCAAGGCCAAGGCTGCGCAGAAAGATCCGCTCGTCGTCGAGGAGCGCGAGGGTGTCGAGACCGAGCACGGGCATGTGTACGACGTGCGCGAGGCGCGGCGGCGGCGGCCCGGGAAGATCACGCTGCGCGCGTACGATCCGATGAAGCCGGCGCTCGCGCTCGAAGGGGTCGCGACAGGGGGGACGTCGATCGAGAAAGGCGTCGAGATTTACCGCGGGGCGGCGAGCTTCCTCACTTCGGACGCCGGCAAGAAAGACGCCGCGACGCGGCTCGAGGCCGAGCGCGCGACCGCATCCGTGGTGACGTTCCGCACGAACGTCCCCGTGCTGCACCCCGGCGCGCGCTGCACTCTCGAAGCAGCGCCGAGCTACAAAGGCATCGCGCCGCCGACGGGCGATCTGTTCCTCGTGCAGGTCGAGCACGCGTGGAACGCCGAGGACAACGCGCACCGCCTGCGCATCGAAGCGATCCCGCTCGCCACGCCGTACCGGCTGCCACTCCTTACGAAGCGCCCTCGCGCGCTCGGCGTGCACTCGGCCGTCGTGACCGGCCCGCCTGACGAGGAGATTCACACCGACGCGCAGGGACGCGTGAAGGTTCGCTTCTACTGGGATCGGCGCGGTCCCACCGACGACAAGAGCAGCCTCTTCGTGCGCGTGATGCAGTCGAGCATGCCTGGCTCGATGGTGATCCCGCGCGTTGGGTGGGAGGTCCTCGTGATGTTCGAGGACGGCGATCCCGATCGCCCGTACGTGCTCGGGCGAACGTACAACGCGCGTCAACCGCCGCCGGTGTCGCTGCCCGCGAACAAGACGATGACGGCGATTCAAACCGCCAGCTCCCCCGGCGCCAAAGCAAAGAACGCGATCACGTTCGACGACGCCTCGGGCCGGCAGCACATGGTGACGGTCGCGGCGAAGAACCAGACGGTGACCGTCGCGCACGACGCGCACATCCAGACGGCGAAGGTGGAGAACCACAGCGTCGGCGGCAACCTCTCGCGCTCGGTCGGCGCCGAGGAGTCGCTGTCGGTGACGCAGGCGTACTTCACGCAGATGGCGTCGCAGACGGCGACGGTCGGCGCCGAGCAGCACATCTTCGTGAAGGGGAACTTTGCGACAGCCGTGGCGAGCGACACGATCACGATCGGCGCGGCGCTGCTCGAGCAAGTCGGCAATCCGGTGACCGGCATCCAGAACCTCGCGACGGCGGCAGCGCTGTCCGGGCTGGGCGGCATCAAAGGCGTCGGGCCGTATTTGTCGGCGGCGGGAGGCCTCGCGCTCGGCGCGTACCAGGGATACAAAGCCGGCGGCGTAAAAGGCGCGGCGCAAGCCCTCGGAATGGGCGCCGTCGGAATGGCGGCGGGGATGGTGCCGGGCGGCGAAGCGTTGCTGGGGAGCGTACAAGACGCCGCGGCGCCCGCGCCGTGGAAGGACAAGCCGGGTCCTGCGGGCAGCGCAGAAGCAGGCGGCGGCGCCGGCGCGGCGGTCACCGACACGAGCGCCGCGCAAGGTCCGGGACCGGGGCACAGGAATCAGATGGTCAAGGGAACGATGACCGAGATGATCGGCGCGGCCTACGGCGTCGTCACCCCGGGCAACGTTGGTTGGAAGACCACCGGCGCGTCTTCGTTCGTGATCGGCGGCAGTCACCTCACCAAGACGAAGGCGTACGTCCAGAACATCAAAGGCGCGTCGGCGGAGACCCTCGGCGCGCTCCACGTGAAGAGCGACGGCAAGATCCAGCGCGTCGTCACCGGCACGCTCACCACCTCGATCGCGGGCGCGTTGAAATCGAGCTCGGACGGACCGCATCACGTGGTCGTTGCCGACAAGCTCACGCTCAAGGTCGGCGGCGCGCTCACGATGGAAGGGTCGACCGTGACCTTCATCGTCGGGAGCTCCAAGGTCGCGGCCTCGCCGGGTGGCGTGCTCGTCGAGGCGAGCGACATCACGATCACCGGCGACTCGAAGCAGTCGTCGAAGACCGTCCACTCATGAGCGTCGCCATCGTCGGCATGGGCTTGGTGACGCCGTTCGGCGCGACGCCGGCCGAGCACGCGTTTTTCTTGCGCGCGAGCGTTCCGTCGCCGCCTGCGTCGCCGTTCGAGACACACGACGGCGTGCGCGTGGACGTGAATTTTTGCAGGTGGCTGGGCGCCGCGGCGCCGCTCGAAGACCGACTCGCCGCGCTGGGAGAGCGTGCGATCGCGTCGGCGCTCGCGAGCATCGCCGCGTGGGCGACGCCGCGCGAGACCGCGGTGCTTCTGTGCACGAGCAAGCCGCGGCCGGGCCTCGATGCGCTGGCGGCGGCGCGGCTCGAGAAGCACGCGTCGGTGCACGGCGACGTGAAGAAGTACTTCGGCGACGCAGGAGCCTTCGGGGCCTTGCGCGAGGCGAGGGAGCTGATCGCCGGAGGAACGCGCGCGGTCCTCGTCGTCGCGGTCGACTCGTACGTCGCGCCGGCGGCGCTCGAGGAGCGCGTGCGTTTTCCGCCGAGCTATTGGGACTTCGATCCGCCGCCGCTCTCGGAGGGCGCGGCCGCGATGGTCCTCATGGATCCGACCGAGGCGCGTCGACGTAGCGCACCACTGCTCGGCACGATCGACGGCGCGGCCATCGCGGCAGGGACGTCGCACGACGACAACGACGAGGCCGTGGACGGCGCGGCCATGGTCGTCGCGCTGCGACAGCTCCCCGAGAAACCGCGCCCGCGCGCCGCGTATGGGCCGTGGCGTGTGGATCTCCTTCGGCGCGACGAGTTTCAGCTCGCATCGGCGCGCGCGTCGGATCGGTTCGTGCTCGACGCCGATTTTCGGTGCCTCGAGCTTCACGTCGGGCGGCTCGGCGCCGCGTCGGGGCTCGCCAACGCGGTGTACGGCGTTGCGGTGCACGCCCACGCGGCGACCGATCGCAGCGAGGTGGCGACGGCGCCCTTCCTGGCGTGGGCGATCTCGCCCGACGGTGTGCGCGGCGCCGCGCTCCTCACAGGAGGCCGCCCGTGACCGACCACCGCGCGCACGCGCTCGCGACCCTGGCGAGACGGACCGCGCGCGCTGCGCCGTTCCATGCGACCCGCGAGCGCGCGCAGCTCCTCACGCCCGCGCGGGACGCGTTCGACGGCACGTTTCCGGATCCGACCGCGCTCCTCTCCGCGAAGGCCGACGACGGCGACGCCGTGCCGGACGTCGCACCGCTCGTTTTTCCCGGCGTGAAGGCGAAGCGCCCTGCCGACGGTCCGTTCATCGTCCGAAAGGGCGCAGGCGCCGCCGAGCCGGAGGGCGTCGTGCGCGGCGAGATTGTGCTCCAGTGCGCCGACACGATCGGAATGCTCACGCGCCACCGCGTCGAACGTCCGATGCACGAGCTCGCCGACAACGAGGCGCAGCTCTTCACGCAGCTCGACGCGCTCGCGATTTCCGGCGGCGACGTCGTGCGATCGCTCGTCTCGTTCTGGCGCGAGAACGCCGAGCATCCGTGGAAGGCGCAAGGCGTGGCCCTCGCGCTTGCGTGCCTCGACGGGATCGACGTTCTCGAGGCAATTTTTCGAGAAATCGAGGCGCTCCCGCCGGACCAAGACGGACTCGTGATTCCGCTCGCCGAGGCGCTCCTCGTCGCGCCGCACTCCAACGTGCCCGATCTCGCGCGCGACCTGCTCGCGTCGCCGAGCCCAATTTCGCGCGCCGTCGCCCTTGAGGCCCTCGCGCGCCGTGCGCCCTTGTCCGTCGAAGAGATTCGCCCGCACTTGGCCGACGCGCACCCCGCCGTCGTGGGGGCCGCGGTTCGCGCGTGCGCGGCGATCCCGCCTCCCGTGGGCTTGCCGCTCCTGATGCCGCTCGTCGGCCGTCCGCAGATGGGCGTCGCGTGGCCGGCCGCGCGGCAGCTCCTCGTGTGGGGGCGGCCCGAGCCGTACTTCGAAGTGCGTAGCGGTCGCGCGGCCGGGCTGGGGCCGTTCGCGCTCGAGGTGCTCGTCCTCGCAGGAGGCATGGAGGATCTCGAGCTCTTCGATCAGCTGGCGGCGAAAGAGCCCGCGTCGCCCGCGCTCGTCTCGGCGATCGCGCGGTTCGGCGCGCCGACGGCGTGGGCGCTCCTCTGCCACCACCTCGGCGACGACGAGCTCTCGGACGCGGCCGCCCGTGCCCTCGCGACGGTGTTCGGCGATCGGGTGCCGCTCAAAGAGGTCAAGAAGCCCGCTGCGTGGCGCGCGGCGATCGCGAAGGGCCGCTTCGATGGGAAGGTGCGGACGCGTCGCGGCGAGCCGTGGCGCCCGCGCACCGTCGTCGCCGAGATGCGCCGCGGCGACTTCCCGCGTGTCGAGATGCGCGCCCGCATCGACGAGCTGATGGCGCGCACGGGCGCCCGCGTCGACGCCGAGCTCGGTCGCTGGGCGCCGGACACCTGGTCCGCGATCCACCTCTCCATCGAGGCGTTCGACAAGGCCGACGCCCACTACCCGCCCGGCACGTGGACCACGCGCGCGCGCTGATTCGCCTATTTTTAAAGCCTATTTCTTGCCGCGCTCGTCGCTTTCGAGCGTGCGCGTCGTCGGATCCCAGAGCACGGTGAGCGCCGCACGGAACGCAATCGCGTTCGCCGACGACGGGTAGAGCGGGTCGGCGATCGTCGACACGAACGAGAAGCACGGCTGCACCACCGGCGTCATGAGGCGGAGGCTCGGCGACACGGCGAAGAAGGCGCGCGCGTCGTCGAGCGCCTGCCCCTCGATGAAGTAGAGCTCGAAGGCTTCGAGGCCGACGCCGAGCACGTCACCGAATTTGTAGCCGACGTAGAGCGCCGTGATCGCCGAGAGCGAGCTGCGCGTCGCGCTCCCGCGAAGGAATGACCAGTCGAGGCCTTCGCGAAATTGGACGACGAAGCGACCGTCGAGGAGGCGAAGGTCGATGAACGGGCGCGCGGTGAGGGCGTCCTTCTCGAAGAACTGGAAGTCCCATGGCCGCACCGCCGCGGCGCCGCCGGTGACGCGCGACGCCGGGCTGTTCTCGTCGAACGCGGTGACGGGGAACATGAAGCCGAGGCCGCCGCCGAACGACAGGCCCGTGCGCGTCGCCCACACGGTGCGCCCATACGCCTCGAGGTTGCCGCCGACCAGCTTGGCGGGGCCACCGCGCGACGGGTCGGAGCCGAGCGCCGTCTCGTACGTAGAGCCGACGAACCACCGGCGAAGGCCGAGCGGGACCTCGACGTTGAGGCGCTGCACGTACTCGGTCGCCGGCTTCGTCCAGCCCGGGCCCGCCGCCGGCTTGGGGTAGAGCACCCCGACGGTCGCCTCGATCGTCGCCTCGACGTCCCGGTGCGTGAGCTCCGGCAACGTCGGCGGACGCGGCGCCTCCGGCAGATCGTACGGGTCCTCGAACGGCGTGGCGGCAAAACCGGCCTTTGGGGCCCCGAGGAGGACCGCCATCGCGAGCACCACGCGAAGGCGCATGGGCAGGGAATACCCGAAACTGGCCCACATTTGTTGACCCGTGTTAACCGCTGGAAGGTGATGGGTAGCGACGAACGATTCCTCGCCGAAGGCGACCCTGGGCTCGAGGCCTCCCTCGCCGAGCGCATCCTCGTCTTGCGCGCGGCCGTCCAGGCCCTGCGTGAGGCCCCCGACTCGCCATCTACGCGCTCGCGGGTGCAGCGGCGCCTGCACGCGCTCGGGGCGGCGGCGCGGACGGTGGGCTTCTTCACGATGGCCGTGCGCATCTGCGACGCGCAGAGCGTGCTCGAGGCGGCCGACGAGCTCACGACGTTCGATCTCCAGACGCTCGACGAGCTCCTCGACGAGCTGCCTACGCTCACGCAGAAAGACGCGCTTCCGCTCGCGGGGATGCCGCGCCTCGACGGGACCGAGCCGATCACGGCGATCGTCCTCGGGGACGCGACGATCGAGGATCTCTTGCGGCCCGAGCGCGTCGCGACGACGTCGTTCGCCTCGGCGCGCTTCGAGGATCCGAGCCACGTCTGGGCGACGCTTCACCCGATGATTCCCGATGTTTTCGTGATCGATGCCGATCTTCCCGGCGCGTACGCGTTCGTCGCGGCGCTCGTCGAGGACGCGCGAACCGAGCTCGTCCCGATCCTCGCGATCGGGCGCTTCGAGACGCGCGACGACGTGGCGAGATATCTGGCGCTCGGGGTCACACGCACCTTCACCAAGCCGGCGACCGGCTCGGCCGTGCGCGGCGCGGCGCAAGACGCGGTCGAGCAACGCCGCGGGCACACGGTGCCGAACGAGCTGCGCATCGGGACGCTCCCGCCGCCGCCGGTGCGCCGCGCAGCCCCCAAGGCGGCACCGGTCGTCACGACCGCAGCCTCCGGACCGCCGATCCCCACGCCGATGCTCTTCATCGCGCGGCGCCTCGTCGCAGGAGACGACGATCCGGTCGTCGCCTGGTTCGTCGCGGACCACTTTCGCAAGATGGGCGCCCACGTCGACGAGGCGCTGAGCGGCCAAGCGACGCTCGCGCGCGCGCTCGACGTCGATCGGAGCGTGCCGGATCTCGTGTTCGCCGACCTGGGAATGCGCGATCTGGACGGCGGCGCGCTCGTCCGTGCCTTGCGCTCCGATCCGGCCGCGCGCGATGTTCCGGTGCTCCTGCAATCATGGAAAGAGGAGCGGCTCGAAGAGGCTCGTGAGGCGGGGATTACCGCCGCGCTGCTCTCCAAGTCGGCGACGCCCGAGGAGCTCACGACGAAGGCCGCGGAGCTGCTGGCACCGCACGCCCGACTTCGCGCCCGCCTCCGCGCCGGCGGCACGCTTACGGGCTCGCTCGAGTCCGTCACCGTTCTCCGTCTCCTCGGCATGGCGCAAGAGACCGCGCGCAGCGTGCGCATCGCCATCCGTGACGGCGCGTTCACCCACGAGCTCTTCGTGATGGGCGGCGCCCTGCGGCGCGTGATCCGGCGCTCGCCCGACGGACGCATCGAGCACGGCGCGCGCGCGATCGCGACGGCCCTCGGCGTCTCGAGCGGCACCTTCACGATCGAGGACGCGCGCGCCGAAGCGGTGAGCCCTTGCGGCGTCGCGTTCGTGGTCGACGCGGTTCGTGCCTCGCGCGCGCTCGCAGCGGCGGCGCGCGGCGCCCATTTGCCGAACGTCGCCGAGGTCCGCTTCGATCAAGACGTCGCCCACGCGGTCGCACGATTGACGGGAAAATCCAAGGAGATCGCGCAGCGTCTCACCGGCGGCTCGTCCCCGCGCGCGATGATTCATCGCGCCGACTGCGACGCCGCCGCGCTCGAAGAGGTCCTCGTCGTCCTCTGCCGCCAAGGCTTCGTCACCGCGGTGCGCGAAGAGAGCCCGCACCTCCACGAGCCACGTCCGGCGATGCTCCTCGAGGCCGCGCCGACGCTGCCGACGCACGCGACGCTCCCGACGCCGCCTGCGACGCCGGAGCCGCCCGCGACCGTCGCCGTGCAGGAGACGACGCTCCCTCTTCTGCTCCGTCGCCAGCGCGCGATCCTCGCCGCGCCCGCGCCGATCGTCGTCGAGAAGGCCGCACCGCCTGCACCGGTGCCTTCGCCGGGACTCGTGACCCTCACACCTCTCTTGCCGCTCCCGATCTCCGCGCCCCCGACCGCGATCGCGACCCTGACCGCGACCGCGACCATGACCGCGTCCGCGATCCGGCACGACATGCCCGACATGTTCGCCGTGCCAGAGCCTTCGATCTCCGTCCCGATCACCTTCGAAGACCCGCAGCACTCGCGCCCTCTCGTCGTGGCGCCGCCGCCACCTCCCCCGGCGCTTCTCCTGCCGCCGCCTGCGCCACCGCCGCCGCCGCCGACCTTCGCGAGCCCTCTCCCTTCCCTCCCCCCTCCTCCGGCGACGCCCTTCACCCTCTCGCCTCCTCCGGGTCTGCCCAGCTTCGGCAGCCTTTCGATGCCCGTGGCGCCTTCATCGGCGTTCGACGTGCCGATGCCGGCGATGCATCTCCGCGAGGGTCGCGACGGCGACGCTGCGCCGCCCGCGACCAGCGTGACCAACAGGCCGCCGAGCCCCGAAACGCGCCGCAAAGTGAAGCGCATCGGCGTCGCGGTCGCCGTCGCCACGGTCGCCGTCGTCGCAGGTGCGGGCGTGCGCTGGACCGTCGCAGCACCTCCGCCGCGCGCCGCCGCCGCTCGCCCCGCGACGACCCTCTCGCAAGCCTCCGTGCCGGCCCAGGGCCTCCTCGACGTTTCCGCCGCCGACGGCCTCGAGATCCAAGTCGATGGCGCACCGCGCGGACACGGCCCGAAGCTCAGCGTGAGCCTCCCCGAAGGCACCCACGAAGTGAAGACCGACGGCCCCAACGCGAAGACGCGCCTCGTCGAGATCGCCCGCGGCAAGGTGACCCATGTCGACCTCGCGTGGCGTCCGGCGCCGATCCCACCAACTCGTTGAGCACGCGTTGAGCCGTGATACCTTCGGTCCCATGAGCGAGGGCGAGGGTTGGCTGCTGGTCGGTCTCGAAGAGAAGGTTGCGCGACGTCAGGGGGTCCCCGCGAAGATCCCGGTCCCGAGCAAAGCCGAGTTCGAGGCGATGGCCGAAAAAGGCCTCCAGCCCGACCAACTCAAGAAGTGGGTCACCTCGTTCCTTCAGGTCGCCCCCGCCTCGTGGCGCACCGAGAATCCGGACCTCGCCAAGTCGTACGATCGGTACCTGAGCAAGGTGGATTTGTGGACGAAAGCCCACAACGCGTTCGCAAAGGAAGACTTCAAGACCGCGATCTCGACGCTCAAGCTGATCATCAACCTCGATCCCGACGACCACGCCGCGAAGATGAACCTCGGCTCGACGCTCGCGTCGACGGGCGACCACGCCGGCGGGGTGAAGCTCCTCGAGGGCATTCGCCCGACGTTCGAGGGTGAGGCCGATTACCACTCGACGCTCGGGCAGCTCCACGCCGCGATGGGCAAGCGGGACGACGCCGTCGATGAGCTGGTCCTCGCGCTCGAGGCCAAGCCCGATCATCAAGCGTCGCTCGACATGCTGAAGCAGCTCGGCGTGCTCGTGGCCGTCTACGAGAACCCGAAGGACGCGGCGTCACTGACGTACGTGCGCGCCGACTCGCTCGTCGACTACTTGCAGACCGTGTGGGACGCCGCGCCGCGCGACACCGCGTATTACCTCGAGCAAGCCGGCTATCACTCCACCGAGGGTCGCCACGCCGTCGCCCTCGCTGCCGCGGAGCGCGCCGCAGTCGCCAGCCAAAAACCGCACGAGCGCGCCGAGGCCGCGCGCGTCCAAGCGCTCCGCGCGCTCGGCAAGATCGACGAGGCGATCGCCGCCGCCAAGGCGTTCGCCGAGCACGATCCGCAGTCCTCGATCGCGCGCGTCGAGCTCGCGCAGGCGCATTCGGCGAAGGGGCAATTCGACGAGGCGAAAGCGGAGGTGCAAAAGGCCCTCGAGCTCGATCCCGGCAACCTCGTCGCCCTCGACCTTGCGTTCTGGCCGGTTGGCAAAGATCGCGACGACATCTCCAAGGTGCAAGAGTGCATCCCCGCCCTCTTCGCGTTCGCCGACAAGCACGGCAGCTCCGCCGGCGCATGGCGCTCGCTCGCCCGCGCCAAGCTGCAGGTGAACTCGTACGACGAGGCGTTCGAGCTCTACAGGATGGCGATCACCCTCGCGCCCGAGGACGACGAGCTCCGCGCGGAGTACTGGACCGAACTCGGTCGACAGACCAAGTACGAAGAGATCATCAAGGACTCGCAGGCCATGAAGGACATGGGCGCGCGTGACTGGAAGCTGCGCTGGAACGAAGCCGAGGCGTACGCGCGCACCGGCAAGAAGGTGGAGGCCCGCGCCTCGTTCACGCAAATCCAGGGCGACCCGTCGCTCCACGTCGACGTTCGCAAGCGCGCGAAGCGGGCCGCCGGCGCGGTGTAGTAGCGGCTCGGAGTCAGCATCAAGACGGACCGTCGCGCTCGAGGCTCGCGGCAACGGTCAGAGGCCGGCTGCGCCTCTTGGAAAGCCGATCATGACGAACCGTATTCTCGCGCCTCGTACAGGCGTTGGAGACCGAAGCGGTCGAATGCCTCCCGCGCCGAGATGTCGCTGGCCGAGCTCGCCGGATCCGCCCAGAGGCGCTTGCCGTCCGTGAAGTAACGCAGCGTCGATCGCCCCGCGATCGACTGGATCTCCGGCGCAGGCACCTCGACCTGCATGTCCGCGTTCGACAACGCTTCGGGCAGCGCGGCCGAGCCGAACGCATGGATGATCATCCAGAGGGGAGAACTCATGACGTGGGGTCACCTGCCATTGTAGGGCATGACGGGCCGTACTTTGATCCCCGCGGCCTCGAAGACTTCGATCGTTGCAGCCCACTCTTCGGGGCTTCGAGGCCCATAGCGACCAGAACCTCCGTTGATGATCGCTTCGGGTTGTGCGCCAGGTTCGTGGACAAATCGCATTTCCCCGGCGGAAAACGCGCCCTGGTCCGGGGGACTCAGGTTGCTGTGGACGACGTTCCCGCGCGGGGTGGTAAACGGAATCCCTTCGCGAGCGATGTTCAGGCCGCCTTGGTCCACCGTGTAGAGGTAGACGCCGTTGGGGTCTGCCCGGTTTGTGACCGTGAGATCGCCCTCCGGAACCGGGGACCTCACCACGTCGTCGGGGACGGGGCTGTCAGGACTGACGCGGAACGCTTGCGACAGCTCCTTGTTCGTGCCCTGTTCGACGAGCGCATCGAGCTCGCCGGGCGGCATGTCGGGATTCGCCTTCGTGAGGTTCGCCCGCAGCCGCGCGGCCACCGCAGCGCGCCCCTCGGCGGAGAAGAGGGCGACGTCTTCGTTCGGAAGGATCTCGCGGTTCGGCGCGCGCGGCGCGCCGCCAACGGCCTCTTGCAGCGCGTTCATGCGCGCGGCCAGCTTCGTCGGGGCGGGCGGCGTTGCCTCGGCGGCCGTAATCTCGCTGGCCTTCGGCGCCGTGGCGGCGCCCTCGCACGTCGCGCAGGCGTTTTCTTTCGCGCCTCCGCCACCGCCAAGAGCGTCCTCTAGCCCCTTCGGCACTTCGGGGAGCTTCGGTCCGATCTCGCCCTTCCAACCCGGCGGCCGATAAATCTCGTGAACGTACCCCTTGCCGTACACCTCACCGATCGCAAATTCGTCGATCGGAATCCCCTCGGGAGCCGCATCGTGAGGGAAGCGGATGACGCCCTTCTGCCCGTTGAGGCCGACTCCAGGCTCGCCCCCCAGCTCGATGAGTCGCGCCTTGGGGATCGCGAGGACGATGCCGTCACGGTAGAACGGCGTTCCCTCGGCGAACCAGATGTTGTCCGCGTTGACACCTTGCTTGCCGAACGCGCGGCCGGACTTGAGACCCCCCTCGAGCACACCCGGCAGCGCTTCGTCCGGAATGACCGAATAGGCCATCTCCGGGTTGACCGCCGTCGGATGCCCGTCGGCGTACAGCTGCTCGAACACTGCGTCCTGATCCGAAGCGCGTCGCACGTTGTTGGCGTTCGCGAGCATCTCTTCGGCGCTTGGCCGCGGAGTAGGCGCCACTTCTCCGGCGACGGGCTCGGGTGAACCGCCCTCGAGAAGCTTGGGGCCGGTTCCGCCCTCCAGAAGCTTGGGGCCGGTTCCGCCTTCGAGAAGCTTGGGTCCCGTTCCGCCCTCGAGAAGCTTGGGGCCGGTTCCGCCCTCGAGAAGCCGGGGTCCGCCTGTGCCGACCGGCTCGGTCCCCTTCATGACCCAGACGCCTTCCGAGTTCTGGACCATCTCGATCGGCTCGTTCACCCGCGCCGCGGGTCCTTCGAGCATCGGCCGTGCTTCGGGCGAGAGCACTTCGACGCCGGGCTTGCCGCCGCCGGTGAACCCTTCGAGAAGCTTGCCGCCCCCCTCCATGAGCTTGCCGCCTGCCGCACCCGCGACGAGACCGCCGCTCGTATGGAAGAACTGCTCGAAGCGATGGTCGCTGTAGCCCGCGGCGCTGTCGATCGCGGCGCCGCCTACCCCGCCGAGGTACGAGCCGCCCTTGAAAATTCCGAACCCCGCGCCGAGCTGGAGTGCCCCCTTGAAGAACGCGCCGAGACCCGTGCCGATGCTGCCCGCCGTCATCCCCGCGGCGACGCCGCCCACGACCACGGTGAGCGCCGCGGCGCCGAGGCCGATCATTCCGAAGATCATTCCGACGTCGTGCAGCGCGGTGCCGATGTTGTGGAGCTTGGACGCGAACGTCTCCTCGTAAGGAACGTCGCTCGCGACCTTGGGGCCGTTCAAATACGTGTACTGCGTCTGCGGCAGGCACTGGCCGGTGCACGTGACCGTGTCCGTGTGACGCGCCGCCGGGAGCTGCCCGATGCCGATGAACTTCGCGCCCTCTTTGATCTGGCTGCTGGAGCTGCATCCGGCCGGATCGGTCATTCGCGCGGCCATCTTGTTTTCGATGAAGACGGTCTCCAAACCCTTCTTGATCGCGCCGCAGACCGAGCCGCTGACGTGATCTTCGTCGAAGTGCTCGCCGAGTCGCTCGCCGGCCCAGCCGCCCAAATAGAATGCGGACACCGCTCCAGCGCCTACGGCGACGGCCGCGAGAATGGTGAGGCTCACCGGCGCGGTGATGATGATGACCGCCGCGATGATGGCCCCGAGGATGAGCCCGCCGACGAGACCCCAGAACGCGCCCCAGCCGGACGAGTGGCTCCCGACGTTGTCCCCCATGCGCGCGGCGAAGAGGACGTCGCTCACGTGGAGCTCCTCTCGCCGAGGACGACGACGCACGCATGGAGGTGGGAGGGGGCTTGGGTCATTCGTTCTTCAGCGGCGACCGCCGCGGTAGCCGGGCATGGGGACGAGGGGCGGCGCGGACGGGTCTTGTGGGGTCTGACTGGGTCGCGCGACGCTGGGCGGCGGACCGCCCGACGGCACGGGCGGCGGCGTGTCGAAGCGGACCGTCTTCAGGATCTCGTCGAAGAGCGGCCGCGACGAGGCACCGTCCTTCGCGGGCGCCGTGGTCGTGAACGACGTCGCGACGCGGCCGGTCTCGATCGTGCGCTCCACGAACGTCACGGTTTGCTCGAGCTGCCCCGTGTGACCAATCCAAGTGTACCGGAGAAAAATTGCCGGCTGCCCGCCGAGCTGGGTCTCTTTGCTCTCGAGGAGATCGAAATCCTTCAGGTGCCGTCCGAGCTGGAGGAGCTGGCGGTCGGCGTGGCTCCGCAACGAATCGGCTTCCCGAATCGCCTCGCGCGTCATCACGAAGTTCGGCGCCGCGTCGCTAGAGGGTCCGACAGGAGCGGTGTAGGCCACGATGGTTCGGTCGACCCAGTTCGCAGGTGTTTCGAAGAAGGCATCTCGATCTTGGTGACGCGGCATGAAGTGGTCGTCCTCCTCGGGTTTCCTTGATCCCCCATGGTAGCGAGGGAGGGCAGATCTAGGGACGACGAAAAATCTGCCCGACCTCTAATGGATACGCCGGCCGAGGTGCGCCGCTCCCCTCCCCGTTCGAGGCGGGCGCGGGTCGACGCGGGCGCGTTCCGTTAAGAGAAGTAATTTTGAGTAGATAGCCGACGATTTCAGCGGCCGTGGATCGTAAAATACGAGAGCGGGCGCGTGTCGTTCGCGGCGTAGGTCACGAAGAGCTCACGCTTGTCGAACGGATAGACGGCGGTGGCGAGCGGTGCGTCGAAGAGGTCGACGTAGTGCGGCACACCGAGCCCGTACCAACGCGATAGGTCGTAGTGGCTCAGTTGGAACCTCGGAACGAGGATGACGCGCGGCATCAGGTGGTTCGCGCCGAGCACGGGTTCCCGGAGCTCCACCCACGAGAAGGGCCCCTCGTCGAGGAGCGCCGCGCGCACCGAGAGGAACGGATTTTCGACGACAAGCGGGCGCGGCGCGAGCTCCACCTCGAACGTCCGGCCGATGCTCTCGACGTCGATTACCGGGAGCCCGCGAATGCGCTCCAGCACGTCGAGAATGTCGGGGGTCAGCGTCCCCGGAACGAGCGTCTGCGGAGGGACGAACGCCTTCGCGAGGTTGTCGGCGAGGAGCGGCCCCTCCGCGTCGCGAAAATTGCGCGCGAGCGGGCCGTCGGGCGAGAGGCCGATGGCGTCGATCGCGAGCGGGAGCGGTTCGCCGTTGCGCCGGAAGATGTCGAACGCCTCGACCTGCATCCCACGAAGCCCGGGGCCGCCGATGTCAGGGCCGCCCGCGAAGAGGATCTCGTCACGGACGATGGCCTGCTCGAGCGCGGCGTGTCCCCAGCGGCGCATCAGGAATACTGCGTTGTCGTGCAAGAAGGCGGGCGAAGCCGGATCGAGCGCAGGCAGCGGGTCGGCGACCACGTTCGCGTACGCGATGGAGTGGACGAGGCGCCCCGTGAAGGCTCCGCGCGATCGCGCATCCAGTGAGATCGTGTGCGGCCCTTTGCGGCACCCGGCGCCGAAGCCGGACGCGGCGAGCTCCACGACCCAACCGGCGCGCAGGGCCTGATCGAGCAGCCGAACGAACGTCCCCGATCGCCGCGCGAGGCCGAGCGCGAGACCGACGTCCGGCGGTCCCGACGGCGCGGCGACGGGCGGGTCGGCGAGATCCCAGCGGATCGGCCTATAATTTTCGGCAGATCGTGCCTCGGCCGGCCTTCCCTGGGAGTCGATACGGCCGCCCGTGGCGCTGAAGTACTCGGCGCTGGGGCCGCGTGGGTTGCTGGGCTCGCCTTGTCCGCGTTTCAGCTTCAGCCGGGGGCGGCCTTCGGAATCCGCGATGAGGCGCGGCGGCGTGCGGGGCGACCCCATGCGCCGGAGGATAACAGCTGCAGACTCCGAGGGGGGAGGTTACCCTGGCCGCGTGAGCGCCGCCGATGACGAGGTCGACACGTCGCAGCAAGCCGGCGTCGGGCCGCTCAACTACGACGAGCTCCCCGGCCTGGAAGACATCCTGCTCGAGGACAGCCTCGTCCGCGAGATCGTCGAGTCGCCGAGCTCGCTCCGCTTCGTCCTCGCCGCCGCGCTGAAGCGGGCCCATCCCTTCTACCAGCGCCCGCGCGCCGGCGATCGTCACTGCTACCGCCCCGCGACGCTGACGTTCCACGGCGCACAAATCGTGTGGTCGAAGAAGACGACGCTCCGCTTCACCGACGCGGCCGCAGCCGTCGATCTCGGCAACATCGACACATTCGTCGCCCCACCCGAAGGCGGCTACCACCTCGAAGGGGATTTTGGCGTCGTCGACGTGCGCCGCTCGCGCGCGCCGGTCTTCACGGTCCTCGGCGCGGCACCGGAGGAGCGCGCATACTTGCGCGAGGCGATCTCGGCGTGGGTCGCCCACCGTCCCCCGACGCTCGAGCGCCCCGCCGGGATGGCCGGTGCCGACGAGGGGCGCGACGGAGTGGAGCACGGCCACCTCCACCCCCACGGCCACCATCACCACCATCGGCACTGAGCCCGAGCGATGACGCGGCACGTCTTCGACGACACGACGCTGGAGTGCGGCGACGACTTCGTCCTCACGACGATCGTCGCGCAACGCGCGAAAAAGGGCGATTTCGCCCCAAATTTGGTGCTGACACGAGGCCCCCTTCGCGACGAGGAGACCCTCGAGACCTACGTCGCCCGCCAGCTCGTGGAGCTGGCCAAGAGCCTGAAGAGCTTCAAGCTGCACGGGCGCACCGAAGTAGAGCTCGCGGGCCGACCGGCCCGTCGCATCGCGTGCGGATGGCAAGGCACGCAGGGTCACGTCGAGCAACGCATGACGATGGTCGCGATCGACGGGCGCGTCCTCACGTTCACCGTCACCGTGCCAAAGGCCAAGGCCGACGAGCTCTTTCCGCTGTTCGACGGCATCCTCGCGACCGTCGCCATCGGCGCGATCGCCGGCTGACGCCCAAGCAAGGGGCATTCCGGAGCACATCGCTCACCATGGGTGCTTCCGAGGGGGGCGTCGCGCCTGGTTGGGAGTATCATTAAGGAAGAATGGCGCGCTCGCTCTCCATCGCTCCCTGCGAGTCGTTCAGCCCTGCCCTATTGCGCTCCGAGCCGGCCGCGCTCGCGTCGTGGATCCGCTACCGCCTCGCGAAGTGGCTGCTGAACGCCCCCGTGCGCAAGTCCGGGTGGACCTACCCGAGCACGTCGCACTACGCGTCCGGCAACATCCTGGTCGGCCGCGATCAGGCGACGTTCGCGCTCGAGCGCGAGGACCAGAAGGTCGAGATCGTCTACCACTTCGCCGGCGCCGGCTTCATGATCGGCTCGCGAATTCCGTTCACGATGATGCAGACGATGCCGAGCCCCAAGGGCTCGAACGATCTCTTCATCCTGGGCGAAGTGACCGGTGACGGCGATCAGGAGAACCTCGATCGGCTCGGCATCACGAACAAGAACTGCATGCTGATCGATCTGCGCACGCTCCTCGACGCCGAGGTGACGCATCGCGGTCACGGCATCGCGGGCTCGGCGCTCCTCCTCGGCGTGTCGCCGTCGCTCCAGGCGGATTTCTCACGCCTCGCCGCGTACTCGCGCCGCCTCTCGAACCTCGCGAACCAGCCCATTTCGCGCCAGACCGTCTACACCCCGGGCCTGCGCTCGGAGTGGAATCCGACGAACGTGATGGGCATGGGCGGCGTCGACCCGCGCGCCATCTACGAGGACGTCGAGATCATCTTCAGCCACCACGACTTCCGCGCGGTCCTCTTCTTCGGCGGCCTCCAGGGCACGGCGAACACCGGCTCCGTCGCGTTCATGGGCCAGATCACCAACGCCGCGAACGACGACAAGGGCGCGCTCCCGAAGGCCGTCAGCACCATCGGCAAGGCGCTGCTCGCCAACCTCAACCAGGGCAGCAAGGGCCTCCAAGCCGGCCTCATCGATCAGGCGAAGGGCATGGTCGCCAAAGCCATCCCCGACGCGAACGTGCGAAAGGCCGTCAGCTTCGGCCTCGGCGAGATCGGCAAGAGCAAAAAGGAGATCGAAGCGGACCTCATCGGGAAGGGTAAGGGGTTCATCGACTCCAAGCTCCCCGACGGCTTCGGCAAGAAGGCGTTCGACTTCGCCGTCGATCACATCGGCAAGAGCAAAAAGGAGATCGAGAAAGATCTCTTCCACGACGTCGTCGGCGGCTTCAAAGGCAAGATCGACGGCAAGCTCCCCGATGGGTTCATGAAGAAGGTGGTCGATTTCGGTATCGACCACGCCGGCGAGAACCTGAAAGAGCTGAAGGCCTCGGCCGTCGGCGTTCTCAAGGACAAGGCGTCGGAGCTCGGCAAGGCGTACTGGGACGCCCACCAAGACCAGCTCCTGCAGTACAAATTCCCGGCCCTCGCGACTGCCGCGATCGCGATCGCGTCGAACAAGAACGCGCGAACGTTGGCCGGTCAGTTCCCGTCCGTCGAGCGCGCGATCTTCAGCGAGCTCGGCGACAAGCTCAACCTGCCGCCGGTCGCCAGCACGTTCCTCAAGGACAACGCGGCCGCGATCGTCTCGGGCGACTGGAAGGGCGTCGCGCAGGTCGCGATCAGCAACGAGCTCGGCGGGGGCGGCTTCGGCAACCAGGCGGCGGCCGTCGCCCTCGAAAAATTGACCGGCCAGCCAGTGACGTCGACGGCGCTGAAGTTGCTCGGCGGGCAAGGGCTCAAGACACTCTTCGACGGCGGCGCGCCCGTGGTCGCGTCGGGCAAGGCGGGCGACGCCGCGGTAACCGGAGTGTCCGCGACCCACGTCAACGTGAAAGGGCCGACCGGTCTCGCCAAAGTGCTGTCCCACGGGGACTTCTTCGGGGCGTACGATATGGTTGCATCGCCTGGCGTCCAGTGAGGCCCGGCATGCCCGGCCTGCAATCCACGATGACCTCGACCGACCTCGTCGCAAAGATCGCGAGCGCCAAAGAAGGCGCGACGGTGGTTCTGCCGCCGGGCCGGCATGACGTCTTCTCGCCGATCGTCCTCACCAAATCGGTGCGCGTGCGCGGCGCCGACGATGGGTCGACGGTCCTCGACGGTGGCAACGAGGGTGCGATCTTCATGCTCCTCGGCAACCGCAACCGCTACGGCTTCGAGACGCTCACGTTCCAGTCGGCGGGCGGGAGGCAAGGCGGCGCGATCGTGGCCCCCAACCGCAACGAGGTGGAGTTCGAGGGCTGCCGCTTCGCCGACAACCACACGACGGTCGGCGGCGGAGCCGGCGTCCTCTATCACGCGCGCGGCGTCTTCCGTCGCTGCGTCTTCGAGCGCAACGTGTCGATGTGCGGCGGCGCGCTCGGCATCGGCAAGGACTGCGACCTCGCGCTCGACCGCTGCGTCTTCATCGACAACCGCGCGGACGCTGGCGGCGCGCTCTTCGTCGACGACACCGCGGCGCTCGAAATCAAGAGCTGCACCTTCGTCCGCAACGTCGCCATCCAAGAGGCGTGCGGCGCGGCGCTCTACGTCTTCGGCACCGCGCAGGAAGGGCCCAGCGCCTTCATCGCGAACACCATCTTCACCGAAGAGGGCGCGCTGTCGGGCGACACCGGCGGGGGCATGGTCTTCGTGACGCACTCGGTCGTCCCGAAAGACGCGTTCCCCCGAAAAGGGTTCAAGGACGTCGGGGGCAACCACGCCGGCGCCGTGGAGCTCGTCGACCTCGGCGGCGGCGCCTTCGCCCTCTCGCGCTCGAGCCCCGCCGCAGGTATCGCCGATCTCAAACGCCTCGACCCCCGCGCGATCGACATCCGTGGGGAACCGCTGATCCAGGGCAGCCGCGCGAGCCCTGGCGCCCTCGCACCCGCGTAACTCGGCGGAGAGAGGTAGGACCTCCTGCGCCCCAGTACGGCGATGGCACGTCTGCGGGGGAAAGCCGGCACCGGCGACGTATATCCTTAGTAGACCCCTTCTATTTCACGTTCGGGAGACCGCCGCCGCGTACCAATGAGGGAGCCGAGTGTCCGTCACGTCCAATAACCTCAAGCTGGCGTTCGCCAATGGGAACGAGTCGCTCGACGTGCGGCAGTTCTCCGTGCACGAGGGGATGAACGAGCTCTTCGAGGTGACGCTCCTCGCGATCTCGGACGACGCGGACGTCGACATCAACGGCATCGTCGGCAAGGGCGCCGCGTTCAAGCTCGAGACGCCAAACCACCTCGCCGCGCACAGCGTCCGCGTCTGGGCCGGCGTCGTCGCGCAGATGTCGCAGGTCCACTCGGAGCGCGCGCCGGGCCAGTCGATGTACCAGCTCACGATCGTCCCCGACGTGTGGCGGACGACGCTTCGCAAGAACAACCGCATCTACCAGCACAAAGACACGCCGACGATCGTGAAGGAGCTGCTCACGGAGTGGCAGATCACACCCGTCGACAAGCTGAAGAACAAATACGCGTGGCACGAGTACGTCGTGCAGTACGGCGAGACCGACTTCGCGTTCATCTCGCGCCTCCTCGAGGACGCGGGCATCTCGTATTATTTCAGCCACGACAAGACGAGCGGCAAGGGCGCCGACATCACGAAGCTCGTCTTGTCCGACGAGCCGACGAACAAAGAGAACCTGCGGAGCGGCCCGCTCTCCTACGCCGGGCATCAAACGCCGCGCTTTGGCGCGGACATGGACTTCTGCGCGACGGTCACGCTCACGCAGCGCATGAAGCCCGGCAAGCAGACGATCCGCGACTACAACTTCCGCACGCCCCTCCTCAAGTCGTACAAGACGTCGAAGTCCGGCAAGAAGGACGAGGACAACTACGAGGAGTACCGGTACCAACCCGGCGGCTTCTGGTGGGACACGAAGAAGCCCGAGAAGGACGTCGCGGATCGCGATCACGCGCCGAACAACGACGAGCCCGGCGAGGGTCAGGCGCTCGCGAAGCGCACGATGGAAGCAGAGCGCCGCCGGCGGCTCCTCGTCGCCTTCCACACGAACGCGCTCGATCTCGCGCCTGGCAAGATCGTCGGCATCAACCAGGAGTCGGAGCACAAGAACCATCCGCGCAAGGATCTGGCGCCCGACAAGAAGATCCTCCTGCTCGAGACGAACCTCGAGGGCGAGCACAACGGCGACTGGTCGATGACGTCGACCGGCGTCTTCGCCGACGTCCCGTACCGCCCCGAGCGTAAGACCCCGCGGCCGAAGGTCTACGGCCTGCAGAGCGCGTTCGTGGTCGGACCCCAGGGGCAAGAGGTCTTCACCGACGAGTACGGCCGCGTCCGCGTGCAGTTCCACTGGGACCGCGAGGGCAAGTACGACGAGAACAGCTCGTGCTGGGTACGCGTGAGCCACGGCTGGGCGGGCGGCAAATTCGGCATGATGGCGATCCCGCGCGTCGGCCACGAGGTGCTCGTCGAGTTCTTCGAAGGCGATCCCGATCACCCGGTCATCGCGGGGCGTGTCTACAACGAGACGTCGCCCGTTCCGTGGACACTGCCCGCCGAAGCGACCAAGAGCGGCTGGCGCACCAACTCGCTGCCGTCGTCGCAGCCCGGCTACAACGAGCTCGTCTTCGAGGACGCGGCGGGCAAGGAAGAGATCCACTTCCAGGCGCAGAAGACGCTCTCGTCGATCATCAAGAACAACCAGTCGTCGAACATCGGCGGCATGCGCACCGCGGCGATCAAGACCGCCGACTCTCTCGACGTCGGCGAGACGATGACGGTGCACGTCGGCGAGAACTACACCGAGGGCATCGGCCAGCACTACACGCTGTCGATCGGCAAGACGACGGGGATCGAGATCTCCGATCAGAAGATCGTTCTCTCGACCGGCGACGCCAGCCTTCAGCTCGAGAAGGACAAGATCACCATCCAGGCGAAGGGCAACCTCCACTTCCACGCCGGGACCGGGATGGAGATCGGCTCCAAGAAGCCGGGCATGGTCATCCTTCAGGGGGGCAAGAACATTCGCGTGAATGACGGCACGGCAGGCCCGAAGCCGACCGTCGCCACGGTCCCGCAACGCGATCCGCCGAAGCCCGCGACCGGCGGTCCGGACGGCACGCCGCCGGTCATCCCGAGCGGCGGTGGCAAGATCGACCCGCCCGGCAAAGTCGACGACGTCAAGGTCGACATGCCCGAGGAGAAGACCAGCGCGGCAAAGCAAGACGAGGCCGCGAAGAAGGGTCCGAAGCCGCCGCCCGCGGCGCCGGACACATGGGTCAAGGACCACCCCGACGACATCAATGCGGCGCTCAAGGCGCAGCGCGACCTCTTGACCGCGAAACAGACCGAGCTGAAGACCTGGGACGACCCCGCAAAGGCGAATTTCAAGAAGTACTTCGGCACGACCTCCGACGAGGCGAAAACGAAGATCTCCGACCGCATCGACAAGGAGCTGGATCTCAACTCCAAAATGACGAAGGACAACTTCCTCCAGGCGGAGAAGCACGAGGACGGGACGTTCGCGTACGTCTACCCCGACGACGCGACGCACAAGGTCTACCTCGACAGCGCGTTCGAGAGCGCGCCGCTCACCGGCAAGGACTCGAAGGCCGGCACGCTGGGCCACGAGATGAGCCACTTCAACGACATCGGCGGCACCAAGGACGTGATCTACGGCATCGGCCCCGCCATCAAGCTCGCGAAGAAGGACCCGACCAAGGCGCTCAATAACGCGGACAGCTTCGAGTACTACCTCGAGGGAGCGAAGTGGTGAGCGACACGCAGCCCAACGTCCACGTCACGCTCTCGCTGCACTCCTCGGAGCAGCAGCTGGTGGCCACGCTCGTCTACAAGAACGCCGGGACGAACGTGGCGTTCATCGATCTCATCAACGGGTGCATCAAGGGCGAGCTGAAGAACGACGTGTTCGAGATCGTCGCGCAAGTGGCGGGCGCACCGGCGAAGGAGCCGATTCGTTACAAGGGGCCGCGCCTGAAGCGTCGCCAGCCGACCCTCCCGGATTTTTTGCGCCTCGAGGCGGGCGCGGCCGCCGAAGCCAACGTCCGCCTCGACACGGGCTACGCGTTCCCGGCCGGCCGCGGCACGTACAAGATCGTCTACTCGTCTGTCCACCAATTCCCGCACAACGACGACTATTGGGAGCTCACGTCGAACGAGCTCACCGTCACGTTTCCGAAGTGAGAGTCCCCGGAGCGAGCACCTAGAAGATGACCGCCACGTCCAACAACCTGAAGCTCGCGTTCGCCCACGGCGAAGACGCGCTGGACGTGCGTCATTTCTCCATCCACGAAGGGATGAGCGAGCTCTTCGAGGTGAGCGTCCTCGCCATTTCGGACGACGCGAACATCGACATCGACGATCTCGTCGGCCAAGGCGCCGCGCTGACCATGGTGATGCCGAACTACCAGGCGCTCCACAAGAAGCGCGTCTGGACCGGCGTAGTGGCGCACGCGTCGCAGGTGCACGCCGAGGAGCACCCCGGCCAGTCGATGTACCACGTGATGATCGTCCCCGACTTCTGGCGGACGACGCTCCGGCGCAACAGCCGCATCTACCAGCACAAGGACGTGCCGACGATCGTGAAGGAGATGCTCCTCGAGTGGGGGATCACGCCCGACACGAGCAACCTCAAGGCGAAGTACCCGCAGCTCGAGTACTGCGTGCAGTACGGCGAGACCGACTTCGCGTTCATCTCGCGCCTGCTCGAAGAGGCGGGCATCACCTACTTCTTCAAGCACGACGGGACGAGCGGCACCGGCACGAGCATCACGATCCTGATGCTGAGCGACACGCCGACCGACAAGGCGAACGAGCGCGGCGGCGTCCTCGCCTACGCGGGGCACCAGACGCCGGCGTTCGGGCGCGACAAGGACTTCTGCTCGACGGTGCTGGTCACGCAGCGCATGAAGCCGGGCAAATTCACGGTCCGCGACTTCAACTTCCGGACGCCGCTCCTCAAGTCGTACCAGACGGTCCCCTCGGGCAAAGCCGACGAGGACAAGTACGAGCAGTACGACTACGTCCCCGGCGCGTACTGGATCGATACCAAGCGCATCGAGAAGCCGGTGGCCGACGGCGGCACCGGACCGAACAACGACGAGCCGGGCGCAGGCAAAGACTTCGTGCAGCACGGCATGGAGGGCGAGCGCCGCCGCCGCCTCCAGGTCGCCTTCAACACGAACGCGACGGATCTGGCGCCCGGCAAGATCATCGGCATCAACCAGGAGTCGGACTCCAAGGACCATCCGCGCAAGGATCTCGCGCCCGCGAAGAAGATCCTCCTCATCGAGACGACCCTCGAGGGCGAGGCGACCGGCGAGTGGACGATGACGTGCAGCGGCGTGTTCGCGGAGTTCCCGTACCGCCCCGAGCGCCGGACACCGAAGCCGCGCATCTACGGCGTGCAGAGCGCGTTCGTCGTCGGCCCCGCCGGGCAAGAGGTCTACACCGACGAGTACGGCCGCGTCCGCGTTCAGTTCCACTGGGACCGCGAAGGCAAGTACGACGAGAAGAGCTCGTGCTGGATGCGCGTCAGCCAGGGCTGGGCGGGCGGCAGCTTCGGCATGGTCAACCTGCCGCGCGTCGGTCACGAGGTGATGGTCGAGTTCTTCGAGGGCGATCCCGATCGTCCGATCGTGACCGGCCGCGCGCACAACGAGACCTCGCCGGTCACGTGGACGCTGCCTGAGCAGCAGACCAAGAGCGGCTGGCGCACCAACACGCTGCCGTCGTCGGCCAAGCTCGGTTACAACGAGATGGTCTTCGAGGACGCGGCGGCGAACGAGCTCATCCACTTCCAAGCGGAGAGCCTGCTGTCGTACGTCGTGAAGGACAGCGAGTCGGCGAGCATCGGCAAGGGCCGCTCAGTGACCATCGGCGGTCCCGACAAGAACGGTCAGCCGGTCGGCCTCGATACGCTCGACGTCGGCAAGACCGTGAGCCTCAACGTCGGCAAGACGTACGTGATCGGCGTCGGCAAGCAGTACTTGCTCTCGCTCGGGCAGACGACCGGCATCCTCATCACCGACAAGCGCATCGCGATGACGACGGGTCAGGCGAGCGTCACGCTCAACGGCACGAGCATCAACATCATGGCGCTCGGATCCATCATCTGCAACGCCGGGGGTGCCGTCGAAATCACGTCGCAGAGCAACCCGATCCTGATTCAGGGCGGGGAGACCGTGCACTTCAACCCCGTGGGGAGCGGCCCGGCGCCGACCCCTGTGCCGGTACCGCCCGCGCATCCGCCCGCGCCGCCCGACGGCGGACCCGTGGGCACGCCGCCCGTGATCCCGAGCGGTCGCACGCCGGTGGATCCGCCGGGCCCGATCGAGGACGCGACGCTGGGAGGTCCGCCGCCGCCCAAGCCCTCCGCGGGCGGTGGCTCGGCCGATTCCCGCGACAGCAAAGCGGGCACGCCGCCCGCCGCGCCGCCCCCGGCCGCGAAAGACGCCGTCACCGACTTGGGCGGTGGCATGAAGGCCAAGGGCACGCCGGGGTTCGTGTCGGCGGTGAAGGATCGCCTGACGACGATCGGAAAGACCACGACCGGCAAGGCGCTCCTCGGCGACATCGCGGCGAGCGGGCACACGGTCACGTTCGAGGAAACGGGCGACGACAACTCCTACTGCAGCCCGGTCGACCCCGTCGCGGCCGGCGGCAAGGGCAAGCCGACCAGCGTGGACGGGGTGGTCGGGACCGGGAAGGGCTCCGACTCCACCCTCGAGCTCAACCCCAATTTCACGATGCCGAACCCCGCAGGGAAACCCGAGCCGAACGACGGCGTCTTGTTCCACGAGCTCGTTCACGCCGACGACAATGCTCGCGGTCAGCGCGACCGGACGCTTGATCCGGTATGGGGCAATCTGGCCGAGAAGCACGCCCTGACGGCGGAAAACGGCTACCTGAAAGAAATCGGCTACGGCTTTCACAACATCAATCACGAGGGGGGCTGGGCGCCGGACGCTCCCCCGCCCGCCCCGGTGAAAAAACCATGAGCGGCACTACGTCCGCGCGACCGCTGAGGATGACGGCGCTCCCAGGCTCAGCCAGCGGAGTGCAGCTCGCGGCCGATGTCTCGCTCGGCGACAGTGAGCTCAATCTCCACGCGCGGGTCGAGAACAAGGGGCGTGCTGCCATCTACGTCCTCCACGAGCTGTGGAGGATCGGGCCCGACAGGAACCCCGTGCGCGATCCCGAGCGCGCGTATCGCTCGCTCGCGCGCGACACTCTGCGCGTGCTGCTCGGAGTTCCGACGCTGCCCATCGACCGAACCGTACGTCTTCATATGAAGCCCTTCGCGGCGCGCGTCGAGCCGGGCGGTGCCCTCGATCTGCGCCTCGGGCTTCCGCTACCGACGCGCGAGTACAACCCCTACTACACCGACAAGCCCGAGACCGAGTACCACGACGTAACCGCGAACGCGGTGGAGCTCTACGTCCAGCTCGTCACTCAGGGCGACGGCATCCACGCGCAGCCTGCCGGTTGGCCGTGGGCCGCGGGGCTCTACGACGTCGGTCCCGCGTTCGAGCTCGGCGGCCAGCATCGAGGGGAGTTCGTCGCCGCAGCCACGCAGCTTCCGGGATTCCGCGCGCTGCGGCGCGTCGGGGATTTCGCCCGCATGTCGAGAGAGGCAACGCCATGAAGACCTCCATCGGTCGCGGAGGGCTGCGATGAGCGCCACGACGAACAACCTCAAGCTCACGTTCGCGAACGGCAACGACTCGCTCGACGTCCGCCATTTCTCCGCCCACGAGTCGATAAACGATCTCTTCGAGCTGAGCATCCTCGCGATCTCGGACGATCCGGACATCGACATCACCGGCCTCGTCGGCAAGGGCGCCATCTTCAAGCTCGAGACGCCGAACCACCGTGCGCTCTATCCGACGCGCGTGTGGGGCGGCGTCGTCGCGCACATGTCCCAGGTGCACGCGCAGCCCCCGCCGGGCCAGTCGATGTACCACCTCATGATCGTCCCCGATCTTTGGCGGACGACGCTGCGCGTGAACAATCGCATCTACGAGCACAAGGACACGCCGACGATCGTCCGCGAAGTCCTTTTTGAGTGGAAGATCGACGTCGTCAACAAGCTCAAGGACAAGTACGCGCTGCACGAGTACGTCGTGCAGTACGGCGAGACTGACTACGACTTCGTTAGCCGGCTCCTCGAGGACGCCGGCATCACCTACTTCTTCCATCAGGACGCCGACAGCGGCAAGGGCCAGGCGATCACGAAGCTCGTCCTCACCGACAAGCCGACCGACAAGGAGTTCGAGCGCCCCGGCATCCTCGCCTACGCGCACCACACGACCCCGCGCTTCGGCGCCGACCCCGACTACTGCACGACGGTCACGCTCACGCAGCGGAACAAGCCCGGCAAGTTCATCCAAAGGGACTTCAACTTCCGCACGCCGCTTCTGAAGTCGAAGATCGAGTTCGGTTCGGGCGATCCGATCGAGGACAAATACGAGCAGTACGACTACCTGCCGGGCGCCTTCTGGTGGGACACGAAGAAGCCCGAGAAGGACGTCGCCGACGTCGACAACGCGCCCAACAACGACGAGCAGGGTGAGGGCCCCAAGCTCAGTAGGCGCATCCTCGAGGCCGAGCGTCGCCGGCGCATCCTCGTCTCGTTCCACACGAACGCCACCGATCTCGCACCCGGAAAGATTGTCGGCGTCAATCAGGACTCGCCGCACAAGAACCACCCGCGCGCGGATCTGGCGCCCGACAAGAAGATCCTCCTCATCGAGACCCACATCGAGGGGCAGCACAACGGCGAGTGGACGATGACCGCCAACGGGGTCTTCGCCGCCGAGCCGTACCGCCCCGAGCGAAAGACGCCGAAGCCGCGCATCTACGGCATGCAGAGCGCGTTCGTCGTCGGCCCGCCCGGGCAGGAGATCTACACCGACGAATACGGCCGCGTGCGCGTGCAGTTCCACTGGGACCGCGAGCACAAGTACGACAAGGCGTCGTCGTGTTGGGTCCGCGTCAGCCAGAATTGGGCGGGCGGCAGCTTCGGCATGATGAACATCCCCCGCGTCGGGCACGAGGTGCTCATCGGCTTCTACGAGGGAGATCCCGATCGCCCGGTCATCATGGGCCGCGTCTACAACGAGACCTCGCCGGTGCCGTGGACGCTGCCGGACAACGCCACCAAGAGCGGCTGGCGCAGCAACTCGCTGCCGACCAAGACCAAGCTCGGCTACAACGAGCTCTCGTTCGAGGACGCCGCCGGCAAAGAAGAGATCCACCTCCAGGCCGAAAACGACCTGTCGTACGTCGTCAAGAGCACCGAGACGATCAACATCGGCAACTCACGCTCCGCCAAGGTCGGCAAGACGGAGAAGCTCGACGTCTTCAAGTTCAAGGCGTCGCACATCGGCGAGTCGGAGACCATCGGCGTCGGTGAGCACTTCGTGCTGTCGGTCGTCACGGACACTGGGTACGAGATCAAGGACAAGTCGATCGCGTCATCGACCGGCAAGGAGCAGGCGAGCCTCACCCTCGTCGGGGGAGACATCTCGTTCAACGCCGCGGCGCAGCTCGTCATGCGCGCGGGCAAGGGCATCCAGATCACGTCGTCGGGCGGCGACATCAAGGTGCAAGGCGGCTCGCAGGTCCGCGTGAACGATCACGAGGAGGGCGGCGACCCGAAGCTAGACCACGTGCCGCCGTACGATCCGCCGGCCGCTCCGAAGGGCGGACCCAACGGCACCAAGCCGGTCATCCCGAGCGGGCAAGGCTCGTTCGACAAGCCGGGGCAGCTCGAGGACGTCAACACGGATCCCAAGCCGCCGCCGGAGACCACTGCGAAACCAGGGGCGCCCGGGGACGCGGCGGCGGCCGGCGCGGCGGCGCCCGCAGCAGCCGCGGACGGGAAGAAGACCATTTCGTTTCCGGACAACGTCTGCAAGCAGTTCGGACAGCAGATGAAGGACAGCTTCCCCGGCGGGAAGAGCCAGGAGCACGGCGGAATTCTCGTCACAGACGCCGATGGGAACATGCAGCTACGAAACGCCGGGGCGGGTCTGGACCCGAAAGGCGGATCGTGGTCGCCGAACCGCACCGTGGAGAAGGGCGACACGACCCTCGGCCTCTTCCACACCCACCCGTACGACAAGAGCGAGGGCGGCTACTCCAACGTCTCGTTCAGCGGTCAGGACGCGGCGCTCGTGGCCAACTCGTCTCCCGAGACCATGACCGTCGTAAGGAGCGGGGATGGCCTCTTCGTCCTCAAGCCTACGGCGAAGACTCCGCACGACATCGACTACGAAAAGACGAACAACGATACGAACCGGCGGATTCAAGAGCTCGTCACCGGCGGGATGGCCTTCGATGCCGCGAGCCGCAAGGCGACCTTGGAGAACGCGAACAAGCTGAACATGGAATACTATGAGGGGCAGAACTGTACCGCGACGCAGGTCAATTAGCCTCCTCGCCGCTGTGATTGCGTCGGCCGCATGTGCCGCCGGCGCGCCGAGCCCCCCCACCGCGGGCGAAGGACCGAAGATGCTCCCCAACGACATCACGAAACTGGAGCTTGTCACACGGCGGGGCAACTTCCGCGAGGTGACGGAGATCTCACCGAAGGAGCTCGTCCTTGTCGCGGAGGACGTCGACGACGGCGCCCTTCCCGTCGTACGGACTACCTGGAAGGGGGACTACCTCCACGGCCTTCCCGCAACGCTAAAGGACCTGAAGAGCGCCCGCGAGGAGACCGACCCGGAGTACTGGCACGAGCTGAAGTTGACGTTCTCCGCCGAACATCCCGTGGGCTTGCTATGGGGGAGCGGCTCCGAGGACGCGGGGCACCGCGCGTTCCGAGAGGCGATCGCAACCGTGGCCGGCCTCCGGTACAAGGAGGCCGAACGCCTTCTCGAGTCGGGGCGCAAGGCTAGCGCGGCCGGTAAGTTCGAGGATGCCTCCCTGGAGTTCAAGCGGGGCATTCGGGTCCTTGGCAACCTCTATTGGGAGCCGAAATCGCTGGACCACACCGGCCAAAAGCTCGTCGCGGCCTACGCCCTCGCCCGCGACGGCCACAAGGACGTCGCCGCCTCGACGCAAGAGCGAGTGCTCGAGACGCGCCTGAAGGGATACCTGGCACGTCAGCTCCCGCACTGACGCGCGGAGAGCTATAAGAGGGCCGTCGATGCCCTTCGCTAACGCCACCCCCTTCGCGGCCCTCGACGTCCCGATGCTCGATCGCACCGGGCGCGAGATGGTCGTCGTCATCGTCAAGGCGACGTTCACGCTGGGCAAGGGGGCCAAAGAGGGCAAGCTCGTCCCCGCCGACGAGCCCGCGCCGGTTCGCGTCACCGACGTGCTGCGCGATCCCAAGAACGCCGAGCGATCGAGCGCGCTTTACCCGAGCGATCTGTGCCTCGAGAAGCGCGGTACCGATCTCGTCATCGTCGGCAAGGCGGTGTCGAAGAAGAAGGTCACCTACGTCGACGTTGGCATCTCGGCGAAGGCCAAGACCGTCACCTTGCGCGTGCACGGCATGCGCGAGTATTTCCGCGGGCTGATGGAGGTCGCGATCAGCGCACCGGTGCCGTTCGAGGAGATGCCCATCGAATGGGAGCGCGCGTACGGCGGGGCGAGCGAGGACTTCGGCGTCGTCGAGCAGCGCAATCCCGCCGGCGTGGGCGTGGCGAAGAGCGACAAGACGCTCGTAGGCAAGCTCGCACCGCAGATCGAGCACCCCGGCGCGCCGCACAAGACGTCGAAGGACAAGCACCCGCCCGCCGGCATCGGCTCGATCCTTCCGCATTGGTCGCCGCGCCTCGAGCGCGCGGGGACGTTCGACGCGGAGTGGAAGAAGACGAAGATGCCGCTCATGCCGCCGGACTTCGACGTGCGGCACTACAACGTCGCGGCGGCGCCTCTGGTGTTCGAGCAAGGGCTCGCGCCGGGAGATCCCATTTCGATCTTGGGGATGAGCCCCGATTTGTTCGCCTTCGCCCTCCCTGCCCTGCCGATCTTCATCGAGGCGCGGTACGACGAGAAGACCGAGACCGCGCGGCCGCAGGTGGACACCATCTTGATCGAGCCATCAAAAGGGCAAATCGAGCTCGTCGTTCGCAAGGCGTTCCCGGTCGGGCGCGGACGGTCGGCGCTGCGCGAGCTTCGGGCCGACGTCGATGCCTGAGCGTGCGATCCACGGGCTGACGGTGCAGGCCTACGCCGCAGTGTACGGCGCGACCGGCGAGGGGTTCCCGCTCGAGCTCGTGCTCGATCACCTCGGCATCCGGCAAGGGGACTGGCCGGCGATCGACGAGGCGTGGGCCGATGCGCTCGCCGAGGACGTGGAGGTCGTCGGGCCGCTCACCGGGGAGCTCGAGGCGGCGCTCATGATGGAGCAGGACGCGTACCGCCGCCCGATCCCGCCGCTCGACGACGACCTCTCGGCGTGGATTCGCTTCTTTCGTGCGTGGACCGCCGCGGAAGATGGCTCGGTGTTCCTCAAGGCGCGGGGCCTCGAACCGAACGACATGATCCGCCTCCAGCGCGCCTGGTCGCGCCGCATCGAGGACGAGCCGGCGCTCCAAAAAGATTTGCCGACGCTGATGGAAGAGAAGCTCGGCGCGCCTCCTCATTTCAAAAAACCCGCGCCCCTCGAGCTCCGCCTCGCGCCACGACGCGCGACGGGCACCATCCGCATGGAGATGCCGAAGCCTCCGCCCCCCGGCGCTCCGTCGATGCTCGCCGCGATGCCCCCGTCGGCGGAAGGTCCGCTCTTCATTCCGGCTGTGCGCGTCGCGCCGTCGATCGGCATCGACGACGGGCTCGCGACGGCGGTCGAGACGCGCGCGCTCGTCATCGAAGAGGATCCGACGGAGTCGACGAACGCCTTCGCGCCGGATGCAGTCGACTCGACCGTGACGTTGCCGGGAGAGTCGAGCCCCTTCGACGCGGTGCGGCTCGGCGACGACTTCGAGCTGCCGCCGCCCGAGAGCGTCATGATGCCGATCCCCGACTCGGTCTCCGAGGAGCTGACGCTGACACAGTACTCGTCGCTGCGCGCGGAGCTCGAGGTGTTTCCCGAGAACGAGGAGGCGATCTTCGCCAAATACGGCCTCGCCTCGATGGATCGCCGCGCGCGCGTCGAGGAGGCGTGGCAGGACCGCCTGGGCAACCAGACGGACACCTACGCCGAGTGGCGTCAGCTTTACCGCCATTTTTCCGAGCATTGGGCCGCCGTCGCGCGCGCGCAGAGTCCGTCTTAACTGGGCATTGTTCCGGGGGCTTCGGCTATCATGGGGGCGATGGCTGATCCGCAGCTCGCGCGGACAATCGACCTTCTGACGACCCAGCTTTTGATCCACCCGAACGATCCGCACAAGCGGTTCCAGCTCGGGATGGCCTATCGAAACAGCGGGAACCTTCAGGAGGCGATCAAGGCGTACAAACGCGCGATCACCGCGAAGCCGGATCACGCCGAGGCGCACTACAACCTCGGCGTCACCTACAAGATGGCCGGCGATTGGGCGAACGCCACCGACGCGTGGAAGGAGTCGGTGCGTCACAAGCCCGAGCACGCCGAGGGGCACGCGCAGCTCGCGCTCGGGTTGACGCACCTCGGCAAGGGCGACGAGGCGATCGACGAGTACGCGCGGACGTTGGAGCTGAACCCCGAGCACGTCGCGGCGCGGCGCGAGATCGGCCTCCTCCAGTACCGTCAGGGAAAGTACGCGGAGGCGGCGGAGCGCTTATACAAGGCCGCGGAAGCGGAGCCGGAGAACGCGGAGCTCTTCTTGCGCCTCGGGCAGTCGTACAACCGGCTCAAGCGCTACGCGCCCGCGAAGGCGGCGCTCAAAGAAGCGCTCATCTTGAACGAGGCGTCGCCCGAGACGTACAAGGCGCTCGTCGAGGCCTACGCGCGAACCGGCGAGCACAACGACGCCGTGATCGCGGCGCGGAAGGCGGTCCAGCACGATCCCAACGACGCCGAATCGCACGCCGAGCTCGCGAAGAACCTCGCGGCGCTGGAGCGCGACAAGGAGGCGATCGTCGCCATCAAGCGCGCGCTGGAGCTGACGCCGGAGGATCCGCAGCTTCACGTGGCGCTCGGCGCGTGCTTGATGCGCCTCAAGGATCCGACCGCGGCGGAGGCGGCGTACCATGAGGCCGTTCGTCTCGCGCCCGACTCGGCGCCGCCGCACGCGGGCCTCGGCACCGCGATGAACGCGCTCGAGAGGTGGACCGACGCGCTCGACGAGCTGGAGCTGGCGACCAAGATCGACGCGACCTCGGCCCTCGCGTTCACGAGCCTCGGCCTGACGTACAAGAAGCTGGGGCGCGTGCCGGAGGCGGTCGCCGCGCTCCATCGCGCGGGAGAGCTCGATCCGGCGGACGTCGATCTGCGGTACTCGATCGCGCTGCACCACATCGAGCTCGGGCAGAACACCGAGGCGATGGACGCCCTCGCGAAGGTCCTCGAGCTGAAGAAGGACCACGCCGACGCGCTGATGAAGCTCGGCGAGATGCGCGTAGCCGCCGAGCAATGGGCGGAGGCGATCGATCCGCTCAAGATGGCGGTGAAAATCCGCGCGGAGTTCGGGCACGCGTACCAGCTCTTGGCTACGGCGCTGCGCAAGCTCGGCCGGCACGCGGAGGCGATCGAAGCGTACAAGCACGCGGCGACGAGCGCGCCCAACGACTTCGACGCGGTGCTCGAGATGGGGCGCAGCCAGGCCGCCGCCGGGAACGACAAAGAGGCGGCGGCGACCTTCGAGCGCGCGCTCGTGATGAAGGCCGATCAGCCGGACGCGCTCTTCGAGCTCGGAATGGCCTGCGCGCGCATGCGCGATCACGCCGACGCAATCGACGCCCTCGAGCGGGTCGTCAAGATTCGGCCGACGGACCAGCCCGCCGTGTACCAACTCGGCATCGAGTACCACGCCCTCCACCGCCACGAAGACGCGGCCAACGCGATTGAGCGGTCGCTCAAGCTGAAGCCCGGAGACTTCGACGCGCAGCGCCTCCTCGGAATGATCCAATCCGACGCAGGCAAGGATCAGCTCGCGGTCGACGCGTTCGAGAAGGCCCACTGGCTGAAGCAGAACGACGCCGAGATAAGGCGGCGCACGGGCCGCAGCCTCCTCAAGCTGGGGCGCACGCGCGAGGCGGTGCAGGCGCTCGAGGACGCGGCGCGCATCGATCCGAACGACGCCGAGACGCACTTCACCCTGGGCCTGGCGATGAAGGAGCTGAACCGCCCGGCCGACGCGAAGGCGCGCTTCGAGAAGACCGTCGCGCTGGCGCCGACGCGCGCGGAGGCGCACATCGAGCTGGGGAAATTGCTCGACCACTTCGGCGAGACCGCGCGCGCGACCGAGGCGTTCCGCGAGGCGACGCGCCTGAGTCCCGAAGACGCCGACGCCTACGAGCTCGCCGGACACGCGTTCATGAAGATCTCGTCATACGTGGAGGCGGCGGCTGCGTTCAAGCACCTCACGCGCCTGCGCCCCGCCGACGCGGTCTCGCTCTTCGATCTCGGCAACGCGCTCACGCACACCGAGCAGGATCACGAGGCGGTCGACGCGTTCGAATACGCGGCGCGGCAGCGGCCGAACCACACCGCGACGCACGGCGAGCTCGCGCGGGCGTACGCGCGGGTCGGGCGCGTCGAGAACGCCATCGATTCGTACCGAAGGGTCCTCGCGCTAGAGCCCGGGACGACGTACGCGAGCCTCGAGCTCGCGGCGCTCCTCGAGAGCGTGGGCCTCCACCAGGACCGCGTCTCGGCGCTCCTCGCGAGCGTGAAGGCGTCGCCGCACGACGTCCAGGCGCGGCTCAAGCTGGGCATCGCCTACGACGAGCTCGGCCAGGTGCCCGAGGCGATCGCCGCGCTCGAGGCGGTCGTCTCACGCGATCCGTCGGTCGTCGACGCGCAACGCCGCCTGGCGCGCCTGCACAAGAACTCCGGCCAGTACGAAAAAGCGATCCTGGCGTGCGAAGCGCTCTTGCGCCTCGGCGCAGAGGACGCCGAGATGCTCGTGGATCTCGCGGAGAGCCGCCGCCAGCTCAAAGACAATAACCGCGCCCTCGACGCCCTCCATCAGGCGGTGAAGCTCTCGCCCGATCACGTGCCGGCGTACCGCCTCCTCGCGGACATCTACGTCGAGCTGGGGATGCACGCGGAGGCCGCGCAGGCGTTCGAGAACGTCCTGCGCCGCGAAAAGACCGACATCCCGGCGTTGTATGGCGCCGCGCTCGCGTATGGGCTTCTGAGGCGACGAGGCGAGGCGATCACTGCGCTGCGCACGATCACCGAGCTCGATCCCGATCACGCCGAGGCCTACATGCAGCTCGGACGCACGTACCACGCGATGCGCGAGCTCCGCGACGCGAGCACCGCGTACACACAGGCGGCGAGAATCGACGCGGATCCCGAGGCGTACTACCAGCTCGCGGTCTGCCAGCACGAGCTGGGGCGCCTCGAGGACGCGATCACCTCGCTCCGCCACGTCTTGCGGCTCAAGGCCGACGACGCGCGCGCACACCTCGACCTCGGATCGATCCTCGCGGAGCTTGGGCGCGATCCGGAGGCCGTTTCTAGCCTCGAGCGCGCGCTCGAGCACAACCCCAAGCTGGTGGAGGCGCACCGGCGGCTCGCGGTCCTCTACGGCAAGCTCGGGGACAAGCGCAGGGCCGCCGCGTCGCTCATGGCGCTCGAGAAGGCGAACGCCCACGGCTACGAGACGCTCCTCGAGCTCGCGCGCAACGAGCAGTCGCTCGGGCGCACGAAAGAGGCGCTCGAGGCGGTGCGACGCGCGGTGCAGATGGCGCCCGACGATCTCGCGGTGCACGCGCTGCGGGCAGAGCTGGCGGCGAAGCTGGACCTCCACCAGGAGGCGGCGACGGCATTCGAGGAGGTGCTCGAGCAAGAGCCGGAGAACCCGAGCGCGCTGTACGGCCTCGGCGTCGCCCGCCTGGCGCTCGATCGGCCGCGTGATGCGCTTTCGCCGCTCCGCACGCTCGTGCGCGTCGATCCGGAGAATTCGGACGGACATCGCAGGCTCGCGTCGGTCCTCGTCGCGCTCGAGCGGCACGACGAGGCGATCCCCGCGCTCGAATCGCTCGCGCGCCTCGAGCACAACGACGCGAAGGTGCTGCTCGGCCTGGCCATTTCGTACCGAGCGGTGAAACGGCTCGACGACGCGGTCGGCATCCTGGAGCGCTGCGTCCTCCTCACGCCCCACGCGGCGGCGCCGTGGCGCGAGCTCGGTCTGTCCTACGTGGAGCTCGGTCGCGACGCCGAGGCGGTCGATGCCCTCGAGAGCGCGGTGGAGCGCGATCCGAAGATGCTCGACGTGCGCGCCGAGCTGGGAAAGCTGTACACGCGCCAGGGTCGCCACGCCGACGCGGTCTCGACGCTTGGACCCGTCGCGCGCACCGGTGTCCCCGATGCGGCGATCCTAGTTCACCTCGCGACCTCGCAGCGCTCCCTCGGCCTCCTCCGCGAAGCCGTGCAGAGCGTCCAGCACGCGATCGAGGCGGATCCACGGCGGCGCAAGGCGCGTCGGCTCCTCGCGGATCTCTACGCCGATCTCGGCGAGCACGAGACGGCAGTGCAGATCTACCAGGAGATCGTGCAGCGCGATCCGATCGACACGATCTCCCTGCACGGCCTCGCGAGCGCGCTCATGGCGCTGCGCCGCCACGACGACGCGCTGCCGATCATCCGCCAAGCCGTCGATACGGACGCGTCGAATCCCGACCATCACCTCCTCCTCGGCAATGTCTTGAGCGCGCTCGATCAACCGCAAGCCGCGGCCGGCGCGTACCTCGAGGCCGCGCAGCTTCGGCCGACCGACCCCGAGGCGGCGTTCAAGCTCGGCGTCGCCCTCGAGCGCATCGGCCGCCTCGCCCAAAGCCATCATGCCCTCGAGCGCGCCGTCGCCCTGCGCCCCTCGGACGCGCGCGTCCGGTTCGCCTTCGGCGTAACGCTGATGAAGCTCGGTCGGGCGCAGGAGGCCGTCGATCAATTCGAGCACGCCGTCGCGCAGTCCCCCGAGGAGGGCCGCTTCCGCGGAGCCCTCGCCGTCGCCTACGCGCAGATCGAGCGCGTGCAAGACGCCGTGGAGCAGTACGAGGAGGCTATCCGCCTCGGCACCAGCGACGCCGATCTCCGCTACAACTATGCCGTCATGCTCGAGAAGATGGGACGCTCCCACGACGCCATCGACGCCTTCGCGCACGCGGCGCAAGAGCGCCCGAACCACGTCGAGAGCCACCGCCGCCTCGGCAAGCTCCTCGCCGAGCAAGCGCGCGACCGCGAGGCCGCAGAGGCCTACAAGAACGCCGTCCGCTACGATCTCAACGATCCGGAGCTCCGCTACGAGCTCGGCGCCTGCTTCGCGCGCATGGGCGAGCGCGCCGCGGCGATGGAGCAGCTGCGCATCCTCCAGGCGATGGACCGCGCCGCCGCGACGCGCCTCCAGCGCATCATCCCGCGCTGAGCTTCTTCAGAGAGATGCGGCGGTTCGAGGCGCCGTCGCGTCAGTTCGCAGGACGGGGGCACGCCTGCTTGCATGTCGTGCGCTTCTGCGACGGCGGGCTCGGCAGGTTCTCGTCGCAGCACCCGTAGCTCGGCTTCAAGTTGTCGCCGCCCGCGGCGCCGCCGGTCCCAGGCTTCTTCGGATCTTCCGCGGGCGCGTCGGGATCGCCCTTCGCGCCCTTGGGGTAGATATGCGGCCACAGCGAGTCCTCGTTCGGAACGAGCTCGATGTCGCGGAGGGTGAAGATGCGCTCGATCTCGGCGTGGCGCAGCTCGCGGCCACCGTCGTCCTTCGCGCTCATCTGCTCGTACACGCGCACGCCTTCTTTGATGTAGCGAGCGGAGCTGGTGAGACGGTACTCGATGCGGCCGTAGGAGCCGGGCTCGCCGACGTCCATGTAGTCGCGGCGATCGGCGGTGAACGCGGTGAGGCGAACGAGCTCGCCGCGGCGCGGCATGAAGATGCTGGTGACGCTGCGGCACGGCTCGAGCTTCGTGTTGCCGGAGCACCCTTCGTCCTGGACGGTGACGACGACCTCCGGGCCGATGCGCTCCAGCGCGAAATACGGGCGCTTCGTGATGCCGCGGTAGATGCCGACCGCGTACACCTCGGCGGCGTCCTCTTTCGGACGAACGAGCGCGAGCGGCCCGGCCTCGGTGCCGTCGGGGAAGCGGTGTGTGCGCATCCAGAGCGCCTTCAGGCGATCGCCGCCGGTGCCGAGCGTGATCTCCCCTTCTTCGACCGCGACCGGATAGCGACGAATCCACTCGCCGCCCTTGAGCGCCGGGTCGGCGAGCACGTTGCGGCCCGTGCACGGCACCGCGTCCTCGGGGAGCGCGAGCTTCTCGGTGTCGAACGTCGGAAACACGAGGCGCCAGTAGCCGGCCTCCGACATGTTGCGCGCCAGGCCTGTCTTCACACGCCTCACGGGGAGCCGCATCACGCATGCGGGGACCGGCGCGAGGAGGCGCGTCGGATCCTCGAAGTGCGGCTCCTTCGCAGCAGCGGCGCCGCACCCGCTCGATCCGAAGGCGGAGCCCAGGACCACGATCGCCAAAAAAAACAGCCTCTTAGAAGCGGTGAGCACACTCATCGGCCACATCCTGGAGCGATCGTACAGGCCGCCCCCGCGGCGGGCCCAATCTTGCGCGGATTCAGAGGCAGAAGATCAGAGCTCGAAGTAACCGCCCGGCACGACGAACGTGTCATCGAGCCCGGCCATCGTGAGGACGCCCCAGCACGCAAGCTTCGTCTTGACGGCGAACGTCACCACCTCGTTCGGATCGCCAATCGGCGCCAGGACGGCGAGGTTCGAGCGGTGCACGCCCCACGATCCGGGGCCGTGCTGGAGGATCGCCTCGTGCAGCTCCAGCCCCGCCGCCGGCGGATCGTTCAGGATGGCGACGCGGAGGCGCACCGGGTGATCGCCGGCGTTCATCACGTCGACGTAGACGAGGTCGCTGCGCGCGCGAACCGTGCGCGACTCGTAGCCGTGCGCGGTCAAGAAGCGGACGAGCGCCCCTTCGTTGAGCGGCGTGTAGTCGGGCTTCAGCGGCTCTCCCTGGCACGCCGCGGGCTTCAGCCGCATGTACCCTGGCGAGAGCGAGCCCTCGACGTTCGCTTCTGCGTTGCCGCCACCGGTGTTCAAGTTCACCGCCCCCGTCGCCTGCAGCTGAGAGCCGCCACAGCTCGGGAGCACGGTCGCGCCGCTCGCCAACGCGAGGGCCGCAAGGAGTCGGGTCATGCAGGAACTTTAGAGCACGCGCGCCGTCTGGACGAGTTTTCGCTCCTTCTTTGCGTTTCCTTCGGGCCGCCTAGTACGCTTTCACCATGATGCGCACGGTCTCGTTCGCCCTCGCGGCGGGCGCTGCAATCGCCGGCCTAGGCGGGATCTTGAGCGGGCTCGGGTGCGGCGGGCAAATGCCCGACCCGATCGCCTTCCAGAACCGCGTCTTTTACAACTACGACGATCCGAACGCCGATCTGTCCGCCTTCGAGCAGCGCTACCCGCCGCTGGACCTCGCCGAGGCCCTGCCGAACCCCGAGTACCTCGGCGTCAGCGTCATCGGCTCGAACATCCACCTGTCGCGCCCCAAGAACTGGGTCGTCCGCACCGCGAGCAACAAAGAGACGGAGCGCTACATCGAGTACGTCTCGCCCAACGAGTACGTCTTCTCGATCTACGAGCGCGTCGACTCGCCCGAGGACGTGTGGCGCGAGGTGATGGCGCGCTACGAAGAAGGCGTGAAGGCCGACGGCGCCGAGCTGCTCGGTCAGCGCGTGCCGGTGTCGACGTGGAACGCGCAAGGTCGCGCCTACGTCGTCCGCCGACAGGTCAAGGCCGCCAAGTCCCCGTTCATCAGCGTGAGCCGCGAGTATTTGGCGCGCAGCGATCACCGCATCGTCCTCGTCCAGATCCTCCACCAGACTGCGACCCTCAAGCCGGTGTCCGACGAGCTCCTCCGCGTCATCGCGACGCTCGAGCTCAATTGACGCTGAGCTAGAGGCGTTACGGCATCCTCGAGTCGGCGGGGCGGTCCTCGTCGAGGATCGTCGGGCGCGCGTTGGTCATGTCGTCGCTCATTACGAAGCGGGCGGTCATGGGCTTGCCGCTGGTGGGGCGCAGGGTGGTCGTGACGCCGAGGCGGGCGCCGCGCTCGACTCCGAGCTCGAAGCGCGGCGCGTCGTGCTCTGCAAGCGTCACCTCGCACTCGATCTCGAGGACGCCGCGCGAGAACTGATCGATGACCTTGCGCAGCGTCGGGTGCAGCCGTCCGCCCGGCATGAGCCCCTCGAAGGTTTCGTAGTCCACGGGGCCGATCCCGACGCGGAAGCGGCCCGACCGATCGATGACGGAGCGCCCGATCGTCAGATCCATCCCGAGCATGCTGTTCTGCGTGCCGAGCTTCGCGATCTGATCGTCGTTCAACATCACGCGACGCGCGATGAAGCTCTTCGTGGTGATCCCGGCGCCCGGAAACAGGCGCTCCAAAATGATCTGGAGCGAGCGCGCCGGCCTCGTCTTGATGGCCAGCAGCGGCGCGAGCGCGAGCAAGCTGAGCGGCGGCAGACCGTCCTTGGGCGGCGCGACGGCATCGACGCCCACGAACGACAGCGCGCGTCGCGTGAAGGGATCGCTCCCGTCGAGCCGAAATCCCGCGGCAAAACGGTACTTTTTCCACGCTCGAAAAAAGAGCGACAGGAGCCGATGGTGGAAGACGTCGTAGAACGCCTTGAGCGACTTCTCGTCCGAGCGCTCGGCGTCGATGACCTCTTCGCTGATGAACGACGCGAGCGGCGACACGGCGCCGATGAGGCCCATGAAGTTCGAGCGGATCTCGGAGAAGGGCACGCCGTCGCGGATCACGCGCGGTGTGATCGACGTGATGTCGGCCGAGTGGAAGATGAGGTCCGGATCGTGCACGAAGCGGATCGACTCGCGGCGCACCGGCCCGAGGTTCCCCACTGGGATCGCGTGCGGCGCGGTCCGCTGCAAGAGCTGCACGGCCCGGAAGAAGCTGAACTTCCAGGGCTCCGTCGCCAGCTCTTGGATCAGAGCAGCGTCAGATTTCCCGTGCGTGGCGGCCATGCGAACCGGACCTTCGAGTTGACGCCGTGGATCGTGGTCTTGGAGAACGAGTTGAGGGACACGTAGCTCGAGTAGAGCTGCTCGAGGACCGCCGAGAACAGGTACAGATCGCCGTCGCCGATGAACGCGCTCTCTTCGATGTCGATATCGAGAGAGACGCCGCGCACGAGCGAGCCGCGGAAGAGGCGCTCGCTGGGCGTCACGCGGATGTCCTGCACGGCGGCGATGCGCAGCTCATTCGCGCGCGCCGCTTGGCGATCGACGAGCGCGTGGAGGTTGTACACGTCGAGGACGGCCTTCAGGACCTGCAGCTCGGCGAGCGAACGCAGACCCATCGCCGCGTGGGCCACGACACGCCACTGAAGCTCGCGCCCGAGCGGCGCCGACACGTGCTGCGTCACCGCCAAGATGTTCTTGAACGTCGCCGACGATGGCGAGCTCGGCGTCGGTACGCAGATCTCTCCCGCGCGGAGCACGTTCGCCAGCTTCCCGTTCGTCGCGAGGAGATCGACCGACACGACGTCGGCGTCGGGGAGCACGCCTGCGTCTTCCGGCGTACCGAACGAGAGCATCGTGTCGACCCCGTCGGCCACGACGCTCGGGTGCAAGTGCATCGTGTAAAACGTGCGCGTACTGTCGGTGGAGTTCTCCGCGTGGGAGAAATCGTAGAAGGCCGGAATCACCACGCGATCGGTCGTCCCCAGCGGGATCGTCATCACGCGCTCGATCGCGTACACCTCCGCGTGCCCCGGCGGCAGCCCGGCGGGCCTCACCAAGAACTCTTCGCGCGCGACGTTGAGCCGGATCGGCTCCGCGCTCGTCTCGAAGATGTTCACGACCGGCACGCAGTGGAGCTTCACCGCCTCGTGCATCGACTGCGGCGCGTCCTTGTACGGCGCGTCGAAGCGAAGGCCGAGCACGAACGTCTGCAGGTCCTTGCCGATCTCCTGCGCGCGGAGGAGGCCCGCCACGTCGACGAACGCGAACTTCTGCGGGATGACGTAGTACTCCTCGAGGAGCCGGTAGCCGGGGAAGGCCATGCGCCCGAACGGAAGGAGCGCCTCGTCGTCGTGGAAGCCCGCGTGCGAGAGCGCGCGCTTTCCGAGCGAGATCTCCTTCGTCTTTCCGGGAGCACTTTCGGTGAACAGCACGACGTCGTCGAGGTGCTCGTGGATCCACATGAGCAGCCCGAGCTGCGAGCGCTGATCGCCGGCGAGGTAGAGCCGCGTCTTCTCGCCCGCGACCGCCGAGAGCTGTGCGCCGCCGAGGAGGCGAAACGTGATGCGGAGCATCTGCTTGCCGCGCGGCAAGAGCTCGAGCCGGATGTCGTCGATCGCCCACGGTGCGAGCTCGCACGGCCACACCGACTGGAAACGGCATGACGTCCCGTCTACCTCGACGCTCGCGAACTCCGCCCCCTTCGGCACTACCGTGCGCTCGCGGAGGACACCTGGAAGCGGCGTGATCTCGAGCATCGTCGCCGCAGGCAGCGGACGCAGGAGGTGCGGGAAGAGGAGCGACGCCATCCCGTGGATGACTTCGGGGATCTCGTCGTCGAGCTTCTCCCGGATGCGCCCGGTCAGGAACGCGACGCCCTCGAGCAGCCGCTCCACGTCGGGATCGCCGCCGCGGTCCGCCAGCATCGGCGCCAGCGCCGGATACGCCCCCGCAAACTCCTTGCCGAGCTCGCGCAGATAGACGATCTCGTCTTGGAAATATTTGTTGAACACTGGCGCGAACGGGGGCGATCGGCGTGAATTTACTTCACCGAGATCTTACGCGACATCTCCATGGTGGTCTCGAATTTCATGGGCGTTTTTCCGTTCTCGGTCACCAGCGACGCGGCGATCTCGAAGCGGATGATGAGGTCGTCGTTGGGGATGAAGTTCACCCGCACGCCCGTGAGGCGGGGCTCGTAGGCCTCGATCGTGTGCTTCAGCGCCCGCTGCATCGTCGCGATGGCGTCGGGGAAGTTGTGCAGCATCTCGGTGACGTCGGGAATCCCGTAATCCGGCAGCGTCGCCATCGAGCCTTGCCGCGTGGACAGCATGCCCTGCAGGTGCTCGAGCAGGTTCTCGCGAAGCTCGCTCGCCGGGATGTTCCTACGAGCCGTCGCCAGCTCGGGGTGCCTCACGCGGGAAAGGAGGGATGCGCGCTTCATGCTGTTTCCGACGATGCTACAACAGCCAACCGTGCTCCAAAGAAAAAGGCCCCGCTACGGTCATCGCAGCGGGGCCAAATCCTTCGAACGGGTCGGACCTAGACGGTCGCTTCCGCGTTCCAGTCGTCGACCGCGGTCTTGCTGGCGAGGATGTGCTCCATCTGGATCTTGTTGAAGGCGATCGAGATGTCCTCGAGCTCCATCGTGTCGTAGATTCCAGGAGACTTGGCGTTCGAGCCCGTTGCCTCGTCCTCGTTGGTGCCCGTGTACTGGCGGACCTTGACGATGTGCGAGTCGGTCAGCGTGATGCGGTAGTAGTCCTCGTCCTTACCGGTCTTGTCCTTCTGTTGGAAGGTGATGGTGAAGGTCGAGATCTTTTCGTTGCTCGTGCAGGCCGACCAGAACTGAACCGAAGTGGCGTCCCACTCCTTGGTCAGGATGATGTTCTTGTGCTGCCGCTTCCCCTTGGCCTTGTTCGTCGAGACGTCGAACGCAGCAAGAACTTCGTACTGGAATCGGATGCAGGGGAACTCGTCCTTGTGCTTGTCGCGCGGGCTGGTTCCAGCCGATGCACCCTGCTTGTCGAACTTGCACTTCGCATTAAATTCGTATGCCATTTGTCTGCCTCCAGGTCTTGGCGAGCGCTTCCGGCGACTAGCGCCTTTCCCGTTTCAAATTAAGTCTACCCGACTGGGTGGCTTTTTCTCCCCTCATCGTTGTCCCCCGAACGGGCGACGAGGGAAGCAGATCCCGCGGCTAACTCCGCGGGATCCGGTCGAACGACGCCACCAGGCGCATCGGGGAGCCAGGAAACGTCAGGCCTTATCGAGCTTGCCGACGAGGGAGAGGGTGAAGAACGCGCCCATGTACTTGAAGTGCGGGCGCACCTTCATGTCGACTTTGTACCAGCCGGCGTTCCCCTCGACGTCCTCGACGGTGATCGACGCGGCGCGGAGCGGGCGCTTACCCCTGACCTCCGCCGATGCGTTGTCCATGTCGACGACGTACTGCATGATCCACTTGTTCAGATCGTGCTCGAGATCGCCGCGCTCCTTCGTGGAGCCGAGGGCCTCGCGCTGGAGCACTTTGATGTAGTGCGCGAGACGGCTGATGATGAACATGTACGGCATCTGGGTGCCGAGGCGGTAGTTGAGCTCCGCTTCGCGTCCCTCCGCCGATTGGCCGAAATACTTCGGCTTTTGGCAGCTGTTCGCGGAGAAGAACGCGGCGTTGTCGGAGTCCTTGCGGAAGGTGAGGGCGATGAACCCCTCCTCCGAGAGCTCGAACTCGCGACGCTCGCTGATCATGACCTCGGTCGGGATCTTCGTCTGGATCTCGCCCATCGCCTCGTACTGGTGGAGCGGCAAGTCCTCGACCGCGCCGCCCGCCTGGGGTCCGATGATGTTCGGGCACCAGCGGTACTTGGCGAAGCTGTCGGCGATGCGCGTCGCGAACGCGTACGTGCAGTTTCCCCAGAGGTAGGTCTCGTGCTGGCCGACCGTCTCCTCTTGGTAGTTGAACGAGCGGACGGGCACCGTGGCCGGGCCGAACGGGATGCGCAGCAGGAACCGCGGCATCAGGAGGCCGACGTAGCGTGAGTCCTCGGACTCGCGGAAGGATTGCCACTTGGCGTACTGAGGGCCCTCGAAGATGGCCTTCAGGTCCTTCAAGTTCGGCAGCTTCATGAAGTCTTTGTCGCCGAAAAACTGCGGTGCCGCGGCGGCGAAGAACGGCGCGTGCGACATGGCAGAGACGGCGGCGCACTTCTGGAGGAGCAGGATGTCCTGCGGGCCGGGGCCGAACTCGTAGTTCGCGAAGATGGCGCCATACGGCTTGCCGCCGAACTGCCCGTATTCCGCGGTGTAGACGGTCTTGTAGAGACCGCTCTTCATGATCTCGGGCGCGTCCTCGAAGTCGTTCAGCAAGTCTTCCTTGCTGCAGTTGAGGAGCTCGCAGTGGATGTTCTCGCGGAAATCAGTGCGGTCGACCGTGAACTTCAGGCCGCGCCACGCGCTCTCGAGACGCTGGAAGTCCGGGTGGTGGAGGATGGCGTCGAGCTGCTTCGAGATCTTCCCGTCGATCTCCGCGATGAGCGCGTCGGCGAAGGCGCGATCGACCTTCTCGCGGCGACCCGGTGCGAGGAGCTCCGAGATGAACGCCTGAACTCCCTTGCGGGTGACGTCGTATCCTTCATCGGTCGGCTTCAGCTGGGTTTCGCTGAGGATGTCGTCGAGCAGCGAGGTCTCGGTGGTGGTCTCTGCGGCGGCGGCTGCACCAGGCGCGGCTTTCGTGTCGGCCATCTCAGCTACCCTCTCCTTCGTCGCCCTTGATGCCGAGCTCCTTCACGAGCTTCTCGCGTTGGCCGCTGTCGTTCAGGAGCGCCTGGATCTTGCGCTTGAACGCCGGCACGTTGCCGAGCGGGCCCTTCAGGGCGGTCAGTGCCTTGCGTAGCTCGAGGAGCCTCTTCAGCTCGGGGACCTGCTCGGCGACCGACTCGGGACCGAAGTCCCCGAGGTTCTTGAACTTCAGGTTGACGGAGAGGAACGCGTCCTTTTCGCCCGAGAGTTGGTCGGGCACCGACATGTCGAGCGAGAGGTTCTGCTCGGCGAGGACCTGCTGGAAGTTGTCCTTGTCGATGTTGATCGGCTTGCGATCTTCCAGCGGGCGCGGATCGGGCTTGCCGGTGTAATCGCCGATGAAGAGCATCTGGAGGGGGAGCTCGACCTCTTCACGCGCGTCGCCGATCGCCGGCTTGTACACGACGTTGATGCGCTCTTTCGGAGCGACTGATCCTTGTTTCGCCATTCGAGTTCCTCTTTTGACTACGCGTGCCTAAGCCGCGTTCTCCCTGATTGCCCTGGCCGCTGCATTAGTGGCGCCTAGAGACCCATGCGAACCGCCAAGGCAGGATCCAGGCGACATATCTTCTCAATTATGACCGCCTCCCGGTGCTCCGCGTCAACAAATGGGGGATTTGTTGCACGCAGAGAAGACAGGAGCGCAGCATACACGGACACACACAACTCGGGATCCCACGTCTCGAGCGAGCGGACGTCGATCTGCCGGAGGAGCCCTTCGAGGATGGGGCGTGACACGCCCGGCTTCTGCGCTTCGAGGGCCAGCTTCGCCGCGTCGAGCTCGAGTCGGAAGGCCGTTCGCGCGTCGGGGGAGCGGCGCGCGAGCTGCACCATGAGGCCCACGCCGTCGCCGATGCGGCCCGCCGCGATCGCCTCGCGCGCGACCGCGAGCTTTGCTTCGCGATCGGCCTTGTCGGCCTCGAGGGCCGCGTCCGACGCGCCGCCGCCGCCGCCCTTGCTGCGCAGCGCGTTGAGCCACTCGGAGGTGTCGGGCCCCGCGAAGGGCATGCCGCCGGAGAACTGGAGGTTCACGAGGTTCGGAAAGCGATCGACGAAGCCGAGGGTCATGTGGGCGACGACCGCCGCCGCGGGCTTCGAGCTGCCCCCGATCGTGTCGAGGGCGCGGGCGACCCAGAAGTGGAGATCGAGCCAGAACGGGTACTCGCCGACAGCGCCCTCCGCCTGACGCAGGAGGTCGGCCCAGCGCGCGTTGCCGGCGTGGGCTTGGAGGTCCGCGACGACGCCGGGATCGGGCGGCGGCACGAACGTCGTGCTGCCTTGCGCCTCGGGCAGCTCGCCGATCGTGAGCCACGCGCCCGTGCGCGAGAGGAAGTACGCCCATGCGCGCGCGGGGTCCTGCTGGAAGAGGGCCCGCGCGGCGCTCAGGATGGCCTTCTCGCACTTGCTGAGCGCGGCGTCGACGTCGGCGACGCTCGAGACGGTGCCGACCTGAGGCGGCGCGACGCGGATGACCTGCCCAGAGCCCCCGCCCTGCGACGCACCGGACGTGCCCGCCATCGTGCGGTCGGGCGACTCGGTCGCAGGGCCTCCCGCTTCGTCGGCAGGCGTGGGCTCGGGCGGCTTGGGGACGCTCGCGAGGCGCGTCGCGATGAGGCGCCGAACGACGCCGAGGCCAGGATGCATCTCGCCGAGCTGCTTGCCGAGGATGTCGTCCAGATCCTTGAAAAGGATCTCGCACGCAGCGAGCGAATCGCCGTCGGAGATCGTGACGTCCTTGTTTTCTTGGGCGTTCGCGACTTGCTCGATGAGCCAGCCGAACAGATTTGCGCGCGCGCGCGGGCGGCGCTCGGGGAACATCGTGTCCCAGTATTTGTCGCAGTGCGCGCGCAGGACGACGAGCCCGTCGGCGAGGCCCGTCCAGCTCTGACGGTGCATGCGCGCGACGCAGTTCCACGTCGCGAGGCGCATGTCTTTCGTGCGCGTCGAGAGGAGCTTGGAGCTGATCGTGGCGACGACCTCCCAGTTGGGCTGCCCCGTCACTGCGCCGAGCTTCTCGACCTCCGCCTTGACCTTCTCGAACTCGGTGTCGAAGGAGAGATCGTCGCCGCCCGGCTTCGCGCCGGGTATCGGCGCCGTCAGCGCGCTGTTGCGCGCTTCGATCGGTTCGACGACGTCGGCCATCTCACGCTTCGAGGAGCCCGAGCAGCTCGGCGACCGGCGCGTCTCCCCCCTCGAGCAGCATTCCGAGCGGCCTCGGAAAGCTCGAGATGAGCTGCGGCCGGTGCTCGTTCGCGGTGACGCCCAGGAGGTTCACGACGTGATCACTGTCGGGATCGGGGGACCACAGCTCGGCGAGCGCGCTCGGCGTGACTTGGCCCAGCTGAATCAAGATGGAGCCGTCGTCGCCGTCGAACGACCAGAAGCACGTCGGCGTCGTCGCCCGCCACCTGGCGACGCGGCGCACGATGTCGAGCCAGAACACCGCCGCAGCGATCCCCGCTGAACCGAGGCGCAGCCGCACCGCGAGCGGCGTCGTGAGGTTCTCGCGCTCGCCGAACGGACCGAGCGCCTCGCGGATCGCTTTCAGCGCGCCCAGCGGCGCGTCCGATTCGGCGCTCCCGTAGATGGCCGCCCAGGCGACGCTCACCGGCGTGCTCCGCGTCCACGCGTCGTATTCCGTGGCCACCGCGTCGGTGTAGACAGACGGCAGCGCGACCCGCGCGATGCGCTCCTGGTACTCCGACGCGCTCGTCACCGCGTTTGCGTCAACGGACGCCGCGGTGGCCGACTCGAGGAAATCACCGAGTAGCAGCGGCAAGAGGTGGGGGTACGGCGAGACGTCGCGCTCGCCGATCTGCGCGAACACGACGAGCGGGAACTTACGACCGACCGAGTCGTGGCTCGGCTTCAGGACTCCGACGAGCAGCCCGCCGTCGCGCACCGGCGGCTTGAACACGAACGCGTGGATGGGGCCTTTGCCATAGACGCCGGGCCACGCCGCCGCGTGCTTCTTCTCGCCGGCGGCCATGCCCGCCTCGAGCCACTGCTCGAAGGCCGGGTGCGGCTTGGCCCCCGCGCGGACGAAGTCGCCCATCTTGGGGACCTTGCCGTACGCGCCGACGGCCACTGGCACCGGCGGCAGCGTCGACGCGGCGTCCTTCTTGTCTTTCTTGAAGAACGGGAACGGCAAGCGTCACCTGACGCCGACGGCGATGACGCGCGGACAGGTGTACGGCTTGAACACGCGCGATTTGCGCGTGATGTACGACGGGAACACGCTCTCGTCCTTCGTCGGCCGAATGTCCACCTTGACCACCCCCTGCTGCGAGCGCAGCACCCACGTCACCACGATCGTCTGAGGCGCGCCGCGCTTGCCGCCTTCGGTGCCGGGCTCGATCTTGCTCGCGGCGTCGAAGAGGCGGAAGAGGCCCCACTCGCCGGGCCGCAAGATCTCCTCGTCGAGGCTGTTGTAGCCGTGGATCTTCACGCGGCTCTGCTCGCTCTTCGGATCCTTGGCGGGCCACTGGACGGTGATCCACTCCTCGGGCTCGTTCTTGTACGTGTGGCTCACGCCGTTGATGTCGAAGGTGACGTCGGCGATGTTGTCCGAGATGCTGTGGAGGTTCAGATCGAACTCCACGAGCGGCTTGTCGCTCTTCTCGGGGAACGTCGCCTTCGAGATCTCGAGCCCGCGGTCGTAGCACTTGAGGAAGCCGCCGGTGTAGCCGGGCGTATGGCCGAAGCGCGTGCCCGGCACGAAGTGATCGCCGACCTTGTCGATCGAGCCCTTGAGGCTCGTATCGTAGAAGCCGAAGAGGACACCGCCGGGTCGGAAGAACTCGGTGTAGTCCTGGACCTTGACGTCCTTCCAGGTGTCGGCGAACGGGTAGCCGTCCTCGAGCTTGCTGTGCCATTTGGCCCAGACGTCGGACTCCCAGTTGCCGCCCTCGGTGCCGATGGCGCTGGTTTTGTACCCGGCCCACGCCATCTCCAGCGGGTTCAAGAGGAGCGGCGAGATGATGGGGCGCGTGAAGCCGCTCTGCGACGGCGACAGGAGCTCGTTGGTCGTCCGGATCGCGTTCTCGAACGCGGCGGTCACGGCCTTTGGATCGACGCCCTTGCCCTTGCTGTCGCGGAGATCGGTGAGGATGGCGACGACGTTGGCGACGATGCGATCCTGGTAGTGCGCGAGCTGCGTGTCCGACGGCTTGTTCGGATCGACGGGGCCGGGCTTCACGCCGAAGCGAACCATCGGCTGGAACGCGATCTCGGGCGGCATCGGCTGGCGGGCGGCCGGCAAAGGATCGATCAGACCCGCGTCGACCAGGATTTGCGTCGACGGGTTGTTCTGCAGGATCTTTCGCTTCGCTTCGTTCTCGAGAACCTGCTCGGCGAACTCGCTCGCGGGCGGGTCGAGGCGCGTATTTTCCTCGAGCGTCCGCTCTAGACGCAGGTACGGCCACGGCACCTCGCTCAGCGCCTGAAGCTCCTCGAGCGCCTCGTCGTTGCTCGTCGGCTTGCGAACGTCGAGGTCCTTGAGGAAGTCCGCCCACGCGCGGATGTAGGCGTTGAAGTAGCGCTCGCGAAGCTCTTTGAGCTGCTTCTCCATCTGCGCGAGGCCGAGCTGATCGGTCTCGCCGAGGACCCAGCGCTCGAGCGCGAGCTGCTTCGCGCGGTCTTTCCCGAGCCGATCGCGCACGTACGTCTCCCAGCCGATCTTCGTGAACGCGCCGGTGACGACGATCTCGGGGCTGCTCTTGGAGGTGACGTACGAGCCGAACGCTGTGTTGAGGAAAATAGACTCACGCGTGATCGGCGGGACGTTCTCGTTCGCGTCGCGGATGAGGCCGCTGTACTCGCGATCGGCCGCCGAGACGCGCTTGAGGAAGGACCTCACGCGGTTCTTCAGGTTCTCGTCGCACGTCCACGGAGGGATCTCCTTCCGCTTCATGAGCTCGAGGTAGTAGTTCACGTGCGGGCGGAGGACTTCCTTCTCGCCCTTGCCGCTCGCGCCGAGCGCGCGGCCCCAGCCGTCGGTGAGCGCGCCGGTCTCCCACTCGACGTCGAGACGATCGACGTCGCACGCCTGGAGGTAGGCCTTCAGGCGGTTGAAGTAGGTGTTGTACTCGTCGGTGGTGAGCGAAGTCTTGTCGACGATCGCGCGGAGCTCGTCCTCGATCCGGCCCTTGGTGGGCCGAGCGAATCCCTCTTGGAGGTTCGAGATGTAGACGGCGCGCGTGGGCTCGTAGAGATCGTCGCCGACGTACATGCCCCAGCGGTACGCGATGGGCGCGCCATCTTGCTTCCACGCGTCGAGTTGCTTCAGCTGCGCGCGCAGATCGTCGAAGCGGCGGACCTTGTCGACGATCGTCATCGTGCGATCGTTCCATGGCACCTTGGTCGCCTCTGCCGCGACCTGCTCGGTCTGCGCGAGGAGCTGGCGGTTCTTGAGGAACGTGCACGACGACGGCAGGACGAGGATGCTCGCGAGGAGGAGGCACGCGATCGCGAAGGCGATGCGGTTGATCAGCTGGCGGCGCAGCTCACCCTTGGTGCGACCGGCGTAGTTCTGATCGGGGAAGACGATGCGGCGGAAGACGTCGGTGACGAAGTAGCTCTTCGACTCGGTGGTCTGCTGCGGCGGCTGGATGGGCTGGGCGCTTCCGATGTTGAAGACGCGAAGCATTCCGCCGATGACGCGATCGATCGGGCTGCCCTCTTGCGTGCCGCTCGTGAAGTACACGCCGCGGAGGATCGGGGTCTCCTGGAACGCGTTCGGCGCGAAGAGCGACGTGACGAAGTCGGAGAGGTTCTCCCGGAGGGACTGGAACTCGAGCGGGAAGTGGAAGACGGCGCGGCGCGCGTCGGGCGAGCGCTCGTTGCCGATGCGGCGGACGGCGCGCGCGTGGAGCGTCAGCGCGAGCTGATCGAACTCGTCCTCGAACTGGGCGGCCGCCGCCTGCTGCATCGGTCCCATGAGCGGGAACGTCACGCCCCACGTCTGCGAGCGCTCGCTCTTGCGGAGATCGTTCCAGAACTCCACGAAGCCGGCGACGAGATCCATCTTGGTGAAGACGACGTAAATCGGCACCACCATGCGCAGGCGCGTCATCACCTCGTCGATGCGGCCGCGGATTCGCTTCGCCTGCGCGTCGATCTCCTCCTCGGTCGCCTGCATCAGATCGGTGACGCTGATGGCGACGAGGATGCCGTTCACGGGCTTACGTGAGCGGTATTTCAGCAGCATTCCGAGGAAGGCGAGCCACTCTTCGTGGTCGTCGGCCTCGGTGGTGTAGCGGCCGGCGGTGTCGAGGAGGATGCCCTCGTTCGTGAACCACCAGTCGCAGTTGCGCGTGCCGCCGATGCCGCGCACGCCTCCGCCCTTGGGATCCAAGAACGGGAACGCGAGGCCCGAGTGCTTGAGGGCCGTCGTCTTGCCGGCGCCCGGCGGGCCGATCATGAGGTACCAGGGCAGCGAATAGAGCGCCGTCGCGCCGGTCTGCCCGAGCTTGCTCGCCTTCAGCGACGCGATGCCGCGCTGGAGCTGGACCTGCAGCTCCATGATCTCGGCGCGGCGATCGGGGCGGGCGTTGGCGGCTTGCTCCTCGGCCTGCTTGAGCATGTCGCGCTCGAGCTTCTTCGCCTGCATCACCATGCGGATGCGTCGGAAGAGGATGGCCGCGACGACCATCAGGACGATGAGGACGGTGAGGAGGATCTTCAGCCACAGCGCCCAGCCGAGGAAGAAGCCGCCCAGCCACGTCCCGACGAGGAGGAAGAGCGCGAGGATGATTGACCAGAGGACCATGGCGCTCTTAGGGTTTCGCCGGGGACTGAGCCGCGGTGATCGTGGACGACTTGGTCATTCTGCTCGATGTGGCCGATGTGCCGATGAGCAGGGTCACCTTGAGGGCGACAAACAAGGCGAGTGCCAGGCCGAAGAAGATGAGCGAGAGCATCACGATCGGGCGCTCTTGCTGGACGAGCGAGCGCACTCCGTCACGCGGCTCGCCGTGGGGGCTGATGACGTCGCTTGGGGGCAGCGCGCGAGAGACTTCGGCGCCGACCTGGTCCATGAGCGGGCCCATGCCCTCCCCTTGCCGGACCGCGTACTTTCCGAGGAATCCGAGCTCGAGGCACCAGTAAAAAATCTCGAGGACGTGCGCCTTGTGCGTCTGGCCTTGGAGCGCCTGCATGCGCTGGAAGAAGCCTTCGCCGGCGGTGTTCTCGTTGAAGTAGAGAAACTGCAGCGGGCGCGAGAGCCACTGGTTGCGGCCCGGCCAGTCGTTGCGCAGGACCTGCTCGTCCATGAACGCGGCGATGGCGTAGCGCGCCTCGTTGAAGTCCTCCTCCGGGATCCCGACGTCGCGGCAGCGGCGCGACATCTGATCGAACATCGAGGAGATGCGGCGCTGAAGCTCGTCGGCCGGCGGGAGCGCGTGGGAGAGCCCGATCTGCGTTGCGAGCGAGAGAGCGCCGGCACATGCCCAGTACATCTTGTCGATCATGCCCGCCTCCTTTCGCTCATTCCGAATCCATCAAATGCGTATAGGAACAAGGTGATCATCGCAAATTCGCGGGGTCTACCGCAAAAAGCTGGAGCGTGATCGCGTCGGGCTCGATCGGCTGGTAGATGGCGACCGTTCCCGTTCCGGCGATGTCGTTCCAGAAATCCGGGGTCTTCGTCAGCTTGAAATAAATGATGCCGCTGCGCACGGGCAGCGCCCCCGGGGGCCGGTACTCGAGCTCGAGCTTGGCTCCGTTGACGGCGCTGTTGAGGATCGAGTTGATGTGGTTCCAGGAGGCCACCTTGGTCAGCTTGGGCAACCGCTCGCGGACTTGCCCTTCGGGGACGGCGTTGGTGGCGCGGACCGCCACGAAGAACTCGCACTTGAGGAGGGCGCGATCCTCGATCTGGCCGAGGTACATGCCGTCCTCGCGCTTGGTGAGCGGAATTTCGATGTATTTCTCCGCCACGACGGCGTCGAGGAGCGTGTACGCGCGCTGGAACATCGGCGCGAAGGTCTCGCCGAGGTCCTGGAAGTTAAAACGCGGGATCGTGGTCGGATCTCCCTCGACGGCGAACGTACAGAGGAGACCGATGAGCTGCGCGAGCGCGATGTAGGCGTCCTCTGGGTGGCTGGTGCCTTGATCGGCGAGGTGCGCGAACGGCGGGATCGTCAGGTTGAGGGCATTGAGGAGCCAGAATTTGGCGGCGTCGCTCGCCTGGAACTCGACCGCGGCCGCGGTGCGCTGGCGGCGCGTATCGGCGAGGCTCCGCTGCTTGGCGGTCATCGCCTCGAGGAGACGCGTGAAGCCGGTCATCAAGAACTGCGACGCCGAGATGCGGAGCGCCGGCGGGACGAACCCCTCCTTCACGATGATCGTGCCGGTCGCCGAGCGCGTGAGCTGCGCGACGCGGATGAGATCGAGCGCGTCCTTGCGCTCCTCGCCGATGATGATGCGGTAGTTGCGGCGGGCGAACTGCATCGGCTGCTCGCCCTGCCCGAGGTTGAAATCGAGCTGCGAGCCGTGCTCGCGGATGAAGCGGGTGAGCGCGCCGGGACGCGCGTCGAGGTCCACGTTCGCGCCGGTGTCGCTCTCGGTCTGGAGGCCGACGAAGATGTCGAGCGTGCGCGTCTGCGCGGTGAGCGCGTTCTCGATCGGCCGCGCGGGGAGCGTGTCGTCGGTGTTCTCGCCCACGAAGATCGGCGTCCCGTCCGGCAAAATGGCGCTCAAGCGCTGGAGGCGAAACTGCCCGGTCGCGAGCGCGCGCTCGTCGATTTCGATGTCGGTGACGCCCCAGCCGTAGGGCTGCGCGGCGGCGATGCGGTCGTGGAGGAGCTGTTCGTGGTAGCGATCGAGCTGCTGAAGGTGGTGCTGCGTGATGAACAGCCCTTCGGTCCAGATCAGCTTCTTCGCCCTCATTTCTCGGTCTTTCCGGGCACGTCGTCCGGTGACGAGTAGGGCATCGTGGCGCCGTTGTGGCGGCCCGGCGCGGGGAAGTCCTCGATGTGGTCCGAGCCTTCGTCGACCTTGGAGCCGTCGATCCACACGTAGAAATGCGGGTTCAGCGGAATCCCCGCCTCGGCGCCGCCTTCGCCGCAGTCGCCGCTCGGGCAGCCGGCGAAACACTCGCCCTTGCCGGGCGGCGGCGGGAGTTCGAAGATCGTGAACCAGCTGCGCCCTTTGGGCGTGCGGAAGAGCGCGACGACCCCGACGTAGTTCGCCGCCGCGTCGCGCTCGAATTTGATGTCGGTGCGCGAGTCCGGGTAGATCGTCATCTGCTCGGTCTTGATGACGCTGTCCTTGAGGGTGTCCTTGGGATCCTTCCAGACGTCGTAGAACTTCGCGTTCTGGAGGCGGATGTCGGTCGCGAGCTGGTAGACGAAGAGCTGCACCGGCCGCGGCTCACCGTTGTCGCTCGGGTTGATGCGGTTGGACGCGATGATCATCATGTCGATCATCTGGAGCGTGCACTTCTGGGGTTCCTTCGGCGCGACGATCGTGGGTCCGCAGGCGACGAACGCTCCGAACGCGAGCGCGACGGGCAGCGCGAGCACGAGGACCGCGAGGAGAGACCGAAAGAACCCGAGTCTTGCCATCAGCCCGATCCCTCCGTGATCACGATGTCGCCGTTGCCGTCGATCGTGAGGCGCATGCCTTCCAGCGATTTTTCGGCGGCCATTCGCTGCAGGATCTCGCTCGAGACGAGCGGGAGAACGGTGCCGCGCAGGATGTGATCGACGTTGCGCGCGCCGCTCTCGACCTCGCGGCAGCGCGCCGCGACCGCGTCGACGACCGAGTCGTCGATCAAGAGCTTGATGCCGTGCGACTCCATCGCGCGGCGCGCGACGCCGTTCAGCTTCATGCGCGCGATGCCTGCGAGCGCCTCGGGGCCGATCGGGATGTACGGCACCACGGTCATGCGGGCGAGGAGCGCCGGCTTGAAGTGCGCCGTCAGGGTCGGCTTGATGAGCGAGGTGAGGTCCTCGAGGGACGGGATCTCGCCGCCGGGCGGCGCGGCGCTCGTGAGGAGATCGGTCCCGAGGTTGCTCGTGAGGATGATGACGGTGTTCTTGAAGTCGATGACGCGACCTTCGCCGTCGGCGAGCATTCCCTTGTCGAACACCTGGTAAAAGATGTTCAGGACTTCCTTGTCCGCCTTCTCGCACTCGTCCAAGAGGACGACCGAGTACGGGCGCTGGCGAACGGCCTCGGTGAGGACGCCGCCTTCGCCGAAGCCCACGTAGCCGGGCGGCGAACCGATGAGGCGCGACACGGTGTGGCGCTCCTGGAACTCGCTCATGTTGATGGTGACGACGAAGCGCTCGCCGCCAAAGAGCAGATCGGCGAGGCCGAGCGCGGTCTCCGTCTTTCCGACGCCGGACGGGCCGACGAGGAGGAAGACGCCCATCGGCTGCGCGGTGGGCTTGAGGCCGGCGCGCGCCGCGCGAAGCTCGCGCGCGATGACGCCGAGCGCGGGATCCTGGCCGCGAACGCGCTGGCGGAGGCGCTCCTCGGTGTTGAGGATGCCCTGGATGTCGTCCTTGACCATCTTGCCGACGGGGATGCCGGTCCAGTCGGCGACGATGCTCGCGACGAGACCTTCGTCGACGTCGGCGTGGACGAGGAGATCCTCGTGCTTGATGGCCTTGAGCTTGTCGATCTCCGCGCGAAGCTCGGGGCGCTTCGCTTCGGCGCCGCCAGCCAGCTCTTTGCGGAGCTCGTCGATCTTGGTGATGATCTCGCGCTGCGAGGCGGCCTTGGCCTCGAGCTCGGCCGCGCGGATCTTGATCTCACCCTGCTTCGTTTCGGCGATTTTCTTCGCCTCTTCGTCGATCGAGAGGCCGGCCTTGTAGTCGCGGGCGTACGCCTCGAGCTCGCGCTCGACGGCGGCCAAGGCGGCGCGCGTGTCCTCGAGGACCGCGGGGGGTGCGCCGCGGACGACCTTCACGCGCGCGGCGCTGGTGTCGAGGAGATCGACGGCCTTGTCGGGGAGAAGTCGGCCGCTGATGTAGCGGCTCGAGAGCGTGACCGCCGCGCGCACCGCCTCGTCTTGGATGACGATGCCGTGCGCCTCTTCGAAGCGACCGGCGAGGCCGCGCATCATGACGATGGCGTTCTCGACCGACGGCTCGTCGACCTTGACCGGCTGAAACCGGCGCTCGAGCGCCGCGTCCTTCTCGAAGTAGCGCTTGAACTCGGCCCACGTCGTCGCCGCGATCGTACGGAGCTCGCCGCGCGCGAGGGCGGGCTTCAGCAGGTTGGCCGCGTCGCCGCCGCCTTGTTGTCCGCCGGCGCCGATGATCGTGTGCGCCTCGTCGATGAAGAGGACGATCGGCTTCGGCGAGGCCTTCACCTCGGCGATGACGCCCTTCAAGCGATTCTCGAACTCGCCCTTCACGCCAGCGCCGGCTTGGAGCGCGCCGAGATCGAGGACACAGAGGTGCACGTTCTTCAGCTGGTCGGGGACGGTGCCCTCGGCGATGCGGACCGCGAGCCCTTCGACGAGCGCGGTCTTTCCGACGCCGGCCTCGCCGACGATGATCGGGTTGTTTTTGCGGCGTCGGCCGAGGATGTCGACGATCTGGCGGATCTCCGCCTCGCGGCCGAAGACCGGATCGATCTCGCCGGCGCGCGCGCGCTCGGTGAGATCGGTCGTGAACTTGGCGAGCGGGCCGTCGGGTTTGCCGAGGCCGGTCGTGCCCTTTTTGCCTTCGCCCTCGCCGTCGACCCCGCCGCCGCCGCCGCCTTCTTTTCCTGCGGTTTTGATGTCGTCGGCGGCCTCACCGCTCGCGCCGGCGATCGTCGCCAGGTTGCGGCGAACCTCGTCGCGCGGGAGACGCTCGAGCAGCGCCATCTCCGTCGGGAGATACCGCGTCTGCGCCATGAGCAACCGCACGAGGAGCGCGCCGGAGCGGACCTTTTCCTCGCCGAGCTCGGTCGACGTGTAGAGCCACGCGTCCTGGACCCAGTCCCAGAGGAGCGTGTCGAACACGGGCTTGCCGGCGTTGCCGCTGCGAAGCTCGCTCAGGTAGCGCTGCAAGTACGAGCGCATCCCGCTCGCGTCGATGCGGAAGTGCGTGAGCACCTCGTTGATGTCGCTATACGGATCGTCGACGAGCGCGAGCAGGACGTGCTCGACGGTGACCTCGTAGTGCCTGGACGACATGCACATCCCGGCCGCCGTGTTGAGGGCGCGGGTGCAGGTCTCGTTCAGCTTGCGGGCAAGGTTCTTCGGTTCAGCGACGAGCATTCAGACCTCTAGATGTGGGTCCGTACTACTTATCATCTCGGCGGCCGTGATCGGCTCGCTTGGTGGTGCGGGCCGGCCTCGGGACGTCCGGGGCCGCCGCGGCGCCTTTGGCGGGGGACGGAGGCGCGACGTCCGGCGCACGAGGCGCGCCGCGGGGGGTGGCGAGGGCGTAGCCGCGAAGCACGTCGCCGTCGTCGCTCGACGCCTTCTTCCTCGGCACGACGGTGTCGCCCGGCTGGAGATCCTCCGCGTCGGACTGCGCTTCTTGCTGCTCGAGGCGCGCCTGGGCACGCTTCTTCGCGATCCGTCCCATCACGTCACCGCGGACGTTCAAGGAGAGGAGCATCCCCTTCTGCAGCTTCGCGGAGGGGTCGAGGTAGTTGCCGTCGAGGATTTCCTGGACGCTGACGCCGAACATCTTCGCGACGTCTTGAAGCGTCTCGTGGTCGCCGACGCGGTAAAATACGGTGCGCCCGGCGGTCGCGGGGGCGTCGTCGGCGTCGAGCGGCCACTGGCGCGCGGCGCGGCGAGGAGCCCGCGGGGCGTCGAGGAGATCGTCGCCGCCCTGGCGCGCCGAGAGATCGCGGCGCGGGATCTCGTCTTTGCCCCAGTCGAAGCCGCGACCCACCTCTTGCTCGAGGCCGTCGCGCTCGCGCTGATCGAGGAGGCGCGGCAGCATCGCGTGCGCGCGGGCGAGGCCGCTCGACGGGATGTGCGCCAGGAACGATTTGCCGCGATCGGGGATCTGGTCGCCGACGAGCTCGGGGTTCAAATCGTGGAGGTGTTGGATGCTCGTGCCGGCCGCGCGGGCGACGACGGCGAGATCGATGCCGGGGGGAACTTCGAGGTTGGAGACGGCGATCGGCACGTCGACGTGCGTGTCGTCGAAGCCGAAGCGCTCCAGGTTATTGAGGAGGATGGCGACCGCCACGATCTTCGGGACGTAGAGCTGGCTCTCGCGCGGCAGGGCGCCGTTGATCTTCGCGAGCGTCCAGAAGTCGTTGCTCCCGGTGTCGCGCACGCGATCGAGCATGCCTTTGTAGCCCATGTTGTAGGCCGCGAGGGCGAGCTCCCATGAGCCGAATTTCTCGTACAAATCGGACAGGTGCCGCGTCGCGGCGTCGCTCGCGCGGGCGATGCTCCGGCGCTCGTCGTAGTCGGCCTCGACGGCGAGCCCGTACGCGCGCGCGGTGTCCGGCATGAACTGCCAGAGGCCGACGGCGCCGGCGTGCGACGTCGCGAACGGCGAGAACCCGCTCTCGATGAAGACGAGCGCCATCAAATCGCGCGGGAGCATGCGCTCGCGAAGCGCGGTCTCCACGACCTGGCGATAGCGGCCGCTGCGCTTGAGCCACATGCGGAAGATCTTCCGGCCCTGGGGATTTTGGGTGAAGTAGTGGACGAAGCGCGCCACCTTCACGTCCGCGTGGACCGGCAAGTCCGGCATGCGGAGGCCGGTCATCCAGTCGGAGCTGCCCTCGTCTTCGCGGCACGCCGTCCCGTCCTGACAGACATCGGGCTCGGTCGGCGTGGGAAGCGACGCCTGAGCCTTCGCCTTCGGCAGGTCACCAAACAGCTGTTTTTCGGCCTGACGGAGCGCGCGGAGCTCCGGCGACTCGGCGCCGTCTTGCGCCGCGGGCATCGGCTCGAGGCCAGGCATGCCGAGCGCGTCGGTCTCGAGCGCGCCGGCGACAGGCTCTGCCGTTTCGGCCACAGGCGCGGCCTCCTTCGAGGCCCACCCGGGACGCGGGAGGCTGAAGCCGATCACGAGTCCGCCCGCTACGACAGCGCCGTAGGTAATGAAATCTCGCCTAAGGGAACGCATCGTAGGGAAAGGGTCGCACACCCCAACGGGCGGGCCCAAGAAACCGGCTGTGCCCTCGCGTCGCGCGCGCGACGTGCGATCGCGCGCGGCGGAGCGGCCCACAAATGGTGGTCCACGGCCTGGCTCTGATAGGCTGCTGGTCGTGTTCGGTCTGGACGTAAAGATCATCAACACCCAAGAAGGCACGTCCACCGAGCGGAGGTTCGAGCGCTTCCCGATTCGCATCGGGCGCAACGCCTTGAACGATCTTCAGATCGACTCGGGCTACGTCTCGCAATTTCACGCAATCATTCAGCTGTCCGGCGACGAAGTGCACCTCGTCGACCTCGGAAGCCGCAACGGAACACTGCTCCCGGGAATGGGACGCGTGCAGCCCAACGCGATCGTCGATCTGGCGACGAGCAACTTCGAGTTCGCGATCGCGATGACGATCTTCCGCGTCAGCCTCGTGAATCTCGACGCCGCGGCGCTGTCACGTCGGCGCGGCGGTGTGCACGACATCGCCGAGGAGATGACGCGTCCGCACGGCACCGACGTCGGCGCTGCGATGGTCACCCACCTGAAGCCGCTGTACGAGACCTACCGCCAAGCGTGGGGGCGGCTCTATCAGGAGATCCAGAGCACGATCGGCACCTACGACGCGGAGATGCGCCAGCGCTTCTGCGAAGACCTGATGATCGCGCACCCGAACGTCGCCGCGGAGCCGGATTTCAAGCGGCTCGCCAACATCAGCCCGTCGTCGACGCCGTCGGGCTCGCACCAGATCCATGTCGACATCGAGGCGAGCCACTCCGCGCTCGATCCGCCGCGCGAAGAGGCGGTCGCGCTGCACGGATTGAAGCAGCTCGCACAGTGGTACATGCCGGGCGTGGCGCCGCCGGCCGGCGTCGAGGACATCATCGGCTTCTTGCAGACGATCCAGGATTCGCTCGACGTCTTCCTCAAGTGCTTCGTGCCGCTTCGCGACGGGTACAAGCAGTTCGAGGTGCAGATGGACATCCAACGCGTGCGCAGCGACGGCGTGCGCGTCGGCAGCTCGGTGGAGGTCGCGCGCGATCCGCGGGAGCTGGCGCGCGCGATGCTCGATTGGCGCCTCACGGTCGGGGACGAGCCGCGCATCGTCGAGAACACGTTCGCGGATCTGATGACCCACCAGGTCGCGATGCTCAACGGCATCATGAAGGGGGTCAAATCGCTGCTGAACGAGCTCGCGCCTGAGGCGATCGAGAAGACGCTCGACGATCCGCGCAAGAACCGCGGGCGTCAGGGCCTGCAGATCGGCCCGTTCCGCTACAAGCAGCTGTGGGAGCTGTACATGGAGCGCCACGGCGATCTGTCGTCCGAGGACAAAGAAGCGTTCGCGCTCATCTTCGGCCCGCAGTTCGCGCAGGCGTATTCGCAGTTCCAGGAAGGCGTGGGCGCGATGCCGACGACCGCGACGGTGGAGCTCTCCACCGTGAGCGCCGCGCTCGCCGAGGGCCAGCGCGGCCTTCACAACCACACGCAACCGCCGCCGCCGCCGGGGCCGCCGGGGCCGTACTGGCCGCCCCGGCGTTGAGCGCCGATCGTAAGGTGGAGTGCGTTTTCTTGGCCCGGTCGTCGTTTCATTGCGACGCTTGCATCAAGGAACGATGAGCTTGCGCACCGTCTTCGCGACCTTCTTGCTATGCGCCACCATGCTCGTGGCCACCTCGGCACACGCGCAAGCGGTGAGCCCAACGCCCGACCGCGATAAAACGTGGGCCGCAGTAACCGGCATCACGATGATCGCCGGCGCGGGCACGCAGCTGTTCATGCCGCGCGTCTTCTACTCGGATCCCGAGGTGACCGTCGGCTGGAAGGGCCGCTGGCACGTCTCGGTGCTCGCGCCGTTCATGACGCTCACCGTCCTGACGACGCTGAACGAGATCGCGCTGAAGGACGCGCTCCAGGGCAACCGCCCCGGATGCGACGACACCAACCGCGGAGTCGTCTCGCACTGCGACTCGTACGGCATGATGTCGACGCATACCTTCGCGGCGGCGTCGGCCCTCGGGCATGGCGCCGGCGTCTTCATCTTCGACACGCTCAAGTGGAGCGGCGGGCGGGTCAACGGCTACGGGCTCACCGGCAACGTCATCGCGCCGTTCGTGTTCGGGATGATCACAGCGGTCGGCCGCAGCCTCGGAAACTGGGAAAATGCCGGGCAAATCGTGCTCGGCGGCGTCACCGGCCTGACCTTCGGCTTCCTCAGCGGGATGACGTACGCGCTGATGCAGCGCCCCGAGTGCGGGTACACCGGCAGCCTCATCTGCTGGTAGCCTGACGGGGTGAGCGACTCCCCCATCAAGAGCTTCGGCGTAGGGTTCGGTTCCGGCTCGGCCGCAGGCAAGGGCGGCAAGGGCGGCGGGCAGAGCGGGGATGGACCGTCACGCGGTCCGTTTCGCGTAGTCCTGGTCTCTGCGCTCGCCGCGGGCGAGCAGTGGACGACGCGCAGCCGACCGCCGGCCGACGCGGTGCCGGTCGACAAGTCGTCGTTCGAAAAAGTGATGGCGAAGCTCGCGCCGTCGCTGGCCGTCGAGGTGCGCGATCCCTTCACGCCGGACGGCGAGCCGCTGAAGATCGATCTCCGCTTCGCCGATCTGAAGTCGCTTCGCGCCGATGGGATCGTGGAGCAAGTCCCCGTTCTCCGCGCGCTCGTGGAGGCCCGCAAGGTCGTCGCGCAGATCAAGGAGCGGAAGCTCGGAGTCGACGACGGGCGCAACCAGCTCGCCCGCATCCTGCCGCGCGCCGCGTGGGCAGACGCGCTCACCGGAGAGGTGACGACCGCCCCAACCGCTGCGGCCCCCGCCGAAAAGCGCCCGAAAGGGGCGCCGCCGAAAGTGCCGCCCGCTCCCGACACGCTCGACGCGCTGTTCGACAAGGTCGGGGTGAAGGATCCCGACGCCACTGCCGAGCCGCCGCCCGTCGCGCCGCTCACGGCGGCGAAGGAGCCGGTGCCGTCCGAGTTCTCGAACCTGATCGCGCAGGTGGCGCGCGGCGGAAAAGCGCCGCCTCCCGCGCGCGCAGCGGCGGTCGTAGGCTCGGCGATCGAGAAGACCGAGCGCGCCTTCGGGCGAATCCTCGTCGAGGTGCTGCATCACCCGGAGATCCGGCGCCTCGAGCGGGCCTGGCGCGGCTTCAAGCTGCTCGTAGACGGCGTCGACATGCGCCTCGGCGTCGAGCTCGACGTGCTGCCCGTAGAGAAGGAAGGCACCGCCGCCGCGATCACCGCGCTCTCGGAACGAAACGGCATCGAAGCGTCGAGGTCGCCGGTAGATCTCTTCGTGGCGGATCACGACGTGGAAGGCACCGCGGAGGACACCGCGCTCTTGGCGACGTGGGCGAAGGCATGCGCGGATTGCCACGCGCCGATCGTCGTCAACGGCCGCCCGAGCATGCTCGGCGTGACGCAGATGACCGATCTCCCCAAGGCCATGCGCGCGCTCGGGGCGACGGCCGATCCGCGCCCCGAGGCGTCGCGTGCCCTCTCGAGCGACGACGCGACGCGCTGGGTGACGGTGGCGATGAACGGTCCCCTCGTGCGCGCGGCGTACACGTCGTCGTCGTCGCGCCTGCGTGAGATCGCGTTCAGCGAGAACCCGAAGGATCCGGCGAGCCACGTCTTCGCGGGGGCGTCGGTGGCGATCGGGATCTTGTGCGCGCAGAGCCACGTGCGCATCGGGTGGCCCACGGCGATCGTGGGGCCGCGCGAAGGTGCCGTCGAGAACCTCGCGGTCCACGAGGTCGAAGAAGGCGGGCAGTCGTACGCGATCCCCCTCGAGGTGATGGTGGGCGACGACGTGCTCAAGGAAGGCGCGCGCGCTGGCGTCGCACTCTTTGGATGTGGCGCGAACCACGACGCGGCGTTCCTGCTCCGCGCGCCGACGTTCCACGAGCGCGCGCCGCGGGCGGGGCACGGCACGCTCGGCGATCAGCTCTTCATCGGGCGGTTCGCGAGCGCGGTGCAGCAAGTGGCCGCGGCGCTCCCGAGCGACGTCGACGGGCACGCAGGCGCCGAAGCCGCAAAAATCGCCTTGAGCGAGCTCTTCGAAGGCGCAGGCCCCTCGGGCCCCGAGCTCTCCGCGCGCATCGCCTCGGGCACCCTCGAGGTCAAGGTCCGCCCCCGCCGCTTCGCCGGCGTCGCCCTCGAAGAGCTCACCCTCTCCGCCCCCCTCGGCGCTTAAAATTCAACGCCCCAGGTGGCCGCCGTGCCCCGCACGGCTTCGCCCGCAGGGCGAGGCAGGGAGGCTCCTAACGCGTCCGCGTTTGGAGGGACCGCAGGTCCTACACGACCGAAGTAGTCGAGCCCCGCTCGACTACGGACCGACCCCGGTGCAGGCGTTGGTCGTCGCGATCACGTTCTTTAGGCAGATCTTCGCGACCGGATCGCACAGCCCGGACTTGCACTCGCTTCCGTCCGCGCAGGCCGCCGGGGAGATCTTCTTGTCAACGCAGGTCTTGGTGCCTGGATCGCACAGCGTCGACGTATCGCACTCGACCGACGACGCGCACGGCGCGCCTTGCGAACCGACCGCCGCGCAGAGACCGGCGCTCGGCCCGGACGAGACGCAATACGCCGTCGGCAGGCACGAGCTCGGCACCGACGCGAGGCACGGGCCCGCGACGTCTTGCTGCGGGAGGCACGTGAGCGACGCGGGATCGCAGAAGAGGTTCATCCCACCCTCGCACCCGTGCGGTGGCGTGACCTTGCACGGCGCGCCCTGCGGAGGCACCGGCGACGCGACGCACACCGGCTCGCTGAAAGGCTGCGCGAGCGGGAGCTGACCGCCGCCGTCCGAGCCCGGAGGCAGCGGCGAGCAGGATACGACCTGCCCGTCCACCGGCGCGCACTCTGCGTTGGAGTTGCACGCCGCGCCGGGCGGCTTCTTTCCCGAATAAATCTGCTGACACCTATCGCGCGCCGCCGAGATGCTCCCGGGCTCGGGGGCGCAGCTCGTCGTCTTCGCGTCGCGGACCTGCGCGATGCAGTCGCTGGCGGCCTTCGCATCGTAGTTCGCGAGGGCGGAGTTGTCGGCCACGACGCGGGTGCGAATCAGCGAGTTCCAGCCCGCGGTGCATGCGTTGTAGTCGAAGCGGACGGTGTTCTCGGCGCAGCAATGCTGAAGGCTCGTGCAGAGCGCCTCCGCGTACGCCGACGGAAAACGATCGGCCGATATGTAGATGCTCTTCAAGCTGGTTCCGCAGCCCGTCGGCGCGGTCGCCACGAGGGCCGCGGCGGCCGCAAGGGCGAGCGCGCACGCGGTGGACTTCGAGAAGCGCATGAGGTTCACGAGGAAGTGTAGGAGGCCGGGCGAGTGAGGTCCACAAAGCTGGGGTCAGCTTCCATTTCGGCCGAGGATCCCTTCCGCGAGCGCGCGACGGACGACGGTGTGCGTCGCGGCGTGCCCGGGGCGAATCGCGCGCACGGAGCCGACCGGCGGACCTCCGTAAAGGTAGAGATCGCCGAGGAGATCGAGCAGCTTGTGACGCGCGGGCTCGTCGGCCGAGAACGGCGCGCCCGCGGAGTGAACGGCGTCGGGCGCGATGACCACGACGCTCTCCTTGGCGACGTGCGACGCGAGGCCACGCGACGCGAGATCTCCAACGTCGTGCGCGAACGCGAAGGTGCGCGCCAGGGCAATGCGCGGGAAGTCGGCGGGCTCGCCCGACCAGGATGCCTCCGCGACGAGACGGGGATCCTCGGTCTCGAAACGAACCGTTACCTCGCGCCCCGTGGTGGTGAACGCGTACGTGCTCCGGCCGACGCGAAGCTCGGCGTCGCGGAGGACGACGAGCGACGGTGGCGAGCAGGGGACCTCCAGCGACGCCACCGCACGCATCCATTCACCGGCCGCGCCGTCGAGCAATGGGAGCTCGTCGCCTTCGATCTCGATCGCGAGTCCGCCGCGAACGCCCAATCCCGCCAGCGCGGCGAAGAGGTGCTCGACGGTCGCGACGCGCAGCTCTGCGTTGGAACGGGCGACGGTGGTGGCGCGATCGGTCCCGACGACCTCGAGCTCCTCGATGCGCGCGCTCACCTCGCCACGACGCATCGTCACGGCCGCCGCCTCCGGTTCGCGTGAGAGCGTCACCTTCGCGGGCCGACCGCCGTGCAGCCCCGGTCCTTCGAGCACGACGCGCGCGCTCACGCCTTCTTCTTCCGCGCGAAGAGCGCGAGAGTAAGGAACGCCAGGACCCCGCCCGCGACGCCCCACGCGGCATAGAGCCACGCCGGCGCTTTGGGCGCGCGGGTCGCAACGCCGGTCGCGCTCAGGATTGACGCGTCCAGCTTCGGCTCCCAATCCGTCATCTCTTGCGCCGGCACCGACGCGGTGACGAGCGCGGCGCCGGTGTCGATGGGGAACACGATCTGCAGGACACGCTTCTTCGAGCCGGACTGCGTCAGCTCGCCGTCGATGATCCCGACACGCGTTCCGTCGGGGCGCCGTCGCGTCTCGTGGCGCACCTCGGTCCACGTGGAGCCTTGCGCCGTGAACACGGCGGGCATTCCTGCGGCGAGCGCGCGCAGATCTTCTTCGTCGAGCTGCGGCGACTGCTTCGAGAACGTCAGGGTGATGTTCGGCGTCACCGGCGAGCCCGGCGTCACGACGATCCAGACCTTCCCCAGGTCGGGCACCGTCCCGAGCGCCTTTACGACGTCCTCGTTCGCCGGCACGAAGCCCGGAGGCGGCGTGAACACGAACAGGGCGTTGGCCGGTTTGTCGCGCGGCGTCGTGGCGAGCGGACCGACGAGCGCGGCGGCGGCAGCGACGACGAGGACCGGCGTGAGGCGAACCTTCTCCATCGCGTCCCTCAGTCGTTCATCGACGCGAGAAAGGCCGCGTTGTCTGGCGTCTTCTTCAGCTTCTCGAGGAGGAACTCCATGCTGTCCGTGACGCCGAGCGGGTGGAGCAGTTGCCGGAGGAGCCACACGCGCGTCAAATCCCGCTCGGGGATGAGCAGCTCCTCTTTGCGGGTGCCGCTCTTCGCGATGTCGAGGCAGGGAAAAATCCGGCGTTCCATGAGCTTCCGATCGAGGTGGACCTCGCAGTTTCCGGTGCCCTTGAACTCCTCGAAGATGACCTCGTCCATGCGCGATCCGGTCTCGACGAGCGCCGTCGCGATGATGGTCAGGCTCCCGCCCTCCTCCACGTTGCGCGCGGCCCCGAAGAAGCGCTTCGGTTTGTGGAGCGCTTGCGAGTCGAGCCCGCCCGAGAGCAGCTTTCCGCTGGGCGGCACGACCGCGTTGTACGCGCGGGCGAGGCGCGTGATCGAGTCGAGGAGGATGACGACGTCGTGCTTCTGCTCGACGAGGCGCTTGGCCTTCTCGAGCACCATCTCGGCGACCTGGACGTGGCGGGCTGCCGGCTCGTCGAACGTCGAGGAGACGACCTCCGCGTCGACGGTGCGCTGCATGTCGGTCACCTCCTCGGGCCGCTCGTCGATGAGCAAGACGAGGAGGTCGACCTTGGGGTGATTGGCCCGAATCGCGTTGGCGAGGCTTTGCATCAGCACCGTCTTGCCGGCGCGCGGCGGCGAGACGATGAGGCACCGCTGGCCCATCCCGATGGGGACGACGACGTCGAGCGCGCGGAGCGGGAGGTTCTTCGCCGGCGTGAGCGCCGCTTGCTCGAGGGCGAATTTGCGGTTCGGGTAGAGCGGCGTCAGATCGTCGAAGACGATCTTGGCGCGGTCCGGAACCGCCGCCTCCCCGTTGATGCGATCGACCTTCACGAGCGCGAAGTACCGCTCGCCGTCCTTGGGGGGCCGGATCGCGCCGGCGACGGTGTCCCCCGTGCGGAGGCCGAAGCGCCGGACCTGCGTCTGGGAGACGTACACGTCGTCGGGTCCGGGCAGGTAGCTCGCGGCGCTCGCGCGGAGAAAGCCGAAGCCGTCGCCCACGCACTCGAGCACCCCTTCCCCTTCGCGGGGCTCGGTCGAGTCGGGCTTTGGGCCGGTGACGTGCATGGATGACCGGGCGTGCTCGTACTACAGGCATCGCCCTCGCGCCATGCTCCGCGTTTGCCGGAAAGGTTGCCCCGCGGGGTGCGATTGGGTAGACACCGGAGGAGATGGCGAACAAGCGTGTTCAGCTCGTCATTCGCGGGCGCGTTCAGGGCGTTTTTTTCCGTGCGGCGGCGCAGCGGGAGGCCAAGCGCCTCGGCGTCACCGGCTGGGTGAAGAACCGAACCGACGGCAACCTCGAGATCCTCGCCGAGGGGGACGAGGACGCGGTGAAAGAGATCTCGATTTGGGCCAGCCACGGCCCCTCCGCGGCGCGCGTCGATCACGTCGACCAGCGCTGGCGCGGCTACACCGGTGAATTTCCCGACTTCACCATCATCGAATAGGCTTCATCCCGGGCGCGTTCAGGATCATCGCGGAGGACCGGTCGTGAAGAAGCGGGTTGGCATCGGGGCCGTGTTGGCCGTCACCGTGGCGTGGGGCCTGCCCGCCGGGGCCGGTCCGACGCCCGCTCCATCGGCCTCGCCTTCCCCCGCGACGACGACGTCGGCCGCCGCGCCCGATGACGCCGAGATGACCGTCGCCGAGCTCGATCGCATGCTCGCGCCGCTCTCCGATCCGGACACGACGAAGCGCGCCGCCGCCGCAAAGGCGCTCCTCGAGCTCGGCACCGACGCGACGCGCGCGATCGAGAAGAAGCTCTCCGAGTACCGCAGGAGCACCCTCGAGGTTCAGCCCGTCGTCAAAATGGTGCGCGACACCAACCCCGGTAAGCTCGGCGAGAACTGGGACCTCGGCGAGGGCCTCCTCAAGCTGAAGGCCGACGGCCCGGCGTTCCGGATGACGATCGGCGCGGTCATCCTCGTCCGCGCACTCGCGCACATCGGCACGATGCCGGCGGTGCGCTTGATGGTGCCGGTGGCAATGGATCACGGCAAGGCGCTGATGACCGACGTGCAGCTCCAGCTGCGCGCGCTCGGCGACAAGGCGGTCGCGGCGTTGATCGAGTCGCGAAAAGATCCGTCCGGCGAGGTGCGACATTTTTCGACCGCGCAGCTCGAGGCGATGCAGAAGCGCCTGCCCGGCGAGGCCATTCAAACGAAGAGCAACCAGGTGCTCGCCGACGTCCTCCGCGCGTTCGGCGACGTGCGCGACATGGACGCGATGAGCGTCATCCTCTCGTTCGTCAGCTCCGACCGCGCCGAAGTGCGCGCGGCAGCACGCGACGCGCTCGCGGCGTTCGGCCAAGACGCGATCTGGAAGCTCCGCGAGGCGTACACGAACCTCATCGGAAAGCCGGCGCCCGAGGCGTGGACCGCCGATCAGGTCGCCAAAGAGCTGTTTGGCGCGTACGACCGCTTCCGTTTGCAGGAGGTCTACTCACTCCTCGAGGACGGCCTGCACCGATACAACGAAGGCAAGCTCGAGGACGCGACGGCTGCGTTCGACAAGGTGCTCGCGCGACAGCCGCTGCTCGATCGGCGCGCGGAGATGGTGCCGGCGTACGTGGGCCTCGCGCAGCAGATCGAGGACAAGGATCGCCCGCGCGCGCTCGCGCTTTTTCGCAAGGCGCTGCGCCTCGATCCGGAGGGGCCGCGCGTCGGGCAGGTGCAGAGCGAGATCGCGTACCTCGAGGGGATGGATCTCCTCGGACGCGGGATCGCCGACGCCGACACGTTCCGACGCGCCCTGGCGCTCGATGGCGGCAACGCCAAGGCGCGCGCCGAGCTCGATCGCTTGGAGGCCGCGAGCGAAGTGCGCCAGGAAAAAACGCGCCGCTGGGCCGCGGGCGGCGCAGTGATCGCGCTCGCGCTCGCGTGCATCGTGCTGTTCGGCGGCGGCGGCAAGAAGAAGAAGCCCGCGGCGACGGCGCGCGCGTAGCCGTCAGTAAAACGAGCCGAAGAACGCCGGCAGGGTGAGCTTCTGCGACGTCTTTCGCGCTTCGAAGCGCGCCACCTTCGTCGTGCCCTGATCGGGCATGAAATAGACGAAGCGACCGTCGAACAAGGAGCCGCCGACCGGACCCGCGCTCATGGGGGTCATGTCGAACACCGTCCAGGACGTCGCCGTCGCAAAATCCGCGGTCACGTCGTAGCGGACCAGCAGCCGGTTCGGTTTGAAGTTCCTCGCGCCCCATGGCGTGAAGTAGACGAAGCGCCCGTCGAACGCAGCGCCCTGGAAGCTGCCGAGCGTCTTCGAGAGCGTGCCCAGATCCATGGCGGCCCACGACGCCTGCGTCGTGAACGTCCCCTGCGTGTCGTAGCGAACGACGAACGCCTCGGCGCCTCCCGGGCTCAGGTAGACGAAACGGCCGTCGAACGCGCCGCCTTCGAACGAGAGGCCGAGCGAGTTGAACACCTTGGTGTCGAACTTCGACCATGACGTCGTCGACGCAAATGGCTTGGCGGGCTCGTAGCGAACGACCACCCCGTCGTTCGGGGCGATGTAGACCGCGGTGCCGTCATAGACGCCGCCCCAGAACGACGTGAGCACCGAGGACTGCACCTGTTTGACGTCGAACGCCTCCCAGCCGGCGTTGCCCGCGAGGCGCGTGTCGTGACGAAGGAGCGTGGTGTGATCGCGCGGCACCAGATACGCAAATTGCCCGTCGAAGGTCGCGCCCGCGAAGCCGGTCAGGTTGGCGGCGACCGGGGTCGGATCGAACGTCGACCACGACGCGGCGTCGGTGAAGGTGGTCGTCGTGTCGAAGCGGACGACGAGGGGGCTCGACGCGTACGGCACGAACGTGACGTAGCGACCGTCGAACATCGCGCCGGAGAAGTGCGGCTGAAACCCCAACTTCGCCTTCACGTCGAAGCTGGACCACGAGCCGGCGTCGGCGAAGGGCAGGTTCGCGTCGTAGCGAAATACGATCGCGCCGGGCTGAGGTGCAATGTACAAATATCGGCCGTCGAACGCGACGCCCTCCGACCCCGGGTCCGCGGCGATGCCGGCGTTCACGGCGGTCAGATCGATCGTGGACCAGCACGCGGGCGACTTCAAATCGCCGGCGCCGGTGCCATCGAAGGGGCAGTTGCTGGGCGGCGCGTCGGGACCGCCATCGAGCGCGCTCGCCTCGTCGCCGCCGTCGTCGACGGGCGCGCCGTCGGGCAAGAGCGCGGGGCCGTCGCCGGTGTGCGCGCCGTCGGTCGAAGTCGATCCATCGGAATCGCCGAGCTGGCGATCGTGGAGGCCGAGGAGGCCGTTGCAGCTCGTGGCGGAGACCGCGAGCCCGCCTGCGACCAGGACGAAGCGCGCGACGCGCGCCCGCGGGGAAGTTGTATTACCAATTTGTAATACAACTTTCATCTAGAACGCTCCTTCGAGGAGCGCCGCGCTCGGAAGGAGCCGGACGCGCAGGGCCGCCCGTGAAGGTGCGGCCGATCCCGACGGCGCCGTCAGCCAGAGCACCGCGCCACCGACCGCCATCACCGCGCCGACGCCGAAGACGACCGTAGCGATCGTCCCGAGGCGGCGCGCGGCGTCGGTGTCCTCTTTCCCTTGCAGATCGCACACGTCACCGGTGCAGTGGCCGCCGGTGCCGTTGTACTTGGAGAGCGCCATCAGACCGAGGACGCCGCTCGTGCCGACCGCCGCGAGGCCCACGCCGAAGACGACGATGCCGACGGTGCGTCGCGTGCCCGATGGCGAATCGGCGGGCGGCGGCGCAGCTTCACGCGTCGCCGGCGGAGGCGCGGCGGTCGGCGACCCGGCGACGGCGTTGGGAGCGGGTCCCGGAACGGGGACCGGCGGCGTGGCGACCGGCGCGTCCACGAGCGCGGGGACGCGGACGACCGCGGACTCTCCCGCCTTCGTGATCGTGACCTCGCCCTTCCACGCGATCTTGCCAGGCGCCGACGCGGTGACGTGCGCGGTTCCGCGATCGATTGGGATCTTCGCGCCCCACTGCGCGGTGCCGACGACGACGTCGTCACGACGGACCTCGAGCCCCGCGAGCGTGGGTGTGGCGACGACGATCTCGAGGCGGCACAGGCTCGGCTCGAGGCGCGTCGCGCGCTCGCGCGCGACTTTTTCGCGGCTCGCCTGTCCGCTGGCGCGCGCGAGATCGGCAACCTCGACGTAGCCGGCCCACGCGCTCGCCGTCTTGCCGACCGCCTCGTAGCACTCGGAGAGGCGGAAGCGCGTCCCCATCGCCGGATCGAGGCGCAGGCTCTCTTCGAGCTTTGGACACGCCTGCGCGTGCTTGCCGCCGGTCATGAGCTTGAGGCCCTCGTCGAAGAGCGCCTGCGCGGCCGCCTTGTCGCCCGCGGTGGGTGTCGGTGCCGCGAACGCCACGCGCGCGGGCACGGCACCGCACGCGACAGCGGCGGCGACGGCGAGCGAGCAGGCGAGACGGCTTCGCATGGAGACGTTGGACCTCGGGAGGATCAGTTGCGCGAATTGCCGAACGGATCGGCCGGATGGGCGGGCGAGACCGCGCGCGGGTGAGGCGCGCTCGGCGGCGAGCCATCGGCAGCCACACGCGCGGCCGCCGGCGACGGAGCGGCGGCGTCGATCGCCTCGCGGGCAGGCGTCGGCTCGGGAGGCGCGACGGCGGACGTGGGCGTCGACGGCGACGGCGAAACGGCGGCGGTCGCGAGCGCCAGAGATGGCGGCGGGCTTGCGGAGCGGGCTTTCCAGGCGATTCCTGCTGTCGCGAGCACGGCGAAGGCCGCGAGCGCCAGCAGCGCGCCGATCGCCGCGCTGCGTCGTGAAGGCTGCCGCGCCACCTCGCCGCGCGGAGCCGGTGGGAGCACGCTCTCGATGGGATCAGGCCCCGCAGCGCGGATCGCGACGAGCTCTCTCGCGACCGTCGCGCAGTCCGCAGGTCGCGCGTTGGGATCGCGGCTCAGCATGCGCTGCACGAGATCGTCCAGCGCCGCCGGCACGTTCACCGCGAGGCTCCCGAGGCGAGGCACCGGCTCGGTGAGGAGCTTGGCGAGCACCTCCACCGCGTGCGCCCCCGCGAAGAGGCGGCGACCCGACACGCACTCGAAGATCACGCACCCCAGCGAGAACACGTCCGCGCGCGCGTCCGCGGTCTTCGCGCCGAGCGCCTGCTCCGGCGCCATGTACCCCAGCGTCCCAAGCAGCATCCCGGTGCGCGTCGCCAACGACCCGTCGCCGAACGCCTGCCGCGCGACGCCGAAATCGATCACGGTCGCCCCCTGCACCTCTCCGCGCTTCAGGAAGATGTTGCTCGGCTTGACGTCGCGATGGATGATCCCGAGTGCGTGCGCGGCGGCGAGCGCACCCGAGACGCGGATCCCGAGGGCGAGGCACTCGGCGATCGTTAGCGGCGCGCGCTTGAGGCGGGCGGCGAGATCTTCTCCCTCGAGCCACTCCATCGCCAAGAACGGCGTCTCGTCCGGCAGCCGACCATTGGACGTGTGCTTCACGATCGCCGTGTGCGAGAGCTGCACGAGCAGCTTGGCCTCGCGCTCGAAGCGCGCGCGATCCTCGGCGCCGTAGCCGAGCGTCACTTTCACGGCGACCTTGCCGTCCGTCTCGCGATCGTGCGCGCGGTAGACCTCCGCCATTCCGCCCGCGCCGACGAGGCCCTCGACCACGAAGCGCCCCGCGAGGACGTCACCGGCCGTGAGGCGCGACGACGGCGGGAGCGACGACTTCGGGCCCGACTCGTTCTTGATCTCCTGCTCGAGGCCCGGCGAGTAGAGCGTCGCCGAGAACGGCCCGGCGTTCACCTCGTGCGCGGCGATGCTCGAGAGGAGCACGCGGCAGTCGCTGCACGTGTCGATGTGCGCGTCGATCGCCGTGAGCTCCGCCGACGAGAGCTTCCCGCCGAAGAACCCGTCAATCGTGTTTTCGTCGAGGCAACCCGCGCGCACGACCTACATTATCACACGCTCGCGGGTGCGCCGGTCGCCGACAAAAAGCGAAGCGCGGACGAAGCTCTCGCCTCGCCCGCGCGTTCGTACCGACTTCGTTCCGAAACGACGTGAGGCTTACTCCGCCTTCACGCCTTCCTTCGGCGCCGCCGCGGTCGCCTTCTTCGAAGACTTCACCGACGTCTTCGCCTTCGCCTTCGGCTTCTTCTCGCCGTCGTCCGCCGCCGCATCGCCGTCTGCGATGAGCTCGATCAGCACCATCGGCGCGTTGTCGCCGCGACGCGGGCCGTACTTCACGGTGCGCGTGTACCCACCCGGGCGCGACGCGAACCGCTTCGCCAGATCGAGGAGGACCTTCTCGACGAGGTCGACCTTCTTCTGCTCTCCGCCCTTCTCGGTGCGGACACCGAAGCGGGGGATGTACGCGCCGACGAGACGCGCGACGTGGAGGCGTCGCGCCTTGTCCTTCGGCGTGAGCTTGTCCTGCGCCGTGTACGCCACCTCACCGAGGCGCTTGGCCTTGGTGATGAGGCGCTCGGCGACGCGACGGAGCTCCTTCGCCTTCGCGTCGGTCGTCTCGATCGCCTCATGGAGAAAGAGGTTCGCCGTGAGGCTACGGAACATGGCGCGGCGCGCGCTGGTGTTGCGGTCGAACTTACGACCCGAATTACGATGACGCATGACGGTTTCCTATTTCCAGTAAAAGACTGGGGAGTGAATTAGGCCTGCGCCTGCTGCGCCTTCCAGCGCTCGAGCATCTGCGGCCAGTTGTCGATCTTCATGCCGAGGGAGAGGCCCATGTTCGCGAGGATCTCTTTGATCTCCTTGAGCGACTTGCGGCCGAAGTTCTTCGTCTTGAGCATGTCCTGCTCGGTGCGCTGCACGAGCTCGCCGATCAGGGTGATGTTCGCGTTCTGGAGGCAGTTCGCGGAGCGCACGCTGAGCTCGAGCTCGTCGACGCTGCGGAACAGGTTCTCGTTGAGCGGCTCGTCTTCGGCGGCGCCGACGACGTAGCTCGTCTCCTCGGTCTCCTCGAAGTTGATAAAGATCGTCAGCTGCTCCTTCAGGATCTTCGCCGCGTAGGCGACGGCGTCCTGCGGCTTCACGCTGCCGTTGGTCCACACCTCGAGCGAGAGCTTGTCGTAATCGGTGACCTGCCCGACGCGCGCGTTGGTGACCGTGTAGTTCACCTTGCGGACGGGCGAGAAGAGCGAGTCGATCGGGATCGTTCCGATCGGCATCGTCGGCGTCTTGTTCTTGTCGGCGGGGACGTAGCCGCGGCCCACGTTTACCGTGAGCTCCATCGCGAGGGGGCCCTTCTTGTCGAGCGTCGCGATGAGGTGGTCCGGGTTGAGGACCGAGAGGCCGTCGAGGAGGGTGACGTCCTTCGCGTAGACGGGGCCAGGG
>JBBRLQ010000026.1:0-111925 GCA_038231275.1 Polyangiales bacterium
GTCCGAGTACCTTTTTCCCCTCGATCACTGGCGGGCTGCGTGCCGTCACCGTCCTCACGAAGCCGTTCCGGGCCGTCGTCGCGTCGCTGGGGTGGAAGATGCGCTTCACCCCGCAGGGCATGCGCCGGACGTTCAACGATCGCGCGCGCGCCGCGGCGGTGCCAGACCTCGCTCTTCAAGTAATTTCTGTGCATGCTTGCCGCTGCTACCCCTAAATTGGAGGGTTTCTACGGTGACGTGCTCAATGGCCTGGCGCGAAAACCATGTAGAATCGAACTGAGGGGGCCGTCGAAGCCTCCGCCCCATCGTGCAGAGCGCCCCGACCCACGCCGCCTCGGCGAACTTCGCCTTCCTGGCACACCACGACGCGCGCCTCGTTGTGCTCGCCACCCAGGCCGAGCAGCACGCCGCCGCGGAGGTGGGGGTTTCCGGAGCAGAAACGAAATGCGACGTTCTTCGCCTGTAGTCGTCCTTGTGGTCGACGACAATGACGACTTCCGCGCTCTCGCGGCGGAATCCTTGAGGGCCGCTGGCTACACCGTGGTCGAGGCAGCGGACGGCGACGCGGCGATCGAGCAAGCGCGCGCCATCCGTCCGCGAGCTATTCTCCTCGATCTCGGGATGCCACACATCGACGGGTGCACCGTCGCCCGCATTCTCAAGGACGATGTCGGCACGGCGCATATTCCCATCGTCGCCTTCACGGGTTCGTCGGGCAGCGAGCGGGCGCGGGCGCTTGCCGCCGGCTGCGACGCGTTCCTCGAGAAACCGGCGACCTCCAAAGTGATCGCCACCGTCGTCGCTCGAGTCATCGCGAGCGGTCCCCGCAACCGCTGACCCTTCTGGTCACGCTAGCCTTCCCGCAAAGAGCACGCGATTCCGGTCGAACACCGCCGCGACCCGGTCGAGCACGGTACGAATGCGTTTGAGGTCCGGCAGATCCGGCGCCGTCACCAGGAACACTTCGTTGTTTGCCGTGACTTCCGGGGTCATCCTGTGCAACGACGGCTCGCCCGCCGCCATGAAGCAAGGCACGGTGCCGATCCCGACTCCTTGCGCGATGGCGAGCACCGCTCCGCCCACCGTGTCGCAGCGCATCACCACGCTCGCCGTGCCGGCGTGATCCTCGAGCCAGCGCGGTCCGAATGCGGCCCTCACCTCGTTCTTGTACCCGATGAGGTCGTGACCGGAGAGATCGCCAAGGGTCCCAAGCTCCCCCTTGCGCGCCACGTACTCTTCGGTCGCGAAGAGCGACCAGCCGACCTTGCCCACGTGGCGCGCAACGAGCGCGGCCTGCGTCGGCCGGAACATGCGCAGCGCGATGTCCGCCTCTCGGCGCAGAAGGTCGAGGGTGGCCGTCGACGGGAGTAGCTCGAGGCGGAGCTCGGGGTGGGTCTGCTGGAGCTGCTGGGACTCTGCGACCAAAAAAGGAATGAACCCCTCGGCGCACGTGAGGCGGACCACACCCGCGATGCGATCGTCGGCGCCGGCCAGCTTGGCGACCAACCCCGACGCCGTCGCTTCGATCTCCTCCGCCATGGCGGCCGCGGTGTTCCCTGCTTCCGTGAAGCAAAGACCCTCGGGCGTACGCCGCAGCAGCTGGCTGCCGATCGCCTCCTCGAGCGCGGCTAGCCGGCGACTGACCGTGGAATGGTCGACCGCCAGCGCGCGCGCCGCGCCGGCCAACGTTCCCGCCCGCTTGAGCGCCAGCAAGTACTTGAGGTCGTTCCAGTCCACCGCTGCGCATTCTTGCACAACGCGCTTGCGCAGACTCTAGGCGCGTCCGCCCAGCTGCTTGCGTAGCGTCATCGAAGATGAAGACGAATGAGATTCCCGTGCGACAGCAGATGCACCAGAAGGTGACCGGCTACTGGGTGACCCAGCTCATCGGAACCGCCGCGAGCCTGGGTGTGGCCGATCAGCTCGAGTCCGGATCGCTGTCCGTGAACGAGCTGGCGGCGAGGGTCGGCGCCCATCCCCCGTCGCTCTACCGCGCGCTCCGCGCGTGCGCGGCGGTGGGGGTGTTCACGGAGCAGCCCGAGCGGACGTTTGCGAACAACGCGCTCTCGCAGACGCTCCGTTCGAACGTCCCCGGCTCGATGCGTGACTTCGCGATCGCGCAGAGCGCGCCGGGACACTGGCGGCCTTGGGAGCTCCTCACCCAAGCCGTCAAGACCGGAAAGAACACCGCTGTCGAAGCGCTTGGGCGCGACATATGGGCCTGGTACCGCAGTCGCCCGGAAGAGTCGGCGGCGTTCACGGGCGCGATGGACAACCTCGCGGCGCAGGTGGCGGCCGAAGTGACCCGAGCGATCGACTTCTCGCGCGTCGGTCGGGTAGTCGACGTCGGCGGCGCGAACGGCACGCTCGTCAGCGCGGTGTTGCGCGCGTTCCCCGAGGTGCGAGGGGTGGTGTTCGACCTGCCTCACGTCGTCGACCAAGTGAAAAAGACCCTCGCGGCCGTGGGCCTTGCGGAGCGGTGCGAGGCCGTCGCCGGAGACTTCTTTGAGGCGGTGCCCGCGGGCGACGTGATGCTCCTCAAGCAGATTCTCCACGACTGGAACGACGACCAGTGCGCTGTCTTGCTGCGCAACTGCGCCGCATCGCTCCCTCCGGGCGGCCGCGTGATGGTGGTGGAGATGCTCATTTCGGAGGACGGCCGGCCGTGCGCGGCTCACCTGACGGACGTGAACATGCTCGTGCTCCTCCCCGGCAAGGAGCGAACGGTGACCGAGTACCGCCGACTGTTCGCCGCGGCCGGCCTCGAGCTACGGCGGGTACACCCGACCGATTCGGCCTTCTCGATCCTCGAAGCGGCGAAGGTCTGACACAGAGATTTCGATGACTAGCGACCAAGTTTGGTCCAAAAGGAGACTGAAATGCGAGACCAACGCGGGAGACCCCAAGTAGCACTCGTGACCAGCGAGGCGCTCCCTCACCTCTACGAGGACGATCTTCTGCTGGTCACCGCGCTCGACGAACTCGGGATCGACTCTCGACCGGCCGTCTGGAGCGACGCAAGCATCGACTGGCTTGCCTTCGATGCGTTGGTCATCCGCACGCCGTGGGACTACTTCGTTCGTCTCACGGAATTTCGAGCGTGGCTCGACGCGCGGATCGCGAGCGGCGTGCGCATGTGCAACTCGTCCGAAATTCTCGGTTGGAACTTCGACAAGCGCTACCTCCAGGATCTCGCCGCGGCCGGCGTATCGCTCGTCCCCACGATCGTCGTTCCGCGAGGTGAGCGCCCGGACATCGCGGCGTTGGCACGTTCGAGGGGATGGGACGAGATCGTGGTCAAGCCTACGATCTCGGGCGGCGCGTATTGCACCCATCGATTTCGGGTCGACGCAGCCGATCAATATCGCGATGAGATCGCGCGGATCCTGATGGACCGAGGCCTCTTGATCCAGCCTTTTTTGCCAGAGATTCTAAGCGACGGAGAGCTCTCTCTCCTGTTCTTCGACGGCGAATTCAGTCACGCGGTTCGTAAGCGCCCCAAGGAGGGAGACTACCGCGTGCAATTCCAGTTCGGTGGTACCGAGGAAGCGGTGGAAGTTCGCGACGAATGGATCGAAGGAGCACGCGCGTGCGTCGCCGCTGCTCCCGCGCTACCGGTGTATGCGCGCGTCGACGGCGTGATTCAGAGTGGGCAGTTCTTGCTCATGGAGCTCGAAGTTTTCGAGCCGCTCATGTTCCTGGCTCAGCATCCTCTCGCGCCTGGCCGCTTCGCGCGCGCAATCCGAGGTCGGATCGGTCTGAGCTGAAGAAAAATGCGCATCGCGTGAGGAGACGCGCCTTGCCTTCGCCCCAGCTAGGCGAACGAACTTGGACCCGCCGTCGCGGGTGCAGAAAAGGAGCACCAAGCGCGACCTCGACGAGGCGACGGTCGCGGTCGACGAACAGCATGCCGTCCTCACGAAGGCGCTCGGCCAGATTCTGGACCGGCGGGAGTCTCGCGCGCAGCAAAGCGGAACAGATCGACGCGGTCTCTCGGACGTGGGGCCCGAAGGAATTCGTGCCGAACGAGCGAGCCACACCACCGCGGCGATGCCGATCGTGCCGCGGCGTCGACGGTCGGTACGCTGGCGTCGCCGGGGGCCTCGTCGGGCGCGGACGTGAAGCCGACGGCGCACGCGGTGAGGCATGACGCGAGGGCGACGGTGGCGACAACGATTCGCATCGGACGCGACCCCAGCGAGGATCTGGAGACGGCGGAGCTGCGCGAGGGCTCGAAGAGGCGCGCGAACGTGAGCTCCGGCGCGAGCGCGCGCGCCGCCGCGCGCTCCAAGACAGGCGTATTGCCGGCCAGAGCGCGATGCCGTTGTACGCAACGACGAGGAGCTGCCTGAGGCGGCGAACCGCGGCGGCGAGGCGGTCCCAGCTTCCCCATGAGATCTCGAATTCCACAGGAGAGCTCGAAGGTGACCCCAGGGGGCTCGCTGATAGAGCTCACGCGCGAGCGCTTCAGCCGCGCCGAATCGACGAGCAAACCGCGGACGAAGGCAAAGCAGCCGAGTAACCGTCGACGGCGGTAAGTAGCCCAACGCGACAAGCGGTCCAACGACGCTAGGTACTCGGCAAACCGCTGGACGCAGTCGTCTAGCGTCCCTTTGTTCGCTGGATTCGTCGGCGCCGACCAGAACGGGCGGGCGGCCGGGCCGTAGCCCCTGGGCGGAAGTCCTATCTGCAAATCGCGCGTTCCTACCTAGCCGCCTTGTCCTTCTGCGCCTCGGCCTCTTGTTGGGGCAGGAGTCTCGGTCTGCACTGATTGCCGTGCTCCGTCTCCAGCTCGCCCTGCGTCACCGTGCCGCCACAACCCAGCCGAGCCGGCTCATGGAGCACAGCGTCCAAGCGCGGCGGACATGCCAGGCGACGACGTTGCCGACCACGGCGCGAGGGCGCGCCGTGCTGCATCGCAGTCACCCCGCCCGCGCGCGGCGCGCGCAACGAGAATGGCGGCGTCCCGCGCGTGGATGGAGCCTGGGTAGCGTTCGAGGAAGCGCTCCGCCACGAGGGCCGCGGCGTCGGCGCGGCCCGATTGGGTCAGCGCCGACGCTTCGAGAAACGAGGCGTCCTCCGCTGCGGGATCCTGCGGGTGCGCCGCCACGAACGAGCGAAACGCGCGCGCCGCGTCCTCATACTCTCCGTCGCGGTACAGCTTCATCGCGCGCTCGTACGCGAGCCCGTCGCTGCCCGCCGTCGCCCTCGGAGTCACTGCGGCGCTGGTCGACGGCGCTGCGGCGACAGCGGCGACAGCGGCGGGCGCAGCGACGACGGTCAGGGTCGGCGAGGTCCATGAGTCACCCGCGCCTAGGAGCAGCTCCGGCGCGCCGCCCCTGCGCAGCGCCACCCGCCCCTCCAGGACGCGGACGCTCCAGGTCGCTTTTTCTCGAACGACGACCTCGAACCGCGTCCCCCGCACTTCGATCTCGCCGTCCGGCGGCTCGACGACGAAGCGCTCGTCGGGGCCTTGATGCCGCACTTCGAGGACGAGAAGGCCGTCATCGAGGCGGACGCGCTCTGTCGTTCCGTCGCGGCGGCGGCTCCAGGTTGTCGCCGGGCCCGGCAGCACCGTCACCGCTTCCACTTTGGAGCTGGCCACTGCCCTCGGCGTCGGCACTGCAACCTGTGGCGCGTGCAAACGAGACCACACGACGAACGAGCCGACGAGGACGACCAACGCGACCGCGCAGGCGAGCAAAATGCCCCTCGGCGACGGCGATCGGGCATCGGCAAGCGCGGCTTCGCGAAGGATCCGGCCTCGCAATCTCCGGACGCGCACTTCGTCGCCGGGCGCGCCCAGCCCGAGCGACTGACCGACTTGCCTCAGACGCTCTGCATCGGCCGCCAGCGCGCCGCAAATCTCGCACGCGCGTCGATGACGTTCAAACGACTCCAGGTCGGACGGGGAGAGCCTTCCCTCCCGAACCGCGTCGAGCTCCCAGCTGCGATCACACTGCTGCATCACCAGCCTGCCTCCCGCTGCATTGCCTCGAGCAGCTCGGCGCGCGCGTGGAAGAGCCGCGTCCGCGCCGTTGCCGCAGGGACCCCGAGTGCCCTGGCGGCATCGTCCGCCGAGAGCCCTTCGAGCTCCACGAGGACGAACACCTCGCGCTTCTTGTCGGTCAGCTCCCGGAGCGCGCGCTCGAGGACGCGTAGCTCTTGCCGACCGACCGCGCTTGCCTGGGGATCGGAGACGCGGCGGCGTCGCGCCTCGTCGCCGAAGGAGGTGAGGACGCGCAGCCATCGCCCGAATCCACGGCGGTGACGGGAAGCGAGGCGCACCGCCACGCCGCAGAGCCACGCGCGGCAGGAGTCGCGTCCGTCGAACGAGGCGGCGATCTTCGGAAGCGCGAGGAACGTCGCCTGGACGAGATCTTCGACGTCGCCCTGGTGGACCATCGTGCGCGTCAGCACCCGCCAGACGTCGCGCTGGTAGCGATCGTAGAGCTCGCCGAGCGCGCCGAGCTCGCCGCGTGCGACCTGGGCGAGCAGCTCCGCGTCGGTGCGCGCGTTCGTCCGCGACGGGGTCTTCATCGCCGGCGTCACAACAAGTCCCCTACCGCGCCCGCGCGCAGTCCGAGCGTCCACGTCGGGAGTGGCGGCAGCGCGGCGTCGACCCGCAGAGGCGCGCGAGCGAGCGGAGCGAGCTCCGCGTCGAGGGTAAGCGACGGCTTCCACCGGTCTCCGAGGGGCACGTGCACCCGCGCCGCGGCGGCTACGCGCACCTCGGAGTCGGTGCCGCCCGTCCCGTCTGCCGGCAGATCGCCCTCCTCCGTCATCACCGCGAGCTCGGGCGACACCGTGACATCGAGCGCGGCCGCGCCCGCCGTCCACCGCCGCCCGAAGCCCAACCCGAGAACCACCTCGTCGTAGGCATACCCGGGAATCGCTGCGCCTAGATGCGCGCCGAACGGGGCGAAGCGAGCCGACGCCGCGACGAGCCACGAATCCGCCACCGCGTCGGCGCGCGCTTCGAGCTCGGCCATCCCCACGCGCGTCGGAAACCCGAAGCGACCTCCCGCCGAGAGAGCGACGTCCAGGTGCACGGTCGGTGGCGGCCGCGATTCGGTGCGAACGGGCGGCGCGGGCGCGTCGGGAGGGGGAAGCGCGGTAGGCGTGGGAGCTTCCTCCGGCGTCGGCGGCGACTCCGTGCTCTCCTCGGGCGGGACCGATGCAATAAGGCCGAGCGCGACGGGGACGAGCGACGCTGGCCGCGATAGGGCGCGCTCTCCGCGCCGACCGTCGCTGGTCGAGGCGGTCAGGAGCACACCTCCCCGCTGGGCCTGGACGACGAGCGTGACGTCGGTGCACTCTGCCGGGCTGAGGCGCGCGACCTGCGCGCGCAGCGCAGAGACCGCGGGCCCCCACGCGGCGGCAAGCTCTCCGCTCTCGACGACCCGCACCGCATTGCACGACGCTGGCGGCGCTGCCGCGCGCGCGAGAGGTTCCGATGATGTGAGGAGCGCGCCCATGCAGAGGCCCTTTCCGAGACGCCCCCATGGGGCGATCGGACGTCGATCAGTGCTCACCGTCTTGTTCTTGGTTGTCATCGCAGCCGTTGGCGTCGCTCGGCGCGTCGTGCTCCGGAACGGCCATCTCGGCGGCGCCGTCCACCTCGCCCGTCGCGCCCACGTCCACATCGACGCACGGCGCGTGGGTCTTCACGTCGACGCCGTTCTCGCATTCTGCTCCGTTCTCACCGTCGCCGCCTGCCGTGCTGCCATCGTTGCACGTCGACGTGCCGTCGTCGTGCACGCACTCCCCGTCGCATTGCGTGGACGACCCTGAGCCCACGCGGAACGCCGGCTTCGCGCCCGCGGCGAGGTAGCGCACGGCGCCGAGGGCGATCACGACCCCATCCGAGCTCACCCTGAACGCTTGCGTGAGCTTCCCGGACCTCCGCGGCATGACGAGCGGTATCTGCCGCTCCCCGACGATGGCGAGCGAATAGGTATCTCCTTTCGCGACGGGCACCGAAAAGGCGCCGCCCGCGCCCAGCGCAGCGCGAATGACGACGCCCCGCCCACTGGTCGCGACGACCGCCTTCGGGGCCGACGGAAACGACCCGATGGCCACGGTCCCGCTCACCGTGCTCGTGGGCGCTCCCACTCTTCCGCCGCAACCAAGCACCAGGACCGGCAGCGCGACGACGAGGAGACAACGATTCATGGGGAGGGGCCTTTCGAAAGAGATGCACTGGACATTCTCCTCCGCCGCCCCGAGTGTTCATTCTTTCCCGACCCCCTCGACTCATTTTGAACACCGTCGGGTTCAGCGGGGAAGAAGAGTCGCGATGTGGGTTCTTTGGCAGTGAGGTGCGCATGCGTGTCTTCGGCGTCTTGATCGTGGCGGCCCTCGTGGGCGCGTGCGGCAACAACGGTGGCTCGGGCAACAGCAGCAGCGGCAGCTCCGGCAGCAGCAGTGGCGCCTCCGGGGCGAGCTCGGGAAACAGCGGCAGCTCCGGCGAAGCCGGATCCGTCGACGCCGGGACGCCGGGCACCGGCACCCTCAGCGGGGCTGTCGGCGGCGTTCCGTTCGACGTCGCGCAGACCGTCTGGGCGGGTGCGCCGGACGATCCCGCGAGCACGGTGGTCTACGTCTTCTCCAAAACGGTCGACTGCGCGAAGCTCCACCCCGCCGGCTGGGCGGACGACGGGCGCATTCCCGCCGGCACGCAGTTCCTCGAGATCAAGATGAAGGGGACAACGTCGCCCGACACGTTCACCGTCATCGGCGGCGCCGGCACCAATCTGGCGCCCCACGAGGCCTCCGTGAACTACTCGCTCACGTCGCTCGACGGCGGCGCCTCGGCAGAGACGATCAGCAGCGGCGGCGCGGCGACGATCTCGCGTCTGCGCGCCGGGGTCGACGTGGCCGGGACGTTTTCGTTGAAGTTCGGCGCCGCGAACGTCGCCGGCACCTTCGACGCGGCGTTCTGCGCCGGAGGCACCGAGCCATGAGCAACCGTGCACTTACGGCGATCGTCGCCACGTCGATCGTCGTCCTCGCGTGCAGCAGCAAGAAGAGCGCGGACGCCTCCGCGAGCGGCGGCGTCGTCCCGGCAGACATGCGCGATGTCGAGCGCGAGGGCGAAGGTCTCGTCACCACGACATTCGGCGACGCTCCGACTCGGACGCCCGACTGGGGGCGGGCCGCGTCGGTCCTCGATCTGCTCAAGCAAGTGTGGGGACGCGCCAAGGCCGCGTCGCCCGACCTCCCCGCCGCGGCCGCCACGGCGGTCGACGACGCGATCGCCACGCTGAATCAAGCGATCCCCGCGAAGGACCAGCAGAAGGCCGTCTACGCGGCGAACGCCGTCGGCCTCGCGTGCCCCGAGCTCTTCGACCACTTCCACCCCGACGCGCCGTTGGGCGTGCTCCGCATGGACGCGATGTTCCGGCAGGTTGGCCTCGACGGTCACTACAAGAATTTCGCCGACGCGAAGAAGGACCTCGACTCGCTCAAGAGCGACTGGGCCAGCACGAGGACGCCGGTCGGCGCGCGCGTGCCCACCTGCCACCGAGTCGGAGGGACGGCGACCGTCGCAACCGACATCGAGACGTCGCTCGCGAACCTCGACGTCGCGCTCGCGTCGAGCAACGCAGCCGGCATCGAGCTGGAGAGCGACAACGGCGCGCTCGAAATCGACACGCTGGAACGCCTCTTCGACTGCCCCCCGGACAACGCGGCGCCCGGGCACGGGCTCGGCGCGAAGTGCGCGCACGACACGGACTGCGACAAGGGCCAGGCGTGCGATCTGGCCAACGCGGGCGGCAAATGCGCGCCCGACGGGACCAACAAAATCGGGACGCCGTGCGCGACCACCGTGGATTGCGGGACGGACGCGCGCGCCGCGTGCAACAACGCGTCGGGTGACGGGTTCCCCGGCGGATACTGCTTCATGGAGCCGTGCGACGACGTCCAGGTCTGTCCTTCAGGCGCCACGTGCGTCGCTCCAGGCTCCGAGGTGCCCGGCTGCTTCAAGTCGTGCGCGCAGGACACGGACTGCCGCGTCAGCGAGGGGTATGTCTGCCAGCTCTTCGTCACGCAGGCGCCCACGGGTTTCGGCCCCTCGGACCGCGCGTGTGGGTTTCCGTGCAAGCGCGACGTCGATTGCCAGAAGCCGCTCACCTGCAACGTCTCCACCGGCCAGTGCAAGCCCTGATGGACGTCGGTCGACGACGGTTTCTCCTCAGCGCCGCGGCTGTGAGCGTCGCGGGATGCAGCAGCCCGTCCGCCGCCCCTTCGCAGAATCCGTGCTCGACGCCCGCGACCGGTCCCGGTCTCGGCTCGTGCCTACTCGAGAACGTCGAGCTGCGCGTCCCCGGCGCCGCGCGCCTCGCCGTGGGTCAGGTTGTTCTGATGGTGCTCACCGACAACAGCGCAGCGATCGTCGCGCGCGATGAGCTCGGGCTCTACGCGCGGAGCGCGATCTGCACGCACGCATGCTGCATCGTGAACCTGTGCGGAGATGACGCCTGCTCGTCGCCTCGCGTGAACGCAGCCTCGTGCGCGAAGCCGGCGCCGGCCGCGCTCGTGCGCTCGGGGACGGCGTTTCTCTGCCCGTGCCACGGGAGCGCCTTCGACGCGCTCGGCGCGGTCCTCTCGGGCCCTGCCTCCGGCCCGCTTCCCGCGCTCGCGGCGCGCGTCGACGGAGACGACGTGGTGGTGGACTTGTCCCGCGTCGCGGGGCGACAAGAACGCTTCGGAGCCACGTGACCGAGGAGCGGTCCCTCTCGCGCACGCGAGCCTGCGGACCAGAGTGGCGCGGTACCTCGCACTCACGGCGACCATCGCCGCGGGTCGCTGTCCGTCGAGCTTCTCGGATTCGTCGCGCTGACGTTTCGGTCTGGGCGGGCTGTTCGTCGTAAACCTCGTGAGTTCGCAAGCGCGTTCGGCGACGGGTGAGCGTCCCTCACCGCCGCTGGCGATTCGCCTATGACATTCACGTCGAAGCACGCGAGTGTCCGCGTCGTGGCTCGATTCGGACACCGGCCGACCATGGGATCCGACGCCCGCGTCCTGCCTGTCCGTCCAGCTCGGAACGATGCCTAGCTTAGCTAGAGGAGCTTCTTCCCGTTCCCCTTGTCGTCCAACACCTCGGCCGAGTCTTGCCCCCGCGTAGTGATGTGCAGGAGGTACCCATTGCCGACGCCGCTCGATTCGTGGATGCCCATCGCCGTGTCGATCTTGAAGAGCACGCCGTTCTTCGACGCGCGCACGCTCCCGTGCTCGCCGAACGCGCCCGGATCATGGCCGAAGACGATGTGACTCACGCCCAGCGCGTCGGCCTCTTTCTGACCCGCGTTGTTGTCGTCGGGGTTGCCGTACCAGCTCTGCGCCTCGAGAATCGACTCGTTGCCGGTGATGTCGTTGTCGCCGAAGCCGTTGTGATCGAGCCCGTTCTCGAGCTTTTTTCCGAGATCCTTGATCGACATCTTCTGCGTGTTGCCGCTGTGCGAGAAAAACCATTTCTTGATCCGCACGCCGAAGGGTAGGTCCGTCATCCACTTACCGCGCCCCCCCGCGTCGGTGCCCTTTACGAGCGACTTGGCGACCCCGTCAATGGCATCCAGAGGGCGGCGCCTTCTGGCACGTGCCCGTGGAGATCTGACACCACCAGCCGCCGTAGCAACCGTTCGCCCCGCAGGTGTGCTTGCTGCAGCTGTCGGTGCACCGCGAGGACACGGTCGGACCGGCCCAATCGGTACAGGCTCCGCCGCTGTTGGCATCGGCGGCGGGTTGCCCGGGCGCCGAATCGGCGCTCGCGATGCCACCCTCGTTCGTTCTGGCGGGTCCGCTGTCTCCCGCGTCGGTGACCTCGACGATGATCACTTCGCCCACCGCACCGTTGGCGCAGCCGAATGTGGCGCCGATGGACGCGAGGAGCAGGCAAGAAAAGCGATGAGGACCGAGCACGGGCGGGTCGTGACATACCCCGCCGCCCGGGGCAAGGCCTTGGAGCGCACGAAAGGCCACTTTTGCCGCAGGCCGAACCGTTTTGTTCAACGGACCTTGGGACTCGTCGGGTCGACCATCGCGAGGATGGGCGTTCGCCCACAACCGAAACCAAAATCGCTCGGTGCCCGACAACTCGCCGGAGGAAAACACGAGTCTCTCCTGGAAGCCGCGGCACGCTCCCTAGCGTCGAACAGCGCCCGTTTGCGCCTCTCGCGCGCTTCGCGGAGCTTCGCCCGACGTCGGCCAGCGCGCGCGCTGCCCTCCGTTCCTCCCACGGCGCCATCGCGGCGAGCGCGTCGAAGACCAAGCGGCCCGCCTTCGTAATCACGGCTTCCTTCGAGCGCAGGATCTTCTTGTTCATGGTTCACCCTGTCCTCATGTCCGCCGGTACGCGCGTACCTAATGATTCGCGGCCCCGTTGCTCGAGCCGTTGGCCGCCAGCTTCTTCGCGCTCTTCGGGCCCGCCGTGCTCGGAGGAGCGATCCGGCCGGTCCAACGTTGCACGAACGCCATGCGGCGGCCCTCTCATCGGCCGGCCGAGGTGCTACGCGGGCGCGTCTTCCACGACGAGCTCCTTCGACAGAAGATCGGCGGCCTTTTTGCCCATCGCTATCGTTGATTGGCGAGCCCAGATCGCCATGGCGCCAGCACCGAGGATGGGCACGTACCGCGCGACGAACGCCTTGAGAACCTTCTGCGCGATCCTCCCGCCGAGCCACGCGATCACCCGTTGCATGACCCGTAGCGACGCGCGCTTCACGAGTAGACGGCCACCCTTGACCGCCGCGAGGCTGATCGCGCCTCCACCCGTGACCGTCGCAAAGATCGCCAGGAGCGTGTGCGAGGTGAGCTGCGCTTCCTTTTCCTGCGCGACGCTCAGGTCGTAGACCATCTGGATCTGGTTCCGCACGATGAGCGTGATTTCGGGGATGACCGTGAGGGCGCCCCACGGTCCCGGGACCAGGTTCGCAGCACCTGCGATGAGCGCGTTCTGGTTGGCGTAGCTCGTGATCAGCGCGTCGACGTCCTTGCGGTTCGGGCGCTTGCCAGGGTTGTCCGAGAAGTGCTGCCGGCGTGTGAGGTGCACCGACTGGAACGCGACCTCCAGGTAGTCTCCGAGCTTCTTCGCGAGAGTGCCGGCCGTCTGAGCCTTGCTCGGCGGCTTTTCATCCTTCCTCCGCCTCTCGTGCTTCTTCGGCTTCTCGTCGCGCTCGTCAGTTTTCTTCGTCATTGGACCCCGTACGTGCGTGAACCTTCCGCGCGTCAGCCGTCAGAATAGCGGACACTCCTTTGCGACATAGACCTCGCGGAGGGCCGGGTGCAGCATGAACGCGTCCGGGCCTCTGCGGTCGTCGCGTGGGCGGTGTCATCCTAACTCTCGAGAGGTGCCCGTACTGCGATCACCGATGCGCGCGTCGGCGCAGCATGGCCCAGCTGCTTCCCCCACGAACCAGGCGTTCGTGCGCTCGAAATGCTGGCATCATCTTTGCGTGATGTCGGCCATGCGTCTTTACGCGGCTCTGCCGCTCTGGTTTTTGATCGCGTCGTGCGCGAGCTCTCCTCCGTCGGGACTCGACCGTTCGCTTTACACGGTCGACGTGTGCCTCGGCGGTCGCTGGGACGCGCTCGCAAAAATCACACCGGCAGATCCGGCGGGGTACTTGGAGCTCGACGTCTCGAGCTCGACTCTCGGCGGCGCCGCGCAGAAGTCCATCGAATCCAAACGCGGCGCGAGCTGCGTGACGGCCGCACAGCCGGCGACGTGCGCGAGCACCCTCGCGAACTCCAGCTCCACGACGGGCTGGCGTTCGGAGACGTGCGGCGGGGCCGGATGCTCAACGGCGCAGCGATTTTTCGTCGCAGAAAAAGGCGGCGCGGTGTCGGTCGTCGACACCATCGAGCTCCTGCGCGCTCTCGTCGTCCCCGTCGACTCACCGGCTGACGCTGCGCTTCTCGCCGCTTTTGCCGACGGTGCCACGGGCGGCATCGAATGCCCGGGACCGCAGGTTCTTCCGAACGCGGACGGATCGTTCGAGGTGTTCCTCGCCACCGGCGGTGCGCCATGCACCGGTCGCCACGAGTCGCGTGTGCACGTGAGCGTCGACGGAACGGCGAGGACGGTGGACACGGCAAGCATCGCCGCCACCCAAACCTGCATCTCGCCCTGAACGCGCAATTCCAGTTCGGGGGTACTGAGGAAGCGGTGGAAGTTCGCGACGAATAGATCGAAGGAGCACGCGCGTGCGTCGCCGCTGCTCCCGCGCTACCGGTCTATGCGCGCGTCGACGGCGTGATTCAGGGTGGGCAGTTCTTGCTCATGCAGCTCGAAGTTTTCGAGCCGCTCATGTTCTTGGCTCAGCATCCTCTCGCGCCTGACCGATTCGCGCGCGCGATCCGAGGTCGGCTGGGTCCGAGCTGAAGAGGGCTGCACTGCACCATGGCAGGCCACGCGACGTTCGGAGTCGTGTCGATCGTCTTCGTGGTGATGGCGCTCCTCGTTCTCAAGCGCGCGCCGCGGGCGGAAGCGCCCCCGCTCGGGTCGCTCGCGCAAAGCGCGTAGACCCCGCGTGTTGCGACTCCAGGATCAGTCGCCGTGAAGCGCGACGTTCCACGGCGCTCGGCTCACGGGTACGTCACGAAGAGATCGCCGAGGCTCGTGCTGCTCGCAGCGGCGCGGAGCAGCGGTTCCACACCGAAGATCTCCTGCATCGTGCGGAGCGTCGAGCTATGCGAGTACTCGAGGGGGCCCGCGTACGCCGTCTTCGCGAACGGCGACAGGACGATCATCCCGAGCGGAGATTCCACCGCGCCCTCCCCCTCGTCCCACGTGATGAAGATGGCGCCGCCCGTCTTGTACGCGTCGGATGCCATCAGCTTCGGCACCTCCGCCGCGAGCCAGTCGTCGCCGTTCTTGACCTGATCGTTCGTCGCGCAGCCGAGCGCGTTGTGCATGTCGTGGCACAAATCGGGGGTGACGAAGTTGTAGGCCGCGACGGCGCCGCCGGCGGCCAGGTCCGCGGCGAGCTCGCGGTACGGTCGAACCCGCGACCCGCAATCTCCGAAGACGTCGTCGAAGAAGATCATCGGGTTGTGCTTCGGATCGTAGAGCCCGGCGGCGACGAGCGGGCACGTCTTCCCGTCGATGCCCTCCTGGTACGACTTCCAGCTGACCTCCGCGGCGTCGAGGTAGGCCGTCAGGTGGGCGCGCGTCGTCCGGAAGTTGTACGAGGGCGGGGCGTCGTTCAGGACGCCGAGGTTGTCTCCGGCCTCGAGCCACACGTAGTTCGGCTCGCTGGGATGCGCGAGGGGTAGATAATTTTCGGCGTGCGCGCCAAGCGGGAGCAGCGTTCCGTTGATGTACGGCGCCGACGGATTGCCGACGATCTCCGACCAGTTTCGGTTCTCCATCAGGATCAGGAACACCGTCTTGATCGCATGCGACGCCCGCGCGGCGCGCGAGATCGCCGGCGACGTCGGCGTGGCGGCCTCCAGGGCGCGGTACTGCTCGCCGCCGATGGCGTCATGCGAACCCGAGCTCGTCGGTTGGATGCACGCGCCGCAGATGCACGCGGTCGCGGCGAGCATAGAGCGCGCGTCGGCCGCGATCCGTGAGCGACGCTCTCTCATCGACGAAAGGCTGAACGAGACGGAGCCGCTCGACAAGGGGGAATTTCGAAGAGCCCAGCAGGACGGTCGCGTCGATCCAACTCGGGCATCGACCGCTCCCACGTGGCCCGCGTCCGCCAGCGCGGGCGTCTGTGGGCACGCCTTCCCGACGTGAGCGATGACGCGGCCCGCGCGGGCATTCAACGAGATGTCACCAAGCCTTCAACCACGGATCACGCCGGACCCGTCATTCTGCAAGGCATGCAAACCCGACACGTCCGGTCCTCGTGCTTCGCCGCCCTCTCCGTGGTCACCCTGGTCGCCGTCACGGCGCGCGCCGGCTTTACCGTGTCGCTCGTCTCCGACGACGCGGACGTGGGCGTCGCCCCTTCGTTCCCCGCCGTGTGCCTTGCGCGGGTCGCGGCCGCGACGGCGATCTCGACGGCCGTGGATCCGGCGCACCCGCCCGCTGGCGCCAAGGGCCTCGTCGTCGGCTACCTCGACCCCAGCAGCGTCCCGACCTACGCGGGCTACGGCGTCGCCGTCACGTCGGCCACCGTCCCGCCCGACGAGCACACCATCTTCGGTATCGGGTCTCTCACCAAAGTCTTCACCGCCACGATGCTCGGCCTCACCGCCGTTCACGACCCCGCCGTCCTCACGACACCGGTGCCCGTCCCCGCAGGCTTCCCCAACCTCCGCCCCAACACCACCTTCACCGATCTCGCGGACCATCACGGCGGTCTGCCCAAGAACTCCGCGCGCGTCATCGATACCGTCGGCGATCTCTGGGCCGATTACACCGCTGCCCCCATCCAGTGCGATCCGACGAACCCCAACGGAGCGCACGACTGCGGATGCTGCACGACGGCGTACCAGAACCTCCTCGGCGGCACCGTCCCCGCCGCGTGCAGCTCGAACTCGACCATCGGCTCCGTTCACTGCGCCGCTCACGGCCACACCACGGGCGCGTCCGGCTTCGTCTACTCCAACCAAGGGTTCGGCGTTCTCGGCCACGCGCTCGCCAGCCGTCTCGGCTACTCGTCCTGGCAGGGAGCCAATCACGATCTCATCACTCAGCCGCTGGGCATGAGCGACACGGTGACACGCGAGAACCTCACCGCTGGTCAAGAGGCGCGCGCCGCCAACAACTGCACAGCCGGCGGCCCGAACACCTTTTGCCAACTCCTCCCCGGGCTCCCCGTCGGCAACCCCGGCGGCGGCCTCTTCTCCACCGCGTCCGATCTCGTAACGTTCCTGCGGTACAACATGGGATCGCTCCCGCCGGCCTGCATTCCCAGCATCGTCCCGTGCGATCTCTACCGCGCGCTTCCGATCATCCACACCACGTACGAGTCCTCGAACGGCGGCAGCGTCCAGCTCGGCTGGCAGGTCACGACGATGTACGAATGTGGCCAGGCTTTCGATCTGGTGTGGAAGGACGGCGCGAACGGCCCGTTCCGCACGTGGATGGGCTACATCCCGAGCCAGCACCGGGGCGTGGTTCTTCTCGCAAACTCCGACGCCTACGATCTCGCTCACATCGGGCAGCGCGTCCTCTTCGGCGCGCAGTAGATACGCGGGGCCTGCTCAGCCGCTGAGGCCTCGCTTACTTTACAAATAATCTACCCCGCGAGTGAACGTCAAAGGGAGTCCCCGCGTTCACCCAACTTGCGTGAGAGGCCCTGAGTGGACTGCGTTCCCTGTCGATGAAGCACCACAGTGCCGACGAAGAACACAACCACCCAAAGCGTCGTGAAGACCCCAAACCAAAACGTCTGCGCATCAGCCATTGGACTTCCCCCGCTGCGACGCCTTGGCGAAGCACCCAAGCGATAGAATCGACGGCACCCAAACCGCGACGAACAGACCCGCTTCCTTGTTCGGCGGGCCCAGCAATCCGAACCAAAGGGCGACGGAGTACACGAACGACGCGAACGCAGGGACGAGGATGAAGTAATCCAGTTTCTTGAACATGAAACGATCTCCACGACACCGAGAGTGACAATGGTGCACACGACGTCGTCGGCGTGCTCATCTGGCTGACCCCGCACATCGTCGCCATGCGCGGGCGATCGAGGCGGGCGGAAGAAGACGACGGGGCGCCGATCGCTCGACGCCCCGTCGCGGGTTCCCTGCTCGAGGCGACTTAGATGCCCGGCGGGAGGAGAACCTTGTCGATGGCGTGAATGACGCCGTTGCTGTTCGGGAGGTCCGTCAGGACGACCTTGGCTGTCGTGGCGGTGTGTCCGCCGAGGATGAAGAGGGGCCCTCGTTTGCGACGGCCGCGACCAACCAGTCCTTTCTATCTAATTGTTGTCTAAGATTTGTCAATGCTTGGTCCGCCATTCCGCGCGACGGCGGCCAAACGTGTCCCGCGCGAGAATCCTTCGACATCTCAAGGGGTCTACGACTCCCGCCGCGCCGGGGGGAGAAGCGCGCGCTCGGGGAAAATCGACCAGGTGTGATGTCACATTCCGTTCGAGCGTCCTCAACCGAGCACCCCGGCAACGACGCACACCGCTCGCACCGGCAGCGTCGACCGACGCGAGCTCGACATGACCAACATTCCCTCCTCCGCCCCACCTATCTCCCCACTCGCCATCCCGGGTGCGGTCGTCGGGGGGAAATACCGGCTCGGCTCCGTCATCGGCTATGGCGGGATGGGCTCGGTGTGGTCGGCTACGCACGTCGGCGTCGAGCGCGAGGTGGCGATCAAGCTCATCGCGCTTCAGTACGCCAAGTCCGCCGACGTGCGGCGCCGCTTCGACACCGAGGCGAAGGCGGTCGCTAGCCTCAAGAGCCGGCACGTCGTGCAGGTGTACGACAACGGCGAGCTCGCGGACGGCACGCCGTTCATCGCGATGGAGCTCTTGCGCGGCGAGTCGCTGCACGGTCGCGTCCACAAGAGGGGGCCGATGGCGCTCCCCGACGCGGTGAAGGTCATCACGCAGGTGTGCCGCGCACTGACGAAGGCGCACGCCGTCGGCATCGTGCACCGGGACATCAAGCCCGAGAACATCTTCCTCGCGCGATCGGACGACGACGACGACGAGATCGTGAAGGTGCTCGACTTCGGGATCGCCAAGCTGTCGGCGACGGGGAGTCAGTCGGCGACGCAGACGGGCGCCCTGCTCGGCACGCCGCTCTACATGAGCCCTGAGCAGGCGCGCGGGCTTCGTACGATCGACCAGAGGACGGACATCTACTCCCTCGGGCTCGTGGCCTACACGATGCTCACCGGCAACCTCGCGTTCGCTAGCGAGTCGTTCGGCGATCTGCTCCTTCAGATTTGCACCAAGCCGCTGCCGTCGCTCGTCGCCAACGCGCCGTGGTTGCCGGAGACGCTCGACGGCTGGTTCGCGAAGGTCTGCGCGCGCGAGCCGCAGGATCGCTTCGCGTCGGCGCAGGAGCTCGCCGAGGGTTTCGCCGCGGCCGCGGGAGCGAGCGTGCCGAGGTTGTCGTCCGAGCAGCGGCTCGATCCGGCGCCGCGGGGCACCGCGTTCGCGGCCACGGGGCATGCGCCGCAGGGGTTCGTGGCGACGGGGAACGCGCCGCCGCCGCGCGGCTCGGCGCCGCTGCCTCCGCTGGTGACGGCCTCGAGCCCGCAGGGGTTCGGGCAGCCGAGCCTCGTCTCGCCGATGACGATGTCCGGGCCGCTGCGGTCGGGCCCGGGGCTCGCCGTCATCTTGCTCGCGTTCGGCGGCGTCGCGCTCCTCGCGGTGGTGCTGGTCGTTGGATTTCGATGGGCCTCGGTGCGGCAAGACGCGCGGGCGGGGTCGAGCGCGGCGTCCTCGTCGGCCGCGACGCCGCCGCCCGCGCCTGCGGCATCTGCAACGTTGCCGCCGACCGAGCCCGACGATCCGCGCACCCCGCCCATCGTCGCGACGGTGCCGAACGCGAGCGCGTCTGCGCCGCCGCAGCCATGGCGTCCGCGCCCGCCGTCGCAAGGCGCCACCAAGCCGACCGGCAAACCGAAAGTGGATCTTGGTTACTGACGGCCCCACGCACGCAACGATTTCGGGGGAAAAATGAAGCGGATTTGCCGACAGACAGCCTTGGGCGCGGCCTTCGTGGTCGCATCGATCGCGGCGACGCGCGGCGCGCACGCGCAAGGGCCCGCGCCGGCGACGCCCGAGCAGATCGCCGCGGCGCGCTCCGTGGGGACGGAGGGGATCGAAGCGGCCGAGGCCGGCGACTGCGTGCGCGCGATCGATCGTCTTCAGCGCGCGGAGGCGCTCTTCCACGCGCCGACGACGCTCGAGCGCCTCGGCGAGTGCCAGATCGCGATGGGCAGGATCGTCGCGGGCACCGAGTCACTGAACCGCGTGCTCCGCGAGCCGATGCCCTCGAGCCCGCCGCCGGCGTTCGTCGCAGCGCAAGCGCGCGCGAGGAAGGCGCTCGAGGCGGCGCTCCCGAAGCTCGGTCAGATCTTCGTTCATGTCGACAAGCCCGCCGACGTCACCACCACCGTGCACGTCGACGGCGAGCTCCTCGCGGCCGCGCTCCTCGACGTGGACCGCCCGATGGATCCGGGCACGCATCGCGTGGACGCCACCGCGCCGGGGTACCGCACGGCAGAGAGCGCGGTGACCGTCCTGTCGGGCAGGAAGAGCGAGGTGCTCTTGAAGCTCGAGATCGATCCGAACGCCGCGCCGCCTCCGGCCCCACTGCCCACGCCTCCACCTTCGACGACACCCCCGGCGACGGGGGGCGCGCCGAGCACGAGCACGCCCACGCCCACGCCACCCTCCCCTCCTTCGGCCGGCAGCTCGCACCTTCCGGCATACGTCGCGTTCGGTGTCGGCGGCGTCGGGCTCCTGGTCGGCACGGTCTTCGGCGTGATGGCCCTCGGTTCGAAGTCGAACCTCGACAGCGCGTGCGGCGCCGACAAAGGATGCCCGGGCTCCTCGCAATCGGACATCGACGCCGTTGGAAGCCGCGCGACGATCTCCACTGTCGGCTTCGTGATCGGCGCCGTCGGCGTCGCGACCGGCGCCGTGTTGCTCTTCACCGCCGGAAAGCCCACGCAGTCGAGCGTGCGGGCATGGCTCACACCCGGCTCGGCCGGCATCGGGGGCACGTTCCTATGAGACGAACCATCCTGCTCGGCGCGGCGACCCTGGGGATCGCCGGCGCGACCGTCCTGTCTGCTTTCGGCGTGGCCGGCTGCAACGCCATCGTCGGCGCGGGCGACTACCACATCGCCGAGGACGCCTCGCTCGCGGACGCGCCGGACGTGCAGCTACCAGAAGCGTCACTACTGGACAGGGCCGCATCGCCGGACGCGCTGACCGACGCCGAGCCGGACGTCGTCCTTGAGAGTGGCCCGCCATGCGGCACCGGCCTGCCGACGAGTGATCCGGGCTTCCAAGGCGTCGTCCGAGGCTGCGTGCTCGCGGCGGGGTGCGATCCGGACACGGTCAATTACTCCGTCTCCGATTGCATCACCAACAACCAGCTCGCCGGCATCCCGGGGACCGCCGCGCTCGCGAACGCGCAGACCTGCTCCGACGTGACGAACGTCACCGGGCGCGGATACACGACCACGGCGTGCCAGGGCCTCAGCAACGGCTACCACTGCGCCGGCGCGATGCTCCTCTTTTGCAACAACAACGTCGGCAGCTACCAGGACTGCACCAAGCGCGGGAGCAGCACGTGCGGCACCTACTCGGGCGGTGACGCCGGCGTGCAAGCGGCCTGCGTCGTCCAGGCGTCGTGCTCGGGCGAAGGCGTGACCGCATGCAACGGCGCGAACTCCCTCTACACGTGCCACGGCGGCGTCGGCTTCGGCGAGAACTGCACCTCCCTCAACGCCGCGTGCAGTGCGCAAGACAAGACTTGCTACTACAAAGGCGATCTCTGCGGCCTCCCCGACGGCGGCGGGCTCGGCGAGGCATGCTCCGGCAACATTCGGCAAGGCTGCTACGCGGGCACCGGCGTGCCGAACACGCTCTACCGCTATGACTGCGGCAAGGTCGGCCTCGGCTGCATGCCCGACGCCCCGAACAACCGCGCGCACTGCCTGGCGCCCGGCTGCAGCGCAGCCCAAGCGACGGCGTGCAAGGAGACGTGCAAGGACTCCACGACCGCGACCTTCTGCGTCGGCGGCGCGAAGCTCGACGTCGACTGCACGAAGTACGACTCGTTCAGCAAGTGCGGCACGTTCACGACGGGCTCCGGAAGCTCCGTCGTGCAGTGCTACTGACGGCGGATTCGCTGGCGGCGCTCGCGTGGCTCCGCGCGCGGCTCGCGAGCCCGCGCGTGAGGCGTCCTCGATCCGGCGGGAAAGAAGCGGGAGTCCTGGGGTTCGTGCGCCGGCACGCATGCTGCACTCGCGGTTCGGATGCGCACGTCATCGTGGAGCCTCGTCGTGATCGCGGCGCTGGTCGGCGTCGCGTGCTCGAGCGTCGGCGCGCCCGGCGACGAGCCCGCCGCGTCCGCCGATCCCGCAGCGCCCAGCACTCCCGGCGTGCCCGGAGCCCCGACTCCTCCCGGAACGAATCCGCCCATAGGCGGCGGCAACTCCGACGCCGCCGCGCCGGCGGACGCAGGCGATGCATCGTCTCACCCCGTCGACGCCGGCCACGCGGCCTGCGGGCCTGACGCGAAGAACGGGGCGTACTGCGGCAACGACAAGATGGTCGGCGCCGACCCGGGCACGCTCTACACCTGCGCCGGCCCCGGCGCGCCGAAGTCCGCCCAGAAGTGCAGCGACGGCTGCGTCGTCTCTGCGGGCCAGGACGACTACTGCAAGGTGCCGCCGAGCGCGAACTCCTACCGCTTGCCGTGGAGCGCGGGCGTCTCGATGCAGCTGACCCAGGACTGCAACGACGCGTGCTGCAGCGATCACGTGGGCAGCGACGAATACGCGTACGACTGGGCAAACGGCGGCGGCTTCCTCGTCCGCGCCGCCCGAGGCGGCACCATCACCCACCTGAAGATCAACAGCACGACCGGCTGCGCGACGACGGCGTGCAGCACCGACGTCAACATGATCGTCGTCGATCACGGCGACGGCTCTCAGGCGATTTACATGCATCTTGCAGGTCACACCGCGCAGCCCGGGGTGACTTGCGGCGCCAAGGTCGTGCAAGGTCAGCCACTCGCGACCGCGGGCACCACCGGCCACTCGACGGGCGTGCACCTTCACTTCCAGGTCAGTCAGGTGCACGCGGGAGCTCCTCTCTGCGAGTGCGGCGCCGACGGCCAGCAGTGCGCCACGACGTACAACCCCTTCCCCGACGTCTGGGTGAACTCGCCGTACCACACGCTGCCCGTGACGTTCGAGGAGTGGCCGACGGCGGCGTCGTGCAACAACCGGCGCATGACGATGCCGGCGGCGTTGTCGAGGTAGCGGCGTCGTCGCGCCCTTCATCTCATTTGCAGTGGTACCAGGCGGGGAGCGGCCCGCACGATGCGAACGTGCTGGCAGTGCAGGTCTTGATCGTGCACACGGAGGTTCCACACTCCGCGTCGGTTTTGCACAGCTGGAACCCGCCGTTGAACTCGCAGACGCCGGCGCTCGCCGTGATGCACGATCGACTGAACATCCAGTTGCCTGCGACCGACGACGGGCCCGCGCAGCAAACGGTGCCCGCCCAGCAGTCGGCCTTCTCGTCGCACTGGGCCGTCAGAGCACAACCGCTCGTGTCCTTCGTGCAGTGCTCGGCGCCGCCTTCGGCGCCCGGTGCGAAGCAGCACAGCTCGTAGACCGTCGTGTCGCACGTGCCGCCGGCGCACGCGACGCGCCCCGGGTTGGACACGGGACCCGTCGCGCCAGCTTCAGCGTCCACGGCGGATCCGTCGCCGCCGTCGGCGGTCGAAGGCGCGTCCGCGACGAGCGCGTCATGGGGGTCGCGACCTTCGTCCGTCGTCGAGGAGTCAGAGACCGCGGCGTCGTTGGGCGAGTCGTCGGGGAACGACGCGTCGAGCGTCGCGTCCGCGAGCGCGGCGGCGTCGCGATCGGTGGGGTCGCTCGACGATGACGAGTCACCGCAGGCGACACCGAGCGTCAACGCGACAAGCACGAGCGCGCGACCGGAGAAGAGCCGAGAATCCATACGGAGGCCCTGGCGAGCGCCGGCCCCGACAGGGCCGCCGCACGTTGCATACGCGGCGGTACTTACCACGCGCCGCGATTAGAGCAAACGCTCTACTCTGACATTCGGGCTATCGCGCGACGCCGAGGACGCGGCGGGCGACCTCGGCGTCGGAGAAGGCGCGCGTCGTCGCTCCCGCGACCTGCTCGGTCTCGTGGCCCTTGCCGGCGACCACGATCACCGACTCCGCGTCCGCTCCGTCGATCGCACGAGCGATCGCCGCTTCTCGATCGAGCACCGTCTCGACGCGCGCGTGACCCGCGAGGCCGTCGGCGAGCGCGCGCGCGATGTCGCCGGGGTCTTCGTCGCGCGGGTTGTCGGTCGTGAGGATCACGCGATCGGCGATCCGCGCGGCCTCCCCCATCGGCCTGCGCTTTGCCTGATCGCGCTTGCCGCCAGCGCCGAAGACGACGGTGAGCTCCCCCTTGCAGAGCGCGCGCGCCGCGCCGAACGTGCGCGCGAGGGCGTCGGGGCTGTGGGCGTAGTCGACGACGACGTAAGGTCGTTCGTGAACGACCTCGAAGCGACCAGGCGGCGGCGGCGCGGAGGCGATGCGCTCTGCGGCCTCGTCCGCGGGCACACCAGCCGCGACGGCACCCAGGAGCGCCGCGAGCGCGTTCTCGGCGTACACGTCTCCGATCGCGCGCACCCGCAGCTCGCGCGGCATCGCCGGAAGCCGCGCCGAGGGTACGCACGTCAGGCGCGTCCCTGACCAACCGAGCTCGACGTTCTCGGCGCGAAGATCGAGCTCCGCCTGCGCGGCGCCGCGGCTCGGGACGCCGTATCGCCACGTCGTCACGCCGTCGGGGATCACTTCGCCAAGCAAGCGCGACGCCTCGTCGCATCCGTTCAGGATTGCCGCGCCCCTCTTAGGCAAGTTGACGAAGAGCTGCGCCTTGCTCGCCAGGTAATGCTCGGGCGAGCCGTGCGTGTCGAGGTGATCGTGCGTGAGGTTCGTGAAGACGCCGATCTCGCACGGCCAGGCGACCGCGAAACCTCGCGCGAGCGCCTCGCTCGTGAGCTCGATCGCCGCGAGCGTTCCGCCCCGATCGATGCACGCGCGCATGACGGCGAGGAAGCCGTCGTAGTCCTTTGGGAGCGTGAGCTCTTCGTCGTCGAGGTAATAGCCGACGGTCGTGGCGCGGACGACGGGGCTCGAGCGCGCCCGGAGCGCGGCGGCGATCCACGTGGTGGTCGACGTCTTGCCGTTCGTTCCAGTGACGCCCACCGTCCGGAGCGCGCGGCTCCAGGCGGGGGCGCTGGGAACCGTCCCTTTCACGCGCGCAGGCCTTTGCCCCAGGAGCGCTTCGCTCCACTCATCAGCCAGGAGCGTTTCGCTCCGCTGCGCTTCGCTCCACTCATCCGCCAGGAGCGTTTCGCTCCGCTGCGCTTCGCTCCACTCATCAGAGCTGCGCGAGACAGGTCAGTGCGTCGGTCACGAAGCAGGCGCTCTCCGTCATGCATGCGACGAACTTCGTTCGACCGGCCGCGGTCATGCCCGCAGTGTACTTCTGGCAATCGGCGGCCGAGACGCCCGCGTCGGCGCCAGCATCGCCGCACACCGCGGCGATTTGATCGCACGCGGCCTTGCCCGTCGCATCTGGACACGCGCCAGCGAGCGCCGTGGCGATGCACGTGTCGATCCCCGCGCCGCTCTCGCACGTCGGCAGCGCGACGACGCACGCGATCGCAGCCTGCGCGACCTTTGGTTTGAGATCGGCGAGCACACCGTCGCAGAGGAGCGCGTTGAGACATGCGGGCCCCGCGTCGCCGCCGTCCGCCGCCGCCGCGTCGGGACCGGTCCCGCCGTCGGCGTAGTCGACGCACGCGCCCGCCGTGCCTACGCTGTCGTTGCACGTGGCGGCGTCGTTGCCCCCGTCGTTCGCGGCGCTGTCGCCATTGCCGGAGTCTTTCGTCGACGCTCCGTCGCCCGTCGTACCGTCGCTGCCGCTATCGGTGCCGCCGCCCCCGCCGGGGACCGTGTTGTTCGTGGTGGTGACCGAGCACGCGGCGATCACGCCGGTGATGGAGGTCGTCAGCATCAGGAATCGTGCACGGTCCAGCTTCATGTAGGCAGCTCCTCTTCGAAGGTCTTCGGGCGGACCATGTGTAGACGCAGCAGGCGGCAAAACGATTCAATCTGCTCGGGCACGCCAAGTGCAACTTCCTCGTTTCCATGAAGGTGCACCGCGAACGATTCCTCATTCTGGTCACCGCGCTCGCCGCCGGATGTCACGACGGTGGCCCGCCTGCCGAAGCGCCGGAGCCGCCCATTCGCTGGTCGCCCGCCGCGAGCCCGACGGGCGACACGTCGTTCGGTTTCGCGCGCCCGGGTCCCGCGCCAAACGCGGAGGGGGGCCACACCGTCCCATCCGCCCTTGGCGCCAAGGGCGAGGAGCAAGGCGGCGACGACCCGTTCGCCAAGGAGGTCGCGGGCGAGCGATGCAACCCGTGGCTCAACATGCACGGCTTTGCCCGAAGCTGCGCCGCACTCGCGCCGCCCGGGCCGACGTGCGAGGGCTTCGACTCCACGAAGAGCGAGTGCACGAGCATGAGGACGCACTTCAAGCCGCGCGTCGCCGCGAAGGCGATCGATTGCGTCCTCGCGAAGAGCAAGAGCCCGGACCTATGCAGCGCGAACGTGAACGGCCTCTGCGTTTACGAAGCGCTCGCGAGCGCCTGCGTCGAGCCTGCCGCGGCGCCTGTTTGCGCGGACCTCGTGAAGGACTGTGCGGACACTCACAAGGAGAGGGTGGCCCAAACATCCTGCGAGGCGGCGTGGTCCGCGCTGCGTGAGGCGGATCGTCCGAAGTTCATCGCGTGCATGTCGGAGGCGTGCAGCTTCGCCGCGTGCCTTCCCTTCCCTTGACCGCCTCTCGAAGCTGAGCTCCCCCGTGCCGCATGTGGCTCTTCTGGGGAGCCTCTCTGAGGCGCGCATGTGCCCAGGGACTCACCGCGGCCGCGCGGATGTCGGGCAAAAGCGCGAACGCGTCGCCTCGCGGGATTTGGCACGAGCAATGCTCCACACGCGTTGCCAAACCAAGGAGGCAACCATGATCAATGCCAGCCAAATCAAGCCGCACGCGCCCGTCGTCTGCTCGGAGAATGGACAGTTCGCCATCGTCGATCACGTCGAAGGAAGCGACATGATCAAGCTCGCGAAGGACGCGAACGGCAAGCACCACTACATCCCCATGAAGTGGGTCACGTCGGTCGACGACAAGGTGCACATCGATCGGCCCGGCGGCCAAGCGATGCGCGAATGGTCGGAGAAGCCGACCACGACCCCGAAGAGCTCCTAGCGAAGTCCGCTGAGTGGTCCGCCGTTCCGTGGACGTCGCTGTGCTCGTCGCAGACGGCGGCCGCGGAACGGCGCGTGGCTCAGCGAGCTCGCCTTCTGCGACCTCGAGCGCCACGACCGCGCTGTAACGATCCACGAGCTCGAGCCGGCCCACACACCGTCGTCGCGCTCGAGCGGCGGCTGACCGACGGGTATTCGCAGAACTGACATCGATGCCGCGGACCCAGCCGGCTTCCTAACCGCCGGGCCGCGTGCTACCCCAAGGTGAGATGCTCGTGCCGCGCCTGTGCCTTGGTCTCGCGCTCGCCGCGGCCTCGCTCGCCCTCGGCGGAGGGTGCGCGACCGGGGGCACGGAGACCGACGGCGTGGACGTCGACGCGGCGCACCCGTCCGGCATCGACGCAGGGTTCGATGGCGGCGGCGGCCCTCTTCTAGAGGATGGGGGCGGCGACGGCGACATCCCGCCGAGCGACGGCGGAAGCAGCGGCGACGGCGGATCCTCGTCGGGCGGCGTGCGGCCGTCCGCGCGATCGCTCGCTGCGGGCGCCACGGTGAGCACGAGCCCCAAGTACAGGGCGGTTCGAACGCTCGGGCAAAGCCCGGGCGGCAACGGGGCCGCGTCGTCTTCGAACTTCAAGATGAAGGGCGGGCTCGTAGGAGCCACGCAGTAGATCGAGGCAGGAGTGGACATGCGAAGCATCCAACGGGGCATCACTGGAGTAGTCGTCGCGATCCTCGGCCTCGGCTGGAGCGTGAGCTCGCCCGCCGCCGTGCCGGGTCAGCTCGTCGAGCAAGGGCGCCTCTTCGACGCCGCGGGAAATCCCGTCGGCGGCGGGGTGAAGCTCGTCTTCTCGATCTGGCCCACCGCCGCGGGCGGCGCGACGCCGCTGTGGACCGAGACGCAGAACGTGACGCTCGACGGCGGCTACTTCAGCGCGCAGCTCGGCGCGGTCACGCCGCTCCCCGGGAACCTGTTCGATGGCACCGTGAGGTACCTCGGCCTCGCGGTGAACGCCGATCCGGAGATGACACCGCGTGAGGCGATCGACAGCGTCCCCTACGCCATCGTCGCCAACAACGCGACTGGCGACATCACGCCGCGCACGGTGACGATCCCCGCGTACGGCAAGGTGATCGATGAGAGCGGGAACTGGGTCGGACCGAAGGCGGGCCTCACCGGACCCGCGGGGCCGCCCGGAGCCGCGGGAGCTGCAGGACCCGCGGGACCATCCGGACCCGCAGGGCCACAAGGTCCGCAAGGCCCGCAAGGCGTCCAAGGAGGCACGGGACCGGCAGGACCTGCCGGGCCAGCGGGCGCAAACGGGGCAACCGGTGCGACCGGTGCGACCGGCCCGATCGGACCCGCGGGACCTGGCGTCGCGAACGTCGTCGTGCGAACCAACACCACGAACTCCGTCGCGGGGACCGGCGGCTTCATCAGCGTCACCGCTTCGTGCCTCGCCGGCGAGCGGCTGACTGGCTGCGGCGTCTTCATGGGCTCGGCGTGCGCCGGCGGCTCGCTCGCCAACACGTGCCAGATCATCGAGAGCGATCCGAACATCGGCGGCACCTCCTGCGCGGCGCAGGCGTACGTCGGGTCGGGCATCCCGCAGACGACCCTCGTCACCAGCGCCATCTGTCGCTTCTGAGATGAGCGAGCCGCGTCGGCGCGCCCTTCGCCTCGCAGCGCTGGCGGTGGGGGCCATCGCGATCGCGGGCGCCGCGTACACGCTCTCGCCACATGGCGCGCCTCGGCCTGTCGTTTCCTCGCCGAATCCGACGTCGAACGTTCCCGATCCGACCTCCCGCACGGCTCGCGCCTGGGCGGGTTCCGCGCGCGCGGAGGATTTCGTGGCGTCCGCGGGCGATCCCGCGACTGCTGCCGCGGCCTCCTCGCCCGCGGTCACGATCCCGCTGCCGCAGAAGCTCGGAGGCGGAAAAGACGTGTCACCCGCGACGCGCGCGATCGCGCAACGTCTCGGCCTCGTGCCGGAGGAGCTCCAGGATCTCGCGCTCGCACGAGGCGGCACCCTCCCCTCGCCGATCGTGCGTCGCCTCGACGAGGCGTACACCCGCGGCTTGACGCTGGCCCAGCGGCTCGCGGTCGATCCGCAGAAGGACGATCTCGTCGCAAACCGCTTCGCGAATCAGCTCGTGCGCATCGATCGTGAAATGCGCCGCTCTCCGCCCGGCGCGAAGCTCGACGACGTGGTCGCCGCGGTGACGAACGACACGCTGGAAGATCTCAAGCGGAACGTGGGACCTCAGATGGTTGACGCCGCGAAGCGAGAGCTCGCGGCCACGCCGCCGCTGCCGATGGAGTGAACCGCGACCGGGATTTCGTCGTAGCCTCTTCGCCAATGGTGAAGCTGCGTTGCGCGATCGTGTTCGCGAAAGATCTTCCGCGGCTCGTCGCCTTCTATCGTGACGCCTTCGGCCTCCGCGTGACGACCGACAGCCCGATGTGGGTGGAGCTCGACGCCGGCGGTGCGGCGCTCGGCGTGCACGCGATCCCGAAGCCGATCGCCGACCAGATCGTCGTGACGTCGCCGCCCAAACGGCGAGAGGACACGCCGATCAAGCTCGTGTTCGAGGTGCCCGACCTCGACGCGGCCGTCGCGGAGCTCGCCGGCCGAGGCGCCGTCATGGACGCGCCGAACGCGTGGGGATCGTGCGATGGGCTCGACCCCGAAGGAAACGTGTTCCAGATCGCGCGCCGGGCGTGACGACGCGACGACGCGACGACCAGCGCGCGCCTGACGCGCGCAGTCCGTACGCGACGCTACTCGATCACGAGGCGGCGCTCGCCGTCGCACGCGCGCTCGCCTTGCGCACCCGCGTGGGGACATGCGGTCCCTCGGCGGCGAGTATCTTCTTCCAGCCCGCGGCCATCGTCTGCTCGAAGAGCGCGAGCATCTCGGCACCGAGCTTACGTTGAGCCTCCGCGCTCATCGCGCGTCGGACCTTCGGAAAGAGCTCATCTTCCTCTTCGTCGTCATGGTTCACGAGGAAGTCCTTCAGTGTCTTCACCTTCGCCGCAAACGTCTTGTCGCTCGGCGCCGTGACCAGCGCGCGCTCCAGCGCGAAGCGGATGACCACGTGCTCCTCGTACCCTTCGAGCACGTGCGAAGGGTCGACCCCGAGAGCGCGCGGGTAAAAGATCTTCTCCTCGATCACCATGTGCGCAAGGAGCCGCGTCGCCAGGTCCTGGAGGACCGCACGCTTTCTGTCGCCCCGCGCTTCCTCGACGGCCTTGAAGAGACGCTCCAGCTCACGGTGGTGCTCCTCGAGGAGCGCGGTGGCCCTCGGCGCGTCGTCGGGCTCTGCCTTGGTGAGGAGCTTCTTGACCGTCGCGAAAAACCCCTCGCCCTCGTCGCCGGCGGGCTTGCCGGCGCCATTGCTGGAGGTTTTCTTCGTCGCGCGGGGCTTCGTGTGGTGTGCGGGTGCGGGCTTTTTCACGGGGATGCGACGCCCTTCGCGAAGAGCGTGCCAAGGCAAAGTGCTCGGCGATTTCCGTGACGCCGCGCCTCGACGCGCGATCATTTTCGCCGCACCCGTCGCCTTCTGCCACGCCGGCTCAGGCGTTCCAGAGGGTGCGGGACGTTCGAACGAAGAGCTCACGCGCCTCGTCGGCCGTCGGGAGGCCCGCGGCACGGACCAGCGAGTCGGGGACCGGCACCTCGAGCTCGGCTTCGAGATCACGGAGGGCACGGGCGCGCGCCTCCTCCACCCCCGCGCGCCCGGCGTCGTCGAGCGTCGCCGCCAGCCATCGCGCCGCGGCCCACGCCAGCGCCGCATGACGCGCCTCGTCGGCGGCGATGGCGGACATTTCCGCGCGCACGTCTGCGTCTTCGGCGTGCGTCGCCTGCCACGCCGCGACCACCGCACCGAAGGTCTCGCGCACGCACCCCTCGGCCGCGTTCTCGGCGGCCACGTCCTCGAGCGGACGAACCGCGCCGCGGCGCGCCTTTCCGAGCGACGGCGCGGCGCCGAACCTCCGGGCGAGACGCGCGGTGGCACGGGTATGACGTGCTTCGTCTTTCGCGGCGCGCTGTGCGGCCCGTCGCAGCGGAGCCGGAGCGCCGTGCGCCGTCAGCTCGAGCTTCAATCGCCGGAACGCGGCGATCGAGACCGCCTCGAGGTGTGCCGCGCGCGCGAAGTGGCTCCCGACGTCGGCGCGCGTGGAACCGGCGAACGCGTCCATGTCCGCCGGCCGGCGACCCCCGATGCAGTTGGTGCAGTCGACGACGACGCTCGATGGATCGAGGATGAAGTTGCCGTCGTCGAGGTTGGAGCAATTGTACGAAGGCACGAAGCAGCCGGCGGACGTGGCGAACCCACAGATGCGCGCGCAGTCCTGGCGGGAGAAGTAACACCCGGGTCCGCCGAAGATCGGCGCGGGGCTGCACGACGTGTAGCGATAGAAGTGATCGCACCCCCCTTCGTCGCCGGCGTCGAGGTACGCGCCTCCGTCGATCTCCGGATGCGGAGCCTTGGGGCCGTCCGCGCAGAGCGGGACGCGTCCGTCGTCGCTCGCGTCGGCCGCGACGGCCGCGTCGTCTCGTGCCGCATCGTCGGGCGCGTCGCTTGCCGCGTCTCCTCCCGTCGAGGGCGCGCCTCCTTCGTCCGGCGCCACGGTGCTCGCATCTGCCGCCTCGCCCGTGGTCGTCGTCGCATGGCACGCGTAGAGGCCGACGCCGCTGATCCCCGAGGACAAGAGCACGATCGAGCGAATGGCGAGACGCAAGCGGGCGTGGTCGTCCTCGATCATCGGCGCGTCAAGGTGACCCATGCTTGCGGGGTCGTCCAGCCCGCGCGCTTCTCGGCCGGCAAAAAGTATCGGGGGGCGCTTTGCCCGTTCGTCGCGCATCACTCCGGCGTCAAAGACACGTTTTACGACGTAAACCGAAAGGCTCGCCCCCATGGACCTCCGGATCGCCCGAAGCACCTGCGTTCTCCCCCTCCTCTTGTCCATCTCCGTCCTCCCGGCCATCGGCTGCGGCAAGAAGTCGAGCAACGGGACCGGATCCACCTCGGTCACGAGCTCGCTCTTCGCGAAGTCGGGGCTCCACGCCGAAGGGAACAACGCCGACCTCGTGAGCGCGGCGGAGAAGGTCCTGGCCGCGTGCGGCGCCGACTTTCGCCCGCGTCGAGGGTTCGACGACTGCCCGGCGCTCGACAAGGACTTCCGTGAGATGAAGATCCGCCGCGGGCGAGAGGACAAGACGTTCATCGCCTTCCTCGAGGACCCCGACGAGAAGGTGCGCGCGCTGGGCGTGAAGGCCCTCCACGCGTGGGGCGACGACTACAAGACCGACAAGGATCTGGCCGCGCGTCTCGTCGGTGCGCTCGAGAAGGAGACCTGCCCGGCCATCGACGGCGCGATGGCGGATCTCGTCGCGGATCTGAACCCCGCTGACGTCGGCCTCGGCGCGCGCATCCAGGCGCTCGCGATGAAGGCGGAGACCACGACGGACGTGAAATCGTTCCTCGTGACGTGGTGGGGTCAGGATGGCGGCGGCGACAAGAACACCTTCGCGTACGAGCTGTCGAAGCACTACGCGACGTCGACCGAGAAGCGCCTGAAGCTCGCCGCGCTCGAAGGGTACAGCGTCTTCTTCGCGACCCACACCTCCGAGGCGTGCGGGCTGTGGTTCGATCTCATGAAGAGCGATGACACCGAGATCGCCGCGCGCTCGACGGGGCAGCTGACGGGCGGCTGGACCGGTCTGTGGTCGGGCGATGAGGACTCGAAGTGGCAGACGTCGGGCGGGGGCCGCTCGTCCTCGTCGACGGAGACGCGCTGCAAGGAGCTGGACGCCGCGCTCGGTCTCGTCCTCGCGCGCGCCAAGGCCGGGAAGATCGACGACGCCACGTACGTGCAGTCGCTCGGGTTCGTGCTCGGCGACAAGCACGCCACCGTCGCGCAGAAGGGCGAAGCACGCACGGCGATGCACGCCATCATCGAGAACAAGGACAACGGCTGGCGACGCGGCAGCGCCATCACCGAGCTCGTGCGGCACGATCCCTCGCAGCGCAGCTACGTGGCGCGCTTCGCGAAGGACAAGGAGCTCGCCAGCTACGTGAAGAGCGCGCTCGAGCAGAAGAAGACCTGACGCGCCCGCGCATCTCCTCCCCTTCGCCTTGAAAGCGGCGCGGGGAGGCCCACACTGAAGGGGGGATGGGTCCCTACGAGTTCGCCGCGCTGTGGATGGTCCTGCCGATGGTGGTGGGCCTCGTCTGGATCGCGCGGCGCTTCGAAACGGACGGGGCGCCCTCGCCGGAGTTCGAGGCCTGGTGCCAGAACGCGCAGCCGGTCGTCGTCGCGATGCAGTGCGCGCCGGGTGGCGCGTCGGCGGTGGCGACGGTGATGAGCGCCGCGCTCGGACCGCGACGCGAGATCGAGCATCACCGGGGCCGCTATCCCTGGACGAGGTATCTCTTCGAGGTCGAGATCGAGATCGAGCCGCTCCGCGACGTGGTCCTGGTCCGGCTCGCGCGCTGCGCGATGCGAAGGGGCGCGCAGCGGCGGCCCGAGCTCGGCGCCACGGTCGACCGGGTCACGCTCGGCCTCGGGGGTCATCTCGAGGCGCTCTGGATCCACGCCGAGCTGCGCGCGGAGGACGACGCCGACGGCCCCGACCGCCGTGATCGCGGCTGGCTGACCGCGATCGCACATGGCGTCGCGGGCACCTTCGCGCCGACGCTCGGGCTCCCTCCTTGGGCCCGCCTCCCGCGCCCCGCCAACGCGTAGCGGTGTCGTAGCGGTGCGACGAAACGCGCTCGCGGGTCCGGACTCCGGGATCCGAGATTTGTGCCAAGCGGCACACCCCGATCGAAAAAAAACGCCGGTTTTTCGGCATTTCGTGACGGCACGGCTCATGCTGAGGAGATGGCCATGCCCTCGCCGCGATCCCACTTCATCCTGGCCGCCGTGACCGTCCTTGTCGCCGGCGTCGTCGCTGCGTGCGGCGGCAGCGTCGTCAGCCCCGACCCCGGCTCCTCGTCCAGCTCCGGGAGCAGCTCCGGCGGCAGCGGCTCGAGCTCCTCCGGCGCCTCCTCTTCTTCGGGAGGCTCCGGCTCGTCCTCGGGCACGTCCTCGTCGAGCGGCACCTCCGGCGGGATCTGCGTCGAGGGCCAGCAAGGGCCTCCGATCTGCAACGGCGGGTGCAACGGCGGCAGAGTCCCCGAGGTCTGCGTGCAGGGTCGCTTCGTCTGCCCGCCGACGCCACCGTGCCCTCCGCCGATTTGTGGCGGCCCGCCGCCGCCGTGCTTCTGCCCCCCCAACTGCGACTGCCAAGCGACGTGCGATCCGAAGAGCGGCGGTTGGGTGTGCTCGGGCCTCTGCCCCGTCGACGCCGGCACCACGCTCTTCGCGTGCGGCGACAAGAGCTGCAACGCGGGCGACGTCTGCATCGACGTCGCGGGCAAGGACGGCGGCTTGCAGACGGGACCGTACGAGTGCCTCCCCAACCCGAGCGTCTGCGCGGGCGACTATTCGTGCGGATGCGAGATGAAGGCGCTTCAGGGGGCGGGCACGTGCACGCCAGTGAGCTGCGATCAGACGTTCGGCAACGTCGTCGTGCACTGCGCTAGCTTGTAAGCGACGCGCGGCCGACTACGCTGCGCTTGCCGCGGCGGACGGCGGTTGGTAAGGACATGCCCCCGTGTCCTCTTCTTCCGAGCCCGCTTCGTCGTCCGCCCAAAGCAAGCGCGCGCGTGCCCTGGTGCGCGAGCTCGACCGTCCGAACAGCGACGTGTACGAGCTCTTCGCGCAGCTCGACGCGCTGCCGAGGGAGACGGTCCTCGCCGCGCTCGCGAGCTCGACGGGTCCGTCGCGGCCGCCGGAGGAGCTCGATGACGACGTCCGCCGCGTGCACGGCTTCGCGCCGCCTGCGCTCCAACTGACGTGCACGCGCGTGGTGAAGCCTGCGGCGGGCGCACGCCTCGGCGCGACGACCGTCGAGCAGATCGAGCGCGCGTGCGCGACGTGGGACGGGCTCGCGCTTCCCCTCGGCGCGCGCGTCGCGGACGGCGAGCACGCGCTCGCGATCGAGCATCGTACGCTCGACGATCTCGACGGCATGCCGCAGTTCGATGTCGTCCTCGTCGGCGGAGACGGCGGCGCGATCTTTCGCGCGGGGACGACCGACGTGTACGCGACGGTCGCCTACGGGAAGGTCGAAGCGCGCGATCGACGCGAGCGGACGGCGCTGCAGCAGGCGTTGGACGCGCCGCTCGACGGGGACGTCGAGGAGGAGCCCGTGACGGTCGTGAAGAAGAGGAGGACGACGGCGCCGCGCAAGACGGCGACGGCGACCAAGACCACGACCAAGACGGCGACCAAGACCAAGGCGGCGGCCAAGCCGACCACGACAAAGACCACGACCGCGACAAAGACGGCGACCAAGACCAAGACGGCGACCAAGCCGACCGCGACAAAGACTACGACCAAGACGACTGCGAAGAAGAAGGTCGTGGCGAAGAAGACAGCGGCGCGATCACGACGTTGAGGTTTGCGCGAGTCGCGCAATGTGGCCGCCCAAGTCGCGCAAGAACGGCACGGCAACGACTGAAGTAGCCAACGCCGCCGGGAGCGCTCACACTCGCCGCCACGATGAGCGAGAAGCAGGAGTCGCAAGCGACCGGGCTCCGCCCCGGCGTCCTTCACTACGAGAAGCCGGAGCTGGGTCGCCATTTCTGGGTGAAGGACAACGCGCTCGCGCGCCCGACGGAGGTGACGCGACGGTGTCTCCTCCAAGATCGATGGATCCTCGGCGCGCCGCACCGCGACGAGAGCTGGCCCGGAATGCGTGCGCCAAACGCGCTGCTCCCCGCCGAGCTCGCCGAGCTCGAAACCTGGATCGTCGCGCAGCTCGGGATCGAGGCGCTCGAACCACCGGACGCCGCGCTCTCGCACAACCACGTTCAGCTCGTGGGCGGCGGCGAATCGGTCGCGCGACCGCACGTCGACTCGCGCGCGCGGTGCGATCTCGCCGCTGTCCTCTTCCTTCACCCGTACCCGGCGACGAAGCACTCCGGCACGTCGTTCTTCCGCCTCCGCCTCCCGGACGGCACGCTCGACGGCAACCTGTGCCCGCCTCCTCACGACGGCCTCGAGGACGCGCTCGGCATCAAGAAGGTGCCCGTCCACGCGTGGGTCGAGGAGGTGGAGGTCACCAACGTCTACAACCGCCTCGTCGTCTATCGCCCTGATCTCGTTCACTCCGCGACCTCGTACTTCGGCACGGAGCACACGCAGAAGCGTCTGACCGCGGTCTTTTTCTGGCGAGTACGGCGCTAGGCGCATATGAAATGAAGGCCCTTACACGTGCGCCGATGCGCTTACGTCGTAGGTCTTTGTGGGCCACAATCTAGAACAATTTCGCCTGGTTGGAATCGACCGGAGCTTCGCATTTGGGGTTGCCGCGCGGGACAAACCGCGGCACTGACACGGCGCCTCACAGAGGCCCGGATGTCGGACCATGCGCGCGGATGCGTGCGTGGATTTCGGGCGGCAGTGACGACTTGAAAACCGAAACCCGCGCAGTGCCAACGCCCGCGCGAACAAAGGTCACTCACATGAAGCTTCGAACTTCGATCAAGCTCCTTGGCGCTGTCGGTCTCGCGCAGCTCATTTTCGTCGGATGCTCGGCATCGAACGACGAGTCCTCCGACGAGTCGTCGGCCGCATCGTCGGCGGGGAAGATCACGATCGTCGACGTCGACCAAGACGGCGTCCCCACGTTCGTGACCGGCAACCTCGGCGCCGCGCCGAACGCGCACGTGCTCGCCTCGAGCGCGATGGCGACGCCGCTCGCCGCGCTCACGCCGACGTTCCACGCGAAGGCCTCGAGCCTCGTCTTCATGCACGCGCACACCGACGCGATCGGCGACACGCACTTCCGCTACCGCCAGCAGCGCGACGGACGTGACGTCATCGGCGCCGAGCTCGTCATGCACGTCCGAAACGGCGCGGTCTACGCGGCGAACGGCTCGGTGCGCGACGATCTCGTCCCGAACGCGACGACCCCGGCCATCAAGCAAGCCGACGCAGTGACCGCGGCGCGCGGCGGTTCGGCGAGCCTCGTCAACCTCTCGGCCGGCGCGACGCCCGATCTCGCGTACCTCCAGCTCCCCGGCGCGATCGTCCTCGTCTACCGCGTCGACGTGACCGGCACGAAGGCCGACATGACGCCGGTGCACGACACCGTGCTCGTCGACGCCGTCAGCGGCACGATCGCCGGCCGCATCCCGCACATCCACACCGCCGAGAACCGCCAGGTTCACGACTCGAAGAACACGTCGACGACGCCGGGCACCCTCGCCCGCAGCGAGGGCCAGGCGCCGACGGCCGATGCGGTCGTCAACGGCAACTACGACAACCTCGGTGTTACCTACGACTGCTACAAGCAGCTCTTCGCGCGCGACTCGTTCGACAACAAGGGTGCCGCGTTCATCAGCAGCGTCCACTACGGGACGAAGTACAACAACGCCTTCTGGGACGGCACGCAGATGGTCTACGGCGACGGCGACGGCGTCGTCCTCGCGAACCTCGCGACCGAGGTCGACGTGACGGCGCACGAGCTCACCCACGCCGTGACCGAGCGTACGTCGGGCCTCATCTACTCGGGCGAGTCGGGCGGCCTCAACGAGTCGATGTCCGACATCTTCGGCAACACGTGCGAGTGGTTCAAGGACGGCAAGCCCGCCGTTCCGCCGGAGAGCGTGTGGGAGGTCGGCGAAGGCGTCTACACGCCGGCCACGCCGGGCGACGCGCTCCGCTACATGGATGACCCGACCAAGGACGGCTCGTCGCTCGACTTCTGGACAAGCGGCGCCGGCAACGTCGACGTGCACTACAGCTCGGGCATCTCGAACCTCGCGTTCTACCTGCTCTCGCACGGCGGATCGCACCCGCACGCCAAGTCGACGGTGGTCGTGACCGGCATCGGCATCGACAAGGCGTCGCAGATCTTCTACCGCGCCAACACGACGATCTTCACGTCGTCGACCAACTTCGCCGCCGCGCGCACCGCGACCGAGCAGGCCGCATCACAGCTCGGCTACTCCGCCGCAGAGATCGCGTCGGTCAGCGCGGCGTGGGCCGCGGTCGGCGTCGGCAAGGTCACCCCGCCGCCGCCCACGGACGCCGGCATCGACGCGAAGGACTCGGCACCGCCGCCGCCTCCCCCGCCGCCGCCGCCGGACGCGGGAAGCACCTGCTCGCACAACGAATGCTCCACCGGCAGCAAGCTGGTGAGCGGCTGCGACCCGTGCGTCACCAAGATCTGCGCGGCGGATTCGTTCTGCTGCGCGACCTCGTGGGACTCGATCTGCGTCGGTGAGGTCAAGTCGATCTGCGGCCAGACCTGCGGTGCGCCGCCTCCGCCGCCCCCGCCTCCGCCGCCCACCGACGGCGGCACCAACACGTGCAGCCACCCGCTGTGCACCGTCGGCAGCAAGCTGACGAAGACGTGCGACCCGTGCGCCACCAAGATCTGCGCAGCCGACTCGTTCTGCTGCGCGACCTCGTGGGACTCGATCTGCGTCGGCGAGGTGAAGTCGATCTGCGGCCAGACCTGCAACTGAGGTAGCGAAAGACGGACCTCCTCGCGTCAGCTCGGCGTGAGGAGGACCTTCAGCACACCCGGACGCGCGGCGAGGGCGAGCGCCTCTTCGCCGCGCGCGAGCGGGAGGGTTTCGGAGATCAGGCCCTCGACGTCGACCGCATTCTTCGCCAAGAGCTCCAGCGCCGGGGCGAGCCGACCGCACCGCGAGCCGGTGATGCGGATTTCGTCGACGACGATCCGCGCGGTGTCGATGGACGCGGCGCCGTGGAACGTCGACTTGAGGACGAGCGTGCCCTGAGGCTCCAAGAGCTCGAGCGCGGCGGCAAAGCCAGCTTCTGCTCCCGACGCTTCGACGGTGATCGGGAAGGTGCGCGCGTGGGCCTTCACGTCGGCGACGGCGACCGTCTCGATGCCGCGCGCGCCGGCGATCCGCATTTTTTCCGCGTGCTTTCCGAAGAGGACCACGCGCGCGCCGGCGACCGCGAGCACTTGGGACACGAGGACGCCGAGCTTTCCATCACCCACGATCGCGACGCGCACGCCTGCGACGGGCGGGAGACACTCGAGGACGCTGCACGCCGCAGCGAGCGGCTCGGCGAAGACCGCGCGGTGATCGGGAACAGCGTCGGGCACGCGGAGGAGGTTCCGCGCGGGGAGCCGGAGCAGCTCCGCGTGCGCTCCGTCGCGGCCGACGATGCCGAGGACCGTCCGCGCCGGGCAGTGCCGTGAGTCTCCCGAGGCGCAACGCGCGCACGTCCCACACCCCGCGTTGATCTCTCCAACGACGCGCGCGCCGCGCGGGACCGCGCCGCCGCCGGGGTCCTCGACCACGCCGACGAACTCGTGACCGATCGTCCCCTCGAAGCCGGCGTAACCACGCATCAGCTCGAGGTCCGTGTTGCAGATCCCCGAGATCGTCACGCGGACGAGCGCGTCGCCGTCGGCAACGGGTGGGGCGACGTCTTGGACCGCGGCGCGACCGCCGGAGACTCTCAGGGCTCGCACGATGGCCTGAGGATATCCGACGCGGTCTCGGGGCGCGCGCGCGAGACCCTACCCGATAGGCCTCCTCATCCGCGTCGCGGGTGGTACGGTCGTCGTCCCGAGCAGTTCACCAACGAAAGAGAGACCACCATGGCCGTCGCACGCGTCACGAAGATCACCGCGTCCTCGAAGAAGGGTTGGGACGATGCCGCGAACCTGGGGCTGAAGCGCGCCGCCGCGACCGTGCGAGGCATCACTGGCCTCGAGGTCGTGAGCCAGAAGGCGAAAGTCGAGGGCGGGAAGATCGTGGAGTACCGGCTCACGATGGAGCTGACGTTCCTCCTCGAGTGAGCCCGCGCCTCCGCTGCCGGTCAGGGTGTCGAGCGACCAACGCGCCGCTCGTGGCGCGTCGCTCGACGCCTACTGGACGCGAAGCCCCTTTTCGGTGATCTCGATCTCGTGGACGCCCAGGTCGTGCATGCTCGCGCGCGACTTGAGGACGACGAGGCCGCGCTTCGTCCGCTCTTTCAGCTCGGTCGACAGGAGCACGATGTTGTCCGAGAGGTACGAGAAGCAGCCGCCAGCGCTGTGCGTGTCGAAGCCGGACTCCTCGGACACGCTCGCGCCCTCGAAGGTCAGGATGCTCGTCACGCCCTTGACCGTGAAGTGCTGCACGAGGGCGTAGAGGTAGTCGTGCAGGCGCCGGGGATCGCTCGCCGCGTTGATCAAGTCACCGAGGGCGTCGATCACCACCCTGCGCGTCCCCGCGCGCTGGATCTGCTGAAAAAGGCTCACGATGATGCGGTCGACCTGGAGCTCGACCGGCGAGGCGTACATGAGGTGGAGCCCCCGGCGCTTCGCATCCTCGACGTCGGCGCCGAGGCCGCGCAAGGAGCGCGCGAGCTGCATCGGGTTCTCTTGGAAATTCGCGTAGAGGCACGGCTCGCCGCGGCGCACGCCCTCGAGGACGAACTGGAGGCTCGCGGTGGTCTTGCCGGCGCCGGTAGGCCCCGCGAGCACCGTAGTGCTCCCGCGCCATAGCCCTCCCCCCATGAGCCGGTCGAGCCCCTCGATACCGGTAGGCGTCCTCTCCTCGACGATGGTGTAGCTCTCGGGGATCTCCGGGCTGACGAGGCGCGGAAAGATCTCGAGGCCCGCGGAGCCGATGCGGAACGCGTGCATCCCTTCGAGGTACGCGCTGCCGCGCAGCTTGAGCACGCGGAGGAAGCGCTCGTCGCGCGTGCTCAGCGGATTTCGCAGAAACTGGAGGATCCCGTCGGCGACGGCGAACTCGGGGAGCTTTTGCGCGTCGTCGTCGGTGTACTCGCCGACGAGAAACACGGTGGTCTGGAACGCCGTGAGCAGGCCCGTGAGCTCGTAGAGGACGCGCCGCAGCTCGGACACCGACGTCGACAGATCGTGGAGCGCCTTGAAGGAGTCGATGACGATGATCTTCGGCGCGGACACCTCGATCGCGCGCTGCACGCACTCGAGGAGCCCGCGGATGCCTCCGGCGGCGACCTGTTGCCCGATGTCCTCGTAGATGACCGCCTTGCCGATCTTTTCGTGATCGAAGAACGCGAACCGCTGCAGGTAGCTCACCATCTTCGCGAGCGGCTCGGAGAGCGTCGTGAAGTAGAGGATGGGGCGCTCGTCGTCGGCGTTCCTGAAGACGAGCTGCTCGGCGAAGATGCTCTTGCCGGTGCCGGGCTGGCCCATGACGATGTTGATCGAGTTCTTCGGGAACCCGCCGCCCAGGATTTCGTCGGCTTGCGGGTTGCCCGTACTGACGCGCTCATGGCGCTTCGGAGACTTCATGCTGTGCTCGGGTCGTGCGGCGGAAGGGTGAGGTCGCGCAGCGATGCGATGAGGCTCTCTCGCTCCAGGGGCTTGCCGAGGAACGCGTCGGCGCCCGCCGCCATCGCGCGCTCGTCGGCGGCGAGGATGCTGAAGACGAGAACTGGTACGTCGTGGGTCGTGGGATCCCCCTTGATCAGACGGCAAAGGGCGAGGCCGTCGAGGCGAGGCACGAGGATCTCGGTGACGAGCACCGCCGGTGGGGACGTGCGCACGCGATCGAGTGCGACGCCGCCGTCGTCGAAGAACTCGACGCCGTAGCGGTTTCCCACGAACTGCTGGACGAGGTGTCGAACGTGCGGATCCCGGTCGACCACGTAGAGCGTCTTTCGCGCGGAGGCCTCCGCGTGCTCGTCGAGAGCGCCCAAGGAGCCAGGCGTCGGGCCGTGAAGCGCGTCGCTCTCGACAGCGAGCGTCGATCCGCATGTACAGTTGCGGAGCTCGTAGTGACTCCGGCGGTGCGGGCGCTGCATCCGCCCGCACATCGGCAACGCCAGCCACTGCTTGCGCGTGAGGTCACGTCCGCAGGCGCAGCGCTTGATCACGTCTCCCTGCACGGCGAAGGTCGGCTCCACATCGCCTGCCCCGACGCGTGCGCGCAGGGCCAGATCGAGCGCCGACGCGTCGAAGGGCTTGCAGATGAACGCGTCGCACCCCGCGTCCGTGGCCTCCTGCATCCGCTCCATCCCACGTCCCGTCACCACGACGATGATGCACCCGCTGGTGCGCGGATCCGCGCGCAGGCGGCGGGTGGCCTCGATGCCGTCGAAGCCTGGCACAACGACGTCGAGGACGACGGCGTCGGGTCGGAGCTGGAACGCCGCCTCGAGCCCTCGGGTGCCGTCGGCTTCACCCACCGCCCGGTATCCCAGTTGCTCCAGGCACTCGGTGTACATGAAGCGCAGGTCGTCGTCGTCCTCCACCACGAGGACGAGCTTGCCAAGCCGCACGGCAGCCGGGACGTCGCGCGTAGAGTCGTGGGTGGGTGAGCTTGTTGGCATCGGTGCGAGGGGCGGACGCGCGCTGTTCGGTTCGAACGCATGGACCGTACCGGCGCGAAATGTAGGGATTTGTGGCCTCTCGGCAACGTGGAAGCGCAGCAACGCCGCCACAATCCTCCGAGTGTGGCGCAAGCGCCGCGCGCCTCGCGCCCTCGCACGGGCGCACTCTGTTGCTTGACAATGCTCGTGGCATCACTACAACTGTAGTGACAGCACGATGAACGTCGTGACCACGGAGGAGAGATGACGGAGCGTAGGAGAGGGACGATCCACGAGACCGAGTGGGATCTGCTCGAGGTCCTCTGGGCCAAAGAGCGCGCAACGGCGCGTGAGGTCGGGGAGGCGCTCGCCAAGAAGCGCGGCTGGGCCGTGTCTACGGTGAAGACGCTGCTCGACCGCATGACGCAGAAGGGCCTCGTCGGCGCTCGGCAGGTCGGGAACGTCTGGGAGTACACGCCCGCCGTTCGCCCCGTCGAGGCGCGCCGCTCGGCGTGGGGGGAGCTGGTCGAGAAGGCGTTCGGTGGTGCCGTCGCCCCTGCCCTCCACTTCCTCGCCAAGGACGCCAAGCTCTCGAAGAAGGACCTGTCGGAGCTCCGCGCTCTGCTCGACACGAAGGAGAAAGACAATGAGTGACGTCGCGACCGTTCTTGCCTACCTGGAGCCATCCGGCCGCGCGCTCGTGGAGCGGCTCGGCGTCCTCAACATGTGGACGGCGGCGCTCCTCGTCGGTGCGCTCTCCGTCGATCGCGCGGTCGCGCGGCGCGCCCGGGCGTCGTGGCGCATCGCGCTCTACGCGCCGGTGGCCCTGCGTGTCCTCTTGCCAGCGGGGTGGACGCTGCACGTCGCGAGCGCGCCGCGCGTCGAGGCGTTTCTCGCGCCGCTCGCTCGAATCGGGGGGTCCGCGGGCGCGGACGTCACCGTGGGGACCGCGCCCTCGTGGTACTCGCTCGTCGCGATCGTTTACGTCGCCGTTGGAATCGCGCTCGCCGCCCGGGCGATCCTCGCGCGCGTTCGCCTCGGGCGCGCGCTCGCCGGAGCGCCGCCGGTGCTCGGCCGCGCGCTCGCCGGCGAGAGGCCCGTCCTCGGCCCGCATCCGGGCGTCCCCTGCCCCGTCGTGCAGCACGACGAGCTCGGGCCGATGGTCGTCGGGCTCCTCTCACCGCGCGTCGTCCTTCCGCGCCGCCTCCTCGTCGCCGGCGAAGAGCACGCGCTCGCCTGCGTGCTCCGGCACGAGGTCGCGCACCTGCGCCGCCGGGACGCGTGGCTCTCCGCGGCGCTGCAGCTCCTTTCGATCACGGCGTGGCCGGTCGTGCCTGTGTGGATCGCCGTCGCGCGCGTGCGTCAGCTCGTCGAGCTCGCGTGCGACGAGGCCGCGGTGGACGGCGCCGACGCCACGGAGCGCAGGCGCTACGGTCACACGCTCCTCGACATCGCCGAGTGGCGCGCGCTCATGACGCCGCTCGGCGCGGGCGAGCTCCACTTCGGCTCGACGTTGCGCGCGCGCATCGAGGCGCTCGGCGCGCGACGCCATTGGCCGTTGGGCCTGCAGGCCATGGTCCTCACCGCCGCGGCCCTCGCGCTCTTCGCGGCGTGCGCGACGACGCCGCCGAGCGCGTCGGCACCCGCGACGTCGAGCGCCGACGAGGGGTATGGCTACGAGTTCGAGGTGGACAGCGCGAAGGCCGCGGCGTCCTCGCCTGCCAACGCGCCGATGCCACCGCCGGGCCCCGGGGGTCGCCTCCCGCCCGAGGCCGTACAGAGCGCCGTTCGCGCGCGCTTCCCGGCGATCCAGAGCTGCTACGACGCCGGACTCGCCAGAAACCCCAAGCTCGCGGGCACCGTGTCCGTGAGGTTCGTCTTCGGCGAGGACGGCGTGACGCGCGAAGCCGAAGACGCGCGCTCCACGTTGCCCGACAAGGCCGTGGTCGGCTGCATCACCGCTGAATTCCGCAAGATCACCTACCCCAAGACGCACGCCGGCCTCGTCACCGTCGTCTATCCGATCGCGCTCGCGCCATGACGGCGGGCCCCGACGAGCGTCACGGCGCGCGGAACGACGAGAACGGGCCTTCGTATCGCACGCTCCGCGAGGCCGCCCAAGAGGTGGCGCGTGTTACTTCGGGCCCGGCTGAGGCACGGTCACGACGCCACTCGCGCCGCTCGCGACCCACTGGAAATCGTCGACCAGCGCGGTCGAGTCATACTGCGCGTTGCCGGCGTCCCAGATCGCGAAACGCACTGTGATGATGCTGCCGGCTTTGGCAGGCGCCTGCGTTTGCAGCCATCGCGTCGCGCCGGACGGTCCGACGGCGGTGTGCCACACGTCGTAGCCGGTCCCCGCGAGATCGCCGAGGCCGAGCGGGCAGTAAGGGCTCGGCGTGGCCGGGCACGCGCCGCCGCCGGACTTGCAGTGCGTCGCAAAGCGCGCGGGCGTGCTCGGATCGCACGCGTCGAAGTACCCGACGTTCACGCTGACGGGGTGGTTCTTGCTGTCGAACGAGATGTTGCCCCACGTCGAGCCCGCGGGCACGTACGCGCCGGCGGGCGGCGGCGTCACGAGGGCGACGAACTGATCGTTGTACCCGTTCTTGTCGCAGACCCAGTCGGGGAACTCGAAGGAGTAGAACTTGAAACTGAACGAGTAGCCCGTCGCGTTGGTGGGCACGCGCATCTTCAGCTCGAGGGCGACGTCGTCGGCGATGACCTTGGTCGGCGGGCACGCGGGATCGTCCTGCGGGAAGCCGGTGGGCGCGGTGCCCGTCGCGTTGATCTGGCAAGAGATGCCGTTGCACGCGCCGGTCTCGCCGACGACGCGCGCGTGCCCGCTGGAGAGCGCGAGCAGGTTGGCGCCGCCTTGCGGGTGCACGTTCGTGCCGAACGTCCCGTGGATCCCGATCTGCAGACCCGGCGCGGCGAACGGCGTTCCGTCGGCGCGTACGTACGCGGCAGAGATGACGCCGTATTTGCGGTCGGCGTCAGTCGCCTTCGCGCAGAGCTCGATCGCCTTGGCGCCGCTCATCGGATCGACGTCGGTGAGCGCGAGGCCCGTGTCGCATGCTTGCGCGGAGTCGCCCGGTTTGCCGCTGCAGTCCTCGTCGCCCCACGTAGGCGGGCCTGCGTCGGGCGTATGGAGCACGTCGATCGCGCCGGGGTTCACGTTGGGATCGCAGTCGTTGCAGTCGCCCTGGCTCGGCGAGAACCCGTCCTTGTCGAGGTCGGCGTTGGGATCGCTGCTCACGCAAGGGCCGCCGCCGCCGGGGCCGCCGTCGTTTCCGAACGCGGGGCCACCATCGCCGCCACCCGGCCCGCCCCCTCCGCCGTCACCACCCCCGCCGCCGACGCTCGCGTCGTCGTCCGTGAACCCGGCCTTCCCGCCGTTCGAGCAGGCGACGCCGAGCACCATCACGATGAGGCCCAAAGCCGACGACGATGAACGCATGACGGACCTCACTTCGGCGGAGCGGGAACGATCCAGAGACGCGCGCCGAGACCGTCGAGGACGTACGCGTTCCCGGCGTCGTCGGCGACCGTGTTACGGGTACCCGCGGAGGTCGCGGCAGTGGCGACCAGCGTAAGCTGCCCCTTGTCGTCTACGTGGACGACGCTGAGCTTCGCCACCTTGCCCGCGACGGCGTAGACGTTCCCGAGCGCGGCGACGTAGTCGATGTTGTCGACGCCCGCGCCGGTATCCATCTTGCCGAGCGGCGCGCCTTCGTGACCGGCGTCGAGCACCTGGAGATGATCGGTGCACGCGACGATGAGGAAATTCCGCGCCGCGTCGACCGCGATTCCGCGCGGCCCTTCGGCGCCGCAGCCCGGCGCGTACGTCGCCTTCGCGACGTGTGTCTTCACGTCCACAACGACCGTCTTGTCCTTGTCCTCGAGGTTCGTGAAAAAGAGGCCGCGAGTCTCGTCGATGGCGTAGCCCTCGGTCTCGCCGTCGAACTTGATGACGAGCTTGGGCTTCAGCGTGTCGGGCTTCGACGCGTCGAGCACCGTGATCGAGTGATCGCGCGGGGTCGTGACCCAGACCTCCTTGGTCGACGCCACGTACGCGACGCCGTCCGAGGGAGACGCGACCTTGAGGCACTTGCCGAGCTTCATCGACTTCGCGTCGACCGCGCAGATCTCGCTCGTCGCGCGGTTGCCGACGTAGACGTAGCCGTCGCCGACGAACGCGGCGCTCGGGCCGACGAGGCGCTTCTTGCCGCGGATCTCGCGCTCACCGGTCTTGAAGCCGTCGACGCGCGCGAACGCGTTGGCTGCGAGGTCGAGGACGTCGACGCTCCCGGTATCGCCGACCGGCACCCAGACGCGCCCGCGCGCGCGATCGATCGCGAGGTAGTCGACGCTCACCGGCGCCGTCGCACCCGGCAGCGCGAGCGACGTCGCGGTGAGTTGAGGCGGAGCCGGCGGCGCTGGCGGACCGGCGTCGACGGCGTCCGGCGCCTTCGCGATCGGCGGCGCGGGCTCTGGCATCGAAGGCGTCGTCGTGGGCGTGGGCACGGCCGGCGCAGGACCCGCAGGCGTCTCGCCGCCGCACGCTGCTGCGAGACACGAGAGCGCGACGAGCGAGCGACCGAATTTCATGCGCGACATCTAACCCGAACCTCCGAGCGCACGGCGAGCGAATTCGACGCCTCGCCTTCGGGCCGATCGAGACGCAGATTCGTCGTCTGCTCCTTTGACCTACACGGCACGCGCACCCGCCGGCAGCGCGCGGTTCCATCGCGCGTGCTTCGCGCGTCCCCACGATCCAGATCGCAGGTCGCGACGTGGATCGCGCGCGACTCACGGCACCAAGCATGGAAAATTGCAGGGGTTGCGGTCAGGCACATCGGTTGCTCAGGCGTGCAGGATGCCGCGTTCCTTACGACTCGTCGCGCTTTGGTCCTTCTTCGTCGTCTTCGTCGCGTGCGGCGCTCCGTCCCATGGGGACGAGGAGTCCGTCGGCTCGACGGACTCCGCGCTCGTCACCGCCACCGGCGTCGACTACTCGTTCGCGCGCCCTTCGCCCGCGGGCCTCCACGCCGACGGCTATACGTTCGCGGCGCGCTACTTGAGCCACGACCCGCCGAAGGATCTGACGAAAGGCGAGGCCGACGCGCTGTGGGCCAACAAGGTCGATGTCGTCGCGAACTGGGAAGCGACCGCCGGCGGCGCGCTCAACGGTCACGCGCAGGGCGTCGCCGACGCGCAAGCGGCAGAGGCCGAAGCCAAGGCCGCAGGAATGCCGGCCGGTCGACCGATCTACTTCAGCGTCGACTTCGACGCGACGCCGGGCCAGCAGGCGGCGTTGAACGCGTACTTCGATGGCGTCGGCTCGGTCATCGGCGTCACGCGCGCCGGCGCGTATGGCGGCTACTACGTCATCCAGCGCCTCTTCGACGCCGGCAAGATCAAGTGGGGCTGGCAAACGTACGCGTGGTCGGGCGGCCAGTGGGAGCCGCGCGCGCAGCTCCGGCAGGTGCAGAACGGGATCACCGCGGCCGGCGACGGCGCGTGCTGCGACAAGGATCAAGCGGTCGCCGCCGACTTCGGTCAGTGGCACGCCGCTCCCGCCGACCTGGCCCCGCGCGGCGCGTTCGACAGCGCAGCCTGCGCCGGCCTCGCCGGCTGGTCGCAGGATCAGAACGCGCCGACGACGGCGAACGGCGTGGAACTGTCGTTCAACGCCGCCGCGGGCGCCGCCGGATCGGAGGCTGTTCGCCTCGTCGCGTCGGTGAACCGTAAAGATCTCTGCACGCCGCTCGGCTCGTGCGACCACGGCTTCACGTTCGAGATGCCGCTCGGCGTCCAAGACGGCAAACCGCACGCGGTGCACGCGTACGGCATCGACACCGCCGGCGGCCCGAGCACCGAGCTGACGGGAAGCCCCAAGTCGCTCCAGTGCCCCTACGCGACGCCGCCGCTGGACGCGACGGGCGGCATCAAGCGCCACGTTCTCGATGCGGCCGCGATGAAGGCGTGGGGGTTCTCGTCGCTCCTCGATGTCGCGCCGCAACCGGACGCCGTCCTCACCGGCTTCGCGGCCGGCGCGGATTGGACCGAAAAGCCCGCGTTGATCCAGGCCGACGACGGTTCGCCGTCTGTGTGGCTCCTCGACGGGAACATTCGCCGTCACGTCGTCAGCGGGGCGTCCCTCGCCGCGTGGCACCGCACGTTCGCCGAGGTCGTGAAGACGCCGGCCGCCAAGGTGAACGCGTACGCGCAAGGGCCCGACCTTCCGACGAAGCCGTTCCTCATGATCGGCAGCGGCCCCGCGGTGTACGTCCTCGACGCCGATCCGAGCACGCCGCCGGGCCCGGTCGATCCGGACGCCGGCGCGCCCGGTGGTCCTGGAACGCCCGGTACTCCCGGGGCTCCTGGTTCCGGCGGTCCGTCGGCGAGCCCCGATCCCGGCAACGCCGATGGCGCGCACTCGAGTGGGTGCAGCGCACATGGACGTGCGCCGGCGACGGACCTGGGGTGGATGCTGGGGCTCGCCGTCGCGTTGGCGACGCTCGGACGCCGTCGGCGCGCGGTCTGAGCGCGATTGCCGCGCGTCACGGCGTCAGCGCGTTGACGCGTAGGTGCGCGGGACGATGAATCTTTCGTCTTGAGGCACGCGGCGCTTAGGTCGCGGCGAGAGAGGTCGTTTTTCTTGGTGAACCCTCCGCCAAGGACTAGACCCATGCCCTCCCTCTCCCCGCTCTCGAGCTTCACGTTTGCCGCATTCGTCGCCACCTTCGCCCTCGCCGGCTGCGGCGGCGCGCCGCAATCCGACGCCGAAGCCCACGCCACCGACACCGCTTCGGCGGCCCTCGCGACGCCGGCGCCCCGCGCCCACGCCGTTCACGCGGTCCACGCCGCGCCGATCGGCGACTTCGAGATTCAGCCCCCGATGCCGCCGACGCCGTTTCCCCCGCCGGCGCCCATCTGCCTCGACTTCCATCCCTGCATGGATGGTTTCGTCTTCGACAGCTCGCCCGACGTCTGCTCCTGCGTGACCGCGCCGTGCGTGCAGTTCGCGCAGTGCATGAAGGGCTCGACCTACGACTCGACGCCCGGCGTCTGCGCCTGCGTCTCCGCGGGCTGAGCCTGCTTGCGCGCGCCGCATCGTCGTGGTGATGTGCCCGGCTCCAATGAGCACACTCATCGAGATGCAGGCCTCGCACAACGGGAGGATGCTGGAACGCGCGATTCGGCTCGACGCCGTCCCGCGCGTCGGCACGCTCGTCTTCATCCAAGGGCACAGCAAGCACAACCTCAGGGTGAAGCAGGTGCTTTACCGCGACGGCGGCGGAATCACGCTGCTCCTCGGTGACGACGAAGAGTCGTGGACCTGACCCACGAGGCCGCCATGAACGCCGCGATGGCGGAGGCGGAGCGTGCACGTGGCAGCACCGGCGACAACCCGTGGGTCGGTAGCGTCATCGTCGCCGGCGGACACATCGTCGCGCGCGGCCACACGCAAGGCCCCGGCGAGGACCACGCGGAGATCGGCGCGCTGCGTGAGGCCCGTGCCGCCGGCGTCGCCCTGACGAGCGCGGTGCTCTACTCGACCCTCGAGCCATGCTCGTTCCACGGCCGGACGCCCGCGTGCGCGAAGGTCATCGCCGAGAGCGGCGTCCGCACGCTCGTCACCGGCATTCGCGATCCGAACCCGCGAGTCGACGGCGCCGGCGTGGCCATCGTGCGCGCGGCCGGCGTCGAGGTCGTCGAGGACGTGTGCGATGCGGCCATCCGCCTCCAGCTCGGCGCGTGGATCGTGCATTTCCATCCGCACGAACCGCTGAGGCGCGCCCGCGCGATGCTCCCGCTGGCCGACGACGCGATGGCAGACGCGCTCCGGAGCGTCTATGGCGTCGACATCGCGACCGCCCGCGACCTCGCACGACGCGCGCGCGCCGTGTCGTGACGCGGTCCTTCGCCTCGCCTCTACGCCCGTCGCTGCGCGAGGTAGGCGGTCACGCCGCCGAAGATGTGGATCAAGATCTTGATCCCTTGCAGCACCACGAAGAGCCCCCCACCGGATCCGATTTGGATGACCGCCGAGATGGCTCCGATGCCGTGGAGCCACATGATCCGGCGCGCCGCGGCGGGGTCGCCTTTGAAGATCTGAACCCCTCGCACGGCGTAGAGGACGATGAGCAGATCGGGAGGATCGTCTGGAACCCCGACACCGATCCGTGAGCGGCGCCGAGCCCGATGAGCAGCGTGAGTCCCGCCCAGTATGCGCTCGCGAGGCCGGCGCCGACCGCGGCGAGCACGAACATCGTACGATCGGGCGGCGGTCCGCCGGGCGCATACGGAAGCGGGCCTTGTGCGTTCGGGGGCTGGTAAGGGTTCGGGTTCATCGGTGGGCCGCGCCGATGCTATCCGACGCCGGGGAGCGTGGGGTCTGCGTCGTCAGCCATTTTTTGAGGACATCGTAGACCTCCGGCCGCGACAGCAGATCCAGGTGACCGACGCCGTAGGCGATCCATCGGTGGGTCTCCGGGAAGTCGAGCGCGAGATCGCCGTTCGCATGGCGGCCGAGGGCGCTTTCGACGGGGACGAGCCCGTCGCTGGCGAGGCTCGTGGCGGGCGCGGGCGTCGTCGTTCCGGCGATCGCGAAGCAGCGGACACCGTCCGGGAGCGCGAGGCGCCGGCGAGAATCGCGTCCATGCGCGAAGCGATCACGCCCCTCCCAGTGCTCGTCGAGGACGTAGCCGAATCGGAGATCGGTGACGCCGGCGCTGCGGAGCCGGCCGAGCCGCGACAGGGGCACGCTGTAGCGACTCACGCCGAGCAGGACGTCGATCATGTTGCCGCCGCGCTCGAGCGGCGCGCCGTGGTGCGGCGTTCCGATGCACGCGAGCGCGGTCAGCTTGGCGCGCCAGGCGTACTTCGCCGACTCCGCGGCGTGGCAGGCGCTTCGCGCGACGAGACCGCCCATGCTGTGCCCGACCAGCACGATCTCCTCGATGCGCACGGGCCAGGACGCGCAGAGGCGCTCGAGCATCTCGGCGAGCTCGCGCCCGTTCGTCGATACGTGCAGACCGGAGTTGTACCGGGAGTACACCGCGGTGAGCCCCAAATCGCGCGCGAGGGCGGCGCCGTGATCGTGCCCTGCGCGTAGCCATTGCCCATCGTTCATGCTCGACCCGTGCACGAGCACGACGACCCGCGCGCCTGCGTCCGGCAAGGCGCCCCGGAGCGCGGCGGGGTCGAGGTCGAGCGCTTCGCCAGAGACGCAGAACGCCATCGGCGTCGCGAGCGGGTTGCCCGTCTCGACGAGGTAGTCGCCGATGACGCCGTTCAGCACCGCAACGACGGCCGCGCGCTCGGGTCCAGGCACGCTCTCGCCGAGGAGCGGCGCGAGCTGCGTCAGCGTGAGATCGATCGCGGCGCCGACCGCGTGCGTCACGCCGCGAATGCTCCCGTACACGAGGCCGGTGAGCACGCGCACGGGACCATCGAGCGGGCGCCCCAAGAGATCGGGCCCCGCCGCGATCGTGCGATGCATCGCCTCGACGATGCCCGTCACCCTCTTCGTCGCGTCCACGACGAGGCGACTCGCGCCGCGAAGATCGCCCGCGTGGGAGCGCTTGGATTTTCGCTTCTTGGTCACTCGGCCCTCAGCGTGCCTCGACCGCGATCGCCGCGTCGAGCGCGCTCATCGCGCGATCGAGCTCGGCCTCGGTGTTGTAGTGCACGGCCGACACGCGCACGACGCCGGCCGGGGCGAGTCCCAGCGCGTCGACGAGGCGTTTCGCGTAAAAGTCCCCGTGGCGGATTCCCACGCCGCACGGATCCACGCGGCGCACGATCGCCTCGGGCGACGCCCCGTCCACCGTGAAGCCGATCGTGGGCACCCGCCGCGCGCGATCGGCGACGGTGTCGCCCCACACGCGCGCGCCGCGGACGCCCGCGAGCCACCCGAGCAGGCGCGCGGAGAGGCGCTCTTCGTGTTCGGCGATCCGCGCGAACGCCTCTCGTTTGCCGCCGAGCGCGCCAACGTACTCGTAAATTCCGCCGAGCCCGTGCGACAGCTCGTAATTCACGTTGCCGGGCTGCAGCTTGTACGGGACCTCGTCGATGAACCCGTGGTTGATCCCGGCGAGCCGCTCGAGAAGCGCGCGCTTGCCGAAGAGCACGGCCATGTGCGGCCCGTACACCTTGTAGAAGCTGAAGACATAGTAGTCGACGTCCCACGCCGCGACATCGACCTCGCGGTGCGGCGCGAAGGCCACACCGTCGACGCACACCTTGGCGCCGTGCGCGTGCGCGAGGCGGGTCAGCGCGGAGACGTCATGGATGCTCCCGAGGACGTTCGAGACATGGGGGAACGCGACGAGGCGCGTGCGCTTCGTCAGGAGCGGCGCGAGCCCGCGCTCTTCGAGGCGCAGCGTCTCGGGATCCAGTGGCCACACCTTGATGACGACCCCGCGCGACGCGAGGCGCGTCCACGGTCCCACGTTCGCTTCGTGATCGGCCTCCGTCGTCACGATCTCGTCGCCGGGCGAGAGCTCCGCCTCCATCGCACGCGAGAGGTTCTGGAGGAGCTGCGTCGTCGACGCGCCGAGGACGATCTCCCCCTCCGCCGCCCCCATGTACCGCGCCGTCTCGCGCGCGGCCTCGTCGACGCGCGCCGTCGAGATCTCGGAAATCGCATACGAGGCGCCGAGCTGCACGTTGCTCGTGAGCAGGTAGTCGCGAATGCGATCGGCGACGCGTCCGAGCGTCTGCGAGCCGCCCGCGTTGTCCAAGAAGACGTAGCCGGCGGAGAGCGCGGGGAACTGCGCGCGGACGAAGTCGAGATCGAGCACGACGGCAGTACAGCACGACTCGCGGGAGCAGTCTCAGCGCGCGCGGAAGACCTCGCGCCCGCCATGCATCACGAAGTCCATCTCCGCAGCGACACCGAACGTGGTCCTCACCGGCGTGGTCGGAAGCCCCAGCTCCGCCGCGAGCGGGTGGCTGTCGTAATCGCAGACGGTCACTTCGTGGGGCGACAGAATCGGCCGCCAGCTACGCATCGCCGTTACGCTGGCCTCGGCCTCGACAATCGCCTGGTACGCCGCGCGACCGCCCTCCCCGGCCTGCCGGAACTGCTTCAGGAAGACGAGGTTCATCGTCGCGTCCACGAACCGCTTGGCGACGAGGTCGCGGACGGCCGACGCGAGCTCGAGGTCGGGTCCCGCGCGCTTGGCGATCGAGAGGAGTGTGCCTCGCTCGACGGTGGCGTCGGGGGCGTAGCGCCTCAGCACGGGACCGCGCACGTCGAGCCGTGTGAGCCCGCCGCTCCCGCGCGTCACGTCGACGTCCACGACGCTCTTGGCGAAGCCGAAGATCTCGCGACCTGCCGCCATCGCCGCGCCGCTGTCGACGAACACGTACGGCAAGAACCACGAGAGGCGCCGCGCACCCGAGACGCGCGAGAAGATCGGGACCCACACCGACACGTCGATCTCCGGCATTCCGCCGCGGCGCGCGTGCTCCGGGTCGAGCGACGCGACGCGCGCTGTGAAGGCGCTGACGACGAACGCGAACGGGGCCGCCACCTCGTACCTCAGCGCGCCCTTCGTCGGAGCCTCCAGGTAGCGGTGGACGAGCGCCTGCATCTTCCCTTCGTCGGCGCGGATCGCGAACGCGTCGAGCTGGACGCTCTGCATGGCGTACGGCGGACGGAGCACCATTTCGTCGGGCCGGTCCACGTACGCCGGGCCGCTCGTCACGCGCTCGCGGGCGACCGCCGACGCGGCGCGGAGCCACGCGGGCTCGCCGAAGACGTGCGCGGGCTCGCCGATCACCGCACGCGCCGCCTGGAGCCCGCTCATGGCCGCCGCCTCGATGCATCCTGCGTCGAAGCCGGTTCGCGTCCAGTCGCCGCACACGACGAGGTTCTCGAAGCCCGTGTCGTGAGCGGGCAAGCGGTGCTTCGTGGTTCCGGCGACGGACAAGACGTAACGACCGGAAGGATCGGTGTTCGCACGCACGAAATGCGCCGTGAGCCGCGCCTCGCCGCACCGCTCCTCGACGTCGTGGAGCGTCGTCCAGTCGATCCCGCCGCGCGCGTCGGCGCCCTTGGGAAAGAGGTGTCCAGCGTGACGCGAGAGCCACGTGCCGGCGGCGTCCACGACCCGGGCGTGCTCGCGCGCGTGGTCCTCCGGCGTATCGGTGATCGGTGCGGCGCTCGTGTCGTAGGGACCACAAAAATACGCCAAATGCTTCACGCCGTCGTCGCGCGTCCACGACTCACGCGGCAAGAGGTGCGTCATGTCCGCCCACGTGTCGAACGGCTCGGCGTAGGTGCCGAGAACCGGCGGGGGCTTGGTCCAGCCGAGGTGCTCCAGGTCGCGCTTCAGCCACAGTTGCATCGCGAGCGTCTTCGTCGTCCTCACGTTGTCGAGCATCGCGCGCCAGCGGGGCTCGGCCGCGGCGAGCTCCTCGCAAATGGGCGCCAGCGCGCCGTGGGAGATTCCGAGGACCACCCGATCGAAGTCACGCCCACGCGCGAGCTCTCGCTCCTCCGCGGCCGGCCAATCGAGCGACCAACTGGCAGGCCGCACGCCGAGACGAGAGAGAGCGTCTCCCTCTTCCAGCTGCTCGTAGAGCGGCGCCTCCGGCCAGCACGCGAGACCTCCGACGTCGACGAGCGGCCGGTACTCGCCGTCCTTCACGCGCGCTTGGCGAGCGACGGTGACGCGGTCGATCGAGCGCCCGTCCGTTGCGACGCCGAGCCGCATCACTGTGTGGAAGAATTCGAAGCGGACCCCCCGTTTCTGAAGAACCTCGTAGAGCGGCGTGAACACGGTCTCGCCCATGCCCGCTTGCATCTTGTAATAGATGGCGCCGCGGTACCCGAGGAACATCCTCAGCGTCCCGAGCAGCGCTGTACCTGCGCCGGCGCCGTCGTCCCAGCTGAACGCGAGGTTGTAGAGGCCGCGGACCAACGACGAGCCGAGCGTCAGCTTCGATGCGCCATGCCGCTTCAGCCACGCGCGGTACTCCTCGTCGTCGAGCGCCGCAAAGTCCGCGTCGCGCGCGGTGAGGCCTTCGCGGATCATGCCGACGAGGTTCGTCGAGAAGAAGTCGATCATGATCCAAAGGCGGCGGGACGTGTCGTCCTTCGCGAGATCGTCCTCGAGCAGGCGCGCCGCGCGTCGCGCGAACGCCGTCAGTACGTTCGCCGCCCATCGCCACGGCCCCGTCGCGCCTGCATCTTCGCTCGTCGCGCCCTCGCCCGCTGCCCACGCGAGGAGCTGCCGAACGCCGCGGTACGACGCCACGCCGAGCGTGACGCCGAGGCCCGCCGCGCCGAGGTTTACGAGCGCCGCCGCTTCCTCGAGCGAGTCCGCGAGCTCGCCGAGCCCCCGCCGCTTCTCGCCGTCGCGTTCGGACAGGCCCTCCCGCGCCCACGCGCGCAGATGGTGGCTCAGGTGCTTGAAGCCGAGGAGCAGGTAGTCGCGAGGGCCCGGCGGCTCGCGCCCGTCGCCCGGGACCTCGGCGTTCTCCGGCGCCGCGAAGTGCCAGTGCCGCCAGCCCTCGCGCGTCTCCTCCTCGAGCGTGATGAAGCTGTGCTTCTTGAACGCGTCCTCCCACGTCGCGAGCGGCGCCGACGGCGGGCGCGCGAGCTCGTCGTAGCAACCGCGCATGACCTGGAACGCGTTCTCGTAGAAGCCCATCCAGATGTGTAGCCCGTGCTCCTCGATGCGATCGTGGTGCGCGCGGTTGCGGACGCTCGCTCCCTTGCCGCCGAGCAGCCAGCCGTCCTGATAGACCGTGACCTCGTAGCGCTCCTTCCAGTCGGGGGCGCGTGTGAGGGCGAAGGCGGCGGTGAGTGCTCCCATGCCGCCACCGAGGACGGCGACCTTCTCGCGACGTTGCACGCCGTGCACCACTGCACGCCGCGGACCATGCGCAGGTGCCTCATTTTCGGCCATTCGTGATGCAGGGGGTGCACAGTGCACACGTTCGCTCCTGCACGCGGAGTGCTCCGGGTGCGCGTGGCGCGCCCTTTTGGCGGTCGCCCGCGCGTCCGTGCCGTAAGCTAGGAGAGCGATGCGGCATCCCTCGATCTGGCTCGTGCTCGTGGCCGCCCCAATGGCGGCGGCGTTCGTCGCCAGCGGATGCGGCTCTTCTTCGCACGGCGACGCAACGCCCGGGGACGCAGGCAACGACGCGCCGATTGTCACCCCGCCGCCTCCTCCCCCTCCCCCTCCCCCTCCGCCGACCGATGGATCCTCCGCGCTCGACTGCGCGACCGATCTCGCGGCGGACGGCGTTTACGCGCATCTCCAATGCGCGGGCCTCTACACGGATTTCGCGGCGAAGACGCTCGCGAGCGACGCGCGCGCGTACGTGCCGGCGCTCCAGCTCTGGGCCGACGGCGCCACGAAGCAGCGCTGGCTCCAGCTCCCCGCCGGCCAGAAGATCGACTCGTCGGACATGGACGAGTGGGTCTTTCCGAACGGCACGAAGGTGTGGAAAGAGTTCTCGCTCGACGGCAAGCGAATCGAGACGCGCCTCTATTCGAAATCGGCGACCGGGAGCTGGCGCCACACGACCTACCGCTGGAACGCCACCGACACCGACGCCGTGCGAAATGAGGTCGGCGAGCTCGTCGCGCGTGACGGCGGCGCCGAGGGGGGCGCTCCGCCGTACCAGGTCCCGACCGCCAACGAGTGCAACGACTGCCACGGCGGCCGCAAAGATCGCCTCCTCGGCCTCGAGCCCGTGAACCTCGGGATGCCTGGCGCGCAGGGGATCACGCTCGCGTCACTCGTCGCCGAGGGCTTGCTCACGAACGCGCCGCCCGCCACGACCCTCGCGTTTCCCGAGGACACGTCGGGGAAAGCCGCCGCCGCGCTGGGGTGGCTGCACGTCTCGTGCGGCCCGTGCCACAACCGCTCGCGCGACGCGAACGCGCAGAACAGCAACATCCGCCTGCTCACGATGATGAGCCAACTCGCGGGCGCCGACGCCGGTGCCGACGGAGGTCCGGTACCCGTCACCGCCCTCGACGCGTACCTCACCACCGTGGACCGCGTCTCGCCGACGCCAATCCCCGGCGGCGACGGCGGCACGTCCTACGTGATCAAGCGCGGCGATCCCTCGGTGAGCCTCGCCGCCTACCTCGCGGGCCACCGGGTCGGCCCCGCCGGGACTCCGAACCAAAAGCAGCAGATGCCGCCCATCGTCACGCGCGTCCTCGACGGCGCGCACCAGAAGCTCGACGATTGGATCGTCGTGATCCCCTGAGAGCGACCGCTTCTTTTTCGCGACTCGTTGCCGCTACTTCTTGAGGAGCGTGGCGAACGGGTTGTTCGCGAACGCTTTCTGCTGCGGCGCCTGCGCGGGCTTGGGGGCGGGACGCGCCTCTTGTCGACCTTGCGGGCGCGACGGCGCGGCGGGCAACGCTCCGCTCTTCGCGGACAGCGCGATCCGCTTTCGCGCGAGATCGACCTCGAGCACGCGCACCTTGATGCGATCGCCGACCTTGGCGACCTCGTTCGGATCCTTCACGAACTTGTCGGCGAGCTGCGAGACGTGCACGAGCCCGTCCTGGTGCACCCCGACGTCGACGAACGCGCCGAACGCCGTCACGTTCGTGACCACCCCCTCGAGCTGCATGCCGACCGAGAGATCCTCGATCTTTCGCACGTCGGCGCGGAACTGCGGCGCCTCGAATGCCTCGCGCGGGTCACGCCCGGGGCGAAGGAGCTCCTTTTGGATGTCTTCGAGCGTCGGCATTCCGACGTCGTCCGACACGTACTTCGCCCACGGGATGCTGGCGACGGCCGCCGCGTTTCCCACGAGCGCGGCGAGCGCGAGGCCTGCGTCCTTGGCGATGCGCTCGACGAGCGCGTACCGCTCCGGGTGCACTGCGCTCCCGTCGAGAGGATGAGCGCCGCCCCGCACGCGCACGAAGCCCGCGCACTGCTCGAACGCGCGGGGCCCGAAGCCGGGGACGTCGAGGAGGGCTTTGCGCGAGACGAACGCCCCCTTCTCTTCGCGGTGCTTCACGATCTTCTTCGCGAGCGTCGGCCCCACGCCGGCCACGTGCGTGAGCAGCGGCGCGCTCGCGGTATTCAGCTCCACGCCGACCGCGTTGACGCAGCTCTCCACGACATCGTCGAGCTTTCGCTTCAAGAGCGGCTGGTGCACATCGTGTTGGTACTGCCCGACCCCGATCGCCTTTGGGTCCACCTTCACGAGCTCGGCCAACGGATCTTGCAAGCGCCGGGCGATCGACACCGCCCCGCGCACCGTCAGATCGAGATCGGGGAACTCCTCGCGTGCGACGTCGCTTGCAGAATACACAGAAGCGCCGGACTCGCTCACCATGACGACCACGACGTCCTTGGTCTTGCCGAGCTCGGCGAGCACCTCTCGGCAAACGTCCTCGGTCTCGCGCCCGTGGGTTCCGTTTCCGACGGCGATTGCTTGCGGCGCGTGCTTCGTGACCAGATCCGCGATCGTGCGCTTGGCGTGCGCGACCGCCGCGTCACCGGTGACGAGGTTCACGAGCGTGTGCGTGACGAGCTTGCCAGTGTCGTCGACGACCACGCATTTGCATCCGGTGCGCTGCCCGGGATCGATTCCGAGGACGACCTTTCGGCCGAGCGCCGGCATCAGCATCAGCTTCTTCACGTTCTCCGCGAAGATCCCGACGGCGTCGCGATCGGCCGACAGCTTGAGCTGTACGCGCAGCTCGCTCTCCAGCGTCGGGCACAGAATGCGCGCGACCGCTTCGGAGACCGCCTCCTCGAGCGTCGCGGCGAACGGTGAGCCCTTCTTCACGCCGGCGATGCGCGCCACCGTCGCGGCCGCGCCGTCGCGATCGATGTCCACCTTCGCCCGCAAGACTCCCTCGGCCTCGCCGCGCCGGATCGCGAGGAAGCGGTGCGACGGCAAGGTCGCCGCCTTCTCCTGGAAGTCGTAGTACATCTCGAATTTCGTCGGCGCTTTGGTCTTTGCGGGGTCGGGCGAGACGCTCATGACGCCGGACTTCGCGAACGTCTCGCGGAGGAGCGTGCGGATCTCGGGGCGATCGGCGAGCGTCTCGGCCACGATGTCGCGCGCGCCGGCGAGGGCGGCCTTCACGTCGGGGACCTCCTTCGCCGGGTCGACGAGCCTCGCCGCTTCGGCCGTCGGATCGCCTTCGCCCGGCTGCGCCAGGATGCGCAGCGCGAGCGGCTCGAGCCCACGCTCCCGCGCGATCGCCGCGCGCGTGCGGCGCTTCGGCTTGAACGGGAGGTACAGGTCTTCGAGCGTCGCCTTGACCCACATCCCTTCGATCTTCGCGCGGAGCTCGGGGGTCAGCTTCCCCTGGCTCTCGATCTCGCCGAGGATCGTCACCTTGCGATCGTGGAGCTCGCGGTAGTACGCGCCCTTCTCTTCGACGTCTCGGATCTGCACCTCGTCGAGGCCGCCGGTCTGCTCTTTGCGGTAGCGGGCGATGAACGGGACGCTCGACCCTTCGGCGAGCAGCTTCGCGACGGCGCGGACGCTCGCGACGGGGAGCTTCAGCTCGTCGGCGACGCGGAGGGACGGATCGTAGGCGGGCTCGGTCATCGACCGTCGCGTTTAGCACGTCCGCTCGCCGGCGACGTCAGCCAGCACGCGCGGCGGGCCGCATCAGCCCGAGCGCGACGCTCACCCCCGTCCAGAGCACGCATGCGGACAGCGCGACGCCGAGCACGACCGGTCCCAGGAGCGCCGCGCCGCCGAAGACCGCAGCGCCGAGCGCGTCGCCGGTGCGATAGACGAAGGTGTCGATGAACGTCTTCGCCTTGTACTTCTCTTCGCGACTCACCACGGTGAAGAGGACCTCGCGCGCGGGCTTGGCGACGCCGTAGTCGCACGCGCGACGGGCGACCTGGAACACGACGATCGCCGCGAGCGACGGCTCCAGGCCCACGACCGCGCAGCCGGCGAGCGTGAGGAGCGGCAACACGAGGAGCACCGGCCCGACGCCGACCGCGCGGAGCAGCGGCCCGATGAGCACGCCCTGCAAGACGAGACTGCCCATGTTCACCGCCAGATCCATCTTCGCAAAGAGCTCCGTGCGGAGCGCCGTCGTCGGGATCGCCGCCTTCACGATGCGCGCCTGCTCGAAGTAGACGAACGTGGAGGTGAACGAGAAGAGGAGCATGTAGAGGACGATCGTAAGGAGGTACTTGCTCCGCGCCGCCTCACGGGTCCACGCGAGCACGCCGCCTCGGCTCAGCTCCACGTCGCGCGCGGCCCCGTCGGCGATCGGATCGTGGAAGATCCTCGACAAGCGGCGCACGCACCACACCGTGGCCTCGAGCAGCGCGGCGGCGAATATGAGGAGCGTCGCAGATCCGACGTGCTTCGCCAGCCCCGCGGTGACCGCCGAGCCCACCATCGCGCCGAGCGTCCCGCCCGCGCCGATGAAGCCGAAGAGCCGCACGCCCTGCTCCTTCTTGAAGAGATCGGCCATCAGGCCCCAGAAGATCGACACCGAGAACAGGTTGAAGACGCTCGTCCACACGAAGAACACGCGCGCCGCGTCGGGCCCGACGTTCGGCGCCCGCAGCACCCACGCGAACACAAGGAGCTGCAGCGCGAAGAAGCGATTGGTGATCGGGACGAAACGGCGGCGCGACATGCGCGACACCAGCGCCGTCAGGAGCGGCGTCACGAGGAACGTCACCGCGAGCGTCACGAGGAAGAGCTTTGGCAGATCGCCGACCTTGCCCGCGAGCCCCATTGCGTCGCGCACCGGCCGCAGCACGTAGTAGGCCGCCAGCAGGCAGAAGAAATAGAGGAACGACACGAACGCCGCGCCGCGCTCGTCGGGGCGCGCCGGCATCAAGGACGCGAGGCGCATGCGTCGTCAGCCCGCCGTCGGCCTTTGACGTGCGCGCCACGCCGCGAGCACCTCGGCCTCTCGCGCGCGCGTGATGCCGGCGCGGAGCTTGTTTCGCCGCTCTTCCGGGAGCGTCGCGAACCACGTGAGGGTGTCCTTCACCGTCTCCTCGAGCGGCCGGAAGGTGAGCCCCTTGGCGATCGCCCTCGCGCTCGAAACGCGTGCGATGCCCGCGTCGTCGGAGACGGGATCCACCCAAACGGGCATGTCCGACCATGCCTCGACCTTCTGCGACGCGAGGAATTTAGCGTCCACCCACTCGAAGCGCGCGCGGCCGCCGGTCGCTGCGTTCGTGCGCGTGAGCATCTCGCCGACGCCTTGCCGCTCTTTCGGCCCCGCCACGTTGTAGACGCCCACGTCTCCGTTCTCCGCCGCGCGGATCATCCACGCGGCGAGATCGCGCACGTCGACGTACTGGACCGGATCGGCCGGATCGCCCGGCGCCATCACGTCCCCGCCGTCCTTGATGCGCGCCGGCCAGTACGTGAAGCGATCGGACCCGTCCCCCGGACCGACGATGAGACCCGGGCGCACGTTCGTGACCTTGCCCGGCATCGCCGCCTCCGCCGCGCGCTCGCACGCCGCCTTGAGCGGTCCGTAGCTGCCTTCGTCGATCTTCTCGACGTTGGGATCGGTCAGCTTTCCGACGGCGCCCGACTCGTCGACGCCGGTCGTCGGCGGCTTGTCGTAGACCGACACCGACGACACGAAGAGGTACTGCCGCGCGCCCGACAAGAGCTCGGCGGTCGCCTTCACCTTGCGCGGGACGAAGCCCGAGGTGTCGATGACGACGTCCCACGTGCGCCCGCGCAAGGCGTCGAGCGTCCCGTCGTCGCGATCGCCGTGGAGCTTCTCGACGTCTGGGAAGAGGCCCGGGTTCGTCTTGCCGCGGTTGAAGAGGGTGAGCGCATGCCCGCGCCCGCGCGCGGCGTCGACGAGCTCGGGTCCGAGGAACTTCGTGCCGCCGAGAATGAGGATCTTCATGGCCTTCCGTGGCGTGGCGCTCGTGCCGGGCGCGCCGGACAATGCCGCGGTCTTCGGCGGCGCAGGCTCGGCCCCCGCGCATCCAAGGAGACCGCCGGCGGCGGCGGTGGCGACGGCCGCTTGAAGGAGGAAATCACGACGATGGACGCTCATCCGCGCACAAACACCGCAGGAGTCGATTTGTTCGCGTTTGACGATATTTCATATTTACGTTAACTATTATGCGTATTCACTAACCACAAACGGAGCGCCCATGAAACCGCCCCCCAAGGATTGGCCTCGCATCTCCTCCTCCCTCTTTTACGACGACGCCGCCGCCGCGATCGACTGGCTGTGCAAGGCCTTCGACTTCAAGGTGCGCCTTCGCGTGGACGGTGAGGACGGATCGGTCGTCCACTGCGAGCTCGACTACGGCGAGGGTCTCGTCATGGTGAGCAGCTCCAAACCCGACAAGCAGTACAAGGCCCCGAGCTCGCTCGGCGGCGCCAATACCCAGACCCTGTGCGTCCAAGTCGAGGACTGCGACGCCCACTTCGCCAAGGCCCGCGCGGCCGGCGCCGGGATCGTGTCGGAGCCGAAGGTGACCGACTACGGCGAAGGGTACTGGGCCGACCGATCCTACGGCGCCGTCGATCCGGGCGGGCATCAGTGGTGGTTCGCGCAGCGCGTACGCGGGTGAGGAGATGACCGCCGAGATCGATCGCACGCTCGCCGCCCTCGCCGATCCGACACGCCGCCGCATCGTGGACGTCCTTCGGAAGAGGCCGCGTCGCGCGGGCGAGCTGGCGGCGGCGTTCGAGATGAGCGCGCCTGCGATGAGCGCACACCTCAAGGTCCTCCGGAAGATCGGCCTCGTGGAGCCATCAGGCCTCGCGGAAGACGCGCGCGTCCGCGTCTACCGCTTGCGCCCCGAGCGTTTCGGGGAGCTCCGCACCTGGCTCGACGAGGTCGAGGCGTACTGGGACGGCCAACAACGCGCCAGGCCACGCTGATCGCGGGCGAGGCATCGACAGCGGACGGATCTTTCCCTACGTTCCCCGGCGCCTTGAGTCCCCCCTCCCCGCCTTCGAAGAAGAAAAAGCTCCCCACGAGCCGCGTCGGCCGCCTCGCGCAGGTCGCGCGCATCGGCCTCACGAGCGGCGCGGCGCGTGCGGAGAAGACTGCACAGGTCTTGTCGTCGATGCGCGGCCTCGCGGCGAAGGTCGGCCAAATGGCCAGCTACGTCGACGGCCTCGTCCCCGAGGAGCATCGCGAGTCGTACTCCTCGTGGCTCTCGCACCTGCGCACGCAAGCCGCGCGCTCGGAGCCGGGAGAGGTGCGCGCGCTCGTCGAAGAGGAGCTCGGCGCCCCCGTCACGAAGCTCTTCGCAGAGTGGGACGAAGAGCCGTTCGCGAGCGCGTCGATTGGCCAGGTCCACCGCGCGCGCATGGCCGACGGGCGACTGCTCGCCGTGAAGGTGCAGCACCCGGGCGTCGCGAAGGCGGTCGAGAGCGATCTCTCGAACGCGAGCCTCGTCGAGTCGATGATCGGCGCGCTCGGCGGTCGCCGCCTCGACACCAGGCGCCTCCTCGAGGTCATCAAGCTCCGTTTCCGCGAAGAGCTGGACTACGCGCACGAGGCCGAGCAGCTCCTCTACTTCACCGCGCTCCACCAGGGCGATCCGCAGATCCACATTCCCGCGCTCGTCGCCGAGCGATCGTCGGGCCGCGTCCTCTCTACCGAGCTCGTCAGCGGGCGCACGTTCGACGAGGCCTGCGCCGCGAGCGCCGATGAGCGACGCGCGTGGGCGGAGACGCTCTGGCGCTACGTGTACCGAGGCAACCTCGTCGGCGGCCGCTTCAACGCGGATCCGCACCCCGGCAACTACATCTTCCACGACGACGCGCGCATCACGTTCCTCGACTACGGCTGCGTGCAGAAGATCGAGCCCCCCGCACTCGCCGGCGCCCGCGCGATGCACGACGCCGCGGTTCGACGCGACGAGGGAGCGTTCACGAAGCACGTCTCCACGATGATCGGCGCCAAGCCGGGCGCGCTGGAGGACGCGGCGCGCGCGTACATCCGCCGCTGCTTCGAGCCGATCTTCGCCTCCCCATTCCATATTACGCGTCCCTACACGGCGAGCCTCGTCGTCTCCACGAAGGGCCTGGCCGGCGTCGCGCGCGCCGTGAAGAACGAGGAGCTCTTCACGATGCCGCCGGAGATGCTCTTCATGAACCGGCTGCAGTTCGGCTTTTATTCGGTGCTCGCGCGCCTCGACGTAGAGGTCGATTACGCAGCGACCGAGCGCCGCATCCACGCCGAAATCGTCGCCGCGTCGTCGTGAGTTACTCGAGGACCTTCGCGAGCAGCGCTTCGTTCTCCGGCGAGAGCCGAACGAACTTGAGGCCCACGTCGAATTTGCCGGGGGCGCCTTCCTCGAGGCGCTCGATCCAGGCGACCTCGGCGTCGAAGGTCACCGACGGCTGGTCCTTCAGGAACAGCTCCATCGTCAGGCGATCACCGACGCGCAGAGGTTCATCGGTGTACACGCGTACACCCCCGCGGCTGACGTCGATCGGCTCCTCTTGGTGATCGAAGAGCTTGAGACCCGCCGCCCGGCAATAGACGGGCGCCTCGATGCGCCGGAACTGACGACGCTCCTTCGGATCCTCCGGGATCTCCGCGGAAACCTTCGGACGGAATCCGGATTTCGTACGGCTCGCCGGCTCGATGCCCGTAAGCATCGTCAAGACGCGCTGTGCGAGTGTTTTCTTCGGCTCGGTCATCGAGGAGGGCGGCCCTTCACTTCGACCCTTACTGTGGCGCAACTCGGCGCCGCAAGCCTCAAAATGCCGTTTGGCTGGAATTTTGAGCGACGCATCGCGTCATCACGCCCTTGGAGCGCCCGATTTCCCGGCCGTTCGGTCTATTCGCCGAGCACTTTTCGGAGGAGCTCTTCGGCGCGGACGTCGAGGTGGAGGAACTTCAAGCCGACGTCGAAGCGCGCGACGGCTCCCTTCGGCAGCTTCTCTACCCACGCGACCATCGCCTGAAATGTCACTTCGTCGTCACCGGCGCCCTCGACGAAGAGCTCCAACGTCAATCGATCGCCGACCTTCATCGGCTCGTCGCTGTAGATGCGGACGCCGCCGCGGCTCACGTCCACGGCCTCTTGCCGCTTGGACATGATCTTCAGCCCGGCGGGGCGACAGAAGACCGGCGCCTGGATTCGTCGATAGCGTCGCCTCTCGGGACCGTCGTCCGCCGAACCCATTCCAAGAAGCATGTCTGACCGAAGCCGGCGCGCAAGGGCGTTCGCGCAAGGGCGTTGTGGTACCGTTTTCGGTCATGTTCTCTCGCGACGTCCTCGAGATCGATCGCGAGGCTGTGACGCGCGAGATCGCCGAGACCGTGCGCGCCCAGGTGCTCGGAACGCTCAAGCGTCGGGGCGCGATCGTCGGCCTCTCGGGCGGGATCGACAGCTCGGTCGTCGCGGCGCTGGCGGTGCGGGCGCTCGGAAAAGAGAAGGTGCTCGGTGTCTTCATGCCCGAGCGCGATTCGTCGGGCGACTCGCTGCGCCTGGGGAGGCTCCTCGCGGAGTCGCTCGGCATCGAGACCGTGCTCGAGGACATCGCGGGCACCGTGGAGGCCGCCGGCTGCTACCGCCGCCAGGACGACGCCGTCCGCACCGTGTTCCCGGAGTACGGGCCCGGGTACAAGTGCAAGATCACCCTGCCGTCGATCCTCGAGAGCGAGCGGCTCAACGTCTTTCAGCTCACGATCCAGTCGCCGTCCGGCGAGACGAAGACGAGCCGCATGGGGCTCGCGGCATTCCTGCTGCTCGTGGCGGCGACCAACCTCAAGCAGCGCGCGCGGAAGATGATGGAATACTTCCACGCCGATCGGCTGAACTACGCCGTCGCCGGCACGCCGAACCGGCTCGAGTACGACCAGGGCTTCTTCGTGAAGCAAGGAGACGGCGCCGCGGATTTCAAGCCGATCGCGCACCTCTACAAGACGCAGGTGTACGCGCTCGCCGCGCACCTCCATGTCCCCGCGGAAATTTGCGAGAGGCCGCCCACGACCGACACGTACTCGATGCCGCAGACCCAGGAGGAGTTCTACTTCGCGCTCCCCTACGACAAGATGGACCTGTGCCTGTACGGCAAGAACCACGGCGTCCCGGCAGCGGAGGTCGCGCCGATCGTCGGCGTCACCGCGGAGCAGGTCGAGCGCGTCTACAAGGACATCGACAAGAAGCGGATGACGACGCGCTACCTCCACGCGCGCCCGCTCCTCGTCCACGACGTGCTCGAGATCGCGAAGTAGAATGTGCGGGATCGCCGGCATCGTCGCCACCGGCGCCGCCGCCCTCCCCCCGACGCGCGAGGCCCTCACGCGAATGGCGGCAGCGCTGCACCATCGCGGCCCCGACGAGCTCGGCGTCTACCGCCGCGGCCCCGCCGGCCTCGCGCACGCGCGCCTCTCGATCATCGATTTGAAGAGCGGGCAGCAGCCCCTCGCGAACGAGGATCACACGCTTTGGGTCGTCTACAACGGCGAGATCTTCAACTACGTCGAGCTCCGCGCCGACCTCGTCGCGCGCGGTCACGTGTTCAGGACCGCCAGCGACACCGAGGTCATCGTCCACGCGTACGAGGCCTGGGGAGACGACGCGTTCGCGCGCTTCAACGGCCAATTCGCGATCGCGCTGTGGGACGAGACGCGCGCACGCCTCGTCCTCGCGCGCGACCGGCTGGGCGTAAGGCCGCTCCACGTCTGCGAGCGCGGAGGCCGCGTCGTCTTCGCGAGCGAGGTAAAGGCTATTTTCGCCGGCGATCCGGAGATCCCGCGCGCGCTCGATCCGAAGGGGATCGACGAGACGTTCACGTTCTGGTCGATCGTCCCTCCGCAAGGCGTCTTCGAAGGCATCGGCGAGCTCCGCCCCGGGCACGTGCGAACGTACCAAGCAGGCGAGGTCCATGAGCGCGCGTTCTGGACGCCCTGCTTTCCACCGCAGCACGGATTTCACGGCACGCTGGACGATGCGGTTGTCCAGGTCCGCGCGGCGCTTGAGGACGCGACGCGCCTGCGCATGCTCCGCGCCGACGTCCCGGTAGGCAGCTACCTCTCTGGCGGCCTCGACAGCTCGCTCGTCGCCGCGCTCGGTCTCCGCGTGAAGGGAGAGGGCTTTCACACCTTCTCGCTCCGCTTCGAGGACGCCGAGTACGACGAGACCGCGTTTCAACGCGCGATGGCGGCTCGCCTCGGCACGCAGCACCACGAGGTGATCGTCTCGCGCGCCGACATCGCGGGCGTGTTTCCCGAGGTCGTCTTCCACACCGAGCGTCCGATCCTCCGCACCGCGCCGGCCCCGCTGCTCCTCCTCTCGCGCCTCGTCCGGGAGACCGGCATCAAGGTCGTCCTCACCGGCGAGGGCGCCGACGAGATCTTCGCCGGCTACGATCTGTTCCGCGAGGCGAAGGTCCGCCGCTTCTGGGCGAAGGCGCCGGCGTCACGGACGCGCCCACGCCTCCTCGAGCGGCTCTACCCTTACTTGGCGCGCTCGCCGGTCGCGCAGCAAGCGATCGCGCGGCAGTTCTTCGGGAGGGATCTCGACCAGTGGCGTGCTCCCGGCTTTGGCCACGCGACGCGATGGAATGGCACGAGCGCGCTAAAACGCCTATTTTCGAAGGAGATGCGCGATCGGACGACAGGACGAGACGCCGTCGCGCGGCTTCTCGCCGATCTGCCCGCCGCGTTCGCGTCGTGGGATCCGCTCGCGCAAGATCAGTACCTGGAGATGAGGACGCTCCTCTCGGGGTACCTCCTCGCGTCGCAGGGCGATCGCATGCTCATGGCGAGCTCGGTGGAGGGGCGCTTCCCGTTCCTCGACGCCAACGTCGTGGAGCTCGCGAGCACGCTGCCCTCCCGGTACAAGCTCGCGGTCCTCGACGAGAAGCACGTCCTGAAGCGCGCGGCGGCAGGCCTCGTCCCCGACGCGATCCTACGTAGGCAGAAGCAGCCGTACCGCGCGCCCGACGCGCTGTCGTTCGTGGGGCCTCACGCGCCGGCGTGGGTGAGCGACGCGATGAGCGAGGCGCGCGTGGCGGAGGCCGGCGTCTTCGATCCGGGCGTGGTCGGGCAGCTCTGGAAGAAGTGCGCGGCGAAGAAGGACGACGGGCAGTTCTCGAACGCCGACAACATGGCCGTGGTCGGCGTCCTGTCGACGCAGCTCCTCCACGCCCGCTTCGTCGCGCGCCCGCCCGACCCGACGAGACCCATCCCCCTCACGACGCTCGTAGAGAGAGACCCATGAACGGCGTTCCCCAGCTCCACGACTACCTCTCCGACTCCGCGCGGCGCCTGCCGGAGAAGATTGCGCTCGTCTGTCGCAAGCAGCGCTTCTCGTACCGCGAGCTCGATCGGCGCGCGAACCGTCTCGCCCACGCGCTTCAACGGCGCGGAGTCTCGCGCGGCGATCGGATCGTCGTCTTCGCGGACAACACGGTAGAGACCGTGATCGCGTTCTGGGCGATCTTGAAGGCGAACGCCGTCGTCTCGATCGTCAACCCCCTCACCAAGGCCGACAAGCTCGCCTACCTCTTGAACGACTGCCGCGCGGTGGCGCTCGTCACCGACGGGCACCTCACGCCGGTCTTCGCCGACGCCGCGACGAAGTCTCGGCACCTCCGCCACGTCATCATTTCCGGGGCGATCGACGCGGCGCGCACAGCGAGCCTGCCCGGGGTGGTCGCGTGGGACGTGGCCCTCGAGGATGGAGATCCCGCCGCGCCGCCGCCCCGGAAGAACATCGACATCGACCTCGCCGCCATCATCTACACCTCGGGGAGCACCGGCGATCCGAAGGGCGTCATGCTCACCCACCGGAACATGCTCACCGCGGCGCGCTCGATCACGACGTACCTCGAGAACGTCGAGGACGACGTGATCCTCGGCGTCCTCCCCCTCGCCTTCGATTACGGCCTCTACCAGATGATCATGGCGTTCCGCGTCGGCGCCCGCCTCGTGCTCGAGCGCTCGTTCACCTACCCGGCCCAGGTGCTCGAGGTGGTGGTCAGCGAGAAGGTCACCGGCTTCCCCGGCGTGCCGACCATCTTCGCCATCCTCGCGGAGATGAAGACGCTCAAATCCCATGATTTTTCGAGCATCCGCTACGCGACGAACACCGCCGCGGCGTTGCCGGTCAAGCACATCACCGTCCTGCAAGACATCTTCCCGGGCGCGAAGATCTTCAGCATGTACGGCCTCACCGAGTGCAAGCGCTGCACGTACCTCCCGCCCGCCGATCTCGCGCGCAAGCCGACCAGCGTAGGCGTCGCCATCCCGAACACCGAGCTCTGGATCGTCGACGAGAACGGCGCAAAGGTCGGTCCCAACGTCGTCGGCCAGCTCGTCATCCGCGGCGCGACCGTCATGAAGGGCTACTGGGAGAAGCCCGAGGAGACGGCGAAGAAGCTGCGGCCCGGTCCAGTGCCCGGCGAACAGGTCCTCTACACCGGCGATCTCTGCAAGCTCGACGACGAGGGCTACCTCACCTTCGTCGGGCGCATGGACGACATCATCAAGAGCCGCGGCGAGAAGGTGGCGCCGAAGGAGGTCGAGACCGCGCTCATGAACGTCGTCGGCGTGAAAGAGGCGGCGGTCATCGGCGTGCCCGACGAGATCCTCGGCCAGGCGATCAAAGCGTTCGTGGTCCTAGAAGAGGGCGCGACGCTGACCGAGAAGGATCTCCAGAAGGAGTGCCAGAGGCGCCTCGAGAATTTCATGGTGCCCAAGCACTTCGCGTTCGTCGCCGAGCTTCCGAAGACGACGACCGGCAAGATCAAGAAGACGGGGCTCGCGTGAGCGAGGACGAGCGCGTTCGTCGCGCGTACGCCGAGGGGCGCGTTCGGTTCTTGGATCTCGATCTGGAGATCGCGCCGGGCGCGCTCGTCCCTCGTCGAGAGACGGAGCTCCTCGCGCGCACGGCGATCGGTCTCCTCGCGGCCCTGCCAGGCGACCTTCGCGTGGTGGACATGTGCTGCGGCTCCGGAAACCTCGCGTGCGCCATCGCGTCCTTCATCCCGCAATCGCACGTGTGGGCGAGCGATCTGACGGACGGTTGCGTGGCGGTCACGAGGAGGAACGTCGCGCGCCTGGACCTCGGCGCGCGGGTGACGGTCACGCAAGGCGATCTGTTCGCCGCCCTCGCCGGCTCGGGCCTCGAGGCTGCGGTCGACGTCGTCGTCTGCAACCCGCCGTACATCTCGACCGGCCGCCTCGAGAAGGAGCGCAAGGAACTGCTCGATCACGAGCCGCGCGAAGCGTTCGACGGGGGCCCCTACGGCCTCACGATTCACCAGCGCGTCGTCCGAGAGGCGCCCCCGTTCCTGCGCGCGGGGGGGTCGCTCCTCTTCGAGATCGGGCTTGGGCAGGAGCGTCAGGTCGACGTCCTCTTTCGTCGCGCGACCTCGTACACTGCCACCGTGCACGAAAAGGACGCCGACGGTCACGTGCGCGTCGTGATGGCAAAGAAGGTCTGACGAATGGAAATCAAGGAGCAGGTCCGTCAGTTCATCGTCAGCAACTTCTACGTCGCGGACCCCGTTGCGGTCGGAGACGAGACGTCGCTCCTCGACCAGGGCATCATCGACTCGACCGGCGTCCTCGAGGTCATCAGCTTCCTCGAGTCGACGTTCGGCATCGTGGTCGCCGACGAGGAGATGCTCCCCGACAACCTCGACACGATCGGGCGCATCGCCGCGTTCGTCGGCAAGAAAAGGGCATGAGGACGACGGCGCGCGCGGGTTGATCCGCCGCCTGAGCCGTCGCGCCTGAACGCGCGGAGAAGGCTCGGAAAACCGACACGCCTCGATGCGAGAGCTCCGCCTTGCACGGCGGCGGCCCGCGTGGCAGTACCCGCGCGCGCAAGAGCCAAAGTGGGGGTGCGTTGCGCGCCGGCGAGGGCGACGCCATGGGGTCGTTTGTCCCGCCATTACTGAACGCATTTCTAGTACGCGGACCACGGCCGTTCGGTCGAAGAGCCCGGCGGTTCGAGGGCGGAAAAGACCGCGAAAAGACGGCCTCGAACGCCTGATTTACCGATAATTTCCGGCGCGTTGGCCCGGAGAAGAAAAGGCAACTTTTCGAGGGCGATTTTTATCGCCTGATTCAGCGTACTTAGGCCCAATGTGGACGACGCTCGCGAAATGTAGGTTGCACGGTGCGGGCGCGGCGCATACGAGGAACAGTCGCGGTTTCACTACCCCTCACTCTCTTCCGAGCACCACCATGATCACCCCCCGATTGAACAACCTGGCGCCTGGTCTGACCTCGAAGGTCAACCTTGCGGCGGATTGTGCGGCGCTGGCGGTGGCGGGGGGGCTCGCGTGCGTGGGGTCCTGGTCGGAGCCGGCGCTGGTCGCTTCGGCGACGATCGTGGGCTGGGTCCTCGCGGCCCGCGTCCTTCGCCAGTACGACATCTGGCACAAGCAGGGCGTCGTCGGCGAGCTCGCCCTCACGACCGTGATGGTCCTCGGGACGGTCATCGAGCTGTTCCTCCTGCGCCTCGTCCTTCCGGCGCACGTGATGCCGAACCTCTCGCTCGGCAAGTACGTCGACGTCGCGCTCCCAGCTCTCGTTCTGCTTCGCCTCTTCATGGTCGCCGTCCGCTCGGTGCGTGAGCAGGCAAAGCACGACGTCCTCGTCGTCGGCGCCGGCGCGCTGGGGCGCGTCACGGCGGAGGATCTCCTCGCCGATCGCGCGCAGCCGAAGCAGATCGTGGGGTTCCTCCGCTTCCGTGACGACGCGACGGTCCCGCGCATTCCCGGCCCGCTGCTCGGAGACGTGAGCGAGCTCGACTCGGTGCTCAAGACGCACCCGGTGAGCGAGGTCTACATCGCCGGCAACATGGTCAAGAACGCCGAGACGATGCAGGCCGTCATCCGCGTCTGCGAGAAGTTCGGCGTGCCGTTCGCGCTGCCTGCGGCGGGCTTCCGCTTCGGCCGCGCCCGCGCCGTCAACGCCAAGGCCATCCAGGATGGCTACATCCACTACCAGGCGTTCGAGGCGAAGCCGGTGCAGGTCGCCCTCAAGCGCGCCTTCGACGTCGCGCTCTCGGCGATCGCGCTCTGGCTCCTCTCGCCCGTTCTGATCGCCACCGCGATCGCCGTCAAGCTCTCGTCGAAGGGGCCCGTCCTCTTCAAGCAGCCGCGCGTCGGCATGCACGGTCGCCCGTTCAACATGCTGAAGTTCCGGTCGATGGTCGTGAACGCCGAGGCGCTCAAAGAGCAGCTGATGGCGCAGAACGAGCAGAGCGGCCCGGTCTTCAAGATGAAGTCGGATCCGCGCGTCACCGCCGTCGGCCGCTTCATCCGCAAGTACTCGATCGACGAGCTCCCGCAGCTGATCAACATCCTCCGCGGCGAGATGGCCATCGTCGGCCCGCGCCCGCCGGTCCCCAAGGAGGTCGCGCTGTACGAGCCGTGGCAGCGCCGCCGCCTCAGCGTCCGTCCGGGACTCACGTGCGTGTGGCAGGTCAGCGGCCGCAACGAGATCAGCTTCGAGCAGTGGATGTACTTGGACATGCAGTACATCGACAACTGGAGCCTCGGTCAGGACCTGGGCCTCATCCTGAAGACTGTGCCCGTCGTCCTGACCGGCCGCGGCGCTTCCTGACGCGTCCTGCCGGCCCATACGCCCCTACAAGACGTCATCCGTTTGGGGCGATGACTTGGCCGCAGCGACGGTTACACTAGGCATCCGATGGCGACCGCCCGCCGCTCGAGCACCAAGCTCAAGGCCGCTTCTGCAAAGAAGCGCATCCTCCTCGTGGAGGACGAGCCGACGTTGCGCCAAAGCGTGAAAAATCACCTGGTCCGCAGAGGGTTCGACGTCGACGCGACCAGCGACTCGGAGTCGGGGATCCGCGCGGTGAAGGGCCACCTGCCGGATCTCGTCTTCGTCGATCTGCAGCTGCCACGGGAGTCGGGGTACGAGGTCTGCGAGATCCTGCGCAATGAGCTGCGGCTCAAGGAGCTGCCGATCGTCCTCATGGGGGAGACCAACTCTCCCGAGGCGCGGGCGTTCGCTGAAGAGGCCGGCGCGGATCGCTACTTGAACAAGCCCTTCACCTTGCGCCAGCTCGACGCGCTCGTGGACGCGCTCCTCCGGGCCGAGGCGCGCAAGGCGTGATCGTCGCCCGCTTCCGGCTCCGCGCGTGCGCGTCGGTCGGCGAGGCGCCGCGCGTGCTCGGCCGGATCTGGGTGCACGGCGACGGGGCGATCCGGATCGGCCATCGGGTCGTCCTCGACGCGCGCATCGCGCCGATCGAGTTGCACGCCACGAGCGCAGGCGCCGAGCTGGTCCTCGGGGACGACGTCGTCATTGGCCCGGGGACGTCGATCGAGGCGGAGCAGTCGGTCCGTATCGGCGCCCGTGTGCGCATCGGCGCGTTCTGCCGCGTGATGGACAGCCACTTCCACCCCCTCCGCGGCGATCGCGAGAGACGGCCACGCCCGATGCCGGTGATCGTGGAGGAGGACGTCGAGATGGGGGACCGGTCGATCCTCGTCGCCGGAAGCCACCTCGAGCATCACGTCGTCGTCGCGCCCGGCACCGTCGTGACCCGCCGCGTGCGTGCGGGGTGCACGGTGCGTGGGGCGCCGTTCCAGGTGGTCGCCGTGGGGGCGGCGCGGTGACCGACGAGCCGCTCACCGATCGCGCGTTCGCCCGCCTCGCGGAGACGGTTCGGCGCCCACGGGTCGCGCGCGAGGTGCTCGACGGGACGATCGCGCTCGCCCGGGCGCGATTTCTCTTCCGCGGGTGCCACCTCGGGCGGCGCGTGCGTGCGTTCGGCCCGGTACGCGTCGTCGCGCACGGCCGCATCGCGCTCGACGATTTCGCGTTCTTCCTCCGCGGGATGATCCCCTCCGAGATCGTCTGCCACGAGGGGGCCGAGATCGTGGTCGGGGAGCGCTCCGGCTTCAACTACGGCGTATCGCTCGAGGCGCGCGCGCGCCTGACGCTCGGCAAGCGCTGCCTCGTCGCGGCGATGGTGCGCATCGGCGATACGCGCGGCGGCAAATCCGCGCCCATCACGATCGGGGATGACGTATGGATCGCCCACGGCGCCATCGTCGAACCCGGCGTCACGATCGGGGATCGCTCGGTCGTCGCAGCAGGGAGCGTGGTGGTGAGCGACGTGCCGGCCGATCGAATGGCCATCGGCAACCCCGCGCGCGCGGTGCCGCTCGAAGCGCGCAAGACCACCACCTGAAGACGTGTCGCTCAGGAGCGGCGCGACGCGTAGGCGCGCCAGTACGGCGACGCCTTGAGCAACTCGAGGTGAGGCGACGCATCGAGCAGCTTCAGCGTCTCGCCGGGGGGCTTTCGGTAGAGCAGAATCACCTTGCGTGGATGCGCGGCGATCGACGCCTCCACGTGGCGGATCGCGCGCGCCGCGATTTCATCGGGGAACGGCGCGTTCATGAAGAAGAGCGCGGGGCGCGGCGCGATCGCGTGGCGCATGAAGTCGTCGCACACCCACTCCACGCGGAGGTCACGGCCCGTCGCGCGCTCGAAGATGGCGAGGTTCTTCTTTCCTGCCTCCACGAGGGGTGGCGAAAATTCGACCCCCACGAGCTCGCGGAATGGGTAGTCGCTCGCCAGCATCAGCGCGAGGCCCTTCCCTGCCCCGACGTCGACGAAGCCGTAGTCCTCGAAGCGAATCGGCAGCGCGCGCAGCATCTCGTGGAAGAAGTCGGGGTTGACCGGGCCGTACATCCACGTCCCGAACGTCGGATCGAAGCCGCCCGTGATCTCCAGGTCGGAGAGGTGCAAACGCTCGTAGGTGTCGGTGCCGTACTTGCGGTCGAAGGCGCGCGTCCGGTAATCCGTGTAGCGGCCCATCCACTCCTGGAGCCGGCCAACCGCGTGCCGGCCGACGCCGACCCGTCCGGAGACCTTGTGGAGCACGCTGAGCGCACCCCCAAAGTGGGACGTCGAGTCCAAGAGCCCGCGCGCGCGGAGGAGTAGGGTCTTCATCGGATGGGAACGGAGTCTCTCACGAGGGCGCCGCGGCGCAACCGGCTCGGACGCGCCGCGCTCGTCGCGCTCGCGATCTTCGTGGTGGGGTGCGCGGCGCAGGCGGTTCGCGTGGCGCGGCGGACGATCGCCTCGTGCCACCCGGCGCGTGCCCGCCTCCGCGCCGAAGATCACGCCGCCGCGCGCGACGCGTTCCCGTCGTTGGAGGAGGTCTCGTTCCGCACGAAGGACGGAATCACGCTGCGCGGTTGGCGGATCCCGTCGAAGAACCGCGCGGCCGTGATCCTCGTACACGGCGGTGGCGGCAACCGAGCGCACTGGATGCCGGAGCTCCGCGCCCTCGCGGACCGCGGCTACGGCGCCCTCGCCTATGACTCGCGCGCGTGCGGAGAGAGCGACGGTGATCTCGTCACCGCAGGCGATCGGGAGCGGGCCGACGTCGTCGCGGCGCTCGACCTCGTCACGACAAGTGCCGACGTGGATCCGGCGCGCGTCGGCCTCGTCGGTTTCTCGTACGGAGCGTCGGCCGTGCTCCTCGTCGCCGCGACCGACACACGCGCGCGCGCGGTCCTGGTGGGCGCATCGTGGACGTCACTCGAGGACGAGCTTACGAAGAAAAGCGGAAAATTCCAGCCGATCGCGAACGTCGCGAGCCTCTGGGCGATGCGCCACGAAGGCGTGCGCGTCGACGACGTCCGCCCGATCGATCACGTCGCCGAGATCTCGCCTAGACCGCTCTTCCTCGTGACGGGCGACCTCGACACCGACACGCCCGTCGCTGTCGTGCGGGCGCTGCTCGACGCCGCTCGTATGCCCAAAGAGCTCTGGATCGTCCCCGGCGCGGGCCACGGAGACTACGCGGCGGTGTCGCCGGCGGAGGTTCCCCGCCGCTTCGTGGCGTTCTTCGACGGCGCGCTCCTGCGGTAGGGCGCGGGGTATGCTCGGCACGATGGGAATCGACGTGTCGGTGGTGGTCCCGACGTTCCGCCGTCCGGAGTTGCTCCGAGAGGCGCTTGCCACCGCGCTGGCGCAGGAGGGCGTGTCGCTCGAGATCATCGTGGTGGACGACAGCCCCGAGGGCTCCGCCGAAGCGGCGGTCGAGCAGCTCGGCGACGCGCGGGTGCGGTACGTGAAGATGGAGACGCCGAGCGGCGGATGGCCGGGCCGCGTACGCAACGTCGGATGGCCGCTGACCACCGGGCGCCTCGTTCATTTCCTCGACGACGACGATCGCCTGGAGCCGGGGCATTACGCGGCGATGAAGCGCGCCTTCGACGAGCACCCCACACTTGGCGTCGTCTTCAGCCGTCTCGAGCCGTTCGGCGACGAGGGCGTGATGGGCCACGAGCGCGGTTACTTCCGGCGCGCCGCCGAGACCGCCGCAAAGAGCGCGCGGTTCGGGTCGAGGCTCGGCTACCTCGCGCGCATCCTCTTCGAGCCCACCATGATCGTCTGCGGCGTGAGCACGGTGCGGCGCGATTGCCTCGCGCGCGCGAACGGCTTCGATCCGCGCATCCGCGTCGGGGAGGACATCGACCTCATGCTCCGCATCATCCGAGAGAGCGGCGCCATGTACGTCGATCGCATCGCGATCCACTACCGCGTCGACGGCACGTCGATGGCCCACTCCGAGCAAGCGAAGACAGACATCCGCGAGACGTATCGCCTCATGCACCGGCGGTACCGGGACACCCACGGCCGCCTCGAATTCTTCACGCTCAAAGTGCTAGCCAAGAGCCTCTTCAAGGTGATCTGATAGTGGAGCGAAGCGCAGCGGAGGGTATGCTGTCCCGCGTCATGAGAGCAGCCCAGGCCGCCACACAGACGTGGTCGCTGGTGATCGCAACCTACAAGCGCGAGGACGTCCTTCGTCGATGCTTGAAGCTGGCGGCCGAGCAGACGCGGCCGCCGATCGAGATCGTCGTCGTCGACTCGAGCCCCGGATGGGAGGCGTCGCGCGACTGGGTGATGGCCAACCTCGCGCCGAAGTACCCGGCCATCGCCTGGCGCTATGCGGAGGCCGAGGTGCGATCGTCGGGCGCGCAGAGAAACCAGGGCGCGCGCCTCGCCGTCGGCGACGTCCTCTTCCTGATCGACGACGACTCGCTCATGTACGCCGACTGCGCGGAGCGGATCATGGAGGTGTACGACGCCGATCCCGAGCGCGCGATCGTCGGCGTCAACGCGATCCACGTCCCCACGCCTCCCGACGATCCGTCGGAAGTACCCGATCCAGAGTATGGCACCACCAAACACTACGGCCCCGTCGCGCGCGCGGTTCGACGGCTGCTCGACGCCGACAACGTCTTCGTCCCGTACGACGACGACTGGCCGCGTACCCCCATCCCGGCGGCGGTCCTTCGCCTCCGCGTGAGCCGCTGGCCGAACGCCGCCGGTTGGGGGATGACGTTCCGCCGCGCGGTCTTCTTGAAGGAGCCGTTCGACGAGATCCTCGCGGCGTACTCCGCGACCGAAGACTCGGACATGAGCTACCGCGCGAGCCGTCACGGCGCGTTCGTCGGGTGCGACGACGCGCGCCTCTGCCACATCGGCTCGCGCGGCGGTCGGCTCGGCGTCCTGACGGTCTCGAGCTTGAAGGGGCTCAACTCGCTCGTCCTGCATCGCATCAACACCACCGACGTCGAGCGCGGCCGGCGCTTGTGCCGAAGGCTCCTCGTGCGCCGCGCGATGATCGCGCTCGCCAAGGACATCAACAAGCGACGCATCGACGCGCCCGAAGCGCGCGGGTGGCTGCACGCGGTGAAGATGGTCGACGCCATCTTCGACAAGACGCCGGAGGAGCTGCGGCGCTGGTATCCCGGCTACCAGAGAGAGCTCCTCGGCGGCTCGTGAGGCGGCGCCATGCCTGGTGAGGAGCCGCCCTTGACGGCGCCGAAGGACGTGGCGTCGAGCGGCCATGGTGCGGCCATTCGCACGTCCGTGGCGAACGCGTCGAAGCTCTCGCTCGCGATGGCCATCACGATCCCGCTCGGGTTCGTGGGGCGGATCTTGATCCCGCGCTTCCTCGGGAGCGAGCAGGCCGGAATGCTCTTCTTCGCCGAGGGCTTCCCGGTGCTCCTCCTCACCTTCATGCCGCTCGGGATCCCGGCGTACATCTCCAAGACGGTGCCGCCGCGCCACGAGCACGCCGCGGAGATCCTCTCGCCGATCCTGCGCATCGAGCTGCTCCTCGGCGCCGCGCTGACGGTGGCGCTCATGGCCTTCATGTGGCTGGCGCACTACCCGACGCCGATCCTGCTCCTCACCGGCGTGATGGCCGCCTACCAGACGCTGTGGATGCTCACGACGGAGATCTTCCAGCCGCTCTTTTTGGCGATCGGGCAGATCAACTTCACGACGCTGCTGAACGTCGGCGCGAAATTCGTGGTGACGGCGTGCATCCTCGCGTGCCTGCTCGCGGGCGGCGGGCCGATGGCGCTGGCGTGGGTCTTTTTGATCACCCAGTGCGGGATCGTCCTGGCCCTGCTGGGCAAGGCGGGGCGCCTCGGGCTGCGATCGCAGGGAGGCGGCGCGGCGGCGATGTGGCCGATGCTGTGGGCGAGCTTGCCGTTCTTCGCGGGGAGCGTGCTCGCGCGGACGACCGGGAGCATCGACATCGCGATCTTGTCGCGGATGGGCGGCTACCAGGAGGTCGGCTTCTACGGCGCGGTGCAGCGCCTCCACGGTCTCTTCATGCTGCTCGTACCCATCGTGCAAAATTCGATGATCCCGGTGCTCTCGCGGGCGTTCGCGCACGACAAGGCGCAGTATCGCCTCCTCGCCGGCTCCGGCGCGCGCGCGCTCGCCATCCTGGCGTTTCCACTCAGCGTGGGGATGACCGCCTTCGCGACGGAGATCATCGCGGTCGTCTACGGCCCGAGCTTCGCGCCGGCTGCGCACGTCCTCCGCGTCAACGGGCCGCTCCTTCTCCTGTCGTACGTGACCACCTTCATCGCGATGAACGTCGTCATCACTACCAACGGACGCGGCATGGCGGGGGCGCTCCTCGTGAGCTTCGTCCTGAACGCGCTCTTCGACGTTCTCTTCATCCCGCTGGGGCGGGCCCACTTCGGGATCGGCGGCGGCGCGGCGGGCGCCCTCGCGTCGACGCTCGTGGTCGAGCTCGTGACGGCCTTGACGCTCCTCTGGCTCGCGAAGGACAGCGAGCTCCGCGGCCGGACGCTTTTCACGCTCGTCACCGCCGCGGCCCCTTCGGTCGCCTTGGTCGCCCTCGGCGATCATTGGTCCACCCTCCCGCTGACGATCCGCATCGCGGCGTTCCTGGTCGGCGTACCCGCCTATTTCTTCGCGAGCCGGATGGCGAAGGTCTCGGAGATCGTCGCGTTCGTCGACATCCTCCGCAAACGGAAGACGGCGCCCGCGACCGAGCCGTGACGTTCGCTACAAGCCGAACGCCGCGCGGATCTCGGACATCGGAGTCGGTGAGCGCGCGCTCACCATCGCGAGGACGCGATCCTCGGGCACCGTGCGGCTGAACTCGCCGAGCTCCGCCGCCGTCATCGGACGCGCGTCCCAAAACTCGTGGCACAGGTGGCGATCGAAGCCGTAGTGCCCCGCGGCGTCGATGCCGAGGACCTCGTCGACGAAGATCCCGTAGAGCATGTACTCCGAGAACGTGACGTGTCGCGCGATGCCGCGCAGCCACGCCGCGCCGCTACGCCCGTTCGACAGGTGCGCCTCGAGCTTCCCGAGCACGTCGCGCCGCCAGAACGGCCCCGGCCCGACGTAGCCGACGCGCCACGGCCGCGTGGATCTCGGAAGGCGCAAGGCGCGATGACTGATCGCCGCCCACTTCTGGTGATCGGCGCTCGTCTCGTACCAGTCCTTCTCTTCGCGCAGCATCGGGACCTTGCCGTCCACGACGAACGAGCGCGGGTCGCATGGGCGGACGAAGAAGATGTCCGAGTCGATGAACATGTACGCGTCGGCGTCGACGGCGCGCGCGATGGAGAGCTTGACCATCTGCTGCCAAATCCAGCCCCGGATGGGCGGCGTCATCCAGCCGATCCGCGAATTTTTTGGCCACGGCAGACGAACGAAGCGTCCTTCGACGATGTCCTCCTGGACGATCACCCGCGTCCGGCGGTTGGCGCGCGCTTGGAAGAGCGCGTGGTCGCTGCGGCTCACGATGATGACGTGCTCCACGTCCTCCGGGACGTGCCGCGCGATCGAGTCGTTCAAGAGAAGGCAGCGCTCGTAGTCGAGGTGGAACGACGGCGTGACGATCGCAAAGCGCATCTTCTCCGCCCTCGGCCTCTACCGCGCCGGCCCGAACGTGCGCGCGAGGCACGCCTGATGATCGAGCTTCGGGCTCCAGCCGAGGACCTCGCGCGCGCGGCGGTAGTCGAATTTGAGCGGCTTCATGCGCGACTCGAAGCGGTTCGGGATGAGGATGCCCGGCACCTTGGTCGCCGTGCGGAAGACGGTGGCGTACGCGAGGCGAACGGCGGAGATGCCCAGCGCGTACGGCACGGGGAGCCGCAGTCCTTTCTCGCCGGTGCCGCGGAGGTAGTCGGAGAGGTAGCTCCAGATTCGCTCGCCGGGGCCGTCGACGACGTTGAACGTCTGGCCCTTCGCGCGCGGGTCCGTTGCCGCGAGCGCGAAGAGATCGGCGCAGTTCTCGACGTGCGTGAGCGGGATGCGCGTCATCGGGCCGATGACGATGTGGTGCCGCCCGATCTGCTGGCCGAGAGCGGCGAGGTACGCGTGGTCTTTGCCCCAGATGAAGCCGGGGCGCAGCACCGTGAGATCCCAGCCGTGGCGCGCGGCGTAGCGACGCGTGACCTTCTCCTGCCAAAATTTCGCGATCGTGTAGCCGTCGCGACCGAATACGGCCCGCTCGTCGTGGAGCGGCGCGTCCTCGTCGAGGATGCCGCGCGTGGCGCCAAAATCGTAGACCGAGAAGCTGCTCGCGAGGACCAGGCGCGTGCACGCGCTCTTGGCCATCGCGTCGAGGAGGCGCTCGGTGCCGGCGACGCCGACCGCGAACTGCTGATCCTCGCCGCCGCTCACCGCTGCAGCCAAGTGAAGGAGCACGTCGACGCCTTCGAACGCGCGCTCCAGATCGCGCGCCTCGCGGAGATCGGCGCGGAATACCTCCACCCTAGCCGGCCAGCCGAGATCGTCGACGCGCGCGGCGGGCCTCACCATCGCGCGCACGCTCTCGCCGCGCGCCGCCAGCGCGGTGACGACGTGGCGGCCGAGAAATCCGCCGGCCCCGGTGACGAGCGCCTTCACGAACGTGGCTCCTTCGGCTTCAGCGCCTCGACCATGCGGTTCACCTCGAGGACGTCGCGCGGCCCGATGGGGAGCGCGGAGTGATCGGCGAGCGCGAGGTAGGTGCGGCGCAAGTACTCCCACAGGCCCTCGTACGCGCCGGGGCCCTTGAATTTACGGAGGAGCGTGGCGACCGCGGCCTTGCCGATCGCGCGGCCTTCGTCGAGGCCGTTCCAGAACGGGCGGAGGGGCTTGGGGCCGCCGTGAACGCCGTCGAAGGTCACGCGCGTCTCGAAGAGGTTGGCGCTGGCCTGCTGCTTTTCGCCGTACACGCGCAGCCAGAACGCATCGGGCTGCGAGCACGCGCTGAAGCCGAGCGCGGCGGTCCCTCCCTCGCAGTCGACGACCGCGCGGAGCTCGTCGAACGGGAGGATCGACTCGCGGCGCTTCCTCCAGACGGGGTGCGCCTCGCGGTAGGGACCGACGAACGCGTGCGCGAGCGACGCCAGGTGCGGCAAGAAATCGGCGATGGCTCCGCCGGGAATCTTGAGCACCGGGTTGGGGACGTTGGGATCGGCGAAGCCGCCGGGTCCGAAGATGTCGAGGCAGATCAGCACCTCGACGTGGACGACCTTGCCCAGCTCGCCGGAGCGGATGCGTCGCTGGATCTCGAGCGGACCGCGGTTGAAGACGTAGTTGTAGTCCTCCGTGAGGCCGAGCTTCTTCTCCTCCGCGCGCGCGAGCAGCGTGTCGAGCTCGGCGAAGCTCGCGGTGACGGGCTTTTCCACGATGACGTGCGCGCCCGCGTCCAGGCACTCCATCGCGATGCGAAAATGCGTCGTCGGCGGCGTGGTGATGTGGACGACGTCGGGTTTCACCTCGCGCAGCATCTTCGCGTGATCGGTGAACCACGATTTGGCCCCGAAGCGCGCCGCAGCGGCCTCCGCGGTGGCGCTCGAGAGATCGCACACAGCCGCGATCTCGACGCCGGGCAGCTGCCGCAAGCATCCCAGATGTTGCCGGGCGATCTGCCCAGCGCCCACGAGCGCAGTCTTCACGTCGAGCCTCCCGTCCCGCCCAGTACCTGATCGAAGAATCCCTCGAGTGACGCCGCCGCCGCGCTCCACGAGTACCGCGCCACCGCCAGCGTGCGCGCCGCCTCTCCGATCGTCGCGCCGAGGCGCGGCTCGTCGAGGAGCCGGATCACCGCCGCCGCGAACGCCGCCGGATCGTCGGCGATGAGGATGTCCTTCTCCGGCGTCGCGTCGATGCCCTCGGCGCCGAGCGTCGTCGACACGATCGCCTTGCCCATCGCCATCCCCTCCACGATCTTGAGGCGCGTGCCGCTGCCGACGCGGAGCGGGACGACGATCGCCGCCGCCGATGCGAGGCTCGGCCGGAGATCCTCGACGAAGCCGGTAATCTCGACGCCGGGGCCGGCGAGATCTCGGATCGCCTGGGGGGGGCGCGCGCCGACGATCTTGCAGCGCGCGCTCGGTCGCGCCGCGGCGACCCTCGGCCAGATCTCGCGAAGGAGGAACGTCACGCCGTCGATGTTCGGGAACGTCGACAGGAGGCCGAAGAAGACGACAGTGCGCCCGTCGGGCTTCGGATCGCTGTCGCGCGGCTGGTAGTGGACGACGTCGGCGGCGTTGGGGATCAGGACCACGCGCGCCGCTGGGATCTCGGCGTGGATGCGCCGCTCGTCCTCCACGCTGCAGACGCAGAGACCGTCGGAGCCGCGAAACGCCGCGAGCTCTTCGCGACGCAGCTTGCGCCAGTTGAGCGAGCCGTAGAGGCGCCGCGGGAGGCTGCCGCCGCTCGCGGCCATTTGCCGGGCGAGATCGTAGGCGACCTCGTGGGTGTCGAGGACGACCTTGGGTGGCTTGGTCCCCGGCGGCGACTTGCGGAGGGCGTAGTGGGCGGAGAAATGGAACTCGAGGTTCACGACGTCGAAGCGCGTTCGCTCGAGGAGGCGATCGAGCGCCGCCTGGAGGCCTGGCGCCGCGAACTGACGCCGCTCGAAGCTGTGCATCGACGCGAGCGACCGAAGCTGCTGAACGCGCTTCGCCGCGCCGTTTCCGCCGCGCGGGTTGTCGACGAGCACCACCTCGCGGCAATACTCCTTCATCGCGCGCTCGCACGCCTTGGCGTCGAAGTCGCCGTCGACGAGGGACAGGGCGGTGACGTCGTGCCGGCGCGCGAGCTCCGTCAGGAGGCCGTGCATGCGCGCCTGCGCACCGAACCCCGGCGGGCTGGGCGGAAAGGGAGACACGCTTAGGATCTGGAGACGCCCCGACACCGAGCCGCGAGAGATACCACAGCTCGGGCCGCTCCGAGGGCCGCGCGGAGGCACGGAGGGCGTGACTCCCGCGCGCATCCATGGTCTGGTTCGATCGGCAAACGAATGTGCGGAATCGCCGGAATCCTCGGGCGCGTGGGCGACCGAAATCGCGCCGCGCTCCGCCGGATGAGCGCCGCGATGCTCCACCGCGGCCCTGACGCCGACGGCACCTGGGAGGCTCCGCCCGACGATCGGGGGCGCGGCGTCCTCCTGGCGCATCGTCGTCTCTCGATCATCGATCTGTCACCGGCGGGCGCGCAGCCGATGATCGATCCGGTCACCGGGCACGTCACGGTCTACAACGGCGAAATCTACAACTACCAGGCGGTGCGCGAGGAGCTCGCATCGGAGGGGCAGAGGTTCGCGTCGACCGGCGACACGGCGGTCATGCTCCGCGCGCTCTCGGTCCACGGGCGGCGCGCGCTGACGAAGCTGCGCGGGATGTTCGCGCTGGCGCTCTGGGATCCGGCGCGGCGCGAGCTCCTCCTCGCGCGCGATCCGCTGGGAATCAAGCCGATTTACGTCGCACGAAACTCGGACCCCGACGGAGACTGGTCGATTGCGTTCGCCTCCGAGGTGCGCGCGATCCTGGCGTCGGGCCTCCTGGGGACGGCGCGCCTCGATCCGCAGGCGGCGGCGTCGGTCGCGTGGAACGGCTTCGTCGTGGGGCCGCGCACGGTCGTGGCGGGCGTCGAGCTCCTGTCGTCCGGGGCGGCGCGCGTCTACGACGCGGGGGGAACGCAGGTGGCGTCGGAGGAGTACTGGTCCATGCCGGCGCCCGGTCACGGATCTCCGGCGACGGAGGCCGAGCTGGCGCGCGCGCTGGAGGAGTGCCTGCGCCTGCACCTCATCGCCGACGTGCCGCTCGGGATTTTTCTCTCGAGTGGGATCGACTCGTCGGCGGTCGCGAACCTCGCGCAGCGCGCGGCCCCGGGCGGCGTGCGAACGTTCACGCTGGCGTTCGAGGAGAAAGAGTTCGACGAGGGAGCGTGGGCGAAGAAGATCGCCAAGGCGATCGGCACGCAGCACCAGGAGGTCGTGCTCACCGAGCAGGCGTTCGTCACCGGCCTCGAGACCGCGCTCGACACACTCGATCAGCCGACGTTCGACGGGCTCAACTCCTACTTCATGTCGCGCGCCGTCCGCGACGCCGGCTTCACGGTGGCGCTCGTGGGGACCGGCGGCGACGAGCTCTTCGGCGGCTACACGTCGTTCCGCGATCTGCCTGCGCTCCTCGCGTGGTCCAAGCGCGCGCGCAGGATTCCACGCGGCGCGCTCGTCGGCCTCGCGCGCAAAGTCGTGGCGACGCTGCAGCCCGAGCGCGGCTCATTCCCGCGGCAAACACGCTGGGCGAAGCTCCCCGACATGATCCGAGACGGCGACGATCTGCTCGCCCTCTACCAGCTCGCCTACGCGCTCTTCTTGCCGAGCACCCAGCGCGAGCTCGTCGGCGACGACGCCGCCCGCGCCTTGGTCGACGGCCTGCCCGCCGAGATGCACGCGCGCGTCGTCCGCGATACGCGCGGGCGATCTCCGCTGTCGGCGCTCAGCGTGATGGAAGAGCGCCTCTTCCTCGGCGAGCGCCTCCTCCGCGACAACGACGCCGCGAGCATGGCCGCGTCGATCGAGCAGCGCCTGCCCCTCGTCGATCAGGTGCTGTTCGAGACGGTGGATCGCCTCCCCGAAACCGTGCGCTATGCGCCGGTGAGAAAGAAGGCGGCGCTGAGGCGCGTTGGGCTCGCTGGGCTCGACCCCGCGCTCTTCAATCGCCCCAAGGTCGGCTTCGTCCTCCCGTTCGACCGCTGGATCCGGCAAGGACTGACCAAGGCCGTCGACGAGACGCTGCGGGATGCCGCGGCGGTTCGCGCGGCAGGCCTTCGCGCAGAGCCGGTCGAGCGCCTATGGCGAGCGTTCCAGGCCGGCGCGCCCGGCGTATACTGGTCGCGCGTGTGGTCGCTCTACGCGCACGTCCGCTGGTGCCATCGCCACAAGGTCCTCGCATGAGCTCGCGCAAGTACTGCCTCATCACCCCGTGCCGCGACGAAGCGAAGTACGCGAGGCGCACGCTCGACTCCGTCACGGGCCAGACCGAGCCCCCTACCCTCTGGGTCATCGTCGACGACGGCTCCAAGGACGAGACACCCGCGATCCTCGCCGACTACGCCGCGCGCTTTCCGTTCATCCGCGTCGTGACGCGCGCCGATCGCGGCGCTCGGAAGGTCGGCGGCGGCGTCATCGACGCGTTTTACTCCGGGTGGGACACGATCACGCCGAGCGACTTCGACTACGTCTGCAAGCTGGACCTCGATCTGGATCTTCCGCCCGCCTACTTCGCCGGCCTCATGGACCGGATGGAGGCTGGACCGCGCATCGGCACCTGCTCGGGAAAGCCCTATTTTTTCCCTGAAAGCACCGCCGACGACGTCGTCACATTTCCACTGTCCGATCCCAGCTCGGTCGGCCTTGTCTCCGAGATGATTGGCGACGAGCACTCCGTCGGGATGACCAAGTTCTACCGAACGAGCTGCTTCGCGCAGATCGGCGGCTTCGTGCGCGAGGTGATGTGGGACGGCATCGACAGCCACCGCTGCCGCCAGCTCGGGTGGATCGCGGTGTCGTGGGACGATCCCGCGCTGCGCTTCGTGCATCTCAGGCCGATGGGGACGAGCCAGAAGAACTGGTGGACCGGCCGCGTTCGCCACGGCTTCGGGCAGTACTTCATGGGCACCGCGCCGGTGTACATGCTGGCGAGCGCGATCTACCGCATGACGCGGCCGCCGCTCGTCGTCGGCGGCATCGCGATGATGCACGGCTACCTGGACAGCATGGTCAAAGGGAAGCCGCGGTACGGGACGCCGGAGTTCCGGGCGTTCTTGCGGCGCTACCAGCTCGCGTGCCTCGTGAAGGGCAAGAAGCGCGCGACAGAGGAGCTCGACGCAGAGCAGGCCGCGCGCTGGCATCCGTCGCCAGAGGACGCGCCGCGCTCGTGACGACGGGCCTCGCCATCCCCGTCGTCTTCGGGCCCGCGGGCCGCGCGATCTCGGGGTTTCATCACCCGGCGCGCGCCGCGGATGGACGCACGCGCGCCATCGGTATCGTCTTGTGCAATCCGCTCGGGTACGACGCGATGTGCACGCACCGCACGTACCGTCACCTCGCCGAGCGCGCGGCCGAGCACGGATTTCAGACGCTGCGCTTCGACTACGAAGGGACCGGAGACTCCGCCGGTCGCCCGGACTCGCCCGATCGCGGGCGGGCGTGGCTCGACAGCGTCGCATTCGCGATCGACGAGTTGCGCGCGCGCTCAGGCGTCGAGAAGGTCGCGCTCTTCGGCGTACGGTTCGGCGCGACCCTCGCGGCAACGGCGGCGGCGACGCGCGACGACGTGGACGCGCTGATCTTGTGGGCGCCGTGCGCGTCGGGGCGCGCGTACGTGCGCGAGCTCCGCGCGTTCCGGATGATCAAGGCGAAGGAAGCGCCGAAGGCGAGCGACGTGGGCGACGAGGAGGTGGCGGGCTACCTCTTCGACAAGGCGACCGTGGCGGACATGAGCGCGCTCGATCTCCTCGCTCGCCGTGAGCGGCCGGCGCGACGCGTGCTCGTCGTCCCGCGTGATCTGGCGTCGGCAGAGGCCCGCCTGGTCACGCACCTCGAGGCGGTGGGCGCCGCGGTGACCGTCGCGCGTGAGTCGGGGTACGCACTGATGATGCGCGATCCGCAGGACACGATCGTCCCCGTCGGCACGTTGGACGGGATCGTCGAGTGGCTGGCGCACGGAGAGCCCTTGGATTCGCCGCACCCTCCCTCTCGAGACCATGCGCCTCCGCCCGTGCTCACCACGACCGCCGCGTCGGGCGCCGAGGTCCGCGAAGAGGCCGTGCAGTTCGGCGACGGCGACCGCCTGTTCGGCGTGGTCACCGAGCCCATCGCGCGCGAGTGCCTCGCGGGCGGCCCGACGATCTTGTTCTTGAACGTGGGCGCGAACCACCGCGTCGGGCCGAACCGCATGTACGTCTCGATGGCGCGTGACCTCGCCGCGCTCGGCTACCGCGGCATGCGCTTCGACGTGGCCGGCCTCGGCGACAGCCGCATCGCCCCCGGCGCGCCCGAGAACCGGCTCTATTCGAAGGACTCCGTCGTCGACGTGAAAGCGGCGATGGACTTTCTCGAGAAGACGCGCGGCGCGAGGCGCTTCGTCCTCCTCGGGTTGTGCTCGGGCGCGTACCTCGCCTTTCATACCGCCGTCGAGGACCCTCGCGTCGTCGGTCAGGTGCTCTTGAACCCACAGACCTTCGAGTGGAAAGAGGGGGACTCGCTCGAGCTCTCGATGCGAAAGAGCTTCCTCTCGACCCGCTACTACGCGCGCGCGCTCTTGGAGCCGGCGATGTGGAAGCGGCTCGTACGCGGGCGAGTCAACGTGCGCGGCGTCATGGGTGCCCTGCGCGAGCGAATGGCGACGCAGGCGCGCGCCCGCGCGGAGGCGCTACGTGCACGGCTCACCGGCCAGCGCGAGCCGCAGACCGACATCGAGCGCGCGTTCGTCGCCATCTCCGATCGCGGCGTCGCTTCGCTGCTGGTCTTCAGCTTCGATGACGGGGGCCTCGACATGATCGAGCAGCACCTCGGCCGGAACGTCCGCAAGATGGCCCGGCGAAAGAACTTCCATTTCGAAATCGTGGACGGCGCCGACCACACTTTCACCCCCATCCACTCGCAGCACACGCTGCACGGGATCGTCACCCGCTACGTGACGGCCAGCTTCGGCTGATTTTCTTCTTACGTCTTCGCGACGACGATCTTCGTCGGCGAGGCTGCGTTCAGAGGGACGACGCGGCCGGGAGACGCGTCGGTGCGGAGGCCGTGCAGCGTGACGGTGCGCTCGCCGCCCGGCTCGACGTGGAAGAACTCGTCGTCGGCGACGAATCCGCGCGCGTCGAAGGCGACGGCGAGCGCGAGCCTCTTGGCGCGCACGGTGACACGCCACGTCTCCGCGGGTCCCGGCGTCGCCACCGCCTCGACGCCGAGGTCTGCCGCCCGCGCGTGCGGGGTGCCGCACGGGAAATGGAACGCGCGCCCGATGCACGCCCCGTCCTTCCGATCGACGAGGGTGCCGACGACGAGATCGTGTCCTGGCGGACCGAAGCGGTACGCGTAGGTCGTGTCGACGAAGCGCCCGAGGACGGAGTCGGCAGAGATGGCGGTCACGCCGCGCGCCGGGACGGCCACCGGCGCGGCGCCTTCGACGACGCGTACATCGCCCCGGTAGAGCGTGACGCGCACCTCCGTGTCGAGCGCCACGGGGCCGTCGTTGACGGCGTGGAACGTGAGGCCGTTGAGGCCTTCGTCGGTCGCGAGGAGGGCCACCGGCGCGAACGCACGCGCGAGGTAGTGGTACGCCGCCTTGGGACGCCCGTTCGCGTCGACGACGCCCCACCCCGCCCCCGCCCAAAGGTCACGGAGGAGCCAGACCAGCGCACCTTTGCACTCCGAGCCCGCGCGTCGAAACTCCGAGATCGTCGCGAGCATCGCCTCGCCGGTGACGACGCGCCCGAGCTCGAGGTAGCGCGCGACGTCGGCGGCCCGAAGCAGCGCCGGATCGACGCCGAAGAGTCGGCCGAGGTAGTGATCGCGAACGTCCTCGAAATCCCACGAGGCGCCGCGATCGCGCGGGACGCGGGCCTTCCATCGCGGGTGGTTCGGAGGAGACTCACCGTCGCGGAGGAGGCCCTCGATCGTCTCGTCGCACGGGACGTTCGCGAACGCGAGGCACTCGGCGGTGAAGCGCACGCGAGATCGTCGCGCGTCTTCGAGCGGCCGCAAGTACGCGCCGACGCCGTAGTAATGCGACACCCCCTCGTCGACGCGGAACGGCAGCGCCCCGCCCTCCGGTGTGCTCGCCACGTAGGGAACGTCGGGACGCGCCGCGCGCGCGACGGCCGGCAAGAGCTCGTCGAAGAGCGGACCGGACCACTCCTTCTCCGGCAGGCCGAGCATCGCGGCCTGCTGCGCGACCTCGCTGTTTCCGCAAAAAATTGCCAGGCTGGGCGAGAGCTGGAGCCGGCTCGCGAGCTGCGTCGCCTCGGCGCGAACGGACGCAGCGAACGCCTCGTCGGCGATCGGGTAGTCCATGTTGGCGAACATGAAGTCCTGCCACACCATGATGCCGAGCTCGTCGCAGAGATCGTGGAAGGTCTCGGGCGCGTAGCCCATCGTGCCGCCGACGCGGAGCATGTTCATCCCTGCGCGCGCGGCCATCGTGAGCGCGGCGCGCAGATCCTGGAGATCGTCGCCGTCGGTGATCCCGACGAGGTCGAGCGGCGTCCAGACGGCCCCTCGCGCGAAGACGTCCACCCCGTTGACGCGAACGCCGAAGCCGCCGCCCTCGCGATCGAGCGTGATCGTACGAAAGCCGGTCCTGCCGAGGTCCATCTTCACGTCGCCGCGATCGGTGTGGGCGACGACGACGACGTCGTGGAGCGTCGGCGCACCGTGGGTCGCCGGCCACCAGAGCGCGACGTCGGGGATCGTGAGCGTGCCGCGCGCGACGACGGCGCCGTCCGCCTGCGATTCGGTGACCAGCTCCGTGACCGCGGCCCCGACGGCGAGCGATACGCTGCGAATGAGCGCGGGTCCGACGGTCGCGAGACGGAGCGCGATGTCCAAGGCGCCGTCGCGACCCTCTACGCGCGTCCTCGCGTCGGCAGAGAGCACGCATACACGCCCGCGCCGCTCGACGGCGATCGCGCGGTAGGGCCCGACCGGCGCGACCGGCGGCGACCACGCCGGGATGCGCCCGAGGAGCGCCGTTCGAATCCAGCGAAGCTGCTGCTGCGCCACGATCTGCGCGCGCCACCGCGGCCGCGGGCGGCGCTTCTTCAGCTCCTCGGTGATCGACGCGAACCGCAGGACGAGCTCGCCCGGGCCGCCGTGGCCAGTCACGTCGACGTCGTGCGCGAGGAACATGTTGTCGGAGCGAAGGACGTGCGCGCCGTCGAGCCACACGTCCGCGAGCGTCGCGAGGCCGTCGAAGCGGAGGATCACCTTCTCGTCGGCCTCGCGCGGCGTGAGGTCGACCTTCGCGCGAAACCACCAGTCGCTCTCGTCGAAGTCGCGCCCGTCGTCGAGGCTCCACGCCTTCGCGGCCGCGAGCGCGCTCGCCGCGGTGCCCGGCACTCGCGCGTCGAACCAGCGCGCGCTCGCGGCCTCGAGCCCCGCCGGATCGCTCACGGAGCCCGCCGCAAGCGCGGCGCACGACCATCCGCCCGAAAGCGTGGTCACCAGGGTCCCGTCGATCGCGCGGACCTTGGCCATCAGACCTGGTAGCGCCGGGCGAGCGCCGAGACGCCAACCTCCCACGCGCGCTCGAGGTCCGACAGCATCGGCCCCAGATCGACGACCTTCTTCGCGCCGACCGCGCGCGCGGTCTTCAAGATGAGCGATTTACTCGTGTCGGAGATCGCCATGAACGCCTTCGCGCTCTCCTCCAGGCCGCCCTCACCGCGCTCGCCGAGCCACCGCAGGTAGAGCGCCGCGAGCTCGAACGCAGAGCCGAGCTGCCGGATCGTGGCGAACGCGTACACGTGGTACGCGCCGAGCCCCTCCCCCTTGAGCCGCTCGACGTCCTCCTTGAACCGCGCTGAGAAGCGCGCGAGCGGGTTGTCGTCGGGCCGACGCGCGAGGTGCTTTTGCAAGAGCTCCACCGAGCGGCGCGTAAGATCCGCCGGATCGCGAAGAACGACCCGCGCGGTGCGGACGAACTCCGCGAAGAACGGCATGAACGTCGGATCGGCCGGCGCGCCCAGTCGAAACAGGCTCACGAAGTCCTCGCCTGCGAGCGCGTGGTAGCTGCTGTTGTGGAAATACCCGAGCGTGCGCGCCTCGACGTCGATCTCCTGGATGCCGATCGTCGTCTTCGTGTGCTGCGTTCGGTAGTCGGTTCCCACGGTGTCGGGCAAATAGAACGCGTCGGCCTCCGCCAGGACGAGCTTGCCGCCGCGGAGCATCTCTTGCGCGTTGTCGATGAGCGGGCGGTAGACGTTGAGCTCTTGGATGTCGAGGCCGTAGAGCGCCGTCAGGTCCTCGTGCGGCGGCTTGAAGAAAGTGAATTGATCGCCCTCCCAGTCGAGCCCCATCAAGAACCCGAGGCACGCGTGCGGATCGCAGCCGAGCGCGTGCAGGACCTCGATCCACACGTCGATGTAGCAGTTCGACTCGCCCCACGCGCGCGTCGGGCCGTGGAGCGCGTGCGGCACGTATGCCTTCGCGTCGATCGACCGGAGCGCGGCGACCTTCACGGCCAGAGCTTCTCCCGGACCGCCGCCGGCCACGTCTTCGGATCGAAACCGTGGTGCTTGAAGAGCGCCATGCACACGCGCTCCATCCCGAAGCCGAGGCACGCGGTGTTGGCGAGCTTGCCGTCGGCGGTCTTGATGTCGAAGATCTTGCCGAAGTGATCCTGGTGCCAGTTGAAGGAGCACACCGCGGTGGGCTTCTCTTCGGAGATGACGGGGATGGTGACCTCGAATTTGAGCTGCTGCTCGCGCTGCGTCGCCGCGAGCATGCGGCCGCCGCGGCCGAAGAACGGATCGTTCGCGACCTCCGGCTTCGCGGGGAGGCCGAGGGCGCGCATGATCGTGACGCCGCGCTCGAGCCACATGTCACGCCACGCGACGACCACCTCCGGCGCGCCGACCCGCACGAACTCGCGGACGCGGAAGGCCTGCATGCGCGTCGGCTCGGTCGACGGCTCGTTGCGGAAGACCCAGTTCTGCATGTCGACGAGTCGCCCCGCCGGGCCGAGCGTGCCTGTGAAGCTCGGATAGACGGGGTAGCAAGCGGCGGGCGTCAGCACCACGTCGGTCATCGTCTGGAGCGCGCTCCACGACTCACCGGCGTGGACGCGCGACGCGAGCTCCGCGTGCTCCTTCTCTTTGCCGGCGAACGAGAAGACCGTGCCGGCCAGCTGCGGGAACGAGTCCAGGAACTCGCTCTTTTCGAGCACCTTGCGATCTAGCGTCGGCGGAAAGAGCATCTGCTCGGCGCCGTCGTCCTTCGCGACGCGCGAGACGTAGTCGTCGAAGTGACGGAGCACGTCCTCGAAGACGGCGTTTCGCCCGAAAATTCCCGGCACGCCGACCGGGATGATGAGCCCCGACTGGACCAGCCCGTCGTAGAGCTCCTGCGAGGAGTACGTCACGCCCATGAAGGTTCGCCTCGTTCAGTCGTCCTTGAGGACGAGCAACATCGACGCGTTCGTCGACAGGATGCGATCGTTGCCCACCATGAGCGCCGCGGAGAGCGCGTCGCGGAGGTGACGGCCGACCGAGAATTTAGAGTCGTTCTTGTAGCCCATGATTCCGCAAATCTGGAGCGCGTGGTGGACGATCTGCGACGCCATCTGCGACGACGAGACCTTCAGGTTGTTCATCTTCAGCGCAAAGGCGATCGACGACAGACTCTTGGTGCCCTGCTCGTCGTCTTTCATGAGCGCCTCGCACTCGCTCGCCACGTCGTGCGCGTTGGTGCGCATCGACTGGAGCATGCTCGAGACCTCGGCCAAGCGGAGCGCGCTGGGAGGGACGGTGCCGGGTTTGGCGCGCGCTTGCTGGCGCACGAACGCGCGCGCGCGCCGCACCGCGCCCATCGATATGCCGAGCCACACGTTCGACCACAAGACGTGGCTGAACGGCACCTGCGTCTCGCTCGCGACGTCGGAGAACGGCGTCGTGAAAATCTGACCATCCTCCCCCTTCGATTGGAGCATGAACGGCGGGCTGCAGGTGCCGCGCATGCCGAGCGTGTCCCAAACGCCTTTCTGGGTGAGCGTGACGTCCTTCTTCCTGACGAGGACGAAGATCTGATCGTTCGGGGGCGAGTCGGGGCCCCGCCGCGCCTGGAAAAGGATGTCGTCGGCCTGCGCGCCGTAAGAAATCGTCGTGCAGTCCTTGTCGAGGGTGAAGCGCCCGGCGCCGTCGTGCGCCACCGCGCATTTGCTGGTGCGCATCTCTCCGCCGATGCCGGCCTCGCTCGTCGCCGAGGCGATCAGGATCTGCTCGCGGACCAGATCGCCGACGTACTTCTGGTAGTACGGCTGTCCCATCGCGTGGCGAAGGATGCTCGCCACCTGGATGTGGTGCATCGCGAAGACCATCGCCGCGGACGCGCAGTGCTGGCCGAGCGCCTCGCACATCGCGGCGAGCTCGATCATCCCGCACCCGAGCCCGCCTTGCTCGCGCGGGACGAGCGCGCTCATCATACGCGCCTTCTTGAGCGCCTCGATCGCTTCGGTCGGGAAGCGCGCGTCGCGATCGACGGCGTCGGCGGCGGGGCCCGCGATCTCCTCAGCGAGGCGCTGGACGATCTCGACCGACGACGAGCGGGTCTCCTGGGCTTGCATGATTCGTGCGTTCCCTGCTTCCGCTCAGCGGTCCTTGGTCAGCTCTTCGATCGCCGCCCGGATGGCGGCGACGCTCTCGAACACCCCGCGGCGCAGCATGCGATCGGGGAACTCCACGTCGAACGTCCCCTCGAGCGCGAGCATCACGTTGACGCTGGCGTGCGACGTCATCCCCGACTGGTAGAGATCGCCGTCGTCGGCGAGGGCGTCGACGTCGACCGCCAGGCGACCGTGCTCCTTCAGGATGGCGCGAATCTGATCGTTCATGGGCGATGGGCTCCGGGCTTGCGTGCGCGCGTAGAGAGGCGGCTCGTCGTGGAACGTTCACGCTCGCCCATGACGACGGCGATGGCGAGGTTCCCCTGGTGGCTGATGGACACTTCGAGAGACCGCGCGCCCGCACGCCGCGCCGCACGCTCCGCCGCGCCCGACAGCGCCACGCCACACGCGCCGTCGGCAGCCTTCGTCACCTCGATGGATCGAGGATCGACGCCGACGTCGCTCGCACGGAGGGCCTTGATCGTCGCCTCTTTCACGGCGAAGCGGCCCGCGAGGCGACGCGCCGTCTCGGGAGGCGCTGCCATCGCGTACGCGATTTCTGCCGGCGTGTAGATGCGGGAGAGGTACCGGTCCCCGAAGGTCCGCATCGCATCCTCGACCTCGCGTACGTCCACCAAGTCGGTTCCGAGCAAGACCCCTCGCATGGTGCGTTCTCGAACACGATACCACGCTGCACCAACCTTGAGCCCTTACTTACGCGACGCGCCGCGCAGCAAAATCCACGCGAATTTCGGATCGCGCACCAGGTACCGGCGCCAGAGGCGACGCGGCTCTCGCCCGAGGCGGTAGGCCCACTCGAGGCCGTTCTTCGACATCCACGCCGGCGCGCGCGGGATGGTTCCGGCGACGAAATCGATCGACGCACCGAGGCCGAGGAGCACCGCGGGCGCGAGCGCCTCCTTGGACTCGTGGATGAAGAGCTCCTGCTTCGGCGCGCCAAGGCCTACGACGACGATCTCCGGCGCGGCCCGCTTCACCGCCTCACGGATCGCGTCGCGACGTTCGAACGGCTCGCGCATGTCGACCCGCGGCGCGAGCGTGCCCACGATCGCGATGCCGGGGAGAGTCTTCTCGAGCTCCTGCTGCGCCCGCGCCGCGACCCCGTCTCCGCCCCCGAGGAGGAACACGCGCCATTTGCGCGACGCCGCACGACGGAGCAGCGGCATGACCAGATCGGATCCCGACACCTTCTCCGGCAACGGCCTGCCGAGGAGGCGCGACGCCCACAGCACCGGCATCCCATCGGCGACCGAGAGGCTGGCCGCCTCGTAGGCCGCGCGCATCGCCGGATTCTCGGAGTATTCGACGACGTGATCGACGTTGGGCGTGAAGACCGAGCCGCCTTTCTTCGCGACGACGAGCGCGTCGATCGCGTCGACGGTCTCCGCCAACGTGAGCGCGTCGATGGGAACGCCGCCGACGCGCACGCGCGAATGAAGGGCGGACACCACGGGCGGCTATTTCTCGAGAGGGCCCGCGATCGGTCGGGCCAGGCGCAGGTCCACGACCGTGATCGACCACGGCGGAAGGACCGTGTCGGTGGACGACGGCGCGGCATCCCCGCGCTCGGGGGCGACCGCGGTGAGCGTCCGTGCCCCCCGCGCGAGGACGTACGTGCTCATCGACGTGACCGCGCCGCACGTGTCGAGCCCGAGCTTCGCGAGCACCGCCTCGTCCGGGGACTGGTTGACCGCGAGCAGCACGAGGTGCTGCCCCGCCTCGTCGCGCGACGCAAAGAGCGAGACGTGATCCGCGCCGGTGGTCGGGACGTACCAGTCGAGGAACCGCCCGCCCTTGCCGTCGAAATTCCGGTACGCCAGGAACGCCTGCACGACCGGCGAGCCCTCGGTGGGGTGCGTCCAATAGAACGCCGACGTGATGCCGTGCTGCGCGAAGCGACCGAGCGCCTCCGCGGTTGCGAGCGCGCCGGAGATGTGACCCTCGCCGCCCATGTTCCACTCGCCGATCGATATCCCGCGGCCTGGGTAGTTCTTGTCGACCCACTCCTTCATGCGAGGCAGGAGGCGCACCGGCTCCTTGATCCACGACTCGTCCGTGTAGGTCGGATCCCACAGGCCGCGCGTCTGGCGAAGACGCAGCGCAGCCCCCTTCGTGTCCGTGCCGCCGTTGCCGTAGACGTTGTCGCCTTGCGGATAGAAGTGCAAATCGAGGACGTCGAGGACGCGAACGCCGGTCTTCTGCTCGTGCTCGCGCAGCTTCTTCAGGTACCACTCGACGAGCGGGACGTCGTCGTGCGCGCGACGGTCGGGGCGCGCGGAGGGGCCCTGGAGGTTGTCCTTCGCCGAGTAGAAATACCCGGTCCAGCCCCACTCGGCGGGTCCGGCGATGACCGCATCGGGATCGGCCTGCCGGATCGCGGTGCCGTAGCGGATGGTGCGATCCAGCAGCTCGTCGTACCCGAGCGGCTCGGGGTGCACGTCGCGGTGTTTGTTGCTCCAGAGCATCGGCTCGTTGTCGAGGATGTACTGGTGCACGCTGCGCTTGCCGGCCTTGGCGTCGCGGGCGCGGATCGCCTCGACCCATCGCTTCATGAACTCGGGCGGCGAGGGCACGCTCGTGCGCGTCGCCGGCCCCGGCGCGATCGGCTTGCCGGCGGGGCTCATCCCGTCGCCCGCCTCTTTGAGCCACGGATCGGTCTTCGCTTGGGCGCCGAACGCCGACACTGGAAACGAGAACGACGTGTCGTCCTTGGCGACCCACCCCATCATCGGGATGGTCAGAGCGCTCATCATGCCGTGCGCCTCGTCGTCCTCGAGGAACTTGTCGTACTTGAGCGCCGCGCCTTTGTTCTCGAAGAACCAATCGCCGCCGAGGTTCCAGTCGCCGAGCTCCCAGTTGTAGCGCGTCGTCGTGTTGCCGCCGAAGCGGCGCGCGGTGGCGCCCATGTTCCACTGCGCGGGATCCTTGTCGGTCTCGTGGTAGTAGGCGATGCCGTAGATGAGCGGGTTTATCTTGGTGGCCTTCGCCTCGCACGACACGCGCACCGTCGCCGGCTTCGCCTTGCCGGCGTAGCTCGCCGGGCTCACGCGCGCAGAGGCGATGGCCGCCGGGTCGGCCTTGGTGAACGCGACACCGTCGATGAGCGTGACCTCGTCGTCGATGTCGCGAAAGGCGCGGAAGATGACGCGATCGAACGACACGTCATCGGGGTTGAGCTCGTGGATGGGGATGCGCACGTCGTACCAGCCGTCCGCGCTCCCGACGTGGTGCTCAGCGCGCACCTTCACGCGCGGGAACGTGGTCATCGTCGGGATTTCCAGCCGCACCTCGAGGAATTCGGCCTCGCCCTTCGGCTCCTTCACGCGGAAGACGAGCGCGCCGTAGCTCGCGGGCTTGAGCTTCTGCTTCGTCAAGATCCAGCCGCCCCACTTGGTGAAGTGGAGCGCCGCCGGCCCCGGGCCTCCCGTCGTGCGTGGGCACCAGCCCCAGTCCTGCCACTCGTTCTTGAGGCCGCCCGCGAAGATGTCCTCGGCGTGCTCTTCGTGGGCCGGCGGTGGCGGCGCGGGAGTCGCGACCGTGGGACCCCCGCTTCCCTTGGGCGGCTCCTTCGTGCACGCTGAGGCCGCCACGCACGCTGCGAAGGCGAGACCCGCGCGTCGCGTCGTGCGGTTCATGCCTTCTCTCCGGCGCCGTCGTCCGACTCGTCCTTGGACTCATCCCGCTCAGGAGGAGGAGGAGGAGGAGGAGGAGGGCCTGCGGCGCTCGCTTCTTCGTCCGACACGAGGAGCGTGCCGATGAACTTCTCGAGCCCCACCGCGTCGAGCGTCTTCTGCGCGACCTTCGCCTCGGTCTTCCCGAGCTGAACGCAGAGCACGGCGGTGTCGGCGGCGCGCGCGAGCGGGGCGGTCGTCGGATTCTCCGAGGTCGAGCGCAGCGCGATGAAGACGCGCTCGCCCCCCTTCAAGTCGGACGCCATCTCTCGCAGCTGATGCTCGAGGAGGCGCAGGCTGAGATCCCGCATGTCGAACACCGCCGACGGCTGGCCGGTGTACCACCACGCGATCTTCGCCAGATCGTTGGCGACCTTGAGCGTGTCGATCCCCTTCGACGCGCCGACGACCGCGAGCGTCCTCCATGACCGCTTCTGGAGGGACAGCCAGAGGTGCTGCATCTTCACGTCGTCGGAGAGCGGGCCGCTCTGCGGACGAACGGCGAGCGCATCCGACCTCGGCGTGGAGTGGGGCGTGGGCGGATCTTCCTCCGTCATGGGAGACCTCGCCGGCTCACGGTGGTGGCGACAAATCGCCGAGGATGGGGAGCTTCAACCGACGCTCGACCTGCCACGGCTCCATCAAGCGCCCTCGCCACAAATCGACGCCCCCCGGGACGAGCACCATCAAGAGGAGAGACAGGAGCAGGGAGCCGAAGAGCACGAGCGAGACGTTGGGCTTGCTCGGCCCACGCGCGAGCTCCGGCGGACGGACGACCGTGTACTGGTACTTGAACGCCGCGCGCGTCACCTCGAGCTCGATGTTGGCGGCCTCGATGCGCGAGAGCAGCTCGTTGTACTTCGTGGACGCGTTGGTCAGACGTTGGCGAGCAAGGACCGTCTTCGTGTCGTCGCGCAGATCGACGGTGGGCCGCAGGCGCGGGACCGTCGGCGCGGGGACCGAGGGGGCGAAGCGCGGCGGCGCCGGAGCGTCGGTCGACGCGGGCACCGGCGCCGGCGCGGGGATCGCCAGCAGCGCGATGAGCTCCCGCTCTCTTGCGTCGAGCGCCTTCAGCTCCGCGGGCGCCTCGACGAGCTGCGCGAGCTTCTCGTTGAGGCCGACGACGGTGGGGTGCATCGGACCGAGCGTCGCCCGCGCGTCCACGAGCTGCCGCTGCGCGTCGGCGACTTGCCGCTCATGGTCCTCGGTGATCGCGCGGATGCGCCGCCTCACGTCCTGGAGCTCGTGCGCGACGTCGCTCTCGGCGGGCGCGACACCTGCAGTCGTCGCGGTGGTAGGGCGCGGCGCGGTCACCGTGGAGGCCGGCCGCGGCGCGGTGCCCGGCGTATGCACCGCGGGCGTGGTGGGCGTGGGCGTGATCGGAAGGGCCGGCCCGCCCGTCCCGCGCTCCGCCTCGATCTTCATGAGCTCCGCGAGCGCCGCGTCGACCTCCGCGGCCTGCGGTTTCGCGCGCTCGTCGAGGATCCGAATGGCCTCGACGATGACGTTCACGTTCGCGTCGTAGCGCGCTTCGAGAAAATTCTTCTGGACGAGGGAAACGATATCGAAGGCCGTCTCGCGATCGGGCCACTCGATCGAGATCGTGATCGTCGACTCGTCCGCGAGCACCACGAGGCGTTTGGCGAGCAGACCGATGATGTCGCGCAGCCGATCGTCCTCCGACTTCGTCCCGAGCACGCCGAACACCGAGTCCTTGAAGCGCGCCGCCGGCTGACGCGTCGCCTCCCAGCGATCGACGAGATCGAGCTGCTTGGTGAGGGCGACGAGGTTGTCGCTGCGGAGGATCGCGTCGGCGGCGTTCTTGGTCGGCGCGTCGGCCTCGTGCGGCACCGCGCGGCCGGGGTTGTCGAGCGCCGGCAGCACCAGGTTTCGCTGCGCGAGGATGCGGAGATCGCAGGTGTACGTGCGCGGCAAATACTTCGCGATGAGGAACCCGAGGACGAGCGTCAAGATGAGCGACGCGGCGGCGAGGCGGGGGCGGCGGCGAGGCGCGCGGAGGAGGAATCCGGCGATCTCCTTCAGCTGCTGCAGATCGAACTCGTCCTCCCGGCCTTCTTCCGACGGGTCCCGAGCGCGTGGGTTCGTGGACATGTTCCCGAGCGCAAAAGGTACCATACGAACCGCGCCACCGCGAAAAAGAACCCCTCGTAACCACGTCCTTTTGCGTTGATACTCGGGTGGCCGATGATGCTCCCTGCCGTCGTCCTCCTCGCCGAGTACGCAGGGACGCTCGATCTGTCGAACCGCACGGAGATGCGCGTCCGGCACACCCAGGACGTCCAGCCGGATCGCTCGGTCGACCTGACCGACATACCGACCGCGCGCCTCGGGCTGCGCGATCATCGCTGGAACCACACGCTCGGCTACTCGATGCTGGCCGCCGTCCCCGACGTCCAAGCCGGCGTCTCGCCGCAGCTGCTGCAGCTCGCGGACGTGTCGACCGCGTGGCACGATCGGCGCGTTCGCGTCGGGCTCGCCGAGTTCGTGTCCTATGGAGAGACCAACTCGGGGTTCCTCCTCGGCGGCCCCGCGGTGGCTGTACCGCCGCCCGCGACGGCGGCGCCGGGGACGGGACCCGCCGCGCCCACGCCCGTCGGCCCCGCTCCGCCCGCGGTGCTGACGCAGCCGGCGACGCTTCGCACCGGGAGCTCGCGCACGGCGCTCACCGCATCGACGCAGATGACGCGTCATCTCACGACGACGAGCACGGTCGACTACAGCGTGGGCGGCGGCGTCGACGAGGCATCACGCGCGGCGCTGCCGATCATCCGCGGACCCCGCGGAGAGCTGACCGCGACGTACAGCCTGACCCGCCTGGACGGGCTCGAGACGCGCATCGCCGCGCAGCACACGACGGCGTCGGCCGGGACCTGCTCACCCCTCCTCGTGAACGTCCCCGCAGGCGCGTCGTGCGCCACGACCGGCGACACCGCGCAGATCTCGGAGGCGTGGCTGCGCCGCCTCACGCGGACGTCCACCGCGACGCTCGCCGGGGGCGCGAGCCTCGGCCACGTGCGCCTGCGGCCTGAGGATCCGTTCATCACGCACACCTACCCCGTCATCCGCGCGAGCTTCACGCACGAGCGGGTCGTCGAGGATCTGCACACCTTCCTCCGCGTCGACGCGCAGCTCGCCCCGCTCATCGACGTCCGCACCGGCATCGTCGACCAGCGCGCGCAGGGCTCGGTCCTCCTCTCCATCCCCATCCAGCGCGTGACCTTGGCGGGCTCCTTCAGCGGGACGCGCTCGGTCTCCTCGCCGTACGTGCAGCCGGTCACCGGGCTGCAAGGCGTCTTCGAGGTCGCGTACCGCGTGGACAGCCACGTGAGCCTCGGCGCCGGCGGCCGGTACGCGTGGCAAGTGCAAACCGGGCAGCCCTCGATCTCCGCCAGTGCGGCGTTCGTGCAGGCGACATTCCGCGCGTCGCAGATCCATTTCTAACGTACGCTTTTCGCCGTGCGACGGCTCGCTCTCGCCCTCCTGTTCCTGATGCTCGCGGACGAGGGCACGACGATCTACGGCCGCTTCATGTTCGCCCCGTTCGCGTGGGTGCGTGAGGTCCTCTTCGCGCCGATCGTCAACGTCCGCCCGTTCGACGCGTTCATGGCGCTCATCCTCATCGTCTCGCTTCTGACGAAGGCCAAGCGCCCGACCGTGCGGCCGATGCGACGCACGCTGCTCGTCGCGCTCGGCACCGTCGGCGCGTCGCTCATCTATGGCCTCGCGCGCGGCGGGGATGCGCGAGCCGCGTCGTGGCAGATCTACCTGCTCCTCGCGCTGCTGCTCGCGAGCTTCACGTTCGCGACGGTGCTCGAGACGACGGAGCACTTCGTGTCGCTTGCCCGTACCGTCGTGGGCGCCGGCGTCTACCACGCCGCGATGTGCGTGGTCTTCTGGGTCTTCTACATCAAAACCGGCCGCATCTCCGCCGGCGCCATCAACGAGGCGGGCGACTACCTGAGCACGCACGACGACACCGTCCTCTGGACCTGCGGCGTCGGCTTCATCGTCCTCAGCGCGATCCAGAAGCCCACGCAGCGCATGCGCGCGATCGCGTTCGTCCTGGTGCCGCTCCTCCTGTTCGCGATTCAGCTGAACCACCGGCGGCTCGCGTGGATCAGCCTCGGCGGCGTCATCGCGGCGCTCTATTTCCTCGTTCCGCCGAGCCGGCTGAAGCGACGCATCCGTAAGGTCGCGCAGGTCCTCGTCCCGATCATTGCACTCTACACGCTCGTCGGGTGGGGGCGGCCCGAGGGTGTGTTCCGGCCGCTGCGCTCGTTCGAGACCGTCGTGAGCCGCGAGGACGCGTCGACGCGCGCGCGCAACATCGAGAACCTCGGCCTCATCGCGACCGCCAACCAGGGCTGGGTGCTCGGCACCGGGTGGGGGCACAAGTACGTCGAGGTCTCGAACAAGTACAACATCCACTTCATGGAGCTGTGGCCGTACATCCCGCACAACAGCGTGCTCGGGCTCTTCGCGTACACCGGCTACTTGGGGTTCTTGGGGTACTGGATGGCGTTTCCGATGGCGGTCTACTTTCACACGCGCACTGCGCGCCTCGCGGCTCGTCCCGTCGAGCGGCTCGTCGGCGCGTTCGGCGTGATGCAGATCGTGGCGGTCTCCGGCCAGTGGTACGGAGACATGGGCTCGTTCTCGTCGGTCACCGACTACACGCTGGCGGCGTGCTTCGCCGCGGCGATGCGCGTGCCCGCCGAGGCCGGAGTGTGGCCAGGGAACGGCGGCGCGACGGCGACGCCAGCCGCGCCCGAGCCCGAGCAAGTGCCCGCGCACGCGGACGAGCCCGCAGAGACTGCGTGAGTCGCGACCGTGGTCAAGCTCATCCCCCTGTCGATCGTGCTCGCCAGCATCGTTTTGCCGATGTGGATGGCGGCGCTGCCGCGGCCGAAGCGCGCGCTGCGGCGGCTCCAGATCACGATGGCGGTCTTGATGCTGCTTTGGGCGATCCTGTGCGTGCAGGTCTACCCGATGTACGTCGTGCCCGAGTGACGCGAGGCGACGAACGCTCTACTCGACGACGATCAGATCGCCGCCGCGTAGGATGAACCCGGCGCTCGCCGGCTCGCCCTGCGAGATGTCCGCGTACGTGAAGCGCGCGCGGATCGGCTGCGGCGCGCTCCGGACGAGGAAGATGCGGTCCTTGGACGCGTAGTCGGTGAGGCCGCCCGCGGCGGCGAGGACCTGCGCGACGGTGCCGTGCGCGTCGACCGGGAACGTCCCCGGGTGCGTCACCTCGCCGAGCACCGAGATGACGATCGGCTGCGACTCGTCGACGGTGACGGTGACGCTCGGCGCGTTGACGTAGTCCTTGAGGCGCGCCTCGATCTCGCCCTTCAGCGCCGTCGGCCTCTTGCCGCGCACCTCGATGTCCCCGAGAGCCGGCATGGCGATGCGCCCGTCGCTCCGCACCTTCGCGTGCGTCGAGAGGGACTCCTGGTTGAAGACGCGGATGGTCACGGTGTCGCCGTCGCTCATCACGTAGTCGGAGTTCGAACGGCCCGCTACGTAGGTCGCTGGCAAATCGTGCGCCCACACGTACGTGCCCGACCCCGTGCACCCGGAGGCGACGCACCCCGCGGCGACGGCCAGCACCTGAGAAATGCTTGAAAGCACGATTTTCTTCGGCGATCCGAGCATGGCAACGACAGTACTATCGCGTCTGCGAAACTGCCGCAATTTCGGGTTCCGGGGGCGTCTGCGGATAGGATTGGCCGGTCGATGAAGAGCGGCCGCGCCACCTCCTCGAGCCTCGTCGTCGGCGAGCACATCGTCTCGCGCTGCGCGGACGGGCTGCTCGAGGCGGAGTACGCGCTCTTCGATCCCGACGACGTCATCGTGACGGCGCAGCTCGGCTTCGGCGCGCGCGAGCAGGGGTACCTGACGACTGCAGGCATGGCGCGCGAGCGGATGAGGACGCTCGGCATCAACAGCGTGCTCGCAGCGGACACGTTCGCGGCGTTCCGCTCGGTGCACCTCCGCTCGCTCGCGCGCGCGCCGTTCGTCGTCCAGGTGATCGACCAGCTGTCGGCGTACGAGGCGTTCGAGGGGGGTACGTTCTCGTCGGAGTCGAAGACGTACGCGGGCACGTGGCTCGACCTCCGCGCGCTTGCGCAGAGCTGCCCTCTGTCGACCGCGAGCATCGTGCTGCAGGCGCTGCACCTCTTCTTGGTCGTCGAGGAGATGGCGGACGACGTGCCAGTGCGTCTCCTCACCGCCGACGTCACCGAAGACCGGCGGCCGGGGACGCGCACGTGGAGCAAGCAGCGCTTCGAGAGCGCGCCGCGCCTGCCGTGGGTGCTGCGCTCCATGCGCGTCGCGCCACCCAAGCCGCCCCTCATGACGACGGAGGACGAGGAGCTCCTTCGCGCCGATCTCGTCGTGACCTTACGGGCGCGCGCGACCGCTGCGCCGAGCGTGCGCGTCCGGCTCCGGACGCTCGCGGCGCAAGTGGCGCGGCCGCTGGAGACGCCGGCGTACGGCTCTCCTCCGATCGACTCGCTCGAGTCGGCGACCGCCGCGCTCCGCCACACGCCGCAGCCGCGTCAGCACGTCCAGGCGCCGCACATGGCGCTCCCGCCGGAGGCCCCGCCGCTCTTCGAGGAGCTGCGGCTACACACCGAGCTGCTGAAGGGCGACGCGCACATCCGCGAGGTCGCGAAATTCCTTTCCGCGATGGCGGAGCGCGCCGGGACGATGCCCGAGCTCGCGATCCTCGCCGCGCGCGCGTGGCTGGCGTCGGGCGAGCTCGGGCACGCGCGGCACCTCGCGAAGGAGCTCGTCTCGGATCTCGACACACCGGAGGACGTGCGGATCACGGCGCTCGAGATCTTGAAGACGACCGCGCCGACGAACGAGTCGGGACAGCCGCCGCCGGTCGCCGTGATCGAGCCGTCGCCGATCGTGTTCCTCGCCTCGGAGCCGGATCGCGCGGCGCCGGCGGGTGCGTCGCTCCCTCCGTACGCGAGCGAGCCCGCGAAGCCGCCCGCGCCAAGCCCCGCGTTCGTGGTGACCCCGGCCCCGCGACGCGCCGCGCGCCCCGAGACCCGCCCCAAGGACGAGACCATCATCGACGCTGCCGGAAGCGAGCCGCCGCCGAAGGCGCATCGCACGAGGGCAGCTCGCTCCGAGATCGTCGAGACGCTTCCCTTCCCCGCCGGCCTCGACGACGCGACCCTCGAGGAAGGCGCGACCCCGACGACGCCCGCGCAGATGCGCGTCGCGATGACGCGGCAGGCGCGCGCGCTGGGGCGCGACTACAGGATCTGGTACGGCACGGCGCTCAAGACGAACGCGATGGCGATCGAGGCCATGCAGCGGCACCTCCGCCGCCGATTCGGAGACGGAGGCTCGGATCCCAAGACCGAGAAGAAGCTCGAGACCGAGCTCACGCGGCACGGCGCGCTCCTCTCGGAAATCCTCGCGCGCATGCTCGGCGGCGCGTGGGTGGACGTGTCGGGCGACGAGCCGGGCCGCTGGGCGATGCTCCTCGGGCCGAACCTTCGCGTGTGGCCGATCGGGCGCGTCTACCGCTTCTTCCGGCAGGGGCACCGTGAGGAAGATCTCGTCGCGTTTTATTTGGAGCTCGAGCGAGCGCTCGAGGACGGGGAAAAGTCGCCGTGACCGTGCTAAGGGTCGCGTCGGAATGGCGGACGCGGGCCTGGCGGCGCTGACGGCGAAGCTCGAGACGCTGCTCGTGCGCGAGCTCGCCTTGGAGTGGCTCCACCTCAATCGCCTCTATTTCAAGGACGGGCTGACGGCGCCGCAGATCGTGCTCGTGCCTACGCGCGGCCACCTCGGGCGCTGGCATCGTGAGACGCGCACGCTCGAAATCTCGCGCCCGCTCGTGCTGGCGCAACCGTGGGGCGTCGTGCTCGAGGTCATGAAGCACGAGATGGCGCACCAGTATGTGAACGAGACGCTGGGCGAGTCGAGCGAGTCACCACACGGCCCTGCGTTCCGCGCGGCGTGCGCGCGCTTGGGCATCGACGCGGCCGCCGCCGGAATGCCGACGGCGAAGAACGACGGCGAGGAGCGCATCGCAACCCGCATCGCGCGCCTCCTCGCGCTCGCCGAGAGCCCCAACCAGCACGAGGCCGAGGCCGCCGCCGCCGCCGCGCAGCGCCTCATGCTGAAGCACAACCTCGAGGTCCGCCGCGACGCGGCCGGGCGCGGCTACGGCTGGAAGCACTTCGGCGCGCCGACCGGCCGCGTCACCGAGGCCGAGCGCATCCTCGCCATGGTCATCGGCAAGCACTTCTTCGTCGACGTCATTTGGGTCCCCGTCTACCGCCCCCTCGAAGGGAAGCGCGGGAGCGTCCTCGAAGCGTGCGGCTCGCCGGCGAACCTCGAGATCGCGGAGTACGTGCACGACTTCATGCGCGCCACCGCCGAGCGCCTGTGGAGCGAGCACAAAGCCACGCGCGGAATCGACGGGAACCGCGATCGGCGCACCTTCCTCGCGGGGGTGATGACAGGCTTCGCAGAGAAGCTCTCGAGGAGCGCCGCGCAACACAAGAGCGAAGGGCTCGTGTGGGTCCGCGACGGCGATCTCGGGCAGTACCTCCGCGTCCGCCACCCGCACGTCCGCCACGTCCGCCACGCAAGCGCGCAACGAAACGAGGCGTTCTCGCACGGTCGTCAGGCAGGCCGCGGCATCGTCCTTCACCGCGGCGTGCGTGGCGCGGCCGAGAGCCGCGGTCGCCTTCTTCCGCCAGGCCGTGGTTGAGCGGGCGATGGGCAAATTCCACCTCTTCGAGACGCCGATCGGCCCGTGCGCGATCGCGTGGAGCGACGACGGCATCCTCCGATTCCAGCTCCCCGAGCGAATCGAGGCCGACGCCCGCGCGCGGCTCGCCGGCCACGACGAAGCAACGCCGCCGAAGTGGCTGAAGGACACGCTGAAGCGCGTCGCGCGCCACCTCGAAGGCTCGCCGCAGCGCTTCGACGAGGAGCCGCTCGATCTCTCCGGCGTTCCGCCCTTCCACGCCAAGGTCTACGCGGCGTTGCGCGGCGTGAAGCCCGGCGAGACGGTCACGTACGGCGAGCTCGCGTCGCGCGCCGGATCGAAGAGTGCGCTGCGGGCCGTCGGCCAGGCGATGGCGAAGAACCCGATCCCGCTCCTCGTCCCCTGCCACCGCGTCCTCGCCGCCGGCGATCGCGCGGGGGGGTTCTCGGCGTACGGCGGTCGCGTGACCAAGGCCGCCCTCCTCGCGCTCGAAGGCGTGACGCTCGGCGACAAGAAGGACGACGCGCCCCTCTTCGCCGTACGCGCCGGCGAGGGCACGCTTCTCCCCTACGACCCCGCCGAGGCGATCGCGCACCTCTCTGCGCAAGACGACAAGCTCGCCGATCTGATCCGCCGCGCCGGCCCCTTCACGCTCACGTTGAAAGAGACGGAGGGCGCGTTTCTCGCGCTCGCCGAATCGATCGTCTACCAGCAGCTCCACGGCAAGGCGGCCGCGACCATCCTCGGGCGCGTGAAGGCGCTCTTCGCCCGCCCCGCGTTCACGCCGCGCGACATCCTCGGCGCCTCGGAGTCCGATCTCCGCATGGCCGGCCTCTCGCGCAGCAAGCTCGCCGCGCTCAAGGACCTCGCCGCGAAGGCCGAGGACGGCACCGTCCCCACCCTCCCCGCGCTCGCGAAGATGACCGACGACGAGATCGTCGAGCGCCTCACCGTGGTCCGCGGAATCGGGCGCTGGACCGTCGAGATGCTCCTCATGTTCCGCCTCGGCCGCCCCGACGTTCTGCCCGTCTCCGACTTTGGCGTCCGCCTCGGATTCAAGACGACGTTCCGCACGCGCGGCATGCCGAGCCCCGCGCAGATGACGAAACGCGCGGAGAAATGGCGCCCGTTTCGCTCGGTGGCCGCCTGGTACATGTGGCGCGCAGTGGATCTTTCCCGTCGCTGAACGAAGATTCCTGGGTCGCGGGTTGCGTAGGGGGAAGTGTATGCTAGTTGACTACGTACATGATGAGCAGCTCCGACGTGGTGCGCCTCCTGGAACGGTCCGCTCGTACGAGCTCGATGGCGCCCAAGCCTGCAGAGGCGGTGCGCTCGGCCAAGACCGGAGGCCTCGTCCACTGCGGGCTCGTGCTGCAGAAGATCGACGGCCGCGCGTACACGATCTTCCCCGAGAACCGTGTCCTCTGGGCCGATCGTGAGGCGCTCTCGAAGGACGTCGCCGACGTCATGATCGCGATGAGCGATCCCTTCTCGACCACCTGGGAGGCGCTCGTCGAGCAGGTGCGCGTCCTCGCCGCGACCACCAGCGTCTATTTCGCGCACGTCACGCCGAACGTGGCGCGCGCGCAGTTCCTCGCCGAATGGGAGCTGGTTCGAACGCTCGCCGGCTGACCCCAAACCGGCCGCCGGGTCGCGATGCCCGGTCTCTGCGCGCCGCGCGGGTTTGCTGATACGCTGCGAGGAGATGCCCCTCGGGCCCGACACGCACGAGACGCCCAAGGCCGAGCCCGGCGAGCTTCCGGAGGGCACGCGGCTCCTCGACCGCTACACGATCATCGATCGCGTGGGCTCTGGCGGGATGGCCAGCATCTACCGCGCGATGGACGACCGCCTCGATCGCGTCGTCTGCGTGAAGCTTTTGCGCCTGGTCCTCGAAGGCTCGGGTAGCACCGCCGGCGGCAGCGTGTACCAAGCCACGTACTCGCATTTTTTGCAGGAGGCGCTCGCGCTCTCGAAGCTCCAGCACCCCAACACCCTGCGCATCTACGATTTCGGGTACCTCGACGAGACGCAGCGCCCCTTCCAGATCAGCGAGTACCTCGACGGCGGCAACCTCGAGGGCCGCGTCCGACGGAGCGGGCCGCTCGATCGTGACGCGATCGAAGGGATCCTCGAGCCGATGACCGCGGCGGTCACCGAGGCGCACGCGAACCGCATCATCCACCGCGACATCAAGCCGTCGAACATCCTGTTCGCGCGCATCGGCGAGACACTCGTCCCGAAGCTCGCCGACTTCGGCATTGCGCGGAGCGAACTGAAGAAGCAGCGCCGCCCTGGAGATCCGGTGGGCCCCGGCGAAGACGACGCCACGGGCGCGCTGAGCACGATCGCCCTATTTTCCCCGCGCTGGGCGGCCCCCGAGCAGCTGTGCGGCGCGCCCGAAGGTCCGTACACCGACGTCTATGCGCTCGGCCTGCTGACGCTCTTCATGATCTCCGGACGACCCCCCTTCGACGATCCGGACGCCCGCGCCACGTTCAGCGCCCGCGTACGTTCCGACGATCTGATGCAGCGACGACTCCGCGATCGGACGGTGGACGGGCCGCTCGTCGGCGTGCTCGCCGCGGCGATGGCGGCGGATCCGAAGAAGCGGATCCCATCGCCCGCCGAATTTCATGCGCGCGTCCGCGCCGCGCTGCGACCGGCGTTGCCGCCCCGGTCGAGCGTTCCGCCGCCGTCACCTCGTTCGCCCTCGGGCGCGCCGCCGCCACGCCCGCCGTCCGGGCCGCCCCCGATGCGGAAGAAGATGGACTCGGTCACCGTCGAGCTCGAGGCGATCATGCCGAGGCCGGACGCTCCGGAAGAGCCGGTCGTCGCGACGGAGCGCGAGGAGACGGTCGGCCGTTACCGCGTGCGCTTGGTCGAGGTGAACGACGCCATCGACTTCACGCGCGCGACCGCCACGGGCGAGCTGCGTTTTCGCATCTCGATGATCGCCATTCCCCACACCCCGCTCCGGATCAACATCAAGGGGCTCAACTGTTTCGTCGCATGGGCAGATCGCGCCACGCGCCCGACGCCGGCCATCGTCGCGACCCAGGACGGGTCGGTCGATCTGGTGTCGGCACAGCGGGAGAAGATCGGCCGCGTCTCGTGGTCTTTCGGTACACCAGCTCACACAGGGCGCGTGTTTCTCGTGGACGGCCAAGAGTTGGTGATACCCTACGAGAATGCATCGTCGGCCGTGGTCGTGCACCTCGGGGACGATCGTGAGCTAGTGGCCATGTGCAAGCGCGGGTAAGCAAACGCGCGCAAGTTCCTGGCCAGGGAGACTTCGTTGGGCCAAAGGAACGCGCCACCAGTGCCGCCGACACGCCAGCCCTCGCAGCCAACGGTGGTGACGGACGACGCGCTCGACGACGCGACGCCCGTCGAGACGCACATGGCGGTGCCCGGCGCGGCCCAGGGTCCGCGCCCGCCGGTCCGCCCGATGGGGCCGCCGCCCGGTCCGCGGGGCCAGTTCGTCCACATCTCCACGCCGACGGCGTTCACTCCGCAGCCGATCGGCAACGGCCCGATCGCGCCGCAGCAGCAACGTGAGCGTGACAGCGAGCCGCAGACCGCCGTGGCCGCGAATCCTCTCCAACCCCAGCCGCCTCCCCGGCCCCCGCAGCAGAGCGGGCCGCCGCCGTCGATGCGTGGGATGTTGCAGAGCCGCCCGCCGTCGTCGCAAGCGTTCCCCGTTCCGGGTCCGCCGAACCCCGGCAGCATGACCCCGTCGGGGATCTCGCCCACCGCGCACGCGCACAGCGGTCCTCCGTCGCCGCTCGGGATGACGCAGCAGGCGCCGTCGCCTCCCCAACATCATCCGCCGTCGTCGATGATGCATGCCGCCGCCCAGCAGCAAGGGCAACAGCAACAGCAACAGCAACAGCACTCGCAGCATCCGCCGATGCCGATGCAGATGCAGCCGCTCTCAGGCGGCACGCAGATGCTGGCGCTCCACACAGCCGATCCGCAGAAGGGCTACCGCACCGCCGCCAGCCACGTCACCCGCGGGCGCGCCTACTCGTTCGTCCTCGACGCGCGCGGCATGCCGATCGAGCTCGGGAGCGGCCGCTTCGCGAAGGTCTACCTCGGCGAGGAGCGCTGGCTCGAGTCGAAGACCGACTACCGCCGCGAGATCGTCATCAAGATCCTCCAGAAGGGCGTGTGCGAGGAGGATCACATGCGCTTCCAGATGGAGAAGGAGCTCCTCGAGCGCGTGCAGGGGCACCCGAACATCGTCGAGCTCATGGCGAGCGGCGAGCTCGAGGACACCGAGTTCATCCCGCCGATCATCCGCGACAAGGTCGACTGCGAGTTCATGATCCTGGAGCGGCTCGAGATGAGCCTCGAGGAGCGGCTCAAGGGCTCGCGCACCAAGGGCAAGAAGGACGAGCTCCTCGCATGCGACATGCGCGAGCGCATTTTCCGCGTGCTCGACTACGTGATCCCGATCGCCAGCGCCGTCGAGTACGCGCACCTGATCCGGAACATGTGCCACCGCGACATCAAGCCCGCGAACGTCCTCGTCGGGCTGCCGAACCCCAACCTCCGCGGCTCCACGCTGGAGGTCCGCCTCGCCGACTTCAACGTCGCCAAGCTCCGCGACGACGACGTGAACTTCGGGATGACGCAGATGAAAGCGGTCCCCGGGACGCTCTTTTTCCAGAGCCCCGAGCAGGAGACGAACATCATCGAGCTCCTCGTCAACACGCAGCAAGGCGTGCCCGAGGTCGAGTATTTTGAGGATTTCTACATCCAGATCGCCAAAAACGACACGTTCTCCCTCTTCAACCGCGGCGAGCAGTACCCGATCCTCTACGCCGATCGCGCGCGCAAGCGCATCGTCCTCGCGCGCCCGTACCGCGACACGAGCGAATCGAACGTCCGCGCGAAGGTCCAGAAGAGCGTAGGTCGACCGGCGGACATCTACTCTCTCGGCGCGACCCTCTACTATTTGATCAGCGGCGCATACGCGAACCCCAAGACGCTCTACGACGCGTTCCACAAGTTCATCGAGTACGAGCGCGCCGACGAGAACAACACCATCGAGGGGTATCTGCAGCACGAGTACTCGGTCATCAACTCGCTGCGCGCGCCGAAGCAGAACGACGGGAACATGGAGGTCGCGCCCGCCGATCGCTTCTTCACCTACAAGCACTACCTCGACGGCAA